>NZ_KB911045.1:0-186703 GCF_000383275.1 Paraburkholderia caledonica | reverse complement strand
AGCGCCGCGGAGAGTCGCGCTGACAGCGGATGCCGTTCGATCCCGTCGAGGTGCGCTCTCCCCGCTTGCACGTCGAACCACACTCGTTAAACCGAAACTGAAACAGCTCCAGGAGACCTACCATGACCTCACTGACCATCAAAGATATCGCCCATACCGAAGAACTGTCCGCCAAGGCCTTGTCCGCTGTACGCGGCGGCAGCAACTACAACTTCGGCAACGCCAATGTTGCCTATGGCGGCGGCTTCGCCAGCCCGGGCGTCGTAGTTGCACCCGTCACGCAGACTGACACGTACACGAAAGTCGAGATTCCCACGATCCAGAATTTCGGCGGCCTGCAGCTTGCCAAGGCGTGAGTTAAGCGCCGCGGAGAGTCGCACCGACATCGGATGCCGTTTCATCCCATAGAGGTGCGCTCTCCCCGCTTGCACGTCGAACCACACTCTTTAAACCCAAACAGAGAAGCAGCTCCAGGAGACCTACCATGACCTCGCTGACCATCAGAGATATCGCCCACACCGAAGAACTGTCCGCCAAGGCCTTGTCCGCTGTACGCGGCGGCAGCAACTTCAACTTCGGGAACTTCAATGCTGCTTATGGTGGCGGCTTCGCCAGCCCGAGTATCGTGGTCGCACCGGTTACCCAGATCAGCACGTACACGAAAGTCGACATTCCCACGATCCAGAATTTCGGCGGCCTGCAATTTGCCAAGGCATGAGTCCAGGGATCGGGAGTCGCAAGCCCGGACCCGCATGATGGATGCTTTGCAGGTCTGACGGCTTTATACCTGGGGAGCGCAGTGGGATGGCCAGGCGGTTGGTCCAGCCATCGCAGTTCGTTCTCCTTCCGAACCCTCCGGACTTGTCACCGAGGTTCGGATCTCGGGGCCCGCCGGCCAGTCCGCCCGGCGGGATTTTTTGCGCGCTGTAGCTCGAGAGCCAGGTGATCGCGAACATTCGGGCTTGGCATTCTCTCCATCGAGAATGCGCACGACGACAGATGGCGGAGCATGCACGGGTACAGGCCAATACCCTTACGGTTCTTCGCCCGCGGTCGTCGACGAGCTCATTGACGCCAGAATCTGGTCACGGCAAGCCGCAAGGATTTCGTCGGCCAACGGCGAATCGTCCGGGCAGGCGCGCGACATGACAATCGCACCGACCGCATGCGCCAGCATGTCGAGGGACCTGGCTCGCGCCTGGCCCGTGTCCGCACCGTCCCCCGCACCGCCTTCGGGGCAAAGCACAGTCAGCAGGTTCTCAATACCGGCCGCAAACTCGGCCCGAACTGCGTCTGACTGACGTGCGGCATCCCCACCCAGCGCAGCCATCGTGCAGCCGGTCGCGCGGGCGTCGCGGTGCTCGCGGGAAAGGTAGTACCGCACAAACTCAGGTGCCTCGGCACCCGCGCTCAGCGCCACGGTCTGCGCAATACCGCAGGCCGCCGACTCCGCCATTAGATCGGACTTGGAGCCGAACTGCTTATAAAAGCCGCCGTGCGTGAAGCCGGCCGCTGCCATCAGATCGGCAACTCCCACCCCATCGTAGCCGCGCTCCCGAAACAGCTTTGACGCCGTCTCGACGACGCGTTCCCGGTTGGCCTGCGCCTGTGCCTTGGTGATCTTCATTTCGTGACCACAGTGGTTCATGTGTTCGAAGGTTGGATTATACATTGATGTCGATCATCATCAAAACCTTGACACGTTAGATTATGACCATCATCATTGCGTCCATTGCCAACCCAGAGTCTGACCGATATGACCGGAACGACGCTTTTCGAGCCCTACGCCCTTGGCCGCCTGACGCTTGCCAATCGCTTTGTCATGGCACCGCTAACGCGTAATCGCGCGGGCGCGGGGCTAGTGCCCAGCGAACTGGCCGCGACCTACTACGCCCAGCGCGCTTCGGCGGGCCTCATCATCACGGAAGCCACCCAGGTGTCGGCCCAGGCACAGGGCTATCAGGACACGCCGGGCCTATACACGCCTGAGCAAATTGCCGGCTGGCGCAAGGTCACCGAGGCCGTGCACGCCAAGGGTGGGCACATCTTCGCGCAGCTCTGGCACGTCGGACGCGTCTCGCACGCCGACGTCCAGCCCGGCGGCGCTGCGCCGGTCGCGCCTTCGGCGATTCGCGCGGAGACGAAAACCTTCGTCAACAACGGATTTGTCGAGGTATCCCAGCCACGTGCGCTGGCGCTTGTCGAATTGCCGGGCATCGTGAACGATTTCCGTCAGGCTGCGGCCAACGCAATTGCGGCCGGCTTCGACGGCGTGGAAATTCACGGTGCGAACGGCTATTTGCTGGAGCAGTTCATCAAGGACGGGGCCAACCAGCGCGCTGACGCCTACGGCGGCTCTATCGAGAACCGTGCGCGCCTGTTGCTGGAAGTCGTCGCGGCCGTGGTGAAAGAAATTGGTGCCGATCGCACCGGCGTGCGCATTTCGCCTGTTTCACCGGCAAACGGCATTTCGTGCAGCGATCCTCAGCCGCAGTACGACTACATCGCGGCGCAGCTCAGCGCGCTGGGCATCGTCTACCTGCACGTGGTCGAGGGTGCGACGGGCGGCCCGCGCGATTTTGCACCGTTTGACTACGACGCACTGCGACAGCGGTTCAGGCAGACCTATCTCGCCAACAATGGCTACGACCTGGAGCTCGCCACCGCCAGGCTCAACGAGGGCACCGCAGACCTGTTCGCGTTCGGTCGTGCCTTCATCAGCAATCCCGATCTGGTCGAGCGCCTGAAGACCGGCGCCCCGCTGGCTCAGCCCGATTTCGCCACGCTCTATGGTGGCGGCGCCGCGGGCTACACCGATTACCCAGCCATCACCGCTTGAGGCGCGCAGCGCTTGCGCCCCATCCAAACGCTCATTTGAAGGAAACTACTCATGACCACGCTTCCGACTGTTCTCGTCACCGGTGCATCCTCCGGCATCGGTTCAATCTACGCCGAGCGCTTCGCACGCCGCGGCCACGACCTCGTGCTCGTTGCACGCGACAAGGCGCGCCTCGATACGCTGGCCGCACGCCTGCGTGAAGAAAGCGGTGTTGCCGTCGAAGTGCTGCAGGCTGACCTGACCCAGCCGGGGGACCTGGCCGCAGTCGAGACCCGACTGCGCGACGACGCTAGCATAGGTATCCTGATCAATAACGCGGGGATGGCCCAGTCGGGCGGATTCCTGCAGCAGACCAGCGAGGGCATCGAACGCCTGATCACGCTCAACACCACGGCGCTGACGCGGCTGGCAGCCGCGGTCGCTCCGCACTTCGTCGAGTCGGGCACAGGCGCGATCGTCAACATTGGTTCGGTGGTGGGCCTCGCGCCCGAGTTTGGTATGTCGATCTACGGCGCCACCAAGGCGTTCGTGCTGTTTCTGTCGCAGGGCTTGCACCTCGAGTTGTCGCCCAGCGGCGTTTATGTGCAGGCGGTGCTGCCGGCAGCGACCCGTACGGAAATCTGGGAGCGCGCCGGCATCGACGTCAATTCGCTTGCCGAGGTGATGGAGGTCGGCGAACTGGTTGATGCGGCGCTCGTCGGTTTCGACCGCCGCGAACTGGTCACCATCCCGCCGTTGCATGTGGCCGGCCGCTGGGAGGCGCTGGATGGCGCGCGTCAAGGGCTCCTGTCGGATATTCGACAAGCGCACGCGGCCGATCGCTACCGGTCAGAAGCCTGAACACTTTGGCCCCTGTCTACGCGAAAGCCAGCCATGCCTAATCGACCGATTCCCCGGCTCAGTTCTTGAGATGTAGCTCGATGACCATCACGCACACACAACGCTCACGCGCGTTGCAGACGATCGATTCGACCGGCAGGGTTAGCCAGTCGGCAATGTCCTATGCCCGCGCACAGAACAGCCATGTCACGGCGGCCGGAACCACTTTCGCTTACCGCGAGCTTGGCCCGCACGGCGGCATTCCGCTGATCCTGCTCAACCACTGGGGCGCCGTGCTGGACAACTTCGATCCGCGCATCGTCGATGGCCTCGCTCGCAAGCATCGCATCATCGCGATCGACTATCGCGGAATCGGGCTGTCTGGTGGCCTCGCGCCCGTGACCGTGGATGAGATGGCGCGCGACACCATCGCGTTGATCCACGCGATGGGTTTCAGTCAGGTCGATCTGCTCGGCTTTTCGCTCGGCGGTTTCGTCGCGCAGGACGTGGCGCTAAAGGCGCCGGACCTGGTGCGCAGGCTCATCCTCACAGGTACGGGGCCCGGGGGCGGCCGGGGCATCGACCGTGTGGGGGCCAAGTCCTGGCCATTGATGCTCAAGGGCCTGTTGACGATGCGCGATCCCAAGACCTATCTGTTCTTCACCTCCACCGCTAATGGCCGCGAGGCAGCGAGCGCGTTCCTGAAGAGGCTGAAGGAACGCACGGCGGAGCGCGACAGAGGGCCGACACCCCGCGCGTTGCTTCGTCAGCTCAAGGCGATCAAGGCTTGGGGCCGGCAGGCGCCGCAGGATCTCGGCCGCCTGCACATGCCTGTTCTGATCGCAAATGGAGACAACGACATCATGGTGCCTACCGCCTTGAGCCACGATATGGCGCGCCGCATTCCCAACGCGCAGTTCGTCATTTACGAGGACGCAGGACACGGAGGCATCTTTCAGTATCACGCCGACTTCGTGATCAAAGCGCTGGAATTTCTGGCGCATTGAAAACATCGCGGCCGGCGACAGGTACCCAAAACTGGATTCAGAACACCATGAAAGCGCTCACCTTCAAACGCTACGGCAAGACACCCGAAATCGGGTTCGCCGAAGTGCCCCGCCCCACGCTCAAGCCTGATGAACTGTTGGTACAGGTCCACGCGGCGGGGTTGAACCCGATCGACAACATGATTCCGTCGGGGACCTTCAAGCCCGTCCTCAAATTCGAGTTGCCCGCTACGGTGGGCAGCGATATTGCCGGCGTGGTAACCGAGGTCGGCAGTAACGTGACGCGTTTCAAGCCGGGCGATGCAATCTTTGCCAGCCTTTTCGATCTCGGCAGGGGCTCGATCGCTGAATTCGCGGCGGTGCCGGAGAGCGTTGCTGCGTCGAAGCCGGTCAACCTCGACTTTGTGCAGGCTGCGGCCGTTCCGATGGTCGGGCTCACCTCGTGGCAGGCGTTGAAAGAGCGCGCCCACCTTCAAGCCGGCCAGAAAGTTTTCATTCCTGCCGGGTCGGGCGGCATTGGCACGTTTGCGATCCAGCTCGCAAAGCACTTCGGCGCCCGCGTGGGAACGACAACCAGCACGGGCAACGTGCAACTGGTGACCAGTCTGGGTGCAGACGAGGTTGTCGACTATAAGAAGCAGGAGTTCGAGAAAGTTCTGGACGGTTACGACGTTGTGGTTGGCACCATCAGAGGCGATGCGATTGAGAAATCCATAGGCATTCTCAGACCGGGGAGCCAGATCGTGTCGCTCATCGGGCCGCTGGACGCAGCGTTCGCCCGCGCCCGCAGGCTGAACTTTATTTTGAGGTTGGTGTTCGGCCTAATGAGCCGCAAGATCAAGCGGCTCGCGAAGAAGCGGGATGTGACGTATTCATTTCTCTTCATGCGCCCCGACGGAGCCCAACTCTGTGAAATTGGCGAACTCCTCAAGTCGGAACAGCTTCGTCCAGTGATTGACAAGGTGTTTCCGTTTGAGCAGGCGAAGGAAGCGCTCGAATATCTGGCCCAAGGACGTGCCAAGGGCAAGGTCGTCGTGAGAATGAAGTGAGTTGCGCAGGGGCGTAGCTTTGGGGCGCAGGTGCAGACGGCCTCGAGTGCGAGCGAAGCGTTAGCCTGTCTCGCGGCCGATGACCGCGCTAACGCACGACGCATATAAGGGTCACTGGAAACCGGATCGTTCGACCGATGTGGCGGTGCTTCGACGGGCGCTCGCGCTCAGAAAACGCCTCGACATTCCACATGAGGCCGCAGTCTCTCCGCGAGATGCAATTCGCCCGTTATAGCGGTCCGAGCCGCTTTCCTGCCTCGTCATTCGAACGGGTTTTGCTTACGGCCAGCGATAGGCCAGCACGCGTTCGAGCGGATAAGCCAACTCCCTCACCTCTCCGAGCTGGTTGCCTCCGAACAGGTAGACGTTGTCGGCGTCCGATCGGATAAAGAACCCGACATGCCCTTTCCATTCGACGGCGTCGTCGGCAGTCAATACTGCAACGCAACCATATCTCGGCGCATCGAGCGGATTGCCCCACGAGAGCCACGAGCGAGCCAAGGCCGATCCCGTTCCGGGAATGCCTGACTGCTTCATACACCAGTTGAGGAATGACGAGCACCACGAAATCTTGTCGTCATAACCGGCGAGTTGAGTCGTGTTGTTGTATTCGGCAATCCTCGGGTTGGATTCTCCTGGTCCGTAACGGCTGACGCCCCGTTCCTTGAACGCAATATCCAGCCAGGCAGGCGTGAATCCGGTCGCTGATGGCTCGTAACGAAACCCTTCAAGCATAAATGTGCTCCGTACAGATGATCCTGTTCGAGTGGGCCGTAGATTGCATGTGGCTGTCCGGAATTGCGGTCCAATAACGGTCGCGTATGACCGGTGTCGTCATTTTCAGGGGTAATTGGCAAAGCCGGCTTTTGTCATTGCATTGGACGGCAACTGCTGATTTTTCCTGAGCCCGTTGGCTAATAAACCGACACGCTGTGTAACACGCGCCAGAAGATTCTTCATCGTTTGCGTTCAATACGCTTCCGATATTCAATTCAGTGCTGCGGGACGATTTCAGCGTTAAAACGACCGCCGCGCCTGTGGGATGTGCAGCGACCTCAGGTGGTCGCGGCATAGCGAGTTGTTAGTTCCATTAAGATCGCTTCCGAAGCAAGCAGCGAAGGTGTTTTGAGCAATGGCTACGATCACCAGCTCGCGCTCCCGACCGTGACCAGTCCTGTTCGAGAAGTCGAAACACTTCACGCGTGTGACTTCCCCTTGACGGCCACGAGCCGCGGTACCCACCGTATGATATCGGCACAAAATCGAGCGAATTTCCGGTGTCTGGCGTAATCAGACTGCGGGATTGCAGACATCCGATAGCCGCGGCCAAACGCATGCCGAACACGAGTCACGCAGACGCTCGCACAGAATCGGGCGTCCCACCCCGGCTCCAAACAGTTGCGACACATGCACAGTCGCATTCGCCAGCGCCTGCGCGCTTATTCATGCGGCAGATCGCCTGCCTCCCGCACGTTGCGGAAATATTCGCCCTGCTGTCCAAACGTTTAATTTGCACTGCCGGTGAATTGCGTGGATATTGTCCGTGCAAGATAGAAATCAAAGATGCAGCGGAACGTGACGGCAGCGCGCAGATGACGCGCTCGTCGACCCATTTCGCGCTCTATTCCCCGTGCTCACACCTTTGATGGTCGAGCGCTTCCGAGTCTTCAAGCGATAGGAGCCGCGGGTTGCACTGTAGTGTGCCGTGCCGCTTCCCGCCTACTCATTCTCATCGAAGTAATGCCCAAACTTGAGCTGCTTCGTACGGATATAGCGCTCGTTTTCCTCGCGCATCGGAATGGCGAGCGCGACGCGTTCGCAGACCGGAATCCCGTGTTTGGACAGCGTGTCGAACTTTTCGGGATTGTTACTCATCAAGCGGACCGAGGTCACTTTCAGCGTGCGCAAGATGCCCGCCGCCGAGTCGTATTCGCGTGAGTCGTCCGGCAGACCGAGATCGAGATTAGCCTCGACGGTATCGCGGCCCTGCTCCTGCAGCGCATAAGCGCGGATCTTGTTCGACAGACCGATGCCTCGGCCTTCGTGCCCCCGCAGATACAGAAGCACGCCGCAGCCTTCGGCCGCGATATAGCGCAGCGCCAGATCGAGTTGCTCGCCGCAATCGCAGCGGTACGAGCCGAGCACGTCGCCCGTCAGGCATTCGGAGTGCAAACGTGTCAGCACCGAAGACCGGTTCGCGACGTCGCCCATCACGAGAGCAAGATGTTCGGCGCCGCTTTCGACCACGCGAAACACGTAAGAGGTGAACGTGCCGTAGCGCGTGGGAAGCGTGGCGGTGGCGTCGAGAACGACGCATTCGCCGTTGATGGCGCCGTCTACTACGGGCGACGGATCGTGAGACGTGAGCATGGCGTTAGACAAAGGTGCTGAACATGAACCCGATGAAACCGGGGATAAGGTACGGACAGGAGTTTACCGCTAATCGGCCGACCTCACCGTATGCCCATGCATGGCGCACGGATCTTGCACCAGCGAAGCGCCCAACTCACCGCAAGTGCAATAGTTTGAGGCCGCACTACCCGAAGTAAACGCTTCGCGCGCTCCAGGTATTCCCGAACACACTCGCTGGCGTCTCGCGCCTATACTGGAATTGCTTGGTCCTCGACAGCCGCCGCGCCGGCGTGCTGCACCGCGAAACGGAGCCGCTCCATGACAACCGTTGCACAGCTTCTTAAAACCAAACCGAACAACACGACCGTCTACACGATACGGGCCGACGACTCCGTGTACGAAGCGATCAAGCTGATGGCTGAGAAAGGCATTGGCGCGCTCGTCGTGACGGACGGCGACAGCATCGCGGGGATCGTCACCGAGCGCGATTACGCGCGCAAGGTCGTGCTGATGGACCGGTCATCGAAGGCCACGCCGGTGCGCGAGATCATGAGCAAGGCCGTGCGCTTCGTGCGCCCCGAGCAGACCACCGACGACTGCATGGCGCTCATGACCGAGCGGCGTATGCGCCACTTGCCGGTGATCGAAAACGACAGGCTCGTGGGAATGGTGTCGATCGGCGACCTCGTGAAGAACATCATCGCCGAACAGCAGTTCACCATTCAGCAACTAGAGTTCTATATTCACGGCGAGCGTCCCTGACGCGCCGCGCCTGCCGCATGTACGAGCCGCAAAAAAAGCCCAATCGCTGAACGGTTGGGCCAAGCTACCTTGCGGCAGCGGAGGTTCCTGTGAATTCCTGGGCGGTATGTGACACCGCGCAACGCTTTGCCTGGCATGCAGGCTACGGCGCCGTGTGACGCGGTGTCGGCCATGGACCTGAGTCTTTGCGTTAGCCCGCCCAACGTGTCAGAACCACGTGATTCGGTATTTCAATCCCGCTGGAAGACCGCGCGCCGCCTGATCTAGCGGCACGCTCTCCTACTCAAATCCAGAATTGCAATGCTTGCGGCAGCAGCCGTATCGCGCTTGATGAATCCAACGCTCTGCGGCCTTAAGAAACTGGCCGGCCGGTTGCAGACTCAACTAGCGGAGACTGCCGACGCGGCCAAGCTGCAGAATCTTAGTTGCCGAAATACACCGACTTCGCGCCGGTCATAGGCTCACGCACGCCGCCCGATTGCGACGAGCCATTCGCCACGCCGCCGTAACCGCTGGTGTCGGCAACCGGCAATTGCGTTTGCGCAACTGCAGGATTTTGCGCCTGGACGCGACGCTCGGCGGCCTGGACGTCAGCCGGATAGTTCGGGTCATTGCTGACTGCCGGGTTGTAACCTGCCTGTTCCAACTGGATCAGCTCGTTGCGGACTTCCGCACGCGTCACGGGTTGCTGGCTCGATTGAGCGAACGATGCGACCGGAGCGGCGAGAACGGCTGCAATGGCGACTGCCTTGATAAGCGATTTCATGATTATTACCTCCAGACTTGGTTTTATTTGCTGCTTGCCACACCGTGTGGAAGCGAGTGATTCCAGTCTAGTCACCGGCGCACCGAGGGAAAACCCCTAATTGTGAGATACATAATTGTCGTAATCGAAAAAGTCAGCCGGAATTGCCGCCAGGCAAAATGCCGCTTGCATCGTTGCCGTAATAATTTCGCCGATGTGCCACGCCTGCCTTCCCGTGGTCCGAAGCTGCGGTATGTATCCGCGAGATCGGCGTCCGCAAGACGGTCAATTTTGCGAATTGCCGCCGAGGTCGGCGTGAGGTGCAAGAAGCAGCTTGCGCGGACCACTGACGAACGCGCTGCCCGGCTCGAAGAAGCGCAGCGGCCGATGCGTTTCCCGGGACAAGCCAATGCGTGTCGTCACACCGACCGGCGTATCGCCTTTTTCGATGACACCGATCCACAGGTCGCGCCCGCTGCAAAGATCCTGGCCGTCGAAGGACTGGCCAATGCCCAACGCCATAGTGAGGCGGCCGGGTCCGCGTGCCAGGTCGCGCAGCGGCACGCCGGGGCGGCGCGCTTCCATCAGCGGCAGACCCTCGAGCGGCTCTATCGCGCGAATCAGAATGCCGGCGCCGATGTTCTCCGCTTCGGCAGACATATTGAGCATGTACGATAGGCCATAGGTGAGCCGCACGTAGGCGTAGCCGGGCGCGAGAAACATCGAGCCGTTGTACGGACGACGCCCGATGAACGCATGGCTGGTCGAATCGCCTACCGGATATGCCTCGGTCTCGACGATGCGACCGCTCATACGCCCTTCGGGCACGTCGTGCACGAGGTATTTGCCGATCATGAAACGCGCGAGGTCAGCAGCCCCCACGGGCAAATCGTTACGCGACAACGGGATGATGGGAAGCAATGATTTGCTCATGCAGCGTGCCTTTTTTGAATGCGTTGGTGGTTGCAGTGACTGGTGAGTGGGTTAGTCCGCGGGCTGATGCATTGGTTAGTCCAAGGTAAGCCCACGTTAGTCCACCGTTAGTCCACTTTTTGGGAACACGGGACGCCACGGCCTACACCAGCCCGCCCGGATATGCAGCAAAGCTTTGCTCATCATGGCTTCACCGTTGTAGCAAAGCCTCATTCCGGGCACCGCCGCATTCACCCTGGAACCAATTGGAGTATCGTTTGCTTCCGGCCCCAAACAAGCCTGCACCGGCTCACGCAGGCTTCGGCCCGTCGAAGCAGCCAAAACGAGCTCGCCAGACTCAAGCATTTGCAAGACCCGCAGTGACGTCCTTCCGATTTGATTCCGCTGTACCCGTAGTGCAACACATGGTCTCCGCCAGGGGACGAGCATATTCACGACAAGGAGAAACTCGCATGAAAGCATCCACGGCAATGAAGATGGTCGGCGGCGCGCTGATCGTATTGGCATCGCTCAACGCGTCCGCACAAAGCAGCGACGCGGCGGCGTCCGCACCGGCAACCGCGGCGTCGTCGGCGGCAACGGGCAAGCAGGCCAAGGCTGCCAACCGTGCGCTCGGACGCAAGGTCCGTAGCGCGCTCGCCAAGACCAAGGGCTTGAGCGTCGCGAACATCAACGTGCGCGCACGCGGAGGCGCTGTGACGCTGGCCGGCACGGTGCCTGACCAGTCGCAAGTCGACATCGCAACGCAAGCGGCGCAAGGCGTGGCCGGCGTGACGTCGGTGAAGAACGCTTTGACGGTTCGCCCAGTCGGCCAGTAACGACCACAAGCCGGCGCTCGCGTGGCGCCGGCAGCAACCTCGGCAAGTGCCGGCGTCGAGTTGCCTGACGTTGGCACTCTGCCGGGGCGTAACAGGCTCGAGCAACTCTTTAGCAATGTCGTTGCATTTGACGCGTAGCGGTTCGCAGTTCGCAGTTCGCTGTCTGCAGTCCACGGTCGGCAATCCCGGCCAGACCATTCCAACGCGGCCTCCAGCGTGGCAATTCCCTGCGCAATCTCGTGCTGCCACGACCCGCAGCGCCATCAACAAACCTTCCCCGCGCCTGATAAAAAGCTCTACCATCCAAACCGTTGCACCATCCTCCTAACGCACCGGTTTAATTCGTCGCTCCCGTTTTCATAGCCCGCCTCGTCGCACGATTCACGAACAAGTACCAGACAAAAGGAAGCCCGATGGCCAAGCCGCCGACCGTCTTGCCCCGCTGGACTCTCGCCGTGCCGCTGGTTGCGTGGATCGTACTGGGCGCGGCCTACGCGTTGCCGGGCAACCAGTTACTGCTCGTGCTAGTGGGTATCGCGCTCTGCGCCGCGGTCTTCACGGCAGTGCATCACGCTGAAGTGGTCGCGCACCGCGTCGGCGAGCCCTTTGGCACGCTAGTTCTCGCTGTGGCCGTGACCGTGATCGAGGTCGCGCTGATCGTCTCCGTCATGCTGACGTCCGGCCCCGAGAAAGCGGGCCTCGCACGCGATACCGTGTTCGCCGCGGTCATGATCGTCTGCAATGGGATCGTCGGACTGTGCGTGCTCGTGGGCGGCATCCGTCACCGCGAGCAGGATTTTCAGAGCCGCGGCGCGGCTGCGGCTCTCGCCGTGCTGGCCTCCCTATCGGTGTTGACCCTCGTCATGCCGAACTACACGACGACGAGCGTCGGCCCGATGCTGTCGCCGTCGCAACTCGCTTTCGCCGGTGCGTCGTCGCTAGTGCTGTACGGCGTGTTCGTATTCGTGCAGACGGTTCGCCATCGCGATTACTTTCTCGCCGACGTGCCCGACGAAGACGTGCACGCCGCGCCGCCCAGCGCCGGACTCGCGCTCACGAGCGGCGGCCTGCTGGTGGCGTGCCTCGTCGCGGTGGTGCTGCTCGCGAAAGTGTTGTCGCCGGTCGTGGAGACAGCGGTCCAGAATGCCGGCGCGCCGCCGGCGGTGGTAGGCATCATCATCGCCGCGCTGGTGTTGCTGCCGGAAGGTCTAGCCGCCGTGCGCGCGGCGCGCGCCGACCGCTTGCAGAACAGCCTGAATCTGGCGCTCGGCTCCGCGCTCGCGAGTATCGGCTTGACCATTCCAACCGTGGCGGCCGTGTTCCTGACGACGGGGCAACCTCTCGTGCTCGGCCTCGACGGCAAGGAGACCGTGCTGCTCGTGCTTACGCTGATTGTCGGCACGCTGACGCTGAGCACAGGACGCACGACGATCCTTCAGGGCGCGGTGCATCTGTCGCTCTTCGCCGCATATCTGTTCCTGTCGTTCGCGCCGTAGGTTTGCGCTCTGCCGCGCCGCCTTCAAACGCGCGGAACATCGACACCTATTCTTCCCAATGCGCGGCGATCCAGTCGCGAAAGAGATTCAGCTTCTGCTGATGCGCAACCGAATCGGGATACACGAAGTAGTAGCGCCAACCCGTTTTGAGGACCATATCGAAGGGTCGCACGAGGCGCCTCGCGGCCACGTCCTCGTCGATTAGCGCGAGGTCGCTGATCGCCACGCCGAAGCCCTGCAACGCGGCGTTGGTTGCCATGTCCAGAGTGTCGAAGCTCGGCCCGTGCTCGGCGTCGATCTCACGCGCGTCTGCCGTGTCTGCTTCGGCGACCTTGGCAAGCCACATTTTCCAGTCGCGATGATCGCGCGTGGGATGCAACAGCGTATGCCGCGCGAGATCCCGGACGGCCGCGAGCGGCTTGTCCTTCAACAGATCGGGCGCGCACACGGGCGTGAGACGCTCCTCGAATAACGGCACCGCCTGCACGTCCGCACCGGGCGACGAGCCATAAATGATCGCGGCATCGAACGGTTCGAGCTGGAAGTCGACGTCATGCTGCCATGTCGTGGTGATCTGCACATGCAGGTCCGGATATTCGGCCTGGAAGCGCATGATTTTCGGCAGCATCCAGCGCATGACGCAAGTGGGCACCTTCAGCGCGAGGTCCGTGCGTTGGCGCGTCAAGCGCAGCGAAATCTCCTCGATTCGCGCGAAGCTTTCCTTCACCGCCGGCAGCAGCAGCTCGCCCTCGGCGGTCAACGTCAGCCCCTTCGCGTGGCGCTTGAAGAGCGGAAACTTGTAGTAGTCCTCCAGCGCGATGATCTGCCGGCTCACCGCGCCTTGCGTGAGGCACAGATGATCGGCGGCGCGCGTGAAGCTGCGGTGACGCGCAACGGTTTCGAAAATCTGCAGCGCGTTGAGCGGCGGAAGGCGTCGCATGAAGTATCAGGTATCCGGATCAGAAAAAATCATTGCGGCGGCGAGATAGATCGATGTCGTCATTCGTCGCCTGCCCACAGGATACGCGATCGCGCGTCGCCGCACGAGTCTTGGCAACGCGTAGCGGCATGCGTTGCGCTCATGCGTCGGTCGAAAAACGCGCCGAATGTGCGCGGCGCGCACTGCAGCGGGGCACGAGGCCGCCACAAACGCACCAGAACCGAGCTTTGCTCATACCTACGGGCAAGCGCAGAGTGCGGAAAAGCATGGACGTTAACCCGAATACGCCGGTGGCTCAACCTTCGGGCGGATCGCGTGACGCGCTTTCCGCACTTCGCGATACGTGCCCGGCATGAGATTACGTCATGCCCTCCATGCGCATATTTCGTTTGTTGACGGATTTTGGCAAACCTAGAGTGCATCCACAGTACGCATCCGCCAACGCCAACGATCGGTGCCGTGCGGTGCGGCGGCAGCGGTCACAGCGATTATCACCAGGCAACAGGCGTTCAACACAGGGAGACCGCCATGCAAGAGATCAAACGGGGCAGAAGGCAGGCCATCAAGACGATTGGCGCAGCGCTCGCGGCGTCCACGTTGCCGATGCCGTTCGTCAATCTGCGCGCGCAGCAGCAGAACTTTAGCGGCAAGACGTTGCGGCTCCTGACATGGTCGGACGACACGGGCGCGGCCGCGCTGCGCAACATCGCCGCGACGTTCACCGCGAAGACCGGCGCGAAGGTGATCGCCGACCGCGCCGACGGCACCTCGGGCATGGTCGCGAAGGTCAAGGCCGCGGGCGAGCGCCCGACCTACGACGTCATCACGCTCGCGGGCGTGGGCGCAGCCGGTCTCGGCGATGCTGGCTTGCTGATGAAGCCCGATCTCGACAAGCTGCCCAACCTGAAAGAAGTGGCGCCGCAGTACCGCACTGGCGCGAACGGCTTTGGCATTGGCTACCTGCTGTGGTCCGACGGTCTGATCTACAACACGTCGACGGTGAAAACCGCGCCGTCGTCGTATGAAGCGCTGTGGGACCCCAAATACGCCGGCCGCCTGTTCCTGCCGCCGCCGGAATGGGCCGAAGCGGTCGATCTGGCGATCATCGCCGCGAAGATGAACGGCGGCTCGCAGCAGAACATCGAGCCCGGTTTCAAGAAGCTGATGCAACTGAAAGACCACGTCATGACGCTCGGTGAAAATCCGAACCAGGTGGCCGATCTCTTTCGCACCGGCTCGCTCGACATTGGCGGCATCTATTCGCCGGCGTTTTTCCCCGATCAGATTCGCAAGCCGGAATACAAGATGGGCGTGACGTACGGCATGAAAGAAGGCTTCGCCACGCAATTGATGTTCACGGTGATCCCGAAATCGCATCCCGGCGACATCGATCTCATCCACGCCTTCATCAATCATTCGCTCGATGCCGGCGTGCAAGGCCGCATGGCCGCCGACGTGCTCAACGGCCCGGTCAATTCGAAAGCGGTGATTCCCGCCGAGAGCCGCGCGTTCGTGCCAAGCGCGCAGCAGATCGCCGAGAAAGCCGTGCTGCATGACGACAAGGCGCTCGCCGCCGTGCAGCCCGCGTGGATCAAGCGCTACACCGAAATCTTTTCGGCATGACGACGATGCCAGCGCGCTTCTCGCGGCGTGCTTCAGCGGCCTCCTCCGATGCTACGGCTCACGAGGCGGCGCCTGGCATGGGCGCCGCGTCCCGCGCCGCACTCATCGCCGGACCCGACGCCACAGGACCCGACGCGCCTGCGGCCAGCGTCGCGCAGAAGGCGAGGCCATGGCTGCTGCTCGCGCCGATCCTGCTGTTTCTCGCGGTGCTCGGCGCGGCGGCGCTCGTCGTGTTGCGCATGAGCTTCGGCACGCAAGGCAACGAATGGCATGGCTTCACGCTGCAGAACTACGCTGATCTGCTGGACGGCTACTTCATGCGGTCGTTGTGGCTCACATTGAAGCTCGCGTTCCAGAGCATGATCTGCGCGGTGCTGCTGGCCATTCCGGTCGCGCTCGCGATGGCGCGCACGACGTCGCGTCTCGCGCGGCGGCTGTTGCTGGCCGGCGTGCTGCTGCCGCTGCTCGTCAATCTGCTGCTGCAAGGCTATGGCTGGCTGATCATCCTCGGGCCGGCCGGTTTGCTCAATCACGCGCTGCTCGGCAGCGGTCTCATGCATCGTCCGTTGATGTGGCTGTACCGTGAAAACGGCGTGCTGCTCGGCCTCATCCAGACGGCGTTTCCACTTGCGGTGCTGCCGCTTTCGAGTGCCATGCGCGCCGTCTCCAGTTCATTCGAGGAAGCCGCGGCGACGCTCGGCGCAACGCGCTGGCAAACGCTGCGGCATGTCCTGTTGCCGCTCGCCATGCCCGGTCTGGTGTCGGGCGCGCTACTCGTGTTCGCCTACAACGCCAGCGCGTTCGCCGTGCCGCTTTTGCTCGGCGGCCGCCGCGTGCCGATGCTCGCGGTACTGGTTCACGATCAGGTCGCGCCTTTGCTGAACTGGCCGGCCGCGTCGGCATCCGGTGTCGTATTGATGATCGCGACGCTCGCCGTGATGGCGCTTTCACAACGACTCGTGCGCCGCACCCAACGTCTCGCCGAGGAGCCCCACGCATGAGCACGCCCGTCCCGAGTGCGCGCTTGCATCGCGCGTCGCCGCCGCCCCGCTGGCCGCGTCTGTCCAACGCTCTGCCCGGTCAGCTCGGCAAGGCCACGGCCTTGCTCGCGGCGATCGTGCTGTTCGTCGCCGCGCTGCCCATTCTCACCATGATCACGATGTCGTTCAGCGCGGCCGACACGCTGGAATTCCCGCCGCACGCGTACGGTCTGCACTGGTATCGCGCCGCATGGCAAAGCTTCGTGTCGCCGGACGCAACCAGTTCGCTTTCGATGGGCGCCGCGTTGAGCACGAGCCTGATCGTCGCGCTGTCGACCATGCTGATCGCGACGCTCGTCTCCGTGCCCGCGGCTTACGCGCTGAGCCGCTATCGCTTTCGCGGCAAACCGGCGGTCGAGCAACTGGTCGCGCTGCCGCTCGTCTATCCGCTCGTGATGCTGGGCCTGTCGCTGTTGCTTGTCTTCAACGTGCTGCCGGTCGAACTCGGCGTCTTCCGCCTGATCGTCGCGCACGTGATTCTGGCTCTGCCCTTCACGGTGAAAAACTGCGCGGCGTCGGTCGCCTCGATTGGTCCCGAGTTCGAAGAAGCGGCCTGCGTGATGGGCGCGAGCCCGGCCCGCGCGCTCGTCGACGTGATCCTGCCGCTGATGCGGCCGGGCATTCTCGCCGGCATGTTGTTCGCGTTCATCGTGTCGTTCAACGAATTCACCGTGACGTTCTTCCTGTACACCATCGACACAATGACCTTGCCGGTGTGGCTGTACAGCCGCACGGTGTCGTCGCTCGATCCGACCGTGTTCTGCTTCGCGGTGTTTATCGTCGCGATCGATTTCGCGCTGATCTGGCTGCTCGAAAAGCTGATCGGCGACGAAGGGGTTGCGCTGTGACCGCACGTGTTTTTCCGACGCCTTCTTGCTGGAGCATTCGATGACTCATCTGACCTTGCAGGCCGTGACCCGGCGCTTCGGCGCGGCCTATGCTGTCGACAGCGTCGATCTGAGCGTGCCGGACGGCAAGCTCGTGTGCTTTCTCGGCCCGTCGGGCTGCGGCAAAACCACCTTGCTGCGGATGATCGCCGGCCTCGAAACGCCGACCTCGGGCAGCATCGAATTCGCGGGCCGCGACATCACGCGCGTGCCGGCCAACCAGCGCGACTTCGGCATGGTGTTCCAGTCGCTTGCGCTCTTTCCGCACATGAGCGTCGCGCAAAACATCGCCTATCCGCTGAAGCTGCGTAAGACGCCGAAGCCCGAACAGGCGCGCCGGATCGCCGAACTGCTCGAACTGATCCAGTTGCCGCACATGGCGAACCGGCCGGTCACCCAGCTTTCCGGCGGTCAGCGGCAACGGGTGGCGATTGCGCGTGCGATCGCGTCGCAGCCGAAACTGCTGCTTCTGGACGAACCGCTTTCCGCGCTCGACGCCAAATTGCGCGAAGCGATGCAAGTGGAAATTCGCCTGCTGCAACAGCGCCTCGGCATCACCACGATCATGGTCACGCACGATCAGCGCGAAGCAATGACCATGGCCGATGAAATCGTCGTAATGGAAAAAGGCCGCATCGCTCAGGTCGGCAAGCCGCTCGACATCTATCGCGATCCGGTCAGCGAGTTCGTGGCCGACTTTATCGGGCTCGGTAATATCCTGCCGGTCACTTACGACGGCGCGGGCGCGGTCAGTCTTCCTGGCGGCGTGCGCATTGCGGTGTCGCAGGCGGCTCGCGTTCCGGAGTCCACGAGCGACATCCGTTTGCTGATCCGTCCCGAGGACGTCTGCGTGAAATCCGCGACCGGCGCCGCCGCAGGGCCGAACCGGCTGGCCGGTACGGTCACGTTTATCCGCGACGTAGGCGCCTCGCTTGAGGCGACGATCGATTGCGCCGGCTTTACGCTGACTGCCGCAACTACGCCGCGCGAAACACCGGGCCTTGCGCTCGGCATGCCGGTGCTGGCCGAACTGCCGCCGCACGCGTGCAAGCTGATCGCCGCGCGCGCGGTGCAGTGATATCAATCGTATTCCAACACGACAGTTGCAACACACTCGACAGAGGACAGACCATGAATCAGCTCATTAAGCAACTCAAGCCCGTTCGATCGACAGCGCGCCGCGCATTCGCCACGCTGGCCGCAGCGCTCGCGTTCACCGGCGCTGGCGCGCTCAGCGCGTTTTCGCCGGCCGCTCATGCCGATGCGCTCGACAGCATTGCCAAATCGGGCACCGTGCGCATTGGCGTGTTCATGGACTATCCGCCGTTCGGCTCGATCGGGCCGGACATGAAGCCGATGGGCTATGACATCGACGTCGCGAATCTGATCGGCCGCGCGCTCAACGCCAAGGTCGAACTGGTCCAGGTGACGGGCGACAACCGCATGGCATACCTCGCGGACCGTAAGGCCGACATGCTGCTGTCGGTCGGTCAGACGCCCGAGCGCGAGAAGGTGATCGACTTCTCGCAGCCGTACGCGCCGTATTACCTGGCCGTGTTCGGCCCGAAAGCATTGCCGGTGAAAAACGCCGCCGACCTGGCAGGCAAGTCCATTTCGGTCGCGCGCGGCACGCTGGAAGACCTGAGCGTGACGAAGATCGCGCCGCCCAGCGCGAACATCAAACGTTTCGACGATCCTAACGGAGCAATTTCGGCGTTTCTTTCTGGTCAGGTACAGTTGATGGTCGTCGGCAACGACGTCGGCGCCACGATTCTCGCGCGTCATCCCGCCAACGATCCCGAGCAGAAGTTCTCGCTTTTCAGCTCGCCGGATCACGTCGGTTTGAACAAGAACGAGCCGCGTCTGAAGCAGAAAGTCGACGAAACCATAGCCAAGGCCCGCAAGGACGGCACCATGAACGCGATTTCGCAGAAATGGCTGCGCACGCCGTTGCCGGCCGATCTCTGATTTTCCTGTACGGAGTTTGACTCACGATGAGCGCCACGCCATGACCTATGCGTTCGATTTCAGCGGCTTCGGCCTCTATGCGGGGATGCTCGCGCGCGGTGTTGCCGTCACATTGGGACTCACGGCGATCTCGACCTTGCTCGGCGCCGTGGTCGGCATCGCGGGCGCGAGCGTCGCGGTGGCCGGACCAAAATGGGCGCGCTGGGTCGTGGCGAGCTATGTGGAACTGATCCGCAATACGCCGTTCATCGTGCAGTTGTTCTTCGTGTTCTTCGGCTTGCCGAGCCTCGGTATTCACATCGACGAAATACAGGCGGCGATTCTGGCGATGACCGTCAACCTGGGTGCCTACGCAATCGAAATCGTGCGCGCGGGCATCGACTCCATTTCGCGCGGCCAGGTTCAGGCCGCGCAAGCACTCGGTCTGCATGGACGGCAAGTGTTTCGCTACATCGTGCTGCCGCAGGCGCTCGCCAATGTGTTTCCCGCGCTCCTGAGCCAGGTGCTGATCGTGATGCTCGGCTCGGCGGTGGTGTCGCAGATCTCCGTTCCCGATCTCACGTACGCAGCCAACTTCATTCAGTCTCGCAATTTCCGTTCGTTCGAGAGCTACCTGATCATCACGGCGACGTATCTGCTGCTATCCATCGTGCTGCGGCAAATCCTCAACCGGTTCGGACGCGGCCTGTTTGCGGGCCGCACCGCGCGCGGCGCCGACAGCGCGCCTCGCAGCTGGCGTGCCCGCCTGATGTGGCGCGGCGCCCGCACCCTGCCCGCGGAGCGTTGATCATGGTCGAATTCACCCTGTGGGACATCGCTCGGAATCTGCTGCTCGCGGCGCGCTGGACAGTGCTGCTTTCGTTGATCGCGTTTGTCGGCGGCGGCATCGTTGGCCTGATCCTGCTCGCCATGCGTGTGTCGCCGCTCCCGTGGCTGCGCCGCATCGTCGTGCTCTATGTGGAGGTGTTTCAGGGCACGCCGCTGCTGATGCAACTCTTTCTCGCATTTTTTGGTCTGCCGCTCCTCGGCGTGGACGTGTCGCCGTGGGTCGCCGCCACGGTCACGCTCACGCTTTACACGAGCGCGTATCTGGTCGACATCTGGCGAGGCTGTGTGGAAGCCGTGCCGCGCGGTCAGTGGGCCGCCGGCGCGAGTCTCGGCATGACGTTCAGCCAGCAGTTGCGTTATATCGTCTGGCCGCAGGCGCTCAAAATCGCCGTTGCGCCGACGGTCGGCTTTCTCGTGCAGGTAGTCAAGAGCACTGCGCTGGCGTCGATTATCGGCTTCACTGAATTGACGAAGACCGGCACGATGATCACGAACGCAGCGTTCCGCCCGTTTCCGATCTACGGGATGGTCGCCATGATCTACTTCGCGATGTGCTTTCCGCTGACCTGGTACGCACGCGTGCTGGAGAAACGGCAAAAGGTCGGACAGCATCGCTAGACCTCGCGAGCCGGGTGCGTCGCAGAATGGAAAAAAGCGTCAACCGCCGCAAGACGGTTGACGCTTTTTCATGCGCTCACGCTTTACGCTACAGCTAGCGCGCCGCTTGAGTCGACTTGCGCAGCTTCGTCACGTCGGCGGCCGTGACTGCGGGCGCGCCGTTATTCCAGCCCGCGCGCACGAACGTGAGCACGTCGGCGATCTGCTGGTCGTTGAGCACCGGCGCGTACTTCGGCATTGGATACGGCGCGGGAATGCCGCCGATCACGAGGTCCTCGGTGCCGTTCAGCGTCACGTTGATGAGCGACGACGCGTCCTTTTCCAGCACGTTGGGATTGCCGGCCAACGGCGCAAGCATCGGCGCAAAACCGCGTCCGTCGACGCCGTGACAATGCATGCAATACGCGGTGTAGACGCGCGCGCCGGCATCGTTCGCGGGACGGTTGAGCGACACCTTCGTCGTTTGCGGATCGTACTTGTAGGGCGGCGCACCGTTGCCGCCCACCGCCGGCAGCGACTTCAGATACGTCGTCATCGCCGCGATATCGCCGTCGTTCAGGTTCTGCGTGCTGTTGTTGATCACGCTCGTCATCGAGCCGAATGCGGAAGCGTGACGATTCGCGCCGGTCTTCAGGAACGCCTGCAAGTCCTGATCGCTCCAGCGCCCGAGGCCGACGTTATGTTCGCCGGTGAGGTTCGTCGCGTACCAGTTGTCGAGCAGACCGCCAGTCAGAAACGCGCTGCCGGTTTCGTCGAGCGCCTTCTCCTGGAACGCAATGCCGCGCGGCGTGTGACATGAGCCGCAGTGCCCGAGTCCCTGGATCAGATACGCGCCGCGATTCCATGCGACGTCCTTGCCCGGCTTGTTCTGGTACACGCCCTTCTCGAGGAACACCATGTTCCAGAGCTTCAGCGGCCAGCGCATGTTCATCGGCCATTTGATGTCGGACTCGCGATTGGCCTGCTGCACCGGAGCGACGCCGCTCATGAAAAACGCGTAAAGCGCTTTCATGTCTTCGTCGTTGACCTTTGCATACGACGGATACGGCATCGCCGGATACAGGTTGTGGCCGTCTTTCGCGACACCTTCGCGCATGGCGCGGGCGAAGTCCTGCTCCGTATAGCTGCCGATGCCGGTTTGCGCGTCGGGCGTGATGTTGGTGGTGTAGATCTGGCCCATCGGCGTGTTCATCGGCAAGCCGCCCGCGAACGGCTTGCCTTTCGGCGCCGTGTGGCATGCGGCGCAATCGCCGGCCTTCGCCAGATACGCGCCGCGTTGCACGAGCGCCTGGTCGGCTGCGGATGCCGCCGCGCTTGCCGGCGATGTCTGGGCCAGAAAAGGCAACGCCACGCATAGCGCCGCACCGAAACCCTTCAGAGTGTTTTTCATGTCGGGCTCCCGTTAAGCGGTTTTCAACTGGCTGCCGACCGGCAATTGCCGCAGCCGCTTGCCGGTGGCCGCGAAAATCGCGTTGGTCAGCGCGGGCGCGAGCGCGGCTGTTCCCGGCTCGCCGATGCCGCCCGGCGCCTCGCTGCTCTTCACGATATGCACGTCGATAGGCGGCGTCTCGTCGATACGCAGCATCCGGTAGTCCGTGAAGTTGTTTTGCTCCACGCGGCCGTCCTTGATCGTGATCTCGCTATAAAGCGCCGCCGTAATGCCGAAGATGATCCCGCCTTGCACCTGCGCTTCGACGGTGTTCGGATTGACGACCATTCCGCAATCGACCGCGCACACCACGCGCTTGACCGCCACCTCGCCCTGATCGACCGCGACATCGACGACGATCGCGAAGTAGCTGCCGAACGCATGCATGACCGACACGCCGCGCCCTTGCCCCTTCGGCACCGCGCTGCCCCAATTTGCCGCCTGCGCGGCAGTGTTGAGCACATTCAGCGCACGCGGCGTCTTGCCGAGCAGATCGCGCCGGTATTTGACCGGGTCCACCTTGGCCTCGGCCGCGAGTTCGTCGATAAAACTTTCGACCACGAACGTGCCGCGCGTCGGGCCCACGCCGCGCCAGAACGCGGTGGGAATGGCGTGCGGCTCCTGGCGCACGTAGTCGACGAGCTGGTTGGGCAAGTCGTACGGCAGATCGGACGCGACTTCGACCGCGTCGGGATCGAGCCCGTCCTTGAATGCAGGCGGTGCAAAGCGCGCCATGATCGACGAACCGACGATCCGGTGCTGCCACGCGAGCGGCTTGCCGTTCGCGTCGAGGCCCGCGGAAATCTTGTCGTAGTAGTACGGCCGGTACATGTCGTGCTGAATGTCTTCTTCGCGCGTCCACAACACTTTGACGGGCGTCGACACCTGCTTGCCGATCTTGACCGCCTGCGTGACCATATCGAACTCGAGCCGGCGACCGAAGCCGCCGCCGATCAGATGGTTGTGCACGACGATCTTGTCGGCGGGCAAGCCGGTCACGGCCATTGCCGCGTCGCGCACGCGCGTGGGCACCTGCGAGCCGAGCCAGATTTCGCAGCCATCGGGGCGCACATGCACCGTACAGTTGATCGGCTCCATCGTGGCATGCGCGAGAAACGGCTGCTGATAGACGGCATCGACTCGCGTCTTCGCGTTCGAAAAGGCGTGCACCACATCGCCGTCTTTGCGTGCGACCGCGCCGTTGCGTTGCGACGCATTGGCCAGATCGTCGACGATCTGCTTCATCGAAAGCTTTGCGTCCGCGCCCTCGTTCCATTTGATGTCGAGCGCCTGCAGCCCGCGTTTGGCTGCCCACGTATGATCGCCGATCACGGCGACCGCGTTGTCGATCTTGACGACCTGACGCACGCCGGGGATCTTCTTCGCGTTGGTATCGTCGACGCTCGCAAGCTTGCCACCGAACACGGGGCAATTTGCGATGGCCGCGTAGACCATGTCGGGTAGTCGCACGTCGAGGCCGAACGTTGCGGTGCCGTCCACTTTTTCCGGCGAATCGAGGCGCTTCACGGCCGTGCCGATGATCTTGAAGTCTTTCGGGTCCTTCAGCGGCACGTTCTGCGGCACCGGCAGTTTGGCCGCGGCATCCACCAACTGGCCATAGCCGATGCTGCGATTGCTCGCCGCGTGAATGACCTGACCGGATTTCGCATGACAGCTTGAGGCGTCCACTTGCCATTGCTGCGCGGCCGCGCCGATAAGCAGCATGCGCGCGGTGGCCCCCGCCTTGCGCATCGGCTCCCATGCATAGCGGATCGACGTCGATCCGCCGGTGAGCTGGCCGCCGAGCAACGGGTCGGTGAAGAGCTTCTCGTCAGGCGGCGCGTGGTCGAGCGTGACGG
The DNA here is from genome assembly GCF_000383275.1 of Paraburkholderia caledonica. Classification (NCBI taxonomy): domain Bacteria; kingdom Pseudomonadati; phylum Pseudomonadota; class Betaproteobacteria; order Burkholderiales; family Burkholderiaceae; genus Paraburkholderia; species Paraburkholderia caledonica. The sequence continues at coordinate 162,691 of NZ_KB911045.1, read as the reverse complement.
TGTCGAGCGGCACTTCGAGTTCTTCGGCGATCAACATTGGAATCGACGTATAAACGCCCTGACCCATCTCGACCTTCGGAATCACCAGCGTAACCTTGCCTGCCGTGTCGATCTGGATGAACGCATTCGGTGCGAACACGCCGTTCTGCGCCGCTTCGTTTGCGTCGCCGCCAATCACCGACTTGCCGGCTTTCTGGTCCTGACTGACGGCCGGCATGCTGAAGCCGAGCAGCAGCCCGCCACCCGCCGCCGCGCCGACGGTCACACTCAGCTTGAGGAATGTGCGGCGCGACACGCCGCGCTTTCCGCTTGCGTCGGGCGAGGACGTTGCGCCGTTCTGTGCATCGAGCAATCCTTGCGACATATCAGACTCCCTTCGCCGCATGCTTGATTGCAACGCGGATGCGGTTGTACGTGCCGCAGCGGCAGATGTTGCCGGCCATGGCTGCGTCGATGTCAGCATCGGTAGGATTGGGGTTGCTTGCAATCAGCGACGCCGCCGACATGACCTGGCCCGACTGGCAGTAGCCGCATTGCACCACGTCCAGTTGGCGCCACGCCTGCTGCACCTTCTGGCCCGCGGGTGTGTTGCCGACTGCTTCAATCGTAGTGATCTTCTTGTCGCCGACAGCCGCCGCCGGCAATACGCACGAGCGCACTGCGACGCCGTCGAGATGAACGGTGCAGGCGCCGCATTGAGCGATACCGCAGCCGAACTTCGTGCCGGTCAAGCCGACGAGATCGCGAAGGACCCACAACAGAGGCATGTCGGGCGGCGCGTCCACGGTATGTGTCTCGCCGTTGATATTGAATGTTGTCATGAGCGACTCCTTGTGGGGTTATCTTTTGCCAGGCTGTTTAGTCATGACCGGCGTTCAAAACGCAATGACTCGCCGCGTTTATTCGACAGCAATGACTAATGCGCAATGACTAATGCGCAATGCCAATATGCGCCGTTGCAAACGCGTCGTCGCGTAACTGCACGCGAGGCATCGCGCTACTGACTGTGAGGGTTCGGCGAATTGTAGCCGTGCATTAAGAACTTCGCCTGGACCCCGCCATCGCTGTGCAATGGCACCGGAGCGGCCCCAGGCGCCGCATTTTTGTTAGCATGGGCGAGACCTGCACTGACCATCCGAAGGAGCCGCATCATGAACGACCAGCAATGCACCCAATTCCTCTCGGAGATCCGCAGACCTTTGCTGGCGCTGCATAAGGCGATACTCGATCATGAGCGCGCGTCGTACGAGAAAGAATTCGGCCCGGTCACGCCTGCGGCGTTTCTGCAAGTGCTGATCAACGGTACAGGCTTCCGCTGGCTCACGCCGCTCTCGACGATCATCGCGAACGTCGACGAAATTCTCGACGACAAGGAAGCCGACGCCACGGACCGGATCGCCGCTGCCGAAGCCGTTACCGGCCTCTTCTCCCCCGACCAGCCGAACAACATTTTCCTGCCGCGTTATCTGCCGCTGTTGCAGGCCGATCCGGCGATACTCCATTTGCATGGCCAGGTATCGCAACTCTTGCGCGGCGCGCAAGCGAAGTAGTCGAAGTAGTCACTGACAGGCCGCGTCTCCCGGATTTCCTCACCGTTCGCAAGCGGTTGCATGTGAATAGTCTGCGTCAATCCAGCGTAGTTGCTCCTTCGCGGCGGAGCTTTGCCAATCAGCGATTACCAGGCTTTGCTAACCATGACGGCGCAAAATCGCCCTGATTCAAGGGCATTCATGCGCGATTCGTAAAGATGATGCATGCGTGACTGGTGGACGGAGGTGCCGTGCAAGCGCGATGAAAGACCTATCGACCAAATTGCCTGGGTTTGCTGAACAATTTTACGGTGAGCTTTTGCGGGACGTGGGCGGTCAAGCCGAGCAGCGTCTGGCGGTGCATCGCGGCGCCTGCCGTAAAACCACGCAAAACCGTGATGCATGCTGCCGCGAGCCCTGCTAACGTAAGCAGACTTCGTCACAACCGCTCACTGCCATGAACGACTGGCCACTGCCCCAAACCTATACGTTCCGCGATCAAAGCGTGCGCTTCAACGTGACAGGAACCGGCCCGCCACTCGTGCTGGTACATGGCACACCGTTTTCATCCTATGTGTGGCATCGCATCGCGCCACATCTCGCGCAACATCGCACGGTCCATTATTACGATTTGCTGGGTTACGGGCAGTCCGCCATGTGCGACGGCCAGGACGTGTCTCTCGGTGTCCAGAATGCGTTGCTCGCCGAATTGCTCGCGCACTGGCAATTGAAGAGCCCGGATGTGATCGCGCATGACTTCGGCGGAGCCACGTCGTTGCGTGCGCATCTGATCAACGGTTGCGACTACCGCAGCCTCATGCTGATCGATCCGGTCGCGCTCGCGCCGTGGGGCTCGCCGTTCGTCCAGCACGTGCGCCGCCACGGCGACGCCTTCGCAGGGCTGCCGCCCTACATTCACGAGGCCGTGGTCAACGCGTATGTGCGCGGCGCGATCGCGCGCGACATCACAGATCACGAGCTTGCGCCGTACGTGACACCATGGCTCGGCGCAACAGGGCAAGCTGCGTTCTACCGGCAGATCGCGCAAATGGATCAGCGTTACACAGACGAAGTCGAACCCCGCTATGCGCAACTGCGCTGCCCGACGCAGATTCTGTGGGGCGAAGAGGATCGGTGGATTGAGCTGGAGCGCGGCCGCCGTCTGGCCGCGCTGATTCCGCAGGCGCGCTTTCAGGCCGTGCCGCGCGCAGGCCATCTGGTGCAGGAAGATGCGCCGGAAGCAATCGTCGCGGCGGCGCTCGGGTGGCTCGGGCAGCTCGACTGAAGCCGCCCGACGAGATGCGCCTAGCCGCGTCCTTGCGGCAGGTACGGCATTGGATCAATGGGCTTGCCGTCGCGGCGCAATTCGAAGCCGACCGAGACGCGTGAGTTGTTCTGATCGCCCATCTCGGCGATCTGCTGCCCTTGACGAACGATGTCTCCCGTCTTGACCAGCAGCTTGCGGTTATGCGAGTAGGCGGTGAGAAAGTCTTTGTTGTGCTGAACGATGATGAGACTGCCGTAGCTGTTCAGCCCCGTACCGGCGTACATGACCTTGCCGTCGGCCGCAGCACGAACCGGATCGCCTGCCTTGCCGCCGATCTCTATGCCGCGCGTTTCGCCCGGCTGAAACCCTTCGACCACCCGGCCGCCCGCCGGCCACGCGAGCGCGACACCGTTCGCGTGACGCATGGTCTGTTGCGCGACTTCGCGCGCTTCGGCGGCACTCGGGCCGGCCGAAGCTTGCGCGGCTGACGACGCTCCGGCTGCCGCAGTATCGGCCGCGGAAGTCTGCGCGACAGAGGCGCTCGACGTAGCAGCGGCGGCTTTTGCGGCAGCCGCTGCCGCGTTGACCGCCTGCACCGTTTCCGGCGATGCAACACGCAACACCTGGCCCCTCTTCAACCGCGACGATGCCTTGAGGCCGTTCCACGCCTGCAACTGCCCGACACTGCAATGATGACGCTGCGCGATGCGCGCCAGCGTGTCTCCGCGCTTGACCCGATACACCAGCGGCGGCGCTTTCCTGAGTGGTGAGGCTTCATTGGCGGCCGGCGCCGGCGTATTCGCCGATGCAGACAGTCCCGCCGTGCCTGCCACGTTTGCGGCGCCTGTTGCCGATGCTCCGTCGCCCTGCGCACCCTGCTGCCCGAGGTTCGCGCAACCGGTCATCGCAAGCGCCAGCCACGCGCCGGCAATGCTGACCATTATTGCTCTGTCGAAACGCTTTCCGATCATGTTCGAATCCTGACGTATCTTGTTGGCAGGTCGCAGATGCCTTGCCGCATGCGATGCGCGCGATTGAACAACGCGCAGCCTTTCGTGTTGCGACCTGGCGAGCGCGCGTTGCGCGCCCCGCACCCTTGCTGTTCTTGCCTTGCATTCGACCGGCCCGCTCGTCGATTCGTCGCTCGCGCGACGGCGGATTCGGGCGCTCAAAGCAGCCACTCCCTCCGAGGACGGGCCAGACCGGACTAAATTCCCAGCAGAATTGTAAAGTGGCTTCAACAGAAAACCCGGCGCGTCACACAGTCTGATACAAACGTTACGCACGGCCTTGCATGCGTCGTTGCGCGCGCAACGGGCGGGCAACGCGATCGACGCCATCTGCTTAACGGCACGCCGCCGTCATAACTTGAATGGCCGGTTCGAAAAGGCGATGGGCCACGCGCGCCGGTCGAGCCGGCAAGCATCAGCTGTAGTACTGCCCCGCATAGCGCACGTAGCCGACGGGATGGTGAGTGAAATGCAGGACTGGCAGGACGGGGTCGGAATTGTCGTCGGTCGGATAGGCGCTCGCCTCGGGAATGTATTCGCCTTGCACCTCGATCGGTTGACCGGCTTGTAGTCCGGGAATCTCTTCGGACAGTCCCTCGTTGTCGCCGAAGCGAACCGCCACGAACACTTCTGTGCCCACCAGGTTTTGCGTGCCGCCTTCGAACTTCAACACTTTGTCGATCTTGATGACCATATGCTGATGATTCGCGCCGTGGTGGTTGTCCGGACTCGCGAATACTTTGCTGATTGTGCCTTGCACGCAGGCGAGCGGCGCGCCCAGCGAATGAACATAACGATGGTGAGGAAGAATTTGCGTCGCACGATTGCTCATGAAATCTCCATTGAAGAAGTCAGGTCAATGTCCCGCGGTTGACTGAGCCGGGGCGGAGCCCGTATCCGCCCTCGCGCTTTAGGATTTCTCCGAAGCGTGATTAGGAAACGGACGATAGGTTGAAGAGCATAAAAAAAATATTCTTAGGCCTCTTTTGATGCTGACTGCCGCGCACCGAAAAAGCTCCCAGTTACTCAACTGAAATACCTTCCCTTCCGAATATTTTGCTTCATCAACCCTCACCCGGACGATGAAGAAGTCGAGGCTCAAGTGGATTCTCTTACATCAGCCAACCGCTTCATGAGCGGTTTCTTCTTTGGCGCCGTGATCGCTACCGCCATCATGGTGCTGTTCTGCGTCGGGGCTGAATTTTCCCCGCTCATGGCCAGACTGCATGCATTCGCACAGGTCATTGCGACGGCGGTCATCTCGCTCCTTATCGCCGACACCAGGCCGGTTCTGTACAAGACGGTATGGAGCAAGCGCCGCAGCAGCTTCATTCTCGACGAAGATCTGAGTGCGACTCTCCGCGGCCGAACCTTCGGCATTCCCGCAGGCGTGATGGCCGGCATTCTGGTGCAAAACGTCCTGATGAACTGAGTATCGAATGAAGCAGCCGGTGCGAATGACCGGCAAAAAACGACGCGCCCGGTGAACTGCTCACCGGGCGCGTTTTTCTTTTGTATTGTCGTTATCGGCGGCGGCGTACAGACTCAAGTTTAAAATTTATGCCGTATCGCGGCGCGCACCACGACCTGTTTCGATGTAGACGACGGCGCTTGTGCGCCGGTTATAAACGCATCATCGAGTATCGAGTAAGTGGAGTCGCCAGTCACGTGCTGGTACTCGCCTTGAATGTAGACATCGGTGCGTTTGGACAGGTTGTAATCGGCCATCAAACCAAACGAATGGATTTTCGGTTTGACGCCGCCGCTCGACGCATCGTAGTTTTCCATCGTATAGACGTACTGCGCCCCGACGAACAGCACCGGTGAAAACTGGTATTTTCCGTTCAACTCGAAGTTCTGATATTTCAACGAATTCAGCAATACGCCGGGCGGCACGAGCGGCGTAACGCCGAGATAACCATTACCGGTCGGATTCAGATAATTCGAGTTGCTGTACACAAAACCCGCCGTAGCCGGACCGAAGTTATACGTAATGCCACCACCGAATACGCGCATACGGGTTGCGATAAAGCTGGCGTCATTGGCGGTAATTGCACCATTCACGCCATTGCCGGGATTATTGGCCTGTAAATAGGCGGCGCTCACGAGCAGCCCTCCATAGGCGTACTGTCCGCCGACGCTATAAGCGCGGTTATTGCCGAAGTTGGTATCGTTACTGAAGCTGTATGTGCCGCCGAATTGAAAACCGCTAAGCGACGGGCTCGTGTATTTGACGGTGTTGTTGAGGCGAAACGAGTTATCCGTGTTGTCGTTATCGTAGGGGTGCGAGAAGAGCGAGCCGGCCCAATTGCCATTGGCCGTGGTCTGCGCCAGATAATCGACTACCGAATCGTATTGGCGCCCGAACGTCAACGTGCCAAAGCGGTCCGCGCTCAGGCCGACGAAAGCCTGCCGCCCGAACATACGGCCACCCTGATTGAATCGCCCTGAACTCAGGTCGAAACCATTCTCGAGCTGAAAAATCGCCTTGAGGCCGCCGCCAAGTTCCTCCGCGCCCTTTAGCCCCCATCGGCTGCCTTGCGCATAGCCGCTCGCCAACTCGTAGGCATGGCCACGGCCGGCGTTGTTCGTGTAGTTGATGCCTTCGTCGAGCACGCCATACAGCGTGACGCTCGTCTGCGCCGAAGCTGGTGCGCTGAAAGCGGCGGACACAGCGGTGGAAACAGCGAGCGCGAACACTTGCTTGTTCATGACGATCCCCCTGCACTCGAGTAATGGGCCTAACTCGATCCGACGCCTTCTTCTTGACCCTACGACAACGCGCTTCTAGATGCCTGACGCGCTTACGGGAAATCCTCACACGCCGTAAGCCGTCCGTCCATTGGGTGTCGCTTGGATATGTCAAAACGTTGCGAAATCTCCACTGTCTTTAACCGCCTATTCCGCCGACAACCCATGTGGGCGGGCTTCCCATTTGTGTGACTCCAAGCAGACTTGTCACAGAAAGAAATATAATCGCTGACTTTCGCGGCACCGAAGCGGAACTCCGCCGCTCTGCCCGGGTCATTTTTACTGCATCGTGCAACCGTGCCTTCGTGCCGGTCGACAGCGGCAACGCGATTGCGCGGCCGCCGCAGCACTCATCCACTATTCCAAAGCCATGTGAGACGCCCGACGCGCTGAAAGAGCGCGCCGTCGCACGCGGCTGCTTTTGGCATAAAAACAATGAAACCGTCGCAATCCCGTTTAGTCGAGCTCGACTTTTTTCGCGGACTCGTTCTGCTGATCATCGTGGTGGACCACATCGGCGGAAGCATTCTGTCGCGCGTCACGCTGCACGCGTATGCGCTGTGCGACGCCGCGGAAGTCTTCGTCTTCCTCGGCGGCTTTGCTACCGCGACGGCCTACGCGGCGCTCGCCGAGCGGCGTAGCGAAACCATCGCGCGCAACCGCTTCCTGCGGCGCTCGCTGGAAATCTATCGGGCGTTTCTCGTGACCGCGGGCCTGATGCTGCTCGTGAGCGCGGTCCTGAACGCATTCAGCATCGAGGCGCCGAACCTCGCGATCACCGACCTCGACGACCTGATGGACACGCCCGTCGCCGCCATGCGTGACATCCTGTTGTTCCGCCGCCAGCCTTACCTTGCGTCGGTGTTGCCCATGTACGCTTTCTTCGCGCTGCTCGTGCCGATGATCCTGCCGCTTGCGCGCAGCAAGCCTTGGCTTCTGCTTGCCGGCAGCGTCGCGCTGTGGGCCGGCGCGCCGGCCATCAATGCGTATCTGCCGGCCGCGCCCGACATGCATTGGGACTTCAACCCGTTCGCCTGGCAGTTGCTGTTCGTGCTCGGCGCGCTCGCGCGCTGCCAGCCCGTCTATCAGCGAGTGAGCGAGCATCGCTTGGGCTGGCTCGTCACTTTCGCGGCGTGCTCGGTAGTGGCGCTCGCCGCTTACTACAAGCTCTTTATTGAACGCGAGCCGCTCGATGCGAGCTTCAAGCAGAATCTGTCGTACTTGCGAGCGGTCAACTTCCTCGCCATCGCATGGCTTGTCGCCAACCTGATCGAGCTTGGCTGGGCTAAAAAACTCGCTGAGTCGCTGCCGTTGATCGGTGTCATTGGACGCAAGGGCCTGCTTTGCTTCATCGCCGGCGCAGTGATCTCGCTCGTGGTGGACTCGGTGCTGTATGCGGCAACCGACGGCTATCTGAACTATCCGCTCGGTCTGCTCGCCGACGCGTGCGCGGTCACGGCCTTGTTCGCCGTCGCGTGCGGGACCGAGCCGCTCAAGCGCCTCGTGACGCGTCTTTTCACCACGCGGCTTCGCACGTCGCCATAAAGCGCCGAAGGCAATGCGCATGGCGGCACCTCGACACGCCGCCTTGAAAGCTTTTACCCCGCTGCGTGCCCGGTATCCGGAACAAGGGGTCGCCATAAAGCTCTTTGGACAAAGAGCCACCGGATGCTGATAGCATGACGGCCGCGCGTCAACTGGCGCGGCTGCTTCCTACCCTGACATGCGTCCATTCCTACACTCCGTGCTGGCTGTTCTTTGCGCCGCTTGCGGCGCTTCGTCTTTTGCAAGCACGGTAACGAATCGAAGCTTCCATTCGTCCGCGCTCGGACGCGACTGGTCCTACACGCTTTATCTGCCGACCGGCTACCGTCCGGACGCCGCGCGCATTCCGGTCATCTATCTCCTGCACGGCAACAATGGCGACGCGAATGACTGGATCACCCAAGGCCATCTGCAAAGCACGGTCGACGCGCTGATCGAACACCGCGATATCCCGCCGGTCGCGGTCGTGATGCCGCAAGGCGGCACCGACTGGTACGTCGATCGCAAGGAAAAGATGGAGACCGCTTTCTTCGACGATCTCCTCCCAGAGATCGAAACGCACTACGCCGTGTCGACCCAGCGCGCCGGGCGGATGATCGGCGGCGTCTCGATGGGCGGCTTCGGCGCGTTGCGCTACGTGATGACGCAGCCGGAACGGTTTTGCGGCGCGCTGCTGCTGAGCCCTGCCATCTATGCAAACGAGCCGCCGCGCGGTTCGGCCGCGCGACGTGTCGGCGTGTTCGGGGAGCGGCAATTCGATCCGCGCATCTGGCACGAGCTGAACTACCCGGCGCAGTGGGAGCGCTATATGAGCCGGCCTTATCGCGTGCCCGTCTTTATCGCCGCCGGCGACGACGATCTCGCCATTCAGGCCGACGCGTCTTTGCTTTACACGCACCTTCGGTTAGCCGGTAATCCGGCAGCGCTGCGCATTATCGACGGCGGCCACACGTGGGACGTATGGAGCGCCCTTCTACCGGGCGCATTGAAATACACACTCGGCTGCGCGAGATCGCCGGTGCAGGAACATCCGTCGAATCAGCGGCCCTGAGGCGGGCGCCGCGCAGATGCGGGCGCCGCGCAGAGCGGGACCGGGCATTGCATTGATGTGCATGCAACTACTGCACGAGATCGGTCCACAGCACCATCAGCACGGTCATCAACGCGGGGCCGATAAAGAGGCCGAGCAGGCCGAACGTCTCGGCGCCGCCGAGGATGCCAAAGAGCACGAGCAGAAACGGCAGGCGCGTCGAATTGCCGATCAGCACGGGCCGCACGAAATGCTCGGCGACGAACACCACGATCGCACCGAACACCAGCAGACCGATTGCGCCCGCCACCGATCCTTGTGAGAACAGCCACAACGCGGCGAGGCTGAAAGTGATCGGCGCGCAGAACGGCAACATCGCAGCAATCGCGGTGATCAGCGCAAGCAGCGCCACATGCGGCAAGCCGGTCACGAAATAGGCGACGCCGAGCAACGCGCCTTCGCCGAGTCCGACTACCACGAGTCCGGACACGGTGCCGCGTACCGCCGTGGCCATGCGCTGAACGAGCTGCGCGCCGTCTTCACCGAAACCGCGCCGCAGGCCCCGGCTCAATGCGCCCGACAGACGCGGCCCTGCCTGGAAGATCACGAACAACGTCACCAGCATGAATGCGAAGACGGTGACCGCATGCACGGCGCGCGCGCCGAAGTGCCGCCCGAGCGTGACGACCGTGGTGCTGTGCAAGCCCTTCATCGCTGCGGAATCGCGCAACGGCGGCGCGAGATAGGTCTGCCACCAAGCCGCGACCTGCTGGGCACCGAACGGCAAACGGTGAAGGAAATCCGGCATTGCAATGCCGTTCTCCTGCGCGGTCTTGAACCACTCGCTGAGGTCACGCGCTTCGCGCAAGGCCTGCGCAATGCCGATGCCGACCGGCAGCACCACGAGCAACGCTATCGCAAGGGTCAGCACGGCTGCGATCAAGGTGGTGCGGCCGGTGAGCCAGCGGTTGCCTTCGACCTTGCGCAGCAGCGGCCACAAGGCAATCGCCAGCACGCCTGCCCAGGCGACCACCGGGATGAAGTCGCGCACGACCCACAACGCCAGCAGCACGAGCCCAATGTAAAGCACCAGCGAAGCCGCCCTCTGCTTCTTGACGCGCCCAGGCGTTGCCGGCAACTCCGTGGAATGCGTCGAGTCTGGCGGGGGGACGGGTGGACGTGAATTCATGTGAGCTCTTCTATTAATGCCAATGTTGAAACCGGGATGCGCGCGAGCCGACTCGCCAAAGCCAAACACGTTAGACTTGCGGGACGCGCTCGAACCATCGCAATGACATCTTAAAGGAAGCGCGCGAACGCCTCTGACCGCGGTTCTGGTGTCTCAGCGATTACAACACTGCGTTGCAAAAAACGCTCCTATCTTATTTCGGGATAGCAAGCGGGGCGCCAAGCCCCGCCGATTCGAGCCCCTTCGAAAGTCAAGTCTGATTGTTGCTAATTGGGGAACAGTGTTTCAACGGGGACACAATGGCTCTGCGGCGCGCGCAGGTCTACATTCGGCACACCCACAAATACGGAGCCGACGATGATGACCCTGGAGTCCATCCCCCTTGACGGTACCAACGGCGTACGCATCGAAATTCTCGAGCGCTCCGACACGACGCTGGTGATCCGCTGGGTCGAGCCGGGGCGATGTCATTACGGCGAGCAGCGCTGGCGGCGCAGATCCGCGCACACTTCGGGAACGTGCGCAGTGACGCGTCGCAAGATTCGACGCGGCGACGCGGTATTCAAGCCGGCCGAGCGCCCGGCGCCGGCGAATGCTTCCGCCATGATCTGCGCCGAGATCGTCGGCGCGCTACCTGCCGAAGCCTGATTTTTCTGCTGTATCCCTGTCTGCATGCCGGCGCGGCCATGAGGTTCTCCGACCGCGCCGCGCACAACCCTCCCCCGATTGCGGCCCTTCGCCACGTGCGTTAAGGTGGACCTGCTTGCGTCACGTCACCCGCCTGCCCACCGCGCGGCGGTAACGTGACGTGCATATTCACCTATCGCGCCGTGCGCGCCACGGCGCTGCTCGAGGGCATACCATGGCAGAAGACACGCCGCATCCGTCGACCCGGCAGGACACCGGCGCGGCGAGCGCGCCTCCCACTCCTCTAGTCGCTCCGCAGCAATTTTCCACCGACGTCCTGCTCGAAAAGTACGCGAAAGGCGACGAGCAATCCGCCGACGACGTCTTCAGGCGCGTCGCCCGCGGCGTCGCCGAGGCCGAACCGCCGGAACTGCGCGAATCGGTAGAAGCGCTTTTCGTCGATAACCTGCGACATGGCGCGCTCGGCGCCGGCCGCATCATGAGCGCGGCGGGCACCGGCATCGCGGCCACGCTGATCAACTGCTTCGTGCAGCCGGTCGGCGACGCGATTCAAGGCGTCGACGAACAAGGGCTGCCCGGCATCTACGTCGCGCTGCTGCAAGCCGCGGAGACGATGCGGCGCGGCGGCGGCGTCGGCTACAACTTTTCGGCGATCCGGCCCAAGGGCGCGCGCGTTCACACCACGAGTTCGTCGGCGTCCGGGCCGTGCAGTTATATGGATGTGTTCGACGCGTCCTGCCGCACGGTGGAAAGCGCGGGCTCGCGGCGCGGCGCACAGATGGCCGTGCTCGACTGCGATCATCCGGACCTGCTCGAATTCATCGAGGCGAAGCACTCGAAGGGACGCTGGAACAACTTCAACGTTTCCGTCGGCGTGACCGACGAATTCATGCGGGCGGTCGAAGAAGATCAGCCCTGGCAGCTCGTGCATCGCGCCGAGCCATCGCCGGCGCTGCGCGCAGCAGGCGACGTCAGGCAGCGGAACGACGGTATGTGGGTCTACAGCGAGCGGCCCGCGCGCGAGATCTGGGACCGCATCATGCGCTCCACTTACGACGTCGCAGAACCGGGCATCGTCTTCATCTCGCGGATGAACGACGACAACAACCTGCGCGCCGTCGAAACGATTCGGGCGACCAACCCTTGCGGCGAACAACCGCTGCCCGCTTATGGCTGCTGCAACCTCGGCCCGCTGAATCTCACGCGTTTCGTGATCGATCCGTTCGCGCAAATGAAAGGCGGCAAGCCGTCATTCGACTGGGACGGTCTCGCGAGGCGCACGCGCACGCAGGTGCGTTTTCTCGACGACGTGCTCGACGTCACGCTGTGGCCGCTGCCGCAGCAATACGAAGAATCGCGCGCGAAACGCCGCATCGGAGTGGGCTTTACCGGCCTCGGCGATACGCTCGTGATGCTTGGCTTGCGCTACGACTCGCAGGAAGGCCGCGACTTCGCCGTGAGTATTGCGCGGCTGATGCGCGACGAGGCGTATCGCGCTTCGGTGGAACTCGCGAAGGAGCGCGGCGCATTTGCGCTCTTCGATGCCGCGCGCTACCTCGAAGCGGGCACGTTCGCATCGCGCTTGCCCGACGACATCAAAGAGGCGATTCGCCGCCACGGTATTCGCAATAGCCATCTTCTGTCGATCGCGCCGACCGGCACCGTAAGCCTCGCATTCGCGGACAACGCGTCCAACGGCATCGAGCCTGCATTCTCGTGGACCTACACGCGCATGAAGGTGATGGCGGACGGCGGCCGCGAATCGTTCGATGTCGAAGACTACGCCTACCGGCTTTATCGCGAGCTGGGCGGCGACGTGAGCCGGCTGCCCGACTATTTTGTCAGCGCACTCGAAATGTCCGCGCGCGATCATCTGGACATGATGGCGGCCGTGCAGCCTTACGTGGACACGTCGATCTCGAAGACGGTGAACGTGCCCGCCGACTATCCGTTCGGAGCCTTCGAGAGCCTGTATTTCGATGCATGGAAAAACGGCCTCAAGGGTCTCGCCACGTATCGGCCGAACGAAACTCTCGGCGCGGTGCTCAGCGTGAGTCCGCCCCAAGCCGACGACACGCTGGCCGAAACCGATCTCGATCCGCTGCGTATCGCGATCGACCATCGGCCGAAAGGCGAGCTGCCGGCGATCATCGAGAAGGTCGAGTATCTGACGCAAGCCGGCAAGAAATCGCTATACGTCGCGGTGTCGTTTATCGAGGTGACAGGGCGTCTCGGCGGAGAAGACGTGACCATCGAGCGGCCCATCGAGTTCTTTATCCCGACCGGTCAGCGCGACGAGTCGCAGCAGTGGATCACGGCGACCATGCGTTCGCTGTCGCTCGCCGCGCGCGGCGGGTTCGTCGCACGCAATCTGCAGGACATGCGCAAGGTGTCGTGGGATCGCGGGCAAGTGCGTCTTGGCGAAGTGCAGCGTCTGGACGGTCACCGCACGCCGCGCTGGCACGATTCGGAAGTCGCCGCCCTCGCCTTTGCAATCCAGCAGATCCTGCACCGCCGTGGATTCCTCGATGCCGAGGGCAATCAGGTTCCATCGCGCCTGCTCGCGCGTTTGCCGCGCGGACAGATGAAAGCGGAAACCGCGTTGCCCGCGGACTTCGGCATCCGCCCGCATCCGGGCGAAGCCGAAACCAGCACATTGCAATCGACGCAACCCGGCCTGCTACCAGGACTGCATACAATGCTGGGACGCAAATGCGGGTCGTGCGGCGCGAACGCCGTGATTCGCAAGGACGGATGCGACTTCTGCACGGCGTGCGGCGAAGTGGGGGCTTGCGGGTGAGTGTGGCGATCGTTCGTCGCTCGGCGTAACGGGAACGACGGCGAGTTGCTCACCCGCCTGTCCAGGTCATCGGACAGCGCGGCACGCCGCTCTTATAGCCACTCGCGTACTTTGAGGATCGCGTCGGCGAAAGCCGAGGGCTGCTCCTGCGGCAGGTTATGTCCCGCATCGATCACGCGGTGTTCGTGCGCGGCGATGAACATGCGGCTGTGATCTGACGTCCCACCGGGTTTCAGCGGGTCTCTAGTGCCGTCGAGCGTCACTGCGGGCACCGCGATGGCGGGCTTTTGCGCGAGGCGCTGTTCGAGAGAGTCCAACGCTGGGTCGCCGGCTGCGAGGCCGAAGCTGTGGCGGTAACAATGGATCACGACATCGACGAAGTGAGGATTGTCGAAGGACGCCGCCGTACGGTCGAACACCACCTGGTCGAACCGCCAGCCCGGCGACCACTCTTCCCACAGCATCCGGCACAGGTCGCGGCGGTGTTCGGCGAGGCATGCGCGCCCGCGCTCGGTCTGAAACAGATGCTGATACCAGCAAACGTGCTCGAGCGAAGGCGCGGATGGACGTCGTTGGGCGCTGACATCGATGATGTCGTAGCCCGCATACGAGACAAGGCCACCTATCCGCTCCGGCCACAACGCCGCGACGACGCACGACGCGTTGCCGCCCCAGTCGAAACCGGCGAGGATCGGGCGCTCAAGGCCGAGAGCGTCCGAAAGCTGGACGATATCGCGACCGCGCGCGGCTTGTTGCCCGCTTCGCATGATCGCGTCGGCAGCGAAGCGGGTAGGACCGAACCCGCGCGTATAGGGAACAATGATTCTCGCTCCAGCGTGGGCGAGGATCGGCGCCACGTCATCGAAGGCATGAACGTCGTAGGGAAAACCGTGCGACAGGATGACGGGCCAACCGTCGCCGGGACCATAGTCGAGGAAAGCGATCCGCAGACTCCCGGTCGCGACCGTCTTCACCGGCTGCTCATTCATGCAGGTCATCTCCGATGGGTTAGGATTCCTGGTTTACGAACGCTGGCCGACCTCGACGCGCTAAATTGCCGAAAAGAGTCGCTCGCAGCAGCAGCGGCGGCGTAATCCGACAAACCCGACCACGACGCCATCAAATAAAGCACATCGATTAGCCGTTGCGCCGGGCGTCGCGGCGCATCCGGCACAAGTGCCGGTCCCGCAGCGTGGAGTCGCGCTTCAGCGTCCCGCTCGGCCGGCTCGCGTGGCAAACGCTGACAGTGTTTTGTCCGCCGCCCACCGTTGCACAGACCACTATTTAACATCTGCGGCGTCGAAAGCAAACGACTCACGCGGTGGGTGGCGCTGCCTCGCGGTCCGATCCGTGCGGGAGGTCAAAATGTCGCGCTATAGCAAAATCTGGTTGAGCCAAAGCGGCGCAATCGCCGCGCTGGTACTGTTGCTGACTCTACTGTTTCCGCCCGGTGCGGCGGAGGCAGTTTCCCCGAACGCCGCTGTCTCCAATGCTGCGGTTGTTACGCAGTCGGTTACGTGCCAACCCACTTCCATCACGAGGCCGCAACCGACCCTCCCAAAGGGTTTCACCGAGCAGATTTTATACAGCGGCTGTCTTAACCAGCCGACAGCGATAAGTTTCAACAAGAATAAAACGAGGGTTTTCGTTGCCGAAAAAGGCGGCAGGGTTTGGAATTGCGATTTGTCTTCTCCCACCTGTTTGCTGTTTGCCGACCTGAGCGGCAAAGTCTGCAATGATTCCGACCGGGGACTGCTCGGGCTTGCAGTAGATCCCCAGAACGACGGCAAAGTCTACGTGCTTTACACCACGCCGCCTGCTACTGGGGCGTGCAGCGGAAACGTCCTTACCCATGGCCAGCTTTCCCTTTTGACAGGGACGGGCGAAACGAAGATCCTGCCCGCCGCAGGGTCAGGCAACCAGACCTGGTGCTTCTTCTACACGTCCCACAGTATCGGTGGCCTGGTTTTCGGATCGGATAACAAAACGCTCTACGTTAGCGCTGGCGACGGCGCAAGCTTCAATCAGGTCGACTACGGTCAGTTGGATAACGCTTGCGGCGATGGAACGAATCTGCCACAGGGGGCGTTCCGCAGTCAGGGTGTCTCGCCTTACAGCGATGGCGTTATTTTGCGGATAGTGAATCCAGGCACGACCACCCAAAGCATTGCCACGGTTGCAAACGGCCTGCGCAATCCTTTCCGCTTTGCGCGCGCGCCCGGCACGGGTGAACTGTATATCGGCAATGTCGGCTGGAACGCCTGGGAGTCCATCGATCATGTGAGCGTCGAAGGCCAGAACTTCGGATGGCCGTGCTACGAAGGATGGAACCCTAGTAATAACGCCGCTGCGGCTCCGCAACCCGACTACCAGAGCACTGCCTACTGTGGGAGCGTTGGGGGTGTCACTGCGCCGTTCTTTGCTTACGCTCACCTGGGTTACGTCACGCTCGACGATCGAAAAGGCAGGGCCTGCGGCGGCAAACCGTCCGGCGGAGGGCCGGACCAGAACGGCAGCGTGCTATCAGCCATTGGGTTCACTGACGACACGAGCACGACCTACCCCGTTCAGTTCAAGAGCGCGCTGTACTTCGGTGATCTATTGCGCAAATGCATCTGGACAATGCGGCCTCCCGACAACACGCCACAGAATTTTGCGAAGGGTCTGCAAGGAGGACCGGTGGATTTGAAAGCAGGTCAAGACGGAGACCTCTTCTACGTCGACCTGGTTACCAGTACGGTAAGGCGCATCACGCACAAGTAGCCGGGAGGTCACACCACCTCACGACACGAAAGTTGCCCGCACATCGTCCGATAGAGGAATGCGCACCGCGACGACAGTACCCGAACCGGCGCTGCTCGCAATCGAGAGCGCTCCGCCGATCAGCCGGGCGCGCTCGGCCATGCCGAGCAATCCGTACGAACCGCGGTGCCCGGCCGACACCGCATTCAGATCGAAACCGCAACCATCGTCGCGAATCTCCAGGTCGATTGACGCTTCGTCCGAACGCAGCGTCAATACCACGCGCGACGCGCGTGAGTGGCGCGCCACATTGGTGAGCGACTCCTGCGCAATGCGGAAAATGGCCGTCGCGCACGAATCCTCGAGTGCGGGTTCGTCGCCATATGTCACGAACGAGCAGCGAATGTGGTGGCGTCCGTGGAAGTCCTCGGCGAGCCATTCGAGCGCGGACACAATGCCGAAATTCAACGCTGCAGGCCGCAGATGATTGGCCACATTGCGCACCATCCACATGGTTTTCTCGACGAGTTCGCGCATTGCTTCGGTCTTGCGCAGCGCGTCCGGATTGCCCGCCAGTTTCATCTGCAGCAATGAAATGTCGATCTTCAGCGCGGTCAGAAGCTGGCCGAGTTCGTCGTGAATTTCGAGTGCGATACGCTTTCTTTCCTCTTCACGAATCACTTCGAGGTGCCAGGACAATTGCCGAAGCTCCTCGCGCGAAGCCCGCAGTTCCTGCTCGGTGCGTTTGCGCTCAGCGACTTCCACCTGAAGCCTGTCGCGGTGGCGGCGCAGATTGTCCAGCGCATGTTTGCGAGCCGTGACATCGGCAAGCAAACCGTCAAGCCGAACGATATCGCCATGCGGGTGCGCGACGCCGCGCGCGCTCAGTTGTACCCAGATAGCCGTGCCGTCAGGTCGCGTGAGCTGCAAATCGAGTTCGGCTATTTCGCCGTCCCGCTTCAGGCGCGCAAAGAGGTCCTCCACTAGCTCGGACGAAAACGGCCGCTTGCCCGGCTCGCCGGTTCCCGCAGCGACCAGCGCGTTTGCGCTGCTGTAGCCGAGCAGACGCGCCATCGCCGGATTGGCTTCCTCCAGCCAGCCGTTGCGGTGCAGGCGGAAAATGCCTTCGAGTGCGTTTTCAACAATGCTCCGGTACTTCTGTTCGCTGTCGTAAAGGCGCGCCGTCGATTCGCGCAGGCGGTCCGCCATTGCATTGACGCGCGCGGCGAGGCGGCCGAGTTCGTCGTCGGACTCCACTGCGCAGCGCGCATCGAGATTGCCGCCTGCTATGCGGTCCACCATTTCTTCGAGCCGGTTGACGGGGCCGCGCACCATGCCATTCAGCAGGACCAGCGTGGCCGCATAGAGCGTGGCGACCATGGCGGCTATCGTCGCGAGAATTGCGTTGCGTGCATCGCGCATTGCCTGCATTGCCGGTGCTCTCGACAGTTGAACGCGCACCTCGCCGAGCTTCTCGCGCGGCGCATTGCCGGGCGGCTGGTATTCGATCGGCCGCACCCGCACCACGTCGCTGGACGGGTCGGCACGGCGTGCACCCTTCGCCTCGGCCACGACGCCATAGCCTACCGCGGTGACCGTGAACTGCACGACCTCCGGATTCGGCGAAAGCGCGGCAAGCTGGGCGCTGATCGCGCCGCGGTCCACGTTCCATAGCGGCAACGCGAGCGAACGGCTGAACAGATCGGAAATGCGCGCAGCACGTTCTTCGAGTTCGGAAAATTTCTGCGCGCGCTGGCGCTCGATCAGCAGATAAGCCGACGTGCCCGCGACCACCGCGACCAGTATCGCGAGCGCAAGCATGAGCTTCGCATGCAGATTCAACGAGCGCAGACCCGGAAGCGAAAATGGACGCATCACCCGCTCCCGGCGAATGGACCGACAAGCCGCGCGAGACTGAAATCGTAGGGGCCGGGCTCGGGATGCCGCACCTTCGAAAACATCGTGAAATCGAGTTCGTCGCCATGATCGAAGATCGCCTGGCTAAAGCGCTCGACGTTGCCCTGATGAACCACGCTCAGAAAGTCCAGCGTCTGGCGGGCGCCTCCCGATGCCGCAAAATCTTTGCCGTGATGGTAGTCGTATAGCAGCACCATCGCCCACGCGCCGATGAAGTAGTCGCCGCCCACCATCGCGGCCAGTCCGCCCTCGGCGACGCTGCGCAGCGCGCCTGGCAGCGCGCCCATGCCGCCTACGAGCACCCGCGCGCCCCGCGACCGCACCGCACTCAACGCGCCTAGCGTCATTGAATCATTAGCAGCCCAAACAAGATTGGTGTCCCGGTAGCGCGCAAGCAGCACGCGCGTCTTTTCCTCGCTATCCGCGTAGCTCCAGTCGCTGAACACCAGTTGATACATTCGCGAGCCGCCGGCACGGGACAGAAACGCGTCGACACCCGAGGCGCGTTCCTGCGAAACCGGCGTGTTGGGATCTCCGGTGATGCCGATCACCCTGGCCGGTTCGCCGGCTAGCCGGCCGCACAAGTAGCTCATCAGGCGATAGCCGCCGCTCGCCGCGTTGGCTGTCACCGTTCCGATCCAGTTCCGAATGGCTTGCCGCTCGTCGCCGATTTCACGACGTTGCCGAGCGGTCACGTCGTTATGAATGACGACAACTTTCGAAGACGAGCGAGCGAGCAACTGAAGCATCTGCTGGGCGGCCATTTTTTCATTGACGATCACCACGTAATCGGGAGGATCGGCGCGGCGCGCGACTTCCTCGGCCTGACGCAACATAAGCAGATGATCCCGCTCGGCGTACACAACGTCGAGACGCATGTCGAAAGACCGCGCCGCAATGCCCATGAATTCCGACACCAGTTGCCAGTGCTGTCCGGTGCCATGCTCCACGGCCTCACCCGGGTTGAGGAACACCACACGAGGTCTGCCCGCCGATGCGCGAGCCAGACTGACCGGGCCGAGCAGAGCGCCTAGCGAGCATGCAGCGAGCGCATCTCTGCGTTTCATATCACCAATAGGCCGACCATGACGCGGGATACTCATTATGAGTCTACCGCCACGCCATTGCACCTCTGGCAAATGCGTAGGCGGCAGCGTTCACAGCGGTCGCAATGGACAGACGAAAGACAGCGGCGTCTGGTCAGATCGGGGTCAACACAGGCTCGCCGGCGAAATGCCGGGCAGCGTTTCGCAGAAAATTGTTCACGGCTGCCGCTATCGCGTCGGGCGAGCGTCCGCCGACGTGCGGTGTCAGCACGACATTGCGCAGCTTCAGCAAGGCAGCAGGCGGCTGCGGTTCGCCCTCGTAGACGTCGAGTGCCGCGCCTGCGATCGTCCCTGCTACGAGCGCTTGCGCGAGCGCAGCGGTATCGAGCACGCTGCCGCGAGAAACGTTGACGACGAAACCATCCGGGCCCAGCGCCTCAAAAACCCTGGCGCCGATCAGATGATGCGTACCCGCACCGCCGGGCGTCGCGATCACGAGGAAGTCGCACCATCGCGCGAGTGCTTCGACGCCGTCGAAATACGATAACGATGTGCCTTCGCGCGGCTTGCGGTTGTGATAGCCGATCTCCATGTCGAAGCCCGCGCCGCGCCGCGCGATCTTCTCGCCGATGTTGCCGAGCCCCACGATGCCGAGACGCTTGCCGGAGACGTCCGGACGCATCGGCAATGCATCGCGCCATACGCCTTCACGCGTCGCCTCGTCGAGTCGCGGCACATCGCGCACGATCGACAGGAGCAACGCAAACGCGTGGTCGGCGACGCAGTGATCGTTGGTGCCCGCTCCGTTCACGAGCACGATGCCGCGCGAGCGCGCATGGTCGACGGCAACGTTTTCATAGCCCGCGCCGAGTGCGCTGACGAATTCCAGCTTCGGCATGCGATCGATCTCAGCCGCGCTGATCCCGCGTGTGCCGTTCGTCAGCACCGCGCGGATCATTGCGCCGTGAGTGGCGATGACAGCGGCATGTTGCGCCGGATCGGGCGCGTAGACGCTATCGAATTCCGCCTCGATAGAAGCGCGGCTCGCGTCGTCGAGATGAATGAGAATCAGCAGAGAAGGCTTCATGTCCGTCCTTTTTCCCGGTGGCGTGTGTGCAGGTTGGCAAACGAAACGTGTCGAATCGAGTGTAGCAAGACCAATTATTGCGTGCTGACGCGAAGCCCTGCTGCAAGCGGATGAAAGCCGTTTGTTTTTTAGGCGGCTTCAAAGGGGCCGTAAAATAGCAGGACTTTTCGCTAAGAGAACCTCATGCTGGATACTCTGCCAGGCGTCCCCAAGCCCGCCAACGACGATTCGAAGATGTTCGACCTCGCGCCCGTCTCGCTATGGGTCGAAGACTTCAGCGGCGTGCGCGATCTGTTCGACGCATGGCGCGCCGAAGGCGTGACCGACCTGCGCGCGCACTTCGCGAATGTGCCCGAACGGGTTGCGGAATGCGCCCGCAGCATTCGCGTCATCAAGGTGAATCAGAAGACGCTGACGCAATTCGAAGCCGCCGATTTCGCCACGCTCAACGACAACCTCGCCACGGTGTTCCGCGACGATATGCTGAAGACGCACCTGGAAGAACTGTGTCAGCTGTGGGCCGGGCAAGCCCACTTCACGAGCCAGACCGTGAACTACACGCTTGGTGGTCGGCGCCTCGACGTACTGCTGAAGGGCTCCGTGCTGCCGGGTCACGAGGAGCGCTGGGACCGCGTGCTGGTGTCGGTGGAAGACATCACCGAACTGGAGGCGGCGCGGCGGCGCGTGACGCTCGCCGAGGAATATGCGCGCGGCCTGTTCGAGCATTCGCCGGTATCGCTATGGGTCGAAGATTTCAGCGCGGTCAAGCAACTGCTCGATCAGGCGCGGGCGGCCGGCATTAGCGATTTCCGCGTGTTTACCGATGTGCATCCGGAGTTCGTCGAGCGCTGCATGCAGGAGATTCACGTGCTCGACGTGAACTGGCACACGCTCGAAATGTTCGCCGCGCCGGACAAAAAAACGCTGCTCGCGCGCCTGCCGGAAGTGTTCCGCGACGACATGGGGCCGCATTTCCGCGAGCAGTTACTCGACCTGTGGGAAGGCAAACTGTTCCAGCAGCGCGAGGTGCTCAACTATTCGCTCGACGGCAGCGAGGTGCACGTGCATCTGCAATTCTCGGTGCTGCCCGGTCACGAAAAGAACTGGGACCTCGTGCTCGTCGCGCTGACCGATATCACCGCACGCAAGAAGGCCGAAGCGTACCTCGAATTTCTCGGCAAGCACGACGTGCTCACCAAGCTGCGCAATCGTTCGTTCTATGTGGACGAACTGAACCGGCTCGAGCGCAAAGGTCCGTGGCCCGTCACCATCATCATGGCCGATCTGAACGGCCTGAAACGCGTGAACGACCAGCTCGGCCACGCTGCCGGCGATGCGCTGCTGCGCCGCGCAGGCGAAGTGCTGGCGAAAGCCATGGAGTCGCCGTTCCAGGCCGCCCGTATCGGCGGGGACGAGTTCGCGATCCTGATGCCGAACACGGACGAGCGCGGCGGCGCGGCGATGATCGACGCAATTCGCCAACTCGTCGAAATGAACAATCAGTTTTATCCGGGCTCGCCGCTGAGTTTTTCAATGGGAGCCGCGACCTGCCAACGCGGGGACCGCCTTGAAGCCGGCGTTCAGCGCGCGGATCTGCTGATGTACGAAGAAAAACGCTCGCACTACGAACTGCGGCCCAGTGTGGACGCCAGCGGCGTCTGAAAGCGGGATAGCGCGACGCAGGCGTCGGCTATACTCGCCCCCCTCAACCGATCCCGATCCTCGGCGCACGCGCCTTCCAAAAAGAACCATGTCGACAATTCCCGCCTGCCCCCAATGCGCAATGGACAACACTTACCCGGACGGCGAGAACTATGTCTGCCCCGACTGCGCGCACGAGTGGCCAATCGCCGCCGTCACATCCGCTGACCAGTCAGACGAACGCGTGGTCAAGGACGCCAACGGCAATGTGCTCGCCGACGGCGATGCGGTAGTGCTAATCAAGGATCTAAAAGTAAAGGGCTCTTCCATCACACTGAAAATGGGCACGAAAGTAAAGAGCATTCGGCTCGCCGGCGGCGATCACGAGGTGGACTGCAAAATGGACGCCGGCAACTTCATGTTGAAGGCGGCGTATCTGAAGAAGGTGTGAGGCAGCGCGCTTACACGGCCGTGACATAACGTGCGACCGGCTGCACGATTCGCGGCGGCGGTGAGTCGTAGATTGCCCGCATGCGCTTCACTTCGTCGACGGGACTCAGGCCAAACAGGCGCTTGAATTCGCGACTAAATTGCGAGGCGCTTTCATAACCTACGCGCGCCGCTGCGGCGCCCGCATTCAAACCGTCCTGCACCATCAACAGGCGCGCGTGATGCAAACGTGTGGTCTTCACGTATTGCATCGGCGAAGTCGCTGTCACTGCCTTGAATTGCGCGTGAAAAACAGCGAGGCTCATACCGGCTTCTGCAGCAAGCGTATCGACGTCGAGCGCGCCGTGATAATCGGCGTGGATGCGACGCAGCGCCTTTGCAACGCGGCCAAAATGATTCT
The DNA here is from genome assembly GCF_000383275.1 of Paraburkholderia caledonica. Classification (NCBI taxonomy): domain Bacteria; kingdom Pseudomonadati; phylum Pseudomonadota; class Betaproteobacteria; order Burkholderiales; family Burkholderiaceae; genus Paraburkholderia; species Paraburkholderia caledonica. Next base: position 139,639 of record NZ_KB911045.1, on the reverse strand, counting down.
GGTGCGTGAGCGCCGCGCGAATCGCGTCGCCCTGCTCGCCGGTCAACACCCGATAGCAGATTTCGCGCACGATGCTGGGCGCGAGAATGCGCGCGTCGAGCGGCGACGCCAGCGCATCCAGCAGACGCTGCACCGCGCTGCTCAAAGCGGGATCGAGCGGCGTCGAGTAAATGCCGAGCGGTTCGTTCTTCGCGGCGCCTTGCGTTTCGTTGAGCGCCATCAGCAACTCGGCCACCATGGTCAGATCGACCCGGATCGAGATGCCGAGGAACGGCTGATCAAAGCTCGCCTCGGTCTCGCATTCGAACGGCAGCGGCACGGACAGCACGAGGTACTGCTGCGCATCGTACTGGAACACCTGGTCCCCGAGATAGCCGCGCTTGCGCCCCTGACACACAATAACAATGCTCGGCTCGTACATGACCGGCATGCGCGGCAGCGGGCTGTTGGCACGCATCAGGTTCACACCTTCAAGGCTCGAACGCGTCATGCCGGGCTTCGGCGCGAGCATGTCGAATACTTCGATCAGGCGCTGCTGCGCGGCGTCAGCCACTGGAAGTTCGGCTGAGGGTGACGACAGTTCGGACGAGTGCTGCGACATGACGATATAGTGACGTGCAAGAGAATAATGCTTGAAATTTAGCACCAAACTGCCTGGTGCGCTCCGCTCCAGGAGTTTTAGGCAAATCTTCAAGACATTCAGGTATTCACTGAGTGGCCTCGCGCTCCTACTATGGGAACCCTGCCGGATCATCCTTTCCGCGCTACGCCACCAGTCTGGTCGGCAGTTCATGTTCACGAACTCGCCACCCATGCGGGCGTTCCGATCCGCGCGGTGGTCCGACGCTCTGATCGAAACATTGGCAAGACCTGGCCGCATCGGCGATATGTATCGCCCATCGCGGGCGGCTTGCAACATCCACCCTCTTTTGCTGGAGCTACCCATGAGCACGACATATGCCTATGCCGCGACCGACGCCAGCGCGCCGCTCGCCCCGTTTGAAATCCAGCGCCGCGAACTGCGCGCGCACGACGTACAGATGGAAGTGCTGTATTGCGGCGTGTGTCACTCCGACCTGCATCAGGCCCGCAACGAATGGAAGAACACGGTGTATCCCGTGGTGCCCGGTCACGAGATCGTCGGCCGCGTCACCGCCGTGGGAACCGACGTCACGAAGTACAAGACAGGCGATCTCGTAGGCGTGGGATGCCTCGTCGACTCGTGCCGCACCTGCGCAAGTTGCGCCGAAGGGCTCGAGCAGTACTGCGAGAACGGTTTTGTCGGTACCTATAACGGCGTGGACCGCGTCGACGGACAGATTACGTACGGCGGTTATTCGACTCAGCTCGTCGTCGACGAAGAATTCACGTTGCGTGTGCCGCAAAATCTCGACCCCGCCGGCGTTGCGCCATTGCTGTGCGCGGGCATCACGACGTATTCGCCGCTGCGCACATGGGGCGCCGGCCCCGGCAAGAAGGTCGGCGTTGTCGGCCTCGGCGGTCTGGGTCACATGGGCGTGAAGCTGGCGCGTGCGATGGGCGCGCATGTCGTGCTGTTCACGACGTCGCCGTCGAAGATCGAGGACGCGAAGCGGCTAGGCGCACACGAGGTGGTGATCTCGAAGAACGCGCAAGAAATGGAAGCGCATGCGAACAGCTTCGACCTGATTGTGAATACGGTGGCTGCGCCGCACGACCTGAACCCGTTCCTTAACCTGCTCAAGCGCGATGGAACGATGACGCTGGTAGGCGCGCCGGAGCACGACCATCCGTCGCCGCAAGTGTTCAACCTGATTCTCAAGCGCCGCCGCCTGGCCGGTTCGCTGATCGGCGGGATTGCCGAGACGCAGGAGATGCTGGACTTCTGCGGTGAGCACGGAATCACTTCGGACGTCGAAGTCATTCCGATGCAGAAGATCAATGAGGCGTATGAGCGGATGTTGAAGAGCGACGTCAAGTATCGATTTGTGATCGATCTCGATTCTTTGCGGAAGTGATTGAGAGGGTTGCTGCCTGCGGCGCGGTATTTTTTTCGCGCCTGCGGGCGGTGGCTTTGTTTTTTGCTTTTTGTGGTTTGGAGTTCTGTTTCTGGGTGGGACCTTTGGCCTTTCCTTGATTTCACGGCGGTCTATTAGCGTTGCCCCTGTGCGGGGCGGCACTTACTTTCTTTGCCGCCGCAAAGAAAGTAAGCAAAGAAAGCGGGCTCAAACCGCTAGCTCATAAGTGGGCGCCGTGGCCTGCAACCGGAAGTGGTGCATCTGGAATCCGTGCACCCGCACATTCCACGCTCGTGACAAAGCAGTCATTCTTCCGGCAGCGCTTCGCGCGCCGTGGCGGTAGTTCATAAAACCGTCGGTACTTTTTGTTGCGGGCAGTCATGTCGCGCCCAAGTTTTCGATCGGAAGTACTACCGATACGCGTCAAAGCGCGCATGGTGTTCCGTGCACCTTTCCGACGAGCGCACCGCGCGAGGCGGGAAGTATGACTGCCTTGTCACGAGTGCCGAATGTGCGAGGGCACGGATTCCAGATGCACCACTGCCCTCTCTGAGCCAGGGGACCCACTTATGAGCTAGCGGTGTGAGCCGCTTTCTTTGCTTACTTTCTTTGCGGCCGCAAAGAAAGGAAGTGCCGCCCCGCACAGGGGCAACGCTAATAGACCGCCGTGAAATCAGGGAGAGGCCAAAGGTTCCAAAAAACAGAACCCCAACGTAATCAATCAAACACCCAAACAGCCCGCCGCAAAGGCAAAAAGCTAACCCCAAACGAGAGGCACCGAATGATAGACAGAATAACCGCCATGCGCACATTCATCCGGATTGTGGACACGAACAGCTTCACCCGCGCAGCGGAATCGCTGAACATTCCGCGCGCGACGGCGACTACCATCGTCCAGAATCTGGAAGCCCTGCTCGGCACGCAGTTGCTCGCCCGCACCACGCGGCGGCTCAGCGTCACTCCGGAAGGCGCCGCCTATTACGAACGCTGTGCGCAAATCCTCGCCGATATCGACGAAATGGAAGCCAGCATCCGGCACGCCACCGATAACCTCACCGGCCGTCTGCGCATTGAAATGCCCGGCTCGGTGGCAAGCGCAATCGTGCTGCCTGCGCTCGACGACTTCCATACACGCTATCCCAACCTCGACCTTGCCGTTGGCGTCAGCAACCGTACAGTGGATCTGGTGTCCGAAGCAATCGACTGCAGCATCCAGCTCGGTGAACTGCCGGACTCGAATCTCGTCGCGCGGCATCTCGGCACGCTCGAGCATGTGACCTGTGCAAGTCCGGATTATCTCGATCGATACGGCACGCCTACTGACCTCGACGACCTGCGCGGGCACGTCGCAGTCAATTGCATGTCGCCGCATAACGGCCGCGAAGTCGCTTTCGATTTCGAAGTGGACGGCGAAGCGCAAAGCGTCAAGGTAAATGGTTTTGTGAAGGTCAGCGACGAGCAGGCGTATCTCACCTGCGGACTGCAAGGCCACGGGCTCATTCAACCTGCGCGGATCGCCGCGCAACCGTACCTCGACTCGGGACTATTGCGCGAAGTACTTCCGCAATGGAAGCCTGTGCCCATGCCTGTTTCGGTCGCCTATCTGAAGAATCGCCGTGTGTCGCCCCGCGTGCGCGCATTCGTGGACTGGCTCGCGGAGTTGTTCGAAAACGCCGAGCACGTCGATCAGGACCTCTCGCACGTGCGTCAATTGCTGCGTGGCTTGCATCCCGCGTGAAGCGGATTCATGCAGCCTCGCAGCAGTACACGCGTGACAATAGATCAGCCTGGCAGCGGCACCGGCCGGGTCAGCAGGTCCACATAGAAATTGAAGAAGTTCTGGTTGTCAAAGCGTTTGACGATCGTCATCTTCTGCAATCCAGCCGGCGGTGAGCTCGAATAGCCGGTAGCTTTGCCGTCATTCGCGCCGAAACTCGTATCCACGTCCACCCACTCGTCCACGGTCTGGGTCGCAAACGAAGGATGCATCAGGTACCCGAGTGTCAGTGTGTCCCATATGTTCGTGGTGTAGTTCGGGTTCGTCTCGAAGCCGTTCTTGCCGTCAAAACCATAGCCATTCAATGTCTTGAACAATTGAGTAATGATGGTCTGCTTCGTTGGATCATGTGCGATACGGTCGTAAAGCGCCTTATCCATTTTCACGGTGTCTGTCACGTCGAGCGGCACGACGACCTGCTTCACCGGCAGACGCAGCACCTCTTTCGCTGCTTGCGGATCGAACCACCAGTTGAATTCCGCCGTCGGTGTCGTATTGCCCGGCACGTCGATCGCGCCTCCCATATAGATGATCTGTTTGATCAACGGCACGATCTCGGGATGCTGACGCGCGGCGAGCGCGATATTGGTCAATGGTCCGATTGCAAGAATCGTCACCTCGCCGGGATTCTGCTTCACTGAATCGACGATGAAATCCACCGCGCTTTTGCTCTGCACCTTGGTGTGCGTCGCGAAGCCGTCGGGCGGTGCCACGAGGTCGCTATCGGACTTCGGCTCGGGCGTGCCCCAAGCGCCGAGATAGCCGTCGCCGCCGGGGAATTGCGTCATTTCTGCCTGGATCGTGGCGAAGTCATGCGACAGCGCATAGTTTGCGCCTGCATAGACGCCGATCTGCTTTTCAACGCCGAGCCGCTCGACGGATTTCAATGCATCCGCCACGCCCTGCTTCAACCATTGATTACCCGACACCACGGTAATGCCGAGTACTTTCAGCGATCCCTGCGCCTGTAATTGCGCCGCCATGACGCCGAGCTGGCCATCGTCGCTCAGCGTGTTGTAGTCGCTGTCGATAATGACCTTGGGGGGATTGGACGGATTCAGTTCGCTGCCGCCGCATGCCGCAATGACCAGAGCAGTCACGACGCTTGCTACATAGCTCAATGCCACGAAAAACCGCTTCATTGATGTCTCCTGTTCTATCGCATCGGTGTGCGACTAGGGAGAGTCATCATAGACTTAAAGACGCCGAAATCAAACCGTAGTATCGACGAGGCTCGCGGATAACGCGAACCTCGCCAAGGCCTCTCGAACAGAAAACTCGTATGGCAAAGAGTCAGGGCTGACGCGCTTGCTGCGCAGAGCCTGGGCATGCGGGGTCTTTGCCCCAATGACCGTCGCACACGCGCCAGCGGCACAACTGGTCTTCGAAAAAGCCACGCTGTCCGCACTCTTTTACGCGCTCGGCAAGCTTTGCATTGCCCGGCGCCGCCGAGGTAGGCACCTTGGCGGCCGGACTACTGCCGCCCGCCTTGCTGTCCGCCGGTTTGGTCCGTGCAACGAGCGCGGCCAATAGATCGGCGTCCGAATCATCTTTCGATGTCGCGCCCGGCTTCGCTTTCTTCGTCTGCGCGGCGGCGGCCGTCGTGCTCGAACGATGGTTGCCTGCGCTTGCCGTTACGGTTTCCTTCTTGCCGTGCGCCGCGGCCTCGTGCTTGCTCCTGCTCGCAACGGCCGTTGAACTCTTGTCGTGCTTCGCCGCCGACGCAACCGCTGGCGCCGTTGCCGACGCGCCTGAGACCGGCGCGACCGCAGCAACCGAGGTTGAAGCGCCGCTCGGCACCGCGCCGTCCGCAAGCGCCCGCGACAAGCGGTTGTCCGCGAGGCCTGCGGACGCCGATGCAGAAGAAGCCGCGGCTTTGCTGTCGCTGTCATCGGCGATGATCGTCGCCGCTTGCGACGATGCCGGCGCGGGCGCTTGCGCATTCGCGGCGACCTGAACGGTTGCGCTCGCAACGGAGGCCGGTACGGCGGCCCTGGCGACGTTGGCTCCACTCGCGGGCAGGGCGCCGGCGACCGGCTCCGCAGGCGCACGTTGTTGCATGTGCCACGCGCCCCATCCCCCCGCGGCGATTACAAGCAGGGCGACCAGCGCAAGAGGCGTTCTTGACCGGCGTGGTTTATCGTTAGGCGGCGCGACGCGGCCTTCCAGATTCGCAAGAATTCGCGAACCATTGCCATCTGCGCCTTTAGCCTTATCGGATAACAGGCTAGGCGGGGCTTTGGAATTTGAATTTTCCGGCGCACTCATTCACTGTCTCATTGAATCCTGGATTATTTCGCCGTGATAATACTGCTCCGGCTCCTCTCCGAGCAGGCCTGATTCTAAGAGCAAGCATTACAAAATACAATTGTTTCCAATTTCCGGGGTCGCCATTGATTGCCGTAGTACTTCTTGCCTATTTCGCCATCGCGGTTGTGATCGCCGCAATGCTGCTTTTGCCGGCAGTCCGGGCTTCTCTATTAGACGCTGCACTGACCATTCATGGACGCGTTATGCGCGGGGCATCGCGTAGCGCATCCGTCGCGCGCGGCCAATTAGCACGCTCGGCAAGAATTTCGCAATCCACTGCGGTGGATATGAAGAAATTACTGGCGCGTCGGCGCTTGCTGATTTTTACCACCACAGGTATTCTTGCGACGCCGCCATTGGTGGCATTGGCATTACGCGGCCGGCAGTTATTCCAATTCGACGAAACAGCACGGGTACCCGACGAGAAAATTGCCGCCTTACTAAACGGCGAACAGCTCGTACCCCCGCCGCCGCTGCCGCCGGAGGTGTTTGCCACGCGTGAAGTCGAGCAGATCCGGCCCGCGCTGAAAGATGCGAGCCGCGACTGGAATCTGCTCGATGCCGATTTCAGAACGCGTTTATTGCTCGTCTACAAAATCATGCACGAGCAGCACGGGTACGAAATGGCTTTGCTTGAAGGTTATCGCAGTCCGGAGCGGCAAAACCGGCTCGCGCAAATGGGGAGCAACGTCACCAATGCCGCTGCGTTTCAAAGCTATCACCAATACGGTCTTGCTGCGGACAATGCGTTTCTACGCGACGGCAAGCTCGTCATTTCAGAAAAAGATCCCTGGGCGATGCGAGGCTATCAGTTATATGGGCAAACAGCCGAACAGGTCGGCCTGACATGGGGTGGCCGCTGGAAAATGATGGATCTCGGGCACGTTGAATATCACAAACCCGGCTTCGTCCTCGGACGGGGTCATTAAGACGTAACGGGTACAAGAGGCTGGAAAATGGGGCGTTCAATCATTATTTATGGCAAAAAGCGGCAGTGCAAACCGCAATCGCCTATACAACGGTGCATTCATCAGGCCGCTATTTGCAAGCACCGCACTCACGCATTTAACAATTCACCCATTTTCATGTTCGTCCCGAACCCGCTTTCGTTTTCTTTCGCTTCGGTTTCAAACGCTGCACTCGCGTGATGCCCTTTGCCACAGCACGCGCCACAACACCAATCATCAAGACCTGAACGGCTTATGCGACGCATTCTCAACGTGTTGACCCATCCACGCACGCTCTCGATCATCGGCCTGCTCGCGCTCGCTGCTGTGTTGTTCGTCGGCGCCGATACATTGCAGATCGATCTGATGTGGCCGGCCATCGCACTCGGCGTGGTCATCGCGCTATGGCTGCTCGTGTGGGCGGTGCGCCGCCTGCGCGCGCGGCACGCGAACCGCAAGCTCGGCGAGATGCTGGAACAGCAGGCCGAGAAACAGAGCACCGAGGCCGGTCCTGCGCCAACGCCCGCCCGCCAGGCAGAACTCGACGTGCTGCGCACGCGCCTCGTCGATGCAGTCAAGACCATCAAGACCTCGAAGATCGGTCAGGTCTCGGGCGGCTCCGCACTGTACGAGTTGCCGTGGTACATCGTGATCGGCAACCCCGCCGCCGGCAAGAGCAGCGCCGTGTTGAACTCAGGCTTGCAGTTTCCCTTCGCCGACAAGAACAACGCGGTAATTCACGGCATTGGCGGCACGCGCAACTGCGACTGGTTCTTCACGACCGAAGGCATCCTGCTGGATACGGCCGGCCGTTACTCGGTGCATGAAGAAGACCGCACCGAATGGCTCGGCTTTCTCGGTCTGCTCAAACGCTTCCGGCCGAAAGCACCGATCAACGGGATCATCGTGACGGCGAGCATTGCGGAGCTCACGAGCAGCAAGCCGGAATTCGCAATCAATCTCGCGAAGAATCTGCGCCAGCGCGTGCAGGAATTGACCGAGAAGCTCGAAGTTTTCGCGCCTGTCTACGTGATGTTCACGAAGGCAGACCTGATTACGGGCTTCACCGAATTCTTCAGCGGCAGCGACCGTCATGAATACGACCGCGTGTGGGGCGCCACCCTGCCCTACGAACCGGACGAGAAGCGCGACGTGGTGGGGCTTTTCGACGAGCACTTCGAAGAACTGTACGACGGCCTGAAAGAAATCAGCGTCGCGCAAATGTCAATCAATCGCGGCAATAAGCTCTCGCCCGGTCAACTGAGCTTTCCACTGGAATTCTCGACGATCAAGCCGGCATTGCGTGCTTTCCTTGCCACGCTCTTCGAAACGAACCCGTTCCAGTACAAGCCGATCTTCCGCGGCTTTTATTTCACGAGTGCGTTGCAGGAAGGCGAAACCAATAGCTCCGCGGCCACGCGCATCGCCAACCGCTTCGGCCTGAGCGCCGACAGCCTGCCGAAGCCGCATAGCGCATTCTCGAAGAACGGCTTCTTTCTGCGCGATCTCTTTTCGAAAGTAATTTTCGCAGACCGGCAAACGGTCAAGCAGTTTGCAAGCCCCGCGAAAACGCGCATGCGCTATGCAACGTTCTTCGGCTTCGTCGCCGCGCTGGCGCTCGCACTCGGCGGCTGGACCTGGTCGACCATCGGCAATCAGCAACTCGCCGAGAACGTGAAAGCCGACCTCGACAACGTGGTGCGCCTGCAGCAGAACCGCAACGATCTGCAGTCGCGCCTGCAGGCCATGGACGTTCTCGAAGACCGTATCGACCAGTTGGAACAGTTCCGACGCGACAAGCCGCTCGCCGTTTCATTCGGTCTGTACCAGGGCGATCGTCTCGAAGAACGCCTGCTTACCGAGTACTACAACGGCGTGCGCCAGATCCTGCTCGATCCGGTTTCGCAGAACCTCGCGTCGTTCCTGAAGGAAGTCAACGCGCATCCCGATCAGCTTGCGCCGCTTAACCGCACGCCCGATGCGGCCGCCATTCCCGTCTCGGCTCACACGGCCATGGCGGCAAACAGCCAGGGCGGGCTTTATAGCGACGCATCGCCAACCAACGTCGAAGACGCGTACAACGCGCTCAAGACGTATCTGATGCTAAGTGACAAACGTCACGTGGAAACGGCTCATCTGACCGACCAGGTTGCGCGTTTCTGGCGCGGCTGGCTCGAAACGAATCGCGGCAACATGCCGCGTGACGAGATGATCCGCAGCGCGGAGCGCATGATCACGTTCTACCTGTCACGCGTATCCGACGACGACTGGCCGATGATCGACCAGAACCTCGGCCTCGTTGACCAGACGCGCGAAAACCTGCGCCGCGTAGTGCGCGGCATGCCGGCGCGTCAGCGTGTCTACGAAGAAATCAAGGCGCGCGCGTCGACCCGTTTCGCGCCAATGACCATTGCGCGCATCGTCGGCGAAAACAATACGGCGCTCGTGGCGGGCAGCTACGCGATCCCCGGCACGTTCACGCGTGAAGCGTGGTTCCAGTACGTGCAGCCTGCAATCCGCGACGCCGCGACGAAAGAACTGCAAGCGAAAGACTGGGTGCTCAACACCTCCGCTCATGACGACCTCACGCTCGAAGGCAGCCCTGAGCAGATTCAGAAAGCACTCGTCACGATGTACAAGACTGAGTACGCAATGCACTGGCAGAAGTTCATGCAAGGTATTGCGGTGCAGAGCTTCGGCAGTTTCGGACAAGCGGTGGACGCAATGAACCGTCTCGGCGATCCGCAGGATTCGCCCATTCGCAAAGTACTCGAAACTGCTTACGACCAGACCTCGTGGGATAACCCGTCGCTTTTCAACGCGAACCTGAAACGCGCGCAAAGCGGTGTGACGAGCTGGTTCAAGCAATGGTTCGCGCGCGCGCCGACCGGTCAATTGAACGCGAACATCGACATCAACGGTAATCCAGTTGAATTGCCGATGGGCCCGATCGGCCAGGAGTTCTCCGCGCTCGGCCGCATTGTCGTGACGGGCGACAACGGCTCGATGCTCAAAGGCTACATGGACACGCTGTCGAAGGTCCGTACGCGGTTTAACGTCATCAAGAATCAGGGCGATCCAGGGCCGGGCGCGCGCCAGCTCATGCAGCAGACGCTCGACGGCAGCGGCTCCGAGTTGGCCGATTCGCTCAAGTATGTCGACGAGCAGATGTTGACGGGTCTCACCGACTCACAACGCAAGGCGTTGCGGCCGCTGCTGGTGCGTCCGCTGATGGCCGCGTATGCCGTGGTGATTCAGCCCGCGAGCGTCGAAGTGAACAAGGTGTGGAATGCGCAGGTGTATCAGACGTTCCAGAGTTCGCTTGCGAACAAGTATCCGTTTGCCGGCGATGCGAAGGTCGAAGCCGGCGCGGGTGAGATTGCGCAGGTGTTCGGACCTGACGGTTCGATTGCGAAGTTCGTCGGCACCACGCTCGGGCCGCTCGCGGTGCGCCGCGGCGACACGCTCACCGCCCGCACATGGGGCGACATGGGCCTCGCGCTCACGCCCGACTTCACCAACGGCTTCGCGCGTTGGGTCGCGCCGCTCGCCGGCGGCGCAGCGGGTGCGTCGGCGGGCCAAAGTTCGGCCGAGCCGCAGACAGTGTTCCAGATTCTCCCGCAGCCGAGCAGCGGAACGACGGAGTACACGCTCGCGATCGACGGTCAGCAGATGCGCTACCGCAACACGCCGCCGCAGTGGACCAACTTCGTGTGGCCGAATCCGTCGGGCTCGCCAGGCGCTACGCTGAACGCGACGACCTTCGACGGCCGCACGCTGCAGCTCGTCAACGAGCCGGGCCGCTACGGTCTTGAGAAGCTGATCAACTCGGCGCAACGAAAGCGCCGCCCGGATGGGACCTTCGACCTGTCGTGGACCCAGGGCAATGTGACGGTGGCGGTGAGCATGCGGATCATCAGCACGTCGCAAGCATCGGGCAGCAGCAGCGACGCGCCGCAACAGCAGAGCCTGCGCGGTTTGCGCCTGCCGTCGTCGGTAGCGGATGTGAGTGCGGCGGCCAACTCGGTCACCGCTACGGCCACGAATACGGCGGCGCCCGCGTCGCCGGCAGCGCGGCCGGCCACGACCGCCACTGCGGTTTCGAACACAGGGAGTGCGCAATGACGCAGACCGTGCAGGCGCAGATCGCGTACTTCGGGAAGATTCCGTCGCGTGGGGACTTCGTTAAAAGCGCGCACAACCCGCAGTTGCTCGCCACGCTCGACCGCTGGATCGCCGAGGCAATGGAATTGCTCACTGACGATCCGCGCTGGAAGATCGTCTACGAAAATGCGAAGCCCATGCACTTCGCGTTCCTCGGTTCGCGCAGCAAGCTCGCCATTGCGGGCCATATGGTGGCGAGTCACGATCAGTCGTCGCGCCGCTTTCCGTTTCTGGCGGCAACCGCGCTCGAAGTCGAAAAGCCGCTCACGTTCCTCGCGCACAGCCCGCTCGCTTTCGCGCGTTTGTGGTCGCGCGTGTCGGCGCAGATGAAGCCTTTGCTTGGCGCAAGCGAGCCGGCCGGCGCATTGCAGGCGCTGGGCGAAACGCAGGTGCCGATCGAGATTGGCGGCGGTCCGGGCAATCCGCATGACGGCACCTTCAACGACTTTGTCGAGCACCAGACGCTCGCCGGGCTCGAACAGATGTTGCTGGCAAGCGGTCATCCTGTGCGCTTGCGCGGCGCGATGCTCGCGCTCGGTTCTCTGCTGCGCCCCGTGATGCAAAGCGGCTCGTCGCATCTGGAACGCGGACTCACGCTGCCGCTGCCTAACGATCCGTTCTATCGCAGTCTGGTTGCGGCATTCTGGCTGGAACTGATCGCGCCGTTCGTCGCGCAGGCGGATTTCGAACTGGCGATCTTCATCGGCACGATCGCAGAGCGCGAGCGGCTCATTGTCGGCTTTAACGGCGCGTCGGCGAAAACGCTGCATAGCGTGGTCGATCCGCAAGCCTATGCAGCACATAACATCGATATCGACGATCCCGAGTGGATCGACGAACACGCACAAAACGATCATGGCATCAGCAAGCTTGTCAGCTACCTCGACCAACCGCAACTGTCCTTGCGCGTCAGCATCGACACGTTCCGCGAAGCCTTCACGGGAGCGTAATGCAATGCTGAATTCACGCACCAGGATCGCCGTGCTACTCGCGGGCTTGATGTTCAACGCGTCGGCGCACGCCGACAACGACGGCCCTGCCCGCGTCACACCGGTCGACAACAGCGGCATTTCGATTCGCACCACGACACTGCCCGCGCCTTCGGCCAGCCCCTCAGCTACGGCGGGCAACGTGGGGCCCGCGGTGAACACTGCCGGCCTCGCGAGCGGCACGACAGGTGCGGGCACCGGTGCCGTCACGGCATCGCCGCCGCCCGCTAACGCGGCGCCGGGCCAGGTCGTGGTGGGCGGCAAAGTCCCGGACGAAGCGACCAAGGCGGCCGTGCTCGCACGTTTGCGCGAGACGTATGGGGCAGCCAGCGTGGTCGATCAGATCGAAGTCGCAGACGTCGCAACGCCGCCTAACTGGTCCGCCAACGTGCAAAAGCTGATCGGCCCGCAACTGAAGCAGATCAGCAAGGGCCAATTGAAAATCGACGGCACGCAGATCGACGTAAAGGGAGAAGTACGCAACGAGTCGCAGCGTCAGCAACTTGCGAGCGATATGGCGAATGCGTTGAATCCGACCTATACGATCAAGAACGGTCTGCGCGTCAGTGCATCCGAGCAGGGCCTGCTGGACCAGACGCTCGCGAATCGTACGATCGAATTCGAGACCGGCAGCGCGACGCTCACGCCGCAAGGCCGCGCCATTCTCGATCAGATGGCTGCTGCGATGCTGAAGATGACCACGAAGACGGTGGCGATTATCGGTCACACCGACAACTCGGGTAACCGAACCTCGAATATCGCTTTGAGCCAGGCACGCGCCGATGCCGTGAAGGGCTACCTCGTGGCGAAGGGCATTCCGCCGCAACAGATGAGCACGACCGGCGTCGGACCCGATCAGCCGATTGCATCGAACGATAGCGCCGATGGGCGCGCACGCAATCGCCGCATCGAGTTTCGCGCGGGTTCCTGAGCGGACCAACGCGTCAGCACTTGAACTGCTCGCGTAAAAAAACCTGGCTCGGTCAAGCGACTCGAAGCCAGGTTTTTTCGTTTGGGCGCGGACCTCTAGCCGTTTTCTTCCGGCTTTACGCCGAGCAACTCGCGAATATGCGCGAGCGATCCGTCGTCTTTCACCACAGTTGAGAGCCACTGATGCAACGGCATGTCCGCAGCCTCGGCGGCCTTGTCGGCAAAATAAGCAGCAGGATTATGCGGCTCCGTAGTGCGAAAGAACCGGGCCACCGCGCGCAACTGCGCGACGGCTTGCGCGCGGCTCTGGATTCCTGCGATTGCGTGGGTCGGCGGCGTCGTCAACACGGGCTCCTCGCGTTGCGGTGAAGTTTTGAAGGTGGGTTCGGCCCGTTCCAGCTCGTGATGCATCGGCGCACTCGATCTGTCGATAGACGTCGGTTGCGCATCTGCATTCACGCCCAGTTCGCGTGCAAAACGTTCGGCCAGACGATAAACGCTTTCATATGCGTCTTTCGCCTGACGAAAGCTCGGTGCCGAGTCAGCGGCGCGACGGTCCAGTTCCTGTTCGAGTGCGAGCATTGCCGCTTCGAACGCCTTGAGTTCGGCCAGCAGCGTTGAGTAAAACGCGGGCGGCGTCGCGCGTTTCGATGCGTCGATCTGCTCGATGGACGGCTTGCCGCGCGCAATGTCGTCGGCATGATCGGGATCGCGCTTCACGGCTTGCGCAACGTGTGTCGCCACGTCCCAATCGATCGTGCTGTACAGGTTGCCTTGCGACGACGTAAGCGGCATGGCGCGCAGCAGATCGCCGGTGCGACCGACAAGCCATGCAACGTTGCCGAGTCGATATTCGGTGTCGTCGCCTTCCGGCAGCGGATGGACTGTGTCCCAGAACTTCTCGCACAACCCCGCCAGCAGCGTATAACCCTGCGTGAGACCGCTCACGCCTTCTTCTATGGCAAGCGCTTCCGTGAGCCACACAGCGAGCCGCAAGTCTTTGGTCTGCGTCTGCAGCAAAGCGCTCGATCGCTCGATAACGAACGGCCAGTCGGCTTCCTTGATCTCGGTGATCCATTCGCCTTGATCGAGCGATGGATCTTCGAAACGCCGGGCGTGCTGGATCGCATCGAAGTCGGCGGAGAACAGCAGATCTTCGCCACAGGGCGCGGCTTCGCTGATTGGAGCGAGCAGCGTGTTCAGATTGGTCGGCATGGCACAGAGCTATCAGAATGCATTTGTGAAATTGCTTAGGCGACGGCGTATTCGAACTCGCCAGCCTCGCTTGCGCGCACCGAAATACGTTGAATCGCCACGCCGTTGGCTATGCGCTCCAACACGTGCTGTGCGACTTCGGGCAACAGCGTGCCGTTGAGAATATGGTCGACGTTGCGCGCACCGGAATCCACTTCGGTGCAGCGCGCGAGGACCGCATCGACGAGAGACTCGTCCCACTCGAACACTGCCTTGTGATTCGATTCTATGCGGCGGCGAATCCGCTCCAGTTTCAACGCGATGATCTCGGCAAGCACGTCGTCGGAAATCGGATAATAGGGCACTACTTTCATGCGCCCGAGAAAAGCCGGTTTGAATGCTTTGTATAGTTGCGGGCGCAAGGTTTCTGCAAGTGCATCGGCGTCAGGCAATTCCTCGGCGGTTTTGTTCAGGCACGCCTGCATGACCGCTTGCGAACCGACATTCGACGTGAGAATGATCAGCGTATTGCGGAAATCTATCTCGCGGCCTTCAGCGTCATCCATCGTGCCTTTGTCGAACACCTGAAAGAACATTTCGAGCACATCGGGATGAGCCTTTTCGACTTCATCGAGCAATACGACCGAATACGGGTTGCGGCGCACGGCTTCTGTCAGCACACCGCCCTCGCCATAGCCGACGTAGCCCGGCGGCGATCCTTTGAGGCCAGACACGCTATGCGCTTCCTGGTACTCGCTCATGTTGATCGTCACCATCTTGCGCTCGCCGCCGTAGAGCACATCGGCGAGTGCGAGCGCCGTCTCGGTCTTGCCGACGCCCGACGGTCCGACAAACATGAACACACCACGCGGTTTGTTCGGATCTTCGAGATTCGCACTTGCCGTGCGTACTCGTTGCGCGATGGCTTCGAGTGCATGATCCTGTCCGATCACCCGCGCGCCGAGTAATGGCTGCAGGTTGAGCACAGTCTGGATTTCGTCCTTGACCATGCGGCCGAGCGGAATGCCTGTCCACGACGCGACGATTTCCGCGACAACGTGGCCGTCCACCTGCAACGGCACCATGGGCTGACCGCCCTGCAACGCATGCAATTCGGCGACGCGAACCGCGAGCGTTTCGCGCGCCTGTTGCGCCTTCGCCGCTTGCTCCGCGTCCGCGCTACTCACCCGCGCGGCGTCGATCTCCGCCCGCAAGCCCACGATCTCGCTCACCAATGCGCGCTCCTTGTCGTAGCGCGCTTCGTCTTCGGCGAGATCCTTCAGGTCTTCTTCGCGCAGTTCGCGCAACTGCGCGAGCCGTTCGTCGTGAAGCGCCCCGCTCGCCACTTCGCGCTCCAGCGCCGCAATTTCCGCGTCGATACGTTCGAGGCGCTTCTTCGTGTCGTCGATAGCGGCCGGTGTCGAACTGTGCGCGAGCGCGACTTTCGCGCATGCGGTGTCAAGCACGCTGATGGCCTTATCCGGCAGTTGCCGGCCGCTAATGTATCGATGCGAGAGGCGCACTGCCTCGGTAATCGCATCGTCGAGCACCCGCACGTTGAAGTGCTTTTCCATCAACGACGCCATGCCGCGCAACATCGCTGCCGCAAGCGTTTCGCTCGGTTCTTCGATCTTCACGACCTGGAAACGGCGGGCCAGTGCTGCGTCTTTCTCGAAGTACTTCTTGTACTCGCTCCAGGTGGTCGCAGCGATTGTGCGTAATTCGCCGCGCGCCAATGCCGGCTTCAGCAGATTCGCCGCATCGTTCTGGCCAGCCTGCCCGCCCGCGCCGATGATCGTATGCGCCTCGTCGATGAACAGGATGATCGGATGCGGGCTCTTCTTGACCTCGTCAATCACGTTCTTCAGGCGATTCTCGAATTCGCCCTTCACGCTGGCGCCTGCTTGCAGGAGGCCCATGTCCAGTACATGCAGCGCCACGCCTTTCAGCGGCGCGGGCACGTCGTCTGCCGCAATGCGAAGCGCGAGCCCTTCGACCACCGCAGTTTTACCGACACCCGCCTCGCCTGTCATGATCGGATTGTTCTGCCGACGCCGCATCAGTATGTCGATGGTCTGGCGAATTTCGCCTTCGCGGCCGATCACCGGATCGATCTTCCCTTCACGCGCTCGCTGCGTGAGGTTGCTGGTGTAGGTGTCGAGTGCCGGCGTCTTCGACGGTGCGCCCACCGCCGCGTCCGCTCTCGCTGCATCGTTCGCGCTTTCGTCCGGACTCTGCGCCGCATCGCTGCGCTCGACTTCGCGAGAGCCTGCAGTCAACTCGTCGAACTTATGCTTCAGATCCGTCACACGCACATCGCCCAGCAATGGCGACATCCGCTCGGCGAATTGTGCGAGATCGGGTGCGCTCAGCAACGCGAGCAGCAAATGCCCTGAACGGATGCGCCCAATCTGCGAATCGAGCGACGCAATTAGCCATGCCTGTTCGAGCAGATCGATCAGCTGTTTCGAGAACACCGGCGTACGCGTATTGCCTGTTTTCAGGCGCTGCAGCTCACGCTCGATATCCGCACGCAACGCATGTGGATCGATCCTGCTTGCGCGCAGCACCAGCGCAACATCGCTTGCCGGTTCATCGAGCAGCGCAAGCAGCAGATGTTCGAGGTCCACCTCGTAATGACCGCGGGCAAGACAGTTGTTCGCCGCCAGCAACGCTGCTTGCCGGCAAGTCGGATTCAGTTTCGCGATCAGGGTATTGAGGGACGTGCTCATGTCGTGCGATCCGGTCAGGTTCTATCGTTATAGTCAGTGAATCACGTGCAGTTCGTAACGCGCATCCATGCGGTCGCGCTCGGCGTCGCGTGTACAAAGAAACGCGTCCCAGCCGAGGCGTGCGCCCTTACTGAGAAGCGTCGGGCCCACGGCCTCGCGGCGCAGCACTAGCGCCACTTCGTATTCGAGCGTGATGCCCGCCAGCAGCGTAAGCATGCGTTCCAGCGCAACGGCGCGGTCCGCACCGGGCAGAAACGCCTCGTAGTCGGCTTTGTCGAGCGGTCCGATCACGAGCCGCGCGCGCATGTCGCGCTGCCAGACGCGCTCACCGGCGAGCGCAGTTGCGCCAAGTGTCGCGTTGACACTGCCGAGCAGCGTCAATTGATCGCGCGGCACGTCATACCATTTGCCGACGAACTGCTCGACACGCACCGGCACCTTGAAGTATTCGGACAACGTGCGTTGCAAATACGCTGCCGACACTGGCCTGTGCCGCGCGGGCAGCGCATAGCCGGCAATCGCTTCGTCGAATAGCGCGCCCTCGCCAGTTTGCAGACTGGTGCGGGTGTCGTTGTCCGCAACGCCCGCGAGCGCAAGCAGCAACGGCAAGTAGCGTTCGTCGCGATCCAGTTCGTAATGAAACGGCAAGCGGTACTTCTTCCACGCCGCGTAAAAAAGCGCGGTGGCGCGATTGGAAAACACATCGAAGAATTCGCGCGTGGCGCGGTCGCGCTTGATCTGTTCACGGGCGATGATCTGCTCGGTGTAGTGCAACGGCAACGCGCCCTGCCCGCCGAGCAAGCCAAAGAATGCCGGCGTGATGTCAACTTTTTCGAGCGAGCCGTCTTCGAGCGCTGCCGTACGCTGGGCCTTCTCCTTTAGCGCAGTGCCTTCGTCGTCGTACGATTGCGCACCGTGGATCTCGCTCGGCGGGAAAGACATGGAGAGCGAATTGCGAAAAGCAATGCGCTGCGCGACGATATCGCCGGAACGTCCGGTGTCAGACGGCGATTGTTGTGCAAACCACTTTTCGAACAGCCGCACCGCCTGAAAAAATTCAAAGCGATGTGGTTCGTCGAGAAGCTGCTCGACTACGCCAGGATCGATTCGCCGCTGCGCGGTTTGCATCGCAAGATCTCCTCGCCAGTGCGCTTCGACACGACGACCAGTTGCACAAAGCTGTTCAGATGCACATACAGCCCAAAGAATGTGTCGATCACGCGCACGAAAGACGCGAGACTCGTGCCGACAAAATGTTCTTCGTCGATGGTCAAGCGAATCTCAATGCCGCGCACGAACGTCGCGAACGGTTTGCCGGGCAGCCATTGCACGGCCGCGCACTGCTCGATTCCGACAAGACCGTCGATATGCCGCGCCGACACCGCCGTGCGCCGCAAATCGTAGAGCACCAGCATTTCCTTCAGCGCGGAAAGCCCGCTATTCGCGAGCGACACATGGTTCAGCGCGAGATGCGAAATAAGCCGCCAATGCGCGGCCCGGCCGCGTTCGAAACGCACGCTCGGCGTGGGCCGGCGCAACATCGTAATGCTGCCCGTCAGCGACCCGCCTTCGAGAAAGAGATCGCCGCCTTCGAGACCCACGGCGAGGCCCGCGGGCAAGTCGCGGTTCGTACAGGTCAGATCGAGACTCAACGTGTCGGTTTGCGGCGCCGCCGGTTCAAAGTCGATATCGACAATCGAGATCTCGGTCTCGTAGCCTGGGCTCTTTTGCGCGACCCAATCGTTGCGGCGCGCGAACCAGTAGTGTCCGGCGCGTGCGGCCTCGCCGTGATGCAGCGAATAGAAAGGCCTGAATTCGGTGACCGATTCCTGATGCGCCTGTTGCCTGACGAACTTGACCGAATCGATCGAATAAACCTCATAGGCAAATGCGCGGCGCGCTTCAGCGATCACCGGGTACGAGACCGCCTGATGGGTCACGCGAATCGGTTCGCCGTGCTGTTCGAACAGATTCACCACCGGCGTGCAAAAGAGACGGAAATGATGCGCCGACAAGGCATCGAGAAGTCTGGCGACATGCGAATCGCTGCGCACTTCTTTCAGCACGATGTGCAGTGTCAGGCGTTGGCAGCGTCCTGTCGCGCGCGTCATTGCGGTCAGATCGAAGTCGGCGAAATTGAATTTCTCCGGGAATGCAAAGTACTCGGTGAGGAGCCGATAAGCCGGATGGGACTTGGCCGGATAGTCGATCAGCGCGTCTTGCTCGTCAAAGCCTGCCTGCACGAGCGGCGATGCACGCAGTTGCGTCCATACGCCGCGCCGGTCGGCTTCGACATATGTGGCCATAGCATTGACAAACAGGCAGTCGGCGAGCGCCGCAATGAACGACTGCTCGCCGTGCAGATGCGCGCGCAACGTATCCACCTTCAACGCGGACAGATCGAGTTGCGCGGCGGTGGATTCGAAGGTGATCGAAACGATTGCGGTCGCATTGCCGGGTAGCACGGTCGCGCTGGGCGCCATTGCGACTGACGTGTACTTCGCCTCCGAGATACGAACCGGTGCGAGCGTGACGTCGTACGCGGTCCGGAAACGGCATTGCACGCCGCGAATGGGCCGCGACTTCAGTTCAGTACCGCGTTCGATCGTGACCGGTTCCGTCAGATGACTCAATGCGGCGGAGGTGCCCAATTGCGCAATCGAACACGATGGAAATGGCCGCAGATAGTGCGGATATAGCACTTCGAGCAGCGCTTCGGTGAACTCGGGGTAATCGTCGTCGAGCTTCTTGTTGATGCGTGCGCCGAGCAGCGCGAACGACTCGATCATTCGCTCGACATGCGGGTCCTCGCAGTGCTCGCCCGACATGGCAAGACGCGCGGCGATCTTCGGGTAGCGCTCCGCGAAGTCGCGCGAATAGCGCCGCAAAAATGACAACTCGCGCTCGTAATACGGCAGCAATTCTTCCATCGATCTAATCCCCGGACCCGAACCTTCTCCGCTTCGTTACCGCCGCCGATGCGCGTGGCGGCGGCGGGGAAGCGGCATTGAAGCCAAACGGTATCAAGCTAAAAACAGCGTCTACAATTTTGCGCGTGCGCGCGTCACCGAGTATTGCAATGTGGACGGCTGCAACATCGCGTCGAAACTCACCGGTTCTTCCGCCGGATGAACGACCAGCAGCGCCTGAATTGCGAAGTTCAGCGCGTTGGTCGATTGTTCGTTCAGTTCGAGCGTGACCGATACCTGCTGTAAGCGCGGCTCATGCCGCGCAATTGCCTGTTGAATCGATTTGCAGATGAACGTGCGGTCGTAATGACTCGCGAGACTCAGTCCTGCGAAGTCGTTCAGGCCATACGTGAGCACGGAGCGCTGACATTCGGGCAAAGCCGCGAGCTCATGCTCGGTCAGCGCGATGCGCGTGTTCAGTATCGCTTCGACATCTCGCGCGACAGTGCCCTTTAACTCCTCCAACGACAATTGCCGCATCGCCGGTGAAGCCGGCAGATGCGGTTCGTCGTCGAACAGCTTGTCGAGAAAGCTGGGTTCGAAGCGTTTCATCGGCGTCCGAAGAAGCGGTTAGATGCAGTGCGCACGCCATGCGCTGCAGCCCTTCCGGGCCGCGCGCCGCGTGCGCCCATGCATCAGACCGCGTACGTCTTGTCGTTCTTCGTCAGGCTCCACGCGCCCTGCGCGTTGCCGCCCTGGTTGCCGCCGATCTTCTGCTGCGTGTACTTCCACTGCACGGCTGCATACTTCAGCGAGAACTGTTCGGTAGGCAGACCTTCGCCGACGACGCTCGGCGTCACGCTCGAAATGATCACGTACTTCAGCTTTACTTCGAGGTACTTGATGCGATTGCCTTCGCCGTCCGAACGCATGAAGTCGATGGTGACTTCGTCAAACGTCGTGCCGCCCGATGCGTGCTGATAGATCAGCGGGCTGACTACGTCGATGTCTTTCGTGAACTGCATATCCGCGTGTTCGCAACGCTCGGACGTGTGGCCGCCTGCGGTCGAAGCCGTGGCCGAGCGCGGTTGCGTGATCGAGTGGCTCCACGAATCGATTTCGATCCAGCCAGCGTGATCTTTATCGGCAGACTCGCCTTTGATCGCCGGATTGCCGAATTTTAAATAGATGTCCTTCATAACTCATCGACTCCCCAAAGAGGTGATTTTAACAGCTAACCCGGACGGCCGGCCCGGGTTTTCTGACTTCGTTTATGAATTGGCCGGTTTCGGCAGATCGGCGACGAGCCGCAAGGAGATCGACAGTTCGTCGAGCTGGAAATGCGGGCGCAGGAATGCAACCGAGCGATATGCGCCGGGCTTGCCCGGAATCTCCGAGACCTGGATGGATGCTTCACGCAACGGGAACTGCGCTTTCTGTTCCTGGGTTGCGTTGTCATCCAGCAGCACGTACTGCGAGATCCAGCGATTGAGAAAGACCTCGACGTTCTGCGCCGATGCAAAGCTGCCGATCTTGTCGCGCATCATTGCCTTCAGGTAATGCGCAACGCGCGATACCGAGAAGATGTACTGCAATTGCGCGGACAGAACAGCATTCGCATTTGCGCTGTCGGTGCTGTATTTCTTGGGCTTTTGCACCGATTGCGCGGCGAAGAACGCGGCGTAGTCGGAGTTCTTGCAATGCACGAGCGGAATGAAACCCAGGTCGCTCAACTCTTTCTCCCGGCGATCCGTAATAGCGATTTCGGTCGGGCATTTGAGCGCGACTTCACCGTCGTCGGTCTTGAAGGTGTGAGTCGGCAGATCTTCCACCAGACCGCCGCCTTCCACGCCGCGAATGGCTGCACACCAGCCGAAAT
The DNA here is from genome assembly GCF_000383275.1 of Paraburkholderia caledonica. Lineage (NCBI taxonomy): Bacteria > Pseudomonadati > Pseudomonadota > Betaproteobacteria > Burkholderiales > Burkholderiaceae > Paraburkholderia > Paraburkholderia caledonica. Next base: position 117,811 of record NZ_KB911045.1, on the reverse strand, counting down.
CGTCGAATGCAGCCGTGAGGCGCGCAGCGAATGCCCACGCCGCGTTGCACCACAAGTACTTGCTATGATCGGTGCCGTCGACGTCTTCGACAAAGTTGAAGCCTTCTGCCGTGGCGCCGTCTTTTGGATTGAACGGCAGGCGGCCGAGAAAGCGCGGCAGCGTGAGGCCCACATATCGCGAATCTTCGGAGTCGCGGAACGACTTCCACTTCGCGTATTCGACGGTATCGAACACCTTGCCGAGGTCGCGCGGCTTGCCCAGATCGGCAAACGTTTCGAGGCCCAGCAATTCGGGCGACGCCGAAGCGATGAACGGCGCATGCGCGGCCGCCGCGACATGCGACATCTGCTCAATGAAATAGACGTCTTCGGGCTGACGCGTGACCTCGAAATCGCCGATGATCGCGCCGAAGGGCGAGCCGCCGAACGTGCCGAACTCTTCTTCGTAGATCTTCTTGAAGAGCGCGCTTTGATCGAATTCGATCGCGGTCTTGAAGTCACGCACGAGATCGCGCTTGGGCGCATGCAGCGCCTTGATCTTGACCGTCGAGCCGGTGTTGCTCTCCTTGCACAGATAGTCCAGACCGCGCCAGGTGCTTTCCATGCGCTGGAATTCGGGTGCGTGCATCACCGCGCTCAACTGCGCGGAAATGAGGCGGTCGAGTTCCGCAACGCGTGCGTCGATCGTTGCCGACAGGTTGTCGGAGACGACCACGGTGCCGTCGAGCACCTGGTGCACGAGTTCGCCGATCAGGTCTTTCGCACGCGCATGTTCGGAATCGGACTTCGCCACGCGGCTTTTCTCGACGATCTCGTCGAGCAGCGTGGATTCCGGACCGCTTTGCGCAGTAGCGAGTTGGGCCGCTGCTGTTTGCTGGTTCATCTCACACCCCGTACTTATTCGCCTTGCTTGTCGTGGTCCGGCGCGCCGCCGTTCTGGTTCGCCGCATTGCCCTGATCTTTCGCCAGAGTTTGCAACTGCTGCGTGTTGTTGAGCACTTCGGAAAGCAGATCTTCCAGCTTGTCGTTGCCGGCGAGCTTGTTGCGCAGATCCGCGAGCTTCGAACGTGCTTCGAGCAGACGCCGCAACGGCTCGATTTGCGCGACCACTTCGTCCGGATTGAAATCGGCCATCGACTTGAAACGCAGATCCACGGCAAATTTGCCGCCGGCTTCGCTCAGGCGGTTTTCCACCTGGAACGCAGCGCGCGGCTCGATCGCCTTCATCACGTCGTCGAAATTGTCGCGGTCGATATTGACGAACTTGCGATCGCGAAGCTTCGGCTGATCGACTTCGGATTGCCCCGCCAGATCGGCCACCACGCCGACGACGAACGGCAGCTCTTTCACCTCGATCGCATCGCCGCGCTCGACCTCATAGGTGAGCTGCACGCGGGGCGGCCGCACTTTTTGCAAGCGTTTTTGTATGCTTTCTTTCTTCGCCATCGTCGGCTCCCGAATGCTGATGGTGAGACGTGGAGATCAGCGCAGCGCGCTGAACGGATCTGACGCGCCGCCGCTTTGCGCGGCCTTGGCGGGCGCTGCGGGTGCCGCAGGGGCAGGCGCCGCCGGAGCCGCCGGCGTGGCAGCCGGAGCCGCAGCCGTGGTGCTCGCATCAGGCGCCTCTACTGTCTTGCTCTTCGAGACGCGGCGAATCACGCGCTTTTTCTTTGCAGGCGTCTTGTCGCTCGGGTCAGGCGGGAACAGCGTGGCTTCGCCCAGCGTGTCGCGCAACTGCTTGGCGAGCGCTTGCGCGTCCGACTTGGCGTCGCCCGCGAGCGACGCGTCCTGACGCAATTCACCGAGCGATTGAGTGGCAACGCGAAGACCTGCCACGGCCAGTACGCTCTTTGCCTGACGGTCGGTCTGGTCGCGCTGCAGCGCCTCTTGCGCGGCGACGATAGCCTGACCGTAATGACCTTGCGCAAACTGGATCTGCGCAATGCGCGACCACGGTTCTTCGCGCGTCGGATCTGATTTTGAAAGCTGCTGATAAAGCGCGATAGCACGATCCTGATCGCCGCCTTTCGCTACAGTATCTGCGTCCGCGAGCTGCTTATTAAAAGCCTCCGGTGTGGTCGCCGTGTTGTTGCCTTGTGTCGCGCAACCGGCGATCACGCCGCATGCCAACACTACCCCAGATAGTTTTACTAACAGACGGTCATTCATCGTTTTTCACCGACGTGCGATTTTTTAATTCAAGGAGAAACCGGAGTTTTGCTTTGCTTCAAGTGCGCGGGTATAGTACAGGCCAATTTTCGATAATTCAACTTTCATGTGAAGAAGCATTGCACGAAAAAAATACGCATGGATCTTTAAAACCAGGCACGCAGAAATTGTTTCCTGGCGCAATAGGGGCAGTCGGGTAAACGGGAAATTTTGCCACTCACCGGGCGCAAAGCCAATGTATGCGCGGCATTACATGCAAGCAGCATCGCGAGGCAGTAAACGGCAGAAAGCGGCATTAGTTGGTGAAGTTTTGCGGAAATAATTTTGTTATCGATGTTTAGACGGGGGACGGCGGCCAGCCGGTCGAAGTATATGAATTCGCGTCTTGTTCGCCATGCATCGCTATTGATTGCAAACGCCGCCTTGTGCGCCGCGCTAGGCGGTTGTGCCGCAGGCGTTACCGTGCTCGGAGCCGCTGCCAACGCGGCTTTGCAGGCGAGCGGCCTCGGCAAGCCGGATTTGCCGGACGCGCAAAAACCGCCGCGCAATGTCGGCCTCACGTTATATGCGGCGCCCAATCTGAATGCCGCGAATGACAAGCGACCATTTGCGCTGGTGGTGCGGCTTTACACATTGAAAGATCCCACTTCATTCCAGCAGGCGCCATTCGACGCATTTACTGACCCAGCGAAGGAAAAGACCATACTCGGCGGCGATCTGCTGGGCGTGCGTGAAGTGACGCTGATCCCAGGCCAACGTTACGTTGTTACCGAAAAGGTATCGCGTGAAGCGCAAGCCTTCGGTATCGTCGCTCTATTCCGCGATCCGGCCATGCAGCGTTGGAAATTCGCCTTCGACCCGGCGAAGTCGGAGAAATCCGGCATAATGATCGGCCTGCATAACTGCGCAATGACGGTGACCAACGGCACGGTGATCCCGCCAGAACAGGGATTGCCCGCGCAGCCGCTGAATATGCTTTCCGCTGTTAGCTGTGGTTAAAACCTGCCGCGAAAGATGCGGAGGCAGTGAGATTTAACATTTTCAAGAGCATTAACAATGCGGCGCCCGAATAGGCTTATTGCGGCCGCGCCGCACGCTGAACCCATATAACAGGTTTGAGATGAGTTATTCCGCAAAAGTGCTCTGGGGGGAAGGCCTGTTTCTGAGGCCGCAGCATTTTCAGCGTCAGGACGCCTATCACGAGGCGCGCCTGTTCGAGTCCATTCAGGCTATCCAGCCGTATAACTGGGGCGTACGTTCGGCGCGCTTCGACCGTGACGCACTTGGCAGCAACGTGCTGCGTGTCAGCGAGCTTTCGCTGGTGTTCCCCGACGGCGCATTGTATTCGGCGCCGCAAGCGGACGACCTGCCACCGCCGATCGCGTTGGACACGCTGCCCGACGGTATCAACGAATTTACGTTTTATCTCGCGCTGCATCCGTTGCGCGAGACGGGCGCCAATTATTCGCACGACAACAACGCGGGCTTCGTTGCGCGCTACGTCAGTGAGCAGACTCCCGTCGCCGATCATTTCACCGACGCGGCCGAAGCCGACATCACCTTCCTCAAAACGAGTGTCAAGCTGATTGCGCACAGCGAGCCGCGCGATCAACTGCTCTCGGTGCCGCTCGTGCGCGTGCGCCGCACAGCCACGTCGGGCTTTGAAATCGACGACAGCTTCGTGCCGCCGTGCCTCGCAATCGACGCTTCGCCGGTTCTGCATCAACGGCTGCGTCAACTGATCGACGCGTTGCAGGCCAAGGTCAACGCGCTATACGGTTTTCACCGCGAACCGACCAAGAACATCATCGAGTTCCGTTCCGGCGACATTGCTTCGTTCTGGCTGCTGCACACGGCGAGCGCGGCGTTCGCGTCGCTCGCTCATCTGTATCAGCATTCGGCGCTGCATCCGGAGCGGCTGTTTCAGGAGTTGCTGCGCCTCGCCGGCCAGTTGATGACGTTTTCGAAGGGCTATGCGCTGTCCGATCTGCCGGCTTATCGCCACGACGATCCGGGCCCCGGCTTTGCCCGGCTCGATATGATCCTGCGCGATCTGCTGGAAACCGTGATCTCCACACGCTACTTCGCGATCGCGCTCGAAGAAGTGCGTCCGTCGTTCCATGCCGGGCGGCTGGACTCGGGCAAGATCGACGACAAGACGCTCTTCTATATTGCGGTATCCGCCGACATGCCCACCGCCGAACTGGTCGAAGCGGTACCGGCACGCTTCAAGGTCGGCGCGCCAGACGACGTCGACAAGCTCGTGCTCTCGGCCATGCCGGGCGTGCGGCTCGTCTACACGCCGCAGGTGCCCCCTGCCATTCCCGTGCGGCCGGGCGCGTGTTATTTCTCCTTCGAGCCGCGCGGCGCGCTGTATGAGCGCATGTTGCAGGCGCAATCCGCAATGATCTATGCGCCCTCGGGCATCAACGATCTTCAACTTGAACTGATCGCGGTTACATCATGAGCTACGCGCCTTCACTCTTCGGCGGCAGCACGCCTGCCGCGACGCCCGCCCCGGCGACCGAGCCGAGCTATCAGGTCCGTTCGCTGCTCGACCTGCTGTACGACGGCTTCTTCATGCTGTTCCTGTTGAAGAACGGCCGTGAGCCTGGCGAAGCGCACGAATTCAGCCAGCGCATTCAGCAGTTTCTCGGCGACTTCGAGCGCGGCGCGAAAAAGCTCAATGCCTCCGCCGAAGATGTCTACGCGTCGAAGTTTGCGTTCTGTGCGGCGATAGACGAGTCGGTGTTGTCGTCCACCTTCAAAATTCGCACGGAATGGGAGCGGCGGCCGCTGCAGCTCGTGCTGTTCGGCGAGCAGCTCGCGGGCGAAAAATTTTTCCAGTATCTCGAGGAATGCCGCGCGCAAGGCGCGGCTCGTCTGCAATCGCTCGAGGTGTTCCACATGTGCCTGCTGCTCGGCTTTCAAGGCAAGTATCTGCTTGAAGGGCCGGAGAAGCTTGCGTATTTGACCGCGCGTATCGGCGACGAAATCGCGCACATGAAGGGTAAGCGTGCACCGTTCGCACCGCACTGGCCGTTGCCCGATCAGGTCGCGCACCGTCTGAAGCGCGAAGTGCCGTTGTGGTCGATCGGCGCGGTGTTCGCGCTGGTCGGACTGCTCGCCTATCTCGGCCTGAACACGTATTTGCGCGATCAGACGTTGCGCACATTGGCGCCCTATTCGCAGGTGGTCAAGCTGGGGCCGCAATCGGCCACGCTGACGATCTCGTTGCCCTGAAGTCAGTTCGCTACAAGTAAAACGGCCCGCATTGGTTCAGCGGGCCGTTTTTCATGGTGCGACAGAAAAGACCGCTTACTGCGACTCCTCCGCCCACACCGCATTTTCGCGCGCCATCAGTGCCGTCGATGCAGCCGGTCCGAACGTACCCGCAGTGTAGTTGCGCGGGCGCTCGCCCGACTTGGCCCAGCCTTCGAGAATCGGCTCGGCCCACGCCCACGCAGCTTCCAGTTCGTCGCGGCGCATGAAGTGCGTGAGGCGTCCGCGAATCACGTCGATCAGCAGACGCTCGTAGGCTTCCGCGCGACGCTCGGTGAACGCCTGCTGCAAGTCGAGGTTCAGATTCACCGGCAGCATGTGCATGCCGCTGCCCGGTTCCTTCGCGAGCATTTGCAGCTGGATCGACTCTTCGGGCTGCAACTGGATCACGAGACGGTTGCCGTAGTTGCGTCCGCCGCTCGGAATAATCGAGAACGGCAGTTCGGAGAATTCAATGACGATCTCCGATACCTTTTTCTGCATGCGTTTGCCGGTACGCAGGAAGAACGGCACGTTGGCCCAGCGCCAGTTGTTGATATGCGCGCGCAAAGCGACGAACGTCTCCGCGCGGCTTCCGGCCGGCACGTTGTCTTCCTGCAGATAGCCCTTCACCGCCTCGCCGTCTACCGCACCCGCGGTGTACTGGCCGCGCACGGTATCGCGGGCGATGTCCTCGGGCGTCATGGGCCGCAACGAGCGCAGCACCTTCAGCTTTTCGTCGCGGACCGCGTCCGGGTCGAGCGACACAGGCGGCTCCATTGCGACGATGCACAACAGTTGCAGCAAGTGGTTCTGCACCATGTCGCGCAGCGCGCCGGTTTTGTCGTAGAAGCCTGCGCGGCTGCCCACGCCGACTGTTTCGGCCACCGTGATCTGCACACGTTTGATATACGGCGCCTGCCACAGCGGGCCGAAAATCGGATTGCCGAAGCGCAGCACCATCAGGTTCTGCACGGTTTCCTTGCCGAGGTAGTGGTCGATCCGGTAGATCTGCGCTTCGCTGAAATGCTTGCCGACCGCCGTGTTGATCTCCTGCGCGGACGCCAGATCGTGGCCGAGCGGCTTTTCGAGCACGACGCGTGAGTTGCCGTCTACGAGGCCCGCGCCCGAGAGGTTCTCGCAAATGTTCATGAACAGATCGGGCGACGTCGCGAGATAGAACACGCGGCGGACGCCTTCGCGCGACGCTTCCTTCAGCCGCTGATAGTCTTCGGGCGAGTCCACGTCCATGCGCACGTATTCGAATAGCGCGAGAAATTTGTCCCACGCGGCGGCATCGAATGCTTTCTTTTCGATGAAGGGCTTGGCCTTCTGCTCCATGAACTCGTTGATGTACTCATCGCGCGACCACGGCTTGCGCCCGATCGTCAGGATGCGCGTTTCCGGCGGCAGGTTGCAGTGCAGATGCGCCATGTAAAGCGCGGGGAGCAGCTTGCGAAACGACAGATCGCCAGTGCCGCCGAAGATGATCATGTCGAGCGGAAGGTCGGGAGTCGCAGAAGCGTGTTGGGTCGTCATAGCGCGGTCGCAGCGTCGTGAGAAAGAAAGCGTTGCCAGGAGCCAACGGGCCGTTTGGGTCGTTCGAACCGTTCGAGCCGTTCGAGCCGTTTAAGCCGAGGCCTGGGGCAAAGGCAGAAAAAGTGGACAGGCGGCCTCGCGGCGCGCTGACCGGCACAATTTTCTGGCAGACGCCTATGGTGCAACGTTTTGGGATTGTTTGCACGGCAACATGCGCCGCACATTGGCGCAATATGCCAACGGGGCCCGGCAAGCCACTGTTTTGATGGGATTTCTTATTGAGCGGGATGCGACTAGCGTTGCCGGGCCTAAGTAGGTTGCCTCGGCAGCTGGTCCACCTGGGCTACCAGGCAACTGCCGGTCGCGTCCTCTGCGCAGGATGCGCGGCGCCCTCCTCGCCGTGCCTGGCTCAGCCGCCGCCCAAAGCCTCGCGCGCGACCCGGCACGCCGCCAGATCCCACGCGGCACAGCCGACGCTTTTGAAAACGATCGGCGTTCGAGCCGGCAGCGGCATTGAGTTATCCAGCACGGCCGCGATGCCCCGAACGTCGCTCCAATCCACGCCTGCCTGGATGAAATCGCCGGCTTCGTGTTTTGCTCCGGCTTCGTCGTCGACAAAAAGTGCGCTGTCCGCGATCGTCCGGGCGCCGATTTCGACCATCTCGGGCGTAAAGGCGCCGACGCCGATCACGAGGCGGCTTGCACGCGGCGCTTCCTGATAGACGGGTTGCCGGCTCGTGGTCAGCGCAATGACCGTGTCGACCGACTCGGGCAGCGCTGCATCCGGATCCGCAAGCGGCCGGACTTCGAATGCCTTGCCGCGATTCGCGGCGCAAAACGCTTCGGCGCGAGCCGGCGCGCTGCCCTTCACCCACACGCGCGCGTCAGGGTACAGCTCGCCTATCGCTTCCAGATGATTCAGCGCCTGCGTGCCGGTGCCGATCAGCACGAATTCGCGGGGCGCGGCCGCGGCAAATGTCCGGACGCCAAGCATCGACATCGCCGCGGTGCGGCGGCCCGTGACCGTGGGGCCGTCGAGGATGAACAGCGTCTCGCCCGTGTCGGCGTCGAATGCCATCACCTGGCCGTGTATCGTGGGTAAGCCGCGCGACCCGTTCCCGGGACACACGTTGACGAGCTTGTGGATTGCAAGATCCGGCGAGGTCGCCGGCATCGACAGCAAAATGCCGCCTTGATTCAGCGGCACGACAAGCCGCTCGGGACTCGCTATGCGCTGCTGCGCGTACTCGATGCTCGCGCTCTTCAATGCGTCGACGAGTGCGGCATACGGTGTGAGCCGCGCTGTCGCGGCGGCGTCGAAAATCTGCGTGGTCGGACGGGTCATGAGCGGATGTCTGGTCGCAGTGGAGACAGGCGATTCTACGACGCCGCGCCGCCTTCAGAGCGCGCAATGAGTTCTCTCACGAAGACTATGGCGATGACGGCGATCACGATGGTAGCCGTCATCGCGCTGCAACTCCGCCCGCGGCCTTCCCTTCGCGCGTGTCCCGCTCGCTCACAGCGGACTCACTGCCGACTTACTGAGAAGCGCCCGAATTCCCGCTGCTGTCGCCGGACTTTTTGCCGCCTTTGAACATCGCGCGGCACGGCGGGCTCAGTTCGTCGATGTGCTGCTTCATGCAGGCCGTAATTTTCGCTTTGTTAGGAATGTCCGCGGCGCAAAAGTGCATCGCGTCGCCGCGACAAGCCTTGGCCTGTTCGTCCTGTGTCGCGGCATTTGCGGAGGTAACGGCGCCGATGGCGAAAAGGCTCGCGGCGAGCAAGGCGTGGATTCTGGTCATATCGGGTCCTGTATCGCAATGTCGATACAACGCGTGACAGCAGAAAACGGGCCCGATCAAGTGTGGGCTGTGCGGTTGCGCCGGTTGTGCTCGCTGCGCGTGCCGTCCTGCCCTGCCGCGCTCGCTGTACAGCCTTCGCCTCAAGCCTTCGCCTTAGCCCTCGCTCACACTAAGCACCATCCCGCGGCCGGCGTAAAAGCGCGTCATTGTCGCGAACGGCAGATAAACGTCGGCCTGTTGCGGCCCGATCCCCGAAGGATTGTGGAACCACACGCCGTTCGCATCGCGTCCGTGCAGCAGAATCAGATGCCCGCCCCGGCGCTCGTTGGGCCGTTCCGGATAGCGGATCTCAGGGCTGACGGAGACAACGGCGAGCGTCCGCGAATTCAGACGCGAGGCGATTTCTTCGAGCGTCGCCTCTGACAGTACGTCGACGCGCACCCCGAACGCCTGCTGCACCCACGCCGCGAACGGGTGATAAATAAGACCGTCGACGCCGCCGTCGTCCCTGATTCGATACACGCCGCGCGCGAGCGCTTCGTCGAGCAGCGCGGCGCGCGGCGGATGTTCGATACGCCAGTAGTCGAGTGCGGACTCAAGGCACGTCAGACCGCACAGGCGTTTGGCCCAGAAGCGGTAGCGCTCCGGGTCCGAGAAGCCGCTCTTCTGCCAGCTGGGGTCGTCGCAAGGATCGCCGTTCTGCTCGACGATATGGCGAACCCATTCGGGGCTGCCCCATTGCGTGTGATACGGCACGCCGGCGTGGCGCAGAGTCGGTTCGTTCATGCTGACGCGATCAATGAAAAGTGGGGGACGCGAAGGCGGCAGACGCGCTTACAACATGCTTCGGGGCCGCTGCATGGTGCCGTCGAAAAAACGCTGCAGCCGAAACGCCGACAGATCCAGCGACGCCTGCCCGCCGTCGTTCATTTCCGCAAGCAGCTTGCCGACGATAGGTCCCATCGCGAATCCATGGCCGCAAAAGCCGGTGGCAATCGTAAGACCGCTGACCTGCGGCGGGGCGTCGATCACCGGAATTCCATCGGGCAGCACGTCGATCAGACCCGCCCACGACTCGACCACCTGCGCGTCCTTCAGAGCGGGAAACAGCGCGCGCAGTTTGGCAAGCGCGCGAGGCGCGTGGCTCACGTTAGGCTGCGGATGCGGGTCCCGCGGATGCAGCACGCGCTCGCTCTGCGGCACGCTGCCTGGCAGCCGGTCGCGCAAGTCCCGCAAGCAGGCGCCGTTCAGATGAAAACTGAACTTCTCGCGCTGACTCCACAGTTCGGGCAGAAACCATTTCAGCGCGCGGAAATGGCCGAGCGTCATGTCGACGTCGACCTGCATGTCGTCGGCGAGATTGATCGCGCCGTTCGCGCGTTGCCGCACGCCCAGACCATGTCCCCAGAACGTGGACGCGGTAACGGGCGGCAACGGATTCGTGCGCATGCAAGTGCCGCGCACCGCCTGCTGCGGCAATTCCAGGCCCAGTGTTTTCAGAAGACGCCAGCTGCTCGCGCCGGCCGCGCAAATGAAACGCGACGTGCGGATGGTTCCGCGCTCTGTGACGACGCCGGCAATCGCGCCGCCCGCGCGCTCCACGCCGAGCACGCCGCAGCCTTCAAAAAATAGCGCGCCCGCTTCCCGCGCCCGCGCCGCGAATGCGGCAGCGGCGCGGCGCGGCTCGGCCTGACCGTCGCTCGGCGTATAGAGACCGCCGAGCGCCGGGCCTTGCATGCCGGTCACCACCGAATCGATCTGCTTCCGATCGAGCGTACGCGTGTCGAGCCCGTGTTCCCGCGCGACGTCCATCCATTGCTGGAAGGAGGTCCAGTCCTCCTCGCTGTTCGCCACATAAAGGCAGCCGCCCTGACGCCATTCGAGGTCGAAGTTCAACTCACGCTCGAGCGTTTCCCACAACGGTATGCTCGCCATCATCAGCGGGACTTCGGCGGATTCGCGACCCTGCTGGCGCACGAAACCCCAGGCTCGGGACGACTGCTGGCCGGCGATGCGCGACTTGTCGAGTACGGCCACGGACAACCCGCGCCGCGCAAGATAGTAGGCCGCTGCGCAACCCATGATGCCGGCACCGGCAATGACGACGTCGGCGTGCTTGGGAAACGGTTGGTCGGCGACGCTGAAGCCGGCGTGCAGCGGATAAGTCGTGGTCATCGGGCGAGTGGTTTTAAGTGCGAGCGTAATCTTCGCAGGCGAACCGGTTGTCCGCAATGGCGACGGCGCCCGGAGCCCTGCGGGACCCGCTCGTCAATCGCGTGATCCGCGCAGTTCAGTGAGGACGCGGTTTATCTGCGAGACGAATAATGTGCAAATATCTCACAGATATTTTGCGTTTATTCGCCACACGAATATTTGCCAGATATTCGCACGGCGAATAAAATGCATTTATTCGTTCGACGGATATTTTGCCATGCTCCATCTCATCGCCACACCAGACCAGATTGCCCAACTGCTGGCTGCAAGCCGCCGGCAAGCGGGTCTTACGCAGGCCGAAGCCGCCGCACGAGTGGGCGTGAGCCAAAGCCGCATTTCGGCGTGGGAAACCGACGCGGCCGCGCTGACCGTCGCCCAGCTGCTATCGCTGTGCGGTGCTTATGGGCTGCAACTACAGCTGCGCGACAAAAACCAGCCGGCCTCCGCGCCGACGCTTTCCACCGAATGGTAAGCATGGCCCGCCCTACTCATTCACGCGCGCTTTCCGTCTGGGCGAACGGCGAACGCGTGGGCGTGTGGCGCCTTCCGGCCCGCGGTCCGATGGAATTTTCTTACGACGCCACATGGATCGGCTCGCCGGCCGGCCGGCCGCTGTCGCTCTCGCTGCCTTTCATGCCCGGCAACATCGCGCACAAAGGGCCGCGGGTGCTCAACTACTTCGACAACCTGCTGCCCGACAGCGACATCATCAGAAAGCGTATCGCTCAGCGCTACCGGACCGAGACGCTGGACGCGTTCGATCTGCTGCAGGCTATTGGCCGCGACTGCGTGGGCGCCGTCCAGTTGCTGCCCGAAGACGATGCGCCGGTGGGCGTAGACCGCATCGAGGGCACGCCGCTGACCGACGCCGAGATCGAGACCATGCTGACGCGCACCGTCAGCGCACCCGCGCTCGGCGCGACAGACGAAATCGACGATTTCCGCATTTCGCTTGCCGGCGCACAGGAGAAAACTGCGCTGCTGTGGCACGACGAACAATGGAAACGGCCGCACGGCGCGACGCCCACCACCCATATCTTCAAGCTGCCGCTCGGACTCGTCGGCAACAAGCTGGCGGATCTGAGCACGTCGGTCGAAAACGAATGGTTGTGCCTGCGCATACTGCGCGCTTACGGCTTGCCGGTAGCGAACACGGAAATCGTGACGTTTGGCAAGCAACGCGTGCTGAGCGTCGAGCGTTTCGACCGGCAACTGCATTCGAGCGGGCAATGGCTGCTGCGCCTGCCTCAGGAAGACTTTTGCCAGGTCTACGGCGTACCTTCGCACCTCAAGTACGAGAACGAAGGCGGTCCTGGCGTGCTGGATCTGGCGCGCGTGCTGCAGCAGTCGGTCACGGCCGCGCAAGACATCGAGACGCTGCTCGCGAGCCAGATTCTCTTCTGGATGCTCGCCGCGCCGGACGGCCACGCGAAAAACTTCAGTATTCGCCTGCTGGCGGGCGGCCAATACCGGCTGACGCCGCTCTACGACGTCATGTCCATCTGGCCGGTGGAGGGCAACGGACCTAACCAATGGTCGTGGTTCAAGGCTCGCCTCGCAATGGGCATGTGGTCGCGCAGCAAGCACGACGCTTTTCGCGACGTGCAGCGGCGCCACTTCAATACGATGGCACTCAAGTGCTCGTATGGCGCGAGCGCGGAACCGCTGATCGAGCGCCTGATCGGGCAGACGCCGAACGTGATAGAACAGGTTTCTGCAGAATTGCCCGAACGATTTCCGGGCAAGGTCGCCGAGCGGATCTTCAAGGGTCTGAGGAACTCCGCTACGAAACTTGCGAAGATGCCGGCGGCTTGACGTCGCCCCCGGGCGCTCGGTGGATACGGTCCGGTTTCGCCGGTAAAATGCATTTTATGCGCTACGCATAGCGGGTGCGCGAGTATGACCGTTAAATCTGTCGAATTTCCGGCTTTCCCTGACAGAAACAGCGGCACCTTTACAAAAACCCTGACCGCGGTGTTTTTACGGTACATTTGCTGTCCCCCCGCGTACTGCTTTGCCTTGTGTCCATGATGCACGGCCGCGCTACGCCTGCCGTATCGCCCCCACAGCCCTTTAAGACGGCGGATTTTCACGCAGTATGACCAACGAAACACACTCACCAGACTCCATCGCAGTCGCCGAGCGCGTGCGCGAGTTGATGAGCCGGCATGGAATCGGCAAGCGACAGCAAACCACAGAACTTTGCCGCATCCTCGATCTTAGTTTTTCGCAGGGGCACCGCAAGTTGCGCGGCAATAGCCCGTGGACCCTGTCGCAAATCAAGAAGGTCGCCGAGGTGTACGGCGAGCCCGCGGCGCAACTGTTCGGCGCTCAATCGCTCGACCCGGGCATGGTCGGCGCGATTGCGCAGGAGGCCGTGTTCTGCATCGGCGCAATCGAGTTGCCCTGCACCGCCTGGGTCGGCGCCGCGCTCGAGCCGGGCAGCCGGCCGGAATTCGTCGCGTACTCGAAGCTCGGCCAGTGGCGCGTTGCGCGTCACGACGGCACGCTCTACCAGAGCGCGTATGAAGTCCACAAGATCGAGATTTATCCGCGCCGTGCGGAAACGGACAAGCCGACCATCGCCGTTGTCGACGACGATCAGGCGAGCGCCGACAATCTGCGAGATTATCTCGAGCGCAGCGGTTTCACCGCAGTGGCGATTTACGGCCTTTCGGCTTTTGCCGAACAGTTGCAAACCCAGGTGTTCGACGGCATCGTGATCGACTGGCTGTTCGGCTCGCAGACATCGGCGGCCGCGATTCGCGCGGTACGCGCGTCGGAAAATCCCGACGCGCCGATCTTCGTGCTGACCGGCGAGCTGCTGACCGGCAAGGCGAGCGAATCGGAGATCAGCCAGGTGATCCGCAACTACGACGTCGCCTGCTACGAAAAGCCGGCGCGCATGGCGATTCTGGTGGCCGATCTGTCCAAGCGGCTGAACCGGCCTTGAGCGGGTCGTGAAACGCGCAGCGCTGTCCTAGACGGTATGCCGGGAAGCCAGCGCGCGCTGCAACGCGTTGCGCAGATCACCGTAATGTATCGGCTTTAATAACGCCTCGAAGAACGGCAGCGCGCCGTTCTCTGTCTCACCGCCGTGCTTCGCGCCGGCCTCCGGCGCATAAGCGCTGACCACGATCACCGGCACTTCCGACGACGGCCCGCCGCGCGCGGCCAGATCCGCGAGAAACGCGTAGCCGTCGCGTTCGGGCATGTGCAGATCGAGCAGCACGACATCGCAACGATGCGCATCGAGCCACGCGAGAGCATCGTCCGCATTGGCGACCGCGTGCGCGTCGAACTCCATATGCGCGACCATTTCACCGAGCGACTCCCGCATCAGCCGGTTATCGTCGACGATCAGCACGCTGGGCCGCGCGCCGCCAGGCTCGGCCCGCGCGGTGACGCCGGGCGCCTGAGCAGACGCGACCGGCGTAACAGGAATGGTCACGGTGAACGTAGTGCCCTCGCCCACCATGCTCGACACTTCAACGCTGCCGCCGAACAGCCTCACGAGACCCTGAACGATTGCGAGTCCCATGCCCGCGCCTTCGAAGCGGCGCGTGCGCGAACTGTCCAGCTGCGTGAACTCTTCGAAGATCAATGGAATCTGTGCCTGCGGCACGCCCGGCCCCGTGTCGCTCACTATGAAGCTCAGCAGCGCCGGCCGCTGCATCAGCTTCACCCGCACCGTGCCGGTTTCCGTATAACGGATGGCGTTGGTAACGAGGTTATTGACGATCTGGCGAATCCGGTGCGGGTCCGAATCGACGAGCCCGCTCACGCCGCTCGCCTCGCTCTCGAGCGTGAGGCCGCGCGCGGCGGCGGACATGGCATGTTCGTCGACAATCGACGCCAGCAGCTCGCGCGGCTCGAAATGCTCGTGACGCAGTTCGAGCTTGCCCGCGCCGAGGCGCGCGTAATCGGTCAGGTCCTTCATCTGCGCTTCGAGATGCCGCGCTGCGGTTTCGAGCCGCTGAATCACCTTGCGGTCGGCTTCAGAGTGATAGTTGAAGCCAAGCAACTCGATCGACGACACAATCGCGTGCAACGGCGTGCGCAGCTCGTGACTGATCATGCCGAGAAACGCGTCTTTCGCGAGGCTCGCCTCGCGCGCCGCACGGCTCGCCTGGTGCTCGGCTTCGAGCGCCGCGTGCTGCTGATGCATGAGGCGCGTGCGGCGCCGGCCGTTCACCACGAGCAGCAGCGTCGCCGCGGCGGACAGCAGCAGCAGGATCATGCCGCCTGCAAAAAGCAGCCGGCGCTTGTCGATGTAATCGCGGTTCATCGCTTCGCGGTCGGCGACATCGGCGAAACGGCGGCTCAGCGCGAGATCGTTCACTTCGTTCCAGTGCTGGCGCAATTGGGCGACGATCCGGTTGACTCCGCTGCGATCGTTGGGCAGTGACGCGACCTGAGGCGCCAGCTCGGTCAGCATGCGATCGAGCGCATGGATTTCGTCGAGTTGCCGTTGCACCAGTGCGACTTGCGTCGTGAGCCTCAGCGTGGAGCCTTCCATGACGTGCAGTTTCGATTGCAGCAACTGGTAGCGCAACGTGAGCCGCTGATAGTCGTCATCGACGCCCGCCTGGTAGAGCAACAACTGGTTTTCGAAGCGTGCGTAGGCGATTTGCAGTTGCGCCGCGTCCCAATAGAAGCCGTCGTACGAACCTGTGAGGGACTCGGTCGTGCCCGGATTGAGCAGGTTCGCGTAGAGCAGATAGCCGATCGCGCCGGCCGGCGCGGCGAGCGCGGTGAGCCAGATCAGCACATATAAAACCCGGCGCCACGGACGGCGCGTTACTTGACTATGAGTGCCTTGATCTGCCATACGAATTTCGAATCGCCCGAGGCGCCCGCGAGTTCATCGGGGAACGCGTCGCGCGGATAGATGAGGAACAGGGGCCCGAAGTCGCTGATCTTCAGGCGCCGGCCGTTCATGCTGTACGCCACAACCACGCCGTAGCGGTCGCAATCCGATACTGGGACCGTGTAGGTGTAGTCGTCGAGCGTGCGGATTTCAACCTGCGTGCCGTACGCACCAACCGTCTTCAGAATATCCGCGAGCAGCGGTCCTGTGAAGGTGGAGCGCGGCGTCCACGTCGTGGCGGTGGTGATCGAGTGGGCCGGCAGCGCAAGCAGCTGCGCCTCGGCGAAGCGATATGAACGGTGCGCCGCGTCGTTCGTCTTGCCGATTTTGCCGGAGACGTCGAGCGAGAGCGCCGCCGCGTCGGTCTGTGCCTGCACGCTCCAGGCGGTCAGCGCGAACATCAACCCCATGGCCCACCGCGCGCGTGCGTGCGCGCCAAACCTGCGTTGCAGTCTTGCAGTTACTTTGGTCATCTGCTCTTTTATTCCGTGGTCTGTTGTTTTTCTTGCGGCGCATCGCCCCGCATCTGCCGTCACACGCGCCACCCCGACGCGCGATCGCTGAACGGCATGCATAATATCGTCAAAATTCTTTGCAGGAAAAAACGAAGGCCCACCGCCGCGCTATCTGCCAACGCGCGTCGCGCTTCAGGCGGCGGTTTTCCCACACGCGTTGCGCGACCTCACGAGCGTTATGAACAAGCCGGTTTTGCCCCTCACCTATGAGCAACTCGATCACTGGATCGAATCGCTGCAACCCGCGTTGCTCGCCGAAGGTTTTGCGATGGCAATCGGCATTCTGCGAGGCGGCGCTCCACTTGCACTGATGGTTTCGCATTCGGCCGGCGCGCCGGTTGCGTTTCTGCGCTATGACCGCGCGTCGCGCACTGTGGCGTGGGACTCGACGCTGCCCATCCCGCCGGCCGGCTCGAAGGTCCTGTTGTGCGAAGACATTGCGGGCCGCGGCTTTACGCTGGTGGATTGCATTGCGTTCCTCAAACAGCATGGCCTCGATGTGAAGACGCTGACGGGCGCCGTCGACGACCTGAGCCGCACGCAGCCGGACTATGCAATCGACGCCCGCGGCTATTTCGCGCTATTCCCGTGGGAACGCCAGGCCTACACCGAGCGCTATCGCGACGACTGGGCGCGCGTCGAAGCAGGCGATGCGCCGGCAATGGCAGACGATCACCACTACGCGACTTATGCGATCGACCTCGACGGCATTCTGCTGCCCGACGTGCCGCTTGCGCGCTACGACGAAGATCTCGCGGCGGCACTGCTCGAACGCGATGCACTGCTGCCGTTCGAAGTGCTTCCGGGCATCGACCTCAAACGGGTTCGCACGATCATCACGGGCCGGCCTGAAATGGACCGCGCGCGCACGCAGGCGTGGCTGGAGCGGCACGGCTTCGGCCATATGCAACTGGTGATGCGCACGCCCGGCACGCACGACGAGAGCCCGGCCGGTGCGGCCGCTCACAAAGCGGCTGCGGCGCTCGCGGGCGGCGTCACGCACTTCGTGGAAAGCGATCCGGTGCAGGCTTTGCTGATTGCGCAGCAGGCGCCGCTATTGCGCGTGATCTGGTGGGACGCCCACACCCACACCGGTATGCTGGTCGGCGCGCGCGCGTGGGCGTCGGAGTGAGGGTGAGCGCGCGTCAGACTTCGCGCGCTTCCTTGTTCTCCTTTCTCTCCTTGCCGTCGCGCAAATGCAGATACTGGGCCGCGCGCTGCGAAGCGACGATGATGAGCTTCATTGTTGCCCGCGTGGCGCCGACAAACAGTTTGCGTGCGATACGTTCGTCGAATGCATTGAAGTCGACTTCAGTGAGAATCACGCAAGGCGCCGCCTGCCCCTTGAAACGATAGATCGATTCGAACAGAACGTCGCCGTCGCGATATTCTGGATTGCCAAACAAATCGTATTTCCCGGTAAAACTGCGCAGCCGATGCGGGCCGAGATGATCCTGCGCGGTCATCGCCGAGCCTTCGCGTCCGCGAAACGACAGCACCGCGATGTCCTGCTTGCGAAAGCCAAGCGACAGCGCCTGGGTGATCGCGCGCTTGGTTGCTTCGATGCTGCCCTCGGCGGCGTTCGCTTCGTCGTAGACCGACAGCGAAATGTCGGAGCCGTCGAATGGACTACCCGACGCAAGCGCCGCCGCAACAGGCACCGCTGCGCCGACCACGTCGCGCACGTAGTCGAGAATGTCGCGCGGGCTTCGGTAGTTGGTGGTCTCTTTCAGCGTGGTCCAGCCGGGCAGCGCCACCGGTTCGCGCATATAGAGATTCTGCAGCGGATCTTCGAGCCACCACCACGCGCCGCCCGGGCTCAGCAGGCGTTCGAGTGCGGCGACCCACGGCTCCTGAAAATCCTGGCCTTCGTCGACGATCAGCACGTCGAATTGCCAGCGCGCGTCGATCGGCGTTTCCGCAAACATCGCTTCGAGTTGATCGAACACCTGGCCTGACTCGAAATCGGGCTCGCGGCCCGCATCTCGCGCAATCCAGTCGCACAGTTGATGATAGTTAGCGACCTTCGCCTCGGGCGGTGCCACGCGCGAGATATGGTCGGCCAACGGCCGGTTGAAACACACATATAGCGGACGCTGGCCGCGCGCGACGGCGTCTTTCATTACCTGCACCGCCAGTTGCGTCTTGCCCGAGCCGGCCGTGCCGATCACGCGCAGGCGAAACGGCGAGAATTCGAGCCGCCGCGCCCACGTCGCAAGACCGCCCGCGAGCCGCGTGACGAGCGTGCCCGCCTGGCCGACGAGAGCACTTGCGTCGGGGGTAAGCGCGAGTTCATCGGCGAGGAAGTGGTGGATTTTCGACGCGCATGGCAGGCGCGGCTCATCGGCCGGCAGCGCTTCGCGAATCACTGCGGCGAGCCGGTCGCGGCGCGTCGCGTCGACGATCCGTGCGGGATTCACGCCTGCAATCGCGGCGTCCTTCACGATATGGTCGGGGCAATACAGCAATTCTTCGATGAAATAGGTGCCCGCGCCGAACGCGGCGGTAAAGCGCCGGTGCAACCCTTCGATGGTATGCGCGAGCGCGATCGCCACGTTGCGCTCGGTCTGCAGATAAACCTTGACGAGCCCCTTCGGGGTTTCGCGCAGAAAGCCCGTTTTCTGTTCGACGATCATTACGCGCCCGGCCGGACTGACGATCACAAAATCGGCCTCGCCGAAGACAGAAAAGTTCTGGTTGAGCCGCGTCCAGTGCACGCCGTGGTAGACCGTGTAATCGTCGGGCAGCGCTTGTTCCAGCAATGCGAGCGTTTCCCGCTCGCGCGACGCCGCCCCGGTGGCGGCGAGGCTCTTCCAGTCGTCGGGGACAATGCGGGCCATGCGGTGCCTCGTCGTATTTCGGTGCGCTCATTGTACGCAACGCATCGAGCAGCCGGCGCTCCGGCGTTCCGTTGCGAGATGGCCGCATCGCTGCGCACGCATCCAAACGTATGCGCATCGTGTATCGTTACTGGTTGAACGCCGAGCGCGATGCACGGCTTGCCAACTGTCGACAAAAAAGGATTAACCGGATGATTACGATCTGGGGACGCACGAATTCAGTCAACGTGCAAAAAGTCTTGTGGTGCTGCGATGAACTGGTGCTGCCGTACGAGCGCATCGACGCGGGCATGCAATTCGGCCGCAACAACGAGCCGGCGTACCTTTCAATGAACCCGACCGGCAAGATTCCCACGCTGGTCGACGACGACTTCGAACTGTGGGAATCGAATTCGATACTGCGTTACCTGGCGCTGCAGTACGGCGCGGGCAGTCCGCTGTATCCCGCCGAACCGCGGCTACGTGCGAGCATCGACCGCTGGCTTGACTGGTCGCTGTCCACTTTGCAACCGGCCGAGCGGCCGGTGTTCTGGACGCTCGTGCGCACGCCGCCCGAACAGCGCGACGCGGCCAGGCTCGCCGAAGACATCCGCACCGTTACCGCGCTGTGGCAAATGCTCGACACGCATCTGCAGGGGCGCTTCTTCCTTGAAAGCGACAAGTTTACGCTCGCCGATATCGTGATCGGCGCGTATGCAAAACGCTGGTTCGGCCTGGACGGCGTGGAGCGTCCGCCGTTGCCCAACCTGGAGCGCTGGTATTCGCGCATTGCGACCCGCCCGGGCTTCAAGAAATACGTCGACTTCCCGCTCACGTGAACCAGGGCGGCCAGAGGTGCGCAATCCGCGGAGCCGTGGAGGCGGTCGCCGTCGCCGGGCATGCCCGGCATAACCGTGTCCGGCGCGGCGACTCACGCCGACGCGACAACAGGTTGGCAACAGGCGCTGGCCATGGTTGACCTTTATAATCGACGCATGAAGAACGCCAAGTCCGCCGCTACCGCCGCAAACCCAGCCAGTCCCGCGCGCACGGCGAAAGCCGCAGCTTCCGCGGATGCCGTTGCGCAAGCGCCGGGGCACACGCACGGCGACTCGCCCGAAGCCGCGCTGGCTCTCGCGGAAGAGTATTGCCGCGAACGCGGCGAGAAGCTCACGCCGATTCGCCGCAAAGTGCTCGAATTGCTGCTGAACTCTGGACGTGCGACCAAGGCGTACTC
Organism: Paraburkholderia caledonica; assembly: GCF_000383275.1. Classification (NCBI taxonomy): domain Bacteria; kingdom Pseudomonadati; phylum Pseudomonadota; class Betaproteobacteria; order Burkholderiales; family Burkholderiaceae; genus Paraburkholderia; species Paraburkholderia caledonica. Next base: position 97,385 of record NZ_KB911045.1, on the reverse strand, counting down.
GCTGCTCGACGACATGCGCCAGATTCATCCGGGCTCTGCGCCTCCAACGGTTTATCGTGCGCTCGACTTTCTGCTGTCGGCAGGTCTCGTGCATCGGATCGAATCGATTAATGCATTTACGGTGTGCCACGATCTGACGCAATGCCAGCACGGCATTCTGGTTGTTTGTCAGCAGTGCGGCAACGTCACCGAACTGCATCAGCCGAAGCTGCGCCAGGCGCTCGTCGCGCAAATCGAAGATGCGGGTTACCGGATCGCAAGCGACGAAATCGAATTGAAGGGATTGTGTTCCGCATGTCAGGCGGCAGAGGCAGCCGCGGCGGCTGCGCCGAAGACGGGATCGACGGCGCCCGTTGCGGCTAAATAGCGGCAATGTGTTGCGCTTGCGGCGCAAAGCCTTTCACGCTTCGCGCCGCGTTGTGACCTGCTCAACGGGCTCCGCGTGCACCGATGGCGTCGTGCAGCAGAGTCACCAGTTCTTCCGGTAACGCCGGTTTGGTCATGAAGTGCTGGAAGCCTTCGCCGATACTTCGCAAACGGTAGGCGTCGTCGGTATGTCCGGTCAGCGCCACCGCTACCGAAGGCGCGTGATCGCCGCGAATCTCGTGATCACGCAGCCGCTGGATCAGATAGAAGCCGTCCATGGCGGGCAGTTCGAGGTCGCATACCACCGCATCCGGCAGCAGCCGGACGGCCGCTTCGACGCCCTCTTCCGCATCCGCCACGGCAACGACGTTTGCCCCTTCCGCTTCCAGCAACAAGGTCAGCGATTCCCGGCTGTCCGGGTCGTCTTCTACGAGCACGATCGTGGCCTGATCGAGTCTCAATGCACCGTTCATTTTATGTTGTTGCTCTAAAAATCCGGTCAGGCCGTCAGGCTTGGCCAATGTGTCGCCCTGCTGGGAGGGTTGCTTGCCGCCGATTTGCGCGGCCGCGAAATTGCTGTTCATGGTTCCGACTCGAATTCATGTGCCGAGTTGCAAAAAAGGCCCACGATTGTAGACATGGCCCCCTGCAACGCGCGCACAGTAACGCGCCAAAATTGCACGCCAATGAAAAAACGGCTCCCGGCGTCCGGGGCCGACACCCGATTCGCCGCGGCGGCATTGGCGATTGATTGCTTTCTTGCCGCCGCGGCGTCTTTTCGTCATTCCTGCCGATTTCTTCTGCGATGCCCGCAGCCCCGTTGCCCGGCGTTCGCATTTACCCCACTGGTAGCACGTTATGTGCCGCGCATCGCATGACATGCAGCAAGTAGTTGCATGGTTAACCAATTTTCTTCGGACTAATGCCCTGCACCAGAAGCGCCACCGCGTGGCGGGCGATCTCGTCGCCGCCAATCAGGCGACGTTTGGGATCGCGGCGCCACAGCTTCGACGTGGCGAGGGGCAATAGCGTCAGCCCGAGCAGCGTAACGAACATCAGCGATGGCTCGAGCGCCGGATTCAAACGCCCTTCCTTCTGCCATCGCTCAATGGTGGCAAGCGACGTCTTCTGATTTGCGTCTCCGGAACGCTCCTGCATGCGCTGACGCAGCAGGCCGCTATCGCTGATGACTTCGCGCACCCACAGCGATGGAAACCACGGCCGCTCGACGGCTGCCTGCACCATGCGCTGTGCGAGCTGCGTGATCGCCGCGACGGGATCGTCGGCATGCTCCTGGAACGGCACGCCGAGACTCGCGCGCAACGGGCCGAAGCGCTCTTCGATGAGCACGTCGAGCAGCTGCTCACGCGTCTTGAAGTAGTAATGCATCATGGCCGGCGTAAAGCCCGCCTCGCGGGCAATCTCGCCGAGCGTCGTATCGACGATGCCTTGCCGCGCGAAAAGCTCGAGCGCCGCGTCGAGCAGACGATTGCGCTGCTCCGCTCCGCGCGAAGCGCCCGGCGGTCTGCCAGGCCGTCTTGAAGATGCGCCTTCTGACGCGGTTTTTGCCGGGGCGCCTGTCGCGGGATCTGCGGCAACCGCCGCCGTTTGCGCCGCGCGCTTGTGCACTTTCGTCGCCGAGCCGCTACCGCCGGAAGCCTTCGCGCCGCTCGTCTTCTTACCAACTGTTGGAGTTCTTGCCATTGCACTCGTTTGACGGGCGATAGAATGTCGCATATATTAATCTTCGAGTTAATTAATTTCAAGGCGCTAATGCCATGCAACAGCCCACACAACAAGCCGTGCTCGCCCGGCCGCAGCGATTGCTGAACGACGGCCCGCAGGCCGCTGTGACGCGACACGAGCCGGCTTCGGACCATTCGGTTGAACGAGCCGCCGACCATCCGCCGATTCGCCTTCTGTTCCCCGCGCTGTTGCTGGTCATGCTGCTCGCCGCGCTTGATCAGACGATAGTGTCGACTGCCCTCCCGACGATTGTCGGCGAACTGGGTGGACTCAATAACCTGTCGTGGGTCGTCACAGCCTATCTGCTCAGCTCGACGATCGTCGTGCCGCTGTACGGCAAGTTCGGCGATCAGTTCGGCCGCAAGATCGTGCTCCAGACGGCGATCGTGCTCTTTCTCGTCGGTTCCGCGCTGTGCGGCATAGCGCAAGACATGACCCAGTTGATCGTGCTGCGGGCATTGCAAGGGCTCGGCGGCGGCGGTCTGCTCGTCGTGACAATGGCCGCAATCGCCGACGTCATTCCACCCGCGCAGCGTGGCCGCTATCAAGGCGTGTTCGGCGGCGTATTCGGTCTCGCGACGGTAGTCGGTCCGCTGCTCGGCGGCTTTCTTGTCGAGCACCTTACGTGGCGCTGGATTTTCTATATCAACCTGCCGCTCGGCATCGTCTCGCTGGCTGTGATCGGCGCGGTCTTCAAGCCGCGTCTGCATCAAGTCAAGCACACCATCGACTATATGGGCGCTGCGTTTCTTGCAGGCGCACTCACCTGCATCATTCTGTTCACGAGCCAGGGCGGCACGATCTTGCCGTGGTCGTCGCCGCAATTGTGGATCACGCTCGGCATGGGACTCGTCGCGATCTGGGGTTTCATCCACGAAGAACGCAGCGCAGCTGAACCGATCATGCCGCTCGAACTTTTCAGGCAGCGCACGTTTTTACTGAGCAGTCTGATCGGCTTCATCGTGGGCGTGTCGATGTTCGGCTCCGTCACGTTTTTGCCTCTCTATCTGCAAGTGGTCAAAGGCTCCACGCCGACGGAAGCCGGCATGCAGATGCTGCCGATGATGGGCGGCCTCTTCGTCATGTCGATGGTGACAGGTCGTCTGATCAGCAAAATTGGCCGTTATCGCATGTTCCCTATTGCGGGCACCTTGCTGGTCGCGATCGCCATGATGCTGCTCGCGCGCCTGCAGATCGACACACCGATTCATGTGATGTATCTCGACATGGGCGTGCTCGGCTGCGGTCTCGGCATGGTGATGCAAGTGCTCATTCTCGCCGTGCAGAACACCGTCGAATTCAAGCATATGGGTGTGGCCACATCGGGCGCCACGTTGTTTCGCTCGATTGGCGGATCGATCGGTGTGGCCGCGTTCGGTGCCGTGTTCTCCAACGGCCTTGCCGCAAGGCTCGAAAAGCTGATCCCGCCGGACACGGAATTGCCGCACGCACTCGGACCCGCCGCGATCCGCCATTTGCCTGACGCATTGCGCGCCGACTATCTACAGGCATTTGCCGGTGCGTTGCATACCGTGTATCTCTCCGCGGCGTGTGTCGTATTGCTCGCATTCGTGCTCGCGTGGCTGCTGAAGGACCATCCGTTGCGTGAGCATTGAACCATCGCGCATCGGTCGGGCGCGTCATGGAAATATTGATTGCATGCGCCCGAAATTTGTCTGCGAAATGCGCGCCCTACCATAAAAAGAATCGCGCGCGTTCGTCCTCATGATGTGCACGATCATTCGTCCTACCTGGTAATGTGCGGTAGCGCACACAACATAGGGTCGATCGTCCATTGACGTCCGCTTCGAAACGCCACATATTGAAAACGACGGCGCGCAGGCCTCGCTTGCCCGCTCGGACTCTCTGGCGCATGTAGATCGTGGTTTCCGCGGACACTCATACCGCTTCAAGCGCGATCGGAAGCATGCCGTAACGGCATTGTTTTCCTCAGTTGGAGCCATAGCATGTCCACTCAGACCTTAGCCGGCGATCGCTTTCCGACGCCATGCAAACAATGTGGCGGAGCCCTCTACCGGCGAGTGGATCATTGCCCGTATTGCGGCTCGGTTCATCCGCTCGATGCCGACGCACGCCCACCTGTGCGCAGCGCGCTGCACGAGAGTCGAGCCAGCACGCTGAGCATGTCGATGTTGAACGACGGTTTCGGCGCGCCGGCGCTCAACGAGCCCGACTTCCCCGGCGGCGCATTGCATGCCGGCCTCAACCTCGCTCCGGCAGGCGCGCTTCAGGCGTCGTCATCGTCGCTGCTTTCGCCCGAGACGCCGCTGTTGCCCGTTGCCGATCCTGCCGAACTGCCGCATCGCGCGGGTCTGCATATGCGCCACGCGGTACTCGCGACCGCGACCATTGTCGCCGCGGGCCTGGCGTATGTCGGCTACGCGCTATTCAACGACAGCCGCGACCTGCATTCCGGCAACGGCGAGCAATCCGCAGAAACCGCCCGCGACGCCAGAACGACGACGGGGACCATCGCGCGATACTCGCCCGATCAGGCAGCCGACTCGCGCATCGCTGCGATGCCGGGCAAATCCACTGGCACAGAAGGCGTGCGAAACACCGTACAGGCAATACCGGCCACTGTACCGATCGCAGTGGTTTCAGCGAAAACGGCCACACCGCAATTCCACGACGGCGCGCAAGCACTGCGGGCGGCCCGCACCGCATTGCGCGCCAACGATCTGAGCGCGGCGCAAGCGGCCCTGGGAGCAGCGCAATCGCTGCAACCCGAGAGCAGCGACGCGCAAAGTCTCGCCGCCGAAATGAAGCCGTTGACCGCGCGCCGCGACGCCGCGTTGCTGGCGGCGCAGATGTGCGCCGATCATCAAACATGGCCGTGCGCACGAGAGCATGCGAACGAGGCGCTGGCGCTAGACACCGGCAACGACACGGCAAAGACGATCCTCGAGCGTGTGATTCGCGAAACTGGCTGGGCACCGCTCAGTACCCAGACAACGAGCAATGCCAGGCTGCCGCGGCAGCCGGCCGTCCAATAGTTCGGATACCGAATTTAATGGCTGGAAAATTGCCAACCCGACCCGATAGGTGCAGACCATGCTAAAGAGATTTCTGACGGGATGGCTGGGAGCGATGCTGCTGATCACGTCTTCGCTGCTGAGTGCCGAACCCGCGCACTACAAGATCGTCACGGGCCCCGAACGCGGCACCTACATTCAGATCGGTCAGGACCTGTCGAAATGGGTCGCGCAGCCGGCGGGCATCGACCTCGCCGTGGTCGCGTCGAAAGGGTCTGCCGAGAACGTACAGCGCATGCGCTTCGAGCCGGGCGTGAAACTCGCGCTGGTGCAGTCCGACGTGTATCAGGCGTACATCGACATGGCCAACTCGGGCAATCCCGACGCCGGTACCGCGATCCGCCCGCTGCGCCTCATCATGCCGCTCTACGACGAAGAAATTAACGTCGTGGTGCGCGCGGATTCGCCGCTCAAAAGTCTAGGCGACATCAGGGACAAGACCATCAGCGTCGGCCTGCTCGGCAGCGGGACCGCGCAATCGGCGACTACCCTGTATCGCCTTATGTTCGGTCAGCCTATTCCCGAACAGAACATCCAGCACCTGAGCAACGAAGATGCACTGGCCGCATTGATCGTCAAGAAAGTGGACGTCGCGATCATCGTGGTCGGCCAGCCGGCAAAACTGTTCAACGATATGAACCCGGAACTGCTGCAGCAGATCCGTCTGCTGAAAGCCGAGCCCACGGCACCCGAAACCGTCCGTGCGAAGCAGACCTATTTCCCCGCCACGATCCGCGCGAGCAGCTACCCGAACTGGCTGAAAGAAGACGTGCCCACGCTGACGGTCAAGGCCTTCCTCGTCACCTATGACTACGGTCTGCGCGATACCGTCGGCAATCTGAATCATTTTGCCGACTCGCTATGCGCGAACTTCGACAATCTGCAGGAGCATGGGCATCCGAAATGGAAGCAGGTCAAGCTGGAATTGCCCAGCCTCGTGCGCGGTTGGAAATATTACCCGCCTGTAGAGAAGCATTTACGCGCCTGCCTTGCGAACCGCAGCGCAGGCATCAACGCGGCCGCGGCTCAGGTCTCCGAAAAACCGCGTAGCAACTGTACGAATCAGGAGCGCCTGCTTCTGCTGTGCAAGTAGTAATACATGCGAATGCGGAGCGCCAGTGCATGTGTGAGCGCTCCTGCCGCGATTACGCCCGCTTGCGCTCGCCGGATGCGGCAGCGCTCTCCATCGCGCGCTGCAAGGCCTCGTACACTTTCGGCCGGTTGCATTGCGAGACGTTAAAGCGCAGGTAACCGGTCGCCGATTGCGAGACGCTGAATACATTGCCCGGTGCGAACACGACATCTGCGCCTAGCGCATGGCGCGCGATGTCGGCGGCGTCGAGCGAATCGGGCAAGCGAGCCCACACGAACATGCCCGCACGCGGCTGCGTCCATACGTCGAGGCCCGCGTAGTTGAGGCGGCGCATGGTTTCGCCCATCGCGTCCGCGAGTTTCGTGCGCATCGACTCGAGATGACGCCGGTAAGTACCGTCCACCAGCAACCGATGCACGACGCTCGCCGTGAGTTGCCCATTGCCGAACGACGTGGCGAGCTTCAGGTCGATCAGCGGCTCGATCCATTCGGCGCGCGCGGCGATGTAGCCGCAACGTGCCGCCGCGGAAAGCGTCTTCGAAAAGCTGCCGATCGACACCACGCGCGTGAGCCCGTCAAAGGCGGCAAGCCGCGGCGCGGGTTCGTCTTCGAAGTCCGCGAAGATATCGTCCTCGACGACGATCAGTCCGTGTTCGCCGGCGAGCTTGAGCAGCCGATGCGCGACCGCCGGCGCGAGCGTCGCGCCGGTGGGATTATGAATCGCTGAGTTAGTCACATAGAGCCGCGGACGATGCTCGATCAGCGCGCGCTCGAAGGCCGCGAGGTCCGGACCCGACGGCGTATAAGGCACGCCGACGATGCGCGCGCGATGCGCCCGCAACAGCGCCTGGAAGTTGAAATAGCACGGGTCGTCGATCAGAACCGTGTCCCCCGGTTCGAGCAGAAAACGGCACACCAGATCGAGCGCGTGCGTGCCGCCGTCGGTGAGGACGATCTGTTCGGGCGGCGCTTCCACGCCGTGCTGCGCGAGCCGCCAGGCAAGCTGCTGACGCAGCGCGGGCAGGCCATACGGGTTCGCATAGTCGGCGAGCGGCGATTGCGCATCGCGCGCTATGGCCCGCAACGCGCGACGCACGCCGTCCTCGGGCAGCCAGGAGGCCGGCATCCAGCCGCAACCCGGCTTGAGCACCTTGGAGCCGGGTTGTAACGACTGGCGAGTGAGCCATAGCGGATCAACCTCGCGATCGAGGCGCGGCCCGAGATCGGCGAGCGCGAGCGGCGGCGCATGGCCCGACACGAAAAATCCCGAGCCGCGCCGGGCCACGATCGCGCCTTCAGCAACGAGCCGGTCATACGCCTCCACCACCGTCGACTTCGACACACCGAGCGTTTCGGTCATGACGCGGATCGACGGCACGCGCGCGCCGGGCATCAGCGAGCGGCTCGCAATGCGTTCGCGCAGATTGTCCATGACGATGCCTACGCGTGTTCCTTGCGGTTTCCCGAGTTCTCGCATCTGCCCACCTTGCTCCATCTGTACTGCTCCTTCGTCGGTACAGTTTGCACGAATTGTACTGATCCGTAGCTTAACCTTTTCGCGATGAAAGCGGATGCTATACGCTTCATTCCAATACGCATGGACCTTAGATGGACAAGACAACGAATGGCTGGCTGAGCGGGCTCATAGGCGTGCTGATTTTCAGCGGCTCGCTGCCGGCCACGCGCATCGCCGTGCAAGGGCTCGATCCGGTGTTCCTGACGGTGGCGCGCGCGACCATCGCGGGCACGCTCGGTCTGTTGCTGCTGCTCGTGTTCCGCGAGGCGCGTCCCGCGCGGCGCGATATGGTTCCGCTCGTAATCGTCGCGCTCGGCGTGGTGGTCGGTTTTCCGCTTCTGACCGCACTTGCGCTGCGCCACGTGAGTTCCGCACACGCGATCGTGTTCGTCGGACTGCTGCCGCTTGCAACCGCGATCTTCGGCGTGCTGCGCGGCGGCGAACGTCCGCAAGCGGCCTTCTGGTTCTTCTCGGCGCTCGGCAGCGGCGCGGTGGTCGCGTTCGCGATGCGCCACGGTCTCGACGCGTCTCCGGTGGGCGACGCGCTGATGCTCGCCGCGATCGTCGTGTGCGGGCTGGGCTATGCGGAAGGCGCGCGGCTATCGCGGCATCTCGGCGGCTGGCAGGTTATTTCGTGGGCGCTGGTGCTGTCGCTTCCGCTGATGTTGCCGCTCGCATGGTGGACCCGCCCGGCTTCTTTCGAGGGCGTCAGCCATGCAGCGCTTTGGGGGCTCGCGTATGTGTCGCTGTTCAGCATGCTGATCGGCTTTGTATTCTGGTATCGCGGCCTCGCGCTTGGCGGCATCGCAGGAGTCGGACAGTTGCAACTGCTGCAGCCGTTTTTCGGCCTGGTGCTCGCGGGGTTGTTGCTGCACGAACAGGTGCCGCCTTCGATGATCGCGGTCACCGTCGCAGTGGTAGCGTGCGTGGCCGGCGCCCGGCACTTCTCCAAAGCGACGCCGGCGCGCCGCACGGCCTGACCTGGCGCCGAGTCCTCACGCAACGATTTTTGTCCGGCTTCAAATTTGCGCGCGCGGCGGGCATAGTCAAACGTATCCTCAGAAGAAGAGAAACGACAGGCCGGAGCCGGCCGCACCAGGACCACGTATGACCACAGCCCGCCCCGCATCCGGCGCCCCGGACGCAACCGCTGCAAGCGCCGCAACCGCTGAGTCGACCGGCAGCGACCCGCTTATCCGCGACGCAATCGAAGCCGACCTGCCCGCCATTCAGGCCATTTACGCGCACCATGTGTTGACCGGCGTCGCGTCGTTCGAGGAAGTGCCGCCATCCGTGGACGATCTGCGCATGCGGCTCGCGTCGGTGCGCAGCCATGGACTGCCGTACATGGTCGCCGAGATTGGCGGAGAGGTCGCGGGCTACTGCTTCGCGACGCCGTACCGCCCTCGCGCGGCGTACAGGAACACCATCGAAGATTCGATCTATGTGAGCGACGCCTATCGCGGACGAGGCCTCGGCCGCGTGTTGCTACAGGCGCTGATCGACCGATGCGAAACCGGGCCATGGCGCCAGATGGTCGCCGTGATCGCGGACGGCGGCAGCGGCGGATCACTGTCGCTGCATAAGCAGTTGGGTTTCGAGTTGACCGGCACGTTGAGGGCAGTCGGTTTCAAACATGGCAGATGGCTCGACACCACACTGATGCAGCGGACTTTGGGTGCGGGCGCTTCGACGCCGCCTGACTACGAAACCTGAAGCTGCAACCCGAGCGTCGTGCTGGTCCGCCTCCATACAGCGGGGGTAAAATTCCGGGCATGCCTAACACGCCGCCCGCCACGCCGCCCTCCACCTCGCCGCCGTCCTCGTCCGGCGCCTCGGACACGTCCGCAGGCGCCGCGCCGCGCAACGAGTACACCGTCGACGAACTCGCGCGCGTCAGCGACACAACGGTGCGAAACGTGCGGGCGTATCAGGACCGCGGTCTTCTCGCGCCACCGGAAAAGCGCGGCAGAGTGGGCGTGTATAACGACGCTCACGTGTCGCGTCTGAAGCTGATCAATCATCTGCTCTCTCGCGGCTACACGCTCGCGAACATCCAGGATCTGATCAAGGCCGTGGACGAAGGCCACGATCTTCGCTCCATTCTGGGCCTCGAAACCGCGATCGGCGGCCGCTGGTCGCGCGAACATCCAAAGAAGTATTCGTTGGTCGAACTGCTGCAAATGTTCGGCGACAAAGCGTCGCCGAGCGCGCTCGCGAAAGCGGTCGATCTCGGCCTGCTGGAGCGAGAGGGCCTGTCGTTCGTGTCGGGCAGTCCCACTGCACTCGCCGCTGGCGCCACGCTCGCGAAAGAAGGCATTCCGCTGGCCGATCTGCTCGACGCCGTCGGCGTCGCACGGCCGCATTTCAGCGCGATCGCCCACGCACTGGTCGATCTGGTGGTTCGCCAACTGGACCGCTACGATCCGGACGCGCTGCCGCCGCCCGCCGACGTGCCGGCCCTCGTGGATGCGATCTGGCGCGTGCGGCCGCTCGCTATGGTGCTCGTCGAGAGCGAGATGAATCGAGCGCTTGAAGAGGCCTCTGGCGACTACCTCGGCGATCGCGTCGCGGCCATCATGGAAAAGAAACTGGCTCGCTCCGCCGGTCAACCGAAGCGGCCAAAGAAATAATCCGATGCGCCGGTCGGCGCTTCGTCAGCAATGGCCTGAGTCTCCGCCTTTCCAACCTAGAGTTTCGCGTCTAGACGTGCTCTTGCGTCGTCCGTCCTTCCGCCCTATCGTTACATCACTCAATGTAACAGTTATCAGCGTAATAGGGAGGCGATCCGGATGAACGCACGCATGCCACACGACGCCGCGGGCCACGGCGCGTTCGCGCCTATCGAGACGGACATCGCCATTATCGGGACCGGCTTTGCGGGGCTGGGCATGGCGATTCGCTTGCGGCAATCCGGCTTCACCGACTTTATCGTTGCAGAAAAGGCCGAGTCGGTCGGCGGCACATGGCGCGACAACCATTACCCGGGCTGTGCATGCGACGTGCAATCGCATGTCTATTCATTTTCGTTCGCACCGAACCCGCGCTGGACCCGCATGTTCGCGCGTCAGCCGGAAATCCGCGCATATCTCGAGGAATGCACGCGACGCTTCGGCGTGGAGCGTTATCTGCGCTTTGGCCATGAACTCGTGAGCGCGGTCTACGACGACACGCGCCACCGCTGGCAACTGCGTTTCGCCAACGGGCAACAGTGGTCCGCGCGCGTACTGATCCCCGCGATGGGCGGCCTCTCGCGCGCGGCGATACCCGACATTCCCGGCATTGAACGATTCAAGGGCAAGGCATTTCACTCGCAGCACTGGGATCACGCCTATCCGCTCGAAGGCAAGCGCGTCGCCGTGATCGGCACCGGCGCCAGTGCGATCCAGTTCGTGCCGCAAATCGCATCTCGCATCGCGCATCTCGATGTGTTCCAGCGTACGCCGCCGTGGATCATGCCGAAGGCCGACCGAGCGGTGCGACCGTTCGAGCAGTGGCTTTTCAGGCACGTGCCCTTCACGCAAAAGATCATGCGTTCGGCGCTCTACTGCATGCTCGAATCGCGCGCGCTCGGATTCGCGATCCATCCCTCGCTAATGAAGACCGCGCAGAAAGTCGCCGAGCGGCATTTACGTCGCCAGGTGCCCGACCCGAAATTGCGCGCGACGCTCACGCCGAATTACACAATGGGCTGCAAGCGCATTCTGATCTCGAACGACTACTTACCCGCTTTATCGCGGGCGAACGTAACGGTGACGACGAGCGCTATCGAGCGCATCGACGAAGACGCGGTCATCACGAGTGACGGCGTGCGTCATCCGGTCGACTGTCTGATCTTCGGCACCGGCTTCCAGGTCGCCGATCCGTTCGCGCGAGGTGTGGTGCGGGGACGCGACGGCGTGGACATCGTCGATACGTGGCGTGACGGCGCGCATGCCTATCTCGGCACGGCATTGCCTGGTTATCCCAACTTTTTCATGATCGTGGGTCCGAACACGGGACTCGGCCATAACTCGATGGTGTTCATGATCGAGTCGCAAGTCGAGTACATTTTGCGCGCACTGAAAACCATGCGCAGTGAGCGTGCCGAGGCGATTGAAGTTCGCCCGCAGGTGGAGCGTGCGTACAACGAAAAGATCCAGTACAAACTCGGCCGCGCAATCTGGTCGACGGGCGGCTGCAAGAGCTGGTATCTCGATCCGAGAACCGGCAGGAACACCACGCTGTGGCCGGGGTTCGCGTACAAATTCCGCCAGGCCACCAGCATCTTCAGTATGGACGATTACTTCGCTTTCACGTCAGCGCCCGGGACAACGATCGCGCACACTGCCTCGCCGCACAGCGTGCACGGCAGCGCGCAGGCTGCCGCGTCGGCTGACGTCACCTGAAACACACATAACGACAACGCACATTCAGAGAGGACGGGAGATAAAACCAATGAAGCATTTCAACGATAAGGTCGCTGCGATCACAGGCGCGGGTTCCGGCATGGGCCGCTCGCTCGCGATCCGGCTCGCGCGAGAAGGCTGCCACCTGGCCCTTGCCGATCGCAACGCGACGAGCCTCGAGGAGACCGCTCGACTTGCGCAAGCCGCCGCGCCACATATCGTCGGCGCGCCGCTGCTGATCACAACCGCTGTGTTCGATGTCTCCGACCAAGCCGCAATGTTCGCGTGGGCGGCGGAAACCGTCGAGCAGCATCGGCGCGTGAACCTCGTGTTCAACAACGCGGGCGTCGCTCTGTCCAGTACGATTGAAGGCATGGAATACGCGGATCTGGAGTGGATCGTCGGCATCAACTTCTGGGGCGTCGTGCATGGGACCAAGGCGTTTCTGCCGCACTTGAAGGCGTCGGGCGAAGGTCATATCGTCAACACATCGAGTGTATTCGGCCTTTTCGCTCAGCCTGGCATGAGCGGCTACAACGCGACGAAGTTCGCGGTCCGCGGCTTCACCGAGGCACTGCGTCAGGAACTCGATCTGATGAAATGCGGCGTGTCGGCTACCTGCGTGCATCCGGGCGGCATCCGCACAAACATCGCGCAGTCGAGCCGCATTGCGCCGAACATGGTCGGCTTCATGCTGGAGAACGAGCAGCAAGGCAAGGACGATTTCGAAAAGTTCTTTATCACGACCGCCGACGAAGCCGCCCGTACGATTCTCGACGGCGTGCGCAGGAACAAGCGGCGCGTGCTGATCGGCCGCGATGCACGCGCCGCCGACTGGCTCGCGCGCACGTTGCCCGCCGCTTACCAGGCACTTGTCGTGCTGCAAACGCGGCGCATGAAGCACAGTGCGGAGAAACGCGCCCGGCGCGCGGCGCAACTTGCCGGCAGGCGCGCTTGATGGTGCGCGCCCGATGGTACGCAACTGACAGCACCATCCAGACGCTCATAGAATCACGAGGAGAAAGGCCATGATGCCCGTTCGCCGCGACTTACGCTTCAACCTCCCGCAGGACCGTGCATGCGACTGGCATGCGCAAGGCTCGCATGTGACCCACTTCTTCAACGCGCTTTCGCTGCTCTTCCCCGCCGGCGAGCGCTTCTTTATGGACAGCGTGCGCAACTATCGCGATCAGATTGACGACCCGGTGCTGAAAAAGCAGGTACTCGGTTTTATCGGCCAGGAAGCGATGCATACGCGCGAGCACGTCGAATACAACGATCTGCTGGAACAAGCCGGTTTGCCCGCGCATAAGCTCGACAAACGGCTGTGGGCGATTCTCAACTTCGGCCGCAAGGTGCTGCCGCATTCGTATCAATTGGCCGTCACCGTGTGCCTCGAACATTACACGGCCATGCTCGCGGGCTTGCTGCTCGAGGACGCGTCACGCATCGAAGGTTCGATCGACGGTTACGCGCAAATGTGGACGTGGCACGCACTGGAAGAAACCGAGCACAAAGCCGTTTCCTACGACGTGTGGAATACGGTACTCGAGCCTGGACTCGGGCGTTATCTGTTACGTACAGGCGTTATGCTCGGCACCACCATCACCTTCTGGCTGATCGTGTTCGACTTTCATGTGCGTCTGCTGATTGCAGACCGCAAACGCGGCGGTCATCTGCGCGGCATGTGGCGCGTCGTGAAATACCTGTACGGCCCGCGTCATGGCGTCTTTCCGCGTATAGCCGCTGAATGGCTGAGCTTTTTCCGGCCCGGCTTTCATCCGTGGGATCACGACAATCGCGCGCAACTCGCGCGGATCGACGGCCTGGTAGCGGCGGTCGACGCCTCCAACGCGGCCGCCCCGAATTCGCGTAGAGCAGCACGGCGCGGCGCGCAGGCGGCCGCGTGATACGCGACACGTTGCCGGTGGATGCCGGCGACGTGCGGCTTGCGGCCTACGTGAGCGGCCCGCGTGACGCGCCGCCGATCGTGCTAGTGCACGGCTATCCGGACTCGGCCGCCGTATGGGAACCGGTGCGCGTGCAACTCGAATCGCGCTACCGCGTCATAAGCTATGACGTGCGTGGCGCCGGCGCATCGCAAGCGCCGGCCGCACGCGACGGATACCGTATTGAACGACTCGCTGCCGATCTCTGCGCAGTCGTGAACGCCACCTGCGGTGCGCAGCCCTTTCATCTGGTCGGCCACGACTGGGGTTCGATTCAAAGCTGGGAAGCCGTAATCGACCCGCAGTTCAAAGGACGCATCAAGTCATTTACCTCTATCTCGGGCCCGTGCCTCGATTACGCTTCGGTCGCGTTGCGCAGCACGCGTGACTCTCACAAAAAACGTAGGATGGCGAAGCAATCGCCGCGCTTCAGCATTCGTCAATTGCTCAGATCCTGGTACATCTTCTTTTTTCATTTGCCATGGCTGCCGGAACTGGTGTGGCGCATGGGCGGAGTGCGCATGTGGCCGCTGTGGCTACGAATGACGGAACGCGTTGACGCGCCGCGTGACCCGACGCAAATGCGTAACGCGATCAACGGACTGAACCTCTATCGCGCGAATTTCATCGACAAACTCCTGCATCCGCGCGCACGCCACGTGCACGTGCCCGTTCAGTTCATCGTGCCGTTGCATGACCGCTATGTCGGGCCGGAATTGTCGGTGGGCCAGGAAGCCTGGCTGGGACCCTATGACCGCGTCGAACTCGACGCAGGTCATTGGGTCGTGCTGCGCGAGCCGCAACTAGTTGCTGCAAACATAGAGCGCTTTGTGGCGCGACATCTGGCAGAGCCGGGTGGCCCAGTCGCGCCCACGTTCAACGCTCGCGCGGCAGGCGAGTGAATAGCGTCGGATAGTCAATGACAAGGCCGTCGTCGTCGACTTTCATATTCGCTGTGAAGTCGCGGAATATGCCTTCATAGCGGTACTCGCGATTCAATTCAATGCACGAATACGCCTGCTCGACGCGAGTGACCTGCAAGTCCGGTGTGGAAATGTACGCGACCTGTATAGGTCGACGCTCACCTTGCGTGAGTTGCAGCCGGCGAATCGGCAACGTATTAGTGAACGGCGTGGCGGCAATGTCGATATCAATGCATCCTTCAATTGCGCTCAACAGAAGGCCGTGCCCATCGCGCCAGTTGCCCTCGCCGTCGCCGTGCAGTTCCAGTTCTCCGCCGCCCACGATCTTCAGCCATGCGTAACGCGTGCGCCATTGCGCATCGCAGCGCACTTTATAGTGCAACCCGTAAGCCTTGCCGTAGCGCTGCCCGACCACGACGCTTTCCACTTCGAAGCCGTCGTCGCGTGCGTCGAACGACAGGTGTTCGATTCCCTCGGCCTCTTGCGATGCCCACCGTACTTCCCGCATCAGATCGCCTCCTATGATGAAACGCGCAGCAAGCGCGTCGCGCTTCATATCGTAGCGCGAACGCGGGGCGCTCGCCGATGTGCGTGCCTACCGCCACATCGTGCGGATGCTTTGCAAATAGCCACTATCAATGCGCGGGCATGCACACAGCCGCGCGAGTACCCTATCCTCGCGTTTCGCAACTGTTCGCCGCCGGCGCGCCATTCGATTTCAGATGCGCGCCGCCGAACGCTCATCGACCGATACCATGCATGCCGCCGCGACCGAAGCGCATTCCGCCGCCTTGCGCACCCTGCTGCGCAGCTTTGGGCAGATCGTGCTCCAGGCGAACGCATTCACAGGGGCATGCCTCGTTGCTAGCTGGATGCTTTGCGACCCGCGCCTTGCCTGTGCTGCCTTGATCGGCGCAGTCGCGGCCAACGTGAGCGCGATCCTGGCCGCTCACTCCGACGACGACCTGCGCGCTGGCCTGTACGGCTTTAACGGCGCATTGGCGGGACTCGCCGCGTTCAGCTTCATCGCCGACAATGCGACGGCGGCCGCCGTCGCCATTCTCGCAGCCACGGGAACGGCATGGCTTCACGAACCGTGGTCACGATGGCTGCGCGCGCGCCAGTTGAGCTATTTCTCCAGCCCGTGCCTGATCGTCACGTGGCTCTGGATGCCGATCGCAGCAAGCGGACCCGAGCCGGCGCGTCTCGCAACAACGCCTACGCTCGACACGGCGCAGTTCGGCGGCGGCGTGCTCGCCGGTCTCGCGCAAACCGGCTTCGCCTCGGGCGCAATGGCCGGTGCATTCGTGCTGATCGGGATCGCGGCGGCATCGGCACGGCATGCGCTGTGCGCGTTGACCGGCGCGGCGCTCGCAAGCAGCCTGCATGTTCTGCTGGGCGCGGGGGCGAGCTCGTTCGACGCAAGCCTGCTAGGATTCAACGGCGCCCTTACCGCGATCGCGCTGACCGACTGCGGCGTCTTGTGGATGCTCGGTGGCGTGGCGATCTCAGTGGCTTTGCAAGCGGCGGCGGCTCACGTCGGCTTCGCCGCGCTAAGCGCGCCTTTCGTCGCCGCAACGTGGAGCGTGCAATGGCTGAGGCAGCGGGCTGTTCGCTGAGACTCCGCCTGTCAGGCAAGATTGGGGAATACCAGACAACCTCAGGAGAGATGTATGTCTTTCATCCACACACCCGCAGGCCGCATTGAGCAATCCGGGCCGACTTCGCAAGCCGAGCAGCAAACTCGCGTCGACCTGGCCGCCGCGTATCGCCTCGTCGCGCTCAACGGTTGGGACGACCTGATCTATACGCACATCTCCGCGAGCGTTCCGGACGAGCCGGGCCACTTTCTGATCAATCCATTCGGTCTCGCATTCGACGAGGTGCGCGCGTCCAATCTGGTGAAGATCGACATCGACGGCAATATTGTCGGTGCCAGCGAACATGTGGTGAACGTGACCGGCTTCGCCATTCACGCCGCCGTGCATGCGGCACGCGCAGACGCGTTCTGCGTCATGCATTTGCACAGTACGGCAGGCGTGGCCGTGTCGGCACAGCCTGCGGGTTTGCTGCCCGCTTCACAACACGCGCTGCGTTTTTATCGTCAGCTCGCGTATCACGACTATGACGGCCTCGCCTTTGCGCCGGCGGAGAGCCGGCGCCTCGTGGAACATCTGGCGGACAAGCCGGCCATGCTGCTGCGCAATCACGGCCCGCTGACCGTGGGCCGCACCGTCGCCGAAGCGTATGTGCTGATGGCCACGTTGCTTAAAGCGTGCGAGATCCAGTTGCAGGCGCAAGCATGCGGCGCCCCGCTTGTCGTGCCTGACGACGCGGTCGCCACGCGCACAGCCGAGCAACTCTATGACGGCGGCGCAGTGGAAGGAACACTGGAATGGCCTGCGTTGCTGCGCAAGCTGGACCGCCTAGACCCGACTTATCGCGACTGACGGGCAACTGACGGGCGACTGCCGGACGATTAGTACCTGAATTACCCTGACCATACCGCGCAATGACTACCGCAATTGCTTATGCGGCGCGTGATATCAATTAGATTCTCAACGGAGCCGAACCATGCCCACGTTTCGTATCGAACTGTTCGAAGGCCGCTCGGTGGAACAGAAACGCCAATTCGTCGAAGCAATCACGAAAGCGACTTGCGAATCGCTCGGCGTCGAGCCGAATTCGGTCGACATCATTCTCACCGACGTGAAGCGCGAAAATTGGGCAACAGGAGGACGCTTGTGGTCCGACAGCGGAAGCTGAATTGAAACGCTGCGCGCGTGGTGCGCGCAGCGGTTTTATTGCTCAGCGACGCATGAATTAAATGCGTAGCTGTGGCGGCGTAACAACACGCCGCCGCTACCCTGAAGCCATTAGAAGCGGTGAATGATGCCCACGCCGCCTGCAACCTGGCTGCGCGACGAAGACGGCGCGCTGTTCTGACCGTCGCCGATATTGGCCGTCGCGTTGATGATGCTCACGCCGTTGTTGCCGATCGTCTGGCCGTTCGCACGCTGATACGCTTCCACCGCATACAGACCCGTACGCTTGGAGAGGCTGTAGTACTGCGACAGGTTGAACTGGTTATAGCTAGCTGCGCTCGAGATGCCATTCGATTGCGTCGCACGCGTGTAGCTGTAGCCGGCTGCCAGATCCAGTGCACCGATCGGCTTGAAGTGCACCACTGCGCCACCCGTGTTAAACGTCGCCTGATGACGGAAACCTGAGTTCACACCCGGAATGTATTGCACGTTCGAGTACGAGAACGACACGTCCCATTGCGAGTTGAACGTGTAGCCGCCGGTGACTGCAACGCGCTGCTGAGCCTGCGCCGTGCGGTAACCGTTGGTGATGCCGGAAAGACCCGGGCCGGTCGTCGCGCCGTTGTTCGACGTAGTCGAGTCCGGGCCCCACAGACCGCCGCCAGGCGTCGAGTTGTTGATGCGCTGGAAGCCTGCTGCGATACCGAACGGACCGTTCAGGTACTGCACCGCGGCGCTCCACGTCGAGCCGGCGTTGAAGCTGCCCGGCACGCCGCCCAGCGAGTACGAACCGCTTACCGTCAGACCATACATGTTCGGCGACGTGTACACGAGGGAGTTATTCGCGCGGTAGATCGTATCCAGCGAATCGAGATCGCCCGGGTGCGCGCCGTAAGCGCCCGTCAGCCACGTAGTCGGGCTATACGGCGACAGCAGCGTGTAGTACGACGTGTACTGACGGCCGGCCGTCAGCGTACCGTACGTGGGATTCGTCACACCGATCCATGCCTGGCGGCTGAAGCCGAGGCCGTTCACGCTCTGCGCGCCGGTTGCGCTGTTAAAGCCCTGCTCCAACTGGAAAATGGCCTTCGTGCCGCCGCCAAGATCCTCGCTACCCTTCAGGCCGAAGCGGCTACCCGCCCAGATGCCGTTGTTCATCTTCACAACCGAGCGGCCGCCCGAAGTCGAGCCGAGCGTCGTCGAGCTGCTTTGGTAGCCGATCCCCGTGTCGACGATACCGTACAACGTCACGCTGCTCTGAGCGTGTGCGCCAAGGGCGAACAGGCCAAGGGCGGAGGTTGCTAGTGCCTTTTTCATTTATGCTCCTCTTTAAAAAATTGTTCTTGACTACCGGTCATTGTCTGAACCGCGCAACCGGTGAATCGGGGATTTCAGGTCAGAAAACCGGGTGTCCGTTTATCACGCTCGGCAACCACGTGGAGAACATCGGCACGTAGGTCACAATATTGATGGCGCTGAAGATAGCGAGGTAATACGGCCAAGCCACCTTGGTAGTTTCCCCAATCGACACATTGCCGATCGCGCAACCAATGAACTGCACCGAGCCGATCGGCGGGTGAACGAGGCCCAATGCGCAGTTCAACAGAATCATGATGCCGAACTGCACGGGACCGACACCGCTATGCATCGCCATCGGCAGGAACAGCGGCGTAGTGATCAGAATGTGCGCCGCCATGTCCACGAATGTGCCGAGGAATACCTGAATGATGTTGATATAGAGCAGCATCAACCAGGGAATGCTCGTCGCGCCGTCCAGCATGTGCTCGATCGCATCGGGGATCTCCAGATACGCCATCTGGTAGCGCAGCATGTTCGATACGCCGATCAGCAGCAGAACGACGCCTGTGGTCTTTGCGGCCTTCGACAATGCGAAGGAGAGCTTTTTCAGCGTCATCGAGCGATACACCACGACCGTCAGCACCAGCGAATAAGCCACCGCAATAGCAGCGGCTTCCGTCGCTGTTGCAATGCCCTTCGCCACGCAGACCAGAATGATCGCGATCACCATCAGGCCGGGCAATGCGCCGAGGAAGGTCCGCGCGACCGCCATCCAGCCCGGGAAACGCTGCAGTGCGGTCGAGCCATCGGGACGGCGCGGGTAGCCGTAGCGTACGGCTTGCCAGTACGCGGCGATCAGCACGAAGCCCATCACCCACAACACGGGCAGCAGCCCCGAGAACAGCAGATCGCCGATCGACACGCCGCTCATCGGCACACCGTTCAGCGTGCCGGTAATGCCCTGTGCCGCGAACGCGTAGATAATCATGTTCGTCGACGTCGGCATCAGCGCGCCCGCGAGCGACGAATGCGTCGTGACGTTGACCGCGTAAGCGGCGCTGTAACCCTCGCGCTTCATCAGCGGAATCACGACGCCGCCCATTGCCGATGTGTCCGCCGTGGGCGAACCCGAGACGCCGCCGAACAGCGTACATGCGACGACGTTCGCCATGCCGAGGCCGCCGCGGAAATGGCCGACCGTTGCCTGCGCGAAACGCAGGATCCGATCGGCAATGCCCCCGTGCAACATCAGTTCGCCCGAGAAGATGAAGAACGGCACTGCGAGGAACGAAAACGCGTTCATCCCCGAGATCATCGACTGCATCGCGGTGGCGGCCGGCAGCCCTTCATACAGATACGTGAGCACACACGACAGCCCCAGCGCGAACGAAACAGGAACGCCGAGCACCAGAAAGACGATAAAGCTAATAGAGAGGAGTGCAAGTTCCATGATTGTTCTATTTGTGTTTCTTTGCGAAAAGCGTCAGAAGGTTCTCGAATGAGAACAACGCGATGCAGACGCTCGCAATGACCGGGATCACGTAGCGGAGCGCTTCTGGCAAACCGAGAATTGGAATCTTGTCGTGCAGCGTGGTCTCGGCCATTTGCAGCGAGCCGAAGAAAATCGCCACGGCGAGCGCGATGAGACACAGATGCTGGAACGTGTGCGCGGCGAGCTGACCTTTCTCCGGCAGACTCTTCACCAACGAATCGAGCCCGATATGGCCGCCTTCGCGGACCTTCAGCGCTGCGCCGAACATCGCGATCACGATCACCAGCAACAGTGCGATTGGCTCGACGAAATCGGGAGCGTCGCTAAACACGTAGCGCATGACGACGCTGTAGATCACCAGCAGACTCAGCCCTGCGAGGCTGAGCGAGGCGATAACGGCGAGTGCGCGAAAGATAAAATCGTTTGGGCGTTTCATGAATCTCTTGACCCCATTCTTGCCTACGACGGACCGTTTTTACTCGTTAGTCGTGCTACTTTCCGTCGCCCGTTGCGCAATCGCGCAGACAGCGGAAAGCCTCGCAGTACTTCTGCAAGGCTTTTCCACTGTCGCGAAAGCGCGATGCGAGCGTTACTTGATTGCCTGGATCTCGTCCACGAGCTGCTTCATTTGCGGCGTCTTCTCGTACTTCGCCCAAACCGGCTGCATCACCTTCACGAAAGCCGCGCGGTCGATCTGCGACGACGCAACGATCTGCGCGCCGCCCTTCGTCACCGTCTTGCTTGCGTCGTTTTCACGCGCGGTCCACAGCTTCTGGTAGTAAGGCACCGAGTCGGCCGCGGCCTTCTTGATGATTTCCTGCTCCTGCGGCGACAACGTGTCCCACACCTTCTTCGAGAAGACGAGAACTTCCGGCGTCATGGAATGCTGGGTTTCCGAATAGACCGGCGCGACTTCGAAATGCTTGGTCTCTTCGTAAGAAGGCAGGTTGTTTTCCGCTGCGTCGACGAGGCCGGTCTTCAGGCCCGTATAGACTTCGGCAAACGGCATCGGCGTCGGCGTACCACCCATTGCCCTGATTTCGTCGACCATCAGATCGGACGGCTGCACGCGCACTTTCAGACCCTTCATGTCGGCCGGCGTGCGGATAGGCTTTTTCGTGTAGATGGAACGGGCACCGCTTTCATAGAAAGTCAGCGCGATCATGCCCTTCGCCTTGAAGGCGTCCAAAATCTTCTGGCCTTCCGGGCCGTACATCACCTTGCGGAAATGGTCGATGTCGCGGAACAGGAACGGCAGCGACGGAATCATCGATTCAGGCACGATTTCGTTGAATGCCGCACCGTTTGCACGCGCCATGTCGAGTGCGCCGATGCGCACCTGATCGATTGTGTCGTTCTCCGAACCAAGTGCGCTATTGCCGAACACCTTCACGGAATCCTTGCCGCCGGTTGCCGTCTTGATCTGCTCACCCATGTACTTCACGGCCATATTGGTCGGGTAAGTGTCGCCGTGCACGTCCGACACGCGGAACACGCGCGCTTGCGCCGACATGGCGCCAAAGGCCAGCACCGATGCAGCGACAATCAACGAAACACGGGAAGAGGCGAACTTCTTGTTCATCATGACATTCCTTGAAAAATAGACACCCAATCGATGCGAAGGGCTGCTGACGGCTGGCCAAACGCGAACGGCCGGCTGCAAACGGACGGTCCCGGATGTGACATGGTTTGGCTGGGTCTCCCGGTGCGGCGCTCGCGGTCTCCTAAGGTGGCAAATGCTTTGCCGTGCTGTTCGTGCAACGTCCCCGGCACAATGATCAGCACTCCTGTCGGACAACTCGACTTCTTGTACTTCTGCTGCGTCGGCGCACTTTCACGCGAGCGATTGCGCGCGCCAAAGCCGCCATTCATCGCGTTGCAATCTCGAAAAGCGTAGAAAGCTGTCTGTTTGCGCTTATACGTTGTACGACGACATACGAAGTCTATAAAACGCAGTTTGAGTTGTACAGACGGTATTTACCCGAGGAAACAACAGTTCGACAGGGATGACCTGAATCGGCCACGGGCGAGCCCCGGCGAGGCGGCGCGCCCGATTGCGCGAATAAGTGGAGAACGCAAGCAGAACGGCGGACATTATTCGGAATAACCGAAAAACGTCGCGTCCGCACGACAATGTTGTATGACGAGTGATGAATTTAATCGTTGCGAAGCGTGGGCGCCGACCGGGCTACCAGGCCAGCGCCCTACGCGAGAACAGTGCGCAGCGACTTAGAGATCGCCGGCGAATTCGGGCTCAGGCAAGCCGCTCACGCCGGGACGTACCGCGAAGAGATGGCCATCATGTTCGCTCGCGCCCGCGCCCGGACGAATCGACGTGACGAAAAGCGTGTCGAGATCGCGGCCGCCGAACGCGCACATGGCCGGCTTGATTGCAGGCACGGCAATCTGCCGGTCGAGTTTGCCTTGCGGCGTAAAGCGCAATAGCGCGCCGGCGTCGTTCGCGCAGATCCAGTAGCAGCCGTCGGCATCCACAGCGGCGCCATCGGGCCGGCCAACATAGTGGTTCAGATCCGCGAAGACGCGGCGGTTGTTCGGCTCACCCGTTTCGACTTCGTAGTCGAAAGCCCATATCTGCCTGCGCAGCGGATGCGAGTCGGACAGATACATGGTCTTGCCATCCGGCGACCAGCCGAGACCGTTTTGCGTAATGAGTCCGTCGACAACCGGCGCCGAGAGCACGCCCTGCGCGTCGAACCGGTAGAGCGCACCGGCTGGATTGGCCAAAGACATGTCCTGCACCATCGTGCCGGCCCAGAAGCGGCCTTGCCGGTCGCAGCGGCCGTCGTTGAAACGCATGTCGTCAAAGGGGAAGACGGGCGCCGCGAGCTTGCGTCCTGTTACTTCGACGGGCTCGCTAGCGCGCACGGCTTGCGCCGTGGCATCGGTCGAACTTCCGCTCAAGGTCACCGCAAACAAGGCAGTCTCGCAGCCTGCGAGTACCGTGCCGCGACGGTCGAACGCGATGCACGCGACCTTCTCCGGCAACAGCCATTCAGAGCGCTTGCCCGTCTCCACCACGAGGCGCACGATTTTTTGCGCTGGAATGTCCACCCAGTAAAGCGCCTGTTCGGCAACACGCCAAACCGGACTTTCGCCGACGAGAGCCGGCGCCTGCCCCGCCGCCTCGACTCGCTCGACGCGCGGATTGGTCGCCCCGCTCATCGCTTTGGCTCCATCGGTCCGGCCAGTACGAATGCGCCGCCCTGGAAGCGTTGCGTAGGATCGTCGAGATCCGCGGTCGAAGCCGCGACGGGGAAGAGATGTTCAAATTGAACCGAACTGTCTTGCGGGCGAAAGCCGAGGAACGCCGCCTTCGTGTTATCGACCCACTTCGTGCGATTGTCCGAGACGCCGTACACGATCGCATGGCCGACGCGATTGGTGAACAGCGAACAGCGCACCAGCTCGATGAAGTCGCGATAGCTCAGATACGTGACGAGCATGCGCGGGTTCTTCGGTTGCTCGAACGACGAGCCGATCCGCAGGCACACCGTCTCCAGGCCGAAGCGGTCGAAGTAATAGCGCGACAGCGATTCGCCGAAGCATTTGGTCACGCCGTACAGACTGTCGGGACGCAACGGCGCGTCGATATCCACCACTTCGGTCACTGGATGGAAGCCCACAGTGTGATTCGAGCTCGCATACACGACGCGCTTCACACCCTGTTTCTGCGCAGCCGAATACAGGTTGTACAGTCCGCGAATATTCGCTTCGAGCAGATCTTCGAAAGGCGCCTCGACGGAAATGCCGCCGAGATGGATCACCGCATCCACGCCTTCGAGCAGCGCGTGAACCGCGGCTTCGTCCGCGAGGTCGACGATCGCCGCTTCTTCGTGGTCAGCCACTTCGCCGAGCGGCGCGATGTCGGTTACGCGCACGACGTCGGCCCACGCCGCGAGTGCGTCGCGCAATTGCGTGCCGAGATTGCCGGCGGCACCGGTGAGCAGAAGGCGCCGAAAAGGTTTTTGTGCAGCCGCGCGGTCAGAATTCGAGTCAGTCATGTCTTTTGTATTTATGAGTAGCCACTGTCAGTGAAGCAAGAAAGGCGAATAGAGCCAGTCATGCGACGAGCCGTCAAGCCCAATGTAAAACGAGCCGCGAAATCGCGGCCCGCTGAATCCGGCGATCAGGTCACCGGCGCCGGATTGAAGAGCGCCAGCGCATTGTGCAGCTTGAGCTTCTCCGCACAGGTCTTCTTGCGGCCGCTCGCAACGTCGAGCATGAAGCGGAACAGCTCCCAGCCCACCTCTTCGATCGTTGCCGAGCCTGTCGCAATCGTGCCCGCGTTGATGTCCATCAGGTCATGCCAGCGGCGCGCCAGATCCGAGCGCGTGGCGACCTTGATGACGGGGACTTCCGCGAGACTATACGGCGTGCCGCGGCCAGTCGTGAAGACGTGCAGGTTGATGCCCGCCGCAAGCTGAAGCGTGCCGCAGATAAAGTCGCTCGCCGGCGTGGCCGCGTAGATCAGGCCTTTCTGCCGCACTTTCTCGCCCGGCGACAACACGCCGGAAATCGGCGAGTTACCCGATTTGATGATCGAGCCCATCGCCTTTTCGACGATGTTGGAGAGGCCGCCTTTCTTGTTGCCCGGCGTGGTGTTCGCGCTGCGGTCGGCGCCGCCGCGCTTCAGATAATCGTCGTACCACTGCATTTCGCGGATGATCGCCTGAGCGACGTCCGCGTTCTCCGCGCGCGCCGTTAGCTGATCGACGCCGTCGCGTACTTCGGTGACTTCGGAGAACATGACCGTGGCGCCGGCGCGCACCAGCAGGTCAGTCGCAAAGCCGACGGCCGGATTCGCAGTGAGACCGGAGAACGCGTCGCTGCCGCCGCACTGCACGCCCACGACCAGATCGGCCGCCGGGCAGGTTTCGCGACGCCGGTTGTTCAGGCGCTTCAGGTGACCTTCGGCCGTTCTCATGATCGACTCGACCATCGACTGAAAGCCGACGTGCGCTTCGTCCTGCAGCACGACAACGTCTCCGTTCTCGTCGGCGCCGAGATCGCCGATATCCGCGATTTCGCTCGGGTTCTGCGCCGCGGCGATGGGGATCGTGCCCGGCGGCATCAAACGCTCCGGCTGCAACTTCTCGCAACCGAGGCTCACCATCATCACCTCGCCGCCGAAGTTCGGATTCAGCGCGATATTGCGGACCGTGCGGATCGGCACCATTGCGTCCGGCGCGTCGATCGCCACGCCGCAGCCATAGGTGTGGCCGAGACCCACCACGTCGTCGACATTCGGATATTTCGGCAGCAGTTCGGACTTGATGCGCACAACCGCGTGCTCGACGACGTCGGCGACGCACTGCACGGTCGTGGTGATCGCCAGGATGTTGCGCGAGCCCACCGAGCCATCTGCGTTCCGGTAGCCCTCGAACGTGTAGCCCTCGAGCGGCGGCATTTCCGGCGCCTTGATGGTGGCGATCGGCAGGTCTTCGAGCCCCGGCGGGCTCGGCATGCGGATCACGTGTTCGTTGATCCAGCTTCCCTTGGGCAGCGCTTTGAGCGCATAGCCGATCACCACGTTATAGCGGATGACTTCGTCGCCTTCGGCCAGATCCGCAAGCGCGACCTTGTGACCTTGCGGGACGCGCTCGCGCAGCACGAGGCCGTCGGGAAAAACCGCGCCCTCGCCCAGGCCGCCGTCGTTGACGACGATCGCGACATTGTCATTGGGGTGAACGCGAATGTAGAGGGGTGAGAGTTCCATTGCATCGATCCTTATGGCGATTTACGCCTTCTGCGGCAGCAATTCATACGTCATCCTACAACATACATGTTTGCCCGCATGTTCCGTATTTACCCTATGACCAGCATTATGCCGCGAAAACTCCGTTGAGTTAGCCGAATTGTTGTTGTACGATGACGTATAAGAAATCTTCATTTCTATCGATCGACGGTTCAACCGATCTCAACCTTTAGCGACGCCCGGATACATACATCATGACTACACCGCAGGAACTCAAGCAGATCGTCTCGCAAGGCCTCCTCTCCTTCCCTGTCACCGACTTTGACGAAAAGGGCGATTTCCGCGCCGACACTTACGCCGAGCGCCTGGAATGGCTGGCTCCGTATGGCGCGTCGGCATTGTTCGTGGCGGGCGGCACGGGCGAGTTCTTCTCGCTTACGCATGACGACTACTCGAACGTGGTGCGTACGGCGACTGAAGTGTGCAAGGGCAAGGTGCCCATTCTGGCCGGCGCTGGCGGCCCGACGCGCGTCGCGATTGCGTACGCGAAGGAAGCCGAGCGCCATGGCGCGAACGGCATTCTTCTGATGCCGCATTATTTGACTGAAGCCTGTCAGGAAGGTATCGCCGCGCACGCCGAAGAGGTCTGCAAGTCCGTGCCGAACATGGGCGTGATCATCTACAACCGCGCGAATTCCAAGCTCAACGCCGACATGCTCGAAGGCCTCGCGGAGCGCTGCCCGAACCTGATCGGTTTCAAGGACGGCGTGGGTGAAATCGAAAACATGGTAACGATCCGCCGCCGTCTGGGCGACCGTTTCTCGTACCTCGGCGGCCTGCCGACCGCGGAAGTCTACGCCGCGGCATACAAGGCGCTGGGCGTTCCGGTGTACTCGTCGGCAGTATTCAACTTCATTCCGAAGACGGCGATGGACTTCTACCGCGCTATCGCCGCGGACGACCACGCAACCGTCGGCAAGCTGATCGACGAGTTCTTCCTGCCGTACCTGAAGATCCGCAACCGCCGCGCCGGCTACGCGGTCAGCATCGTCAAGGCCGGTGCAAAGCTGGTTGGCCATAGCGCCGGCCCGGTGCGCGCACCGCTGACCGATCTGACCGAAGAAGAAATGGCGCAACTCGACGCGCTCATCAAGACGCTCGGCCCGCAGTAATGCTGCGCGCCTGACCGGCGCGTGGATTTCGCGCCGGTCAGGAAACAAGTGCCGCACAGGCGGCAGCGCAACAGCGCCCGGGGACAACACCGTCGCCGGGCGTTTTTTGCACATGCGTTCGGGAGACGCCGCGCCACCAAGGCCGGATGCCCGCTCCCTTGCATAAGAACTAAGGAGATGACCATGGACCTGAGCCGCACGGCAAGTTCCGCGAACGTTGCGAAGCGCACGAAAGTCCGCTACGCAATCCTGCTGCTTATCTTTGTAATCACCACGTTCAACTACGCGGACCGCGCGACGCTGTCGGTCACTGGCTCGGCAATGCGCGCCGAGTTCGGTTTCGACGCGATCCGGATGGGCTACATCTTCTCCGCGTTCAGTTGGGCGTACGTGCTTTCACAATTGCCGGCCGGCTGGCTGCTCGACCGCTTCGGCGCGCGGCGCGTGTATGCCGCGAGCATTTTCTTCTGGTCGCTCTTCACGCTGCTGCAAAGCTCGATCGGCCTGCTCGGCAGCGCGGCTGCCGCGGTCACCGGTCTCTTCCTGTTGCGTTTCGCGATGGGCGCGGCGGAATCGCCCGCCTTTCCCGCTAACGCCAAGGTGGTAGCAAGCTGGTTTCCCACCAAGGAACGCGGCACGGCATCGGCGATATTCAACTCGGCTCAATACTTCGCGGCAGTCGTATTCACACCGTTGATGGCCTGGCTCACGCACGCGTTCGGCTGGCACATGGTCTACGTGGTGATGGGCTTCGCCGGCTTACTGCTCGCCCTCACCTGGCTCAAGGTGATGAAGCATCCCGCCGACCACCCTGGCGTCTCCGCTGCGGAACTCGAGTACATCGAACAGGGCGGCGGCGTGGTGAGCGGCCAACATAACGCGCGTCGTGAAAACGTCGAGAAAGCAGGCGGCTGGTCCCTCGTGCGTCAATTGCTGAGCAACCGGATGCTCGTCGGCGTCTATCTTGCGCAGTACTGCATCAACGTGCTGACGTACTTCTTCCTGACGTGGTTTCCGATCTACCTCGTGCAGGCGCGCGGCATGACGATCCTGCAAGCGGGCCTCGTGGCGTCGCTGCCCGCGATCTGCGGATTCTCGGGCGGCGTGCTCGGCGGCATCCTGTCCGATTCGCTGATCCGGCGCGGCCATTCGCTGACCGTCGCGCGCAAGGTGCCGATTGTCGGCGGCATGCTGCTGTCGGTGTCGATCATCGGCTGCAACTACGTGTCCACCGACTGGGTCGTCGTCGCGCTGATGTCGCTCGCGTTCTTCGGCAAGGGCATCGGCGCGCTCGGCTGGGCGGTGGTCGCCGATACATCGCCGAAGGAAGCGCTCGGTTTGTCCGGCGCGATCTTCAACATGTTCGGTAACGTGGCCGGCATCGTCACGCCGATCGTGATTGGCTATCTCGTGGCGAAGAGCGGCTCGTTCAATGGCGCGCTGGTTTTCGTCGGCGCAAATGCGCTGCTCACGGTGTTCAGCTACCTCGTGATCGTGAAGGACATTAAGCGCGTGGAATTGCGCCCGCGCTAAGCGCCGCGCCGGGTCGCCGTCCGGCAGCGCCGTACCGCGCGCCGCCGCTTACCCGCCGCGGCACGGCGCTAAATGATCCGGCCTTTCTATAATCAGTCGTCAGACGACGGTATAATGGATCGCACGAAGTCTCTGCAACTACCTGATTCAAGGGGCGTTTTCGATGGCTACACCACTGGCATCCGCGGCACCGCCACGACGCGCTCGTAATCTCGCCGAGCTCGTCGTCAATTACGTCACCGAGCAGATCGCGTCAAACGCCCTCAAGCCCGGCGACAAGCTGCCGACAGAATCGCAACTCATGGTCACGCTGAGCGTAAGCCGCACGGTTATCCGCGAAGCGATTTCGCGCCTGCAGGCGGGCAAGATCATTGAGACGCGTCACGGCATCGGCAGCTTCGTGCTCGAACCGCAGCGCGAAAAGCTCGGCATCGACATGGTGCCGGCCACCACGCTGCGCGACGTGCTGTCGATTCTCGAACTGCGCATCAGCCTCGAAACGGAATGTGCGGGCCTCGCCGCTCAACGCGCGAAGCCGGAAGACGTCGCACGCATGCGCGCCGCGCTCGACGCGATCGAGGCGACGCGCCACAACGGACGCGACAGCGTCGACGCCGATTTGCAGTTCCATATCTCGGTGGCGCGCGCCACGGGCAACCGCTATTTCGTGGACATCCTCACGCAAATGGGCAGCGCGCTGATTCCGCGCAACCGGCTCGACTCGGCGGGCATTGCGCGCGCGGAGCCGGACGCGTACCTGTCGCTCGTCAACTTGGAGCACGAGAGCATTCTCGAGGCGATCAGCCGACACGACGCCGAAGGCGCGCGCGCGGCCATGCGCATGCATCTGTCCAACAGCCGCGAACGGCTGCGCCGCGCGAACGAAATTTCAGAAAGCCATAGTTGACGGGTCGCTGAGCACCTCGCCGTTTCTCTCGGCGAATACACGGCGAATATGCGGCGAGTACGCAAAAAAATGGCCGGGGAGTCGCCTCCCCGGCCATTTTTCGTTTCAGCCGCAGTTCGATCGCAACGATCAGCTGCGCGTGATCTCGCCATCGCGGCGGCGCCACAAGTCGAGCGGATTGTCGTCAGCCAGCGCCTGCGGCAGCAGATCGGCCGGGAAATCCTGATAGCAGACCGGACGCAGGAAACGCTCGATCGCGGTCGTGCCGACCGAAGTCGCGCGGCTATCGGACGTAGCCGGGAACGGGCCGCCGTGAACCATCGCGTGACACACTTCGACACCGGTCGGATAGCCGTTGACCAGAAGCCGGCCAGCCTTGCGCTCGAGAATCGGCACGAGCCTTCTGGCTGCGGGTACGTCGGCGCTGTCCATCTGGATCGTCGCGGTCAACTGGCCTGCAAAGTGCTCGGCAACCTGCAGCAGTTCGTTTTCGTCCTTGCAACGCACGATCGTCGATGCCGGTCCAAACACCTCGTCTTCCAGCGCCGGCGTGGCGAGGAACGTTTTGGCGTCCGTCACGAACAATGCCGCGCGCGCCTGGTTCGGCCCCGTCACGTCGACGCCGCGCGCCACCGTCTCCACGCCCGGAATTCCGGCCAGTTTGCTTTCGCCTTGCGTGTACGCCGAATGGATGCCCGATGTGAGCATGGTCTGCGCGGGCTTGCCGCCCAGCGCCTCGGACGCCACGGCGACGAAGTTCTTCAGCGCGTCGCTGTCGACAGCGATTGCAAGGCCCGGGTTGGTACAGAACTGGCCGGCGCCGAGCACCAGCGAATCCACGAAACCGCGAGCGATGTTCTCGGTGCGCTGCGTGAGCGCGTTCGGCAGCAGGAAAACCGGGTTGATGCTGCTCATTTCCGCAAAGACCGGAATCGGCTCGGGACGCGCCGCCGCGACGCGCATCAGCGCCAGGCCGCCCGCGCGCGAACCAGTAAAGCCGACCGCCTTGATCGCCGGATGCGCGACTAGGGCCTCACCGACCGAATTGCCTGCACCGACGATCAGCGAGAACACGCCTTCGGGCAAATCCATTTCCTGTGCGACGCGTTGAATCACGCGGCCGACCATTTCCGACGTGCCGAGGTGGGCACGGTGTGCCTTCACCACCACCGGGCAGCCGGCCGCGAGCGCCGCAGCCGTATCGCCTCCCGCCACGGAAAACGCGAGCGGGAAGTTGCTTGCGCCGAACACGGCGACCGGGCCGATCGCAATTTTCTGCATGCGCAGGTCGGAACGCGGCAGCGGCTTGCGCTCAGGCAGCGGCGAGTCGAGCGTCGCGTCGAGCCACTGGCCCGAGCGAACGAATTGCGCAAACAGCTTCAACTGACCGGTCGTGCGGCCGCGCTCGCCTTCGAGGCGCGCTTTCGGCAAGCCCGACTCCTGCTGCGCGCGCTCGACGAGCGCATCGCCCAGCGCAGTGATGCCGTCGGCGATACGCTCCAGGAATTCCGCGCGTACGGAGAGCGGCAGTTGGCGGTACGGATCGAACGCTTTCTGCGCCAGTTCGCACGCAAGGCCGACGTCGCGAGCCGTGCCGCTGCCGAAAACCGGCTCGGCGATGTCCGCACCGGTGGCGGGATTGAATGCGTGCAGCGCCTCTTCGGCGCCGCGCACCGATTGACGGCCGATCAGCATTTCGCCGGTGATCCGACCGATGACTTCGCTGGAACTGGACATGTCTCTTCCTTTGGATTGAATGCTAAAGATATAAGTCATCCTACAACATAGCAGCGTTCCTGTGCAACCGGAACCGCCCTGCTTCGGCATGGATTCGGGTTAACGTGCCCGTTACAACGCCTTCCTCGGGTGCTAACCTGAAATAGATATACGACGACCTATAACATGCGGTCAGCTATCGTCGGAACTAGCCCGATCCATTGCCGTTCGAGGAAAACGTTCATGCCAGCCGCGCCCTGCCAGCCTTATCAGTCCCTTCCCAATAGCTTCCGCCAGGCGGTTCGCGGAGGCGAAACCCTGATTGGCTGCTGGGCCTCGCTCGCCAGCCCGATCGTCACGGAGTTGCTCGGCGTGATCGGATTCGACTGGATGCTGCTCGACGCCGAGCATGCACCCAACGACGTCCTCACGCTGATTCCGCAACTGATGGCGCTCAAGGACAGCCGCAGCGCGCCGGTGGTGCGCCCGCCAGGCAACGACAGCGTCGTTATCAAGCGGCTGCTCGACAGCGGTTTTTCCAACTTCCTCGTGCCGTTCGTCGATAGCGCCGACGACGCGGCGCGCGCGGTCGCTGCCACCCGCTATCCGCCACAGGGCATTCGCGGCGTTTCGGTGGGTCACCGCGGCAACCGCTATGCGACGGTACCCGACTATTTTGACATTGCCAACGACAACGTCTGCGTGATCGTGCAAATCGAGAGCCGCCAAGCGGTAGACGCCATCGACGAAATTCTTGCCGTGGACGGAGTCGACGGCGTTTTCGTCGGGCCGTCGGACCTCGCCGCGGGATACGGGCACCTGGGCAATGCCGGACATCCCGACGTGCAGCAGGCGATCGCGCATGTGTTCGAGCGCGCGCAGGCCGCCGGCAAGCCGAGCGGCATTCTTGCACCGGTGCAAGCCGACGCGGAGCGTTATCGTGACATGGGCTGCCGCATCATCGCTGTCTGCGCCGACCTCGGGCTCTTGAGGAACGCCGCGCAGACGGTCCACCAACACTTCATGCAGAAACCAGCAGGCCAAAGCTGAACCGGGCGCTAAGCGCACACTACCCCGCACAGGCGTGGCCGCCTTGAAATCTCCGGAGCATTCCATGCAAAAAGCAGGCTTTATCGGACTCGGCATCATGGGCAAGCCCATGGCTGCCAATCTTCTCAAGAACGGCGTCACGCTCGCTGCCTTCACGCGCAGCGCCGTGCCCGACGATCTCACCCAAGCCGGCGCGCAGGCTTGCGACAGCCCCGCCGCCGTCGCCGCACAGGCGGACGTGATCTTCATCATGGTGCCGGACACGCCGGACGTCGAGCGCGTGCTGTTCGGCGAAAACGGGCTGGCGAGCGGCTTGCGCGCCGGACAGACAGTGGTCGACATGAGTTCGATTTCGCCGATGGCCACCCGCGACTTCGCCGCTCGCGTACGTGAAACCGGCGCGGACTATCTCGACGCTCCGGTGTCGGGTGGCGAAGTCGGCGCGAAGGCGGGTTCGCTCACCATCATGGTGGGCGGCGAGCAGGCCACCTTCGACAGCGTGAAGCCGTTGTTCGACATGATGGGCAAAAACGTCACGCTAATCGGCGCGGTCGGCGCCGGACAGGTATGCAAAGTCGCCAATCAGGTGATCGTGGCGGCCACTATCGAGGCAGTCGGCGAGGCGCTGCTGCTTGCGTCGAAAGCCGGCGTGGACCCGGCTCGCGTGCGAGAAGCCCTGATGGGCGGCTTCGCGTCGTCGCGCATTCTCGAAGTACACGGCGAGCGTATGACCAAACGCACGTTCGACCCCGGCTTCCGCATCGAACTGCATCAGAAAGATTTGAATCTCGCGCTTCAGACCGCGCAGACACTCGGTGTCTCGTTGCCGAATACGGCTACATGTCAGGCACTTTTCAACGCATGCGTCGCGCACGGCGGCAAGGCGTGGGACCACTCCGCGATGGTGCGCGCGCTCGAAGTGCTCGCCAATCACGAGATCGGCCAGCAAACAACCTGACCCGCCACGCGCATCCGGTCGCGCCGCTTTCTCCGTTTAATCCGACGAACGGGCAAAGCGGCGCGTATTGCGTTTCAACTCATCGCAAGCAGACAAAATCCCTTCGTTTCTTTCATTTGTTAAGGATGACTGATGGAATTCAAGCGGTCGAGATGAGCCGCGCGCTTTCGAGCATCGACGACTATTTACAACGCCCTCAAGGGCATGGAGACATTCGTGGCAACTCAATATAAAAGCGGCAGCAAAGGGGCGACATCGGCAAACTCGGGTCGCGCCGACCCTGCTTCGCCGGGGCGCCGGGCTTTCATGGTGTTCGCCGGGACCTCGGCGGGCGCGACGCTCGTCGGCGGCCTGTCCGCATGCGGCGGCTCGGGCAGTTCGGGCCTGACACCGGAAGATCCGATCTGGGGCAGTGCCGGCGCGGCGACGCAAATCATCGCGTCGCTCGCCGGCGTCACGCAGTCCATGTTCCCGTCGCGTGACTTCGTCGTCACGCAATACGGCGCACAGCCTTGCGCCGTTGTCGCCGCGACCAATCCGTACACGGGTTCTTCTTCACCCGCGAGCCCCGGCTTTAACCAGACTCACGCGCCGTCGTCATTCGACTCGCGGCCCGCGTTTCTCGCTGCGATTCAGGCCTGCAACGCGGCTGGCGGCGGACGCGTCGTGGTGCCCTCCGGTACCTGGTATTGCGCCGGGCCGATCGTGCTGCTCAGCAACGTCAACTTTCACCTGAGCGCGAATTGCACGATCTATTTCAGCCCAAATCCGGCGGACTATGCGAAGGACGGCCCGGTAGACTGCGGTGCGAACGGCAAACTCTTTTACAGCCGCTGGCAGGCCAATGATTGCCTGAACTACGGCTCACCGGTGTACGCCCGCAATCAGACCAACATCGCGTTGACCGGCGAAGATGCAACCTCGGTTCTGAACGGCCAGGCCATGACGCCCTTCTCCGGTTCAGGCAACACTGCCACATGCTGGTGGACATTCAAGGGTTCGAATGGCGCCTATGGTTGCGTGAGCTCGTCGACACCTTCTCAGGTATATCGGAATCCGAACAATGTGGACCTCCGGACTGCCGCACCAGGCATTTCCGACACGCTATACGCACAGCTGACGAGCCCGACGACGCCATGGCAACAGGATCAGAACTACTTGCCCGCTCTCTCGGAAGCCGGCGTTCCGATTGCGAAGCGTATCTTCGGCATCGGCCACTATCTGCGCCCGTGCATGGTCGAGTTTATCGGCTGCACGAACGTGTTGATGGAGAACTATTGCACCAATAACACGCCGTTCTGGCAGCATCATCCGACCGCTTGCAAGAACGTGGTGATTCGCGGCGTCACGACCAACAGTATCGGCCCGAATAACGACGGCTTCGATCCGGACGCGTGCAATAACGTGCTCTGCGACAACGTCACGTTCAATACGGGCGACGACTGCATCGCGATCAAATCGGGCAAGGATCTCGACACGCAATACGGTCCCGCGCAGAACCACGTCATCCAGAACTGCACGATGAATAGCGGTCACGGCGGCATTACGCTCGGCAGCGAAATGGGCGGCGGCGTGCAGAACATTTACGCACGCAATCTGCAAATGTTGAACCAGAACTGGGCGACCAATCCGCTGAACATCGCGATCCGCATCAAGACGAACATGAATCGCGGCGGCTTCGTGAAAAACTTCTATGTCGACAAGGTGACGCTGCCCAACGGCGTCGCATTGAAAGGCGGCGGCTACGGCAGCGCGCTGCTCGCGGGTAGCCCGATCAACGGCACGGTGCCGCTCGGCGTGGTCACCGCGAGCGCGGCGAATCCGTCAGCGGCCCAAGGCGGTCTGATTACATTCGACTGCGATTATCAGCCCGCCAACGACGCGATACGAACGCGGCCTGCCGTCGTGCAGAACGTGAACATATCGAATGTGCAGGCGAGCAACGTGACCTCCGGCGGCGTCACCGGTTCGTGCTTCCAGGCGATCGTCGCACAAGGTCCGGTTGCGTTCGACTACAACGGACCCACGCCCGCGCCGACGATCCCGCCGATCACAGGCGTCACCATCTCGAACTGCAACCTGGGCACGGCGGTTTGCGCGGGACCGGCCACGTCGACCACGCCCGGGCCGATCTATGCGTACAACGTCAACGGCATCACGTTGAAGAACGTCGTCATCGGCTCGACGACGTACAACACGAATGTGACTGACCTGCGTTAGAAGGCGAGCGCGGCGGGCCCGAAAAAAAACCGCTCGGATGAGCGGTTTTTTTTCGAAACGAGAATCGGCCGCAGCCGCTATCGCAATCAGTCTTCCAGCAACGACAGGTCGCGCACCGCGCCTTTGTCGGCCGACATGACCAGCTTCGCGTAGGCCTTCAGCGCCGCCGACACCTTGCGCGGACGCGGCTTGGCAGGCTTCCAGCCCTTCGCGTTCTGCTCGTCGCGGCGGCTTGCCAGTTCGGCGTCCGACAACAGCACGTTGATCGTACGGTTCGGAATATCGATGCGGATCTTGTCGCCATCGCGCACGAGGCCGATCGCGCCGCCTGCTGCCGCTTCCGGCGAGCAATGGCCGATCGACAGGCCGGAAGTGCCGCCCGAGAAGCGGCCGTCTGTCAGCAGCGCGCACGCTTTGCCCAAACCCTGAGACTTGATATAGCTCGTCGGATAAAGCATTTCCTGCATGCCCGGGCCGCCCTTCGGACCTTCGTAGCGCACGATCACGACGTCGCCCGCCTTGACCTTGCCCGCGAGAATATTTTCCACCGCTTCGTCCTGCGATTCGGTGACGTGAGCCGTGCCCTCGAACACCAGAATGCTTTCGTCGACGCCGGCGGTCTTCACCACGCAGCCGTCGAGCGCGATGTTGCCCGTCAGCACCGCAAGGCCGCCTTCCTTCGAGAACGCGTGCTCGTAAGAGCGGATACAACCTTCGGCGCGGTCGAGATCGAGACTGGGCCAGCGCGTGTTCTGGCTGAATGCCACCTGCGTCGGAACGCCGGCCGGGCCCGCCATGTAGAAGGTCCTGACGGCCTCGTCCCCGGTGCGCACGATATCCCACTGATCCAGCGCGTCTTTCAGCGTGGGCGCGTGCACCGTGGGCACGTCCGTTTGCAGCTTGCCGGCGCGGTCGAGCTCGCCGAGAATCGCCATGATGCCGCCTGCGCGGTGCACGTCCTCGATGTGGTACTTGTTCGTATTGGGCGCCACCTTGCACAACTGCGGCACGATGCGCGAAAGACGGTCGATGTCCGTCATCGTGAAGTCGATCTCGGCTTCGCGCGCGATTGCCAGCAGGTGCAAGATCGTGTTGGTGGAACCGCCCATCGCGATATCGAGCGTCATGGCGTTTTCGAACGCCTTGAAGCCGACCGCACGGGGCAGCACGCTCGCCTCTTCCTGCTCGTAGTACTGGCGGGCCAGTTCCACGATGCGGCGGCCGGCGCGCTTGAAGAGCTGCTCGCGGTCCGCGTGTGTCGCGACCACGGTGCCGTTGCCGGGCAACGACAAGCCGAGCGCCTCGGTCAGGCAGTTCATCGAGTTAGCCGTGAACATACCCGAGCACGAGCCGCAGGTCGGGCAGGCGGAGCGTTCGACTTCGGCCACATCGGCGTCGGAATACGCTTTGTCGGCGGCAATCACCATCGCGTCCACGAGGTCGAGCTTCTTGAACTCGATCGTGCCGGTCTTCGGATTGGCGAGGCGCGTCTTGCCGGCTTCCATCGGGCCGCCGGACACGAAGATCACGGGAATGTTCAGGCGCATGGCGGCCATCAGCATGCCGGGCGTGATCTTGTCGCAGTTCGAGATGCACACCATCGCGTCGGCGCAGTGCGCATTGACCATGTATTCGACCGAATCCGCGATGATGTCGCGGCTCGGCAGCGAATACAGCATGCCGTCGTGGCCCATCGCAATGCCGTCATCGACGGCGATGGTGTTGAATTCCTTGGCTACGCCGCCCGCGGCTTCGATCTCGCGTGCGACGAGCTGGCCGAGGTCTTTCAGGTGCACGTGTCCGGGCACGAACTGGGTGAACGAATTGACCACCGCAATAATCGGCTTCGAGAAGTCTTCGTCTTTCATGCCGGTAGCGCGCCACAAGGAGCGCGCTCCAGCCATGTTGCGACCGGCGGTGGAGGTTTTGGAACGGTATGCGGGCATCGTGGTGGTTGAATGAATATCGCTTGAAAGAAGCGGGCCAAGGGAGTGGAGGCCCCTCGAGCGCCCGTGCGAACAACCTTTTGAGCCGCGCCCCGGGCAAAGCTCACGATTATCCCACAGGCCCCGGCTGCGTGCGGCTCCCGCGCGCGGTCTTGCGGTCATCGCATTGAAAATCGCCGTGATGCGGGAAAGGCGGTTCATAAAGAAAAGCGGCGCACGAAGGCCCCGCTTTGCGTTGCTACTGAGGCTGGAACGTCGCGCCCGCTCGTGGCCGACTTGTCGCCGCTTATTTAACGCCGCGGACTTGTCCCCGCTTACTTGTCGCCACTTACTTCGCGGTGACCGCACTGCCAGGCTGGGACCAACGCGGCTCCGCCGTTCTGTCCGCGCTTTTCGCGAGCAGACACACCACGGCGGCCGCAATAATGTCGAATACGGCCAGCACGACGAAGAGCGGACTGTAGCCGACCTGCGTGACCAGGACGCCGAACAACGCGGTGAACGCCGCAGCGCCCAGATAACCGGCCATGCCGCCCATGCCCGTTGCGGTAGCCACTTCGTTCTTGCCGAACATGTCGGACGTGATCGCATACAGCGCGCCGGACAACGTTTGGTGCGCGAAGCCACCGACGCACAGCAGCGCAACCGCCACGTACGGGCTCGCGACAAGGCCCACGCACGCCGGTCCGATCATGCACAGCGCGCCGACCACGAACACCATCTTGCGCGACGTGAACAGCGAGACTTTCGCGTACTTATGAAACAGCGGGCTCAGATAGCCGCCGAGCACACAGCCGATATCCGCTGCGAGAAACGGCATCCATGCATACAGCGCGATTTCCTTCAGATTCATGTGACGCTCGGTCATCATGTACAGCGGAATCCACGCGTTGAATGTCTGCCATGCCGGTTCCGACAGAATGCGCGGAATGCCGATCGCCCAGAAGTCGCGGCTGCGCAGCATGGCCGACCAGCTGCGCT
Source organism: Paraburkholderia caledonica (assembly GCF_000383275.1). Taxonomy (NCBI): domain Bacteria; kingdom Pseudomonadati; phylum Pseudomonadota; class Betaproteobacteria; order Burkholderiales; family Burkholderiaceae; genus Paraburkholderia; species Paraburkholderia caledonica. The sequence continues at coordinate 58,593 of NZ_KB911045.1, read as the reverse complement.
TGGGAGCGCCCGCGTCGCTGTGCTTCGCCTCCTGGCCGCTGAGGATATAGTCGCGCTCCCCGTCGCCGAGCAGTTTCTGATTGCGCGGATGCTTGTACAGCACCATCCACACGACGCTCCAGATAATGCCCGCTACACCGACGATCACGAACGCCAGTTGCCACTGGCCGTGCAGCAGCGCCCACACCACGAGCGGCGGCGCCAGCAACGCACCGATCGACGAACCGATGTTGAACCAGCCGATCGCAACCGAGCGCTCCTTTGCCGGGAACCACTCGCTGGTGGCCTTCACGCCGGCCGGAATGCCAGCCGCTTCGGCAATGCCGAGCAGGCCGCGGAAAAATGCAAGGCTGCGCCATCCGGTCGACCACGCCGCCGCCGCGCAGGCGAGGGACCACGCCAGCGCGAACGCGGCGAAACCGATTTTGGTGCCGACCGTATCGAGCAGGAAACCCGCGACCGGCTGCATGAATGCATAGCAAAGCTGCCACGCGACGACCACGTGAGCGTATTGCTCGGTCGTGATGTGCAGATCTTTCATCAACGTCGGCGCGGCCACCGACAGCGTATTGCGCGCGAGATAGTTGATGATGAGCCCGGCCGCGACCAGACTGACCATCCACCAACGGATGCCCTTTATCTTCATTGCTGCGTCTCCTAATACCTGATCGTTCAGGACGGCCGCGCGGCCGAAGCGGCTGCATCGCCTGCGCCGCTGTCCGCGTCGTCGCGCGAATAGTCGATGCCGACAAACCCGCCGCCCTGGAAGCGCTGACCGAATGCGTCGAGCGGATTGGGTCGCGCGAGAACCTCGTCGGCGTAGTCTTCGGCGTTCTGCTTCGGCATGTAGCCGAGACGCTCGGCGCCGCTGTTGTCCCACCAGCTGCGCGTATTGGCCGACACGCCCCACACCGTGATGAAGCCCAGGTCTTCTGCTTCGATGCAGCGGTCGAGGAAATGCATCAGGTCCGCGTGACCGAACCAGGTGCTCAGATGGCGCGGCTCCGTCGGACGCTCGAGACAACTGCCGATCCGCACGCACACGCTTTCGATGCCGTGCTTGTCCCAGTACATGCGTGCGAGCGCTTCGCCCCACACCTTGCTCAGCCCATAGAAGCCGTCCGGGCGCAGTTCGCAATCGAGGCTCAGGCGCTCCGTCACCGGGTACATGCCGATCGCGTGATTCGAACTCGCGAACACGATCCGCTTGACGCCGTGCCGGCGCGCGCCCTCGTAGACTTCAACGAGACCGCGCAGATTGTTTTCGATGATCTCGGGCAGCGGACGCTCCACGCTCGTCCCGGCAAAGTGGATCAACACGTCGACGCCGTCGAGCAGCCGATCGACGACAGCCGGATCGCGCAGGTCGCCGTGCATCACGTCCTCGCCTTCGACGAGAGGCGTCAGCGGCTTCGAGCCCGCCGCCGAACGCAACGGCTTGCCGCGCGCAATGAATGCGGCGCGCACGACCGAGCCAAGCTGGCCTCCGGCGCCACTCAGGGCAATCTTCTTCATAGGGGTTCCTTTACTGCACCGGCTCGCGAGCGGCGGGAATAACTCCACACCTCGGCTTGGGTGAGATCGGTTACTGCTCGATCTAGTTGTACGACGACGTACTATCTCTGATGCGGAAGCGGAATTCAATTAGGCATTTACCCTGATAAAAACGCGCCTTTCAAAGCTTTCTCTCAGATGAATTCAGCTGTAAACCGTTTAATGTTCATGCGATGTCGTATAACTTCTCATGGATCTCGCATTGGCTTCTGGTACAACGACATACTGAACGAGGTCGAGGCATCCGAAGCGCCTGGTCCGCAGGAGCACCACGTGCGGATAGCTTTGCTGCGACGCGGTCGATTGCCGCAGTATCGCGTCACCCCGCTTAATCATCGCAAAACTGACAATAAGAAAAAGCTGATATATGTCAATGGCTTGCAGCACAAGAACCGCACCGCCTCACAAAACAACGCGGTTTTTTGACGCACGTCGCGGCGCAGCATAAATCCCACGCTTCCCCTAATCTTCGGCCATCTGCGAAACGCAGTGCGCACCGACACCGGTCGACGCGCGTAGTCCGCCCACGCGGCATCACGCACTTCACGATCATGAACTCCGCAATATCGGCATTCGACCTCGCCCGCATCCAGTTTGCGTTCACCGTCTCTTTTCATATCGTCTTTCCGGCGCTGAGCATTGGCCTCGCGAGCTTTATCGCCGTGCTCGAATGGCGCTGGCTGAAAACCGGCAAGGCGTACTACAAGGACCTGTGCCTCTTCTGGTCGAAGATTTTCGCCGTCGCCTTCGGCATGGGCGTGGTGTCCGGCGTCGTGATGAGCTATCAGTTCGGCACCAACTGGTCGGGCTTTTCGAGTTTCGCCGGCCCTGTCACCGGACCTCTGTTGATGTACGAGGTCATGACCGCGTTTTTCCTCGAAGCCGGCTTCCTCGGCATCATGTTGTTCGGCTGGCAGCGCGTGAGTCCGCGCGCACACTTCGGCGCGACGCTGATGGTCGCCATCGGCACGCTGATCTCCACGTTCTGGATTCTCGCGTCCAATAGCTGGATGCAGACGCCGCAAGGATTCGAAGTCGTGAACGGCCGTGTGGTTCCGCTCGACTGGTTCAAGATCATCTTCAATCCGTCGTTCCCGTACCGGCTCGCGCATATGGCGCTCGCGGCGTTTATCGTCGCCGGGCTCGTCGTGGCGGCGGTGGGCGCGTGGCATCTGCTGCGCGGACGGCGCGACCCGGCCGTCAAGAAGATGTTCTCGATGGCGCTCTGGTTGCTGCTGGTTCTCACGCCGATCCAGGCGTTCGTCGGCGATCAGCATGGCTTGAACACGCGCGAATATCAGCCGGCCAAGATCGCTGCGATCGAAGGCCTCTGGGACACCGAAAAAGGCGGCACCGCCCTGAACCTGTTCGGCATTCCCGATATGCAGGCCGAGACCACACACTATGCAGTGTCGATCCCACACCTGGGCAGCCTGATTCTCACGCATAGCTGGGACGGCGAAATACGCGGCCTGAAGGAATTCCCGCCGCAAGACCGGCCGAACTCGACAGTGGTGTTCTGGAGCTTCCGGATCATGGCCGGGCTGGGCGTGCTGATGATCGTCATGTCGGTCGCCGCGTGGGTGTTGCGCCGTCGCGGGCGTCTGTTCGAGTCGAAGTCGTTCCAGCGCGTCGCGGTGGCGATGGGTCCGAGCGGTTTCATCACGCTGCTGGCCGGCTGGGTGACCACTGAAGCCGGCCGTCAGCCATGGGTCGTCTATGGCGTGATGCGCACGTCGCAAGCCGTGTCGCCGCTCACCGCGCAACAGGTCGGCATTTCGCTGATGGCGTTCGTGGTCGTCTACTTCCTCGTATTCGGCACGGGCATCTATTACATGCTCAAGCTGATGCGTTCGGGCCCGGCGCTTCCTGGGCACACGCCGCACGGCGTGCCTGGGCAGACGCCAAACCAGACCGCGCGCCGCCCTTTCTCTGCCGCCGATCAGATGATCGACGCCGCCTAACCCTGATCGCCTGCGAGTAACAAAATGGACGTAACCGTAGTGTGGGCCGCAATCATCGCGCTAGGCCTTTTCATGTATGTCGTGCTGGACGGCTTCGATCTGGGCATCGGCATTGTCTTTCCGTTCTTCCCCGAGGAAAGCGAACGCGACCTGATGATGAACACCGTCGCACCGGTCTGGGACGGCAACGAGACATGGCTCGTGCTCGGCGGGGCCGCGCTTTTCGCCGTGTTCCCGATGGTGTATTCCACCGTATTGTCAGCGCTGTATTTGCCGCTCATCTTCATGCTGGTGTGCCTGATCTTTCGCGGCGTGTCCTTCGAGATTCGCGCGAAGGCGAACCGCACGAAGCATATGTGGGACCTCGCGTTCATCGGCGGGTCGGCGGGCGCGACGTTTTTTCAGGGCGTCGTGCTCGGGGCATTTCTGCAAGGCATTCCGGTGATCGACGGCGCTTATGCCGGCGACGCCTTCGGCTGGCTCACCCCGTTCAGCCTGCTGACAGGCCTCGGGCTCATCGTCACGTATGCATTGCTGGGCTGCTGCTGGCTCATCGCGAAAACGGAGGGCGACCTGCAGCGCCGCCTGCATCGCGTGGTGTGGCCGCTGACGGTGGTGCTGCTCGGTTTCATCGCGATGGTGAGCCTGTGGACGCCGCTGCAAGACCCGAACATCGCGCAGCGCTGGTTCCACGACGGTCTCTTCTATCGGCTACTGCCTGTTCCCTTCATGGTCGCGGCCTGCGCGGTCCTGATGCGACGCGCGGTGCGGGAGCGGCATCACAACACGCCGTTCGTCCTCGCGTTACTGCTCGTGCTGCTCGGTTATGCCGGACTGCTGGTCAGCTTGTGGCCGTATGCGATACCGTCGAGCGTGACGCTGTGGGACGCGGCCGCGCCGCGCTCCAGCCAGACCTTCACGCTGGTCGGCGCAGCGGTGATTCTGCCGATCATCATCGCGTACACGACGATGGGTTACTGGGTATTTCGAGGCAAGGTGCGTCATGGCGACCAACATCACTATCACTAACTCCGCGCGCAAGCTGCCGGGCTGGCTCTGGTTCATCGCGCTGTGGTGCCTCGGCGTGGGCTCGGCCATGTCGCTTGGCTTCGCCTTCAAGCTTCTGATGAATGCGACGCTGTTTGCCGTGAAATGACGGCTCGCCGCGCGAGCGCCCGTACGGTTTATCCGGCTCGCATAAGCTTTCGTATCGGACCCCCGCGGCTTCAAAAACGACGCGCACGGCTCGTCTACGTAGCAAGCCGGAACTAATGCGCGAGTGAGACCTGCCTGGATCAGGCGTAAATAAAAACGTGGCGCCGGCGATGCCACCAGCAGAGAATGACCGGGGCGGCGAGCCGCAAGGCCCGCCGCCCCACACCGATCGGCTTATGATCACGGGGTAGCCGGCAATGATGCGACTCACGACAACAGAAGTAAAACAAGACCCAGCAACAGCGGTAGTCCACAACGCGCAAGCCCGACTCGTGGAGACATCATGAAGTTTCTTGTGGCGGACGACCATGAATTGATCCGGCAAGGCGTCAAGGGCATGCTCCGCGGACTCGACGCCGACGCCCAGTTCGACGAAGCCGATACTTGGGAAACACTCGCCGCCGCGGCGCGGCCCGACGCCGATCACGATCTCGCGATCGTCGATCTGCATATGCCGGGCATGAGCGGCGCGTCGTCGCTCGAAATACTGCTGAAGGCGAATCCGGCTCTCCCGGTAGTCGTACTGTCCGCCGAAGAGTCGCCGGACGAGATGCGTGCGGTGCTGGCCGCCGGCGCGCTCGGCTTCGTGCCCAAGCGGCAGCCCGCAAGCGTCATGTTGAAGGCGATAGAGCTGGTGCTGTCGGGCGGCGCATATGTGCCGATGGAAGCGCTCAGCCTGCTTGGCTCACGCGACGCCCAATCCGCGGACTCATGCGCGGAGCGCGCCGGTGCTGGATCGTCGCAGCAGACAGCGCCGGGCGGCGCCGGCCAGAGCACGGCGACGCTGACCGAACCGATTGCACAGTTGCAGGCGTTGCAGCCACATCAGCAGCATCTGCTCGAAAATCTGTCGCCGCGTCAGCAGGAAATCATGCGGCTCGTGCATCGCGGCTGGACCAACAAGATGATCGCACGCGAACTCGGCGTGGCCGAGGGCACCGTCAAGGTGCATCTGTCGGTGATTTTCCGGGCGCTCGGCGTGCACAACCGGTCGATGGCAATCGCGGTGATCAACGGGTGGCTCGAAGCGGGGAAAACGTTGTAGCGACGGTGGTCGGCAGCGCGATGTGCTCGCGTTTATGGACTCCCGCGGGCACGTCGTGACGCAGATCCGCTTTTTGCTCGTGCTTGCCTGCGCCCATTCTTGACCCTGGCGCCGCGCTGCTACGAAGACCCGCGACCCCCTTACTATCACCGCCTACCCTTCCTGTTGCGATGCGCTCTGCGGACGATGCCGCACTTCGACACCCGCCCTGCCTTGCGGCATGGTCGCCTGAGCGCCGCCAGTCTCTTCGCTCAGCACGGTCCCTTCACCGCCTGCATCGACGCTGTGGCCCGCAGGCGATTCGGAAGCGGCGCCCTGATGCCCCTTGTCGAGTTCCGCCTGTTGCCACAGCATTTCCAGCGTGCGGCGCAAACGCGCCGCCGTGACCGGCTTGTGCAAGACCGGAATGCCTTGCAACGCAAGCGCAGCCAGTTCAGCCGACGCCATGTCGCCAGTAATCAGCAGCGTGACCACACCTTCGTGGCCTGCGTGCGCGAGCATGCTGCGCACCGCCGTGAGCGCCTGCGCGCCGGTCCTGTGATTGGCCAGCTGGTAATCGCATAGCACCGCGTCAGGCACGAAACCGTCCGCCAGCGCGGCCAGCGCAGCGGCTTCGTCGCGTGCGCCGCGCACCGTGCAGCCCCAGCGCCCGAGCAGCGCGGAAAGGCCTTCGAGAATCGACGGTTCGTCGTCGATGCACAACACCTGCCGCCCTTGCGCCGACGGTCCGCCCGCCCCCGCTTCGTTCAGGCTCGCGACGATTGCGCTGGCGTCGCCCTCCTGCACCGGGAAGCGGAACACTGAACCGCGGCCCGGCGCCGAGCGCAACTGCAACTCGCCGCCCAGCATGCCGACCAGTCGCTTGACCGTCGGCAGCCCGAGGCCATGACCCTGACGCGCGTCGCGCTGCGGGTTCGCGACCTGATAGAACTCTTCGAAGATGCGTTCGTGCTCTTCAGCAGGAATGCCGATGCCCGAATCGCGCACCTCGATATAGCCGCCCGTGGTTCGCCCCGCGCGCCGGACACCGAGCCAGATCGCGCCTTCCTCGGTATAGCGCACTGCGTTCGACAGCAGATTGCTCAGCACGCGTTCGAGCAGCACCGGATCGTCGTGGACCACCATCGACGTCGGTGCTATTCGCAGTGCGAGCCCTTTCGCCGCCGCCTGCGGTCGATACTGGCTGCCGACGCGCTCGAATAACTCGGAGAGCCGGAAATGCAGACGGATCACCTGCGTGACGCCGCTCTCGAGCCGCGCGAGATCGAGCACCTGGTTGAACAGCTGATTGAGCGCTTCGACGTTATAGACAATGTGCTCGGCGGTCTTCGCATGCTGCGCGGGCGTCGCCGCCGGATCGTTCAGCGACGCCGCGAGCAGGCCGATCGCGTGCAGCGGCTGACGCAGATCGTGGCTCGCTGCAGCGAAAAATCGCGTTTTCGCGAGACTGGCCTCTTCGGCGACATGCTTTTGCATCGCAAGCGATTCCGCGAGGTACTGCTGATCGACGCGCGCCTGCACCACCTGCTGGAAGAGCTTCCGGTAGCTGAGCGCATACACGTTGATCGCGCAGAAGAAGAACGCGAGCACGATGGCAAGAATCGTGCGGTCGAACGTATGCGTGCCGAAGTGCAGCAAGATTGACGGGAACAGCAGGAACGGAATGGCGGTGGCGAAATTGAGCATGTCGAAACCGTTTGACATGAACACGCCCGCTGCCAGCGTGACGAGCATCACCGTGTGCAAGAGCGGCAAATCGCTCTGCGGACTCTGGAACGCGAACCAGATGGCGATTCCAGGCGCGCTGTAAAGCAGCACGCCGCGCACCGCATGCAGATTGATCCAGCCGCGCGGCGAAACGAGATGCGGATAACGCCGGTTGCAGATCCACAGCGCGAGGCCCGCACAATTGGCCGCCGCATAGAACCCGAAGCAGGCAATGAAAAGCGGCGGCGAGGGGATGGCGGGCCAGTAAATGGCAACCAGCACCGCGATCGAAAACCAGTGCGAGAAGAACGCGATCGGATCTTGCGCGTACAGCACGCGCACCAGGTCTTCGTCGATTGCACGCTGGATCGGGTCAGCCCGCATCGCGCGGTCTCCTTGTGGGCACGGCAAATTCGGTGATGTGGCGCGAAAGCCCGGTGCTCGCATGAAGCGCGGCCCGGCGTGTTGCGCAAGAGCTTGCACGGTCTACGGCAATGCAGCGGCGAGGCGCAACCGCTTTCTCATCAGACGAATGAGGGGCGCCCTGTCGGATGGTTTACCCGGCAGTTTACCCATCAGCTACGACTTAATCCATATATGCGAAGCCGTCGGCGGCGACCATACTGCTTTCACAACATAGCGCGGCCCAAACAGTTCCATCGTCGATTCTTCGCCTGCAGTCGAGGCTCACCGCGCTTCTCGCCTTACCCAAATGGAGGCTTTCATGGGCGCAGTTCCGAGCCACGAGTTCGTCCGCAATCTCGACGATGCGATCCTGCCCGATCTATGGCGCCGCCGTACCCAGCTGTCCGCCGACGAGATGGTGTCGATGGTCGAACTGGTCAAGCGGGCCTTGCGCACGTATCACCCGCTGGAATTGCAGGCGCTCGGCGAAGACAAGGAAGAACTGGTCGCGCAGTTCATTTATTCCAAGGTGTTGCGCCTCGCGCCCGGCCACACGGAAACGCATGCCTGCGCGGACAGCGCGCCGTCCAACGGCTACGCATTGTGCGCGTATTTCCGCCGCTATCTGATCGACTGCCTGCGCAGCGCCGGCCATCAACGCAACGTGTCGATGGAAACCGACGGCATGGCGCAGGAAATCGATCTGCATGCCCAGGCATTGGAAGACCCCGTGCAAAGCGTGCTGCTGCAATATGGTCTCAACGAGCAAAGCGTGCGGCTCGCAGCTCGCGCATTTATCGAAAGCCTCGACGAGCCCGAGCGCATCGTGCTGGCCGGCAGCCTTGGCTGGTGCTCGGAAGGCAAAGGCGGATTGTCTGCGGTTGCGGCCCAGCATCGTGTGCCCTCGTATCACTATCGCGCCGTCAAACTCGGCGTCACCATGAAAAAGACGGCCACCGCCGACGATTTTTCCAACACGAAGATCGGCCGCTGGCTCACCGACGTGCTGGGCATCGAAATAGACGTCGACAATCGCGGCGCCATTCTGCTTGCGCTCAACCTGCTTGCGGCAGAATCGAACGATAGCGAAATGAATGAAGTAGCCGCGTAACAGCGCAAATGCATCAGCGCCACGCAGAAGGCAAAAACCGGGGGCGGCATCAACACCGCGTAGCGCATCGCTTCGATGCGCCTTTTTTTGTCATCCCGCACCGCCTACGATAAAAAAACCGCGAGAGCGCGCCGTCTTCGTTGCGCAGCCCGGATCCGTTTCCCAGCATCGATTCCTGACGAGGTGGTCCAGTATGAACCGCTTATCGAGCGCCATGACGGCGATGAAATCGCACTACGAAGTCGTCGTGATCGGTTCGGGTTACGGCGGCGCCATTGCCGCAAGCCGAATGGCGCGCGCGGGTCGCAGCGTGTGCGTGCTCGAACGCGGGCGCGAATTCATGGCCGGCGAATTCCCGCGCACGCCGTTTCAGGGCGCCGAGCAGGTGCAATACAACACGGCGCTCGCGCAAATCGGCTCGCCGCTCGCGCTGCTCGAAGTGCATGTGAACGACGACGTCAACGCCGTGGTCGGCTGCGGCCTCGGCGGTACTTCGCTGATCAACGCCAATGTCGCGTTGAAGGCCGATCCGCGCCTGTGGGACGACCCGCGCTGGCCCGCCGCGTTGCGCGCCGATCAGGCCGGACGCGACAAAGGTTATCAGCGTGCGTGGGACATGCTCGAACCGTCGCCCGTCCCCGCGCGCTTCCGCAAATTGCCGAAACTGGTTGCGCTCGAAAAATCCGCCGAGGCGCTCGGCATGGCAGACCGCTTCAGCACGCCGCCCGTGACCGTTACCTTCGAGGACCGCACCAACGCGGCCGGCGTCCCGCAGAAAGCGTGCATCGGTTGCGGCGACTGCAATTCTGGCTGCAACTACGACGCCAAGAATTCCACGCACATGAACTATCTGCCCGATGCCGTCGCGCACGGCGCGCAGATTTTCACGGGAGCCGCGGTGCATTCGGTCGTGCGCAATGCAGACACGCAGAAGTGGCAAGTCGCCTACCAGCTCGTGCGCCTCGGCCGCGAGAGCTACGATGCGCCGGACCTGTTCGTCACCGCCGACATCGTGATCGTGTCGGCGGGAACAATCGGCTCGAGCGCGTTGCTCCTGCGTTCGCGCAACGAGGGCTTGAGCGTATCCGGCATGCTCGGCCAGCGCTTCACCGGCAACGGCGACGTGCTCGCCTTCGCGTACAACACCGACGACGTGATCAACGGCGTCGGCTGGGGCGCGCATGTCGATCGCGACATACCTCCGGTCGGCCCGACTATTACTGGCCTGATCGATCATCGCAATACCGCGGACGTCAAAGACGGCTTCGTGATCGAGGAAGGTTCGCTCGCCGGGCCGATCGGCGCGGCGCTCGTCGGCATGCTAGGCGCCGCTGCGCCGCTCTCGGGTGTGGATGTTTCGGGGCCGCGCACAATAGAACAGCAGCTTGCTTACGACGCACGGGTCGTCGAAGGGTTGCTGCACGGACCCTATCGCGGCGCGCTCAATCACACGCAAAGCTACCTCGTGATGGCGCACGACGACGAAAGCGGCCAGATCAGCGTGAATGAAAAGGGACGGCCGCGCATCGCATGGGAAAACGCGGGCAAGCAGCCCATTTTCGCAACCGTCGAGGACACGCTGAAAAAGGCGACGGTTCCGCTCGGCGGCAAATACTTGCGCGATCCCATTTCGAACGACATTTTCGGCAATCGGACCGTGACCGTGCATCCGCTTGGCGGCTGCCCGATGGGCGAGGACGCGGAGCATGGGGTGGTCGATCATCTGGGCCGCGTTTTTAGCGGCAAAGCCGGCACCGACGTACACGAGGGCCTCTACGTGATGGACGGCGCGGTCATGCCCCTGTCGCTCGGCGTGAATCCGCTTTGGACGATCTCTGCGCTCGCCGAGCGCAATTGTACGCTGCTGGCGGCATCGCGCGGCTGGACGATCGACTACGATTCGAAAGGCACCGCCGGCACGCCACCCGCTCAGAAGATCGGACTGCGTTTCACCGAAACCATGGTCGGCCACTACACGCCGACTGGCGCGAACGAGGCCGCCGCAAGCCCCATGGCGTTCACGCTCACTGTCGAATCCGACGACCTCGCCGATATGCTTGGCAATCCCGATCATATGGCGAGAACCGCCGGTACGCTGACCTGCCCGGCTCTGTCCGCGCAGCCAATGACGATCACCGAGGGCACCTTCAATCTCTTCGTGGCTGATCCGAATGACGTTGACGAGCGCAACATGAACTATCGAATGACGCTCAATTCGGCAGAAGGCAAGACCTGGTATCTGAGGGGGCAAAAGATCATTACACGCACGTCGCCGCTCGAGTTGTGGGAGCAGACGAACACGCTGTATGCACAGGTTCGCGATGCGCCGTCGATCGACGCGCCGCCTGTCGGCAGCGCGAAGCTGGTCATCACGCCGGAAAACTTTCTGAAACAGCAACGCACGCTCGAAGTCACCAATGCGCCCGATCTGATAACGCGTCTCGAATGGACGTTGAAGTTCGGCAAATTCTTCGCTGGCGTGCTGTTCAGCGAATATGGCGGTGTTGCTGCGCCTTTGCAGTACTACGACCCGAACGGGGCACCACGCCTGAAGCGTGCCCTTCGTGCGCCGGCGCCACAGGTGTTCTTTTTCGACACGCCGGACGGCACGCACCTGCGGCTCACGCGCTACGTCGATCCAGCGCGCAAGAACGCGCGCCCTGTGTTGCTGATTCACGGCTCGGGCGTGTCGAGCCGCATCTTCTCGACGGATCTGGTCGGCACCAACCTCGTCGAATATCTGTGTGCCGCGGGCTACGACGTGTGGCTCGTGGATCTTCGCGTAAGCATCGAAATGCCGAGCGTGCTCGTGCCGACGAACGTCGATAAGGTCGCGCTCGAAGACATTCCCGCAGCCGTTGCAAAGATTCGCGAAGTGACGGGCGCAGCGGATATCCAGGCGTTAGGCCACTGCATGGGCGGGCTCGCGTTGAGCATGTCGCTGATGGCGGGACTCGAAGGCGTGCGCTCGGCGGTGATATCACAGGTGGCCGCGCATCCGGTGCCCGGCCGGCTCGGCAGGATCAAGGCCGGCCTGCATATTCCCGACATCATGCAGCACCTCGGCGTGACCGACCTCACCGCCTACACAAAGGACGCAAGGTGGCCGCACAATCTGTTCGACGAAGCACTGCGGCTCTATCCGGTCGATCACGACGAGGGCTGCGGCAACCCGATCTGTCATCGCGCGACTTTCATGTACGGCCTGCTCTACGAACACGCGCAGGTGAGCGAGACACTTCATTCGAATTTGCAGGAACTGCTCGGCGTACATGACGTCGGCGTGTTCAAGCACCTCGCCGCCATGGTACGGGCGGGCAACGTCGTCAACGCCGACGGTGACGACGTTTATCTGAAAGGCGCGCGCGGCATGAAAGGCCTGGAAGGCATGCGGATTCCGATCGGTTTCATTCACGGCGACTGCAACGAAACGTATGTGCCACAAAGCACCGCGCTCACCTACGAAATGCTCATCGATGCGTTTCCCGAGCAGCCTTATGAGCGGTATCTGATCCCGGGTTACGGACACATCGACTGCATCTTTGGCAAGAACGCGGCAGTCGATGTCTATCCGACTATTGCGCGCTATCTGAACGCGCACTAACGCCGCATTTCAGAACAGCTTGCCTGGATTGAGAATGCCGTGAGGGTCGAGCGCATGCTTGATTGCTGCCATGGCTGCGAGTTCGGCAGGCGAGCGCGAGATGGGCAGAAACTCGCGCTTGAGCAAACCGATTCCATGTTCAGCCGACACGGAACCGTGCAGCGGCCCGAGCATTTCATAAACGAACGCGTACACGGCGTGATGATCGACGCCCGGGATCGAATGGCCGTCCACGGTGACATGCAAATTCGAATCGCCGATATGCCCGAAGAAATAGGACTCATTGCCGGGCCACCGTTCGTTCAGGGCCGAGCGGCAACGTTCTACGAATTCGCCGATCACGCTGATCGGCAGGCTCACGTCGAAATTGATCGCGTCGAGCCGCACCGGAAATTCGGCGGTGCATTCGCGAATTGCCCATAGCGCACGCGCGTCTGCCACGGATTGCGCTATCACCGCATCGCGGATCGCGCCTTGCTCGAGCGCGTCGGTGAGCGCGGCGGAAAAGCGCTCGCCGTTGTCGCTTGCATCGAAGCTCGCGTGTTCGATCAGCGCGTAGAGCGGATGCGATCCGTTGAACGGAGAACGCGCGCCCGTCAGCTTGACGCCGAATTCGTAGAAGTCCGGCCACATGATTTCGAATGCGCCGATGTCGTTGCCGAAACGCGTCGACAGACGCCGAAGCAGATTGACGGCCGCATCGTAGCCGTCGAGTGCGACGAGCGCCGTGTGACGCGCGGCGCGCTGCGGATGAAGCCGCAGCACCGCGCGCGTGATGATGCCGAGCGTGCCTTCGGAGCCGATGAACCAGTGCTTGAGGTCATAGCCGGTGTTGTTCTTGACCATCTTTCCAAGCGAGGTCAGCACGTCGCCATTGGCGAGCACGACTTCGAGACCCAGCACCTGGTCGCGCGCGGTCCCCGACTGGATCACGCGATTGCCGCCTGCATTCGTCGCGAGATTGCCGCCGATCTGGCATGAGCCGCGCGCGCCGAGATCGAGCGCGAGTTCAAAGCCCGCTTGCGCCGCCGCTTCCTGTGCGGTTTGCAAAGTAGTGCCGGCGCGTACGGTCAGCGTGGCCGAAGCCGCGTCGATTTCCTCGATGCCGGTCAAGCGTTCCAGCGACAACGCGATGTCGTTGGCGCGCGCAATCGCTCCGCCGGCGAGGCCAGTCATACCGCCCTGCGGCACCACTGGCTGACAGGCGGCATGGCAAATGGCGAGCGCACGTGCGACGTCCTCGGTGCTGCGCGGCAGCAGCAATGCGGCAGGCCGGGTCGGAGCGTGACGCGTCCAGTCGGTCAGCGCACGCTCGCCGATCTCGTCGCCCACGCGCACCGCCTCGTCGCCGAGCGCGGCACGCAGCGCGTCGAGCGTTGCGGCAAGCGGTGCCGCGGGGGCAGCCGTGCTGAGCGGTGGGTTCGCGTTGCTGTTGTCGGTCATGCAAGTGTTCCTTCGGTTACCTGTTTGCTTAAGTCGTTTGGGCAGCGTGCTTCTTGCGATAGCCCATCGAATCGTTGATGCGCCCGAGGATATAGTCGCCCGCGGCCACCGGCTGATACTTCGGATGATCCGCGCTCGCGCCCAGATCGCGCGGATCGACGATTGCGCCGTAGGTCGGATCGTAGAACGTCGCGATCGAATAACGCTCACGCCCGGACGCATTGATCACGCGATGAAGCGTCGAGCGAAACCGGTCGTCGGTCCAGCGCGCAAGCAGATCGCCGACGTTGACGACGAAGCTGCCCTCCACAGGCGGCGCGTCGATCCACGTATCGTTAGCGATTTCGCGCACCTGCAAGCCACCCACCTGGTCCTGCCACAACAGTGTGATGCAGCCGTAATCGGTATGCGGCGCGACACCGAATTGATCCTCGTCCGACTGAGGCGGCTGCGGCGGATAGTAGACCATCTGCGTGCGCTGCATTCGCTTCGTATAACGCGGTGCGAAAAAATGTTCATCGACGCCAAGACTGACCGCCACCGCGCGCAGCAGATCGGCGCCGCATGCGCCCACCGCCTCGTAGTAGCCGTACAACGCGGGACGCAGCTCGGGCATGAACTCCGGCCAGTTGTTCGGTCCGCGTAGCGCCTGTCCCGCGAGCACATCCGGGTCGTCTTCGGGCAGTTCGAGTCCGATGCTGAAGAATTCTTTGTAATCGGGCCGTTTTGCCTGGTACATGGTCGCGTCGCCAAGCGCATTGAAACCGCGATGCCGATGGTTGACCGCCGCGCGCCGTTTGATCTCGGTTGGGAAAGCGAAGAACGTGCGCGCCGCCTGTGCCGCCGCGTCGATGGTCGCTTGCGGCACGCCGTGATTGACGATGTAGAAGAACCCGATCGTCGTGCACGCTTCGCTAATTTCGCGCGCCACGCGCTGCAACGCATGCGGGTCGCCCGCGCGCACGCCGGCAAAGTCAATGAGTGGAATACGGGTCACAGGCATCGCGTTGCTCCGTAAGAGGACCGGCCGGACCGGCGGGTCGCCAGGTCATTGCAGTGGTATATACCGCCAAAAGCGTGCTCGCAAGTGAACGCGCGGCTCTTCCTATAAGGGCTTTTCTCTACTGGCGGGTTTATTTATTTCGCGCGAATACTGCGGTATATACTGCCTCGCATGACTTGCGCCGAGCCGCTCTGTGCGGTCCTCGCTTTGCCAACCGGAGAATCTCATGAGCATCCTTTCAGGCTGGAAGTGTCGTTTGGTCGTGCTGGCATTGTGCGCCGCAAGTGTCGCCGCCCATGCGGAAGACCAGCTCGCCAAAGTGAAGAAGGCCGGTGAACTCGTCGTTGGCACCGAGATGCAGTTCGCACCTTTCGACTTCCTCGAAAACGGTCAACAGGCCGGTTTCAACAAGGATCTGTTCGCCGAGGTTGGCAAGGAACTCGGCGTGAAGGTGCGCTTTATCGACTTGCCGTGGCCGAGCGTGCTGCCCGGCCTCGAAGCGGGCAAGTTCGATATGGTAGGCGGCCCGCTCACCGTCACCAAGGCGCGCATGGAACGCTACACATACACGCTGCCGGTTGCAGACGCCACCGACGCGCTGCTCAAGCGCGCGAACGACACCGCGCTCAAGCAATCGTCGGACATCGCGGGCAAGACCGTGGGCGCCGGCAAGGGTTCGGCTCAACTCGATCAGCTGAAGGCATATGTCGCCACGTTGCCGAAGCCGCCGGAAATCCGCGAATACGTCGACAACAATCAGGCCTATGCCGACCTCGCCGCCGGCCGCATTGCCGCGGTGGCGAATTCAATGACCAACATCGCCTACGTCGCCAAACAGCGTCCCGAAACTTTCGCAGTGGTGCAGCCGCCGTTCGGCGCGAAAGTGTACTTTGCTTACTGCCTGCGCAAAGATGCCGACAGCAAGCCGCTCGCAGACGCATTCAATGCGGCGCTCGTGAAAATGCATAGCGACGGACGCCTCGCGACTTTGCAGAAGAAGTGGTTCGGCGTTGCAATGGACGCCCCCACGACCATGCCCACGCCGAACTATTGAGTTCGTTCCCGAAGCACATTACACGCATATTCAGCGCACGCTAGTGGCTGTTTAATGCGTACCTAACGCACATTGGCGAGGTCGACGCCCATGTTCAGTACGACCGTCTTCGTTCAGGGCATGCCGCTCCTGCTGCACGCGGCGCTTGCCACCATCGGCGTTTCGCTGACGGGCCTTTTCATCGGCTTTTTCGTCGCGGTCGGCGTGTGCGCAGCGCGCCTGTCGCCGAATCGCGCCGCGCGCAGATTCGGCGGTGCGTATGTGTTCTTCTTTCGCGGCGTGCCGATGCTCGTGCAATTGCTGCTGGTGTATTACCTGCTGCCGTTCGCAGGCATCAACGTATCGCCGCTCGTCGCCGCGATCAGCGCGGTGTCGCTGTGCTCGGCCTCCTACATTGCCGAAATTCTGCGCGGCGGTTTTCTCAGCATTCCGCCGGGCCATATAGAAGCCGCACGCATGCTCGGCCTCTCGCCGTTCGACACGCTCCGGCGCATTCTCGTGCCCCAGGCGTTTCGCCTGACGCTACCGTCGCTCGTCAATGAAATGGTGCTGCTGATCAAGGCTTCGTCGCTGATTTCGGTTGTCGGTGTCGCAGAGTTGACCCGCACCGCGCAGAACATCGCCGCGAGTACTTACAGACCGCTCGAGGCATATCTTGCCGCCGGGCTTATCTACTTCGTGATTTGCGGTGCGCTCGCGCTGATCGCGCATGCCGCCGAGTTCCGTCTGAAGCACGCCTGATCGGCCCGGAGCCTTTGCTATGCAACAGTTCGATCCCACCGTCATTACGCACAATCTTCAGCCGATCGCAGCGGGCCTCACCACCACGCTCGGCACCTGGGCCGCGGGAGTCGTGATCGGCATGGTGATCGGCTTTCTGATCGCGGTGCTGCAGCTCTTTTGCGGACGCTGGGTACGCGGCCTGTTGCGCTTTTATATCGAGCTCTTCCGCGGCACGCCATTTCTCGTGCAACTGTTTTTGCTCTACTACGGCGGCCCGTCGTTCGGCCTCACGCTCGAACCGATGACAGCCGGCGTGCTCGGTCTCGGCCTCTATGGCAGTGCGTATTTCGCCGAAGCGTTTCGCTCCGGGTTTCAATCGGTGCCGCCCGGCCATCTCGAAGCGGCGTCGTGTCTCGGCCTGACGCGCACACAGGCCGTGTGGCGCATCCAGATGCCGCAAATGCTAGTGTTGATCGTGCCCGCGCTCACCAACCTCATCATCGTGTTGAGCAAGGAGACCGCTGTGCTGTCCATCGTCACGGTCCCCGAGTTGACGTTCGTGCTGACCGGCATCGGCTCGGCAAGCTTCGCTTTCGTGGAAACGCTGCTCATGCTGTGCGTGTGCTATCTCGCGCTCGTCGAACTGACGTCGCGCGCGGGCATGTGGGCCGAAACCCGCATCGCGCGTTTTATGGCATAAAAGGAATCGGATCACTTCATGAACGCTATCGCCGACATGCCCTCCTCCGCGTCCGCCGTTCACGCCCGACATGGATCGCCGCTGATCCAGGTGCGCGATCTTCGCAAACGCTTCGGCGAAGTCGAAGTGCTGCGCGGCGTCGATCTGGAGATTGCCCGCTCCGAGGTGGTATGCATCATCGGGCCTTCCGGATCGGGCAAGAGCACACTGTTGCGCTGCCTCGCTGCGCTCGAAACGTACGATCACGGCGACGTGCGCATCGAAGGCGAACTGCTCGGCTATAGCGAGCGCAACGGCAAGCGCGTGCGTGCGACGCAAGGCGAAATCAATCGCGTGCGGCGTAACGTCGGCATGGTATTCCAGCAATTCAATCTATGGCCGCACATGACGGCGCTCGGCAACGTCATGGAAGCGCTGCTGCGCGTGCGGCATCTGCCGCACGCCGACGCGCGCCGCCGCGCGAACGCGATGCTGGAAACAGTGGGCCTCTCGAATAAGGGCGATGCTTACCCGGCGAAACTTTCGGGCGGCCAGCAGCAGCGCGTGGCGATTGCGCGAGCGCTCGCGATGGAGCCGCACATCATGCTGTTTGACGAACCCACTTCGGCGCTCGATCCCGAACTCGTCGGCGAGGTGCTGCAAGTGATGAAGCAACTCGCGCGCGACGGCATGACGATGGCCGTCGTCACTCACGAAATGGGCTTTGCCGCGCAGGTCGCGGACAAAGTCATGTTCATCGACCAGGGGCGCATTGCTGTTCAGGGCCAACCGCGCGAAGTTTTCCATGACGCCGGACAGCCGCGCTTGCGGCAGTTCCTGCAGAACTACTTCGACCGCAACGCTTTCTGGGCGCGCGGCCCAGACGACGCAGAGCCGCTATGAACGCGCGCCCTGCCCCGACCGCATTGCGCGGACAGTAACCAGGGGCTGCCGATGTCCTCCATGCTTCGCGGCAAGAGCCACAAAACCCACGGCAAGCCGCCAGCCGCCGCGGCTCAAAGCACGCGCGACGCGACTGCGGGTACGAGCGCTGCAGGTGAGGCGCCGGCTGCACGCTACGAGCAGGTCAAGCAGCATATTCTTGGCATCATCGAGTCGGGCGCGCGTCAGGCCGGCGAGCGTCTGCCCTCCGAACTGGACCTCGTTGCGACGCTGGGTGTTTCGCGCATGACCGTCAATCGCGCGCTGCGCGAGCTGGCGCACGAAGGGCTCGTTACGCGCGTGTCGGGCGTCGGCACATTCGTCGCGCAAGCAAGACCGCAATCCACGCTCCTGATGATCGCGCATATCGGCGACGAGATTCGCTCACGCGGACACGAATACAGCTACCGTACCGTGCTTTTGCAGCGCGAGACTGCATCTGTCGTCGTGTCGAATGCGTTAGGGCTCGCGCCAGCCGCTTCGGTTTTTCATGTTGTTTGCGTGCACCGTGAGAATGGCTTGCCGGTGCAACTGGAGGATCGCTACGTGAATCCGGCCATTGCGCCGGATTTTTTGCAGCAGGATTTTTCGTCGATCAGGCCGTCGGAGTATCTGTTCGAAACGGTGCCTGCGCACGACGTCGAACACATTGTCGACGCGGGGTTACCGACCCAGGCCGAAGCGGGACTACTCGAAATTCGCGCGGAAGAACCTTGTCTCACGCTAGTGCGTCGAACCTGGACGAGCGGTGTTGCGGTGACGTTCGCGCGGTTCGTACATCCCGGCTCGCGGTACCGGCTCGGCTGCCGCTTTTCGCCGGATATGTCGCAGCGGCAAGGCTGACGCGCCACGCTTCACGCTTCACGCTTCACAACCTGGTTTCCCGCCGTGCCGGCGCCGTGCTGACCCGTCACACATTGCCCGCCAGATGAAAGCGCGACGCCGGATGCCACAACTGCACGGACGTCGCCACGTCTTCGCCGACCCACGTACGACGCCAGAGTTGCAAGCACGGCTCGCCGATCTCCATTGACAGATGACGGCGCACATACGCGTCCGGCTTCTGCGCGTAGATGCGAAACTCCGCGCGTTGAATCGGTGCGAGGCGCACCATGTAATGATTCGGCGTCTCGATGGTGAAGTCCTGCTGCAGATACTCCGGAAACACCTTCGGATTCACGTAGCGATCCTCGTACTGGATCGGCTCGCCCTCTTCGCTGTGCACGATGCACGAGTGGAACGCCGGGCCATTCGACAGGCCGAGCGCTTCGAGCGCCTGCGGGTCGTCGCTCGGTTCGAGCGTCAACACGCGGGCCGAATGACGATGACCGCGCGCGGTGATTTCATCGGCGATATTGCGGATTTCCAACACCGTCGATTCGTAGCGCTGCGGCGCGACGAACGTACCGGACCCCTGCACACGGGTCAGCACGCGCTCAGTGGTCAATTCGCGCAATGCGCGCGAGACCGTCATGCGCGCGACGCCGAACTCCTTTACCAGTTCCGTTTCGGAAGGGATCAGTCCGCCCGGCTTCCAGTCGCCTTCGCTGATACGCCGGATCACATAGCGCTTGATCTGTTCATAGGCGGGCATCGCTTTCGCGGGCGTCTCCTTGCACACGGCGCGGTCCGCGTTGCCGCCATTTGCCGCGCTTATTTGCGGGGCCGCATGTGCACCCGCATGTGCACCCGCTCGTGCACCCTCTTGTGCACCGGCCTGTGCAACTGTCTCCGCGCTTTGTTGTGCGCGCTTTTGCTCATTTGTAGTTGTGTTCACTCCGACCTCGTGGGTGGGTTGCGGATCGCATCCGTTGTACCGCTTTTACGCCCGCAGTAAGTCCCTTGGGGACACCTCGGTCGGTTCGCCGGCGGGTAAGCCCGCTCACCGGATATGTCTGTGTCAGGCCACGTGAGCGACAACCGGCGCGCCGCCTGCAATGGCGACATGGCTGGCTACGTTCATCAGGCCCGCGCTATCGCTCACACTATTTGCGGCGGCGGGCAAGTTACTGGCCGCTGCGAGCTTCCCGATAGACGCGTCCGCAACGACACTGAAATTGCGTTGCCTCAGCTTGTCAGGACCAGGCAACGGCGGCGGCGTCTCGCCAGCGATCATCCGGAACGCCACGCTCATGTCGTCCGCAAGCGGACGGTCGTCGCGATACGTCGGCACGATCTGCCGCACGCGCTGCCACAACGCCTGCGTATGCGGGGCCGGTGGGGCGTCGGTGGCTTGCAGGTCGTAGGCCTGCGCCGCGGCCAATAGCTCTATCGCGACGATGCGCCCCGCGTTGTCGATGATTTCCAGCGCCTTCAATGCGGCAGGCGTGGCGTGGCACAAATGATCTTCCTGCAAACCCGACGTGATGCCGCCGTCGAGACTCGCTGGCAGCGCGAGCCGCCGGTTCTGCGCAACCAGCGAGGCCGCCGTGTACTGCGCGATCATGAAGCCCGAGCAGGTGCCGCCAGGCTCGGCCAGAAACGCGGGCAAGCCGCTCACCAGCGGATTGACGAGACGATCGAGCCGCCGTTCGGCCATTGCGGCGACCTGCGCGATGGCGGTGGCGAGGCTGTCCATCGCGAGCGCAATGGATGCGCCCACCGCATGCGCCTGCGAATAAACGCGCGGATCTTCCGGCGTGCCCGCCACAATCGGGTTGTCGGTGATCGACGCCAGTTCGCGATCGACCACGTCGGCGGTCGCGGCAAGTACGTCGCGCGCCGCGCCGTGCACGTGCGGAATGGTGCGCATGCTGAGCGGATCTTGCGTTCGCTGGCCGACCACGGCCGCGAGAATGCCGCTGTCGGCAAGCGCGGTGCGCATGCGCTCGCCCACCAGGTTCAGCCCCGGCGAAATGCGCAGCGCGAGCGAGTCTTCGTCGAATGCTGCCAGTTGGCCGCGCAGATTCTCGAAGCTCATTGCGGCGACGACATCGGTCCAATCGAGCAGACGCACCGCGCGTGCAAGCGCCAATGCGGCAAGCCCGGTCACGCACGGCGTACCGTTGATCAGGCTGAGGCCTTCCTTCGCTTCCAGCACGAGCGGCTCGCGGCCGAGCATGTGCAACGCGTCGCGGCCCTTCATACGCTCGCCGCGATATCGCACATGACCTTCGCCGATGCACACCAGCGCGATATGCGCCATATGGCTCAGATAACCGACCGAGCCGAACGCCGGCACTTCAGGCAAGCAGTCCGCATTGAGCAAGGCCACGAGTTGATCGGCGACCTCGATACGGATGCCCGAGTGCCCATGCGCGAAATTGTTGACGGCGGCGGCCATGATCGCGCGCGTCTCGGCGACACCGAGCGGCGTGCCGACACCGACTGCGTGACTCATCAGAATGTTGCGCGACAGCGTGCGCTGTTCGGTGGGCGACACGATCACGTCGCACAACGCACCCACGCCCGTGTTGACGCCGTACGCACGAATGCCGCGCTCGACGATCTGTTGCACCAGTACATTTGCCGCCGCAATGCGCGCGCGGGCGTCGGCGGAAAGTTCGAGCGGCTCCCCGGCGGCGACCGCCGCCACCTGGGCCCAGTCGAGAGGACGATCGGAACGGATCACGGCCATGATGTTGCTCTGCTCGGTAGAGTGCGTGGCGATACGGATTAGTTGGTCGTGCGGTCCTGATGACTCGACACGAACTGACGGAAGCGCTCCGACTTGCACTCGACGAATACTTCGTCAGGCGTGCCGTCGGCTTCCACTTGTCCCTGATGCAGGAACATCACGCGGTTCGACACGTGCCGCGCAAAACCCATTTCGTGCGTGACGACCAGCATCGTGCGCCCTTCTTCGGCAAGCGAGCGCATCACGCGCAGTACTTCGCCAACGAGTTCGGGATCGAGCGCCGACGTGGGTTCGTCGAACAGCATCACTTTGGGATGCATGGCAAGCGCGCGCGCAATCGCCACACGCTGCTGCTGACCGCCCGACAGATGCGCGGGATAGTGGCCGCGCTTTTCCGCGAGACCGACTTTCGCGAGCAGCGCCTCGGCTTCTTCCACCGACTCGGCGCGGCTGCGCTTTTGCACGCGCATCGGCCCTTCGATCAGGTTTTCGAGCACCGTCATATGCGACCAGAGATTGAAGTTCTGGAACACCATGCCGAGTTGCGAGCGCACGCGGTCCACCTGGCGGCGGTCGCTCGGTTGCAGCTTGCCGTCGCCGCGGCGCTTCATTTTCAGTTCTTCTCCGGCGAGCGCGACGGAACCGTCGTCGGGTGTCTCCAGCAGATTCAGGCAGCGCAAGAAGGTGCTTTTGCCCGAGCCGCTCGCGCCGAGAATCGAGATCACATCGCCTTGATGAGCGTCGAGCGAAATACCTTTGAGCACGTGGTGGTCGCCGAACGATTTGTGAATGTTCTTGACCGACAGTGCAACGGGTGCCGTAGCGTTCATGGAATTCTCCAGGTTCATCCGGAATGGCCGGGCGCTCAGGGCGCGGCGCGGCGTGCTTCGGTAGTGGCGGACACTGGCCGGCTCGGCGCGGTCTGCCTGGGCGCCGCACGCAGATGCCGCGACAGTCGCGTTTCAAGCATGCCGAGTGCGCGCACGATAATGAAGTTCAGGAACAGATAGATCAGCGCGGCGCAGATAAACACTTCGGTCGTGCGATACGTTTGCTGAATGATCTGCTGCGCGACGCCGGTCACTTCCCACACCGTCACGAGACTCGCGAGCGCGGTGGATTTGACGAGCAGCACGGCTTCGGTCGAATAAGCGGGCAGACACTGGCGCAGTGCAATCGGGCCGATCACGCGGCGCAGCAGCCCGAAGCCCGACAGACCGATCGAGTAACCCGCCTCGATCTGACCGACCGGCACGGCCATCAGGCCGCCGCGAATGATCTCGGCCGTATAACCAGCGGTACAGAGCGCGAGCGATAAAACAGCGCACATATACGGCTCGCGCAGCACCGGCCACATGAAGCTCTCGCGGATCACGCCGAATTGACCCATGCCGTAGTACACGAGGAACATCTGGATCAGCAGTGGCGAGCCGCGGAACACGAGGATATAAGCGCGTGCGAAACGGTTCGGCAGCCAGTGCGGCGACACGCGCATCGTGACGATCACGAGCGACAGCAGCCCCCCGAGAACGAGCGAACAGAAGAACAGGCCGAGTGTGGTCGGCACGGCGGCGAGCAGTTGCTTCACCGTGTCGAGCAGAAAATCGAAGTCGAAGTTCATGATGCCGTCGCCGTCAGTTGCGCGCGAAGTTGCGCTTGAAGGACCGGCCCACGCGTGCCTCGGCGTGGTTGAAGACCCGGTTCGAGATGCTGGTCATCAGCAGATACAGCGCGCCGCCGACCACGAAGAACGTGAAGTATTGATGCGTGGAGCCCGCCGCCACCTGACTCGTGCGCAGCAGTTCGGCGAGACCCGTCACCGAGATCAGCGCGGAATCTTTCAGGCTCAGTTGCCATACGTTGCCGATGCCGGGCAAGGCGAAACGCAGCACTTGCGGAATCAGGATGCGGCGCGCCATGGTGAGGGTAGGCATGCCGATGGAGCGCGCCGCTTCGAGTTCGCCGCGCGATACCGCGAGCACCGCCGAGCGATACACCTCCGCCTGATACGCGCCGGAAATCATGCCGACAGCGAGCGCGCCGATTACGAACGGCGGCACGCCGACGAAGCCCTCGGCGCCGAACCACTGGCCCACGGTCGTCACAAGCGTCGAGCCGCCGAAGTAGAACAGGTAGATGACGAGCAGTTCGGGCACGCCGCGAAATACCGTGGTGTAGATGTCGCCGATCACGCGCAGTGTGCGCAGACGCGACAGCTTGGCCGCAGCGACCAGGGCGCCGAATACGGCCCCGACCGCGAGCGCTGCGAGCGTGAGCGCGACAGTCATCAACGCAGCGAGCAGCAGCACGCCGCCCCAACCTTCCGGCCCGAAGCCGAGAATCTGTATCAGAGCCATTGCCTACCTCCCGTCTTGACGGACGATGAAACAGCTGCACGCGCAAGCTCGCGCCCACCCATGCAGCATTCGTGCAACGCCTCGTGAATCAGGGCGTGACGTCGGTCTTGAACCATTTCGCGGACAGCTTTTTGACGGTGCCGTCGGCGAGCGCCGCGCTGATCGCGGTGTCGAATTTCGCTTTCAGGTCGGCGTCCTGCTTGCGGAACGCGAGGCCTTCACCCGGACCCCAGATCGGACCGCCGATCTTCGGGCCGGCCATCACGATCGATGCGGTTTCCTTCTTGTCGATGTTCGCGGCGTAGTACGTCACGTCGTCGAACGACGCGTCGATACGACCGTTCGCCAGATCGAGGTCGCGCTCGGGCGACGTCTTGTAGACGCGGATCGTGGCGATGTCCTTGAAGCCGTCGTTGATGAACTTGGTATAGACAGTGCCGGACTGGATGCCGATCGTCTTACCCTTCAACTGCTTGCGCAGCGCGTCGACGGTCGGCTGATCGGACTTCGGATCGCCCGTGAGCTTTACGACGCCCGCGTCCGCTGCGGCCTTGGGCAGCACCTTGGCGTCGGCCACCGCGAACGTGGCGGGCGTGGCCGCATACGGCTTCGAGAACGCGATGATCTTTTCGCGCTCCGGCGTGATCGAGATCGCATCCATCAACACGTCGAACTTGCCGGCCTGCAGACCCGGGATCATGCCGTCCCAGTCTTGCGCGACCAGGTTGCATTGCAGCTTGATGCGCTCGCAGAGGTTCGCAACCAGTTCAGGCTCGAAACCGCCGAGCTTGCCGCCGGGCAAGGTCAGGTTCCACGGTGCATATCCGCCCTCGAGCGCGATCGTCACCGTCTTCCATTCCTTCGCCTGCGCCGGTGCGCCCAAAATCGCCGCGGCGCCGAGCACGGCGCCGATCAATGCTTTTGCTGCCGTGGTGCGTTTCACTTTCACGTCGAAACTCCTTTGATTGAGGAAACCGTCGAACCGGAATGCGGACCAGCGTTCTGAGCGCCGCTGAATTTGTATAGACAAGTCTGCATGAGTCAAAAAGCCGTCGCAAGCAGATTCTTGGAAAAATTGCCCGATCATCGGGTAAGCCCCTATAAGGCGCGGTGGATCGGGGCTTTCGGAGGGTGTCGACGACGAAGGCGCACCCTTCCCGCGCCGCAACGGATGCGTCGGCATGGTGCACTTTGTCTAGACAGGTTTGACGAATGGAACGCGGAGGTGCGCTGCGGGGATACGTCGGCCCAATGAAAGGACCGACGGTGCGGGCGAGGAATTACTCGGAATCGGCCCGCGCGCGCACGCGGTCAAATATTTCCGCCAGGTCGATGTCGCCGGTCTTCAGACCGAAGCGTTCGTGCAGACAGGCCGCGAGTTCGTCAGCGCTTGCAAGGCGCTGCTCGCGGACGATACTGCCGTCCGCCGCGCGCTCGTTCAGTTGATCGTTCAGCAGCGCGAGGCGCGTGTCGTCCAACACGCGGCACACGATGAGATTGTTCGCGAAGATCGCTTCCGGCGACGTCGACGTGTACCAGTTCGACGTTTCGTAATCGATCCACTCGACCGGATGCAAATCGAAGCGATAGACGCGCGACCACGTTTGATCGCGCGCCTGCACTTCGAGATACAGCGCGTCGTGGGAAGCGTCGGCGAGACGGAAGATGCCCAGGTCCGTGCGTTGCGCAAGACCCGGCGTCAATCGCACCGGCGATGTCAGCGTAACGCTGCCGAAACCCACGTCCGCGATCCATGCTTCGTTATCCACATCGATTCGCAGCACCATGTGCGTACGAGGTGGAACCGCGTCGGGCTCCCGGCCCCACAGCACTCGCCCAATCAACGGCGTGACCTGAAAGCCCAATTCGACCAGTACGTTCGCGAGCAGCGCGTTCTGCTCGAAGCAGTAGCCGCCCCGGCGATCGTCGACGAGTTTTCTTTCGACGGATTCCAGATCCAGCTTCACTGCGCGACGCGTGAGCGGATTCAGGTTTTCGAACGGAATGGCTCGCGGATGCAACCGGTGAATTGCCTTCAGCACTTCGAGCGTCGGCGCACGCGGACCCGTATAACCGATGCGCTCGAAGTAGTTGTCGAGATTGAGTGTGTGTGACATAGGCGTCGTCCGTCTGGTTCTAGTTGCGCTACTGTCCGCCTCCGAGCGCCGACTTCGCGATCGACGGCACGCTGATACCGTTGCTCGTTGCGAACTGTACCGCGGAACTGAGCGTCGACATCAGCGACTGCAACTGCCCCGGTGCCGATTGCGCGATATACGACGCGCTTTGCGCGGTCTGCGGATTCATGCCGGCCTGCAACAGCGAAGCAGGATTCATCTGTCCGATGCTGCCGAGGCCCGACTGCAAGCTCGAATACTGACTGACGCCTTTACCGAGCGACGCCAAGCCGTCGGTGAACGCCTGCTTGTTCACCGGCGTTTGCGTTGCGTTGCCCGTTCCACCCACGCGGCTGGCAAATGCCTGCGTCAATGTTTGCGACAGCGACTGCTGCGTGCTGCCCACTTGCGTCAACTGGCTGACCGACGGCGTACCACCGCTCAGCAAGCCCGCGGCCTGCTGTGCCTGCCCGGCCGCGCTCGACAGACCCATTGCGGACGCAAGCGACGACTGCCCGCTCAGCACCTGCTGATTCGCACCCACGTACGTTTGCAACAACTGCGATATGCCGCCAGACGATGCCGCGCCAGCATCCGCGGATGTGTCCCCGCCACCAATGCCGAACTGCTTCAGATTCAACTGTGCGTTCGAAACGCCGCTTGCGAAAAGACCGGCGCTCGCCAGCAACGAAATCAGAAGGACACGCTTCATATGTAACTCCTTGTAAGAGACTGCGGAAACTCGTGCGGTTCGACAAGCCGCACCGATACGCGTTCGCACAAATTTTCGACGCGTGAGTCCCCTGTATGTTGACGCGAGTCGTTTGCCTCTCGTTGACGCACCGGTACATGCCTCGGTACGATCACGCCCATTGTCCGGTTCGCGCGAACCGATGCCGGCCTGCGTCCGGTTAAATAGCTGTTTAACGCCGCGGCGCACGAAAGCAGTCGATAACAACATTAAAGGCATTTTGATGAAGCTCGCCCGATCCATTCGCCCCGTTGCATCCTTGCCTGTCCGCTTCGAGTTGCTGTCATCTGGCAGCAAGGCGGCCGGGCGCAGCCGCACGCGTTCGATTCGCCGCATCGCGTGGTGCACGGCGTTCGCTTGGGCTTGCACTTCGGGTGCGGCAATGGCGCAAGGCGATGCCAACGCAGGCGCAAATGCCGATGCCGCGCGCGATGCAAGCAAAACAAACGAAGCAGCAGGCGCGGATACGGGCAAAGCCGCGGCCAGCGAGACCGGCTTCTGGAGCCGCGACCAGATGTTCGGCGACATGGGCGGCTTGCGCCCGTGGCTCGGCAAATATGGCGTGAGCTTCGCGCTCACTGAAACCAGCGAACTGCTTGGCAACCTGCGCGGCGGCCTCGCGCGCGGCGCCGCGTACGACGGCGTGACTACCGCGACTGTCCAACTGGATACTGACAAGGCGTTCGGGTTGCCGGGCGGCCAGTTCAACGTGAGCGCATTGCAGATTCACGGCGGCAACTTCAGCGGTGACAAACTCGGCACGCTGAATACGGCAAGCGGCATTGAAGCCGAAAACAGCACGCGCCTGTGGGAGCTGTGGTATCAGCAGTCGTTCCTGAACAAACGGATCGACGTGAAGGTCGGTCAGCAAAGTATCGACCAGGAGTTCATCTCCAGCACGTACTCCGCGCTTTTCATCAACACGATGTTCGGCTGGCCCGCGCTGCCCACTTACGACATGCCGTCGGGCGGGCCGGCGTATCCGCTGTCGGCGCTCGGCGTGCGCGTGCGCGGACAGATCACGCCTTCGTTGACGGCGCTCGCCGGTGTGTTCGACGGCGATCCGCTCGGCAACAATCCGAACAACCGCAGCGGGACTAATTTCAACTTGCATAACGGCACGCTGTTCATCGGCGAGTTGCAGTATGCGATCAATCAGCCAGCGGACAGCGACACGCCACCTGCGGCGAGCACCGGAGGAGGCGGACTGCCGGGCACCTACAAGATCGGTGTCTGGTACAACAACGGCCATTTCGCGGACCCACGCTACGACAGCAACGGTGTGTCGCTCGCAAGTCCCGCGTCAACGGGCGTCGCGGCGAACCATCGCGGCGACTACAGCTTCTATGCGGTGGCCGATCAGATGATCTGGCGGCCCAACCCGGGCGAAGCGCGCAGCCTCGGCGTGTTTGCTCGCGTGATGGGCGCACCGGGTGACCGCAATCTGGTGAGCGTCGCGGCTAACCTTGGCGTCGTGCTCAAAGCGCCGTTCGCCGGCCGCGACAATGACAGCGCGGGTCTGGCGCTCACGTACATCAAGATCGGCAACCACGCACACGGGATCGATCAGGATAACCTGGCATTCAGCGGCGGCCCGTACGGTGTACGAACGAGTGAAACCGCGCTCGAAGCGACCTACCAGTACCAGATCGCCCCGTGGTGGATGCTTCAGGCCGACGCGCAATACACCTTCAATGCGGGCGCCGGTCAGAATCCGAACGATCCGACGAAGCCGCTGCGCAACACGTTCGTCGTCGGCCTGCGCACGAACATCGCGTTCTGATACGCATCGCGCTGCGACCGGACGCGTGAAGTCGGCTGCAACCGTTCACTGCGCGGCCGCCGCCCCGCGCGGCTGGTTGCGTAACGACAGATCCTGAACCATCTGCGCGGCCAGATAATCGCAGGTCGGCCGATCTGACTTCACGCTGCGCGCGACCACGATTTCCAGCGGCTCTATCTTCGGCAAGCCCTGTGCTTCGCCGAGAACAGCGAGGCGCGGCGGCACACTGCAACGCGTGAGCGCCACCACCGATAAACCCGCGTCCACCGTTGCGACGAGACCCATCAGGCTCGCGCTGCTGAATGCCGCGCGATAGCGAATCCGCGCGCCGTCGAGCGCGGCCAGCGTATGCTGCCGCGCCACGCAGCCGGGCTCGTACAGCCCGACGGGCAACGGCGACGCCGCCAGTACCGGCGTATCGACGCTAGCCCCTACCCACACCATCGGCTCACTGCGAACGAATTCGCCGCGCAATTTGCGGTCGCGCGTGACAAAGGCGAGATCGATCTTGTTGTCGGCCAGCATCGGCGCGAGCGACGTGCTTTGAGCGCAGACGATTTCGATCTCCACGTGCGGGTAGAGATTCGAAAATCGCCGCAACACCGGCGACAACAGCGACGACACGTAATCGTCCGGCGCGCCGAGCACCACGCGTCCGGTAACTTCGGGCCGAACGATCGCCGACCACGCTTCCTCGTGCAATGCCAGCACGCGCCTCGCATATTCGAGCAGCGTATTGCCGGGCCGCGTGAGCGACAGGTTGCGCGTGTTGCGCGCGAACAGCGTGGTGCCGAGCATGGCTTCGAGCCGCTTGATCTGCATGCTGACTGCGGCCTGCGAGCGGTGAACGGTTGCCGACGCTTTCGTGAAACTGCCCGTATCCACGACTGCGACGAAAGTGCGCAGCAGATCGGCGTCGAATTCGGGGTGCATGATTTATCAATCCCGCTTATGGAATTTCTCAATTTAATTCGTTTGTGATGGCCGCGCAACCCGCGCAATACTTGGCTGCATCACTTCACGGAGACGATCGGCATGACCCTCACCCAACGTCAACAGGGCGCCATCACGTTGGCCGGCGGAGGGCTGCTGATGGGCACGCTCGGCGTCTTTGTCGAGGAAGCGCGGCTCGGTGCGCTGACCCTGGTGTTCTTCCGTTGCCTGTTCGGATTCCTCTCGCTGGCCGCGTACTGCGCGTGGAAGGGCTTCTTCACGCGCGCACATTTCAAACGGCGTACGGTCGTACTCGCGCTGATCTCCGGCGTACTGATGGTCACGCAATGGGTCGGTTTTTTCGATGCGATCCATCGCACCAGCATCGCGGTCGCGACCGTGGTGTTCCACGTGCAGCCGTTCTGGGTCGTGCTGATCGGCGCCGCGCTTTTCAACGAACGGCTAGGCGCGGATCGGCTTGGCTGGATCGCGACCGCCTTTGTCGGACTCGTGCTCGCGTCGGGTGTCGCGGCCACGGAAAATCTGCAAGGCCATACGAGCTATCTGATCGGCATCGGCGAAGCATTGGCCGGCTCGGTGCTGTATGCGAGCGTTACGTTGATCGCCAAGGGACTCGGCGACCTGCGCCCGCACCTGCTGACACTCGCACAATGCGCGGTGGGTGTGGTGTTCCTGCCGATCATCGCGCCGCTTATTGCGCCCTTTGACGCCGTGCACATCGGGGCAATGCAGTGGTTCTGGATCGTCGGCATGGGGGTGCTGCACACGGGACTTTCATATGTGCTGATCTACGGCGCGTTGCCCAAGCTCACCACGCCGATCATCGCGGTGCTGCTGTTCGTCTATCCGCTCACCGCGATTGCCGTCGATGCGATCGTGTACGGCCGCGCGCTTTCGCTGCCGCAACTCGCGGGTATGGCGCTCATCGTGATCGCGAGTCTCGGCGTGAATCTCGGCTGGCCGCTTGTATCGTTGCTGCTCCCGCACCGGCGCGCGCGGGGTCATGCAGAGTGAGTCGCAGGTTCAGGCTTGGCGATAAATAAGTGCCGGCAAACAGCCGGCACCGCGTTGCGAAGCCCGTCAGATTTACTGCGGCAGCACTTCACCCTTCGTCTCCGGCGCGAACGGAATGACAAACAGACCGGCGACGAACACGAGCGCCGTCAGAGCAACCGGCACGCCGAGCGTGTGCATGTGAAGAACCGCCGCGCCAAGCAGAAAGTTCACGCCCGCGCCAACAAACCGTCCGAACGACGTACAGAACGCAAACGCCGTCGCACGCACGCGCGTTTCGAACTGCTCGGGCAGCCACAAGCTGAAGAGCGCAAAGTTGCCGCCGAAGAAACCCAGCACGAACAGCCAGGCGATGAACGGCGCGAGCCCATTCGGCAAATAGAAGGCCCAGCCGAAACTGCCGGTGATCGCCACCGCCATTCCCGCGAAGTAAAACGCCAGCGTCTTGCGGCGGCCGAAGCGTTCCGCGAGCGGCGGCAGTGCGAGGCATCCGAGAATCGTGCCGATGGACAGCAAGCCCGTTGCGAGCGACGCCATTTTGATTGCATCGTTCTTCGCCATGCCCGCCTTGGACGCAAGCTGGATGACCGCCGACGGCTCATATACGGCCCCCGCCCACAAACCGATAATGGCAATGGTCAACAGAATGCACGCGACCCATGTGCGCCGCCGGTAGGCCGGTCCCAGGATCTCGCGCAGCGGTTTCGCGCGTTCGGCGTGCGCCTCGGCCTTCTGCCATTTCTCGGATTCCTTAACGCGCAACAAAATCAGAATCGCGACGACGACCGGCACGGCTCCCGTCAGAAACATTGCACGCCAGCCGAAGTGCACGCCAATTGTGTAATTCAGCGCCGCGGCCAGGAAGAAGCCCGCGTAATACCCCGTTTGCAGATAGCCGGCGCCCATCTTGCGACGATCCTCCGGCCACGCTTCCGCCACGTAGGTGCCGGCGAGCGCCCATTCCCCGCCTATACCGACGCCCGCGATGAAGCGATAGATGCCCAACTCCCACACGTTGTGAGAAGTCGCGGCAAGCCCCGTAAAAATCGCGAATGTGAAGATCGTGCCGGCCAGCACCTTGGTTCGTCCAAAGCGATCGGCGAGCGGCCCCCATATGAAGGACATGCCCCAGCCGACCAGGAACAGCGCAAACAGAATAGAACCGGCCAGTCCGATGTTGGCGGGCGTCGCCGCGTAGCCGGAGCGCGGCAATAGCTCGGTCAGCGCCGGCGTGAGCACGAGCGCGTAGATGAACGAGTCCATGCCGTCGAGCGTCCAGCCGGCCCAAGCGCCCCAAAAACCCGCAATCTGCGAGCGATTCAACGGCGTGCGGCGCCGTGCGGCCGACGTGCGGTCGGTGAGTGAACTCATCGTGCTCCTCCTGCCTGCTGTTACCTGCATATGAAAGGGAAACGGCCGGACACGAGCTGTCGTGAAGCCATGGTTGCCGTGCAAGCCCGCAGCACCCTGCGGGGCCCGGAGAGAAATTCCGGGTTTGCCCGCGTTTAATTAGCGTCGTTTTGTATATAATATTTGAACTATGAACGACGCAACAGATGGTTTTCCCCTGGATGCCCCCGTGCGCGCCCCGCTTCTTCCGGCAGCCGCGCCACGGGAGAGCACGTCCCGCGTAATTGCGGAGGCGCTGCGCGAGGCAATTATCGACGGCACGCTGGCGCCCGGTGCGCCGCTGCGCCAGGACGCGCTCGCCCGGCACTTTTCGGTCAGCGCGATCCCGGTGCGGGAGGCCTTGCGCCTGCTCGAGACCGAAGGCTGGGCGAAGGTCGCGGTGCACAAGGGTGCCACTGTCGCGCCCTTGTCCGCAGATGAAGCGCGTGAGATCTACGAGATCCGCTCCGCGTTGGAGAGCCTTGCGATCGGGCTGGCAATACCCAAACACACGGCGGCCACGCTGCGCGAATGCGCGGCGCTGTGCCGCGCGGCGGAGCGCGAGCCGGACCCGTCGCTATACGTGGCGCGCAATGCCGAATTCCACATGAGCCTGTATGCGCCGGCCGCGCGTCCTCAACTCGAAGACCTGATCCGCGTGCTGCATCGGCGTGGCGAACGGTATCTGCGCCTGAAATTCGGTTTGCCTTCTTACAAGGGCGAATCCGACAATGAACACAGCGAATTGCTCGACGCCGTGCAACGGCGCGACGTGCCGGGCGCGCAAGCGCTCGTCGTTGCGCATCTGCTCGGCACGGGCGATCTGCTTCACCGTTTCCTGACCGAACGCGCGCAGGCGGAAGCCGCGCTCGCGAACCGGCCCAAGCCGCGCGGCAGACCCCCGCGCATCACCACCGGGAGCTGATTGAGCCGATGAACCCATCCGCTGAAGCGTCATCCGCCGCACGTTCATGGACCACGCGCCGCGACGAAAAGAACCGCCGCCTCGCCGTTATCGCGCCATGGCTCGAAGACGGCGTCCTGCCGCCCAACCGCATCGTCGATGCACTCGAAACGCTGATCCAGCCAGGCGACCGGGTCGCGCTCGAGGGCGACAACCAGAAGCAGGCGGATTTTCTGTCGCGCTCGCTGGCGAAGGTCGATCCGCAGAAGCTTCACGACGTGCATCTGCTCATATCGAGCATCAGCCGCCCCGAGCATCTGGCGCTGTTCGAACGCGGCATCGCGCATAAAGTGGATTTCTCGTTTGCCGGGCCGCAGAGCTTGCGCGTCGCGCAACTGCTCGAAGACGGGCAACTGGAAATCGGCGCGATCTACACGTACGTCGAACTTTACGCACGCATGTTCGTGGACCTGACGCCGCACGTCGCACTGCTTTGCGCAGAAAAAGCGGACCGTCACGGCAATCTCTACACGGGCCCGAACACCGAAGACACACCGACCATCGCGGAGGCCGCCGCGTTTCGTCACGGCATCGTGATCGTGCAGGTCAACGAGATCGTCGATGAACTGCCGCGTGTCGATATTCCAGGCTCGTGGGTCGACGTGGTCGTGCAGGCGGACCGGCCGTTCGCGGTGGAGCCGCTTTTTACGCGCGATCCACGCCATATCGGCGACCTGCAGGTGCTGACCGCGATGATGGTGATACGCGGCATCTACGAACCGTACGGCGTGAGTTCTTTGAACCACGGCATTGGCTTCGATACCGCGGCGATCGAGTTGCTGCTTCCCACGTACGGCGAGTCGCTCGGCCTGAAAGGCAAGATCTGCCGCAACTGGACGCTCAATCCGCATCCCACGATGATCCCCGCGATCGAATCGGGCTGGGTCGACAGCATCCATTGCTTCGGCAGCGAAGTCGGCATGGAGGCGTATATCGAGGCGCGTCCGGACGTATTCTTCACCGGCAACGACGGCACGCTGCGCTCCAACCGCGTGCTGTGCCAACTGGCCGGGCAATACGGTGTCGATCTCTTTATCGGCTCGACGTTGCAGATCGACGCGGACGCCAATTCATCCACGGTGACGCGCGGACGTCTCGCCGGCTTCGGCGGAGCGCCGAACATGGGCCACGATCCGCGCGGCCGCCGTCATTCGAGCGAAGCGTGGCTCAAGCTTCTGAAGGATCAGGGGCCCGTGTCGCGCGGTCAGAAACTCGTCGTGCAACTCGCGGAGACATACAAGAAAGGCGGCGAGCCGACCTTCGTCGACGAACTGGATGCCGTCGCCGTGGGCGCGAAAAACGGCATGCCGATCGCGCCGGTCATGATCTATGGCGACGACGTGAGCCATGTCGTCACCGAGGAAGGCATCGCGCATTTGCACAAGGCCGAAGGCATCGACGAACGGCGCGCCGCGATTGCCGCCGTGGCCGGCGTGACGCCGATCGGCTTGCGTGCGAAGCCTGAAAAAACCGCCGAACTGCGCCGGCGCGGCATCGTCGCGTATCCGGAAGATCTCGGCATTCGTCGCGGTGAAGCGAAGCGCTCGCTGCTGGCGGCACGCAGCATCGACGATCTGGTCACGTGGTCGGGCGGTTTGTATGCGCCGCCGGCTCGCTTCAGGAGCTGGTAATGAGAGCCGCTGCTGTCTTGTTCGAGCGCGATGAGCGTTCGCCCGCACAGGCCGCGCAAGCCGTGCAAGCCGGGCCCGCGCAGTTGCCGGCCGCTCGCGTCAGCAAGTTTTTCCAGAACCTGCTCACCGACGCGGAACTAGCCCATTACGCCGTGACAGCGTTAATCGACGAAGCCGAACTCACGCCGAAGCCCGCGCTCGTCGATCGGCGCGGCAGCGGCGCGCATCGCGACTTGGACCTTGCGATCATGCGCCGCTCGGCGCAAGCGCTCGAACCGACGTTTGACGCGCTAGCGCGCACGGCGCGCCGCCGCGGCGAACCGTCGGCGCTGTTGCGCACTGAACTCGCGCAGATCGGCCGCGCGGGCGAGCAGGACATGCTGCGCGCGACTGGCGGCAGCAACGCGCATCGCGGTGCAATCTGGATTGTCGGCCTGCTGGTCGCGGGCGCGTCGTTGCAGCAGACCGCGGGCCGCCTCGACGCATCGAACATCTGCCAACGCGCGGCGCAGATCGCCTGCTTCCCCGACCGCTTTGCCGCTGCCACCGACAGCCACGGAGAGCGCGTGCGTCAGCGCTATCAGGTCGGCGGCGCACGCCGCGAAGCGCAAGAAGGCTTTCCGCATGTGATCGGCACGGGCTTGCCCGCGTTGATCGCGGCGCGCGAGCGCGGCATCGCCGAAGACGCCGCGCGCGTCGACGCCCTGCTCTCGATCATGGCTTCGCTCGACGATACCTGCCTGCTGCATCGCGCCGGTCTCGACGGCTTGCATGCCGGACAGCGCGGCGCGCAGCGCGTGCTGCAAGCCGGTGGCAGCTCGACACGCGAAGGCCAGATCGCGCTCGCCGCACTCGAACAGCAACTGCTGTCGCTCAACGCATCGCCCGGCGGCGCAGCCGACCTGCTCGCCGCCACCCTCTTTCTCGACATGCTGGCGCATCACGACGCCAGCGGGAGCTGAGCCACATGGAACATCTGACCTTCGACTATCCGGCGCAACGCGCCGTCACGACCCGCGCGCATGTCGGCGTGGTCGGCTCGGGCGATCTGGAAGTGCTGCTCGCCCCCGTCGATAACGCCAACGCGCTGACCGCGCATGTCGTCGTGCGCACGAGCGTGGACGGCTACAGTCACATCTGGAAGAGCGTGCTCGACCGCTTCTTCACTCGCTACGACGGCGCCGCGCAAATCGAAATCAACGACTTCGGTGCGACGCCGGGCGTCGTGGCATTGCGGCTCGCCGAAGCCGTCGAGGCCGCCGAACAGGGAGACGACGCATGAGCACGCTTGCAAGCACGCATGCCGCGCCGCTGCTGCGCGACAGCTTCATCGAACTGCCCGCTCGCGAGCGCGCCCGCTCGCTGCTCGATCCGGGCACCTTTAGCGAATTGCTCGGCCCATTCGACAGGATCGAGTCGCCCTGGCTGCCGCTGCAAGGCGTCGTTTGCCAGGCGGACGACGGCTGCGTGATCGCGCGCGGCACGATCGGCGGCGAGCCCGCTGTGATCGCCGCGATCGAATCGGCGTTCCAGGGCGGCAGCATCGGCGAAGTGTCGGGCAGCAAGATCGCCGCCGCGCTCGAACTGGCGCTGCGCGATTGCGAGCGCGGCAAGATCGTGCGGCCGGTCGTGCTGTTCGAAACCGGCGGCGTGCGCCTTCAGGAAGCCAACCTGGGCCTCGCCGTGATCGCCGAAATGCAGGCGGCGATCGTTGCGCTGCGCCGTCATGTGCCGGTGGTCGGCGTGATCGCGGGCATGGTCGGCTGCTTCGGCGGCATGTCGCTCGCGGCTGCGCTGTGTTCGCACCTCGTCGTGACGAAACAGGGCCGCCTCGGTATGAACGGGCCCGAGGTGATCGAACAGGAAGCCGGCATCGAAGAGCTGGATGCAAGCGACCGGCGCCGCGTGTGGCAACTGATCGGCGGAGAACAGCGCGCGGCGACGGCGCTCGCCGATAGCCTCGTCGACGACGACGCCGAGGCCGTGCGCGCCGCCGTGCGTTCCGCGTTCGCGCTCGGCGTGCCGGCAGCGCACCGAAGCGAACAGGTCGACGTGTTCTTGCAACGGCTTGCGCGGATCGACCCGGCCAGCGTGACGCCGGAAAGCATGCGCGAGGTTTATTCGACGAAGCAAAACGCCAATCAGCCGCGCAAGGAGCAAGCATGAGCGACACCCAACTGAGCCGCGGCGCGCGCTGGTTCCACGCGCTCGCCGGCGATTCCCGCAGCGCGGCGCCGGTATGGAGCGGCGATGCGCCGCTCGGCGACGAGACCGCGCGCTTCATCACCGTCGTGCCCGATCCCGCCAACCGCTTTCCGCGCGCGACCGACAACGTGGTCGGTCTCGAACAAGGCTGGCAACTTGCACGAGCGGTCCGCGAAACAATCGCGGCGGATGCGGCGAGCAGGACGCGCCGCCCTATCGTCGCAATCGTCGATGTGAAAAGCCAGGCGTATGGCTATCGCGAGGAAATGCTCGGCATTCACCTCGCGTGCGCCGCCGCAGTCGACGCATATGCATCGGCTCGCGATGCGGGACATCCGGTTATCGCGCTGATCGTCGGACCGGCGATGTCGGGCGCATTCCTAGCACATGGCTACCAGGCCAATCGCATCGTCGCGCTCGATGCACCCGGCACGATGGTCCATGCGATGGGCAAGGAAGCCGCCGCGCGCGTCACCCGACGCACGGTGGAAGCACTCGACGCACTCGGCGAAACCATTGTGCCGATGTCGTACTCGATGGCTTCGTTTGCGAAGCTCGGACTGCTCGATCAGCTGATAGAAGGCATCGACGCGGATGCACCTGACGGCGCGCAAATCAGGCGCGTACAGCAGGTGTTGTGCGAACAGATCAGCAGCGCACGCACGGGCAGCCGCAATCTGTCGCGGCGGCTGGAATCGGCGGCCGCGCAAAAGAACCGCGCGGCGTCTATCGAAGTGCGGCGGCGGCTCGCTGAACAATGGGATGCCGCGTGATGCGTGTCTGTGCCGCGCCGCCCTTCGCCGCGCAGTCCGCTGGGCCATGCGCCGGGTCGTCTGATACACGTTGGCGGCCGCACGACTTGCTGCACTTACGGCGTCTCGCTGCGTTCGAAGGCGAACCGGCATGGGTCCGCGACGCTTTCGAGCGCGCGCCGTATGCCGTCGTGCGGCGTGCGCTCACCGCGCTGGGCGTCGTTGCAGTCGGCGTGCGCGGCGAGGAGCGCTCGCAGCGGTACGGCACGTGGGTGGCATCGGCGGAGATCGTCGAAGCAATCGCGCCCGAAGCGCTCGTTCGGAACGAGCCGCTCGCGGGGCGCGCCGCATTGCCCGCCTTTGTCGCGCTCGCCGCGTTGCAGCGGGACCCGGCCAGTGCATTGAATCGACTCGTATGGGGTCCCACCGGAAGCGCGGGTTTCGAACTGGCAACGCGGAGAAACATGGTGTCGGAATCGAGCGACCTGGATCTTTTGATTCGGACACCCGAACGACTCTCTCGCGATTGCGCCGCAGACTTGCTGGACCGGTTCGACGCGCTCTCGCGGCAAACCGGCATTCGCATCGACGCGCAGCTGGAAACGCCCGCAGGCGGTGTCGCACTCGCCGAGTGGGCCGCGGGCAAAGCACGCGTAATGGCGCGCCACGCAAGCGGTCCGCAACTGCTTGCCGATCCGTGGGCCGTCGTTCAGCGGACCGACCTCTGATGCTCGCGCTGATCTTCCCGGGACAGGGTGCGCAGACCGACGGCTTCCTGCATCGCCTGCCGCCACATCCCGCCGTGCATGCGACGCTCGACGAGGCTTCTAACGTACTCGGTATCGACGTCCTTTCGCTCGACACACCAGACGCATTGCGCTCGACCGTTGCCGTGCAGTGCGGCCTGACCGTCGCAGGGGTGGCCCTCGCCCGCGCGCTGGCCGATGAAGGGCTGACGCCCGAAATGAGCGCCGGGTTGTCGGTGGGCGCGTACCCGGCGGCGGTGAGCTGCGGCGCGCTCGCCTTTCACGATGCATTGACGATGGTTCGCCGTCGCGCCGAACTGATGGAGGCCGCGTACCCATCGGGCTACGGTCTCGCGGCAGTGTCGGGGCTGACGGAGCACCAGCTCGCAACGCTCGCCGCCCAGCATGCCGACGCGGGCGAGCCGCCCGTCTACATCGGCAATGTGAACGCGCCGCGGCAGATCGTCATGGCGGGTGCGAACGCCGCGTTGGACAGCTTCCTCGCCCGCGCGTTGGCCGCGGGGGCACGCAAGGCAACGCGCCTTGCGGTCAGCGTGCCTTCACATTGCGAATTGCTCGCGAACGCAAGCAACGAACTGTCGGCCTACGCACGTACCCTTCACTTCAACGCGCCGCAAAGCATCTACATCGGCAATCGCGGCGGGCGCCCCTTATACACGGCTGACGCGATTCGCGAAGACCTTGCGACCAACATGCGCTACACCGTGCGATGGTTCGACGCGCTCACCGTCATGCAGGAAATGGGCATGCGCGTCGCGATAGAGGCGCCGCCCGGCCAGGTGTTGACCGACATCACCCGCGAACACTATCCCGACGTCGCCGCGCTCGCGGCCAGCACGCTTCCGCTCGAACGACTGACGGCGACAGCACAGCGGCGCCTCGAAAGCAGATAGGCACGCCGCGCCTCACGGGCGCTTCTCGATCAACTGCCGCCCCATCGCTTTCGCATACCCATCGCACGCATTGCGCGCAACGCGTGCCGCTGCAAGCACGCCGACGTCGGCGTCGTCGCGGTAGTACATCGCCACGTTGATCGGCGGCGGCAGTGGACGCACCTGCAACTGCCCCAACTCTCCGCTCGTCAGATACGGCTCGACAAAAAGCGCGGGCACAGCCGCAATGCCGAAGCCGTCACGCAATAGTTTGACGATGACCGCGACCGACGGCATGCAAGTCACCTGCGTATCGGCGAGCGGTACGCCTGCTCGCGTGGCCAGCGTGTGCACGATGGTCTCCACCGCGATTTGCGGCGCCGTGCCGCGACCGAACGTGAGTACCGGTTTGCGCAGCAGCGCCCCGACGTGCTTTGCACGGCTCGCGGGAATCAGGTCGCTGCGCGCGATCCAGCGCACCGGATAACTGGCCAGCAGCGACGACACGATCGATGTCTCGCGCTCGCCCGCTTCTTCCACCTGGATCACGAGATCGAGTTCGCCCGCGCGCAGGCGAGGTCCGAGCACGGCGCTCGAATCGACAGTCAGGTCCACGACTATGCGGTGGTACTCCAGGTTCAGCATGCGAATGTAGTCGGGCAACCAGCTATGCACGACCGTCTCGATCACGCCGAGGCGCAACCGGGTCGCCAACTGCGTTTCGTCCTGTGCGGCCAGTTGCAGCGAACGCGTGGCCTGCACCACCGAGCGCGCGTGAGCAAGCAGCCGCTCGCCATTTGCGGTGAGCTTGAATTCGGGCGCATCGCGTTCGATCAATTCGACGCCGAGCTCCGACTCCAGCGTCTTGATACGCAGTGAAATCGCGGCGGGCGTTGCGTGCATCGCCGCCGCCGTCGCACGAAAACTGCCGAGCCTGGCGAGCGTCAGGAATGTTTCGACGAAGCGGGTATTCATTGCATGTGGTCTCGCAATCGAGCGGATGAACAGGCGGCATGATTGCCGTAAAGCGGCACTTCCGGCGTTAAGTTTAATTTAACGGAACGGAAGAAAAACTCGCTGGATGGATATTTTTGACGTTACTACTCTGGAACGCATCAGAAGATCAGT
Organism: Paraburkholderia caledonica; assembly: GCF_000383275.1. Classification (NCBI taxonomy): domain Bacteria; kingdom Pseudomonadati; phylum Pseudomonadota; class Betaproteobacteria; order Burkholderiales; family Burkholderiaceae; genus Paraburkholderia; species Paraburkholderia caledonica. The sequence goes on along the minus strand of NZ_KB911045.1, from coordinate 17,883 downwards.
CCGTTAAATCCGAAGCGAGCCGTTCATGTCCTACACGCCATCCGAATTTCGTCAGCAGATACGCAGCGGCCGTCTGTCGGGCCCCACTGCAGGCGTTTGCGGCGACTACGCGCAAGCCAATCTCGCCATTCTTCCGCAGCAATACGCCGCCGATTTTCTGCGTTTCTGCACGCTCAATCCAAAGGCGTGCCCATTGCTGGGGATCGGCGAGACGGGCCAGTGGCGCGTGCCGTCGCTCGGCGCCGACCTCGATATTCGTAACGACGTTCCTGCGTTTTATGTGTATCGCCACGGCGAGCGCGCCGAAGAAGTGCACAGCCTCAACGAACTCTGGCGCGACGACCTGGTGGTGTTCGCAATCGGCTGCTCGTTTTCATTCGAAGAAATGCTGCGCCGCGAAGGCATTGGTCTGCGTCATATCGAACAGCAGGTCAATGTACCGATGTATCGCACCCGCGAACGCAATGTGCCCGCAGGCGTGTTCGGCGGCAACCGCGTCGTCTCGATGCGCCCACTGAAAGCCGCCGACGCAATCCGCGCGATTCAGATCACGAGCCGCTTTCCCGCCGTGCATGGCGCGCCCGTGCATATCGGCGACCCGTCGCTGATCGGAATTCGCGATCTGAGCCGGCCCGATTTCGGAGATGCAGTCGAAGTACGCAGCGACGAACTGCCGGTGTTCTGGGCATGCGGCGTCACACCTCAAGCCGCCATAGAGAGCGCGCGCCTGCCGTTCGCGATCGCGCACAAACCGGGACACATGCTCGTCACCGACATTCCCAACGCCTTGCTCGCCGTCATCTAGCGCGGCGCCATTTCATCCGCAAGCCGCGCGCTAGACGCGGCCCATCATGACGACCGGAGTTCAAGCATGGAAACCAAAGCGCAGTTGACCGCGGACGCCGAGCGCTACGACGACTCCGTCGCGGCGAAAGGCCCATTTGCGTGGTATCGGCAGATCTCCGCTGCCGAGAAGCGCGCGTTCTGGAGTTGCAAGATCGGCTACGTGCTCGATGCAATGGATACTCAATTCCTGAGCTTCGTGATTCCGACGCTGATCGCGACGTGGGGCATCACGCGCGGCGATGCGGGACTGATCGGCACGGTCACGCTGCTGAGTTCGGCGGTCGGCGGCTGGGCGGCGGGCGTGCTGTCCGATCGCATCGGCCGCGTGAAGACCTTGCAGATCACGATTCTGTGGTTCGCGATTTTTACGCTGGCCTGCGCGCTTGCGCAGAACTTCTCGCAACTGCTGTGGGCGCGCGGATTGATGGGGCTGGGTTTCGGCGGCGAATGGACCGCGGGCGCCGTGCTGATCGGCGAAGTGATCCGCGCGCGCGACCGCGGCAAGGCGGTGGGACTCGTGCAGGCTGGTTGGGCGATCGGCTGGGGCGTGTCGACGTTGCTCTTCATGGCCGTGTTCTCGCTCGTCCCCGCCGATTACGCGTGGCGTGTGCTGTTCGCAATCGGCATTGCGCCGGCGCCGTTCGTGATCTGGATCCGCCGCTTCGTCGAAGAGCCGGAGGTGCATCGGCGGCAAAAAGAAGCTCAGGATGCGGCTCAGGCGCGTCCTTCGATGCTCGACATTTTCCGCGGCGATATTGTCTGGACGACGCTGCGTGCATCCATTCTCGCGACCGGCGTGCAAGGCGGCTACTACGCGGTGACCACGTGGCTGCCGACGTATCTGAAAACCGAGCGGCACTTGAGCGTGATCGGCACCGGCAGCTATCTCGGAGTCGTGATCGTCGGATCATATTGCGGCTATCTGACGGGCGCCTATGTCAGCGACCGTATTGGCCGCAAGCGCGCGTTCATCGCGTTCGCTGTCGCCTCATGCGCGATTGCGTCGATTTACACGCAGCTTCCGCTGGATAATCTGTCGATGCTCGTGCTCGGTTTCCCGCTCGGATTTTGCGCATCGGGCATTTTCTCGGGCATGGGCGCGTTTTTGACCGAGTTGTTTCCGACGCGGATTCGCGGTTCGGGCCAGGGGTTCTGCTACAACTTCGGTCGAGCTATCGGCGCGACATTTCCATTCCTGATCGGCTACGTGTCGCAGACGATGACGCTTGGACACGCGATCGGCGCATTCGCGGCGGCAGCTTACGGGATTGTGATTCTCGCCGCGCTTACGCTGCCGGAAACGCGTGGCCAGGCGCTGAGGGAGTGAGGGAGTGAGGGACGCGGCGGGTGTGGCGCGTTTCGATGGGCCGCTGAGGTTGCTGTTCGACGCCAGCGGCTCTCTCACGCCGCCGGCCACCGCTCATGCCTGCTCACGCCTGCTCGGGCGCGCGTCCTATAACGTGCGAATCCGATGCGCCTGAAGGCTCGGTCTGCCCGCGCTCGCGTCCCGACGTGACGACCGCGCCGGTGCCGCCAGGTCGCCGCACCGACTTTGCATGCCGTTCGATCAGCCGTTGCAGCAAACAGAAAGCGCAAAGCAGCGCGCCGATCACGATGCGGGTCCACCAGGAACTGAGTGTGCCGTCGAACGTAATCAACGTTTGAATCGTGCCGAGAATGCCGACGCCGAACAGCGAACCGACCACATAGCCGACACCGCCTGTCAGCAGCGTTCCGCCGATCACGGTTGCCGCGATGGCGTCGAGTTCCATCCCTTGCCCTTGCAGGCCGTAGCCGGACAACACGTAAAACGTGAACACGGCGCCGCCGAGCGCCGAGCAGAAGCCGCTCAGCGCATACACGCCGATGCGCGTATGCGCGACCGGCAGCCCCATCAGCAAAGCGGAGCGCGCATTGCCGCCTACCGCGTACACGTTGCGTCCAAAACGCGTGAAGTGAGCGACATAGATCGCCCCGAGCAGCGCGACGAATGCGATCAGCACGTTCGCCGTCACAGAGCCGATGCCGATGTCGAGCCGGAATGCCGAGATGGCGTGGAAGGTCGGGTCCGTAATCGTGATGGACTGCGTGGTTATCAGGAAACACAAGCCGCGCGCGAAGAACATGCCGGCGAGCGTCACGATAAAAGCCTGCAGTCGAAAGAAATGAATCAGCGCGCCCTGCACGGCGCCAAATACGGTGCCCATCACCAGAACGATCGGCACGATCACCCACACCGATAAGTGATAGCGTTCCGACAATACCGCTTCGACGATGGTGGTGAGCGCAACCACGGAACCCACCGACAGGTCGATGCCGCCGGACACGATCACGAACGTCATGCCGATCGCAACGATCAGCAAAAAGGCGTTGTCGACAAGCAGATCGAGCAGTACCTGCCACGAGAAAAAGCCTGTGTACATCACGGAACCAAAGCCGAACAGCGCGCAGAACAGCAGGATCGTGACCGCGATCGGCAATGTGCGCGGATCGACAATATGAGCCCACGCAGAGAAAAATCGTCTCATCGTGCCACCCCGCGTTGCTTGATCATCTGCATGCCGACCGACATTGCGAGTGCGCGCGCGGCCGGCGACTGGATTACGCTAACCGTGAGCACTACCGCTGCCTTCACGACCAACGTAGCTTCGGGCGGCACACCGATCGAATACGTCGTGTAGGTCAGCGTCTGGATGATCAGTGCGCCGAGCACCGTGCCGGCGAAACTGAAGCGGCCGCCGAGCAGCGACGTGCCGCCGAGCGTGACGGCGAGAATAGCGTCGAGTTCCAGCAGAAGGCCGGCGTTGTTGCCGTCGGCGCTGCGCACGTTCGAACTGATCAGGATGCCCGCCATCGCCGCGGTCAGGCCGGAGAAGCCGTACACCGCGAAGACGAGCGCTTTCGAGCGCAAGCCGACGAGGCGCGTCGCAACAGGATTCACACCGATCGCGCGGATAAAGAGCCCGAGCGCCGTTCCCTCGACGAGCGCCGCTGTCGCCAGCACGGCGATCGTCGCGATCCACACCGAGCACGGCACACCCAGCCAGTACCCGCCGCCGACGAACAGATAGCCGGGCGCGCCGATCGGAATGATCTGCCCGGCCGTCAACAACTGTGCGATGCCGCGGCCCGCGACCATCAGAATCAACGTCGCAATGATCGGCTGCATGCCGACAAAGGACACGAGCAAGCCGTTCCACATACCGCTCAACACACCGACGATCAACGCCGCAAGCAACGCCTGCGCGATCAGGTTGCCGGTCGGCACAGGTTGCGTCGCGAGTATCGTCGCCGCGGCGGCGCCGGCGATTGCGACGACCGCGCCCACCGAAATGTCGATGCCGCGCGTCGCGATAACGAGCGTCATGCCGGTCGCGACCAGCACGAGCGGTGCGGCGCGATTCAACACGTCGATCGGCGCGCCGAACAGATGGCCGTCGAGCATGCGCAGCGACAGGAAATGCGGATTGACCCAGAGGTTCAACGCGCACAACAACGCCAGCGTCACGCACGGCCAGATCAACGGACGCTCGACGCCGTCACGCGCGAGCCAGTTCGATAGCTTCATTCGCCGCTCCCCGCGATGAGTCGGTAGATATTGTCTTCATTCGACGCCTTACCCTCGACTTCAGCGATCTTGCGGCGGTCGCGCAAGACGGCCACGCGATGACTGACGCGCAGCACTTCGCTAATCTCGGACGAGATGAACAGAATGCTCAGACCGTTTGCGCACAACGCAAGCAGACGGTCCATGATGTCGAACTTCGCGGCGACATCGATGCCGCGCGTGGGTTCGTCGAGAATCAGGAGTTTCGGATCGGTGGCGAGCCAGCGCGCAAGCAGCGCTTTCTGCTGGTTGCCACCCGACAGAAGCCCGATGGGCTGCTCAGCGTCCGAGGCCTTGATGCCGAGCCGTTCGATCCACAAGTCGGCCAGTTCGCGCGCGCGTTGACGGCTGATTTTGCGCCACCATCCACGTCTTGCCTGCAATGCCAGCAGGATGTTCTCGCGAATCGACAGGTCCGCGACGATGCCCTCTTTCTTGCGGTCTTCCGCGCAATACGCAATGCCGTGACGCACCGCATCGTGCGGCGAGCGCAGCCGTACGGGTTTGCCGTCCACGAGCATCGTGCCGCTATCGGCGCGATCCGCGCCGAACAACAGCCGCGCCGTCTCGGTGCGGCCTGAACCGAGCAGTCCGGCGAGTCCGAGTATCTGACCGCGCTCGACATTCAGGTCGATCGGCTGCAAAGTGCCGCGCTTGCCCACGCCGCGCAATTCGATAAACGCCGACGCTGCCCGCTCGCCTCGTTCCGTTCCGCCCGGAGCGGACGCTTCATGCGCGGCTTCGCGCAGGCGCTCGCTCATGCGCTCGTGACCGACCATCTTCGCGACCAGTTGATCGGCCGACAGATTCCGCGCGAGGTATTCGCCCTCGCGCTCGCCGTTGCGCATGACCGTAATGCGATCGGAAATGGCATACGTCTGCTCGATAAAGTGCGTGACGAACAGAATCGCAATTCCAGATTGCTTAAGATGCCGAAGTATTTTGAAGAGCTGTGCGACTTCGCTGTCGTCGAGACTCGACGTGGGTTCGTCGAGTATGAGCACGCGCGCATCGACGGAAAGCGCTCTGGCAATCGCCACCATCTGCTGCACTGCGATGGGATAGGCGTCCAGCGAGCGCGTCACGTCGAGCGAGATATCGAGGCGTGCGAGCGCAGCTTGCGCGCGGCGTTTGATGTCCGGCCAATCGATCGCGCCAAACCGCCGCGGCTGCCGGCCGGCGAAAATGTTTTCGGCGACCGACAGGTTCGGGCACAGATTCACTTCCTGATACAGCGTGCGCACGCCCGCCGCCTCGGCTTCCTGCGGCGAAGCGAAGGCCACGACTTCGCCCGCGAGCCTGATCGTCCCCGTGTCGGGTGCGATCACGCCCGTGAGCACATTGATCAGGGTGGACTTGCCGGCTCCGTTCTGCCCCATCAGCGTGTGAACTTCACCGGGGAATAATCGGAAATCGACGCGTTGGAGCGCCTTGACGCCAGGGAACGTCTTGCTGACACCGGTGGTGGCAAGAATCGGCTCGCAGGGGTCCACGTCGCCGTCGACTGCAACGGTAGCTGCAACGGAGGGGGTCGTTCTCGTGGCCGGCGGATTCGGTTCGGAAGCGGGATGCGTCATAGACCTCGCTCGAGCGGCGGTGCGTTGGTGTCGTGGTGCCTTGGCGCGTCGTGCCTGTGTTGCCGTCGTTGCGGCAAGTCCCAGCATCGGGTGAAAAGAGACCGTCCGCTGCCCAAGCAATCGGACGGTCAGGCACCGCTGGAGAAACTTTTGAAGCTCGATTACAGCTTCCTCTGCTACTGCCAGTGCTGGATTAACCGTTATGGCATACAGGCAAATAGCGAGGAAGACCAATTACTTTTCCTAGTACTTTCGCGTCGGCAACGTCTGCGCCGCAACGCTCATCGGGAAGACGGTTTCTTCGGTCAGGATGCGCTTCGGCAAAGGCTTGCCGGCCACCACATCCTTTACCGCCGACATCAGTTGCGGTCCGAGCAACGGGCTGCATTCCACGTCGACATTCATCTTGCCCGCGGCCATTGCCTGGAAGCCGCCCTTGGTTGCATCGAACGAAACGACGATGACGTCCTTGCCCGGATGCATGCCCGCCTCTTCCATTGCCTGGATGGCACCGAGCGCCATATCGTCGTTATGCGCATAAACTACATTTATTTTATTTCCATAAGTTTTAATAAATGCTTCCATGACCTGCTTGCCGCCGGCCAACGTGAAGTCGCCGCTTTGCGACGCGATAACCTTGAACTTGGGATCGCTCTTGATCACTTCGATGAGGCCAGCGTGCCGGTCGTTCGCCGGCGCGGAACCTACAGTTCCCTGCAATTCAGCGATGTTGACCGGACCTTGCGCATCTTTATAGTGATCGGCGAGCCATTTCCCGCCGCGCCGGCCCTCTTCAAGGAAGTCAGAGCCGATCATCGTCACGTACAGCGAGGTGTCTTTGACGTCGACGTTGCGGTCAGTGAGAATCACAGGAATCTTCGCGGCCTTAGCCTCGCGCAGCACCGGTTCCCAGCCCGATTCGACGACCGGCGAAAAAGCGATGACGTCGACTTTCTGCGCAATATACGAACGGATCGCTTTGATCTGGTTTTCCTGCTTCTGCTGCGCGTCTGAGAACTTGAGCTTGATTTTGGCGTCGGCCGCAGCGGACTTCACCGATTCCGTGTTGGCGGTCCGCCATGCGCTTTCGGCGCCGACCTGGGCGAAACCCAGCGTGATCTGTTTGTCCTGCGCATAGGCGCCGGGCGTTGCCAGCGTCAGCGTACCGAAACCCGCGCACAGCGCGAGCGCGCCCAACGCACGACATGCGGCGCGTCGTGTATTCGCCATGACTGTCTCCTGATCGTTGTTGTGTAAGCGACCCCGTCGAATCCGCGCGGCCCTAAGTCCTGCGCGATGCGTGGATCGTGATGTAGCGTAGTGTGCCGGGCCTTAACAGTCCAATCATATGATTCGCGTCGGCAATATCAATTTTGATATAGGACGCGGGCTTATGCGGAGATGGCGGGCGCAAAGCTGCGGGGCGCCAATCCGTTCATGGATCGGAGTGGCGGCAAAGCGGCCAGTGGTTTTTATGTGCTTACCTGCTGAGTGACACGCGCTTTGCTGCGTCCAGGAAGTCAAATCTGCGATGAGGCCTTTATCCGCGCGATGACCGGCTCGCTTCCTCGCGGGGTGTGACCCATCGGAAGGTAAGGTTGATGCGCTCGCCTGTTACACGCGGCTCTTTCGGCACCCTATGCCGCCATTCGGCCTGCGTCTCGCCCTTCATGACCAGCAGGCTGCCGCTTTTCAGCGAAAACGACTGAACGGTTCCGGTCTTGTTATGCCGCAGGTCGAATGTGCGCGCCGCGCCCAGGCTGACCGATGCGATCACCGGCTGCGGCCCGAGCTCGCGTTCGCGGTCCGCATGCCATCCCATACTGTCGGTGCCGCTGCGATAGCGATTGAGCAGAACGCTATTGAACCGCGCATTGCTGGCCGCTTCGGCAGCGGTCTTTAGTTCCGCGACTGTGGGCGTCCACGGTTGCGGCAGATTGCGTATGCCGGAATAGACATACACCGCGTCGGGATCGCCCTGCCACGCGGTTAGCCGCGGCAGCGCGACGCGGCCGCCGGGCGTACCCATCGTATCTTGCCGCCATTCGACTTCGGCTAGAAGGTGCGAAAGGCACTGCTCGGCTCTATCGGGCGCGAGCCAGTCGGGATACCAGGCGACGTCGGGCGTCGGAAGGTCATCGAATAGGTCCGTCATATGGTTGCTTGAAACGAGTGCGGAGCGTGCGCAATGGAACGTTGACTATTATGGTGGCAAAGACGACCCGCCTGCTTTAGCGGCTTGCGGTTTCATTGGACCCGGCGGATGCCTCTATTGGCGCTTCTCATTGCGCTGCGATCGCGGCGCCACCTTCACTGGACCATTACGATGAATTTATCCGATCAGGCGTTCGACCAGTTGTTTCGGGAAGCCCGGACGTACAGTGCCTGGCAGCAGAAACCCGTTGATGACGCATTGCTCGAGCAACTCGTCGAGTTGACGCTGCTCGGCCCGACATCGGCCAATTGCAGTCCAGGACGGTTCGTCTTTGTCAAGAGCCCGGGTGCCAAGGAGAAGCTACGGCCAGCGTTGTCCCCGGGTAACGTGGACAAGACGATGGCGGCGCCGGTAACGGTCATTGTCGGGATGGACATGGCATTTTATGAGCATCTGCCGAAGCTTTTCCCGCATGCCGATGCGCGCAGCTGGTTTGCCGGTAACGACAAGGCAATTGCCGACACGGCGTTTCGCAACTCGACGCTACAAGGCGGATACCTGATCCTTGCCGCTCGCGCGCTTGGTCTCGACGCCGGCCCAATGTCGGGCTTCGACGCAACCCAAGTCGACGAGACGTTCTTCGCCGGCACGACGATCCGGTCGAACTTCCTGGTCAATCTCGGCTACGGGGATGCGTCGAAACTGTTTCCGCGCAGCCCCCGCTTGAGCTTTGCCGAGGCCGCGCGGATAGTCTGACGCACGCCGTTTCAGGTGAAGATTGCGATGTAAAACACGACGACGCCTATTACCGCGCCGACGAAGCAGAAATTTTCTACAGTTTCGTCGCCATTGGAGCGCAGCCAGGCGCCGACGACCCCGAACAGCCCCGCAATACCGAGCGCGACGCACAGCATTACGACACCGAATAGCGCGCTCTTGCCGACCTCGGAGAAGTCGATGTTGCGCACGCCGAGGTACAAACCCAACGCCATCAACGACAGGCCGACGAGAGGCAGCATCACATGACTGCCCTCGTATCCCACGTGATGAGTACGGCGCGCAGGCCCCCCGTGGTGAAAACGATGGCCTGATCGGAGCAGCTTCATGATCGCCTCCTGCCTCGCCTTTGTGGCGATAACGCCGACTGAATTCGACCGCTGTCGTGTCGATAGACGTTGCAGCGATTCTTTCCGCCAGCCGGCTCACTTCCAGAATAGTTCACGCCCACGCTTAATTCAAAGCCCATTTAATTAGGGTTATCAGCGTGCTGAGCCATGCTCATGGTGGATGGCTTTAGGCAAATGCCTTGTCGACACATGGCCTGCCTGCCGCTATCGCTGCGCTGCAGCGAAACACTCGACTGCGCCCGGACGCTTGTGCATTTCACGCGCCGGCACGCCGTTGCGCATGCCGGTAGAATGAGCCAGCCAGTCGGTTGCATCGCCGCAGTGACTGGCCAGCGCCGGCGCTTCATCCTTCCGGCCCCTACCCGCCCTCACGTTCTCTATGCGCCGCTCATCGTTCCTTGTACGCCTGATCCTGATTGGCATCCTGCTGCACATTTACGTCGGCTTCCGTTTGATACCGGACATGCCAGTAGGCATGACCGTCCGCACGCTGGCAGGCTTGTGGCTCGTGCTGTCGGTCCTGCTCATTCCGCTCGGCATGCTTGCGCGCACGATCAAACAGCAGCCGCTTGGCGACCGGCTCGCGTGGGTCGGCTTGCTGGCAATGGGCTTCTTCTCTTCGCTGCTGGTTCTCACATTTGCGCGCGACCTGGTGCTGGCCTCACTGATGACCGTGGACGCGATCTGGCCGGGCACAATCGCCCTCGCTCGCTGGCGGACCGGCACCGCCGCAGCCGTGCCGTTGCTTGCAATACTGTCCACGCTGGTCGGCCTCTTCAATGCCCGCCGCCGCGCCCGCGTCGTGACGATCGACGTGCCGATCGAAGATCTGCCAGCCGCCCTCGATGGCTTCACGATTGTTCAGATCAGCGACATTCACGTGGGCCCGACCATCAAGCGCCGCTATGTGGACGCTATCGTCGACGCGGTGAATCATCTGAAGCCCGACCTCATTGCCGTGACAGGCGACGTGGTGGATGGCACGGTCCCACAGCTGACTCATCACACACAGCCGCTCTCGCGCCTGAGTGCACGTCACGGCGCGTTCCTCGTTACTGGCAATCACGAGTATTACGCGGGAGCCAACGCGTGGATCGACGAATTCCGGCGCCTCGGACTCAACGTGCTACTCAACGAACACGTGATCGTCGAGCATGACGGCGCGCGCGCCGTCATTGCCGGCGTAACCGATTATTCGGCAGGCCATCATGATCCACTGCACCGCAGTGACCCGATGGCAGCGATCGCGGGTGCACCGGGCGACGTGCTGATCAAAGTGCTGCTCGCGCACCAGCCACGCTCCGCCGAAGCAGCCGCTGCAGCGGGCTTCACGCTGCAACTGTCGGGTCACACGCACGGCGGCCAGTTCTTCCCATGGAACTTCTTCGTGCGGATTCAGCAACCGTTCACCGCCGGCCTCGCACGCCTGAACGGATTGTGGGTATATACGAGCCGCGGCACCGGTTACTGGGGACCGCCGAAGCGCCTTGGCGCACCTTCGGAGATCACCCGTGTGCGCCTTGTGCCCGGCGTGCCGGACTAGGTGCCGCTCGAAGCGGCGTTCGAAACCACATGCGTTGTTCGCTCGACGCAACACGCCGGCACATGAAAACGCTCGTTACTGCGCGGGGGCGACCGCGACATTGATTTGCGGCGCGAACGCCACCGACACTTGCATGCCCGGCGTTACGTTCGCCAGCTTTGCCGGATCGCGGCCCTGAAGATGGAAGACTGAGCCGTTTGCGTCTTTCAACGCCATCACGCCGGAAGCATGGTCGATTGCCTGCACTTGAGCGCTTACGTTCTGTTCGGGGTTGGTCTGCCCGAGTGACGCAGCGGGAGCAGCGATTGCGCCTTCCCCGTTCGCACCGCGCGTAACCCTGATCACAGCGGTACGCATCATACGGATATGTACCTTGCCGCCTTGACTGATTCGCGCCAGGTCTCGGCTATCCGTAATGTCGAACGACGCCTCACCGCCCTGCACGTCTCGCACAGTTACGGAATGCTTTGCGCGGTCGACAGATGTCACGACACCTTCCGCCTGCAGGGTACTGCTTCCTTCAAACGTAGCAGGCAAACCTGCGGCGAAGGACGCGAACGGGGCGGCGGCAATAAACGCGCCCGCAATAATGCCAAGAGCTTTAGTTTTCATACATTCCTCGACGACATGAACGGCAGAGAACGGCGGAGAACCAATGCGGTTCAGCGAACCGGCCATTTTTCCAGGCAGGCTTTCCAGGCAGGCGTAACGATCTTGCGATGCCCGGACAAATACGAAACGTGCGGATAGTGTGTCTATCGTGATGACCGCCGTCAATATTTGGACTCCGTATTACTTTGTCGATTGGTCTGCGTTGATCGTCGAAATTTCCTAATCGCTTTTGCCCGCGTGCGTTGTCTACATCTGGCTTACAACAGTTTCAGACAATGTTAATTCTGCATCCTGAATATGGACTGCCCCACCGGCTTCGACTAAGCTTTGTCACCGCGTATTTTCCACATTCAACCATGGAGTCTCGATTATGGAACACGGCATCATTGCCTGGCTTGTCATCGGCGCGATCGCTGGCTGGCTGGCCGGCGTGCTCGTCAAAGGCGGCGGCTTCGGCCTTATCGTCGACATCATCGTCGGCATTGTGGGCGCGTTCATTGGCGGTTGGCTCGCCGGCGTGCTGCACATTTCGCTGGGTGGCGGCTGGATCGGCTCGATCATCACTGCTGTGATCGGCGCGGTCATCCTGCTGTTTATCATCCGCCTCGTTCGGCGCGGCGGCTAACGTAGCGCTTGTTGCACAAAGCTGGCGTCGGGGGCAACGTACACGACGCCAGCTTTGTCCTGGCTTAAGCAGCTGCCTGAGCTGCCGGCAACATCGACCCAGTGTCGCGTAGCCGCGCATGCCATGCGAAAGCCTCTTCGAGCCGATGCGGTGTCTGACCTCCGGCTCGCAACGCATCCCGGTAGTAGTCGCGAAGCAGCTCGCGATATTGCGGATGCACGCAGTTCTGAATAATGAGCGTGGCGCGCTCGCGCGGGGCGAGACCGCGCAGATCCGCTAAGCCCTGTTCGGTCACGACCACGTCCACGTCATGCTCGTTGTGGTCGCAGTGGGGAACCATCGGCACGACGCTGGAAACGCGACCGCCCTTCGCCGTCGACTTGGTCGCGAAGATCGCACACGACGCATTGCGCGCGAAGTCGCCCGATCCGCCGATGCCGTTCATCATATGCGTGCCGCCCACATGCGTTGAATTCACGTTGCCGTAGATGTCGAATTCGAGTGCGGTGTTCAATGCGATCAGTCCGAGCCGGCGAATCACTTCAGGATGGTTGCTCACTTCTTGTGGGCGCAACACGAGGCGGCTGCGGTAACGTTCGAGCTCGCCGAACACCTGCGCCTGACGCGCGGCAGATAACGTGATCGACGCGCCCGAGGCGAACGTAACCTTGCCGGCGTCCAACAGGTCGAAAGTGGAATCCTGCAGCACCTCGGAGTAAATTTCGAACGCGTCGAAAGGCGCATCCACGAAGCCGGCCAAAACAGCGTTCGCGATCGTGCCTATGCCCGCCTGCAGCGGTGGCAAACGTCGCGGCATACGTCCGTGCGCAACTTCATGCCGGAAGAATTCGATCAGATGACCCGCTATCAGATTCGTCTCCGTGTCTGCGGGCAGCACTGTAGAAGGGCTATCCGGCTTGTCGGTTATAACGATCGCCGCGATTTTTTCGGCTGGAATTTCGATCGCCGGCGTGCCGATTCGATCGCGCGCATGAACAAGCGGGAGCGGGTCGCGATTCGGCCGGCGGCCTGGAATCCAGATGTCGTGCAGCCCCTCCAATGCGAGCGGCTGCGCCAGGTTGATTTCAACAATGACCTTATCGGCGAGTATCGCGAAACTTGCCGAGTTTCCCACCGATGTGGTCGGCACTATGCCGCCGCTTTCCGTGATAGCCACGGCCTCGATGATCGCGACATCGAGTTTGCCGAGCTGGTTGGCGCGCAGCATTTCGACCGTCTCCGAGAGATGCTGGTCGACGAACATGACCTCGCCGCGGTTGATTGCGTCGCGCAGCGTCTTGTCGACCTGGAACGGCAACCGGCGCGCCAGCACATGAGCCTCGGTGAGCATGCGGTCCACGTCATGGCCGAGCGACGCACCCGTCATTAAGGTGATGCGCAGCGGTTTGTCTTCGTGGCGAGCGCGCTCGGCCAATGCAAGCGGAACTGCTTTGGCGTCTCCCGCGCGCGTGAAGCCGCTCGCGCCCACGCGCATGCCGTCCTTAATTGCGAGTGCTGCGTCGGCGGCGGATGTAATTTTATTGCGCAGCGAATCGCAGCGAATCCGGTCTTCGTACATGAAACGGGTCCCTCCATGGTCAGCGATCGCTCTACCGGTGCGCGCGTCTGCGGTGCGCTTTGGTCGGCGGTCGACTTGTCGCGGTGGCCGCGGCGTCATCATCCATGCGTCGCGACACGCTCTCGGACGCGGCGTAATGCCGCTCGATGCTATTAGCTGCCGAAGTAAATGTTGCAGAAGCTCACAGGGCCGACGCACTCGTCGGCGTTGTTCGCAGGCGCGACAGCCGGCTTCGCCGGGGCAACGCTATCGTTGCTTTGGGCAATCGCCTGCGGTGCCTGCTGTTGCGGGGCGACCTGCGGCGTCTGTGCATGAGCGACAGCGGCAAACAAAGAGCACACGGCCAGGACAATCTTCAATTTCATTTCGTTCTCCAGGACTAACGGTTACTGCGTGACAACGATGAAACTATATGGCCGCTGTATGTGCGAATAAACGGGGCTGCCCAGAAGTGACCTTTCCATCCGGCGGAAAGATCGCGCGTGACGCAGACGCCTACTTTCGTCAGCGCGATGCGAAAGGCGCATCTTTGTCCAGCAAAGCTGTGCGGATGAAATGAAGGCAACTGAGAATGCGCTGCACGTCGTGACGTTCGCCGGGATCTGTGCGAACCGCAGCCAACAAGTCCTGAGCGATCCAGATAGCCGAGCGAACCGCTACGAAGGCGCCGTCCAAAGTTCGCGCGTCGGGCCGCTCGAACAGCTGCGCGAGACGATCGAGCACGGCTTCGACAGCCGGACGCCAACGCGGATCGAGCGGTTGCAGATAATAGGCATGGCTCACTTCGTTGCGCAGATCGATTACGGCGTGGCCCACTTCGAGCGTCGCCAGCATCCAGCGCAATGCGTGGCGGCGACGCCGCGACCGCCGCGTCAGCAGTAGACGCAATTGCGAAGCGAGGTCGTGAGTGCTCGACTGAAAACGTTGGTTGAGTTCCGGCCGCTGGTCTTTGCATGCGAGCACAGCTTGCGCCCGCAGATCGCCTATGATTCGTTCGATGAGCCACCGCATATCGGCGGGAAAGACCGTGGCGAGGACAATGGCGGCCAGAAACATCGATGCTGTGAGCGCAACGCCGTTGTTGATGAGCAGGTCAGGTTCGAAGACCACGATGTTATCCGGCGCAGCGAGTAGACAGAAGAACACCGAAAAGCCGACGCCGAGCCCCGCTGTCCGCTTCCGCGTCGCCAGATACGCACCTGTGGCCAACACGGGCGCAAGCATTACGCAGAGAAGTGGAAAGCCGTCGATGTTCGGGTACACATAGCAGGTGAATGCGTAACCAACCAGGGTCGCCAATGCGGAACCAAGCCCCATCTGCACAGCCATGTTTGTAGGGTCCGGCGCGGTCGACGTCAGCGCGCAAGCGAGCGCTGCGCCAATCACAGCAAGGCCCCCGCTCGGCCAGCCCGTCCCAATCCAGAAGCAGGCGGCGATGCCCATCACCGTAGCTGAGCGGATAAACGTGAAGGCAACCACATAACCGTTCGTTATGCTGACGTAGTGGTTTGCGCTGCGTTCTTGTGGACGATCTTCGCGCCGGGCAAGCGCGCTGTAAGTGTCCGAGTACTTCGCGCATTCATCGACAAAGCGGTATAGCAGTTCTGCTGCTGTATCGAAATCCGCCAGCAATTCTGCCGACGCCTCGTGCAACTGCCCTCTTATCTGCCGGACATGCCGCGGAAGCGCCGTCTGAAATTGGCGTAGTCGGGCGCTGACATGCGATACATCGACAGATGCGTCCCGCCGCAATGTGAGCAGTGCCGCCAGTTCACGAAGGCACGGGTCGATCGTGGCCATTGTTGCGGACGCTTTGCCGGCGTGAGAGCGCTTGAGCAACTGATGCAGCGCATGCAGACGCGCGCAGGCATCCATGAACTCGCTGTTCAGACGGCCGAGGCGATGACTGCGCAAACGCATCGCCGGATCTTCAAAGGCGGCGAAGATGCGCGTTGCTTCAAAGCCAACGATTTCGTCGACGAGAGCCGCGAAACGCCGCTCGAACGCGCTGCGACTGACTTGGCGCGAAAGCACGTCGGCCGCGAACGCAGTAAAATTACAGTACCGGAGTTCCAGTGCCCGCAGTAACGCAAGGCTCGAGCGCTGAGGCACGATCAACGCACTTACCGCGCTTGAGCATACGATTCCAACCGTCACTTCGGCTGCGCGCGTGAGCGCCGCGAGGAAAAGATCGTGCGGAGCCGCGACGGTCGGAATGCCGATCAGCGCCGCCGTGTAACCCGCGAGAACAAAGCCGTACCATCTGAAATGCCGATACCGGACTGCCGCTGCGATACACGCGCTGATCCAGATGGTCATGCCGAGCATGTGCAACTCAGCCTGCTGGACGAACAACGCGCCGAGCGTCAGCGCTGCCATCGCGCCCACCGCCGTTCCGACAATCCGATAGAAGCTCTTCGCGAGCACCATCCCGCTGAACGGTTGCATGAGCACGAACACGGTGCTCATGGCAATACGCGGTTGTGGCAAATCCAGCACCATCGCTATGCCTAGTGCCAGCAATCCTGCGGTGACCGTCTTCAGTAGGTGCAGCCAGACGAGTCCGTCCGTACTCACCCAGTTGCGAACGCCTGGGCTCAAATCGCGCAATAACGCGTGCCACTTTTCAATGGAATCTGAGGTTGGGCTGATCGCATGTTGGCGTTTCATTGGAAGGCAATGCGCCTCGGCTTGTCGCGGAAGAAAGCGCCGGTTCATGTGGACACCGGCAAGCAAGGCGCCGATTTTAGAAGCATGTGATGCCGGCATTAACAGGCCGGCCGCGGAACGTCCCTTCCAGAACAAACAACAATGAGCTCATCAGTCGGGCGGACAATACGTCTTCAGCTATGAAACAGAAGGTTTGATGGATACGTTACAAAACATGCGGGTGTTCTCGCGCGTAGTGGAAGCCGGCAGTTTTACCGCTGCCGCGCAGTCCTTCAATTCGACGACTGGCGCGATGTCGCGAGCAGTGTCCGAACTCGAGGCACATCTGCGTACACGCTTGTTGAACCGTTCGACGCGCCGTCTCGCGCTGACTACCGCCGGTGAGCGCTATCTGAAGCGATGTCAGCAAATACTTGCCGACGTCGATACCGCCGAAGAAGAAGCCAGCGGCGCGCATGAGCGCCCGAGCGGTCCGCTTCGTATGCATAGCTTTGCGAGTATCGGACAACACTATGTGCTGCCTGCGATCGCACACTATCGCGCGCTTTATCCCGAAGTGACCGTGGAGTTGACACTATCGCAGCGCATACCGGATCTTTTCGAAGGCAGCGCGGATGTCGCGGTGATTGGCGCTTCTGCGCTACCCGATTCCGACCTTGTCTCGTTCCCGCTTGGTACGACGTTCAGCATACTTTGCGCATCGCCGGCGTATCTCGCAGCGCGCGGTGCGCCCGAACAACCTGCCGATCTCGCACATCACGAGTGCCTGATCCTGCATACGCCAGCGTTTGCGCCGCACGAGTGGGTTCTCGACGGCCCCAACGGCAGCGAGATGATGGAAGTCGACGGTCCTGTGCAGGTGAATATTGCGGAGTCGTTAATCGTCGCCATCCAGGAAGGCATAGGAATTGGCATGGTGCCGCTTTACGCTGCCATCGCCGGATTGAGGGATGGCACATTGGTGCGGGTATTGCCGGACTACACGCTGCAGAAGATGAACGTTTATGCGCTGTATCCGTCGCGGAAGTTCATCGACGCGAAGACGAGGACGTGGGTCGAGTTTTTGCGCACGCATTTGCCGAAAGTAATCGCGCGCGATGAGGCGTTGTTGGCTAACATGCGTCAAATGGATAGCGCAGTGGGCGCGCTGCCGGAAGTCATTCTCGGCTTGGCTGGAAGGACCACGACGTAATGCGCTGGCGGCGGAAACGCCGCGGCGGTTCCGACTGCGGCGGCGAAGCTGTCCGGGGTCGGCCCGCCCAAGGTCTCCGTCGTGTGAATTTACCGCTGCGTAAACGCAGAAACCCCACCTTTTGTGGGGTGGGGTTTCTGATGCTGCTGGGGAGCCTGACGATTACCTACTTTCACACGGGCAATCCGCACTATCATCGGCGTGGAGTCGTTTCACGGTCCTGTTCGGGATGGGAAGGGGTGGGACCGACTCGCTATGGTCATCAGGCTTTGACGGGTTGCCGTACTGCCGGTGGGGCAATACAGCCAATCGGGAAGAAGTAGTTGAGAGGATGCCTCTCGTTTTGCACG
>NZ_KB911044.1:0-226197 GCF_000383275.1 Paraburkholderia caledonica | reverse complement strand
CGTCTGGTTCTCGACCCCTTCGCGCTCCGCATACTGTTTGGCGCCCGCCACAGCGAGCGAGCCCGCCGGTTCGAGCACGCTGCGGGTGTCCTGAAAGACGTCCTTGATCGCGGCGCACAGCGCGTCGGTGTTCACGAGCAGCACGTCGTCCAGATATTCGCTGCACAGGCGGAAGGTTTCTTCGCCGACGAGCTTCACCGCGGTGCCGTCGGAGAACAGGCCGACCTCGTTGAGCGTGACGCGCTCGCCGGCTTTCAGCGATGCGGCCATCGCGCACGAGTCGTCGGTCTGCACGCCGATCACCTTGATCTCGGGACGCACCGATTTGACATACGCCGCGACACCCGCCGCGAGTCCGCCGCCGCCGATCGGCACGAAGATCGCGTGAATCGGGCCCTGATGCTGGCTCAGGATTTCCATGGCAACCGTGCCTTGCCCGGCGATCACATAGGGATCGTCGAACGGATGCACGAAGGTCAGCCCGCGTTCTTCCTGCAGTTGCACCGCGTGGCCGTAGGCGTCGCTATACGACTCGCCGAACTGCACGACCTCGACGGTCGGGCCGCCATGCGCGCGCACCGCGTCGACCTTGACTTGCGGCGTGGTGACCGGCACCACGATGATCGCCTTCACGCCCATGCGCGCCGCAGACAGCGCGACGCCCTGCGCATGATTGCCCGCCGACGCGGTGATCACGCCGCGCGTGAGCGCCTCGGCGGGAATATGCGCCATCTTGTTGTACGCGCCGCGCACCTTGAACGAGAACACCGGCTGGTTGTCCTCGCGCTTCAGATAGACCGGATTGCGCAGCCGCGCCGACAGTTGCGGCGCGCGTTCGAGTTCGGTCTCGCGCGCTACGTCGTAGACGCGTGCGGTAAGGGTTTTCTTCAGATAGTCGTGTCGAAGCGCGACGCTGTCAGCCGTTTCGGCGACCTGTTCGAGATGGTGTGACGGCAAGGCAAGCTCCTGTGCGGCAAGCGCGTAGCATCGAAAGGCGACCAGGAGGCGGGAGCAGGCGGACATAAAAAAACCCGCCTCGTGGGGCGGGTTATGTGTGACTGCTATCAGACGCGCGCTAACCCACCATTCGATGAATGATGCTAATAATCAGCGCAATACGGATGTCGAGGCAGTTCATGTGGCCGATCATCGTTGACTTGTCGAGGTTTGTCAATGGCGGTGCCGTAAGCCGCGATCTCTCACGGACGCTGCGGTTTCAGCTTCCGTTGCAATTTTGCTCGTCTCTGTGGAACACGTAATCCACCTGCAAAAGCCATTGATCCGGCGCGCGCGCCGAGTATGCGCTCGCGCAAAAACGCATCCACCTGCGCCATCATCGCTTCGCGCGCGCAGCGTGAAAAGAGCGCGTGATCGACCTTGCTGATCTTCTGCACCGAGAGATTCTTCAGCTTGCGCAACCTGGCTCCGTCAGGGCCAAAGTGGATGTCGAGTTCGTCGAGGCCGTCGTCGAGCGTTCCGTATAGCAGCGCGGTTTGCACGCCTTTGCGCTCCAGATCGAGCACGAGTCTGCGGATGGCGCTGCCTGGCGTGCGCTCGCCGACGAGCGTCTCAAGCACCGCACCCACGCGTGCGGCGACGCGCGCGGACCATCTGCGCGCGAGCTCGGCGGTGATCGCGCGAGTATTGGCCTGGCCGCTCAGCAAGCGCAGCCATTTGCGCGGATTGCGCATCGCCCGCCGATACACCTCGCTCGGCGCGACGTACTGCGCACCCGGCCGCACACGAGCGCCGCCCCACTTGAAAAACGGCAGATTGATGCACGCGCAACCAACCACGGCGGAATGCGCGAGCGCGGTGTGCAGGCTCACATAAGCACCACTGCAGACGCCGGCCATAACGACCTTTGGGTAGCCAGCGGCTGTCAACCAGTCGACGCCCGCGCAGGCATCGTCGATCGAGTAGGTCGAATAGAGTGCGTCGAGCGTAAGCGTTGCGTCGCGGCGCAGGCTGTCGCCGAGACCGCTCAGATCCATGCGTAGCGATGCGATGCCCTGCGCCGCGAGCCGCCGAGCCATCAGCACGGTGAAGCGGCTGTCGCCGATCCGGTGCACACCACCCGTGTTGACGAACAAAACAGCGGGCGCTGCGTCGAGCGCGCGCTGCGGTTCGCACAGCACACCGACGTAGCCGCCGAACACGACCGGTGTCTCGCGCCCGTGCGCAAAAGCGATACTCGCCGATGCCGCGGCGTCCAGCACTTCCACCTTCGGAAGCGGCGCTGTCGCAGTGCCGGCGCCGAGCCATTGCAGCACGCTGTCGAACGCACGGCGAGGCGGCTCGCTGTAGCTCGGATCGGTCAGAAACTTACTGTATTCGCCGAAGAACTGCACGTCCGCTTGCGCGCCGAGCGCCTCGTAACGAGCGGCGAGCCGCTTCAAGCGGGGGCTGCCGGCCAGATCCTGCAACAGCACACGGCGCGCGGGAAGCCCGGTGCCAGCCGCGCTGCCGCACGGAGCGCCACACTCCGCAGCCCGTTCGAGATCGACTTTTGCAAGCAGTTCGAGCGTGTCCGGATAGAGCCTGAAGCCGTGCGCGCCGACGGTGTGCGGCAACTCTTCGTCGAGATGCAATCCGAGCGCGGTCTGGGCGGCGAGCCACGTATGCTGCTGAAGCTCCAGTTCGCGTATGTATGCCTTGCCGGAAATCACGGGCATCAACAGTACGAGATTGTCGACGCCGCCCAGTTCTTGCGCAGCGAGTGCGGCGAGTGTGGCGCCTACGCGCAGACCGCACAGCGTGACGCGCTTCACGCCGGTTTCCGCACGCAGAAATTCAACCGCGGCCTTGATGCTGTCGATCCATGCGCGCCAGCGCAGCGGGTCTTCCTCGTTGCCGCCCGAGTCGCCCGTGCCGGGATAGTCGAAACGCAATGCGACGGCACCGCGTGCGGCCAGCAGGTCCGCGAGTTCGCGCCAGCCGCGGTACACGGAAAGCGCCTCATAGCCGAACGGATTGCACAGCACCACGCCCATCTCGGGCTGCAAAGCGGCCGGCCCATGCAGCCATCCCGAACAGCCGTTGAACGCAACCGGTCTCATCGTGCTCGTGACCGCTGCCAGAGATTGCCGGAGCACAGCCTCAGCTTCGCGTTGCAATCGACTCCTCCGGCACGAGTTGCGCGATCACGCCGGCCAGCGCGGCGATGCTCGCGAACATGTCGTGGGTGATCAGCGAGCCCGGAATCTCGACCCCGAACGCTTCTTCGACGGCCAACATCACCCGCACGGTGCCTAGCGACGACAAACCGGCAGCGTATAGATCGTCGTTATCGCCTAGCGTATCGATTTCGACATCGAGGCAGGCGGTCTCCTCGAGAATGCGGCGCACATGATGTTTCATTTATTTCCCCGATTGCGTGAATTTCTCGCGCGGCACTCGAACGTCGCCGTCGCGGATGCTGTGTGTCCGTAAGGAGAACGCATCGCCGCTCGCGCAATGAGCCGCGAGCGCCCTTCTGTCGATCTTGCCGTTTGCGTTCAGCGGCATTGCGTCGAGCGCGATGACTCGCTGCGGCACCGCGTAGGCCGGCAGGCGCTGACGGCATGCATGCAGAATCTGCGCGACGTCGACCGGCGTGTGCGTCACGAACGCAAGCAAGCCGTGCGCGCTGCCTGCTTCATCGACGGGCCATGCGATCACTGCGCAAAGCGCGGCGCGGCTACTCGTCTGAACCACCTGCTCGACTTCCTCGATCTCGATGCGGTTGCCGCGAATCTTCACTTGCGTATCGAGACGCCCTTGAAAGACGATGCCCTGTTGCGCGATCTCGCGTGCGGCGTCGCCGCTTCTGTACCAGTGCGATGAGCGCAGGCCCGCATAGCGCCTGGTGACGAAGCGGCAATTGTTGGGTTCGTCCGCGCGCAGGTAGCCTGCCGCGACCTGTGGGCCGCCGATCAGCAATTCACCGCTCTCGCCTTGTGCGACCGGCTGCAGGGTTGCGTCGACGATCAGCAGTTCCATGCCGGGCAAGGCCTGGCCAAGCGGCATGACGGCGTGCGTTGGATCGGCGAGAAATTGCGGCGTGGCTTCGAACGCGGAGCACGCGACGGTCGTTTCCGTCGGGCCGTAGAGGTTAAAAATGCGGCTCTGCGGCGCCGCCTGCTGCCATGCCTGCGCGAGTGACACGGGCAGCGGTTCGCCGCCGAAGCACGTCACGCGCAGACTCGCGAACTGGTTGGGCGCGAGCTTGCGCAACTGCCGCATGAAGGCAGCCACCGAGGGCACGCTGTTCCAATGCGTGATCGCATGTTCGCGGATGAAAGCCGCGTTGTAGATCGGCTCGACCGTTTTCGGCACGTACAGGCAGGCAGCGTTCGCCCAGCACACGAACATGTCGTGCACCGAAGGATCGAAGGACAGTTCGCAAAATTGTGCATAACGTGCATCAGGTAGCCGGCCGAGCAATTGAAGTTGCGCAGCGACGTAGGCGCAGGCGTTCGCGTGCGCGATCGGCACGCCTTTCGGCGCGCCGGTGGAGCCCGACGTGAAGAGAACGTATGCGTGATCGTTCGGAGCGCGTTCAACGGCGCGGCCAGGGTGGACGCACAATGAATTCGGCAATCGAGGCAGATCCGCCACGCGGCGACCAGCCGGAGAGTCGTCCATGCCGCTGGGATCTTCCTCATCGTCGATGAAAAAGATTTGGGGGCACTCGTCTATCAGCATGAGCACTTCATCGAGCAACGCCGTACAGCGGCGATCGACCAGCAGCACGGGCGCCTCCGACTGCTCGACGGCCGCCGCGATACGGGCGGCGGGCAGCGTCGGATTGAGCGGCACGTAGGCGAAGCCCGCCTTCATGACGCCGAGCAAACCCGCATAGGCGGCGACGCTGCGGTGTGCGAAAAGCAGACAACGGCGAACGCCGTCGGCGGGCATCGCGGATGTCAGTCCGGCCG
This sequence comes from Paraburkholderia caledonica, assembly GCF_000383275.1. Lineage (NCBI taxonomy): Bacteria > Pseudomonadati > Pseudomonadota > Betaproteobacteria > Burkholderiales > Burkholderiaceae > Paraburkholderia > Paraburkholderia caledonica. The sequence goes on along the minus strand of NZ_KB911044.1, from coordinate 221,278 downwards.
CGATACGGCTCGCACGCGAAGCGAGTTCGCCATAGCAATACAGGTGTTCGTCGACCCAGAGCGCGGGCCGCTCGGGCTCGCTTGCGGCAGTGTCGAAGAAAAAGGAATCCAGCATTCACGGCCTCGCGTTGCACATGCACGGTCCCGCCGCGCACGGTCGGCAACCGGGCGAAAGCGGTTCTCCGTCATGTCGGACACACACTGCCGAGCGGACGCAGTGCGCGGTGGCGCACTGAGTTACCGCAGCAGAATGTCGTAACCAGGATGAACGAAAACGGCGCCTTGCATCGTCAGTTGCGCGAGCAAATACTCGTGCAACCGGCCGCTGAAGGATTTGGAATGATCATAGGATCCGGCCGCGCTGGTATATGTACGATAACGCTCTCTCATCGCGATCGAGCGTGCGGGAGAACGCGCGTCGCGCTGGCTGCGGACGCGGACGCGGTGATGATTGGGTGCACGTCGCGCGCGAGCGCTGAGGAGAAAAACGCGCTGATGAACCGCGCGCGTTTTTGAAGAACCGGCAGCGATGGCTGCGGGGATATGTGGGGCGGACGCCGAGAACGGGACGCTCGAACGACGAGGCAGCGCAACGCTGATGAAACGTCGCTGCAACGTCGATGAAACACCCATGCAACAACAGCGCATGACGCGCCGTTTGAACAATCAGTCTTGCACGCCGCTCTGCTTCCTGAACGCGGCGAGAATGCGTCGTTCGAGCACGTTGTAATCGCCGCCGAAGTGGTGATCGCCCGACGTCCGGATCACTTCGATGCCCGTCTTCGTCAGCGCGGGACACAACGTGTCTTCTTCGTCTGCGCCGTAGATGCACTGCACGATCGCGGGCGGCACGCGAGTCAACTCGGGACGCACCTTCAACGCCTTATCGCTTGCCGGCATGCCGAGCCAGCCGCCTACGCGGATCTGGAAGTCGGCGTCCGGCGCGAAGCCGAGCAGCGAAATCAGCGACACCTTCGCGCGCAACGCGTCGGGCAAGCGGTTGTATGCGAAAGGCATTACGTCCGCGCCGAACGAATAGCCGATAAGCGCGACGTGCTGCGCGTGCCAGCGCGCGCCGTACGTTTGCATCACGCGTGCGAGGTCGCGGCTCGTCTGCGCGGGCGGCTTCTCGCTCCAGAAATAGCGCAGGCTGTCCCAGCCGATCACCGACACGCCGTCTTTCTGCAACGCCTGCGCGATGGTCTTGTCGAGATCGCGCCAGCCGCCGTCGCCGGAGATCACGATCGCCATCAAGCCGTTCGGATGCGCCGCCGGCAACTCGATCAACGGCAGATCGGAGACGTCGTCGTCATGGGCCGATATGGTTTGCAGATGCGGCGCAATCAACGTGACGAGCCGCGCGCGATCGGCGTTGCCCGTCGACGCTTTTTCTACAAAGCCAGGAATCTTGTCGCGAATGATGGTTGCATCCGGCGGGCAAGGCCGGAAACGCCGATCGAGCGTGGGTTCGGCATCCACGGAAACAGCACCTGCAATCGTGTTCGAAGGCGCCTGTTCGAGCACCTGCATGGCGAGCGTCGCGCCCTGCCCGGTGCCCGCGACGATCGGCGCGAAATAATGGCTCGACTGCGATTGCCGTTCGAGTTGATGGCTCAACGCTTCGGCGTCGCCCACCAGCTGATTGCAGGTTTCCTTCTTCTGCGCCAGATCCGTCGCGAGGTTCGCCGCATACCGTGCCGTATCCACGCCAACGGTCAATGCGCCGGCCTTGGCGAGCGCCTCGGCGCTTTGCTGATCGGCCGCGCTCCAGCCGCTTGCCTGCGAGTAAAGCACCACGAAACCACGCAACGGACCCACCGGCTGTGTGACGGTGACGTTGCCGTAGCGGCCGCCGGGAATGGTGGTCGACGCCGCATTGGCGAGCGCGCTGCAACTGACGACGCCTGCTACGACAGCAAGCCTGAAAAACGAATGCAAGGTCATGAACGCCGGCCTCCTGCCAGCAATGACAGGTCGGCGAGCGTGAAAACCACGCCTACCGAACCCGACGCCGCGAGATAGCGCGGCTCCCAATGCGGCTGGAACTTGCTCTTGAAAGCGCGCAGTCCGCGGAAGTTATAAAAGCGGCCGCCGAAGCGCCACACGATGCCCGCAACCCGATGCCAGCGCGACGCGAGCGGCGTCGGCTGCATACCCGAGAGCGGCGCGATGCCGAGACTCAGCGAGCGGAATCCGGCCTGTTTCAGATGCAACGCGAGCTGCGTGAACAGATATTCCATTGCATACGGCGACGCGCTTTCCACGTGACGCATGACGCCGACAGTCGCCTCGGTGTTCAGGTCGGTCGTCATGAACGTGACGAAGGCAACTGGCTCGCCGTTCTGGCGCACCAGCATGACCGACTGCGCGGCGAGGTATTCGTCGGTGAAAGCTGCGACCGAAAAGCTCTTCTCACGCGCGTCGCGGCTGTTGAGCCAGCCGTTGGAAATGCCGCGCAACGTTTCGAGCGACGCCGGCACATTCGCCTGATCGATCACTTCGACGGTGAAGCCGTCGCGCTCGCCGCGCTTGAGCGCGTAGCGAAGATGCGCGCGGTGTGAACCCTTCAGATCGAAATCGTCGAGCACGACATGGGCTTCCTCGCCGAGCTTCATCAGCGAAAGGCCCGCGTCGAGGTACAACGGCAAAGCGTTGGCGCGCACCTGATAGAACGCCGCGCGTCCGCCATGCGCATGCGCGAGCGCAACGAACTTACTGATGAGGCCCGCCCACTCTTCGCGCGGCCCGACCGGATCGTGCAGCGCGGCCCACGTGCGCCCATATTTGGCGTACATCAGGAAAGCTTCACGCGATTCCGAGAACAGAAAACTCTTGTCGCCCATCAGCGCGAGACCGGCGTCGCTGCGCTCCTGCGCACGCACGATGCGCGCCGCGTCGTGCAGATCTTCCGGCGCCGGTTTCACGAAGTGGCCCGGCGCGGGGCGCAGCAACTGCCAGAACGAGAACGTCGCCGCAAACAGACTCGCGGCCAGCGTCGCGCGCAGCGCACGCGGCGCGCGTTCGTCGAAAGCGAATTGCCACCACAGGTCGCGCGTATAGGGAACGTCGCGAAAAGCGAACAGCATGACCCAAGTGGCGAGCATCAGCACCATCGCCACCGACACGAGCCAGCCGGCCGTGAAGCGCTCCGCAAACAGCGACGAATGACGATTGAAACGCCGGCGCGTTGCAAGCAGCAGCACGATCAACGTGCACAGCACACCTGCCTCGACGAATGCGAGACCCTTGGTCAAGGACAGCGCGAGACTCACCACGGCGAGAGCCAGGGTCATCCACCAGGCGGCGTCGAGACGCCTTAGCAGACCGCGCGCGACGAACAGCAACAGCACGCCGAGCACACTGCACAGCATCTGCGAGCTTTCCAGAACCCACAGCGGCAGCACGTCGCGCAGAATATGAAGACGCTGCCAGAACGCGGGCGTTGCGCTGGAGATAACCAGCATGCCGCCGACCACGAACGTGACGAGGCTCAGGAAGAGCGGCGCAAGTCTCGACGCGCCGGCGGCGTGCCGCAACGGCAGGCGGCCTTTCAACGCGCGGCCTTCGAAACCGGCGAGCAGCGCAGCCGAAACGACAAGCGGCACGCCAAAATAGATCGCACGATAAGCGAGCAACGCAGCGACCATCTGCTGCGTGGCCACACTTCCGTTCAGCGTGAACACCATGGCCGCTTCGAATACGCCGACGCCGCCAGGTGTATGGCCGATCATGCCGAGCAGCATGGCCGCGGCATAGACGGTGATGAACGTGACGAAGCTCACGTCGGCGTGCGGCAACAGCGCCCACAGCGCGAGGCCGGCGGCAACTACATCGACCACAGCCAGTCCCACCTGTTCGAGCAGATCGCGGCGAGCGGGAATGTCGAACGACAGCCACTGCCAGCGTGTGCGGACCGAGCGTGTTTCGACGCGGCATGCAGCGCACAGCAAACCGAGCGCAACCAGCAGCAACGCACCCACCCAGCGGACGGTGGCCGGCGACAGATGCAGCATCGGGGCAAGCCTGCCGCCCACGCACACCATGCCGAGCGCCGTCATCAGTACAAGTGCGAGCGCGAGCGAAACGCTCGTGAATACGGTCATGCGGCCGATCTGTGCGGGCGTGATATTCGCCACGCCGTACACGCGGGCGCGCACCGCGCCGCCAGTCAATGCGCCGAAGCCAGTGGCATTGCCGAGCGCGGAGCCCGCCGTGGCGCCGATCCACAGCGCTGCGCGAGGCACGGCCGCGCCCAGATAGCGCAGGCCGACTGCATCGCGACCGACCAGCGCCACATAACTCAGCGCGGTGGCGGCGAGCGCGGCGGTCCACTCGCCGGCCGTCAGCCGGCGCAGCTCGTGCATGACCGAGCGGTAATCGACGGCCTGCGACAGATGCTGGAGCACGACGAGCAGCAGCGCGCAGATTGCAAGCGCGAAAACGGGCGAGAGTAATCCCCTGATGCGAGAGGTCTTCGATGCACGAACGAACATCGCGCCTATGCGGCCGAAATTATTCTTATATCGATGGAACATGGTCAATGCGGGCCTTGCGTGGAGCTGTCGCGGCGACGGGCCGTCTGCCGCAAGGTCGCCAGTTCGGCGATTACAACTGGATAACGGCAGACAGGTTAAAAGGTTGACAGTGCAGGCCTTGGCGCCGGGGTTTAACCTGGGCCGATTGTGTGCAACGGGCGGGCTTCGCGGAGCGTTCTGGCGCCGGGTCGGCGGGTGTTGAATCCAAGGGGCTGAAGTTTAAACGCTTATTCGGCGCCGCGAACGAAGATTCGCAAATTGCCGGAACGGAACGCTGCTGTAGCCGCTTTGCGCGCGCACTAGCGTGGGTTAAACGTGCATATCCGCCGGGTGGTCCGAGTGGGAAAACTTCGTGGGCGCGAATAGCGCCGGTTAAGCTTTTCGCCGCATCTGCCGTAATCGCAAGCATCAGCCTCACGAGATGCGACGTGTTAGCCGCAAGAACGAGGCACTTGACTGGAGAACGATGATGGCAGAACAGGATTGGATGATGGCGGGCTTGTATCTGGTCGGTCTGGTGTCGACCGCGCTCGTGATGAGCGCTTTGTCTGCGCGAGCAACGAAAGTGCGTCAAACGCTTGCGCGAGTACCGCGTCGCTCGGGTGAATGAGCGGGACACAGACTACGAATTAGCAGACGCACAAAGCACAAGCGGCGCAAATGCGCCGCTTGTTTCTGCTTGCTTCTCTCTGATCGCCCTGCGAAGGCTATCGCTTTACCGCGCAGTATCGGCGGAAAGCGTCAGCGCGGCGCAAGCAAGCTTGCACCCGGCCTTTCGAGGCGCGGGCACCAGCGCGCGAGCCTTACTGCGGGCGGCGATGCGCTTCAGCGATCACAGCGCAGTTTTGCAGATGCAGATTCAGCGCGTGCAGCGCGAGTGCGCGCAGCTTTGCGAGCCAGTTACCGTTGGTGGCGATGGTGTTACGAGCGGATGCAGTGTTAGAGGCGGTGTTCATGGTCGGGCTCCTGTATAGGGTTTCTACCTAGGGAATAACCCGATTATAGTCTTCTTATTGCGCAGCGCAACAAAAAACAAACATGTTGCGCAAGAGTCACGGACGTGGACCTGACTCGCACGGCCGACCGGGGCAAAAAAGGGCGCAATGGCAGCGGGCAGTATTAACAAACCGCACCGTACAGGTGCAATAATGACCCTTTTGCCCGCGACAGCCCGCCGCGGCCTCCTCCATGACCGTCGCCGAGAAAGCCCTTATTGCGCCTCTGATCGTCGCGTGCGCGATGTTCATGGAAAGCGTCGACGCAAACGTGATCGTCACTGCCCTACCCGCCATGGCGCGCGACTTCGGGCGCGACCCCGTCACGCTCAAAATCGCGGTGACCAGCTACGTGCTCGGCCTCGGCGTATTCATTCCGGTGTGCGGCTGGCTCGCCGACCGCTTCGGCGCACGCACGGTATTTCGCACCGCCATCGGCATCTTCGTCACGGGGTCGCTGTTGTGCGCGGCCTCCAACTCGCTTGCCACCTTTACCCTCGCGCGTTTCGTGCAAGGCGTCGGCGGCGCGATGATGGTGCCGGTCGGGCGAATCATCATTTTCCGGGTTGTGCACAAAACCGATTTCATCCGCGCGATGAATTATCTGAGCGTGCCCGCCATGCTCGGCCCCGCGGCCGGCCCGCTGCTCGGCGGCTTTATCACGACCTATCTGCACTGGCGTCTGATCTTTTTCATCAACGTGCCGATCGGGATTCTCGGCATCTATCTGACGAACAAACACATTGCGAACACGCGCGAGCCGCACCCGGGTCCGCTCGACTGGATCGGCTTTTTTCTGTCGGCGGCGGGCGCGGTGCTGCTCTTGCTGGGATTGTCGCTGATTGGCGGCGAACTGATTTCGAACCTCGACGCGTTTGGCATGTGCGCGGTGGGCGCTGTCCTGCTTGCACTGTATGTCGCGTATGCGCAGCGCGCACGGTTGCCCCTGCTCGACTTGCGCTTCTTCAAGGTGCCGACGTTTCAGGCAAGCGTGCTCGGCGGGTCGTTGTTCCGCATCGGCCTCGGTGCACTGCCGTTCCTGTTGCCGCTGATGCTGCAGGAAGGTCACGGCATGAGCGCGTTTCAATCGGGGCTGATCACCTGCGCGTCCGCATTCGGCGGAATGTTCATGCGCACGGTTGCGTCGCGCGTGCTGCATCGCTATGGCTTTCGTTCCGTGCTGGTGGTCAATGCCGCGCTGTCGGGCGTTTCGATTGCGGCCTGCGGACTGTTTTTTCCTGGTACGCCAACGTGGATCATCTGGGTGGTCGTTCTGCTTGGCGGCTTCTTTCCCGCGCTGCAATTCACGAGTCTCAATTCACTGACCTATGCCGAAATCGCGAGCCGCGATGTGGGACGCGCAACGAGCCTGGGCAGCGTCGTGCAGCAGATGTCCCTCGGCCTCGGCGTGACGGTCGGCGGCATCGTGTTGCAGATTTCGCGTTTGCTGCACGGCCATGAAGCCATCATGTGGTCGGATTTCTGGCCCGCGTTTCTTGTAGTCGGACTGTGCTCTTTCGCGTCCATTCCCGTTACGCTGCGCCTGCCGCCTCGCGCCGGCGAGGAAATCTCACGCGGCGGCCGCGGCTGACACCGGAGCATCGGCCCGCCTGCTCACTGGTCCTTATGGATCACGCTGACGTCGCCATTGCGTTCGAGAATGGCGGCCGCCACCTTGTCCATCGACCGCGAGCCGGTTTTCTGGCGCACGCTTTCGCATACATCGTTCCGTGTCATCAGCGCAGCTTTCATTTCCCGTTCGTTGAACGCACCGTTGTGGTAGACCTCGCGCTCGACTCCGCCGATGAGCCGCTCGATCGCGGAAGATCGCACGCACGCCCATGCAAGGACGCGATGACACACCACGATCATCAACGACGCGAGAACCGTCGCAACGAACGGAGATGCGCCGACAATCGCACGGCCCAACGTCGCGCCGAGCAGAATCACCACGACTGAATCGAACGGCGAGCGCTTTCCGAACGAACGCCGGCCTGAAATCCTGATCAGCACAAGCGTGACGACGAACACCACGAAGGCGCGCAAGCTCATCTGCAGCGGGTCGAGATCCCTGCCTTGCCCGAATAGCAGATAGATCGCGTCCATCATTGTTTGTCCTCCTTGTAGCGGTCTCGCGCCGCCTGTCTTTTTGAGGTGTTCTGTGAAACGGGTGACGACGCCGCATGAGAGGGTCGAGCGCACGTTGCCTGCTGCGTCAAACCCGTCGATCAGACAGTTGAATGCACGGGAGTAAAGCCAGGCGGCATCGGCAACTTCTCCGCGCATGTCTGCGTTCAGCAAACCGCATGCCGTTCGCAACGCCGCAGTTCGTGAGATGACGCTCGTATCGCGATGCGGTGCGACGCATTGCACCTCTGCCGTGATGTTCACCAATCTTTTGCCCGAAGCTTTCGGACCGCTGTCACTCGTCAGGTCCCGCAATTGCTTGGACCACTTACGATTGGATCAACAACACAAGGAGCTTCCATTGAAACGCGCATCTCTTGCCACGGCTCTCGTGGCGTCACTCGCTTTCATGCACACTGCAGCGCACGCCGAAGGCTGCACCAAGGGCGCGGTTGTCGGCGGCGTCGGTGGCCATGTTGCGGGCGGTCACGGCGTGGCCGGCGCAGCAGCAGGCTGTGCGATCGGCCATCATGAAGCGAAGAAAAAGGACAAGGCCGCAAGCGCCGCGGCTGCCGCAAGTCAGCCTGCGGGAAAATAGCGCGTCGTGATGTAAAAAAGACCCGGCGCGATCCAGCGATCGCAACCGGGTCTTCTGCAAGCGTGTGCGCGACGTTATCCTGCCGCGCTGACCTTTTCCGCAAGTTTTGCGTCGTAACTCGAATGGACATGCACGCGTTTCTTGTCCGGATACGCGTATGAATAGGCCTTTCTCAACGCGAGCGACGCCTCGTGAAAGCCCGACAAAATGAGCTTCTGCTTGTTCGGATAATTGGCGATGTCGCCGACCGCAAAAATGCCTGGTCGCGAGCTTTCGTAGTTGGATGTATCCACGTCCACACGGCCGCCGTGAATGCTCAAGCCCCACTGCCCGATCGGACCGAGATCGGCGACCGGTCCGTACAGCACGACGAGCTGTTCGGTTGGCAGTTCGGTCTCACCCTCGATATGTCGCAATGTGATGGATTTGAGCGCATCGGCTTTCTCATCGCTTGCAACAGTAAGCCCCGAAATCGCGCCGACGATAAAATCCATCTCCCCCGCTTCCACTGCGCGCCGCATTAACTCGACGCTGGAGTCGGCCGCGCTAAAGCCATTACGACGATGCACGAGCGTGACGCGCCGAGCGACCTTGCGCAACGCAAGCGCCCAGTCGAGCGCGGAATCACCGCCACCGGCCACGACAACGGTCTTGTCGGCGAAATCGGCGAGACGCTGCACGCTGTAATGCACATAGCGCGATTCGAGCGGCGCGGCTTCCGCAAGCGGCAGCTTCTGCGGCACGAAGGCGCCGTTGCCGGCCGCAAGCAGAATTGCAGCGACGTCGAACACGAGACCGCGATCGGTCCGCACGGTCCAACGGCCGTCGCTGCGTTGTTCGACCGATTCGACCCGTTGTTCGAGATGAATAGGAACATCGAACGGCTTGCATTGCGCGAGCAGTCGGTCCACCAGTTCGCGCGCGGTACAGGACGGAATCGCGGGAATATCGTAGATCGGCTTGTCCGGATACAGCTCGGTGCATTGACCGCCAATCTTGTCGAGCGCATCGACTATCTGGCAGGACAACCCGATCACCCCGGCTTCGAAAGCGGCAAAGAGGCCAACGGGGCCCGCTCCGACGATTAGCACATCGGAACGGATGGATTCAGAGGGCGGCTCCGGGACCGGCTCGGAGGCAGTCCGTGAAACTGGCTGCGGATTTGACCGCAAAGCTGATTCTGAGCCCTTTAGTGATGGAGGCTCGGCGGCGGACGTCATTCAGTATCTCTTCGATGGGACCAGTGACCCACCATACCGAATCGCCGTAGGCGCGGCAACGATGCCATTACAGTGAGCAAGGACGCTCGGCGAGCCGCCCACCGGTTTTCACAACGCAAAAGTGGTTACCTGAAAATCGCCAAAAATGGCCATTTTGCAAAGCCAGTGCCGCGATTAGTATTCACTCATCGCATCACTGATGCGTTCCACTAAACGCCAAGGAGTGAATCATGCAACAACGTCTCGATTTCTACAAAGCCGGTCCCGCCGCTATCAAAGCCATGCTGGGTCTTGAAGAACGCATCGGAAAATCGTCGATAGAAAAGTCGCTCGCGGACCTGGTTCGCCTGCGCGCATCGCAGATCAACGGCTGTGCTTTCTGCGTCGACATGCACACTGCCGACGCCCGCAAAGCCGGCGAAACGGACCGGCGCCTCGCCACCGTCGTCACCTGGCGCGAAACGCCGTTCTTCACCGATCGCGAGCGCGCCGCGCTGGAATGGACGGAAGCCCTCACGCTCGTCTCGCACGACCATGTGCCCGACGCCGTGTGGGAAGCGGTGCGCCCGCATTTCGGCGACGAAGAACTGGTCGACCTGACGCTGCTTATTTCGGCGATCAACGCGTGGAACCGCTTCGCCATTTCATTCCGCAAGATGCCTGCATGAGCGCTGGTTGCGCGAATGCATTGCACCGCGCTTCGCGTTCTCATCTGGCTCAGTGAAGCCGTGAATCAAGCAGTGAATCGCAACGCGAAGCGTGAGCGGGCAGCCGCGGCATCAAGCGGTATCCGATGGTTTGCAATGCGCTCGCTTCGCACCACATCAAGGCGATCAACGCAATTCAAGCGAGCGCGACCTTGAACGCCCCGGTCAGCTCGCTCAACTGCCGCGCCTGATCTGCGAGCGAGTTCGCAGTCGCCGCGCTTTCCTCCACGAGCGCCGCGTTCTGCTGGGTCACCTCGTCCATCTGCGTGACGGCGAGACTCACCTGCTTGATGCCTTCGCTCTGTTCCTTGGAAGCCGCCGCGATTTCTCCCACGATGCGCGCCACGCGCTGGATCGCGGCTTCTATTTCCCGCATGGTGCTGCCCGCGCGATCGACAAGCGCCGCGCCGCTTTCCACGCGCGAATTCGACTCGGCGATCAGCGAGCCGATCTCCTTCGCGGCGGCCGCTGAACGTTGCGCGAGACTGCGCACTTCGCCGGCCACGACAGCGAAGCCGCGTCCTTCTTCGCCGGCACGCGCCGCTTCGACTGCCGCGTTCAATGCCAGAATGTTCGTCTGGAACGCAATGCCTTCGATCGCGGCGATGATGCCCGTCATCTTCGCGGCCCCGGCATGAATCGCGTGCATCGTCTCCACCATGCCTCCCACTGAATCGCGCCCCTGAACGGCCATTTCCGACGCGCTGGTGGCCAGTTCGCTCGCATGGTGCGCATGCTCGGCATTGAGCTGCACGGTCGAGGTCAACTCTTCCATCGCCGCGGCGGTTTGTTCCAGCGACGCCGCCTGCTCCTCCGTGCGCTGCGACAGATCGAGATTGCCCGCCGCGATCTGCTGTGTCGACGACGCGATCGAATGCGATCCCGCGCGCACGCTCGTCACCGTCGCGCGAAGCTTGTCCTGCATCGACGCGAGTCCGCGCAGCAGTGTCGCCATTTCGTCGTTCGAACGGATCGCGACGCGCGTCGTCAGCTCGCCTGCGGCAATCGCATCGAACTGGCGAAGCGCGGCGTGCAGCGGGTCCATGATCGCGCGGCGCAACGTGCGCCAACTGAAAAATGCGACTGTGAGACCGATCAGCACGCTGCCGATGCTCGCACTCAACAATCCATGAAAGAGCGCGGCGGAGCGCTCGTTGGCGTCGGCGGCCTGCTGGTTCAGATAGGCCTCCAATGCGCCCTGGCTCGCGTTCATCGCGGTGTACAAAGCGATTAGCCGATTTGCGCGCGTCTCGTCCATCCAGCTCGCGTCGCCGGTGCGGATTGCGTCGATCAACTGGTCGATGCCGTCGCGACGCACGGCGGTACGCTTTGCGTCGAGGTCGTCGGTGAGGCGTTGCAGTTCGGGCGTCTTCGGCAGATCGCGGAAACTGCGCCACCATGTATCCGATTCGCCGAGCAACATGCGCGCGCGTTCGAGTTGCGCGTTCAGTTGCGGCGAGTGCGGATTGCTCATTGCCCAGTCAAGCCCGAAGCGCGCCCGCGACATGGCCGTGCCCGACTTGCCGAGCGCCACCACCGACGCGAAATGTACGTTGTACGCCTCGCGCTGTGCCTGGTTGCTTTCGGCCATGCCGAAAATGCCGAGCGCGCCAATGACAACGAGCAGCGCGCCGAGGAATGCAATCGTGATTGCGATGCGTAGATTGATGGTGAGCTTTCTGGTCATGACGGTGTGTCTCTTCCCCGGCGATCGTTATTTTTCCTCAAGCGGCGCTTGTTCCTTATATGAAACAACGTACCGTATATGGAAAATTATAACGACGCAGGTTCGTGTCAAAAAACAAAATCGACACGGGTGGCGTGGGCGCGACACTGCCCGGCTCACGCGCCCCGCCGCCGTCAGGAAAACTCGCCGGACTTCCCGCGCCGTCGCGATGCCCATATCATTGAAGCGTTTGCTGACAAAACCTCAGACAAGGGCGCCGTGCGCCGACCATTCGCCATCACATGACCAGGGATTCGTCGCATACCGCGCTACTGTGGATCGTCGCCGCCGGCTTCTTCATGCAGTCGCTCGACACCACGATCGTCAATACGGCGCTGCCGTCGATCGCGCGCAGCCTGCACGTCGCGCCGCTTGCGATGCAGCCGATCGTGGTCGCCTACACGTTGACCATGGCGATGCTCACGCCCGCATCCGGCTGGCTCGCCGACCGCTTTGGCACGCGGCGCGTCTATTTCGCCGCGATCCTGATTTTCGTGATCGGCTCGGTCTGTTGCGCGAGCGCGCATACGCTCGGCCAACTCGTGATCGCGCGCGTGCTGCAAGGCGTGGGCGGCTCGATGCTGCTGCCAATAGGACGCCTTGCCGTGCTGCGCAGCGTCTCCGGCGAACAATACGTCTCCGCGCTCGCGTTCATTTCGGTCGCGGGACAACTGGGCCCGATCGCCGGGCCGACGCTCGGCGGCTGGCTCGTCGAGGCAATCACATGGCACTGGATCTTTCTGATCAACGTGCCGATCGGCGCCGCGGGTCTCTACGCGGTGCAGCGCTTTCTTCCATCGCACGGCGAGCGGCAGGCGCCGCCGTTCGATTTCATCGGCTGCGGGTTGCTGTCGCTGTGCATGATTGCCTTTTCGCTGGCCGTCGACGCCCCCGCGCCGACCCACCAGGCTGCGTGGTCGGCGGCATTGTTCGCGCTGGCGGCAGTGAGCGCGCTCGCTTATATCCCGCACGCACGACGGCGGCGCAACCCGCTCTTCAAGCTCGCGCTCTTCGGCGAGCCGAACTTCAGCGTGGGTCTGATCGGCAATCTCGTATGCCGCATCGGCTCGAGCGCCGTGCCGTTCCTCGTGCCACTGCTGTTGCAACTGGAACTAGGCTATACGCCGCTGCATTCCGGTCTGATGATGCTGCCCGCGGCCCTCGCGGGCACGATCGTGAAACGCTGGATCGCGTCGCTCGTGCGACGCTTTGGCTACGACCTGTTTCTGCTGGTCAATACGCTGGTGGTGGGTTCGTCCATTGTTGCCTTCGCCTTGATCACGCGCGGCACGCCGCTTTTCGTCGAGATAGTGATTCTGGCGGTGTTCGGTGCGGCCAACTCGATGCAGTTCGCCGCGATGAACAGCGTCACGCTCAAGGATCTCTCGCATGAAGACGCCGGCAGCGGCAACAGCCTGTTTTCAATGGTGCAGATGCTGGCGATCGGCCTCGGCGTATCCATTGGCGGCGGCCTCGTGAAACTCTTTTCCGCGCAATGGGGCTCGGCCGCGCTCGGCTTCCGCCTGAGCTTCGTGTGCGTCGGCGCGATCACGCTGATGTCGGCATGGGTGTTCCGTCACCTCGACACCGCGCCCCGCGTGCGTGCGCCGGCCAGCCAGGGCGTCGGGCGTTGAAGGAAGCGTCACTGCGCGCTCGTCGTGTTGCCTGGTTGCCTGGTTGTTGCCTGGTTGTTGCCTGGTTGTAGGCTGTTGATGCGATACGCATAAGCGGATTCCGCTCTGTTCTCGCTCGGGTTCCGGCACGGCGTTTCGCGTTAGCATGGACGCCGTTCACGAATAAGAAAGGACTTACAGATGCCATTTGACGAGCGCATGCTGAACGGCATGGGCGTGCTGACAGCGATCGTCGACTGCGGGAGTTTCGCGGCGGCAGGCGTGGCGCTCGACATGTCGCAGTCGGGTGTGAGCCGTTCCGTCGCGCGGCTCGAGGCGCGCCTGGGTATCCGGTTGTTCGACCGCACCACCCGCTCGGTTACGCTCACCGACGAAGGCCGGCGCTTCTACGAACAGATCGTGCCGCTGCTAAGCGGTCTCGAAGAAGCGGCAGCCTCGGCCGCGCAAGGCGCGACAGCGGTGCGCGGCCGCCTGCGCGTCAACATGGACCCGTTCTTTTCGCGGCTGGTGCTTGGACCGAGACTGGGCGGTTTCGTCGACAGACACCCCGATCTGCAACTCGAACTGATCACGCGCGACCAGTTGGGCGATATGGTCGGCGACGGTTTTGACGTCGCGATCCGCTTCGGCGAGCCGCCGGTGTCGTCGCTGATCGCGCGCAAGGTGCTCGACACGCGCATTCTCACAGTCGCCGCGCCTTCGTATCTGAAGAAGCACGGACATCCATCCAACCCTGCGGAACTCGAGAGCGGCGCGCATGCATGCATCAAGTTTCGCGATCCGCTTACCGGTTATCCGTTCACGTGGGAGTTTCATCGCGGCCGCAGGAAAATGGTCGTCACGCCTCAAGGCCGGCTGACGGTGAACGACGTCGGCACGCTGCACAGCGTATGCACCGCAGGCCAAGGGGTCGCGCAGATTCTCTCGCTCGGCGCCGAGTCGCTTGTGACGAGCGGAAAGCTCGTCGAACTCTTTCCCGAGTGGGGCGACGAGGTTTATCCGCTGTATGCGCTGTACCCGTCACGGCACCATCCGCCAGCCAAGGTGCGGGCATTCCTTGACTTCATTATTTCGCTGACGGGCGCCGGACAGACCGACTGAACGCGCGCAGGCCCGGGCTTTGCTCCACATGGTGAGTCTTCACAAGGAGAAAGCCATGGCCGACACCAAGCAGCAAACCGGCGATAAGCCGGACGACATCGCCCATCCGCAGCCGGCAGTGCATAGCGACAACGAGAAAAGCAAGCTGCCGGAGCGCGGCGACGAAGGACGCGATCAGTCGCCAGCCGATCGCCCCGGCCAGAAGCCGGGCGAAGGCGAACCGTCAGTGGGTTGAAATTAAGCGTGGGTCTACAAGCGGCTTTGCTGCATTTGCGCGGCAAAGCTGCATAAATTTTTCCCTTCCACCGCCTTTCATACGCCAGACATTTTTTCCGTTTTTTTACCGAATATTTTTTCGGCGTGGTGAACTATTTTTCTGCTTGCAGCGACGTATGCGACCAGGCAGACCGGCTGCCGCCCCTTCAACAGATAACAAAGGCGACGCCCATGTTCATCCCCTCGCCCTCTTTCCAGTCCGCCAGAGTGTCGATCTGCCTGCCGACGTGCAACCGGCCGGAGCTGGTTGTCGAGTGCATCGACTCGTGTCTTGCGCAGACCTACGGCAATGTGGAAATCGTGATCGGCGACGACTCGACCGATGCGCGCACCGAACAACTCATCGCGTCGCGTTACAGGAACGAGCGGCGCATCCGCTATACGAGGAACGAGCCGCCGCTCGGTCAGGCGCGCAATGTCGCGAGCCTCTTCCAGCGTGCGCGTGGCGACAGGATTATGCTGATTCACGACGACGACCTGCTTGCCACCGACGGCGTCGAGAAACTGGTGTCGCTCTGGCACCTGCATCCACGGCTCGATGCCGCGTTCGGCGCGCAGTATGAGGCTGATCATTCCGGCGCGATCGACGTCGAGGCGAGCACGCGGCTCAATGCGGCGTTCCGCCGTACAAAGGACGCCGAAGGGTTGCAACCGCTGCCCGGCAGGACCGGCCTCATTCAGATGTTCCCGAACAACGGCTGGATGGCCGACGCGCGGCTCGTGAAACGCATCGGCTACAAGGAACAGTACGGCGTGTGCTGCGATTTCGTATTCGGCACCGAACTTTGCCTCGCGGCGCGCGAGGTGTTTTATCTGCACGATTACGTGTCGGTGTATCGCAAAACCGCGACGTCCATTTCGCAGAGCACGCGCGGCACGTCGTCGGCGGCCACGCTCAGTGCTTACGCGTTCGTCAAGATGCTGAAGCTGCCGCCGCAACTGGAACCGTCACGCAAGCTCGCGCTGCGGCGGCTCGCGCCCATCGTGGTGTCGGTACATGCGAGGAACCGTCAGGCGCGGCTTGGCTTCAAGATCGCGCTTGCTCATCTGTTTGCGTACCACTATGGCTTGAGCGCGCGGCTTTACTACCATTTGCTGATGCTCTCGCGAGCCGCGATGAGCGCGCGCGATCGGGCCGTGGCGATCGCCGCCTCTGCTGCGCCTGTCGCGCCTGTGGGTTCGGTCGCTCTTGTCAGTCCGGTCGCTCCTGTCGCGTCGGCGGCCTTGAACGGCGAAACCGGCGCGGTAGTGAGAGATTTCGTCGCCGAATTGGCCGCCGATACGACCGAGCCCGGCTGACCGTCCGCGTCTCGCGGGCATGCGCGGTCAGCGTTTTTTCTGCTAAGCATCCTCTGCTTAGCAAACACGTATTTGTTGCTTGGACTCGCGCACGCCGCTGATTACGATGAGCCGGACACGTCATCAGCTTCGAGGTGATTCGCCATGTCCGACAGTGCCTGTTTCAAGCCGCGCGTGATCGAGCCGGTTGCCGTCAATCAGCCGGAGGGTTTAGGACTTGCGGTGGAGTTGTGGCTCGCCCAGCCCGTTGACGGAATTGCTGGGCGAGCCGTGCGGATTCATTTGCGCAGCGACGCGAAAATGGCGCAGGCCGAAGCGCTGCGCGATCTGCTGCACGTGCTCGGCACCGAAATCGTGGTGTCCTGAGCAGGTGTGCGGCGCGCTTATGGAAAGCGCGCACGTGGGTCGGGAGACTTACGGTTCGTGACGCAGGTAGCCTTCTTTCGACGGATCGCGCATGCGCAACGCGACGAGGCCGGCAATGGCGCACAGCAACGTGACATACCAGTAGAACATCGACTCGCTGCCGACCGACTTGAGCCACAGCGCCACGTATTCGGCCGAGCCGCCGAAAATAGCATTGGCCACCGCATATGAGAGACCGACGCCGAGCGCGCGCACTTCCGGCGGGAACATCTCCGCCTTGATCAGGCCGCTGATCGACGTATAGAAGCTCACGATCGCGAGCGCCAGCACGACGAGCGCAAACGCCGCATAGGGGCTCGTCACGTCTTTGAGCGCATGCAGAAGCGGCACCGTGCCGATGGTCGCGAACAGGCCGAAGCACAGCATCGAATTGCGGCGGCCAATGCGGTCCGACAACGCGCCGAAGGCCGGCTGGAGCACCATGTAGACGAAGAGCGCCGCGGTCATCACATTGCTTGCCGTCTTGGCGCTCATGCCCGCCGTGTTCACCAGATACTTCTGCATGTACGTGGTGAACGTATAGAAAATCAGCGAGCCGCCCGCGGTGAAACCGAGCACCGTCATAAACGCGACGCGGTGCTTCCACAAGCCGCGCAACGTGCCCGCTTCCTTGCGCTGACGCGTCGCGGCGGTGGTGGTTTCATCGAGCGATTTACGCAGATACAACGCGATCAACGCGGCTACCGCGCCGATCACGAACGGCACTCGCCAGCCCCATGCCTTGAGCTCCGCAGTGGAGAGCGTTTGTTGCAGCACGACCAGCACGAGCAGCGCGCACAGCTGGCCGCCGATCAGCGTCACGTACTGGAACGACGCGAAGAAGCCGCGCCGTCCCTTGAGTGCGACTTCACTCATATAGGTCGCACTGGTGCCGTATTCGCCGCCCACCGACAGTCCCTGGAACAGGCGCGCCACTAGCAGCAGCGCAGGCGCGAGCGCGCCGATCTGCGCGTACGTGGGCAACACGGCGATCACGAGCGAGCCGCCGCACATCATGAACACCGACACCATCATCGCCATGCGGCGGCCATGCTTGTCGGCGAGACGGCCGAAAAACCAGCCGCCGATCGGGCGCATCAGGAAGCCCGCCGCGAACACGCCGGCCGTGTTGAGCAATTGTGTCGTAGTGTTACCGCTCGGAAAAAATGCGGGGGCGAAATAAAGCGCGCAGAACGAATAGACGTAGAAGTCGAACCATTCGACGAGATTGCCCGATGACGCGCCGACAATCGCAAAGATGCGGCGCCGTGTGTCGTGTGCGGAGGCCACGCTGTGGTCTGTGAGGTCGGTCATGTTGTGTCTTCCTTGTCTCTTGAACGGAGGCGGCGGTCATGGCGCCGCCTTCAGCACGCAGTTTTCAGCGTGGGCGAATTTTACAGAATCGCAAGTGGAAGTTGGGGGATTGTTGGCAAGCGCTACGGCGCGCGCCGCTGGCCGACCGGTCCCGCGGTTTTAAGTCAGTTTTGCGATTTATCCCTCGTGGTTGGATCGTGAGGTATAAATTTGACGCCGGTCTATTTATACCCTAATGTTTAATCACAGGGTATAAGGAGACGTCAGCCATGGCCAGCTTCCACAACGACGCACTGCAAACGCTGTATTCGTCCGTCACCGAGCGCGCCAGCGCACAAGGCCACATTCCCCTGCACTCTCCGGGATCGGCCGCCCAGAAGACCGTCGACGGGAAAACGTACACCTACTGGCGCGTCTATCTGGCATCGGGAAAGCATAAGGAAACGTCGCTTGGCCGCGCCGGCGAGCCTGCTACCGAAGCTGCGCTCGAGGCGAAACTACTTGAGAGCGCGGAGATGCGCGCGCTTGCCGCCGAGGTCCAGATACTGCGCAAGGCCAACTTTGCAGCCGCGGACAACTCTTCGGCGCTCACGCTGGCAACGCTCTTTAACGCGGGCATTTTCAGCCACGGCGGCGTGCTGGTCGGCTCCCACGCCTTCGGCGCGCTTCTGAACAGCCTCGGCGTCCGGCTGCCTGCGAATTACAGGACAGAAGACATCGATATTGGCAGCACCGGCAGCATTTCGGTGGCTATCCCCGAAGAGCGCAGCTTTCTCGACATCCTTCGTGATAGCGGTATTCCGTTTCTCGAGGTGCCGGAACTGGACTCGCGAAAGCCGTCCACGTCGTTCAAGGCGCGTGGACAGCCCCTCAAGGTGGACTTACTCGTGCCGGGTACCGAGGCTTACGAGACGAAGGCCCTGCCGCACTTGCGCGCCCACGCGACCGGGCTTCCCTACTTCAGGTATCTGGTATCGAACCCTACGCGCGGCTTTATCCTCGGCAAGGAACACGTTGTGCCGGTGATGCTGCCCGACCCCGCCAGATTCGCGCTTCACAAGCTTATAGTCAGCACGCTTCGCGACCCGTCGCGTGCGCTGAAGGCAGACAAGGACCGGCGGCAGGCCGCCGTGTTGATCGACGCGCTCGCGGAAAAGTTTCCGGACTGGCTGACGACAGCCGCCGACGAACTGGAGGAGAACGCGCGCACTCGGGTCGCAGCGGCGGCCACTCAGGCGTTGAACCTCGCCCCGGGCTTGTCGGAGCGGGCGCGGGATTTTCTGGCTGATCTGGGCGCCCGGGCGTAAGCCATAACCCGTGAGCAGATTCGAGCGCCGACCGTCACGACTCACCCGTCGGGAAAGCCAGGCTCGACTTTGGACTCCACAAAGAGACAGGCGCGCCGGCCACAACAGCGGCGGGCGCGCCCAAGAGACCCCTAAGCGCCCCTAAGCGCCCCCTAACCGCCGCGTTACGCCCTCACGGCCGGCGGCACGTAGCGGCACTCGTAACGCTTCCTGACCGTGCCGTTTTCATCGACGCTTTCGAGATACACGTCGAACTGCCACAAACGAGCCATGTGCTTGAGCACTTCGTCGCTATCGGATGAAAGATGGCGGTTGTCACTCATGAAGTGCCGCAGCGTCAGACTGCGGTCGCCACGTGTATTCACCGACCACACCTGGATATTCGGCTCGCGATGATGCATGTCGTACTGCCGCGATAATGCCTGGCGCACATATTGATAGCCGCTGTCGTCGTGAATCGCGGAGACTTCGAGCGCGTCGCGCATATCGTCGTCGAGCACCGAGAACAGACGCATTTCCCGGATCAGATGCGGCGACAGGTACTGCGCGACAAAACTCTCGTCCTTGAAATTGCGCATTGCGTAGTGCATGGCGGGAAGCCACGGACTGCCGGCCAGTTCCGGGAACCACTTGCGGTCTTCGTCGGTAGGGTTTTCGCAGATGCGGCGAATATCGCTCATCATCGAAAAACCTAGCGCGTACGGATTGATACCGCTGTAGTAAGGCTTCGTGACGGGCGGCTGATAGACCACATTGCTGTGCGAGTGGAGAAACTCCATCATGAAGCCGTCTTCCAGCTTGCCCTGGTTGTACATCGTGTTGAGCAGCGTGTAGTGCCAGAACGTGGCCCAGCCTTCGTTCATGACCTGCGTCTGCCGCTGCGGGTAAAAGTACTGTCCGACCTTCCGCACGATGCGGATCACCTCGCGCTCCCAAGGCTCCAGCAACGGCGCGTTTTTCTCCGCGAAATACAGCAGATTTTCCTGCGGCTCCGGCGGATAACGCTCCTCGATTTCCTCGGGCAACGGCGTATGCCGCGTGGGCAGCGTACGCCACAGTTCGTTCACCTGCGACTGCAGGTACGCCTCGCGTTCGCGGCGCGCGGCGAACTCCTTTTCGAGCGACAGCTTCTGCGGACGCTTATAGCGATCGACGCCGTAGTTCATTAGCGCATGACACGAATCGAGCAGTTCTTCGACACGGTCGAGCCCGAAGCGCTCCTCGCACTCGGCAATGTAGTTCTTCGCGTAGACGAGGTAATCGATGATGGCATGCGCATCCGTCCACAGCCGGAACAGATAGTTGCCCTTGAAGAACGAGTTATGCCCATACGCCGCATGCGCGATGACGAGCGCCTGCATCGTCATCGTGTTCTCTTCCATCAGATACGCGATGCAGGGGTTCGAATTGATGACGATCTCGTACGCGAGCCCCATCTGCCCGCGACGGTAGCTTTTTTCGGTAGAGAGAAAGTGCTTGCCGAACGACCAGTGCCGGTAATTCACCGGCATGCCGACGGATGCATAAGCGTCCATCATCTGTTCAGCGCTGATGAGTTCCAGCTGGATCGGATACACGTCGAGCTCATATTGCTCTGCAACACGGGCAATATGCGAGTCGTACTCTTCGATCAACTCGAAGGTCCAGTCGGACGGGCACGGCAGAGGCCGTCTATCGGCTACGTTCATACGGACTTCCCTTTGCCCCTCAGTGGGCGTTCCGGTGTGTCCCCGTGCTTCAGCGTTGTCGACTGCTCCGGCTGCGACGGGTCGGACCGCGTCCGCCGCTGCCTCGGCATGCCCCGACTGACGCTGCGGCACGCCTTTCCCACGCTCCGGCTGATAGCCGCGCGCTTCGTTGTGCAAGTGCTTGTCCGTCATGACGACGCCACCTGCTTTTCGAACAACTCGCGAAACACCGGATAGATGTCAGCCGCGGTTTCGACTTTCTTCATCGCCATATGCGGCTGGCTCAACGCCAGTTGCGCATACTCGAGCCACAGGTTCTGCTCTTCGGGCGTCACCTGAATATACGCAAAATAGCGCACCTTCTCCAGGATGTCATCCGAGAGTATCTTGCGGCACTTCGGCGAGTCGTCGGTCCAGTTGTCGCCGTCCGACGCCTGCGCGCCGTAAATGTTCCATTCAGTCGGCGAATAGCGCTCGTCCATGACCTTCTGCATCAGTTCGAGCGCGCTCGACACGACCGTGCCGCCGCTTTCCGTCGAATGGAAGAAAGTGTCTTCGTCGACCTCTTCCGCGCGCGTGTGGTGGCGGATGAACACCACCTCGATCTTTTCGTAATTGCGCTTGAGAAACAGGTACAGCAGGATGAAAAAGCGCTTCGCCAGATCCTTGCGCTGCTCATCCATCGAACCCGACACATCCATCAGACAGAACATCACGGCCTGGCTGGACGGCGTCGGCTGCTTCACGCGGTTCACGTATCGCAAATCGAACGGATCGATAAACGGAATGCGCCAGATGCGCCCGCGCAAGTGGTGGATTTCCTCTTCGAGCAGTTTGATGTCTTCGCGACGGTCGTCGGGGTCCGCTTTCATGACCTCGAGTTGCCGCTCCATCTCGTGCAACTGATTGACGAGCGGTGCGCCGAGTGCGATGCGGCGGCCCAGCGCGCTGCGCAACGAACGGACCACGTCGATATTGTTCGGCGTGCCTTCGGCTGCCCAGCCGGCGCGAATGCTCTTCCACGTGGGCACGGCCATCAGGTGAGTTTTGACGAGCCGCGGCAATTCGAGGTCGTCGAAGAAATATTGCATGAACTCTTCACGGCTCAGTTCGAACACGAAGTCATCCTGCCCTTCGCCTTCGTTACTGGCCTGGCCGCCACCGCCACCGCCGCCACCGCCTTGCGGACGCTGAATCTTGTCGCCGCGGATGTAGTCGGAGTTGCCCGGATGCACCATTTCGCGCCGGCCGCCCGGCCCGTGCCGGAACGACGGCTCTGCGATGTCCTTGCGCGGAATCGTAATGCTCTGCGTGTTCTGTATGTCTTTGATGCTGCGGTCGCGCACCGCTTCCGAAACGGCGCGACGAATATAGTTCTTAACGCGACGCAAAAAACGCTCGCGATTTGCAATGCTTTTGTTCTTGCCTGCTAACCTGCGGTCGATGATTTGATGAAGCACGCCTCGTCTCCCTTGTCGACTCGTCGCGAGACGTACGCTGCATGGTCCAGTGCTATGTCCATGCAGCTTGCGCCTCGCAGGGTGCCCGCGCGGTCGGACCGCGCGGGCGGCACGCAATGCGGATCATGACGACTTGCGCACGCGCAGATACCAGTCACAGAGCAAGCGCACCTGCTTCGGCGTATAGCCCTTCGCCACCATCCGGTTGACGAAGTCTTCGTGCTTGCGTTGTTCTTCCGCCGAGCCTTTGGCGTTGAACGAGATGACAGGCAGCAACTCCTCCGTGTTCGAGAACATCTTCTTTTCGATCACCACGCGCAGCTTCTCGTAGCTGATCCACGCAGGATTCTTCCCTGCATTCGCAGCTCTCGCGCGCAACACGAAGTTCACGATCTCGTTGCGGAAATCCTTCGGGTTGCTGATGCCGGCGGGCTTCTCGATCTTCTCCAGTTCGGCGTTCAATGCCGCGCGGTCGAAGCTCTCGCCAGTGTCGTGATCGCGGAACTCCTGATCCTGAATCCAGAAGTCGGCATACGTCACATAGCGATCGAAAATATTCTGCCCATACTCGGAGTACGACTCCAGATAAGCGGTCTGAATCTCCTTACCGATGAATTCCGCGTAGCGCGAGGCAAGCACGTCTTTAATAAACGACAGATACTTCTGCTCGGTTTCCGGTGGGAACTGCTCGCGCTCGATCTGCTGTTCGAGCACGTACATCAGGTGCACCGGATTCGCCGCGACTTCGGTCGAATCGAAGTTGAACACGCGCGACAGAATCTTGAACGCGAAGCGGGTCGACACGCCGGTCATCCCTTCATCCACGCCTGCGAAGTCGCGGTACTCCTGGTACGACTTCGCCTTCGGATCGGTGTCCTTCAGATTCTCGCCGTCGTAGACCTGCATCTTCGAGAAGAGGCTCGAATTTTCAGGCTCCTGCAAGCGCGTGAGCACCGACATCTGCGCCATCATTTTCAACGTGCCGGGAGCGCATACCGCATTGGCGAGCGACGAATTGCGCAACAGCTTCTCGTAGATCTTGATCTCTTCCGAGTAGCGCAGGCAGTACGGCACCTTCACGACGAAGATCCGGTCGAGCAATGCTTCGTTGTTGCGGTTGTTGCGGAACGCCTTCCACTCCGACTCGTTCGAGTGCGCGAGAATCACGCCGTCGAAAGGAATCGCGCCGAAGCCTTCCGTGCCCTTGAAGTTGCCTTCCTGGGTCGCGGTGAGCAGTGGGTGCAAGACCTTGATCGGCGCCTTGAACATTTCGACGAATTCGAGCAGGCCCTGATTCGCGAGACACAAGCCGCCCGAGTAGCTGTATGCGTCAGCATCGTCTTGCGCATACTGTTCGAGCTTGCGGATGTCCACCTTACCGACGAGCGACGAGATGTCCTGATTGTTCTCGTCGCCAGGCTCCGTTTTGGCGATACCGATTTGCCGCAGGATGGACGGATAGCGCCGCACCACGCGGAATTTACGGATGTCGCCGTTGTACTCGTGCAGGCGCTTGACCGCCCACGGGCTCAGAATGCTTTTCAGGTAGCGGCGTGGTATGCCGTATTGCTCTTCGAGGATCGGACCGTCCTCGTCGTAGTCGAACAAACCGAGTGGCGATTCGTTCACGGGCGAGCCCTTGATCGCGTAGAACGGCACGCGCTCCATGAGCTGCTTCAGGCGTTCCGCGATCGACGATTTACCGCCGCCGACCGGGCCTAACAGATACAGAATCTGCTTCTTCTCTTCGAGCCCCTGGGCCGAGTGCCGGAAGTAGGCGACCACCTGCTCGATCACCTCTTCCATTCCGTAGAACTCACGGAATGCGGGGTATACCTTGATGACCTTGTTCGCGAAGATACGCGACAGACGCGGATCGTTGCGAGTATCGATCTGTTCGGGTTCTCCGATTGCCGTCAACATGCGTTCGCCAGCCGTGGCGTACGCGGCGGGATTGTCTTTGCAGAGCGCGAGATACTCCTCGAGCGAGAGTTCGTCCTCTCGTGTTTTCTCGAAGCGGGTCGCGAAACTGCTGTAGATATCCATGCTACCTCCTCGCCGAAGTCTAGACCGATGTCGTGCGCGGCGCGCTATTCGGAAACGACATCGCTCGAATTCATCCTAAACCCTTTTAAATTTTTTTTCACGAACTACGTTGCGAAAATCGCGCCGCATTCGCCTCCCAACATTCATCACTTGGAAAGCTTGTTTCGACGACCTACAATCTTGCGCGTCGAAGGATCGAACAGCTCGCTCACCAAGCCACTCCAACACTTGCGTTCACGCGATGGCTGCACTCGCACACCGCGTACCTTGAAGCCAGCGCCTTGCAAAATTCGCGCTACGTCCCCGCTCTTTTTGCTATCGCACTTTCCTTCCTAACGCATGGACATGCGTTTGGTCTACATGTCTTCGCATCTGTTACATGTCTGTCGACCGCCGTCGCATGTGCGGCTCGCCGGCGTACTTCCATGCTGTTCGTCCATGTACGCGAGCTTTTGTTCCATCGTGATTCACATCGACTCAGAAATCGTTGTACCGCTCTCCATGCTTCGCTATCGAGCCACGCTTTCCCTGCTTCGCCGCTTTGACATAACCGCGTCGACGACATGGTTGCCTGCATCGCTCGCACTCACTCAGACTCTTGCAGAATGTGCGCCACCGGTATCGCGCATGTATGTTTCTTACCGCTCGCGGCCGCTCAGTTCGCTCGCTGTTCGCTCTCTCTTCGCTCTCCCTTCGCTGTCCCTTCGCTGTCCGTTAACTGGATAACGGCGCGGCATTCAAACGGTTCAATAGGGTATACGGCTAAGCAGTAAGCGCAGACGCATCAAATGTAAAACGGCCGCCCATCGGCAGCCGTTAAACGTGGTGTTTGTAATGCGCCGTTACAAGAACGACATCGGATAGAAACCGGGCACCGTGTCACATCACACAGTGTCACGGCTTCAGGTCAGTTCGATCTCGACCTCTCCGAGCCCGTCGATATGGCCGCGCACAACGCCGGGTTTGCCCACATTGTGCGCACCGACATAAGAGCCCGTGGTCAACGTCCACTCCGGCTCGATCGTGATGCCCATGGCGGCGCAATGGTTGACGAACCACACTAGCAGTTCGCGCGGGTCGCCCGCGGGATTACCGGTCGCGTCCGGCACGAGCGAATTGCCGTCGAAGCTCAGCTCCAGTTCCGGCGAAACAAAATCGAAGCCGCGCGCGAGTCCCGCGTACGGCACCGGGTGGCCGGTGATCAACGCTCCGTTATTTTGGGCATCGGCGAGTTGGGCAAGAGGCGCGATGTTGGGCCATTCCGCAAAGCGGCTATCGACGATCTCGATGGCCGGCAGCACTTCGCCGACCAGCGCGAGGACCTCGTCGCGCGCGTAGGCACGGCCGCGGGGCTCGATCGCCTCGGAGAAGCGGAACGCGATCTCGAGCTCGAGCAGCACGCGAAAGAAGCCCGCGTGAGCGACTCGCGCGGGCGAAGGCAGCACCAGCGAAGCGGGGATCGGCGCGCCAGAGGCGGCTCCGCCGGGCACCTTCGCGCCGATCTTCCACGCACCGGTGGAGTCGCCGAGACCCTCGATGACCGCCTGCTGGATCGCGTAAGCGGTGGCGGCGTCCGGCGGCATCTGTTCGGGCACGAGCCCGTCGATCGGGCGATGCTGCCGCCGTGCTTCGACGAGGCGGTGCGCGAGGTCGTGTGGCGTCATGTCGGTCCTTTATGGCTGGCGCATTTAACGGTTACTGCAGCGCGGTGGTTAGCGATGGTGAAGAGTAGTAAAGCGGCGACGAGACGTTGCTGAGCGGCACTTAGCCACGCGGCGGTTTGCGCGGCAGCGCCCCTCGGGGCCGGACAGCCGCAGCGTCGCCGACAGCCGAGCCGCGATCCGGTCACGAATTACCGTAGCCGCGCCCGTCAATGTACCGGATCGTGAAGCCCGCCAGGGCGTCGGCCGCTCGACAAACGCGACTTAATGCACACGCCATAAAAAAACCGCGCTTACATAAGCAAGCGCGGTCTCATTTGCAGTCGGCTCAGCCGCCAAGGCTTCCGCAGCCGACGCGTCGGGAACGATCATTGCAGCGCACGTTCCCGCGGCCCGAGCGGCGTACAGGCCACTACCTTAGACGTCAGGTCAGAACGTTTCCCAGTCCTGATCGCTGCCTGCGCTCGCGACGGCCGCAGCCTTGGCGGGCGCACGCGGCGCGGGAGCGGCTTTCGGTGCTGCAGGCGCGGGTGCCGGCGCGGCTGCTGCCGAAGGCGCGGGAGCAGCGCTTACGTGCTGAACCGGCGCCGCTGCGCTTGCGCGCGGGGCTGCACGAGGCGCCGACCGCGGCACAGCCGGGGCAACCCGTGCCGGCGTCGGCAGATGCCGGGACAGCGAGCCGCCCGGCATCTGCGCGCCACCGTCTTGCAGTTGGAACACGGCGACCGCGCCGCGCAGCTTGCCGGCCTGGTCTTCCAGAGAAGACGCCGCTGCGGCCGCTTCTTCGACGAGAGCGGCATTTTGCTGTGTCACTTCGTCCATCTGGGTGACGGCGCGCGCCACCTGGTCGATACCGCTGCTCTGCTCTTCAGAGGCCGCGGCGATTTCGCCCATGATGTCGGTCACGCGCTGCACCGCGCCGATGATCTCGGTCATCGTGCGACCCGCTTCGTCGACGAGCGCCGAGCCCGACTGCACGCGGTCCACCGACGTATCGATCAACTCCTTGATTTCCTTGGCCGCCGCCGACGAGCGTTGCGCAAGGCTGCGCACTTCCCCTGCGACGACCGCGAAACCGCGCCCGTCTTCGCCGGCACGGGCGGCTTCCACGGCCGCATTCAGCGCGAGGATGTTGGTCTGGAACGCGATTCCTTCGATGATCGAAATGATGTCGGCGATCTTCGCGGAACTCTGGTTGATCTCGCCCATCGTGCCGACCACCTGGCCGACGACCGCACTGCCCTTGTTGGCGATTTCCGATGCATTGGCCGCGAGCGAGCTTGCCTGGCGGGCGTTCTCGGCGTTCTGCTTCACGGTGCCGGTCAATTGTTCCATGCTCGACGCTGTTTCTTGCAACGCGGACGCCTGCTCTTCCGTGCGCGACGACAGGTCAATGTTGCCGGCCGCGATCTCGCGCGTCGCGGTAGCAATCGACTCACTTCCGCCGCGCACTGCGCGCACCGTTTCGGTGAGACTGCGCTGCATCTTCCCGATACCTTCGAGCACCTGCCCCATTTCGTCACGCGACGTGATGACGACCTGACGGCGCAGATCGCCCGCGGCGATCGCGTCGAAATGACCCAACGCCTCGGCGAGCGGGCGGGCGATTGCCCGGCTGAGCGCCACATACGACAGCAGCGCCGCGAGGACACCGGCGACGAGCGCGCCGAGACTGACCATGCGGAACATCTCGAAGCTCGACTGCGCGGACTCGAAACCCTGCCGGGCCTGATCGAACTGATATTTGCTGAGCGCCTCGTCGGCAGTCGCGAGTTCGTTGTAGGCCGCCTGCATGCGTTTCGCGCCGTCGATCAACTTGCTCTGATCGCCAGCCGTAACGATGGCTGAGAACGCTTCGGCTTGTTGATGCAGTGCATCGCGCTTGCCGACCACGACTTGCGTGAGGCGTTCTTCCTCCGGCTCACGCGGCAGGTCCATGTACTTTTTCCACCACATGTCGGACGTGGCACGCATGCCCCGCGCGCGCTCCAGCGTCGCCGTGACTTCCGGCGTACCCATCATGAACGCTGCGCGGTCAAGCGCGAGACGCTCGCGCGCCGCGAACAACTCGGCGTTGCCGATGTTGACCGCGCTCGGCATCGAGCTCATGAAGGTATCCTTGTACGCGTCGTTAGAACGGCCCATGCCGAACAGACCGAACGCGCCGATGCCGACGAGCAGCGCCGCGAGAAAAGCCATCGTCAGGCCGATCCGCGCCTTGATCGAAATTCCTTTGTTCAACATGCTTGTTCCTGTAGTAGACGGATGAGAGCGCGCGCTTAGACGCGTTGTTCTATTAGCCTCGTTTACGGCACGTAAGCGGGATACTTGAAGCGCTTCTAGTATGAAGAAAGGCGGTTGCCGGAAGTTAGCAAGAAATGCAAGGAAGATCGCGCGGGGGCGTGGTGCAGGAGATGAGACGCGGTGCGTGCAGCCGGGTTGACTGAGGCTGGGGTTTAGCGTTGAAGCGGGGAATGGTGAAGTGGCGACTGGCTAGCTGCTAACTATTTAATCGGCCGACGGGGTCGGCACTCGGCTTTTGGCGCTCGCTGATTCGGCCGCTCGGCGGATTAGCAGATCAGCAGATCCGCGCGAGCAAGAAACCGGGGCGGCGTGAAAGCGTGCCAAGCGCGGGTGCACAGCATACTCAACAAGCGCCGCACGCGCCGAACTTCGCAGCATGGCATGAAAGGACCGACGTCAGCAGCCCGGCGCCGCCCTCATCCCAACACTCAGCCTTCCACCTCTGTCCACGTGGGAATCGACGGCTGCGCGCCCGCGCGCGTGACCGACAGCGCCGCCGCGCGCTGCGCGAAGCGGATCGCCGCATCCACGCTCGCACCCTGCGCGAGTTGCGCGGCGAAACCGCCGATGAACGTGTCGCCGGCCGCCGTCGTATCGATGGCTTTGACCTTCGGCGCGTCGTACAAGGCCGGCGCCGCGCCTTCGAGCGCCGCCTGCACACCGCGCGGGCCGAGCGTCACCAGCACGTTGCGCGCGCCGGCCGCGCGCAACACGGCAGCCGCAGTGGCCGCTTCTTCGGGCGAGCCGACGGGCAAGCCGGTCAACGTCGCCGCTTCCAGTTCGTTCGGTATTAGATAGTCGATGAGCGGCAGCCACTCGGCGGGAAGCGGACCTGTGGCCGGCGCCGGATTCAGAATGACCGTCTTGCCGAGCCGCCGCGCCGTGGCCAGCGCCGCTTGCACCGTGTCGAGTGGTGTTTCGAGCTGGCAGATCACCACGTCAGCGGCGGCCAGAACCGCTTCATGACGCGCAATAGTTTCAGGCGTCACTTCGCCATTGCTGCCGGCGACGATCACAATCGCGTTCTGACTCGCATCGTCGACGACGATCAGCGCGACGCCCGTCGCCTCACGGCCGGTCTCGACCGCCGCGCAGTCGATGCCTTCCGCTTCGAGCCCCGCACGCAACTGGGCGCCGTTCGCGTCCGCGCCGACACAGCCGAGCATCGACACCTGCGCGCCGAGTCTGGCCGCGGCCACCGCCTGGTTGCCGCCCTTGCCGCCCGCGACCTGCGCGAACGTGCGGCCGGCCAGCGTTTCGCCGGGATGCGGCAAACGCGGCGCGCGCGCGACCAGATCCATGTTCAGACTGCCGACAACTGCCACGCGTGCACGCGTTTCGTTACTTGACACTCGCTTCTCCCGAAATCCAGCTTTCTGAACCCGCCGATGTGCATGGCGGCTCGACACACGTCCAAGCCGGCCGCCCGCGCTCAAGCCGCGAGATCGCGTTTTCCCGCGCCGGCCCATGCCGACGTCGATTCGCGCACGATGAGCCGCGGCGAGACCACACGTCGACGACCGGCTGGCCGCGCGCTCGCCGACGACTTGCCCGCGATGCGTTCGATCAGCGTCTGAGCGGCCATGTCGCCGAGCGCGCGCACCGATTGCCCGACGGTCGACAGCGCCGGATACGTAAAGCGTCCGAGTTCGATGTCGTCGAAACCGATGATCGAACAGTCGCGCGGCACGCTGATATTGCGCTCCGCCGCGGCGCGCAACGCGCCGATGCCCATCATGTCGTTGCACGCAAAAATAGCTGACGGCTTGAGCGTGTCGAACAGCTGCGCGGCCGCGCGATGGCCGCCGGTGCCCGAAAAATCGCTTTCGACGATCGCATTGGGCGGAATTTCGATGCCGCGTTCGGTCATTGCGCGGATAAAGCCGTGCACCCGCATCGCGCTCACCGCCGTCTCGACCGGCCCGCTGATGCAGCCGATCTGCACATGTCCAAGTTCGAGCAGATGACGGGTAGCCAGATATGCACCCTTTTCATGATCGATCTGCACGAGATCGGCGTTCACGCCTTCAATGTTGCGGTCGACGATCACGAGCGGCTCGCGCGCGTCGGCGAGAGTCTGCGCGAGTACCGCGTCGTCGCCGGCGGACGCGACGATCAGTCCGTCGATCCGCTTTTCCTGCAGCACGCGCAAATAATTGCGCTGCTTTGCTGGGTCGTCGTCGGAATTGCAGAAGAACACGCAGTAGCCGTTGCGGGCGCAACC
Source organism: Paraburkholderia caledonica (assembly GCF_000383275.1). NCBI lineage: Bacteria > Pseudomonadati > Pseudomonadota > Betaproteobacteria > Burkholderiales > Burkholderiaceae > Paraburkholderia > Paraburkholderia caledonica. The sequence continues at coordinate 190,651 of NZ_KB911044.1, read as the reverse complement.
GTCCTCGATGCCGCGCGCGAGCTCCGCAAAATACGGGTTCGTACTGTTCGGCACGACGAGTCCGATGGTCGCGGTAGCGCGCGCCTTCAGCGAACGGGCCACCGCCGACGGCACATAGTGAAGCTGGCGAATGGCGTGCTCGACCTTCGCGCGCACGTCTGCCGACACGGGACGCGAGTTGTTCACCACGTGGGACACCGTGGTGAAGGACACGCCCGCCACGGCCGCTACATCCTTGATCGTCGCCATAACCTGTTGCTCTCCCGCCTGTTTTTCCCGCCGGTCATGCTTACTGCCGACCTGCAAGACATCCTTATCGAAGGCACGTCACACTCGTCAATTCTTACGCTTTACTGCAAACAGCCCTGCAACCGCCCGACACGCGCTAATCTTCCAGTGTCAGGCACGCTTGCGGCGGCTGCGGTATGTATCCAGCACCACTGCCACCACGATCACCGCGCCTGTAATCATGCGTTTGGTCGGCTCGTTCGCGCCGATCTGCGCGAGCCCGGCCGCCAGCACCGAAATGATCAACACGCCAAAAAATGTACTGATAACCGAACCGCGCCCGCCCATCAGACTGGTTCCGCCAATCACGACCGCCGCGATTACCTGGAGTTCCACGCCGACACCCGCGTTCGGATCGGCCGCCTCCAGACGCGAAATCTGGAATAGCGACGCGAGGCCGGCGAGCGCGCCCATCAGGGCGAACACGATCACCTTATAAGGCCGCGGATTGACGCCCGCGAGCCGCACGGCCTCTTCGTTGGTGCCGATACCGACCAGATAGCGGCCAAACACCGTGCGCGTCAGCACGAGTTGCGCGATCACCATCACCGCCACCGCGATCAGGAACGCCGGCGAGATGCCGACCGCGATCGGGTTCGACAGGAAATCGAACGCGTCGCCGATGTACGCGGTGCGCGAATTCGTCATCTGATAGGCGAGGCCGCGCGCGGCCTCCAGCACGCCGAGCGACACGATGAACGACGGAATCCGCCAGCCGACCGTGACCGCGCCGGTAATCGTGCCTGTCAGCGCCGCGGCGGCGACGCCGAGCAGCGCCGACGGCAACGGGCCCCAGCCCCACTTCAGCGCCGCCACACTCACCACCGACGCGCCAAGTGCGAGCACGGAACCGACCGACAGATCGATGCCCGCAATGATCAGCACAAAGGTCATGCCCACCGACATCACGACCAGATCCGGAATCTGATTGGCGATCGTGCTGAACGTGTCGTACGTCAGAAAGTGCGAACTGAGCAGCGAGAACAACACGATCATGCCGAGCAATGCGCCGGCAAGACCGAGGTAATTCGAAAATCCCAGCCGCGTGCCGGCCGGCTTGCCGCTCGCGAGGGGCGCGGATGGATCGGCCGGGACCGCGTTAACGTTCCCGCTTGCATTGGTGTCGCCGTTTGCAGCCGCTCCGCCCTGCTTTGCGCCCGACGTTTCGCGCAACGATTGATCGGTCATGACAAACTCCCTGCTTCATTGGTATCGAGTGTGTGCAACAGCGCCTCGCGGCTGCGGTAGCCGGCAAAAGCGGCCGCCAGCAACGCGTCCTGCGACCATGTATCGCGTTCGAACACACCTGTCAGGCTTCCTGCGGACATCACGCCGATCCGGTCGCAGATCAGCATCAGCTCACGCAGGTCGCTCGACACCACGACGAGCGCGCGTCCTTCACGAGCCAGCGCGCCCATCAAGCCATAAATATCGAACTTCGCGCCGACGTCGATGCCGCGCGTAGGTTCGTCGAATAACAGCACGCGGCAATCGCGCGCGAGCCAGCGGCCGATCACGACCTTCTGCTGGTTGCCGCCCGACAGTTCGCCGACAATCTGCCCCGGTCCGGAGCTGCGAATCCTCATTGCGTCGATCTGCTTTTTCGCCAGCGCGTTTTCGCGCTTCGCATCGACGATGCCGTGCCGCGCCACGCTGCCGATGTTGCCGAGCGACACGTTGGCCGCAATCGGCTGCGGCAACAGCAGGCCCTCGCCCTTGCGGTCTTCGGTGATGAGCGCGATGCCCGCGCGCACCGCGTCCGACGGCGAATCGATCCGCACAGGCGTGGGCGGCGCACCCGGCGTGGCGGCCAGCGCCACCGCGCCGCTGTCTTTCTGATCGGCGCCATAAATCAGCCGCATCAACTCCGTGCGGCCCGCCCCGATCAGACCGCTGACGCCGAAAATCTCGCCCGCGCGGACTTCGAACGACACGTCGCGCACGACCTTGCCGCGCGTGAGCCGATCCACTTTCAGCAGCGGCGCGCCGATATTGCGCACGCCGAGATCGATCTGCTCGCCCAGTTCGCGGCCGACCATCCACGTGACGATTTCGTCGCTCGTCAGATTGGCCATCGCGTCGACGTGCACGAGGCGCCCGTCGCGCAGCACCGCGATCTGCTCGGCCACTCGCGCCAGCTCTTCGAGCCGGTGCGAGATATAGACCAGCGCGACGCCGCGCGCCTTGAGCCTGTCGATCTGCTCGAACAGCAGATCGACTTCGCGCGCGGTCAGCATCGCCGTTGGCTCGTCGAGGATCAGCACGCGGCAATCGTCGATCAGATTGCGGGCGATCTCCACCATCTGCTGATGGCCGATACCGAGTTCGCCCACTAACGTATCCGGATGGATCGCGTCGAGCCCGACCTGCGCCATCGCGTGCCGCGCGTCCTCACGCAGCTTGCGCCGGTCGATCCAGCCGAAGCTGAACGCGCCCGCGCGCGGCAAGCGGTTCAAAAACAGGTTTTCCGCCACCGACAACGTCGGCAGCAGGTTCAACTCCTGCATCACCATCCGCACGCCGAGCGCTTCGGCTTCGGTCCGGCTGGCCGGCGCGTAAGGCTGGCCGGCGAGGCGCATGGTGCCGGCGGTCGGGTCGACGAGACCGCCGATAATCTTGGACAGCGTGCTCTTGCCGGCGCCGTTCTCGCCGGTGAGCGCCAATACCTCGCCGGCGCGCAACGACAATGACACGTCGGCGAGCACGGGTTCGGCGTAAGTCTTGCCAATGCCGCTAACGGACAGAATGGCAGGCAAGGCGTCGTGGTCGGTTGAATCCATCGCGATCCTGTTTCACCGCGTCAGGCGTGCCTCGTACGATTGGCTCGACGAGGGCGCGTCCGGCGCCGTGTGGTCAATGCCGGCCCAGTGCGCGGAATGCGCAGGCGCTAAGGCTGCGCTCCCTCCGCCGCGCAGCCGCCGTCATGACGCTTACCTCTGAATTAACGGCGGCCCGGCAGGTTTCTTGAGCGGCTATTGAGCGTCTATTGAAAAGTAAGCGCGGAGTCGTGGTTTTTGGCGGCGCTGGTGGCGTGGTTTGGCCTGGTTTGGGCCTGGATGTAGCTTCGTGGTGGCGCGGCTGCGGTCTTTGCTTCGGCCTTGCTCTGCCATCGGCTTTGCTTACGCCTCGGCTTTCACCAAGACCTGGCACACCCGCAGCCGAATTCACTGTCGTCATTCGCAGCCACCACTACAGCCACTACCGGGCCCCGTTCACGGCGAGATTCCAGCCGCGTTCGCGTCGCCTCGTCAGCGCGACTCCGCGCGCCCTGCCAGTCGATCAGGGTCGGTGTCGGCGACGCTTACTTCGTCACCAGATCGCACGGCGTTTCCACCACGCCCGACAACTGCGATTGCTTCTTGTGCTCGCTCAGGGCTTTCAGCGCGGTATCGATACCGAACACCGCCTGCTTCGCGGCGTACTGGTCGGCGGTGGCGAGCACGCGGCCGTCTTTCAGCATCGGCTTGATCGCGTTGATGTTGTCGTAACCGACTACCATCACCTTGCCTTGCTTACCCGCCGCGCGCACCGCGGAGACCGCGCCGATCGCCATGTTGTCGTTGCCCGCGAGCAGCGCCTTCAGGTTCGGGTACTCGTTGAGCATGGCCGACGCAACTGCATTGCCCTTGTCGATTTCCCATTCGCCCGACTGCACCGAGACGACCTTCGCGCCGACGGTCTGCATCGCGTCCTTGAAGCCAGCAGTGCGCTGCTGCGCATTGGTGGTGGTCGAGACGCCCTCGATGATGCCGACCTCGTCGCCCGCCTTCAGCTTCTTCGCGAGGTAGTCGCCGACCTTTTGCGCGCCCTTGCGGTTATCCGGTCCGACGAACGGCACGTTCAGGTCCTTCGACTTCAACACGTCGGGGTCCAGCCGGTTGTCGATATTCACGACGATGATCCCCGCGTCCACGGCCTTCTTGACGACCGGCACGAGCGCCTTCGAATCGGCCGGAGCCAGCACGATCGCGTCCACCTTCGAGACGATCATCTGTTCGACGATGCGAATCTGGTTCGCCGTATCGGTCTCGTCCTTGATGCCGTTCGTAATCAGGTCGAACTGCGACGAGTTGTGCTTCTGGTAATCCTTCGCGCCGGTTTCCATGGTCAGGAAAAACTCGTTGGCGAGCGACTTCATCACCAGCGCGACTTTCGGCTTATGCGCGGGTGCGTTCTGGGCATAAGCTGCGGAAAACGGCAAGGCGGTGCTAGCGGTGGCGAGGATTGCGGCCGCGACGATGCGGCGGCGAATGCGGTTGCTCATGCATATCTCCTGGGTTTGTCGGTTCAAGGTCGAACCGTATTTTTAGTTACGCGCAAACGTTTGCGGGACTCATTCTCAGCGCACTGCGACTGAATTGTCAACGAATCGTGGTGTTGCAGTGCACCGGCACGCACAAACTGCAGTGTGCTGCCAGCCAGACGCAGTCGGCCCCTCGCCTCGCGCCGAAGCGTGAGCCGTGCGTCTGTACTGATGGTGTGTAGCAAAAGGGTCCTCGCTCGGTCGGCGCGTGACGGTTTTGCCGCCGGCTGCAACTTCGGCAGTCGGCGGGCCGCCTATGCTGGACTTTTATTGCGCCGCATGCAAGCGGGGACCACACATTGGCGTGAGTCGGATCAGAGCCAGCCGGCCTTACGGAAACGCAAGTAAAGGATGACGTCGACGGTCAGCATGATCGCGAGGCACAGCGGATAGCCGTAGCGGAAATGCAGTTCCGGAATGTTCTGGAAGTTCATGCCGTAGATACCGGCGATCATGGTCGGCACGGCGAACAGCGCGGCGAACGAACCGAGCCGTTTAGTCACTTCGTTCTCCGCCAGCGAGATCATGCCGAGGTTCACCTGCACCGCGGTCACGACCATTTCCCGCCGTCCGTCGATGATGCGCACGATACGGTCAAGGTGATCGTAAACATCGCGAAAGTAAGCTTGCATGCCTTCGCACACGCTCGGAATGCGCCCGCCCGTCAGCTTGCTGATCGCCTCCTGCAACGGCGCGATGTGATGCTGAAGAATCACGAGGCGCCGCTTTAACGAATACAGATCCTGGATGATCGCGCGCGAGCCCGCCGAGTCGTTACGCTCGAAGATGCGGTCTTCAATCGCTTCGATTTCGGTGTTCATCGCCTCGACGATCGGAAAATAGCGGTCGACAATGTCGTCGGCGAGCGCATACAGCACGAACGCCGCGCCCGCCTTGAGCAGCTGCGGCTCGCGCTCGCAGCGCGCGCGCACATTCTGAAAGCCCGCGCGGGTGCCGCGTCGCACCGACAGCACGTAGTTAGCTCCGACGAATACGTCTACTTCACCGATCAGCAGTTCGCAATCCTCGTCCATCTCCAAGGTATGCATCACGGCGAACAGCGACTCGCCGTACTCTTCGATCTTCGGACGCTGATGGCCGTTCTGCGCGTCTTCGATCGCGAGGTCGTGCAAGCCGAATTCGTGCTTCATCACTGCGAGTTCGCCGGGGCCCGGGTCTTTTAGCGCGACCCAGACGAAGCATTCGGGGCGGGCGACATAGTCGCTGATGCTATCGATGTCGATGTCTGCCAGCTTCCGGCCGTCCTGATAGGCGGCACAATTGATCAGCATTTTGATTACCCTGAAAGCGAACAGAACGGCCTTGCAACGCGTTGCGTATGCGTAGCCCGATCTGCATGAATGGAGTGCGATAGCCGCCATGTTAAGGGCTGGCGGCGGCTCTCATGTATCGAATTGTTAAGCGCCGCAAATACCGTGCATGGGCGCGCGCATCCGACCTTGCGTGCCGCCGCGTTCTTCTTCATGATCGTCGCAAACAGCGAAACCAAGGAGACCGCAATGTGCTACATCAACTGGATTGCCGGCATGGATCCGGCGTTGGGCGTTGGCGTCGCCAATGCAATCTTGCTGCAAGCTAATAGCAAGTTTGCGCGCGAGTCGCAACGCACGGCAATCGAAGCGCAGGGTCAATTTTCGTGAGCCGTCTGATCTTTATTTGCGGTCACGCAGGCACGGGCAAGACGACGCTCGCAAAGAAACTGATCGGCCCACTGATGAAAGCAACGGGTTCGCCGTTCTGTCTGCTGGACAAGGACACGTTGTACGGCAGCTATAGCGCAGCCGCAATGCACATGCTGACCGGCAACGCGAACGATCGGGACAGCCCGCTTTTCCTCGAGCATCTGCGTGAGCCGGAGTATCGGGGTCTCGTCGAAACCGCGCGCGACAATCTGGAACTGGGCGTGAGCGCACTGGTAGTCGCGCCGCTCTCGCGTGAAGTCCGCGAGCGGCGGCTTTTCGATCGCGCCTGGCTCGGTATCGGCAAGGACGTCACCGTGCGGGTCGTGTGGGTGCAGGTGCCGGAGGAGACGGCGCATCAGCGGATCATGGCACGCGCCAATCCGAACGACGCGTATAAGCTCGCGCATTGGAACGAGTACCGGCAGCGGCGCTTCGTGCCGTCCGGCGACATGTGCCGCGATCTGCTGATGTTCGACAACACCGCGCCGAGCGCTGCGGATCACGACGCCCTGCTCGCGCGCATTCTCGGCGAACCGCATGTGGCGTCGGCAACGGTGCCTCCGCTGCCTGTCTGATGGCCGTGCCGCGGCGCAACGTGTAGCAAGCGCCGCGTGACCGAAGCAAACGAAAAACGCCCCGCATGCGGGGCGTTCGTTTTTGTCGACAGACGCAGCTTGTTAAACGGTCGCCGCGCTTTGCAGCGACTCCAACGCCTGACCTTCATACAACTGGCCGAAGCGGTTGCCAAGGAAGTCGCGCAGCGAGACCTGTTCCTGACGCACGAAACCGCGTTGCGGCAGCTTCTTTTCGCGGAACAGATCCAGCACTGCGCACATCGCGCCCGCCGTGGTGATTTGAATCGCGCTCATCGGCACGCCGCAAATCGTCTTTGCGAAGATCTTGCGCGTGAACACTTCCTGCACAAGCTGACCGTCGCGCATGCCGCTCACCGTGATGAACACGAGCACCACGTCCTGTGCGGTCGACGGCACCGAGCGGCGCATGATCGTTTTCAGCGTGTCGCGGTCGCTCGAAAGACGCAAGTCCTCGAGCAGAAATTGCATCAGATTGCGGTGGCCCGGATAGCGTACCGACTTGTAATCGAGCGACTCGACGCGGCCCGACAGCGTTTCGCACAGCGTGCCGAGACCGCCCGACGTGTTGAACGCTTCGTACTCGGTGCCGTCGAGCGAAAAATGTTCGAGACCTTCGAGCGGCTGCACCCACTGCGTGCGGCTGTCGCGGATCGCTTCGCACGGCTGGCAGTATTCGTTGATGAGGCCGTCCACGCTCCACGTGAGGTTGTACTTCAGCGCATTGGTCGGGAACTGCGGCAGCGCGCCGACGCGCATCTTGACATCGCGAATTTCGGTGAAGCGGTTCGCGAGTTCGTGCGCGGCGATGCCGATGAAACCCGGCGCGAGACCGCACTGCGGCATGAACGCGTGATCGGCGTCGTCGGCGATTGCGCGGATTGCGTGAGTGGCGCGCACGTCTTCGGTCAGGTCGAAGTAATGGACGCCTGCGCCTTTCGCGGCAGCGGCCACGTTCACAGCGAGGTAATACGGCAGCGCGTTGATGAGCGCGTCGAAGCCATGAACCGCGGCACGCAGCGCGGCTGCATCGGCGGAATCCACGCGGCGGGTTGAAATTCCCTGCGCGGCTAGTTTGTCGAGCGCATGCTGATCGCGGTCGAACGCGACGACGTCATAGTCGCCGGTTTCGCGCAGCATATGGGCGATGGTGTGACCGATCAGACCTGCACCAACGATGGCAACTTTCATATTCTTCTCCATTGTCGATCAGAGTTGGCGCTTTAGCGCTTACTCTGATCCCACGCACAGCGGTCGATCAGAGTTAGTGCTTCAGCACTTACTCTGATCCCATGCACAGCGGTCGATCAGAGTTGGTGCTTCAGCACTTACTCTGATCCCATGCACAGCGGTCGACCAAAGCCAGCGCTTCCGCGCCTGTCCGGCCTTTTCTGTGCGCTGTCTCCAGTTTCAGAATGCACCGCCCATGAAGGCGCGGCGCGCGGCGGGCTGAACCCTTGAGCGACAGTTTAGGGAGAAGCAAAAACAGTTCATACACGCAAAATGCTGCGCAATGACTACCAATTTCGACGTTTTGACGAACCACGCCGACGAAACGTCGAAAACGCATCAAAACGGCGTAAAAACACGGAGCACTTCACACCATCCCGCGGTCGATCTTGCGCGCGAGAATGATCGAGGTCGTAGTCCGCTCCACGCCTTCCAGCCCGCCGATCTGATCGAGCAGATCGTTCAGACGATCCGGCGAATCCGCGCGCAGCCAGGCCACGTAATCGAACTCACCGCTCACCGCGCATAACAGTTGCACCTCGGGCATCTTGCCGAGGCGCTTCTGCACGGCCGGCCCATGCTTCGGCGCAATGATGATGCCCACGTACGCGTAGATGCTCGAATCGAGCACGTCCTGGCCTAGCCGCACGCTGTAGCCCGCAATCACGTTGCTGCGCTCGAGCCGCGCAATTCTCGCGATCACGGTGGTGCGCGCCACGTCGAGTTGGCGCGCGAGATTGGCGACGCTCTCGCGCGCGTTCGCCTGAAGCAGCGCTACCAGATTGCGGTCGAGATCGTCGAGTTGGTCGAGGCGCGGAGGTCTCATCGAGGGAGAAGAAAGTGGTCGCAGTGCTGCGGATTATCGCGCGTCTTCAGTGTCAGGCGGCAAGCATCACGCGCCGAAACGCTCGATCACGAAGTCGATGAAACTGGTGAGCTTCGGCGTGGCCCGCCGGTCGCGCGGATAGACGAGATGCACCGGCGCGCCTTCAGGCAAATGCTCTTCCAGCACCGACACCAGTTCTCCGCTCGCAATCTCGCGTGCGAGCAGCGCCTCCGGCTGCAGCACGAGACCGAAGCCGCGCAACGCGGCCACCTTCAGCGCCTGACCGTTGTTTGCGCGAAAGCGCCCCGCGCGCAACGCGTTTTCGGCGGTGCTTTCCCCGCCCAGGCGCCACGCGCCCTCGCGGCCCCAATGGAGAAAACCGAGGCATTCGTGATGCGCGAGATCGGCCGGTGTACGTGGAATGCCCGCTCGCGCGAGATACGCCGGCGACGCACAGGCGCGCATGCGATAGGGTTTCAACGGCCGTGCAACGAAGCTCGAATCCTGCAGCTGGCCGATGCGCACGGCGGCGTCGAAGCCCTCTTCCACCAGGTCGGTCATGCGGTTCGACAGGTCGAGCTCGAGCGTGACCTCGGGCCACTCGCTCAGATAGTCGGTCATCGCGGGAGAAAATATCTCGACGCCATACGTGAGCGGCACTGTGACCTTGAGCACGCCGCGCGGCGCGGCGGCCATGGACTCCGCGAGCGACTCTGCGTCCTTCACGTCGGCGAGAATGCGCCTGCATTGCTCGTAGTATTGCCGCCCGATCTCCGTGAGGCTTTGACGGCGCGTCGTACGCGTGAGCAAGCGCGTGCCGAGCCGGGCTTCGAGCGAGCGGATGTGTTTGCCGACCATCGCCGACGAAATCTCGAAGCGCTCTGCCGCCGCTGTCAGGCTGCCCGCCTCGACCACGGCCACGAAAATCTCCATGCTGACGAATTTATCCACCCGCTATTTCCTGTTCGTTTCGGTTGTAAGCGTTTGTCGCATAAGAGCCGCATTGTAGGGATAACGTGTTACTAATAGCGCCCACGGCCAGGTTGAGCGATCCGCACGTAGTGCTGTCGCGCGCAATGTGGCGCATTGCCGGGACCGCTCGCCACACGCCTTGTCCCACTTCCAATTCGAACAGACATCAGGAGTTTCGATGAAAAAAGCACTGGTCATGCTGGCCTCCGCAGTCGCGATGAGCGGCGCATTCGCACAAGCTTCCGCACCCGTTGCGGCGTCTTCGGGCACGGCGGCTTCCGCAGCCGTCGCGAAAGGCGGTCATGAGCGCAATGTCGAAGACCGCATCGCCTACCTGCATTCGCAACTGAAAATCACGCCGGAGCAGGAAACGCAGTGGAAGGCGTTCGCCGACGTCATGCGCGGCAACGGCGAGACGATGGGCGAACTGTTCAAGCAGCGCCGCGCCGCCACGAGCGTGTCAGCGCTCGACGACATGAAGCAGTACGCGACCATCGCACAGGCGCACGCAGACGGCATGAAAAAGCTGGTGGACGCATTCGATCCGCTTTACAACAGCTTCTCGCCCGAACAGAAGAAGCTCGCCGATGTAACGTTCCGTCAACATGGCGCAGACGGCCGGCCGCGTCATCATGGCAAGGGTAAGAGCGACAAGTCGGCACCGGCTGCGGCGAGCGACGCCACGGTCAAGCCGTAACTGAGCGGTCACGCGACTCATCTGGCACACGCGCCTGGCGCAACTTCGGCCCAGGGCGCGTTGCGGTTCTTGCCGCACCGTGCCCGACGTGCCAAAAAAGGCCGGCAACTGGATGCGTCTGGCATGATGAAGGTCCGCGATAGCCGACGCGAAGTCGCGACGTCGCCGTCAACAACCCTTTGCCTGCATCATGAACGATCTGAAAAACCTCGACCTGCGCGATGATCCCGCCGCCCGGCGTGTCGTCAAAGACGAAACGGTCAATGTCGAATTCGCCGCCACGCACGGCGAACTGATGAGCCTGGAAGGCCCCAATCGCTACCTGCCTGGCGACGCTTTGATCACCGGATCGACCGGCGACCGCTGGGTCGTTTCGCGCGAGCGCTTCGACGCCAAATACGTTCCGGCCGACGCAGCGCATATGCATACGCATGGTGAGGCCGGCGCGTATCGCAATCGCCCCGCTGTCGTGCTCGCAAAACAGATGAACGATGCGTTCTCGCTAGCCCGTTCGGCGACCGGCGGCGACGTGCTGCGCGGCGCGGCCGGCGACTGGATCATGCAGTACGCGCCGGGCGATTACGGCGTCGTGCAGGCCGCGCGCTTCGCGAAGGTCTACCGTTTCGCAGACTGAAACCGTCACGCGAACTCGTCGCCGAGATCCACCGTGACTTCGCGCGGCACCGCTTCCCCGTTCGCATACTGCTCCTCGAGCGAGCCGATGCTCGCCTCCACATACGCGCGCAACACTGCGAAGCTGCGGCCTCGCAAGCGCGCGGGCAACGCGCGATAACGTGCGAGCGCCGCCGGCGCGATTTCCACCGTCATCACGATGCGCCGTGCGGCCGCGCCGAAGCGCATCGCCACCCAGTGAATCGCAAGCGTCGGCGTGCCGTCTTCGGCCGGCCGCTGGATAAACTGTGTCTGCTCTGGAAAGAGATCGCTGATAACGCGCGCCAGTTCCTCGAACTCGGGATTAGCGCAGTCGTATTGGTAAGCTTCCATGGATGTGCCGAAAGAGAGTGATCAGCCGTAGCAGGCGGCCGATTGTAAAGCAGCGACCGCGAGCGCCGGCTGTGAGCACGGGCTATGAAGCACGGCTGCGCTAGCGAGGCAGTTCCGTCATGCGCTCAGCGCCTGGCCGTCTGAACGTCCGGAATAGCAAGCCTGCTACGACGAGCGCTCCCAATGCATAGACGGCATCGACTGCGGCGAGCGGCACGAGTTGCGCCTGGAACAGTGCGGCGGGCACGTCCACGAGCGCATGCAACACGATCGCGAGCGGCAGGATCCCGCGCCAGCCGGCCCGCAGGCCGCGCCACATCAGCACCGACAAACCGATCTGAAAAATCAGCGCGGCCACGCGTTCGAGCGCAAAAATACCGGCTGTTTGCGGCGTCAGGCTGGCGAGTATCAGATGGATGCGCATCAACGATTCGGTCGGCAGGTTGCTCAGATAACCGTCGAGCTCGCCGCGATTTTCCAGCACCGCAAACAGAATCCATTGAATCTGCACCAGCACGCCGACGAGCCACGCTTCCGCGCCGCCATGACCGAGGCCGTAGGTGAGCGCGGTGCCGTCATCGGTGCGCGTAGCCTGCGGCGTTGAAGCCACCGCCGCCGCACTGGCCGCCGCACTAGCCGCCGCACTCGCCGCCGCACGTTTCATCAGCAGGCGCATGCCGATGAAGCGCCCCACTTCCTCGCAGATGCCTGCCGCGAGCGCACCGTAGACGACGAACGCGAGCGGATTCGACAGGAACGTGGCCGTCGCCTCGTTCCGATGCAGCATGTAGTCGTTCAACGCGCGCTCGATCACCATGGCGAACAGCGCGAACACGGCGATGCCGGCGATCGCGTCGCGCGGCTTTAGCGCGAGCGGCCGGCGCAGGCGGCGGTAAAGGACAAAGGGCAAAGCGGCGACCAGCAGCGTCGCGAGGACGAGGCTCGACAGGGTAAGCGGTGCAACAACCATGAGTTTCCTTGCGATGACAGGCGCGCAACCGCTGCGCGCCGCAGCCCGAATCATCGCAGATCGGCGGAAAGTCGGCCTGGAAGCTCGCGCGGATGTCGGCTCAGGCGTGGGCCTTCACGTCAGCCCGACGTGGACGCGCGGACGATCAGTTCGCCCGGCAACAGGCAGTCGCGCGCGCCGGTCTCGACGCCTTCGATGCGCTCATGCAGAAACTCGACCGCCCGGTAGCCAATGTCGTAAGTCGGCTGGCGGATGGTCGTGACGCCCGTCAATTCCGCCCAGTCCGGGTCGTCGATGGAAAGCAGCGCGACGCGTGCCTGCCAGCCCGCGCCGTAACGCGCCTTCAGATGCAGCGCAAGCCGCAACGCGACGGGCGCATTCGCCGCGAATACCGCGACGCGCGCGGCGTTGCCGGCGGCGCCCGGGTGCTCGCTCGACGCGTCGATTGCGCGGTCCAGCGCCGCGAGGCTTTGCTCGGCCTGCTGTGCGTCCGCGAGATCGAGCACGAGCGTATGGCCGCGCGCGGCGTGCGGGCCCGTCGCTTCATGAGCGGCCATGGCCTCGCGGAACGCCGCCTCGCGCAGCCGCCGCGAGCTGACCTGCTCGAACGGTTGCACGACGAACCAGATGTCGCGAAACCCACCGTCGAGCAGATGACGTGTGCCGAGTTCCGCCGCCGCCCGATTGTCGAGCCCGACGATATCGGCGACGAGTCCTTCGACCGAGCGGTCCACCAGCACCGCCGGAATTCCGCCGCCGCCCACGGGGCGCAGCGTTTCCTCGCGCACGCCGAGCGCATTCACGATCACGCCTTCGACGCGGTACGTGGTAAGCAATTGCAGATAGCGCCGCTCCATTTCCACTTCGTTGGCCGCATGGCAGATGAGCGGCATCAGGCCGAGCGCGTGGCACGCGGCTTCGACGCCTTGCAGCACCTCGACGGTATAGGGATTGGTGAGGTCGGCGAGCAGCATGCCGATCAGCCGGTTGCGGCCACGCTTCAGCCCGCGCGCCATCTGGTTGGGCTGATAGTCGAGCCGTTCGATAGCGGCCTCGATACGCGCGCGCAACTCTGGCGACAACACACTCATCTCGCCGTTCAGATAACGCGAGATGCTGGTTTTGCCGGTGCCCGCTTCGCGCGCGACATCGGTGATCGTTGCGCGGCGCGGTGCGGCCTGGCGAGTCGGCGCAGTGCTCATTGGAGCCACGCAGTGCAGCGCGAGACGCATGCGCCGGCAGGCAAACGCTTGTTCACGGCGCTCCTCACTGTTGCAGCACTTCGCGATTGACAATGTTGGTCGTGAGCGTGCCGTTCAGCGCGGCAACGAGATTTTCTGCAGCGTTACGCGCCATCGCATGGCGCGTCTCGCGCGTCGCCGAACCGATATGCGGCAGCGCCACCACGTTCGCCAGCTTGAGGAGCGGCGAATCGGCCGGCAGCGGCTCGGTCTCGAACACATCGAGACCCGCGCCGTGAATCGTGCCGTTTTGCAGCGCCTCGATCAGCGCCTTTTCGTCGACGGTCGCACCGCGCGACGCATTGATAAGAATCGCGCTCTTCTTCATCGAGCTGAGTTCCTTCGCGCCGATCATGTGCCGCGTTTGCGGCGTGAGCGGCACCTGCAGACAGACGAAGTCGGCGTTGGCGAGCAGTTCCGGCAACTCGACGCGCCGCGCGCCGTAAGCCTCTTCCGCCTCGCGGTTCGCACTGCGGTTCGTGTAGAGCACCTTCATGTTGAAGCCGAGCGCCGCGCGCCGCGCGACCGCGCCGCCAATGCGTCCGAGCCCGACGATGCCAAGCGTCTTGCCCTGCACGTCTACGCCGAATTGCGCGGGCCCAATGCTCTGCTGCCACTGCCCTGCCTTCACCCATGCGGCGAGTTCGACCACGCGGCGCGCTGACGCGAGAATCAGCGAAAAGACCGTGTCGGCGGTCGATTCCGTCAACACGTCCGGCGTATGCGCGAGCACGATGCCGCGCCGCGTGAGATCGGCGACGTCGAACTGATCGAAGCCGACGGAGATCGTCGACAGCGCCTTTAACCGCGTCGCGCCTTCCAGCATCGCCGGCGTGATCTTCACGCTCGCGCCGATGCCGCCGTCCGCGTCGCGCAAAGCGGCGACGAACGCGTCATGCTGGGCGGGATCCACCTGCACGACTTCCACGTGCTGTTGCAGGTACGCGAGCACATCTTCAGGCAGTGACTTCCAGGCGACGATCTTCTTCATCGGCTTATTTTCCTTGCAACGGTGTGGCGAGCTTGTGCGGCGTTTCAACCGTCTGCTGTTGCGGCTTGACGATCAGCGTAAGGATCACCGCGGCGATCAGCGCCACGCTCATGAATGCATACGATGCCGCGGGCGACCCTGTCGCGCCGTTCAGATAGCCGACCACATACGAGCCGACGAACGAACCGAGCGCGCCCATGCTGTTGATCAACGCCATCGCGCCGCCCGCGACGTTCTTCGGCAGCAGCTCCGGCACGATCGCGAAGAACGGACCGTATGGTGCGTACATCGCGGCGCCTGCAATCACGAGCGACGCATACGAAAGCCAGAAATGCGTGGAGCCGAGCGCATACGACGCCGCGAACGCGATCGCGCCGATCAGCAGGAACGGCCAGACGAACACTTTACGGCGGTTGAGTTTATCCGATGCCCACGACGCCGCAAGCATCGCGATGGTCGCGGCGAGATACGGCAGCGCCGACAGCCAGCCGGTTTCGACCATGCCGAGCGAGGAGCCATTCTTCAGGATCGACGGCAGCCACAGCACGAAACCATAGACGCCGATGCTCCAGCAGAAGTACTGCGCGCACAACTTGATCACAGCCGACGAGCGGAACGCTTCGCTGTAATTGCGCACCGGCTTGATCGCGGCCTGCTCGGCGCGCAGCGTTTGCGCAAGGTCGTCTTTCTGCTGCTGCGTGAGCCAGGACACCTGCTGCGGCTTGTCCTGCACGATGAACCACCAGCACACCGCCCACAGGATCGCGGGAATGCCTTCGGCGATGAACATATTGCGCCAGCCGAACGAATGCACGAGATAGCCGGATACCACCGACATCCACAGCACCGTAACCGGATTTCCGAGAATCAGAAACGTGTTGGCGCGCGAGCGCTCGCTCTTCGTGAACCAGTTGCTGATGAAGATCAGCATGGCCGGCATCACCGCGGCTTCGACCACGCCGAGCACGAAGCGGATCACCATGAGCGACGGAATGTTGCTGACCATGCCGGTCAGCGCAGCGCAACCGCCCCACAGCACGAGGCTCCAGAACACGAGCTTCTTGACGCTGCGGCGCTCGGCGTAGATCGCGCCCGGAATCTGAAAGAAGAAATAGCCGAGGAAGAACAGCGCGCCGATCAGCGAAGAAAGTCCCTTGCTGATGCCGAGGTCCTGATTGATGCCGGCCGCTGCCGCGAAACCGTAGTTTGCGCGATCGAGGTAAGCGAGGCTGTAGGTGATGAATACGATCGGCATGATCGTCCACCAACGGCGAATGGCGAGAGATGAAGTCATGGGTGTCTCCTTAACGGCTTCCCGAAACAATGATGAGCTGAGCTTGTGCGGCGCTTGCCAAGCGCTCTTGCTGTTATCGATGCAGCCCGGCTTGCGGCTCCGTGCAGAACCGCGATGCTGCCGGGCTACGTAATGCTTTTTTCGGCGGTGCTTGCCAATGCATGTGCCTCAAGCTGCGCGTGTCAGGCTCGCGTTCGACAGATCGGCGCGTTCGATCGCATCGAGTTCGGCGCGAACCGGCAGCCCTTCTGAATCGCCGATCACCTGGATCGCCAGCGCGCCGATGCGGTTGCCGCGCGCGACGGCCTGCGGCAGCGTCCGGCCTTCGAGCAGCGCGCTGATCACGCCGACCGCGAAGCCGTCGCCCGCGCCGACCGTATCGACGACCTTCGCGACCGGCTGGCCGGCAATCACGCCGGCATCATCGGCGGTGCGAAAATACGCGCCCTCGGCGCCGAGCTTGACGACCACGCCACGCGCGCCCTGCTCCAGATAAAACTTCGCGATGTCGTCAGGCTTCGTATAGCCGGTCAGAATCTCACCCTCGCCGATGCCGGGCAGCACCCAGTCTGCGAGCGCGGCGAGCGCGTTCAGACCTTCCACCATCGCGGCGCGCGACGGCCACAGCGTCGGGCGCAAATTCGGATCGAACGAGATGGTTTTGCCGGCCGCGCGCATTTCACGTGCCAGATGAAAAGCGAGTTCACGCGAACTCGCCGAGATCGCGGGCGCGACTCCCGTCAGATGAAGATGACGCGCGGGCAATACGTAGTCGGCCACGTAGTCGGCGACCGAAAGATGGCTCGCCGCCGAGCCTCGTCTGAAGTATTCGACAGCGGGATCGCTGCCGTCATCGTTCTTCGACTTCAACTGGAAACCGGTCGGGTAGCGCTCGTCGGTGCTCACGCAGCGCTGGTCGATGCCTTCTTTCGTCAGCGTATCGCGCACATACTGGCCGAATGAATCGTTGCCCACGCGGCTCATCCAGCCGACCTTGAAACCGAGCCGTGCAAGACCGATCGCGACATTCAGGTCGGCGCCCGCAATGCGCTTCGTGAAATGGCCGACGCTCGCGAGCGGGCCAGTCTCGGTCGCCACGAACATGGCCATTGCTTCGCCGTAGGTGATGATGTCCAGTGCTGCGCTTGTGTTGCTCATGCTTCGCTCCTGCGTGTACGTCGGGCTTGTCGCCGCTGCCGGTTTCTTTCCGCGCTCGTTGCTGCTTCTCTCAGGTTCTACTCGCCGCTCACGCGGCAGCCAGCCACGCGACGCGGCGCGCCGCGTCTTCGTCGATACAGGCGGCGTCGAATGGAAACTCGATTCCGCGCGGCACGTGGCGCGGCAGTCGGTGCAGCACCTCGGCAAAGCGGGCGTCGTCGACGGCGGGCGCCACCGCAAACCGCCGTGCACCCTCGCCCGCCGCGACCTTGCAGTGCACGTACTCGACGTAAGGCGCCAGCGCCGCGGCTGCGTTCAGGGACGACACGCCGCACCACGCCCAGTTGCCGACGTCGAAAGTCATGCCGAGGACATCTGCGCGGCCTTCACGCTCCAGTGCGTCGAACAAGCCCACGAATTGCGACAACGAGCCGCCCTGCGCCAGTTGCCCGTTTTCGACGACGAGCCGCACGTCCGCGCCTTGCAACTGCGCGGCGATTGCATCGCCGTGCGCCTCGCTAGCAAAACCGCCGAGTTGCAGTTTCACGAGGCGCGCGCCGAGCGCGAGCGCTTCGTCCAGCGCAAGGCGCAACGCGGCGGCGTCGAGCCGGCCGCCTTCCACGTACAGCGACGCCGGCGTCGAATACACGGACCACAAGCCAAATTCCGCAATCTGCTTGCCCAATTCCCGAAGGCGCGACAGCGAGGCGTCGGCCTCGTAACCGAACAACTCCCGGCGCACTTCGAAACCGGCCGCGCCGGCGCGCTTGCTCGCCTCCGCCCACTTGCGATGACCCGCCGTGCGCACTGCGTCGACGCCAAAGGCGCTCGCGACAATCGTTATGTCCACCGCATCTGTCATCTGTGGATACCGTCATTTGCCCTGCTTCTGCGTCTTGGAACCGGTTCCAAAAGCAGGTTTCAAAAAAGCGCCGAAGCGCTTGCGATGCCCGAATATTGCGCCGAGGCTCGCGCTGCGCACCATAGTGGAAATCCCCAGGCGCGGCGCTTGGAGCCTGCCCACCGGTTCGATAACTCAAGCGCCATCTGCCAGACAAAGCGCAAGAAACTGCTGGACCACGCGCGACGGCGCGCTCGCGTGCGGCACGACAATAGACAGCCGCCGCGTCAACGGCTCGGGGCTGAGCGAAAACACGCGCAAAGCGCCGTCTTCGTGCCGCATCGACATCGCCGAAACGAAGCCGATGCCCATACCGGCTCGCACTGCTTCCTTCACGCCTTCAACACCCGCTATTTCCAGCGCCACGCGCATCGGCACGCCTGCGCGGGCGAACGCGCGCTCGACAATCTGGCGCACGCCCGACCCCGCCTCGCGCACGATCAGCGGCTCGGCACCGAGCGCCGCGAGATCGACGCCGGCTCCCTGCGCCGACGCTGCAAGCGGGTGCGCGCGCGGCATGATCGCGACGATCTCGTCTTCGCGCCACGCGTGGACCGCGGTGTCCGGCGGCAGATCCGCGCCGACCGGACCTTCGATCAGCGCAATATCCACCGATCCCAGCGCGCCGACGATGTCGGTCGTATTGCCGTCGGCCGTATGCAGCGCCACTTCCGGATATCGCCGGTGAAAATCAGCGATCAGATACGGCAGCAGGTAGCTCGCAGGCGTCGTGGTCGCGCCGATCCGCAGCGTGCCCTGCTCCAGGCCGCGCAACGCGTCTCTATATGCATGAGCCTGCCGCCACGTGTCGCGTAGCCGCACGGCATAGCTCGCCAGTTGCTCGCCGGCCGGGGTCAGGCGCACGCCGCGCCCTTCGCGCTGATAGAGCGGCTCGCCGAACTCATCCTGAAGCTGGCGCAGCTGCCCGGACACCGCGGGCTGCGACAGATGCAAAGCTACCGCCGCGCGACTGATGTTCAGGTGTTCGGCGACTGCGGCAAACGTTATAAGCTGATCGGGGGTCATGGTACGAAAATATCGGATTCGCTGATACTTGTCATTCTAAATGACGATTTTTCATATCCATATATCTAAATTAGGATTAGACCTATCCGATCCAGTCAGTCCCAGAGGCTGCAACCATGACCACCGCTCGCCTCACCGCCGCTACCTCCGAACAGTCGTCAACCCGTGGGCAACTCAACGGCATCCTGTTCGTCGCGCTGTTCGCCGCAGCCGTCACGCGCATTGCCGAAATCCCGGCCGTTGCGGGGCTGGGCCTGAGCCCGCTGATCGTCGGCATCGTCGCGGGAGCAATCTACGGCAACGCGTTGCGCGACGGCATGCCGGCAAGCTGGGCCGCCGGCGTCAATTTCTCGGCGCGCAAGCTGCTGCGTATTGCGGTCGCTTTCTTCGGACTGCGAGTGAGTCTTCAGGAGATCGCCCAGGTCGGCCTGCCCGGTCTTGCGGAATCGGTACTGGTCGTCGTCAGCACGCTGCTGATCGGCACCTGGGCCGGCATGAAAATCATGAAGCTGGACCGCGACACGGCGCTCCTTACGGCTGCCGGCAGTGCGATTTGCGGCGCGGCGGCCGTGCTCGCGTTCGAGTCCACGCTGCAGTCCAAGCCGCACAAGAGCGCGATGGCCGTCGGCAGCGTGGTTCTGTTCGGAACGCTTTCCATGTTCCTTTACCCGGTTCTGTTCAAGGCGGGCTGGCTGCATCTCGACACGGTCGGCGCGGGGCTCTTCTTCGGCGGCACGATCCACGAAGTCGCTCAGGTGGTCGGCGCGGCGAGCAACGTGAGCCCGGAAGCCACACATATCGCCACCATCGTCAAGATGACTCGCGTGATGCTGCTCGTACCGGTGTTGCTTCTGGTAGGCCTGTGGGTGAACCGCGCTGCGCGCCGCGACGCGTCAGCCGCAGGTACGCAGCAAGGCGCTGCCGTTCACCAGGGCAAGCTTGCGATTCCCTGGTTCGCACTCGGCTTCCTGGCCTTCGTCGTGATCAACTCGCTGCATGTGTTGCCGCAAGCCGCCACTACCACGCTGAACACGCTGGATACCTTCGCACTGACCATGGCCATGACCGCGCTCGGCATCGAAACGCGGCTCTCGCAGATTCGTCAAGCGGGCCCTCGCGCACTGACCACCGGCTTGATTCTTTATGTATGGCTGATTGCGGGCGGACTCGGAATCACATGGACTGTCCAGCATTTCCTCGGCTAAGCCCCTCGTTTCAGAAGCCAACCCCGCCGCGCGCGGGGTTTTGTGCGTTATGCGCGAGCGCCCGGTGCGCTCGCGCGGCATACTGGCTGCCCGAGCGGCGCACGAGCCGTGCGCGCTGCGTTGAGCGAGCGTTCATGCAACCGGAATGAGGACCAATCGATGAGCCTGGAACTTTACTACTGGGACGGCCTGCAAGGCCGTGGCGAATTTGTGCGGCTGGCGCTGGAAGAAGCCGGCGCCGACTATGTCGAAGTAGCGCGCGGCGACGCGTCCGAAGGTCTTGGCACCGGCGCGATGATGGCAGTGATGAAGAGCAAGGACGAACCGTACCCGCCGTTTGCGCCGCCGTTCCTGAAAGACGGCGACCTGGTGATCTCGCAGACCGCGAACATCCTGTTCTATCTGGGCCCGCGCTTGAACCTCGCGCCCTCGGTGGAGAGCCTGCGTTACGTGGCAAACGGCTTGCAATTGACGATCGCCGACGTGGTCACGGAAGCGCACGACACGCATCATCCGCTGGCAAGCAACCTCTATTACGAAGATCAGAAAGACGCGGCGAAGGTGCGTGCGCACGACTTTATCGACAACCGGATTCCGAAGTTCATGAAGTACTTCGAGCGCGTGCTGAAGCAGAATCCAGCCGGCGATACATTCATGGTGGGCGACTCGCTGACCTACGTCGATCTGTCCATGTTCCAGCTGATCGACGGACTGCTGTATGCGTTCCCGCGCGCGTTGAAGCGCTTCGGCGAGCACTACCCGCGGCTCGCCGCATTGCACGCGGCGGTGAGGGAGCGGCCGAACATCGCCGCGTACCTGCAATCGGAGCGCCGCCTCTCACATAACGAGGCGTGCATCTTCAGGCACTATCCCGAACTCGACAAGGCGGCGGCTTGACCCGCGTCGCGATTCCCCGCTCATGCCCGGCAGCGCGCCCGCTTCGTCCAGCGGGCGCGCTGCCGTTGTCGTGTGCGCTTTTCTAACTTTTCATCACGCCTGTACCGTCGACGTGCTCTCATTTCTGCTGAAGCTGCGCACCCGCGCCCATGACCTTTTCCGTCTCTCCGACGCCCATACGATGCTGGTCTGGTCCGTGGTCGTCGGCGTCGCGGGCGCCTTTGCGACGATCGCATTCCGCCAGGGCATCGAGTTGCTGCAACTGCTGGTGGCCGGCAAGTCCGGCAGCTTCGTGGAAATGGCCCGCAGCCTGCCGTGGACGGTGCGGATCTGGCTGCCGGCGGCGGGCGGGCTCGTCGCCGGTTTCCTGCTGCTGATCGCGCAGCGTCACGCGGACAAATGCAATCACATCGACTACATGGAGGCGGTGGCGATCGGCGACGGCGTGGTCCCCGTGAAGCTGAGCCTGTGGCGCAGCCTCTCGTCGCTGTTCACGATTTCGAGCGGCGGATCGATCGGCCGCGAAGGTCCGATGGTCCAGCTTGCCGCGCTTGCCGCCTCGCTGATCGGACGCTGGGTCCACTTCGATCCGCCGCGGCTGCGCCTGCTGGTCGCGTGCGGCGCGGCGGCGGGCATTACGTCGGCGTACAACGCGCCGATCGCGGGCGCGTTCTTCGTCACTGAAATCGTGCTCGGCTCGATCGCAATGGAGAGTTTCGGGCCGGTTGTGGTCGCCGCCGTCGTCGCTAATATCACCATGCGCGAGTTCGCTGGTTACAAGCCGCCGTACGAAATGCCGGTGTTTCCGCCGGTGGCGGGCATCGAAGTGCTGCTGTTCGTCGCGCTCGGACTGCTGTGCGGCGCGGCGGCGCCGCAGTTCTTGCGACTGCTCGACGGCTCGAAGAAATTGTTTCGCAAGCTGCCGTTGCCGCTGCCCGCGCGGCTCGCGCTTGGCGGGCTCGTCGTCGGCATTCTGTCGGTCTGGACGCCGGAGGTCTGGGGCAATGGCTACAGCGTCGTCAACTCGGTGCTGCACTCGCCGTGGACGTGGACCGCGCTCGTCGTCGTGCTGGTGTTCAAGCTGGTGGCAACGGCGGCCACCGCGGGCTCCGGAGCCGTAGGCGGTGTGTTTACGCCGACGCTTTTCGTCGGCGCGGTGGTCGGCTCGCTGTTCGGCCTCGCCATGCATGCGCTGTGGCCGCACGGCACCTCGGCGCCGTTCGCGTATGCAATGGTCGGCATGGGCGCATTCCTCGCGGGCGCCACACAGGCGCCGCTGATGGCGATCCTGATGATCTTCGAGATGACGCTCAGCTACCAGGTCGTGCTGCCGCTGATGCTGTCGTGCGTGGTTGCGTATTTCGTGTCGCGCGCGATCGGCAAGACCTCGATGTATGAAATCACGCTGCGCCGCAATCAGGAAGAAATGGAGCGCACTCGTCTGCGCGCCACGCAGATGCGCGAGCTGATTCGTCCCGCGCAAACCGTCGTGCCGCCCAACGCGACCGTGCACGACATGACGCGGGTATTTCTCGAATATCCGGTGAAGTATCTGTATGTGGCGAACGAATCGGGCGCGTTTCTCGGCGTGGTCGCATTGAAGGACATCACCTCCGACCTGCTCGACAAGCGCGACACCTCGACACGAACGGCCGCCGACTATCTTCAGCCGCATTTCGACGTGCTCACGCCGGACATGCCGCTCGGCGTCGCGCTGCAGCACTTCATGGCTTTCCAGGGCGAGCGGCTGCCGGTTGTCGAAAGCGCCGCGCATCCGCGCCTCGCGGGTGTGGTCTATAAGACGTCGCTGCTCGACGCGTATTTCCGCATGAATCCGACGCGCTGACGCCAGTCGGCGCGGGACCAGGCGCGGGCGCGGGCCGCGCCATGCAAAGCACGACAAATTCTCTACAATGGGAAGACGCTGCGGTCACGCGCCGCAGCGCGGTTACGCGAGGACGGGCGCGCCGGGACGCCCGCCATTCGATCGGAGCGAAGATGAGCGAACCGTCCCTCGACGCCGTACGCCGCGACCAGGCGGGCTGGATTTTCCTGCATATCGAAGGCGAGCCGTACGATCGCGGCGAACAGCACGGCCAGTTGCTTTCCGCGGAAATTCACAACGCTATCCGAACCGCCCGCTACCTCGCAAAGTGGGACACAGGGGAAGATTTCGACACGTTCGTCGAAGCCGCCGTCTCCCAGTTCGCCAACAAGCTCGACACCGAATTCGCCGATGAAATCCAGGGCATTGCCGACGGCGCGAAGCTGCCGTTTGCCGAAGTGCTCGCCTGGAACGGCTACATGGATCTACTCCAAAGCTGGTGGCCCGCGCACGCGGCCGAGCAGAAACCGAGCCTCGGGCTCAAACCGTGGCGCGGCCGGCGCGGACATCATTGCAGCGCGTTCATCGCAACGGGCAATGCGACTCGCGACGGCCGCATCGTCATGGCGCACAATTCCTGGGACCGCTATGCCGCCGGCGACGCATTCAATGTCGTGTTCGACATCGTGCCGGATCAGGGCAACCGGATTCTGATGCAGGGCGTGCCAGGCTGCATTTCGAGCCTCACCGATTTCTGGGTGACGGAAGCCGGATTGATGGTGACCGAAACCACCATATCGAACTTCGTGGGCTACAACGCGGCGGGTGCGCCCGAGTTCTACCGCTCGCGGCGGGCGTCGCAGTACGCGAACAGCATCGGCGAATGGTGCGAGATGTTCTCGATTGCGAACAACGGCGGCTACGCGAACAGCTGGCTGCTGGGCGACACGAAGAGCGGCGAAATCGCCCGCTACGAACTGGGGCTGCACTATTCCGGCTTCGAAAGCACGAAGAACGGTTTTTACAGCGGCTACAACACGGCGACCGATCTGAAGATCCGCAATCAGGAATGCATCGGCGAAGGCGAAGACTATACGGACGTGCGCAAAAACGGCGCGCGACGTTTGCGCTTCATGCAGCTGGAGGAGATGCACCGCGGCAAGATCGACGTGGAACTCGCCAAGGCGATGATCGCCGACCATCACGACGTCTATCTGGATCGCAGCGACAACCCCTGCTCGCGCACGATCTGCGGGCATCTCGAACTGGATGACGCGCGCTTTGGCGGCTCGGATCATGGGCCTTTCAACCCTTGGGGCGCCAACGACGGCAAAGTGGTCGACAGCGAGATGGCGCGTGAAATGGCGTTCGCCGCGCGCTGGGGGCATCCGTGCGGGCGGCCGTTCGACGCCCAGGCGTTCATGAAACGGCATCCGCAGTGGAACTGGCTGAACGGCTATATGCGGGACCGGCCGTCATGGCCGTGGACGCGGTTTGAGATTTTGCGCTAGAGGGACGCTAGTTGCGGCTCGGGTTGGCGCTTGGGGGCGAATCCGCAATCAGGCTGCCATTCCCGCGCCATTATCGGCGATCTACAATGAGTGGTCGCGAAGCGCGCGTTGCAGGATTTGCGCGTCGGGCATGACGAAAGCGCGCGGCCTGCAAGCCCGGGCCATGCGCGGCTTGCGCCATTCTTTGGTGCGTGGACGGCACAGCACTTGCTCAACCGTTAGCGCCGCATGAGCTTAGGAGGTCGGGCATGAAAACCTCGACACTGTTGACCATGGTGACGCTGTCCGCTTCGTGCTTTGCCGCGCCGGTTCATACGGCGCCGGACGGCATGCCCGCGAACGCCCTTGCCGAAACTGCCAACGCCGCACCCGTCGCCCCGCCGGCGCCGGAGGTGGCGGTCACGGACGAGAATCGTCCACAGGAATGGCAGCATATTGTGTTGCCGAAGTCGCGACATCCCGAGCGAGGCTTCGCGGCGCACAGCGAGCGGCTGCAGACCTGAGCGCGGCGTTGGAGCTGTGCGCTGAACCGCGAAGAAGCGTGGCTGGGCGCGGCTAAGCGGGACTGGGCGGAACCAGGCGCGCTAAGGTTCAACTAGCGTCCCGCTCGACCAGCTTTGACAGCCTCCGAGCGTCCAGAAGAGCGGGAGCGAACTCGATACGACGCGAGAATTCCGGGCCCTCGAGTGGCAAGCAGAGGCAGTCACCCGCCAATCCGGCGACAATACGCAACAACAGACGCCGATCGAACGCGAACCAAACCGGCATCCGACCGCCACCAATCCCTCCCAACCGTACCAACAGGAGCTTGCATGACGACATCGTCCATCCCCGGGGAATCCATCGACTTGCAGATCTCCGACGTGCTCAGCGACGTCCACTTCCCGGCGAACAAGGACGCTCTGGTCGATGCCGCCCGCGAAGCCGGCGCGAGCAACGAGGTACTGTCGATGCTCGACGGCCTGCCTGAACAGGATTACCCCGACGTCGCGTCGGTCACGAAACTGATCGGCGGCAATTACGGGCCGGGTCTGAGCGCGTGAGCGAACCCGCAAAGGCGCCCCGGCACCTCGCCGCACCGCTGGAACGGCGAGGCGCGGACTGGATCTATCGCTCGCCTCAATCCGGCAGCACGGGTGGGCCGTCCGGCGGCTCGGGGCGCGGCGACATACACGGCGCAGGCGGCGCAGGCGGCATCGAAAGAATCGAGGCGTTTTTCCACGGCGCCGGCTACGCGATGCACCGGCACGATACCTACGCGATCGGCCGCACGCTGGCCGGCGTGCAAAGCTTCCGCTATCGCGGCAGCCTGCGCCACAGTTTGCCCGGCGGCACCATGGTGCTGCATCCGGACGAACCGCACGACGGCCAGGCCGGCACCGGCGAAGGTTTCCGTTACCGCATGGTTTATGTCGACCCGGCCCTCTTCCAGCAGGCGCTCGGCGGCAAGCCCCTGCCCTTCGTGCAAGGCGGCTTGTCGAACGACCCGCGTCTTTTCGCGGCCACGGAGAATCTGCTGCGCAGCATGGATCGCGCGATGGACCCCTTGGAACAGGATGACGGGCTCTACGAACTGGCCACGGCGCTCGACGCGGCAGCGGGCACCCGGCCCGTGCACCGCCCGGTGGATTACGCCGCTGCCCGCCGTGCCCGCGAGTATTTACTTGCGTCGCTCGAACACACGGTGACGCTCGACGAACTCGCGGCGGCCGCGGGACGCGACCGATGGAGCCTGTCGCACGATTTCCGCGCGCTGTTCGGCACGAGCCCCCACCGTTACCTCACGATGCGGCGTCTCGATCTCGTGCGCCAACTCGCGCTGGCCGGCATGCCGCTCGCCGAGGCCTCCGCCGCAAGCGGCTTCTCAGACCAGAGTCACATGACGCGGCACTTCAAACGCGCATGGGGCGTGGCGCCCGCACAGTGGCTCAACATGCTCGGGGCTACATCGCCAGCCACGCGCTAGGCGCGAAAATGCCGCGCGTCGCGCGCGGCGCTCGCCCACAAACGTTCAAGACTCGCCGGCACTTCGCGCAGTACGCTCGTTCCAGAGACGTCAATCATCTTTGGAGAAGGAGCACAGCATGTCGGACATTCAGGCAACCCAGCAAACCTACCGCGCGATCAATTTCGCTGACAAGCTCGCGCTGTTCAGCGATCAGTGGCAAGCGCGGGTCGTCGCGGAAATGAACGACTACCAGTTCAAGGTCGTGCGCATCGAGGGCGATTTCGTGTGGCACCAGCACGCGGACACGGACGAAACTTTCATCGTGCTGGACGGCCAGTTGCGCATCGACATGCGCGACGGCTTTGTGATGCTGTCGGCGGGCGAAATGTTCGTCGTGCCTAAAGGCACCGAGCACAAGCCGTTCGCCGAACGCGAGGTCAAGCTGCTGCTCATCGAGCCGCGCGGCGTCAAAAATACCGGCGACGAAACCAACGAACGAACGGCCGCCAACGACCTGTGGATCTGAGCGCGACTAGCCCCTATGCGGGCAACGGCGCCGACAGCGGCGCGTTTGCAGGCGGGCGCGGCCACGGCTGACAGACCGCGCCGGCAGTTGGGCGCGCGTGCTTCGCGCGTCGAGAATCGCGCGCGGGCACCGTCGCGTCCGACTGGAAATGCTCGACGAGGTGATCTACGAAAGTGCGCACCTTCGCGGGCAAGTGCAGACGGCTTGGATAAGCGATCGTGATCTCGATCTCCGGCAGACGGTAGTCGCCGAGCAGTTCGACGAGTCGTCCAAACGCGAGGTCGCGCGCGATCAGATAGCTCGGCAGAATAGCCACGCCCATGCCGAGCAGCGCGAATTGCCGCAGCATTTCGCTATTGTTCGCGGCAATCGCGGTCGCGGGCCTCACGCGAACGAGCCCTTCCGGCCCGCTGAACACACGCTCCTCGCCGCCCTGCTCGGGTGGCCGGCTCAGGCACGGATGATCCAGCAGATCTTCCGGCCGCGTCGGCGCGCCATGCTGGGTCAGGTAGGCAGGCGTCGCGCAGACGGTCAGCTGACACGTAGTCAGCCGACGCGTGACGATACTCGCGCTGCGCGCCGGGCGCCCGGCCAGAATACCCACGTCGAAGCCTTCTTCGACCAGATCGGCGTGACGGTCGGCGAGCGTCACGTCGGGCACCACCTCGGGATAGCGCGCGGTGTACGACTGGACCGCCGGCGCGAGGCTCTGCAACCCGAAGACGACCGGCGCCACGATGCGCAACGTGCCGACGGGCTCGTGATGACGCGCGACCACCATCTGCTCGACGCCGTCGAGGTCGTCGAGAATGTGGCGCACGCGCTCCAGATAAGTCGTGCCCGATTCGGTCAACGAAAGACGACGAGTGGTGCGATTCAGCAGGCGGGTGCCAAGACGCGCCTCCAGATCCGCCACATGGCGGGTGACAACGGCGGTGGAAAGATCCAGCGCGCCCGCCGCGCGGACGAAACTGCCGAGGTCCGCCACCTTGACGAACACGCGCATCGACTGCAATTGATTCATGGGACGACTCCTGCCTCGAGATGCCGGGCCGGCGCAGCGCTGCCGCCTGTATCACCCCGCGCGGCAAGGCTCGCGCGGATTTGCCCAACGAATCGATTGTATCGACCCGACCTGTCCCAACCCTGACCTGTACATGACAATCACGTCAGCTTTACCGATGCGCACGCCCCATTGTTTCAAGCATTATTGCGGTTTTTGGCTAGGTATAAACCCTTAGCCGCTGGTAAGATGGCGACCGGAAGAAATTCATCGCTATACCGTTCGCAAACTGCCATGCCACATCGTTTCCAACTCTTCGAAAAAATTGCGTTTTCTCTGGTCTGCTGGTCCGCCGCGGCCTGCTCGGCTTTCATCGCTTATGAGCGCTGCCCGGATATCCAGGTCGTCCTGCATGCAGGCGAGGAAGTTTTGCGCACCAGCGGGGAGTATTCGTTCGTCTGCGCGAGCCCAGTTGCGGATAGCTGCACGCAACTCGCGACTAACTGATTGAGCCATCGTCGCGCGCAAGGCGGCCGACCGGCCGCCTCGCGGCGTTATGCGCTGCGGCCGAACACCACGCGCGAAAAGAATCCCGCCAGCACCGCTTCTGCCATTTCACTCGGCACATTCTGCGGATCGACGGTATAGAAGAACTGCACACCGTCGCACAAGCCCATCAGGCCCATGGCCAGCATCTCCGGCGGCAATAGCAGCGGCGTGCCGACCCGCGCCGAAAATTCGCGGACGTAGGCGGCCAGTTGTTCGAGCTTCTCGTGCAGGAACGCGTTGAAACGCAGCCTGAAGCGCCCGTCTCGCGCAGCCAGAAGCTTCGCCTCCACCCACAGCAAAAAGCATTTGTTCTCACGATGCAGGTTGCTGTAGTAGCGCATCACGCGCTCTTCCATCACTTCCCGCGTGGCCGCGTTCTCGAAAATGGCCCGCAAACCCGCCTGCATGGTTTCGTGGTCGCGCCGCAGTAGCTCGAGAAACAGCTCGTTCTTGCTGCGGAAATTCGAATAAAACGCGCCGCGCGTATAGCCTGCCGCCCCGGCAATGTCTTCGACACTCGCCGCGACAAAGCCCTTCTTCATAAAAATTGCTTGCGCAGCGTCGAGCAGACGCTGACGTGTCTGGTCTTTGCTTTGCTCGCGTGTCAATCGTTGCCGTTTCATGGGCAAGAGTCTAGCACCTAAAAGAATTCCAATTCGCCTCCACATTCAAATACAGGTGTGTATTAGAATGCGAATCATCATTGGAAGTCAGGCACGTATGCCAGTTGCATGAACCGGCATGCGCTCTTCGCTGGCGAGCCGCTGCGGCTTGCCGTGTTCGTTCGCTGTCTCCTGTTGGGGTAATTGTGAAGCGTCCCGGTTTTCCCGCATCGTCGGCGATGCGCGAGCAGTCCCATCGTCTCGCGCGGCCAAGGCCTGTGCGCCGCGCCGCGTTCGCGCTCGCGCTCGCTCTTGCAGGCGTCGTCGCGTTGAACGCATGTTCGAAGAAAGAAGCAGGCGCGCCCGAGCCGCGTCCGGTGGTAGCCGTCGCGGTTCATGTGGACGGCAATACGGCGCCCGTCACGTCGCTGCCCGGTGAGGTGCAGGCGCGCTATTCGACGCCGCTGTCGTTTCGGGTCGGCGGCAAGATCGTCGAGCGGCGCGTGCGTCTTGGCGACGTGGTCAGGAACGGCCAGGTCGTCGCGCGGCTCGACCCGGCGGATGCACAGAAGAACGCAGCCAGCGCGCAGGCCCAACTCGCCGCCGCCGAGCACAGCTATAAATACGCGAAGCAGCAACTGGACCGCGATCAGGCGCAGGCAAAAGAGAATCTGATCGCACCCGCGCAGCTTGAGCAGACCACGAATGCGTATGCATCGGCTGCCGCGCAGCGCGATCAGGCGGCGCAGCAGGCGGCCTTATCGAAAGACCAGTTGCAATACACCACCCTCGTCGCCGATCACGCCGGCGTCATTACCGCAGAGCAGGCCGACACGGGCCAGAATGTGTCGGCAGGCCAGGCGGTCTACAACCTCGCGTGGAGCGGCGAAGTCGACGTAGTCTGCGACGTGCCGGAAAGCGCGCTGGCCGGACTTGCGCTCGGGCAGACGGCAAACGTCACGCTCGGCGCGCTGCCGGGGCGCAAGTTCACAGCGCGTGTGCGCGAGCTCTCGCCCGCCGCCGATCCGCAAAGCCGCACCTATCGCGCGAAACTCACACTCGACAATCCGGGCCCCGACGTGCGCCTCGGCATGACCGCGGACATCGCGTTGTCCGCGCCGGCGCCGTCGTCGGCAAGCGGCGCGCAAGGCCAGCACGGCTTTATCGTGTTGCCGGCCACTGCGCTCTTCCATGACGGCGCGCAGCCGGCCGTGTGGGTCGTGCGTGCCGCGGACAGCATGCTCGAACTGCGCCGCGTCACCGTCGTGCGCTATAACGAACGCACAATCGTCATCAGCCAAGGCCTCAAAGACGGCGAACATGTCGTGCTGCAAGGCGTGCACACCGTGAGCGCCGGCGAGAAAGTCCGCGCAATCGCACCGCTGCATCCCGAGGACTTCGCTTCATGAGCACGACGCATGAAGAGGGACGCTTCAACCTGTCCGCGTGGGCGCTGCGTCATCAGGCGCTGGTCGTCTTCCTGATCGCGCTTGCTACCGCATTCGGCATCCTCGCCTACACGCGGCTTGCGCAATCCGAAGATCCACCGTTCACGTTCCGCGTCATGGTGATCCGCACGTTCTGGCCCGGCGCGACCGCGCGGCAGGTGCAGGAACAGGTCACGGACCGCATCGGCCGCAAGTTGCAGGAGACGCCCGCAATCGACTTCGTGCGCAGTTACTCGCGCCCCGGCGAGTCGCTGATGTTCTTCACGATGAAAGACTCGGCGCCGGTGAAGGACGTGCCCGAAACCTGGTATCAGGTGCGCAAGAAAGTCGGCGACATTGCGGCGACCTTGCCGCAAGGCATCCAGGGGCCGTTTTTCAACGACGAGTTCGGAGACGTCTACACCAACATCTACACGCTCGAAGGCGACGGCTTTTCTCCCGCGCAACTGCACGATTACGCGGATCAGTTGCGCACCGTTCTGCTGCGCGTGCCCGGCGTTGCCAAGGTCGATTATTTCGGCGATCCGGATCAGCACATCTACATCGAAATAACGAATACGCAGTTGACGCGTCTCGGCATTTCGCCGCAGCAACTCGGCCAGGCGATCAACTCGCAGAACGCGGTGTCGCAAGCGGGCACGCTCACCACGACCGACGACCGCGTGTTCGTGCGCCCGAGCGGCCAGTTCAAGGACGTGACCGCGCTCGCCGACACGCTGATTCGCATCAACGGCCGTTCGTTCCGTCTCGGCGACATCGCGACGATCAAGCGCGGCTACGACGATCCGGTCGTCACCCAAATGCGTGCGGGCGGCCAGGCGGTGCTCGGCATCGGCGTAACGATGCAGCCGGGCGGCGACGTGATTCGTCTCGGCAAGGCGCTCGACGCAGAAATGGTCCGCCTGCGTAAAGCCTTGCCCGTCGGCTTGCAACTGACCGAAGTGTCGAGCATGCCGCACGCGGTCGCCCATTCCGTCGACGACTTTCTGGAAGCCGTGGCCGAAGCCGTGGCCATTGTGCTCGTGGTGAGTCTC
Source organism: Paraburkholderia caledonica (assembly GCF_000383275.1). NCBI lineage: Bacteria > Pseudomonadati > Pseudomonadota > Betaproteobacteria > Burkholderiales > Burkholderiaceae > Paraburkholderia > Paraburkholderia caledonica. The sequence goes on along the minus strand of NZ_KB911044.1, from coordinate 158,905 downwards.
GTGTCGCTCGGCGTGCGTACCGGCATGGTGGTGGTGATCTCGATTCCGGTCGTGCTCGCCGTCACCGCGCTGTGCATGTACCTGTTCGACATCGGGCTGCACAAGGTGTCGCTCGGCACGCTCGTGCTCGCGCTCGGCTTGCTCGTCGACGACGCGATCATCGCTGTGGAAATGATGGCGGTGAAACTGGAACAAGGCTGGAGCCGCACGCGTGCCGCGGCGTTTGCCTACACCAGTACCGCGTTTCCGATGCTGACCGGTACGCTCGTCACCGTGTCGGGCTTCCTGCCGATTGCGTTGGCCAAGTCGAGCACAGGCGAGTACACGCGCTCGATTTTCGAAGTCTCCGCCATCGCGCTGATTGCGTCGTGGCTCGCAGCCGTCGTGTTGATTCCGCTGCTCGGCTATCACCTGCTGCCCGAGCGCAAGCGCGCGGCGCACGAAGCCGACGACCACGAGCACGACATTTACGACACGCGTTTCTACTCACGTCTGCGTGGCTGGATCGGCTGGTGTATCGAACGGCGCTTTGTCGTGCTCGCGATCACCGTCGTATTGTTCGTTCTCGCGATGGCGGGTTTCACGCTCGTGCCGCAACAGTTCTTCCCGAGCTCCGATCGGCCCGAATTGCTGGTAGACGTGCGGCTGCCCGAGGGCGCCTCCTTCAATGCCACGTTGCGCGAGGCGCAGCGGCTCGAAAAAGTGCTGGTGGGCCGGCCCGAAATCGATCACACGGTGGATTTCGTCGGCACCGGTGCGCCGCGTTTTTACCTGCCGCTCGACCAGCAGTTGACCCAGCCCAACTTCGCGCAGTTCGTGATTACGGCGAAATCCGTGAAGGACCGCGAGAAACTCGCGCAATGGCTCGAACCCGAATTGCGCAACAACTTCCCTGCCATTCGCACGCGCCTGTCGCGCCTCGAAAACGGGCCGCCCGTCGGTTATCCGGTGCAGTTCCGCGTGAGCGGCGACGACATCGCGACGGTCCGCTCAATCGCGGAACGCGTTGCCGCGACGCTGCGCAGCGACCACGGCACGCGCAACGTGCAGTTCGATTGGGACGAGCCTGCCGAGCGCTCGGTGCGCTTTGAAGTCGACCAGAAGAAAGCCCGGGAACTCGGCGTGAGTTCCGACGACATCTCGAGCTTCCTTGCGATGACACTGTCCGGCTACACCGTCACCCAATACCGCGAGCGCGACAAGCTGATCAGCGTCGATCTGCGTGCGCCGAAGGCCGAGCGTGTGGACCCGGCGAAGCTGCTTACGCTCGCCATGCCGACGCCGAACGGCGCGGTGCCGCTCGGTACGCTCGGGCATCTGCGCAACGATCTGGAGTATGGCGTGATCTGGGAACGCGACCGGCAGCCCACTATCACTGTGCAGTCAGATGTGGCGCCAGGCGCGCAAGGCATCGACGTCACGCATGCTGTCGACAAGGCGCTGGGTCCGATCCGGGCGAACTTGCCCGTTGGTTACCGCATCCAGATAGGCGGCTCGGTCGAGGAAAGCGGCAAGGGCCAGACCTCGATCAATGCGCAGATGCCGATCATGATCATCGCCGTGCTGACGCTGCTGATGATCCAGTTGCAGAGCTTCGCGCGTGTGCTGATGGTGGTGCTCACCGCGCCGCTCGGCCTGATCGGCGTCGTCTTCACGCTGCTGCTGTTCGGCCAGCCGTTCGGCTTCGTCGCAATGCTCGGTGTGATTGCGATGTTCGGCATCATCATGCGTAACTCGGTCATTCTGGTCGACCAGATCGAGCAGGACATTGCTTCGGGGCATAAGCGTTTCGATGCGATCGTCGGCGCCACGGTGCGGCGTTTCCGCCCGATCACGTTGACCGCGGCGGCCGCCGTCCTCGCGCTGATTCCGCTCTTGCGCTCCAACTTCTTTGGTCCGATGGCGACCGCGCTGATGGGCGGCATCACGAGCGCGACCGTCCTCACCTTGTTCTATCTGCCGGCTCTTTACGCCATGTCGTTCAGAGTACGCAACGACGAGCGCGAGCCGCAAACGCCGTCCGCGTCCGGCGCGGCGCATACGGGGAATTGAGCATGATCCACTTCGCACGTTCCTGCGTCGTTCGATGCTTCGGCGGTTTGAAGGCCGCACACCTGCCGTCGAGCGTTGCGTTCGCGGGCTCCGCGTTTGTCTTGGCGGCCTGTTCGTTCGGGCCTAACGGCGAGCCGCCGGCGATGCCGCAGCCGGTCCACTACGGCAGCGAAGCGCAACCGGCGCAGACGGTCCTGGCGCAAGGCGTCGCGCAGCAGTTCGTGGTCGGCGCGAAGCCGGTACCCGAATGGTGGAAGCTGTATCGATCGGACGCGCTGAATGCGCTCGTCGACGAAGGGCTGCGCAACAGCCCGACTCTCGCGGCGACCGAGCAGAGTCTCGCCGCCGCGCGCGAACAGCTGCGCGGCCAGATTGGCAGCTCGATGCTGCCCACCATCGACGCAGGCGGCCAGGCGACGCGCAATCGCGCGCTCGCGATTCCTGAGATTGGCCCTAACACGTTCCTGTACAACATCTTCGTAGGCCAATTGCAGGCGCATTACACGATCGACCTGTTCGGCGCCTCGCGCCTCGCCGACGCTGCGCTGGCCGCACGCGTGAACGTGCAGGCGTATCAGCTGGATGCTGCCCGTCGCGCGCTCGCGGCGAACATCGTGAGCGCCGCGATTACGAGCGCCGCGTTGCGCGTGCAGATCGACACCACCGAACGGCTCGTGACGCTTGCCAATGATCAGGCACGCGACGCACAACGACGCTATGCGCTCGGGGCCGTGTCGCACGCCGATCAGTTGAGCGCGCAACAGAGTGCGGCGAGCTTGTCCGCGAGCCTGCCGGGGTTGCGGCAGCAATGGCAGACCACCCATCATGCGTTGGCCGTGCTGCTTGGCCGTACCCCGGACGCCGCGCCAGCCGATCTCGAACTCGCGGGCTTGCATCTGCCCGAGCAGGTGCCGGTGGTTGTGCCGAGCGAACTGTTACAGGCTCGGCCCGACATTCAGGCTGCCGACGCCGCGCTAAAAGCTGCGGCCGCCGATGTGGGCGTAGCGACCGCGCAGATGTACCCGAGCCTGTCGTTAAGCGCATCGATGGGACAAGGCGGCTTCAGTTGGCCCGTCGCGCTCTCCGGCGCGGGCGCCATCTGGAGCATCGGCGCCTCTTTATCGCAGCCGTTATTTCACGGCGGCGCGCTGGTCGCACAGCGCCGCGCGGCCATGAACACCTATGAAGCCACGGTGTCGCAATACAAGCAGACGGTGCTTGCTGCGTTTCAGAATGTCGCTGACACGCTGGCCGCGCTCGAACACGACGCGCAGGCGCTGGACGCCGCGAATACAGCGACGCGTTCCGCTCAGGGAATTTTCGATGAAACCTCCGGCCGCTATCGGCTCGGCGCCGTACCTGTATCGTCCACGCGCACGAGCGAGCAGCAATTTCGCAACGCGCAACTCGACGAGATTCGCTATACGAGCGCGCGTCTGACGGACACGGCGGCGCTATTTCAGGCGATGGGCAATCCGCCCGTCGAGGCGGCGGGATCGGGAGCAAGTCCAGGCGCAACTGCGCAGGCAACATCAAGGGCAACTGCGCACGCGTCCGGGGCCGAACCAGGCAATCCGAATTGACGCCCCGCACTTATCCCCAGTTGATGTTGAATAGGCTGTTGAAAACTTTCTGACAAGCGGGCTAACTCGTTGAGCCGACTGGTGTTATGGGTGGCGGCGTGGAATGAAGCATGGGTCGACAGGATGGGAAGCGTCCGTCGGATCAGACGTCGGTACCCCTATAGTTTTTCGCCCAATGCCTTGCCGAACCAATCTATCCACAGACTTTGTTCACAGCTTTGTGGATAACCATAGGACACAACAGCCAAGTGCTTGAACGCACAAGCGTTTGCCCTCGTGACGCGTTTGCCGCCACTGCACGCGCAACGACAGCACGCACATACAGGCGCACGCTGCGTCAATAAACGCCCGCCTCCCCTTCCGGACGATTCTTGAAGCGCTTGTGCACCCAATAATATTGATCAGGAATCCGTCGCACCTGCGTCTCGAGAAACTCGGTGATCCGTCGTGCGTCCACCGTTACGTCGTTCGACGGAAAACCGGCTAGCGGCTCGAAGATGCTCAGCTTGTAGCCGCGATAGCCCGGCAGCACCTCCGTCACGAACGGCACGACCCGGGCGTTCGCCGCGCGCGCCATCCGCGAGACCGATGTGAGCGTGCAGGCCTGGACGCCAAAGAACGGCACGAACACCGAATCGCGCAAACCGAAGTCCATGTCTGCCGCGAGCATCACCGGCGTGCCGTCGCGCAAGGCCCGCAACGCGCGCCGCACACTGTCGCTGCGCGGAATCATCTCGGTGCCGAAACGCCCGCGCTGGCGCCTCGCCATCGCGTCGAGCAACAGGTTCGACATCGGCGTGTAAAGCGACGCCACTGGATGCCGCGTCGAATACATCATGCACCCGGCCTCGATGCCGACAAAGTGGAAGCCTACGAAGATCGTCGGCTGAGACCGAACCTCCGCGAGATCGATTGCGCTTTCCACTTCGACGAGACGGGCCAGCGCCTGCGCATTGCCGAACCATTGCGGCCCACGCTCGACATAACTGCGGATCACGTGGCAGAAATGCGCGCGCGCAAGACGTTCGCGCGCCGCGTCGCTCATGTCGGGGAAACACAACTTCAGGTTGGTATGCACCACCCGCCGCCGCGTGCTCGGAATCCGGTACAGCAGAGCGCCGACGCCGTTGCCGAACCGCGCGACGAGGCCATACGGCAATATTGCGAAGGCGCGCAGCAGCCCCGTCATCAGACAGATGAGAATTCGACTTTTCAATGCGGAACCCGGTGGATGCTGGAAGGCAAATACGTCGGCGGCTGCGGCTCTTGTGCCGCCAGCGCTCAACGTGGCATGTGCGCGCATCCGGCCGGGTCCGGGCGCGCTTGAGGGATGGTGACGCCTTGCTCGCCGCAAGACGCAGCCATGCTCGAGATAGAAACAGCTAACGAATCCAGCCTGCTAATGGACCCCGATCGAGCATCGCAGGCGTGATTAAAACACAGCGTGCGTCTCGCAAACAGAATCGGCAGGCTAGCTACCGGCCGAGCGCCGCCGGAAAGCGTGAAGCCCGCACGTGTCACCGCTGCGGGCACCGCGTTGCGCGCGCGGCCGATCGGCCAGCACGCGCATTGTTCATCAAGGCTTGTTCGATTCGAACAGATCCATGATCTGCTTCTTCTCATTGGACGACACGCTCGGCGGCGGCACCGCCGGCGGCGTCAAGCCCGCGGGCCCCACGCCTCCAACCGCGTCGTTTACACCCGCCGTCGGATTCGCCGAATCGAGACCGATGCTGGCGACAAAACCGTTGCCCGGCGTCATGTCCGAGTAGAACAGTTCGCCGTCGACGGAAGTCACCCCTTGAGGCTGCGCCGGCTCGCTCTGCGGCACGCCGCGCAACGCGCGCTGCATGTACTCGACCCAGATCGGCAGCGCGAGCTGTGCGCCGAATTCGCGGCTGCCGAGCGTCTTCGGCTGGTCGTAACCCATCCACGCGACCGCGACAAGCGATTGCTGATAGCCGGCGAACCAGCCGTCCTTCGCGTCGTTGGTCGTTCCGGTCTTGCCCTGCAGGTCCGACCGATGCAGCACGTTGGTGCCGGCGCCCGTGCCTGCGGTCGCGACCGAATGCAGCAGGCTGTTCATGATGTACGCGTTACGCGGCTCAAGCGTGCGCGGCGCGTCGCGACCTGCGGTAAGCGGCTGCGCTTTTGACAGCGGCTCGCCGCGTGCGTCCGTCACTTCGTTGATCAGATACGGGTTGATGCGATAACCGCCGTTCGCGAAGACCGAATACGCCCCCGCCGACTGCAACGGCGTCACGAGCCCCGCGCCGAGTGCCATCGGCAGGTAAGGCGGAGTCTTGTCGGCGTCGAAACCGAAGCGTTGCGTAACGAAGTCTTGCGCGTACTTCGTGCCGATATACGACAGGATCCGGATCGAAACCAGGTTCTTCGACTTCTGCAACGCGAGACGCATCGGCATCGGCCCGTCGGGCTGGTCGTCGTCCTTCGGCTCCCACGCGTCGCCGCCCGGCGTGCTCGACGGGAAGTACAGCGGTGCGTCGTTGATGATCGTGGCGGGTCCAAGCCCCTTGTCGAGCGCCGCCGAATAAATGAAGGGCTTGAAGCTCGAACCGGGCTGACGCCAGGCTTGCGTGATGTGATTGAACTTGTTCTTGTTGAAGTCGAACCCGCCGACGAGCGCGCGAATCGCACCGTCCTGCGGCGTGAGCGACACGAGCGCGCCCTCCACCTGCGGGAGCTGCGTGATCTGCCAGTTGCCCTTGGCGTCGTTCATCACGCGCACAATCGATCCCGGCCTGATCTTCGTTGCCGCCGCGCCGCGTGCGCTCAACGCACTGGCGGCAAAGCGCAAGCCATCACCGGCGATAGTCACCTGCGTGCCGTCCACCAGTTGCGCCTTCACCTGCTTCGGGCTCGCGTCCGTGACGACCGCGGCGATGATCTCGCCGTTATCGGGATGATCGTTGAGTGCGTCGTCGATCGTCTGATCGCGGTCGTCGCCAGGCGCGGGCAATTGCACGAAGCCTTCCGGCCCGCGGTAACCGTGGCGCCGCTCGTAATCCATCACACCCTTGCGCACCGCGCGATACGCGGCGTCCTGGTCGGCGGAATCGATGGTGGTCGTGACATTCAGGCCGCGCGTATAAGTTTCGTCCTTGTACTGCGCGTACATCATCTGGCGAACCATTTCGGCAATGTACTCGGCGTGCACGCTGTATTCGTTGCCGGGGTTCCGCGTGTGAATCTCTTCCTTCACCGCCTGGGCGTACTGCTCCTGGCTGATGTAGCGCAACTCCAGCATGCGCCTGAGAATGTATTCCTGACGGATTTTTGCGCGCTTCGGATTCACGACCGGGTTATACGCGGACGGCGCTTTCGGCAGACCCGCGAGCATCGCGGCCTGCGCAAGCGTGATGTCTTTCAGATCCTTGCCGAAGTACACGCGCGCTGCCGCGGCAAAGCCGTAAGCGCGCTCGCCCAGATAGATCTGGTTCATGTACAGCTCGAGAATCTGGTCCTTCGTCAATGCGCGCTCGATCTTGTAGGCGAGCAGCATTTCGTAGATCTTGCGCGTATAGGTTTTCTCGCTCGACAGAAAGAAGTTGCGCGCGACCTGCATCGTGATCGTGCTCGCGCCCTGCGACGCGCCGCCGTGCGCGAGGTCGGCAAAGCCGGCGCGCAGAATGCCGAGGAAGTCGACCCCGCCGTGCTCGTAAAAGCGATAGTCTTCAATTGCGAGCACTGCTTTCTTCATCTGGTCGGGAATGTCCTGGAAGCGCACGAGACTGCGCCGCTCCTCGCCGAATTCGCCGATCAGCACATGGTCCGCCGTATAGACACGCAGCGGCACTTTCGGACGATAGTCGGTCAGCGCGTCGAGCGAAGGCAGTTGCGGCCCCATCACCACAAGTGCGTAGCCGACGATCAGCGCGCCCACCACGGCGACAATCGCGACGAGGCTCGCGAACCAGATTGCAACCGTCGCGCCGATCGAGCGGCCGCCCTCTTCGGCGTCGCGCGAAGCGGCGTTGCGTCCCTGCGTGCGGTGGTAGGAGTCCCGGTCTTGACCGGCCGGAGATTGCGAGGAATGCGGTCGTTTGATGATTGGCATGACTGGAATAGTGGGCGCGTAACTCAACGCCTTGTTCTCGCGCGTCAGGCGCGCATGAATCGTGAGCGGCGTAGTCTGGGCGCAGACCGCCGTGCGACTCTGTGCCCCGGCGAGTCGCCACGGCGCACCCGGGACATCGTCCGGCGCAACGTAACAGCGCATTTTAAAGAAATCAAGCGGCGCTCAACGGAGTTTTTTTGTAAGAATTCCCTTCGCTTCCACGCCCGGCGGCAGACCGTGGGTAGATTCGGCAGGCTTGCGAGGCGCTTGCGCACGTTCGCAAAGTTATCCCCAGTTTTTGTTGAAAGGCCTGTGGACAAGACCACAAAAAGCGCGACAACTCGTTGATGTCACGGCATTTTCATGAAGCGCCCGTTTGCGATCGGCGCAACTCGTCATATGATGGACTCCGCGCATGCCGATGTGCGCCGATGCGCGCCGTCAGGCGCCATGCCAACAAGTATGCGAGCCGATCATGACAAAGCCCAGCGAACGCATCGTCGTATTCGTCACGCCCGCGCAGAAACGCGCGATCGCCGCCACTGCGGACGAACTCCGCATTAGCGTCAGCGAGCTCATGCGGCGCGCCGTGCTGAGTTTCAGCGCGACCAGCGAGCAGGTGAAAGCAGCGAGTATCGTCGATCGGCTCAATGTGCCCCGCGCGCCTGATGCGCTCGACGCGGCGCTGCAGCGTGTCGCGCACGACGCGAAGGTTGCGCGCGACGCGCTGCCGGCCGCGTTGCAAACGCGCGTGAGTCTCCGGACCGGTTCGGATGCCAATGGTGCGGGTATTCCGGGCGATCCGACAGCGTCGGCCGCTGCAACTCCGGCTGAAAATGTGCCACCCGTGCCTGCACCTGCCCCGCTGCTGCCTGCTGACGTGCTGGCGGCGCTTACCGCCGAAGTCGACGAAGACGCCGTGGCAACCGCCGAGGCTGTCGCAAGAATGGCGGCGGCACGCGCTGCCGCGATCGAGGAACTGCTGCCCGCCGCCGTGACGGTGCAGACTCACGTGAAAAGCGTGCTGAAGCGCCCTCGTCTCGACCCCATGCGCGATGAAGACGATCCGCACAGCGATCTTGGCCCCGAAGGCGGCCGCTTCGCGTAACTATCGCGATAGCGGGCAGCAATGGAACGCGCAACGTCGATGCAAGCGGCTTGCACCGGCTTGCAAGCGGTCGACTGCGCACATTGTCACTCGCTTGCTTATGAGCGGCGCGTGCGCCGTTCACGTTCGCGACACTCGCCGCAGGCACACTGAGCGGCTCGCTCATCGCGCCCTTTAAGCCCATTTTAAGAGAGCCCGTGGTGTAATATCCGCGAGCTGCTGAGGGACAGGTCGGTGCGCTCATCGCCGAAAACCTTTCGCTTTGTCATGCGATACGTGCACAGGCGAAACCGACAATTTCTTGTTGCGCTATTGCAATCGGCGAGCAAGCCCCGACCTCCGGTCCGAACGCTGCGCAGCTTCTCGCGCGGCGGCGTAAAGTAGTAGTGACAAGCAGTTGAGTGCGCAGGAATATTCAGCGCCGACACCATTCTCTGGAGGTTTTCATGTCGCTTTTTGACAGCATTTCGCGCACGCTAAAAGGTCTCCTCAACGACGCTGCGGACTCGGTGCAAGACCCGTCGCGCGATTCGCGCCAGATCGTACGCGAACTCGACGAGAGCATCGGCCGCGCCGAGAACTCGCTGATCGAGATCCAGGCGCAAGTGGCCACACAGCAAAGCAAGCGCGATGTTGCCGCCGACAAGGCGAAGAAGTACGAAGACGGCGCAAAGCGCGCGCTGCAATCCGGCGACGAAGCGCTGGCTCGCGAAGCGCTCGGCGCGCAAGCCACGGCCGAAGCAGAACGCGATGCGCTGACCAAGGAACTCTCTACGCTGGAGCCCTCGGTCGCGCAGCTCAAGAGCCAGATCGAGGACATGCGCAGCCGTCGCAACGATCTGAATGCGCGCTCGAACATTCTGCAAGCCAAGCAACAGATCGCCGAAGCGAAAGACGTCGCTGCAACGGCGTTGGGCGGCATCGGCGGGAAAAACCTGTCCGAGGATTTCCAGAAGCTCGAAGACAAGGTCGCGTTGTCGAATGCCCGTTCGGACGCACGTCTGAATTCCGCCGACGTCAAAAGCGGCAAGGCGCTCGACGACAAGCTGGCAGACCTGAACCGCGGCCCGTCGGTGGAAGACCGGCTGGAAGCACTGAAAAAGCAGATCAACTCGCCGGCTCAGTAATTGCGTCGCAGTGTGCGGTAAGGCGGCCCCCGGTTAGCCGGCCTCCGGTTGGCCGGCCCCCGGTTAGCCGGCCTCCGGTTAGCCGGCCCCCGGTTAGCCGGCCTCCGGTTGGCCGGCCCCCGCAATCGACTGAAGGAGACGGGCGCGTGGCGCCCGGTCTGCAAATGAAAAAAGTTATTGCAAGTGCGTTCGTCTCGCTGATGCTCGTATCCACGGCAGCGTTTGCCGTGCCCACGGTGCAGCAGATCGAATCGGCAATGTCGCAAGGCAACTGGCAGCAGGCCGATGCCGGCCTGTCCGAAGTGCTGAAGGCGCATCCAAACAACGCACATGCGCACTACCTGTACAGCCAGGTGCTCGACCGTGAAGGTCGTTATGGCGACGCGCTCGCGCAAGTCCAGCAGGCCAAGACGCTCGATCCGCAGATCCGTTTCACCGACCCGACGCGCTTCGCGCAAGTCGAGGCACGCATTCGCCGCGACGCCGAACGCACTGCGAGCACGAGCGGCAACGGCGGTGAAAGCGGGATTGGCTCGTTGACGAACCGCACGACCAATCCGTTCGGCCAGCAGAACACGCCGGCCGTGCAGCAAGCGCCTGAGCGCCATGGTCCTGGCATCGGCATGTGGGTCGGCATTCTGATTCTCGTTGGCGTGATCGCGCTGGTGCTGCGTTGGACCTTGCGCCGTGCGCGCTCGCAGGACGATACGCGCGCGGACGACGACCGTCGCGTGCAACTCAAGCGTGCGACCGAGTTGCTCAACTCAGTGCGCTCGCTCAAGCTCGACGTAAAGCTTTCCACCGCACCGGGGCACGAAGCATTGGAGAAAGAAGTCGAAGCAACGGAGGACCAGTTGCGAACGCTAGTTGAAGCGCTATCGAACAGCAAGAACCCCGTGCCGCCGTATCAGCTCGACGAGTTGGAGCAGCGCATCGGCAGCTTGCGCGCGCGAGCCGATGGCCGGCCCGATCCAAATGCAAGCGCCGCGGCTGACAGCGCGCAATCGCCGTATGCACGCGAAGCCGAGCGCTTTGGCAATCCGCAGCAAGGGCCGTATCCGTCGCAGCCGCCTTATCAACAGCAAGGTCCCTATCAGCAGCAGCAACCGCCGGTTATCGTGCAGCAAGGCGGCGGTTTCGGTGGCGGCATGGGTGGGCTGCTCACCGGCGTTCTGCTTGGAGAAGCGCTGAACTCCGGACGTGAACGCGTGGTCGAGCGTGACGTGATCGTCGACGATGAAACGCGCCGGCGCGGCAACGATGTCGACAACGGCGGCGGCCTCGACTTCGGCCAGGGCTCGAACGACTGGAACGATAACAGCGGCGGCGGAATCGACATGGGCAGCAGCGACGATTCCGGCGGCTGGAGCGACAACACGTAGCCCTCGCCCGCCGCGCCGCTCAAAGCGCGGTGCACCGTGGTGCACCTGACAATACGATGCAAAACAGGCTCCCTTCATGGAGCCTGTTTTTTTGCACACCCGACGAATCACGCACGCTTCGATACGGCCGCCTGCACTTCCTCGTGCCGCGCGAGCGACATCGCGCCCGCAAATAGCCGCACGACAAAGCGCTCGGCATAACTCACGAGCGCATCGCGACGGGCGACGTTGACGTTGACGTCGGCGTTAGCGTTGTCTTCTTCGTTCACGTCCGCATCTGCGCCGATGAACTCCGCTGACAGATGAAACAGTTGCAGCACGATCTGCGTGCACACTTCGTCGACGACATCGCGCGGCAGTGCCGGCATCAATTGCAATTGCACGACGTCGTCCGCCATTTCCGCCGACACCGCATGAAGCGTCGCGCGCACGGCTTCGCGCAACGCAGGCGACGTGCCGTGATACTCAGCTAAAGCGCTCAGAAACGCCTCGCGATTTTCCAATGCGAACGCGAAGAACGCCGCGCATGCGCGCCGTGGCACGCTGTGCGGTTCGTCGTGCGCGGCGAGCCAGCGCTCCCGGCGCAGCATCGGCCGCAACCGACGGCTTACCGAATCGACGGCTTCGCGCGCGAGATCGTCGAGCGTATCGAAATGACGATAGAACGTGTTCGGGTTCAGCCCCGCCTCTCGCGCGAGTTCGCGCAGACCGAGGCTCGCGAAGCCGCGCCCGCCCGCGGTCAACCGCAGCGCGGCTTCAATCAGCTTGCGTTTGCCGGCCGGCAATTCCTGAGTGGCCGCAGTGTCGCCGGCATTCGGCACGGCTTCGAATACGGATTTCATGGCCTTGGTGATGGGTTTTGAATCACCGCGCAGCACGCGCGTTTAATAGGCGTACTCTAAACGATCTTGACGCGAGGTGCACAGTTGTCTACCCTGCGCGTAACGTTCGAGCGGCCGCCTGTTCGCGGCCACGCCGCGTCTCCTGAATGACGACACGGCCCGAACTTCCTTGCCGGAGATTGCTGTGACGCCCGCTTCATCCGCCGCATTCGCACAAGCCGCCGCGCCGCGCATTGCAATCGTGGGAAGCGGCTTCGCCGGCATCGGCATGGCCGTGCGTCTGCTAAAAATGGGCATTACGTCGTTCACGCTCTACGAGGCCGCCGGCGACATCGGCGGCACCTGGCGCGACAACACCTATCCGGGCGCCGGGTGCGATGTGCCTTCGCATCTGTATTCGTTTTCTTTCGAACCGAACCCGGCGTGGTCGCGCGAGTTCAGCGGCCAGGCGGAAATTCTCGCTTACCTCAAGCACTGCGCGCGCAAGTACGGCGTGGATCGTTACGTGCGTTGCAATGCACGCGTCGTGGCCGCGCGGTTCGATGAAGCGCGTCACGTGTGGCACATCGACCTGGATGTGGACGGCATGCGCGAGAACGTCGAGGCGGATGTGCTGATCGGAGCAAGCGGTGGACTATCCCGCCCTTCCATGCCGCAAATTGCGGGGCTCGAGAGTTTCAAAGGCAAGCTGTTTCATTCCGCGCGCTGGGACCACGCGTATCCGCTCGAAGGAAAACGCGTCGCGGTGATCGGCACCGGCGCGAGCGCGATCCAGTTCGTGCCGGAAATCCAGCCGCGCGTCGCGCAACTCGATCTGTTCCAGCGCACCGCGCCATGGATCATGCCCAAGCCCAACAAGCGCATCAGCGAACGCACGCGCTGGCTCTTCGAGCATGTGCCGTTCACGCAGCGACTTGTACGCAGTGCGATCTACTGGAAGCTCGAATCGCAGGCCATCGCTTTCGTGAGGCATCCGCAACTGATGAAGCGCCCGATGAAGCTGTGTCTCAGCTACCTCGCACGACGCGTGAAAGACCCGGAACTGCGCGCGAAGCTCACGCCGAATTACCGCCTCGGCTGCAAGCGGGTTCTACTGTCGAGCAACTACTATCGCGCGCTCGTCGAACCCAACGTGAACGTGATTACAGCGGACATTCGTGAAGTGGTCGCGGACGGCATCTTGACACAAGACGGCGCACATCACGCGGCGGACGCGATCATTTGCGGCACCGGCTTTCAGTTCAACGGCTTCGGCGCGCCGTTCGAGGTGACGGGCATCGGTGGCGCGGATCTCCGTGCGCTATGGCTGCGCGACGGTCCAGAAGCGTATCTCGGCACGAGCATCGCCGACTTTCCCAACTTCTTCATGATCGCTGGTCCGAACACCTTTCTCGGCCACAACTCGATGATCTACATGATCGAGTCGCAAGTGCAGTACATCGGCGATTGCCTGCGCGTGCTTCGTGAGCGCAACGTACGCGCGATGGACCTGCGTCCCGACGTGCAACGCGAATACAACGCGCGCCTGCAGAAGAATATGCAGCGCTCCGTGTGGTCGAGCGGCTGCCATAGCTGGTATCAGACAGGAAGCGGCAAGGTGACCGCGCTGTGGCCGGGCTTCACGTTCAGCTTTCGCAAACGGACGCGGCGCGTGCGGCCGCAGGATTATCGTTTCTTGCCTTGATTCGGTGGCGGCTGAGGTTGGCTCGATGTCCGTTTGCAGTTTCGATTCGAACAAATAGGGAGACGCAAAACATGGCAAGCAGAGAACCTCGGTCGTCGGCCTCGTCATCTACGAGACCATCGAACTCTGCCGCGCTGCCGCCGCGCTCGCTCGCCGCTCGCCTCGGCATTACGAGTGTGCCGCGCGACGAATTGCGGCGGCGCTACACGCAAAGCGGCTCCAGGTTCGTCCGGATCATGGGCGCGGATGTCCATTACGTCGACGAAGGCAGTGGCGGCACCATCGTGATGATTCATGGTTTCGCGTCTTCGCTGCACACCTGGAACCGTGTCGCCGATGAACTCAAGCACGCGCACCGCGTGATTCGTCTCGACCTGCCGCCGTTTGGCGTGACGGGACCGCTGCGCTCCAGTACCGGCGTCATTGAAACGATGAACCTGCCGACCTACCGGCGTTTCATCGACACGTTCCTGCAGGCGCTCGGCGTCTCACGCGCGATATTCATCGGCAATTCGCTTGGCGGGCTTATTGCGTGGGACTACGCGGTGCGTCATCGCGACGCGGTCGAGCGGCTGGTACTGATCGACTCGGCCGGCTTCCCGATGAAGCTGCCCATCTACATCGATCTTTTCAATCACGCGCTGGTCCGCGCGAGTTCGCCGCGATGGCTGCCGGAAATCATCATCAAAAGCGCCGTGCGCAACGTGTATGGCGATCCGCGCAGACTCGACGCCGTCACGCTGCGGCGCTACGTCGACTTTTTTCACGGCGAAGGCACGCGCGCCGCGATCGGCAAGATGGTGCCGACGCTCGATTTCGAAGAACTCGATACAGACGTGCTGACTACGCTCGCGGTTCCCACGCTCGTCTTGTGGGGCGCGAAGGACCGCTGGATTCCCACTGCGCACGCCGCTGAATTCGCCCGGCGCATTCCGGGCGCGAAGTCGGTTATGTATCCGGGTCTTGGACACATTCCAATGGAAGAAGCGCCCGAGCGGGTGCTTGCAGATTTGCGGGCTTTTCTTGGCGGGAATGCGAGCAACAGTGAAGAGTTGCTGCTCCGGGAAGAAGGCTCGCGACGGGCGTCGGTGTAGGGGGCAGCGGGACGGCGCGCTGGGGGGGAACCGGGATGGGTTGGACTGGGGCTGATTGCGAGGTCAAGGCTTACTGACGAATTCGGTCATGTGCCTGTGACGCGGGGCCCGATAAACTGGACTCGGCGGGTTTGTGACGCGAATTCGTTGGGTTTGCCGGAGTGTGAGCGCGGCCGCGTTGCGCCGGTTGGGGAAAGGCTGAGTGCGGCCAGAAGCGGTCAGTCGACGAAGCTGTGTAGATCGTTGACAATGAGCTTCTGGTTCAAAGCCCAAGCCCCCGACGCCCATGATCCACGACTATGATCTTTCCGTTATCTTGCCTCGTCTCACCGGCCCTCTTCGCGAGATACTCGACGCCGAACTTTCTGCCGGGAACGTCATGGTCGAGATCAGCAGTGGTTGGCCCATGCCAAGCGTGAATGTATGGCTAAGGAACCCACTGGGGCAGAAGTACACGGCCGACTTCCCGGACCTCGAATACGCCTATCTCGGGGACCCGCGGAACTGGCTGGAGCACTATATAGATACCAAGACCGGAGCTATGGTTGCAGCGAAATGCTAGCGAATACGTCACCTGCATAAGGCAATGATCGGCCCACTTTGGGTCACTCGATGGCCGCCCCCAGATCGTAGACAGGCCAGTCGACAGCGCGTGCCTGAGCGGTGACAATGCACCGAAGGGAATTGAACACCGTACACGCACATGAACATTCTTGGGCATCGCAAACTGCATCGACCCGCGACCAACAGCTTAGGTGGGGCCACCTGCGTAGAGAGAACCTCTGCGGACTTCCTGGTCGATCATCGGTCTTTGCTCGAACTGCTGGTGCAACGCGCTGGCGGCCACTCCGATTTTATGGGCTGTTTTGTGAATGGTTACGCCGAGGAATGCCAAAGAGCGCTGACAAGGCTGCTCGGAACCCCATCACAAAGCGGATTTGAAAAGCGAGTTCTCTTGTATATCTGTCCCGAGTGCGGTGACGTTGGATGTGGCGCCTATTCGGCTGTCGTACGGCGGGACGCAAAATCCTACTTCTGGGATAGCTTCGCGTATCAGACATCGGAAAGAGATCTGAACGTGCTTGAATTGCTTGGGCCGTTTGTCTTCGAGGCAAGCCAATATGAAACTGCCGTGCTGGCCGCCGCTGCGTTTGATGCGCCCGATGACGGATGCGCTCGTTGAATCAAGGTGAGTAATGATTGAAGGTAAATCACGTTCCGCAAGCGTGGCAATTGGCGTGCTGAAGGCGCTTCACCTTTTGAACGCTGAAAATCACCCGACGACGCTCAAGGCAATCTGTGGCTGGCTCGCCACATCAGAAAATTTCTACTACGACGATTGGTTGACCGTCGGCGGACGCAGCGCTAAGCAATATATCGCTGACCTCCTCGAGGATCTGCGCGAGCTCGGCGTCGTTCGCATAGTCGAGCGCAATACGGGGGCGCATTCGCAGACGAGCGCGGAATGGAGTCCGTGTCTACTACCGTCTGCCTAAGCAGCGCCGCAAAGATTGTCGATATTGACGTCAATCGCTCGCTGTTCGCAGTGACTCAACGACTGCTTTGTAGAGCGCTGGATGCCCCCTTCGCGTCGGTTTAAGTCGGTCCGCCACCGCAAGACCTGGATCCGCGAGCACGTCCCTGCACTGCTGGTCATGTACCAGCACCCCGGCCTCCTTGGATACCAGACCCAGCGCCCCGCCGTCGATTTGCCGAAAGGACAATCCCGGCAGTCATCAGTCTGGTCTTCCCACTTTCACGTCCTCCGTTCCCCCGCACACCCCTACCCCCCACCCCCAAGAAAACGCAACAAGCTCCAAAGAAACTTGCAGAGCATGACGATCAGCTCCCACAAATGATAAAGCTGTTGCCAGCCCGAAACGCGCGCTAAGGAGTCGTACATCGTTACCGTCGAAAAAAGGGATGGCCACGGCCGCACGCCTGATTGCGGCTGTCGCGACGCCAAACCGCACATGATAGCGACTGCGGGATACCCCGTATCAAGTCCACCGAAAGCCAGCCGTAAACGCGTTGAGAAGACGCTGTGCGCCAACCGCCAGCGCCGTTAGCGTCAAAGGAGACGTCCATGTCGCGTTTCAGCTTTCGCCGGCCGGCCCGCTCCGAGGCGGTGGTCGGCGATATTGCCTCGCAGGCGGGAAAACTCGGTATCGAAATTTGCGATGTGTCCGGCCACGTCGATGAAGTCGCCGCGCGCGTGCAGCATCAGGCTCAAGTCTGCAAGGCGTTGCGCGAGTCCGCCGCGCAGACGCTCGCGGGCAATCATCGGATCGCGACCGCTGCGCGAGGCATGCGCGAAGTCTCGGCGCATGCGGCAACCGGCGTGCAGGAATCGCAGGAGACGCTGGAGGCATCGCTCGCCGACATCCACGGTCTGGTGGAAGGGGTGACCGTGATCGAAAGCCAGATCGGCGCGCTGCGCAGCGCGCTTGCACACGTGAGCCGCGTCTCGGAGGAAATCTCCTTGATCGCGCGGCAGACCCATCTGCTCGCGCTGAACGCCGCGATCGAAGCGGCGCGCGCCGGCGAGTCCGGCCGCAGTTTCGCCGTCGTGGCGGCCGAGGTGAAGAATCTGTCGGCAAAGACCGCGCAGGCAACCGGACAGATCGAGACGACGCTCGCGCAACTCACGCAGCAGACCGAGCAGTTGATCAACGAAGGCTCGGTGAACACGGAGCGAGCGCACCGGGTGCGTGAGGGCACGCGCAAGATCGGCGATGTCGTGCATGCAACGGGCGACGCCATCGCGCATCTGAACAACGAGGCGGAGCAGATCGCGGCATTGACCGGCGAGATCGAAACGCAGTGCGACGGACTTGAGGCGCAAGTGCTCGAAATGGCGACCGGCGTCGAAGATTCGAGCGAGAACTTCGTGCAGGCGAAGAATCGTCTCGGCAACTTGCTGGGCGTGTCGGAGACGTTGATCGAGTTGACAGCGGCGGCGGGCGTCGAAACCGCTGACACACGCTTTATTGAAGCCGTGCAGGAGGCTGCCGCCAAGGTAAGCAAGGTATTCGAGGCGGCTGTCGCGCGCGGTGAGATTTCTCTCGACGATCTTTTCGATCAACACTACGTGCCCGTGCCGGGCACTAATCCGCCACAGTTCATGACGCGTTTCACTGCGTTCACCGATCGCGTTTTGCCGGCGATTCAGGAGCCGTTACTCGATCTCGATCCACGCGTGGCGTTCTCTGCGGCAATCGACGTGCGCGGTTACCTGCCGACACACAATCTGAAGTTCTCCTTGCCGCAACGCGACGATGTCGTCTGGAACATGGCCAATTGCCGCAACCGGCGCATTTTCAATGACCGGACAGGACTTGCTGCCGGATCGCATACGAAGAAGTTTCTGCTTCAGACTTATCGGCGCGATATGGGAGGCGGAGAGTTCGTTTTAATGAAAGATGCGTCGGCGCCGGTTTTCGTCCGCGGGCGGCATTGGGGCGGAGTCAGGATCGGGTATAGGGTCTAGGTGGTGGTTTGGGTTTTTAGCCTTGTCAGCCGGTGAACGCGGACCACCGCGCAGGCGCACCCGGACGATTGACCGAACACCGTTCGGTCAATCGTCGGACTTGGGCCTGCTAGTCTTCTGACGGCCTTTCTATCGGATGCTGCGTCAAATTCAGCTGCTGTCTAACTTCCGGCCGACCTGCTGCAATCACATTAAGCATTGCAACTCCCAGTTGCCGTGCCAGTTCATCGTCAAACCGGAATTCCTCATCATCGAGGAAAAACGGCACCGCCATCTTTCCCTCAATGAGCGGAGCCACTAGAGCCGAGTCCACGGCTTGCATCGTCAATTGCCGCGGTTCGCGTCGGTATAGGTCAGCACAACGGTGTACGGTGGGTGATTAATCATTAATATGCCCTGCCTTGCTGGTATCGCTCAAAAGCGTTCTCCCCACAGGTCGGACGAGAGTGGGGGCCTGCACTGTCAGATGTTGCAAAAGTTTGCGGATAGTTCTTTGGAAGCTGCCGCATTGGCGGGAAAGGCTGCGTATGGTTCCAGCACCGACGAAAGCACAATCGAAAATCATAAAACCCTAGGCCACCTGCACCCTCCTCCTTTCCGCCCGCTGCATAAAATAATTAACCGCCACCACCCCAACGGTCACGACGGCGATAAACAGCGTCGCCAACGCGTTCATCTCCGGATTCAAACCGAGCCTCACGCGCGAGAAAACCACCAGCGGCAAAGTCGTCGACCCAGGCCCCGACAGGAACGCGGACAAAACCAGATCGTCGATTGACAACGTGAACGACAACAGCCACCCCGACACCAGCGCCTGCGAAATCAATGGCAACGTGATCGAGAAAAACACGCGAAGCGGCGTCGCCCCAAGATCGAGCGCCGCTTCCTCCAGCGAAGGATGCAACTCCTTCACGCGCGACTGCACGATGATCGCCACGTACGAAATGCACAGCATCACGTGTCCGATCCAGATCGTGAATATGCCGCGCCCGGCCGGCCACCCGAGCCACTTCGCCATTTCGATAAACAGCAACAGCAACGAAATGCCCTGAATCACCTCAGGAATCACCAGCGGCGCGTTGATCATGCCGGTATAAAGCGTGAAGCCGCGAAACCGCCCCATGCGCGCGAGCACGAAGCCCGCCCATGTGCCGATAATCACCGACGCAAACGCCGTCAGCACCGCCACCCTCAACGAGAGCCACGCCGCAGCGATCAACTCGTCGTCCTGCAATAACGCCGCGTACCAGCGCGTCGAAAAGCGCGTCCATACGGTGACCAGTTGCGATTCATTGAACGAGTAGACGATCAGACTCACAATGGGCACATACAAAAACAGAAAGCCCAACGCCAACGCGGTGAACTGCAAAATCCGGTTCGGCTTCATTAGCGTCTTTCCTCCATTGCCTTCGCCTGCGCATACTGGAAGAACGCCATTGGCACCAACAGCAGCAGTACCATCGCACACGTCACAGCGGAAGCCATCGGCCAGTCCGCATTGTCGAAGAACTCATTCCACATCACGCGGCCGATCATCAGCGTATTCGCGCCGCCCAGCAATTCCGGAATCACGTACTCGCCCACCGCCGGAATAAACACGAGAAGGCAACCGGCGATAATGCCGTTCTTCGAGAGCGGCAACGTAATCTGCCAGAACGCTTTCCATGGCTTCGCGCCGAGGTCGTATGCGGCCTCCAGCAGAGTCATGTCCATTTTCACCAGGTGCGCATACAGAGGCATGACGAGAAACGGCAGATACGAATACACCATGCCGATATAGACGGCGGTATTGGTGTGATACAGCTCGATCGGCGAATGAATCAGGCCGATCGACATCAGGAAATTATTGAGCAAGCCGTTGTTCTTCAGAATGCCGATCCACGCATAAACGCGAATCAGGAACGATGTCCAGAACGGCAGCATCACGGCCATCATCAGCAGATTGCGGCGCGCCGGATCCGAACGCGCGATGTAATACGCCATCGGATAGCCGATCAGCAGACACAGCAGCGTCGAGATTGCAGCAACCACCACCGAATTCACATACGTCGCAAAGTACAGGCTGTCCGTGACGAGAAACGCGTAATGCGACAGGTCGAGCTTGAGGTTGATTGCGCCGTCCACGAAACTCGTCAGTTCGGTGTACGGCGGAATGCCAAGCTGCAGATCGGCAAAGCTGATCTTGACGACCAGTAGAAACGGCACGAGAAAAAACAGCAGCAGCCAGACGAACGGACCGGCCACGACCGCGGTGCGGCCAGTCAGGTTGAAGCGCCGCACCGGCCAGTTGACCAACGAATTGAACTGGCGCTTCATGACGTGAGCACCACACCGGCCGACGCGCTCCAGCGCACGTACACCTCGTCGCCCCAGGTCGGCGGATCGATCTCGGTGAGCGCGAGGCTCGTCACATTGGCGATCACCGTTTTGCCGCTGTCGAGCTTCACGTGGTACAGCGAATAGCCGCCCATGTAGGCAATATTGGTGACGACGCCCTTGCCCCAGTTGTATGCGCCCTCAGGCGGCTTACGCGTCAGCGCAATGCGCTCCGGCCGCACGGAAATCGTCACCGGCATGCCGAGCGGACCGGTAATGCCGTGATTGACATACAGGCGGCAAGTGAGATCGGGCGTTTCGATAAAGACGTGATCGGGCTCGTCTTCGACCGTATGTCCTTCGAACAGATTCGTCGAGCCGATGAACTCCGCCGAAAAGCGGCTATTCGGATACTCGTACACCTCGTGCGGCGTGCCGAGCTGCACGATCTCGCCTTCGCTCATCACCGCGAGGCGCCCCGCCATCGTCATGGCTTCTTCCTGATCGTGCGTCACCATGATGCAGGTCACGCCGACCGTGTCGAGAATGTTGACGAGTTCAATCTGCGTGCGTTGACGGATCTGTTTGTCGAGCGCGGACATCGGCTCGTCGAGCAGCAACAGCTTGGGCCGCTTCACGAGAGAGCGCGCCAGCGCGACACGTTGCTGCTGCCCGCCCGAAAGCTGATGCGGCTTGCGGTTTGCGAAGCGGCCCATCTGCACGAGTTCGAGCGCAGTCTGCACGCGGTCCTTCAATTCCGCCTTGGGCACGCCTTCCTGCTTCAGACCAAACGCGACGTTCGATTCGACCGTCATATGCGGAAAAAGCGCATACGACTGAAACATCATGTTGACCGGCCGGCGATACGGCGGCAATTGCGCAAGGTCCTCGCCATCGATCAGGATCTTGCCGGAGGTCACGGTTTCGAGTCCCGCCAGCATACGCAGCAACGTGGACTTGCCGCAGCCGGAACTGCCGAGCAGCGCGAACAACTCGCCCTTCTTCACCGACAGGTTGACCTGCTTGACCGCCACGGTCTCGCCGAATTTTTTCACGACGTCGACGATCTGCACGAAGTTCTCGGCTGCGTCGTTCATCGCGGCGTTGCCGCCAGCGGACGGCGCGGCCACCCGGTCCAGCGCGCCCGACTGCTCACTACTCATCACAATGCTTTACTCCGGCGTTTGACGAACAAAGCCCCCGGTGGACACCGAGGGCTTCTTGATGATGCTTACCCATTCACCCGGCCGGGTTAGCGGCCGGACTTGAACTCGGTCCAGAGCCGCGTCTGCAGCCGCTGGACTTCAGGCGGCAGCGGCTTGAGCAGGAACAACGTCTTGATGACGTCGGGCGGCGGGTAGACAGCCGGATCGTTCGCGACGTCCTTGTCCACGTACTTGCGCGCTTCGAGATTCGCGCTCGGATAGTAGACGGCGTTGGTGATCGCGGCATGGACCTGCGGCGTTTCGATGTAGTTGATCCACTCCAGCGCGGCTTCCTTGTGCTTCGCGTCTTTCGGAATCGCCATCACGTCGAACCACACGGGCGCGCCGCCCTTCGGAATGTAGTACTCGATCTTGTACGCCTTCTTCGCCTCGATCGCGCGATGCTTGGCGATCACGACGTCGCCGGACCAGCCGTATGCGAAGCACACGTCGCCGCCGACCAGGTCGTTGATATAACCCGACGAGTTGAACTGCGTGATGTACGGACGGATCTTCTTGAGCATGGCGAGCGCGGCGCGGTAGTCGGCCGGGTTCGTGCTCATCGGATCTTTGCCGATGTAGTGCAGCGCGGCGGCGAACATCTGATCCGGCGCGTCGAGCACGGACACGCCGCACGCCTTCAGCTTCGAGATGTTTTCCGGCTTGAACAGAATGTCCCAGTTATCCAGCGGCACATTCTTGCCGAGGATCTGCTGTGCCTTCGTGACGTTGTAGCCGAGCCCAGTCGTGCCGTATGCCCAAGGCACCGTGAACTTGTTGTCCGGATCCGCGCCCGCGACGAGCGACATCAGCGAAGGGTCGAGGTACTTCAGGTTCGGCAGTTTCGATTTGTCGAGCGGCGAGAAGATGCCGGCTGCGATCTGTTTGCCCGCGTAATTGCTCGTCGGCACGACGATGTCGTAACCGGAATTGCCGGTCAGAAGCTTGGCTTGCAGCGTGTCGTCGCTGTCGTAGTTGTCGTATTTGACCTGGACGCCGGTCTGCTTGGTGAAGTTCGGAATGGTGTCCTTGGCGATGTAATCGGACCAGTTATACACGTTGAGCTGCGTATCCTTCGCTGCCGCCGTCAGCCACGGCGCCGCGCACAAGACCAGCGCAGCCACTTGCCCCACTACCCGTCTTTTCATCCCGTTCTCCGATCCTGACCGGTCCGAACCGGCCGTCCTCACGCATGCCGCGGCGCAGTGCGAACGCAGCGCCCCACGGCTCCCCTGAAAAACCCGAAAACTACCACCAATTATTGCGCGGTCCAAAAAAAACGCCGCATTGTCGCGCAAACGGTACAGCGTATGCCGCGCCGCCGGAAAATGGGCGCAATTTTAGCGGGTTATGAGCGCGTGTCTACCCGAAAAAAACCCCGGCGCGCGGCACGCTGCGAAGTTGCCGCCGCAGTAAGGCTGCGTGTCGGCCAGCGCGGGCGCTTCGCGCCGCCTGGCCGGACGCCGCAATGCCGCCGGCTTTACGGCGGCATCGCCCGGCGGCGCAATGCCGTTCGACGGAGCACAATGGCTGACAGGCGCAGATCGCGACGGCCCGAGCCTCGGTAGCGTGCGTGCGGCCGCCCGCGAGACCCGGCAGCGCCCGGCACGGCTTTCCCCGCGAGGCTCGCCGCGTTGCAGGCTCGGGCTCACACAAGCCCTGCGGGCACGGCCCTTGCGGAAACTGGCAGTCTTTTGACCTCAGGCATCCATGAACACCAATCCGTTCGCGCTGCGCCCTAACCGCCGTCGACGTCTACCCGAAAAAGGACCCGCGCACTGGTTCTCGTTCGTCGGCGCCGGGGCGCTGATCGCGGTCGGCTATATCGATCCTGGCAATTGGGCCACGGCGCTCGGCGCGGGCGCCGGCTATGGCTATCAGTTGCTGGGCATGGTCGTGCTCGCGAGCATGATGGCAATGCTGCTGCAATGGCTGTCGTCGCGCCTGGGCGTCGTAACCGGGCGCGACCTCGCGCAGGTTTGCCGCGAACATTCGGGGCGGCGCCGCACGATCTTTCTGTGGCTGACGAGCGAGGTCGCGATCATCGCCTGCGACGTCGCCGAGGTGGTTGGCAGCGCCGTCGCGCTGCAATTGCTACTGGGAGTATCGCTGACTGTCGGTGTGCTGATGTCGGCCGTCTGCACATTCGCGCTGCTCGCGCTTCAGCAGAAAGGCGGCCGCAAGCTGGAAGCGGTGATCGCGGCGCTGATCGGTTTCGTCGGCTTGTGCTTCGTGATCGAACTGGCGCTCGCGCGGCCCGACTGGCATGCGGCGCTGGCGGGCACGGCGCCGAGCATTGAGCTATTGCGCAACGCGGGAATGGTGTGGCTCGCGGCGGGCATCGTCGGCGCGACGGTGATGCCGCACAACCTCTATTTGCACTCGTCGCTCGTCAAGCATCACGCGCCCGACAGCAGCGACGCGCAGATCAAGGCCGCGTTGCATGTCGTCAATATCGACACCATCGGCTCGCTCCTCTTTGCCTTCGTGATCAATGCAGCGCTGCTGATCGTCGCGGCGGCCGTGTTTCATGCGAGCGGCCATCGCGACGTCACCGATCTTGCGGACGCTCACCGCCTGATTGCGCCGCTGCTGGGCACGCACTGGGCCGGGATTCTGTTCGCGTCGGCGCTGCTGGCGTGCGGCCTGAGCGCGACCGTGACCGGCACGCTGGCGGGCCAGGCGGTCATGGAGGGCTTCCTGCAACTGCGCCTGCCGCGCTGGAAACGCGCGCTGCTCACGCGCGCGCTGGCCATCGGGCCGGCGCTCGTGGCCGTGACGATGTACGGTCAGGAAGGCTCCAACCAGCTGCTGGTCGCAAGCCAGGTCGTGTTGAGCCTGCAATTGCCGCTGGCGGTCGTACCGTTGATCCGTTACGCATCGGATGCACGTCTGATGCGCGGCTGGCGAGTGCACGGCGTAGCGCTGGTGCTGGCGTGGATGTCGGCCACCTTCATCATCATGCTCAACGGAGCGCTGCTGTGGCAGGTAGCGTTCGGCAATTGAGGGCGCCTTGGCGTTAGACCCGCTTGTGATGCAAATTCGCCGACGGCTGCAGTCAACTTGTAAATAATCTTTTAGTATTTCAACCTGTGCGGCGCCGCCGATTGCCGAGGCGCCGCGCCGTGCTGCTGTGAATCACGGTGGCTGCCTGCGGTTCTCGTAGCCGTCCGGCAGCCATTCTTTTGCCACCTCCTCGCCTCTCGCATCGACGCGGCGGCGAAGCAGGCGCCGCGCTTGATCTCATTCGAGACGCGCCGCGCCGTTTCGCTCGCAGCCTCGCTCCTGGACGACAGCCCATGCACCTTGTTGCTTCATTCGACCGCTTTGCTCGCCGTATCGTCGTGACGATTCGCCGCGCTCATCTCTTTCCACGCCGCAACAGACTCACACTGGCTTTCGCCGTCTTTGCATTGTCAGGCGCGTTGCCGGGCGAGGCTGCCGCCACGGTCGCGATGCTGCAGCCCGCGCGCATCGCGGCGGCCCGTGAGCCGTTGCAGCTGACGCTGCTCTATTCCGCCGACGACGGCCACCCAGACGGCCACCCGTTAACCGTCACCGTGCCGCAAACCTTGCGCGTGAATCTGACCGGCGGCGAACAAGCGCCGCAGCCGCTCGAACTCGCGCGGGAAGCGGGCGTGCCCGACACGCTGCGTCTGCGGCCGGGGCAGTTTCGTAAAGTGCGTTTTTCAGCGCCGTGGCCGGAATCGGCGCGCGGCGAGATGCGTATCGATCCGGTCGGCTTCGATGCATCGCCGGCGCTCGTCGTGATAAATCGCGGTCCGCAGCAGGAGGCGATTGCGCAGGCCGAGCGCAGCGAGACCCAGGCGAGCACGCCCGCGCAGGCTGCGGCGACGGCGGCGGCGCTCGACGGCCCCACGGGCGACGCCATCTCGCCGCCCGGCGACTCTCTGTCGACCACCGGACGCGGCGTGTTCGCGCACGTCTCCTACTACGAGCCGATGTACTTCGCCGTCGGCCACAACGGCGACACCAACGCGCGGCTGCAACTGAGCTTCAAGTATCGATTGCGCATTCCCGACGACCTGCGCTCGAAGGCGTTCATCGACAACCTGTACTTCGCGTACACACAGACGTCGATATGGGATCTGTCCGCCGAATCCCGGCCGTTCCGCGACACCACCTACTCGCCGCAACTGTTCTACTACGTGCCGGACACGGGCTGGCGCAGTCCGCTCTTTACGCGGATGGGCTTCGCCGCAGGCGTCGCGCATGAATCGAACGGCAAGGGAGGAGCCGATTCGCGCAGCATCAACATGCCGTTCATCCGCCCGACGTGGGAATTCGGCGATCTGACGGCCAACCATCTGACGGTGTCGCCGAAAATCTACTATTACTTCGGCAAGGAAAGTAACCCCGACATCGCGGACTATCGGGGCTATGTCGATCTACTCGTCAAATACGGCAGCCCCGACGGCTGGCAGCTTGCGACCACGCTGCGCAAAGGCACCAAGCACTGGTACGGCAGCGTGGATACGCAATTCACCTATCCGCTCGCAAAGTTGCTGAACAGCGCGTGGGGCGGCTACTTGTGGATCGGCTACTTCAACGGCTACGGCGAAGACCTGCTCGACTACAACAACCGTCAGCACTGGATGGCGCGAATCGGTTACAGCATTGCGCGGTGACACTGAGGATCAGGCAGCGGCGCGCTTGGGCCGCTGTGCTTATCGATACGCTTGTCGACGTGCAACTGACTGCACTTTTCGATGCGCTGCCCGGCTCGGCGGGTCTCATGCTTCGTATCGGTTAACATAGCGGAACTCCGCTTCCCTGCTGCAAGGTTTCCGATGGCTTCCAATCTCCACGCTCTTCCCGACAGCCCGTGCATCGGCGTGTGTTCCACGCTGTTCGACGACATCTGCAAAGGCTGCGGCCGCACCGCCGGCGAAGTGTCGAACTGGGTTTTTCTCAGCGACGAAGAAAAGCGGGCCGTGTGGGTACGCATCGAGCAGGAAGGCACAGCCATGCGCTTTCAGAACGACAAGCTTTGAAACTTCGCCGGAATAGTCATGCAGAATGTTCCGGCAAAGCTCGCTCGATGCCAGCACGATGCGACTAGTTGCGACTAGTTGCGACTAGAAGCGCATACCCACACCTAGCCCCACCACCACCGGATCAATGCTCACGCGGCCAAGCGGCTGACCGTTGAGCGACGCGTCCGTGTGCATCCAGATTTTCTTGATGTCCGCGTTCACGAAGAACGACTTCGTCACCTGGACGTCGACGCCCGCCTGCAACGCCGGACCGAAACTGTGATTGCTGATCGACACCGGCTGCGCGCCGACGTGCAGACCGTTGTTGTAGAACAGCGTGTAGTTCAGACCCGCGCCGACATACGGACGCACGCGCCCTGCGTGATTGAAGTGATATTGCAGCAGCAATGTCGGCGGCAATACGTTCACGCCGCCCAGACCGCCGACGCTCGACGTGAGCTGATGACGCGACGTGCCGAGAATCAATTCGACGCCGAGATAGTCGCGAATCATGTAGGTCAGATCCAGTTCAGGCACGGTCGCGTTGTTGACGCCGACGTTCAGCGCCGACAGCGTGCCGGTCGTGTCCACGTTCGGCACAATGCTGATCGCGCGTAGTCGCACGAGCACATCGCCGGCGTGAATGCCGCTCAGTGTGTCATCGCCGGCAGCATGTGCCTGGGGCGCTACCGCGGCCGCGCATAGCAGGCTCGATGCAATGACGGCGGTTCTGATCCTGTTGAGCGAGAGTTTCATCTACTTCCCCGATTGTTGATCATGTGCGGGGATTGTCGAAGCTCTAGCCGCGCGGCAAGTTGACTCCCGTCAACCGGGCGAGAAAGCGCAGCGCCCTGCGACAGCCGGTCGCGTCACGCCGGTCAGCAGCAGTTCGAGCAGATCGTGCACGCTGCGAATCGCCGGGCCGAACGGCAGCGCTTCTTTACCGCGGAAAAAGAGGCCATTCGCTACGTCGCCGCGCAAGGCCGCCGCGAGCCGCGTGTCGATGCAGAAATGGCCGAACTTCTCCACGCCGTCGCGCCAACCACACACGCTCAGACACTCCAGCGCCGTCGGGCACGCGTGTTTGAGCGCGCCGACCTTGTCGCGAATCCTGCTTTCATGCCGCAAATAGCGCGTGAGCCATGGCGTTTTCACCGCGCGGGCGGGCAAGCCGGTCACGCTGACGAATTCGACGATATCTTCCGGCGCCGCATCGGCGAGCACGCGCTTGAAATTCGGATGCGCGTCGCCTTCCTCGGTCACGGCGAACGGCGTGCCGAGTTGCACACCGTTCGCCCCCGCGTTGAGCAGCGCGCGCACGGCCTCATGGCTATTGATGCCGCCCGCGAGGATCAAAGGCACCTGCTTGCGATCAAGCCCGAGAGAGACGAATACGGCGTCGAGCTCCTGCAGAATCCGCACGAAGTCAAAGCGCTGATCGTTCATATCGGCGATGTTCGCGACGCCCAGATGACCGCCCGCGTGGGCCGGATGTTCTATTACGACAGCGTCGGGCAAGCGGCCTTTCTTCATCCACCTTTTGAGCACGAGCGCAACGCCGCGGCTGTCCGACAGGATCGGAATCAGCGCGATATCGCAGCCTTGGGTCATCTCCGGCAGGTCGAGCGGCAGACCCGCGCCCATCACGATTGCGTCGGCGCCGCTTTCGCAAGCCACGCGGACGTAATCGGCCTGCGCGCTGACCGCCTTCATCACGTTGACGGCGATCATGCCGCGGCCTTCGCTGAGCGCCTTCGCCGCGTGGATTTCGCGTGCGAGCGCCGTGAGGTTGGCCTGTTCCAGCGTGGCGTGATCGGCCGGCCGGCTGCAACGCTCGACGAGGTCCGGATGGTGATGGCGCAGATCGATGCTGGCAATGGTGCCGAGCGCGCCCTCGCGTGCGACGCTGCCTGCGAGCCGGTGCGCTGAGATACCGACGCCCATGCCGCCCTGCACGATCGGCAGTAGCGAGCGGCCGCGGATAACTAGCGGTGAAAAGGAGTGAGACTGGAGCATGACTGATCCGACGGACGATTAGCGAACCGCCGATCATCGTCCGTCGGGCGCAGCCGGGGTTGCGTCAGGTCAAGCAGTGCGCGAATGACGTTCGCGCGCGTGCCGGGTGCTTGACGCCGGTCATCCGGATCAAACTTTGAACTGCATCGATTTGAGTTCGAGGTATTCCTCGAGCCCGTAGACGCCGTTTTCGCGTCCAAAGCCCGATTGCTTGAAGCCGCCGAACGGCGCGGCCATATTCCATGCGCCGCCGTTGATGTCGATCTGGCCCGTGCGGATGCGGCGCGCCACATCTTGGGCGCGCTCGTCGCTGCCCGCCCACACCGCGCCGCCCAGTCCATACGGCGAATCGTTGGCAATCCGAATCGCCTCTTCTTCGTCCTTGTAAGTCAGAATGGACAGGACCGGGCCGAATATCTCCTCTTGCGCGATCGTCGCTTTGGGATGCACCCGGCCGAACACAGTAGGCTTGACGAAGAAGCCTTTCGACACGCCGTCGGGCAGCCCCGCGCCGCCGGTCACCAGTTCGGCGCCCTCCTCGATTCCTTTCGCGATGTATTGCTGCACTCGCGCCTGCTGCGCCGCGGATGCCAATGGCCCGAGGCGCGTTTTCTCATCGCGCGGATCGCCGGCTGCATATGTCTCGGCCACCTGTTTCGCGAGCGCTCGCGCTTCGTCGTAGCGAGCCTCGGGGACCAGCATGCGTGTGTGTGCGGAGCACGTTTGCCCCGAGTTCAGGAAGCACGCGCCGACGGTGCCTTTCACCGCGGCGGCGAAGTCGGCGTCGTCGAGAATCACCGAGGCCGACTTGCCGCCCAGTTCGAGCGCGACGCGCTTGATCGTCGCCGACGCCAGTTCGGACACACGCTTGCCCGCGCGCGTGGAACCGGTGAACGACACCATATCGACCGATGGATGACTCGCGAGAATCTCGCCGACGACCGGTCCGTAACCGCTGACCAGATTGAACACGCCGGCAGGCAGCCCGGCTTCGTGAATCGCCTCGGCGAGCACAAAGGCATTCAAAGGCGCGATTTCCGAAGGCTTGAGCACGACGGTGCAGCCGGCGGCGAGCGCCGCCGCCACCTTCAGCGTGATCTGATTGAGCGGGTAATTCCAAGGCGTGATGGCGGCGACCACGCCGACCGGTTCGCGCACGACAAGCGAATTGCCGACGCGCGTCTCGAATTCGAACTCGCCGGCGAGCTTCGCATACGCGTTCCAGTTGTACACGGGGCTGCCCACCTGAATGGCGCGCGAGAGCTTCAGCGGCATACCTACTTCGCCTGCGATCAGCGCAGCCAGTTCATCGGTGCGCGCTTTCAGGTTTTCTGCAATGCGCCGTAAATACTCGCTGCGCTGCGCAGCGGGCGTCGCGGCCCAGCCGTCGAAGGCCACGCGCGCGGCGGCAATCGCGCTTTCGGCATCGGCTTCGACGCCCTCGGGGATGCGCCCCATGACTTCCTCGGTGCCCGAATCCACCACGTCGATCGTGCCGGTGCCACAGGGCGCAATCCATTTTCCGTCGATATAGAGTTTGTCATAGGTCTTCATGATGGTCGGCCTCTGTCTGCGGACTTTGATGGTCCTATTGTAATCAGCGTCGCGACGAACGCGCCGCCGCCCTGATCTGGAAGCCGGGTAGCCAATAGCGTCGCGCTCGCTTACTATCCGGCTTCAAAAGAAAGCGCCCGCCCCGTGGCGTTAGACGTCGAGACCAACATGAACCCCACACGACATCCGAAACTTTCGCTGATCGCAGCGCTGATTGCTATCGCCGTGACGGCAGGCACCGCGCGCGCGGCGGAATCCGCGCTGGACGCGGCATCTGAAGCCGAACTGGACCTCACGAAAGAGGCCGCGCATCCAGTGGCCGATCTTCCCGCCGGTCTTGGCAACTTCTGCTTCTTTGCACGGCTGCCGCCGGCGAGTCAGAAGTACAAGGTCATCAAGAATGTGAAGATCGGCAAAGGCACCTACGGCGGCGTCGCGGACATCCTTCCGAAAATGGCGGAGTATGCGCAACTGCGCGGAGCCGATGCAATCGTCGAGTACAGCGGTTCGCAGCGCTTCGGCTTCTGGCCGTGGCGGATGGTCCGCCCCGTAGTGCGCGGCGTCGCCGTGCAATGGACGGAACCGAGGCAGGCGGATTGCGAATCGATAGGTGGCACGAAACTAAGCACAATCCTGTCATCGGGCCAGCCGCCGGCCAAATGAAAAACGGCGGTCCGGCATGCACAGGCATGCCGGACCGCCGTTCCTGGAAGCCATGTTTCCGACGGGGCAAACCCGACGGTCAATGGCTTCGCCAACCCTGCTTGTCAGACGCTTACTGCACGCCTTGGCTCGCCAGGAAGTCTTCGTAATTCCCGCCGAAGTCGTTCAGCGTGCCGTCGGTCTTCACTTCGATGATCCGGTTGGCCAGGCCGCTCACGAACTCGCGGTCGTGCGACACGAAAATCAGTGTGCCTTCGAACTTGTCGAGCGCGATTTGCAGCGACTCGATCGATTCCATGTCCATGTGGTTGGTCGGCTCGTCCATGAGCAGCACGTTATGGCGGCCCAGCATCAGCTTGCCCCAGATCATGCGGCCCTTCTCGCCGCCCGACAGCACCTTGACCGACTTGCGGATGTCGTCGGCATTGAACAGAAGACGGCCCAGCGTGCCGCGCACCATCTGCTCGTCGTCGCCTTCCTTGCGATAGGAGTCGATCCAGTCCATCAAGGTGACGTCGTTCGGAAACTCTTCGTACGTGTCCTGCGGCATGTAGCCGACGTTCGCGTTCTCGGCCCACTTCACCGTGCCGTGATCGAGTTGCAGATTGCCGAGCAGCGAGCGCAACAGCGTGGTCTTGCCTGCGCCGTTCTCGCCGATGATTGCGATCCGCTCACCAGGCTGCACGCTGATGCTGAAATTATTGAAGATGGTGCGCTCGTACTTCTTCGAGATGCTGTCCGCGACCACCGCGATGTTGTGCAGCTTCTTTTCGAACTCGAAGCGAATAAACGGATTCTGCCGCGACGACGGCTTGAATTCCTCGATCTTGATCTTGTCGATCATCTTGAGACGGCTGGTTGCCTGGCGCGCCTTCGACTTGTTCGCGGAGAAGCGGCGCACGAAGTCCTGCAGGTCGGCGACACGCTCCTTGGCCTTCGCATTCGCGTTCTGCTGACGCTCGCGCGCCTGCGTGCTGGCCAGCATGTAGTCGTCGTAATTGCCCGGATAGACCTTCAGCGTGCCGAAGTCCATGTCGGCCATGTGCGTGCAGACCTGGTTCAGGAAGTGTCGATCGTGCGAGATGATGATCATCGTCGAGTTGTACTGGTTGAGCACGTCTTCCAGCCAGCGGATCGAGTTGATGTCCAGGTTGTTGGTCGGCTCGTCGAGCAGCAGCACGTCCGGCTTCGAGAACAGCGCCTGCGCGAGCAGCACGCGCAGCTTCCAGCCAGGCGCGACGTTGCTCATGGGGCCGTTGTGATCTTCAATCGCGATACCGATGCCGAGCAGCAGTTCGCCCGCGCGCGCCTCGGCGGTATAGCCGTCGTATTCGGCGAACTTCGCTTCGAGTTCGGCCGCGTGCATGTAGTCGTCGTCGGTCGCGTCGGGGTTCGCGTAGATCGCGTCGCGCTCGGTCATGGCGGCCCACATTTCTGCGTGGCCCATCATCACGACGTCGAGCACGCGCACGTCTTCATACGCGAACTGGTCCTGGCGCAATTTACCGAGGCGCACGTTCGGCTCGAGCATCACGTTGCCCGAGCTCGGCTCCAGATCGCCGCCCAGGATTTTCATGAAGGTGGACTTGCCGCAGCCGTTTGCACCGATCAGGCCATAGCGGTTCCCTCCCCCGAATTTGACCGAGATGTTCTCGAACAGGGGCTTTGGCCCGAATTGCATGGTGATGTTGGCAGTAGACAGCACGGCGCGTCCCTTTGAATGTGATATCGGCGAAAAACCCAATATTTTAGCAGGTTATCGCGAATCCAGCCCACGCGCGATGCGTGGCCGGCCGGTGACGGCGCGCGGCGTCTGCAAAATGTCGATGAACGCCGAATTCGGGCTCGCGTCGGCGCTGTCCGCGCGCCGTTCAACACGTTCAGCTGACGCCCGGCGCGCGGCAAATAGCAGGTATCGGCCCTTCCGGCCTCGTTGAGCGGGCACGCGCCGTGCAACATCGGATCGTCACGCGACTGACGTTTTACCCGTGCGCGTTACCTATACTTCCTGAACGCCAACGAAGATCAAAGGAGAGACCTCATGTCAGACCACGTCTACAAGCAGATCGAACTGACCGGCTCATCGCCGAAATCGATTGACGACGCCATCAGCACCGCCATTGCGAAGGCGTCGAAAACGCTGCGCAATCTGCACTGGTTCGAAGTGACGGAAACCCGGGGCCAGATCGAAAACGACAAAGTCGCCTTCTGGCAGGTGACGATCAAAGTGGGCTTGCGCATCGACGATTGATGCGGCTAGCGCCGGCGACGTGGAGCCGCCGGACAGCGCCCGACTGAAACCGGAAGAGCCGCGTCCGTAGCAGACGCGGCTCCGGCAGTCTTTTCATGCGGCGGGGGCCCGCCGCAATGTAGCGCGTTATTTCGGCAACGAACCGTCCACGCCTTCCACGTACCAGTTCAGACGCTGCAATTCCGGATCGGTCAGGGTCTTGCCGGCCGGCACCTTCACCGTGCCGGACTGGTCCTTGATCGGACCGGCGAACACATCCCACTTGCCGCCCGCCAGTTCGTCGCGCTTCGCGGCGACCTTCTTCTGCGCGTCAGCCGGAATCGCCGACGTGTTCAGGTCTTCCAGATCGACGGCCTTCTGCGGAATGCCCCACCACACCGGGTCGTTCTTCCATTTGCAGTCGAGCACCTGCTGGATCGCCGCGTTGTAGTACACGCCCCAGTGCGCGACCACCGAACCCAGATGCGCGCTCGGGCCGAACTTTTTCATGTCCGAATCCCAGCCGAACGCATGCACATGTTTCTCGGATGCGGTCGCGAGCGTCGCGCTCGAATCCGTGTTTTGCAACAGCACGTCCGCGCCCTGGCCGATCAGCGTTTCGGCGGCCTGCTTCTCCTTGCCCGGATCGAACCAGCTATTGATCCAGATGACCTTCGTATGCACTTTCGGATTCACCGAGCGCGCGCCGAGGGTGTACGCATTGATGTTGCGAACCACTTCCGGAATCGGCACCGAAGCGACGAAGCCGAGCGTGTTCGTCTTCGTCACGTAACCGGCGGCCACGCCGGCGAGGTATGCGCCCTGGTACATGCGCACGTCGTAAGTCCCGAAATTCGGCGCCTTCTTGTACCCGGTTGCGTGCAGGAAAACGGTGTCCGGAAAGTCCTTTGCGACTTTGAGTTCGAAGTCCTGATAGCCGAAGCTCGAACCGATGATGATCTTGTTGCCCTTGTTCGCCAGATCGCGGAATACGCGCTCCGAGTCGGCCGATTCCGGCACGTTCTCAATGCGCGTGATCTTGACCTTGTTGCCGAACTTCGCTTCGGCTTCCTTCGAACCCTGGTCGTGCGCGAACGTCCAGCCTGCATCGCCCGGATTGCCCAGATAGACGAACGCCACGCCCGGCGCGTCCGCGGCTTGCGCGGCCTGCGGCAGCGACGCAACCAGCCCGAGCGACGCCGCGCCCCAGGCAAAAGCGGTCAGCAGATTTCTTCTCTTCATGTTTTCTCCTGTCGTGTTTATCGATTGATTTGAGATTTGGGGGAGCACTTGCCGACGGTGCCGACGATCCTCAGCCTGCCGAGAAAAACGGCTTGCCAAGCGATGCCGGCGCGTTCAGGCGGATCGTGTTCGGGTTGCGCGAGATCAGCACCAGGACGACGACCGTCGCGACGTACGGCAGCATCGCGAGGAATTGCGTCGGCACCGGCACGCCGATCGCCTGCGCGTAGAACTGCAGGCCGGTCACGGCGCCGAACAGCAGCGCGCCGATCAGCAGGCGCCCCGGGCGCCACGTCGCGAATACGACAAGCGCGAGCGCGATCCAGCCTCGGCCCGATGTGAGTTGCTCCTGCCACAGGTGCAGATTGACGATCGAATAATAGCCGCCGGCCAGTCCCGCCATGCCGCCGCCGAATGCGACCGCGCCATAGCGCACGCCTACCACCGGGAAGCCTACCGAATGCGCGACCTGCGGCGACTCGCCGACCGAGCGCAACACGAGCCCCGCGCGCGTGCGATACAGAAACCAGCCGATTACCGCGAACATCAAAAACG
Source organism: Paraburkholderia caledonica (assembly GCF_000383275.1). NCBI lineage: Bacteria > Pseudomonadati > Pseudomonadota > Betaproteobacteria > Burkholderiales > Burkholderiaceae > Paraburkholderia > Paraburkholderia caledonica. The sequence goes on along the minus strand of NZ_KB911044.1, from coordinate 123,687 downwards.
CGAGGTAATCGAGCGGCGTGAGACTGAAAAGCGCGGGACCGAGCACCGGAATCTTCGAGAGACCCGGAATAGTCCACGTGTCGATGGTCGCGCGTACCGCCGCCGACGTGTACGGCTTGCCGACATAAGCGGACAGGCCGATGCCGAAGATGGTTAGAGACAGGCCCGTGGCGACCTGGTTGGCGAGCATGGTCAGCGTGAGAAACGCGAACAGCAGCGACATGGCGAGGCCCGCGCCGATCGCGGCGAGCACGCCGAGCCAGGGGCTGCCGGTGATCGCGGTAACCGCGTAGCCGGTCACGGCGCCCATCAGCATCATGCCCTCCACGCCGAGATTGAGAACGCCCGACTTTTCGGTGACGAGTTCACCCGCGCCCGCGAACATCAGCGGAATCGCGGCGGTGACGGCGCTCGAAGTGAGCGCGCTGGCTTGTTGAATATCCATGGATTGCGGCAGCGAAGCGTTAGACGGGTCAGTGGGCTTGCGCGGCAACGGAGCGCCGGCGTACGCGGTAATTTACGAACAGATCGGCGCCGAGCAGGCAGAACAGCAGCAGTCCCTGGAATACGCCTGAGAGCGCCTGCGGCAACTGCATCGAGGTCTGCACTGCTTCGCCGCCGAGATACAGCAAAGCCATCAGCAGGCTTGCGAGCACGATGCCGACAGGATGCAGCCGTCCGACGAACACGACGATGATTGCCGTGAAGCCGTAACCCGGCGACCACGTCGCCTGCAACTGGCCGATAGGCCCGGCAATCTCGCCCATGCCCGCGAGGCCCGCGAGTCCGCCGCTGATCAGAAGCGACATCCAGATAGTTTTCTTGTCCGAGAAGCCTGCGTAACGGGCGGCAAGCGGCGCAAGACCGCCGACATTCATCCGGTAACCGGCAAAGCTTTTGCGCATGAAGAGCCAGACGAGCGGGATCGCAATCAGCGTGACGAATACCGACGCATTCAGACGCGTGCCACGCAGCCATTTCCAGTGCCAGTCGCCGTAAAACGTCGGATAGAGTGCGTCGCCGCTGAACATTTCCGACAGCGGGAAATTCATGCCCTGCGGATCGCGCCAAGGGCCGCTCACCAGATAGATCAGCAGTTGCGTGGCCACGTAGGTGAGCATGAGGCTCACGAGAATCTCGTTGGTGTTGAAACGGCTTTTCAGCAGCGCGGGAATCGCCGCCCACAACATGCCGCCGATCACGCCGGCGATCATCATGAGCGGCAAAATCCACCAGCCGGTCGCCTGATCGAAATAGATCGCGACGCCGCTCGCGGCAATGCCGCCGAGCAGCATCTGCCCTTCCGCGCCGATGTTCCATACATTCGCGCGATATCCGATCGCAAGCCCGAGACCGATCAGGCACAACGGAGAAGCCTTGAGCAGAAGCTCCGACCAGCCGTTCACGCTCGACAGCGGTTCGATGAAGAACGCGCGCATCGCTTGCAGCGGATCGCGGCCGACGAGGCCGAAAATCACGAAGCCAATGGCGAGTGTGAGCAATGCCGCGATCAGCGGCACGGCGAGTTGCATGGTGCGCGAGGGCGTCGTGCGCGCTTCGAGTCGATACGGAAGAATCATGGGTAGCGTGTGTTTTTTCGGGTTCTGATAACGGACGCGGAGACAGATGCCGGGAGATACCGCGGCTCAAACATGCGCCGGCTGTTCCGCTGAAGGCGCCGTGCCCTCGCGGCCACCGAAAAGGCCCGCCATCCAGCGGCCGATTTCCTCGGCGTTGGTCGCGCCGGTTGCGCGCACCGGCGAGAGCCTGCCGCCCGCAAGCACCGCAATGCGATCGCAGATGTCGAACAGTTCTTCGAGTTCCTCGGAAATCACGAGGATCGCCACGCCGCTTGCCGACAGATCGAGCAACTGCTGGCGAATGAAGGCCGCCGCGCCCACGTCGACGCCCCATGTGGGTTGCGCGACCACCAGCACCTTCGGCGCCTGCAGTATCTCGCGGCCCATGATGTACTTCTGCAGATTGCCACCCGACAGGCTTTGCGCGAGCGCCTCGGAGCCGCCGCATCGCACATCGAAGGCTTCAATGCAGCGCCGGGCAAATGCTCGCATCGCGCCCGAGTTGATCCAGCCCGACTTGACCATCTTCTGACGATGCGCGGTGAGCAGCGCGTTTTCGGACAGCGTCATTGCGGGCACGGCACCCCGGCCCAGGCGCTCTTCCGGTACGAAGCCGAAGCCGAGCGCGCGCCGGCCGCCTGCGCCAAGCCGCCCCGCTGGCTTGCCGCAAATGGTGACGGCGTCCGCTCGCAGGCCGCGCTTCTCTCCTGAGAGCGCCGACAGCAATTCCGCCTGACCGTTGCCCGAGACGCCCGCAATGCCGAAGATCTCGCCCGCGTGAACGGCGAACGACACGTTCTCGAGCGACGTGCCGAACGGGTCGTCGCTCGTCACCGACAACGCCTTCACATCGAGCAGCACCGCGCCCGGATTGTGCTCACGACGCGTGTAGTCGGGCAGCGAATGGCCGACCATCAACTGCGCGAGCGACGCATGCGTTTCCTCTTTCGGCTTCACGTGGCCGGTGACACGGCCGCCGCGCATCACCGTCGCCGTGTCGCACAGTTCCTGGATTTCATCGAGCTTGTGGCTGATGTAGAGAATGCTGCAGCCTTCGGCCGCGAGCCGCCGCAGCGTCGCGAAGAGTTTGCGCACCGCTTGCGGCGTGAGCACGGACGTGGGCTCGTCCATGATCAGCAAACGCGGGTTCTGCAGCAGGCAACGCACGATTTCGACGCGCTGCCGCTCGCCCACCGTCAGGCTATGCACATGACGCTGCGGGTCGATGTCGAGGCCGTAGTCGGCGGAGACTTCGCGAATGCGTTTGGACAGCGCTTTGAGATCGAAGGGTTCGTCGAGTGCAAGCGCGATGTTTTCGCCGACCGTGAGCGTTTCGAACAGCGAAAAGTGCTGAAACACCATGCCGATGCCGAGCTTGCGCGCGGCCGCGGGGCTCGCGATGTCGACCGCTTCGCCTTCCCATTGAATCTCTCCGGCATCGGGCCGCACCGCGCCGTAGATCACCTTCATCAGCGTGCTCTTGCCCGCGCCGTTTTCGCCGAGCACGGCGTGGATCTCGCCCGGCGCGACGATCAGCGTGACGTCGTCGTTGGCCCGCACGGCGGGATATTGTTTGGTGATGCCCTTGAGCATCAACCGGGGCGCCGCCTGTTCCGGCCTCGTTGCCGGCTGCGCGGCGGCGCCGTCGCTATAAAAAGAGTCGCTCATGTGATTCCGTAGTGCGTCGGTGACTGCGGTTGCTGCGCGGTCGTCCACCTTGCCGGCGGTCGATCCGTCACCACAACCGGATGACAATACCTAATTCGACCCGCTCAGTCGAGCCGCCAAAATTCCCGCAAACCCGCGCCACAGCAAGCTCTGCGGGTATGTCTCTCTTGACGCCGTTTTTCGTTCATATTAAAACGCATATACCCACGCCCCCACTCGATCAGCCAGAACATATATTTCGGAGAAGTCATGAGTCAGCAACGCGAGGCGATCGATACCTACCTTCTGCGCGTCTTGCACACCTTGTTGATGGAACGCAGCGTCACGCGCGCGGCCGTCAAACTGAACCAGTCGCAACCCGCTATCAGCGCCGCGCTGCGCCGGTTGCGCGACATTACCGGCGACCCGCTCCTCGTGCGCGGCAAATCCGGCATGGTGCCCACCGAATACGGCCTGCGCCTCCTCGAACCGGTGCAAAACGCGCTGCGCGAGATCGAACGCATCAAGTTCCAGCAACACAATTTCGACCCGGCCACTTCGATTCGCTGCTACCGCATCGGCTGCCCGGACTACCTGAACGTGCTGTTCGTGCCGACGGTGGTCGAGCGGTTTCGCCAGGCGGCGCCGAATGCGACGCTCGAGTTTCACTCGCTCGGCCCCGCGTTCGACTACGAACTCGCGCTCGAAGACGGCAAGCTCGACATCGTCGTGGGCAACTGGCCGGAACCGCCTGAGCAACTGCATCTGTCGAACCTGTTCGTCGATCAGATCGTCTGCCTGATGAGCAACGCGCATCCGTTCGCCAAACGCGGCGGGCTTACGCTCGACCAATACCTGAACGCCCCGCATCTCGCGCCGACTCCTTACTCGGTGGGTCAGCGCGGCGCGATCGACGTGCACCTCGCGCGCGAGCGGCTCAAACGCCACGTGGTCGTCACGCTGCCGTACTTCAATCTCGCGCCGTACGTGCTGATCAAGTCCGACCTGATCTTTACGACGACGCGCCTCTTCGCCGATTACTACGCCAAGTTCCTGCCGCTGACCGTGGTGCCCGCCCCGCTCGACTTTCCGCCGATGCAGTACTACCAGCTGTGGCACGAGCGCGTGCATTACTCCGATGAAGTGCGCTGGCTGCGCAGCCTCGTCGCCGAAGCGACCAGGACACTGATCGACAAACCTTGAGACGTTAGACGTTAGACCACTGGCGGCGCTTGCGTGTGCGATTGTGCGCAGGCGCCGCGACGCTTCATGTCATGCCGCCGCTTCGTAAAGCGTCTTTGCCAGCCGGTTATGCCGCTCGATCACCGGACCGAGTTCGAGCGTCGCCAATTGCCCGTCCCTCACGACGACGTTGCCTCCAATCACGCTATGGCTTACCTGCGACGGCGCGCAGAACACCAGCGCCGCGACCGGGTCGTGCAACGCGCCGGCAAAGAGCGGCTGACGCAAGTCGAACGACACGAAGTCCGCCGCCATGCCAGGTGCGAGCGCGCCGATGTCGTCGCGGTTGAGCACCTTCGCGCCGCCGAGCGTGGCGATCTCCAGCGCTTCGCGGGCCGTCATCGCGTCCGGACCAAAGCCGACTCGCTGCAATAGCAACGCCTGGCGCACTTCGGCGACCATCTGCGCGCCGTCGTTCGACGCCGAGCCGTCCACACCCAGCCCCACCGGCACACCCGCAAGCCGCATCCGCTTGACGGGCGCGATACCCGACGCGAGCCGCATATTCGAGCACGGACAATGCGCGACACCCGTGCCGGTACGCGCAAACAGTTCGATGCCCGCGTCGTCGAGTTGCACGCAGTGGGCATGCCACACGTCGCGTCCGACCCAGCCGAGGTCTTCCGCATACTGTGCGGGCGTCATACCGAACTTCTCCTGGCTATATGCGACGTCGTTCGTGTTTTCGGCAAGGTGCGTATGCAGAGACACGCCGTATTGCCGCGCCATCGCCGCCGACTCGCGCATCAGATCGCGGCTCACTGAAAACGGCGAGCATGGCGCGACAACCACGCGCAGCATCGCGTAACGCCCGTCGTCGTGATACGTCTCGATGAGGCGTTGCGTGTCCTTCAATATGTCCGCTTCACGCTCGACCACCGAATCGGGCGGCAAGCCGCCGTCTTTCTGACCCACGCTCATGCTGCCGCGCGCCGCATGAAAACGCATGCCGATGCGCCGTGCCGCGGCGATGCTGTCGTCGAGCCGGCTGCCGTTCGGATAGATATACAGATGGTCGCTCGACGTCGTGCAACCCGACAGCAACAACTCGGCCATTGCCGTCAATGTGGAGACTTCGATCATCTCCGGTGTGAGATTCGCCCACACTTTGTAGAGGCTCGTGAGCCAGCCGAACAACTCGGCGTTCTGCGCGGCCGGAATCGCGCGCGTCAGACTCTGATACATGTGGTGATGCGTGTTCACGAGACCGGGAATCACCAGATGCCCGCGCATGTCCAGCACCTCGTCGGCGGTTTCCGGCAAATCCGCTGTCGGACCTACCGCGACGATGCGGTTGTCCTCGATATAGAGACCGCCATCGCGCAGTTCGCGCCGTGCGCCGTCCATCGTGACGAGCACGTCTGCGTGCTTGACCAGCATTGTTCTGTTCGGCTTGCCCGTTTGTTGTGCTGCGTGTTCCATCGTCATCCGTTTCTCCGCCTGATTGCTTCCGTGCAAAGTCGTCCGAACGCGATGTGACGGCGCGTAAGCCGCGCCGCCGCGTCCCGTCGAACGCCGTTGGCCCGGTTACCCAGCGTATTGCGCCGTCTTCGGGACGTGTGCCGCGCTCAAAGCCTCTCGGGCTTGCCGTTGCTGCGGCGCACAGGCGTAACCTTCGGCCGTCAAAATAACGCTGACAACACGCGCCGTTGCGATAACCATCTTCAGGCTGCCGATATAGTGGGGCATTTTTGACGCCGGTACGATCGAACGGAAGCGCTATGTGCTGCAACGGCTGCGCGAGATTGCTCGCTGCGCCTTTCGGCAGACTGTGCGTCATGCGCCAGCTATTATCTTTCTTATCGCGCCCGCGCTGGACGGAACAACTTTCTACAATGGCTGCAACGGCGCTCGCTTCAATTCGCCGACGGGTATGTAGCCACTGACGTGGAGCCTCGATCCGCCGCAAACGTATCTGGATCGGGCTGCCGCCGAAACCTCGCAAACACACAAGGAAAATTGCGAATGGGAAAGCTCACTACCCATGTGCTCGACACCGCGAACGGTCGTCCCGGCGCGGGCATCAAGGTCGAACTCTTCGCGCTCACGGGCGACACGCGCCGCGCGCTGAAAACCACCATCACCAACGACGACGGCCGCTGCGACGAACCGTTGCTGCAAGGCGACGCGCTCGTTGCAGGCGAGTACGAACTGGTGTTCGCCGCCGGCGACTACTTCGCTTCGATCGGTACCAAGGTACCCGAGCCGCGTTTCGTGGATCGCGTCGTGTTGCGCTTCGGCGTCGCCGACGCCGCTGCGCACTATCACGTGCCGTTGCTCGTGTCGCCGTGGTCTTACAGCACGTATCGCGGCAGCTGACAGGTATCGCCGAACGGCGCCGCCCAGTAACCCCTAACAACAACGACGTCGTGCGAACTGAGCGCACCGCGTCTTTCACCCCGCAGTCCGCGTGGTGACGCTCTGCCCGCCCTCGTCTATCGGCCGGGCGCAAAAGGCGTCGAACGTCGCCGCGTGTACAACGAATCAGAAGTGGAGGAGTTTCATGGAAGGCTTTATCACCGACTGGTTGAATCTTGCGATTCGCTGGTTCCACGTCGTCGCCGCGATTGCATGGATCGGCGAGTCGTTCTATTTCGTCGCGCTCGACAACAGCCTGAAGCCGCCGCACGACCCGAACCAGCGCAAGCGCGGCGTGTTCGGCGAACTGTGGCACGTACACGGCGGCGGCTTCTACAACATGCAGAAGTACACTGTCGCGCCGCCTGAAATGCCCGACGATCTGCACTGGTCGAAGTGGCCGTCTTACACCACGTGGCTGTCGGGCTTCGGTCTCTTCACCGTGCTGTATCTGTTTTCTCCGTCCACGTATCTGATCGACAAGAATGTGCTCGATATGGGCCCCGTGGTTGCCGTCGCATCCGCGCTAGGCTTTCTGGCTGCCGGCTGGATCGTGTACGACTCGTTGTGCCGCATTCTCGGCAACAAGGACAAAGTACTCGGCATCTGCGTCGGCGTGTACGTGCTGATCGCGGCCTGGCTCGCGTGTCACATCTTCGCGGGACGCGCGGCGTATCTGATCATGGGCGCGATGCTGGCGACGATCATGTCGGCCAACGTGTTCTTCGTGATCATCCCCGGCCAGCGCAAGATGGTCGACGCGATGCTCAAGGGCGACACGCCGAACCCGATCTACGGCAAGCGCGGCAAACAGCGCTCGGTGCACAACACGTATTTCACATTGCCGGTGGTGTTCGCGATGCTGTCGAACCACTACGCGATGACCTACACGCATCCGTACAACTGGGCGGTGCTCGTTGTCATCATGCTGGCCGGCGCGCTGATCCGTCAGTTCTTCGTCATGCGTCATCGCGGCCAGGTGCTGTGGTATCTGCCGCTCGCGGGCATTGCGCTGATGTTCGGCGCTCTCTTCTGGACCATGCCGAAGCCGATGGTGCCGCAAGCCCAGGCGGCCAACGCGCCGACGCTGAAAGTGGCCGACATTGCGCCAGTGCTGCAACAGCGCTGCGTGGCATGTCACTCCGCGCATCCGACGATGATGGGCAGCGCCCCCGCCGGCGTGCTGCTCGATACGCCGGATGAAATCTCGCAGAACGCACAGCGGATCTATCAGCAGGCAGTGATGCTGAAGGCGATGCCGCTGGGCAACGTGACCCACATGACCGACGACGAACGGATGAAGATCGCTGCTTGGTTCCAGGGTGGCGCGGCGAAATAGTCGAACTCTGGCCTTTGCTGGGCCGGGTGTAGTCGAGCGTCATGAAGCGGGCTTTTCGCGGAAGCGGGAAGCCCGCTTTTTATTGGGGCGTTCTTATCTCTTTGCTGGTTGCCGTTTGCCGGGATCAAGTGCGCATGGATAGCGGGCTCGCCTGCACCGCTGGGGTGTGCGTCGGTTAGTGCGGCAGGAGAACGTCATTCTTTTCGGCCTTGCACTCGTCCCGCGCGCGCAGGCGGGACGTACATGTAGGGACGCACTTCGCCAGGATACGCAAGCACGCACGCTGGCATTGCAAAAACAAAAAGCCCACGACATTGCTGCCGTGGGCTTTCTGAACCTCGGCGGATCCTCACGCCGAAGCACGAACCTTAAACCGTCACCGCGCTCAACGCGTCTTCGGTCAGCCAGAGCGACTCCGTCAGATCCTGCTCGTTCAGATTCAGGCCCTCTCCGCCACGATCCACGACAATGAAGTCGCTCACGTCGCCCAACGCAATCAGCGGATGGTGCCACACGCCCTTCGCGTAGTTGACGCCTTGCCAGCCGCTCGTGACGAAGGCACGGATTTTCGATTCGTCGAGCTCGCCGGCCGGCGCGACCACCACCAGATACGGCTTGTCGTTCAGCGGGACGAACGCCTGGCTGCCGAGCGGATGGCGTTCGAGCATCTTCACCTCGAACGGCAGCACGCGCGGCTGTCCACGAAACAGGTTCACGAGCGCGCGGCCGTTCTCGTCGGTCACGTCCACGTTGGCCAGATCGTGATAACGGATCGTCGTGCCGAGGTTGATCGGAATCTGCTTCGCGCCTTCGAGTTCGATCACATCGCCGAAGGCGGCAAACGATTCTTTCGTCAGCGGTTCGATTGCAAGCGTCTTCATGATGCGAGCGTGCCCCACAGGCGCAAACGCGACACGCCGCCGTCCGGAATGATGTTGAAGCGCACGTGTGTGACCGGCCCGAGCGCGGCGATCTCGCTTTCGAAATAATGCTGCTTGTCCATTTGCAGCTTTTGCTCGCCGAGCAGCACAGGCCAGAACATCGCTTGCGTGATCAGCGAACTGTCGGTGCCGCCGGTCACATATGCGGCCTGAATTGAGCAGCGGTCAGGATAATTGCCCTTGAAGTGTGCGGTGTCGACTTCGATCTTCGAAATGACGCCCGGTTGTGCAAGCGCGACGATCGCCCAATCGTTGCCGGGTTCGCGGCGGCGCCGCGTTTCCCAGCCGTCGCCCATGTTGACGCCGCGGCCTGGCATCAGAATGGTCGATGCAGCGCCGAAGTGCTGATTATTCGCCGCGACCAGGTACGCGCCGTTTTCCATCGCGGCGAGGTCGAACTGTTCCGTGCGGCTCGCGCCGGCCCAGTCGACTTGCGGCTGACCGTACACGCGCAGACGCGCAATGCCGCCGTCCGGGTAGATGTTCACGCGCAAGTGCGTATAGGCGTTTGCGTCGCTCACGTCGAGGTAGTGGTGGCTGTTGCCTTGCAAGGTAGTGGACGGAACGATCTCGGTCCATTGCGTCGACTGGTTCGGCACGCCGTCCACCACGCGCGCCGCTTCCACCGACGCCGCCGGCGGAAAGTTACCCGTGAAATGGCTCGTGTCGAGGTCGAGCCCCTTGATCACGCCGGGGCGCGCCAGCTTGACGATGCACCAATCGTAGCCGCTCACGCGTTTGCGGCGTGTTTCCCAACCGTCCATCCACTTGCCGTGTTCGTCGTACTTGCCCGGAATGAAGACGGCCGGCTCCGGGTTCAGCATGCGCTCCTTCGGGGCGAAGAAGTCGTCGCTGGCCTCGAGCGCCTGCGCGCCCAGGCGCGGGTCCGCCAGGTTCACGTAGCGGCGCGTGAATTCGGGTGCGTTGGGGTCGAGAATCGGGAGTGCCATCTGTGTCTTCCTTGATGTTTGTTAGTGCCAGAAATTTCCCGGCGAAGCCGCAGCGCAAAGCTGCAACGTAATGCCGAAGCTCGAAGCGCGGCGGCGATCGTCAGTTCATCACGCGTTCACTGCGCTTTCATTGCGCGTTCGTCACGCGCCAATCAGGTCTTCCAGCCGGAAACGCGCGATACGGTAGATCTGATCGAGGCTCGCGCGTAGCTCGTCGGCGCGGCTATTGTTCACGCGCGCCTCGAAGTTCGCGATGATGCCGTGACGGTCGTAGCCGCGCACCGCGAGAATGAACGGAAAGCCGAACTTCTCGCGATACGCGGCATTCAGCGCGAGCAGCTTGTCGAACTCTTCCTGCGTGCACTGCGATAGACCGGCGCCGCTCTGCTCACGCGTCGATTCCGCCGTGAGTTCGCCGCGGACCGCGGCCTTGCCCGCCAGCTCCGGGTGCGCGTTGATCAACGCAAGCTGCTTCTCTTCGCCCGCCGTCTCGACGATCTTAGACATCTTGCGATGCAGTTCGTCGATGCTCGCAAACGGCCGCTCATGCGCCGCAATTTCCGCGACCCAGGGCGAGTGCTCGAAGATACCCGACAGAGCCGCGACGAACGCGTCGGTCGAAACGGTGTTGAGTTGGTCCAGTGTGTATTGCATCGCCTTCATGCCGCAGCCCCGCGGTTATGTTGCTGATAGGGATGATGTTCGCGCCAGTGCCGCGCGATATCGACGCGCCGGGTCACCCACACGCGATCGTGCTGCTCGATATGATCGAGAAAGCGCTGCAGCGCGCGAAAACGCCCGGGGCGTCCGAGCAGCCGGCAGTGCATGCCGATGGACAGCATTTTCGGCGCTTCGTCGCCTTCTTCGTAAAGCACGTCGAACGCGTCGCGCAGATACGTGAAGAAATGGTCTGCCGTGTTGAAGCCCTGGGGGCTCGCGAAGCGCATGTCGTTCGTGTCGAGCGTGTACGGCACGATCAGTTGAGGCACAGTCGTGCCGCCTGTCACTTCAACGTCCATCCAGAACGGCAGGTCGTCGCCGTAGTAGTCGGAGTCGTACAGAAAGCCGCCATATTCGGCGACCAGCCGATGCGTGTTGGGACTGTCGCGGCCCGTGTACCAGCCAAGCGGCCGCTCACCCGTGACACGTTCGATGGCTTGCATGCCGAGCCGCATATGCTCGGCTTCCTTTTCCGGCGATACGTCCTGATAGTGAATCCAGCGATAGCCGTGACACGCGATCTCATGACCGAGTTCGACGAATGCGCGCGCGAGTTCGGGATGCCGTTCAATCGCCATGCCGACGCCGAAAACCGTAAGCGGCAACCCGCGCTTTTCGAATTCGCGAAGAATGCGCCATACGCCTGCACGCGAGCCATATTCGTAGATCGACTCCATGCTCATGTGACGCGCCGGATACGCCGCTGCGCCGACAATCTCCGACAGGAACTGCTCCGAGCCAGGATCCCCGTGCAGCACGCAGTTCTCACCGCCCTCCTCGTAATTGAGGACGAATTGCACTGCGACGCGCGCTCGCCCTGGCCAGTTCGCTTGCACCGGGTGGCGGCCGTAGCCGATCAGATCGCGTGGATAGTTGGGGTCGAGTGCCATGGTTTGACGAATGCGTAGTGACGATACGTTGTGCTGGCAAGGTGCGTTGTGAAAGCTGCCGGAGGCCGTGCTTCGTGTTATAGCGGCAATAGCCGGGCAGCGTCGGAAAACACGTCGGGCAGCCCGCGCCGAGTTGGACCAGTGTAGCGAAAACGCCCGGGTGCGCCCATACACCCGGGCAGATAGTGCGTGTCAGACTGAATGTATGTGCGGCTCGGATTCGCTGGTGTTTACCCGCAGCGAATCTGCATTGACGACACGCGGCGGCGCAGGATTCGGATCCGACGCGCCAGGACTGAACCATTCGAGCGCGCCGTCATAGCGCTTGGGCAAGGGCCGCGCGTAGTCGCCGCGCTTGGCCGTCGAAAGACGTAGCGAGATCAGCGCCTCGGTCCATTTGACGGCCGCCGTCACGCCTTCGATTACCGGCGCGCCGAGCGCGTCCTCGATCTCCGCGCACAGCTCGGCCATGCCCGCGCAACCAAGCACGATCGCGTCGGAGCCGTCCTCGGCTAGCGCGCGCCGGCACTCGTCGAGAATGATGCGGCGCGCCGCCGAGCCGGGCTTGTCGAGGTCGAGCACCGCGACGTCGGTCGCCCGCACGTTGCGGCAGAAACGCCGCATGCCGTAGCGCTCGGCCAGATGCCACGCCATCCCACAAGTGCGCGCGAGCGTCGTCACCACCGAGAAACCGGGTGCCAGCACGCTCGCCGCGTGCATGGCCGCCTCCGCGATGCCGATCACCGGCCCGCGTGCGAGCTCGCGTGCGGCGTACAGTCCCGGATCACCAAAACAGGCGATCACATAGCCGTCGCAGTGCTCGCGCTCTCCCGCCATCACTTCGGCGAGCAGACCGGGCGTGGCAAGGGCTTCATCGTAATAGCCTTCGATGGACGGCGGCCCCATCGTCGGACTGACCGCAATCACTTCGGTACCCGGCGCGGCTACTTCTCGCGCGCAACGGCCCATTGCGTCGGTCATGCGTTGGGTCGTGTTCGGGTTAATCAGTTTGATGCGCATCTCGTCTCCTTTTCGACTGCAATGACGGCGGCGTCGTCACCGTCGGCCACTACCTGTCACTGCTGTCACAGCATGGCCCGCGCCTTGATGCTCAGCGAGCGAGCACGCGATAGAACAGTGCCCCGAGGCCCGCGCCAATGAACCATGAAAAATTCGCCATACCGTCGAGCGACGGCACCATTACGCACAGCACCGCGATGACCGCAGCCGGCAGCAATGCAGCAACCGCGCGATAGTTCACGCCGTTGCGATACCAGTAAGTTCCCGTCGGCGCCACGGTGTACAGATCGTCGAGGACGATTTTCTGGCGCTTCACCAGGTAGTAATCGACGATCAGGATTCCGTACAAAGGTCCGATGAAGCTGCCGAGCACGTCGAGCGTGTAGTGAATCACTGCCGGGTTGTTGAACAGATTCCACGGCGTGATGAAGATCGAAGCGACCGCCGCGAGCATGCCACCCGCACGCCAGCTGATGAGCTTCGGCGCCACGTTCGAGAAGTCGAAAGCCGGCGACACGAAATTCGCGACGATATTGATGCCGATGGTCGCAATCGTGAACGTCAGCGCGCCGAGAATCACCGCGGTCGGATAGTCGATGCGCCCCACCGTCTCCACCGGGTCCGTAATCAGTTGGCCGAACACCGGCAGCGTGGCCGCGGTCGTGATCACCGTCACGAGCGAAAACGCCAGGAAGTTGACCGGCAGCCCCCAGAAATTGCCGCGCTGTACGCTGCGAAAGCTCTTGCCATAGCGCGAAAAGTCGCCGAAATTCAGCATCGGCCCGGAGAAGTACGAGACGACCAGCGAGGTCGCCGTGATCATCACCGGCAATACCTGCAAGCCGTGATACTTGACGCCGCCCAGGTTGATGCCGATGTTGCGCCAGCCGGCCCGATACACCATGTAGCCGGCCAGAATGAACATCACGACATAAACGGCCGGACCCGCGAAGTCGATGAACTTCTTGATCGTCTCCATGCCGTGCCAGAAGACCAGCGCCTGCAGCACCCACAGCAACATGAAGCCGCACCAGCCAAGCGTAGACAGGCCCATGAAGCCGTGTCGATGAACGTCCGCATAGGGCAGCAACTGCGGGACGAACTTCAGCACGACGATCACCAGCGCGCTCGAGGCCAGGTACGTCTGAATGCCGTACCACGCGACCGCGATCAGACCGCGAATCACCGCGGGAACATTGGCGCCGAGCACACCGAAAGTCGCACGGCACGCAACCGGATACGGCACGCCGTTGGCCTGGCTCGGCTTCGCGATCATGTTGCACAACAGGTTGACGATCCCAATGCCCACCAGCAGCGCAATCAGCACTTGCCAGCTCGTCAACCCGAGGGCGAAGAGACTGCCGGCGAACACATAACCGCCGACGCTGTGCACGTCCGACATCCAGAACGCAAAGATGTTGTAGGCGCCCCAGGTCTGGTGACGAAGCGGCGCCAGGTCCTTGTTGTATAACCGCTCGCTGTAACCGGCCGGCATGGACACATCGCCGGTTGCGTCACCGTCTGCATAAGGGGGGATTGCGGGACTGCCGGGCGCTGCGCTGAACTGAGCCATGATTCCTCCTTGTGATGGAACCGTCGATTGCGAATCGAAGGGCATTGCATTGGCCATGCCAGTCGCGGCTCTGGCGTCTCGCTCGCGCTTCGCGTCGTTCTGGACGAACGAGGCTCGAGCCGCCGCCATGGCCACGCCGCGGTTGTCTCCGTACTGAAGTACTTGTGGTTATCGCATTGCCGCCCTTCCGCGGATGTCCGGCAATGCGTTACTGCATTCGGGGCCCGTCGCGCAGGCGACGGACGTGCGCGCGCATGCCGGCAGCGCCCGCGCAGGGCCGCCTTGCAACGCTCGATCAATCCGTTCAGTTCAGTGCGGTGCGCACCAGCAACGGGCGCACGCCGGCCGCTTGCCTCAGCTTGGCGCGGACCTGGCTTTGAGTGATGCTTTAGATGATGCTTTTGATGACTCTTTAGTTGACTCTTCAGGCGAGTCTTTAGATGACGCCTTGCCGGCGCCGTTAAGCGCGCCGAATACCTCGTGCAGATCGGCTGCGCCACGCGCGGGCCGCTCCAGCATCTTCAACTCGACGCTTTGCAAATGGCGCGACATGAGCGCCGCCGCCTCTTTTGCATCGCCGGCGTCGAGCGCGGCGAGAATCGCTTCATGGTCTTCGAACGAACACGGGCTTCGCCCCAATGACTCGTACAACGCTGAAATCAGCGTGGAGCGCGCCACGAGTCCGTTCAGGCAGTCGCACAGCACCGTGTTGCCGGTCAGCTGAGCGAGTTCCGTGTGAAACTCGCCGGACAGACGAATCCACGACGAAAAGTCGCGTGTTTCGAACGCCTTGCGTTCGCGGCCGATCATGCTGCCGATGCTCTTCAACCGCCGCATGCCATGTCCGCCGCAGATCTTTTCGACGACTGCCAACTCGATGATGCGGCGCATCTCGAACACCTCATGCACCTCCTGAAGCGACGGGCTCGCGACAAACGCGCCGCGGTTCGGTTCGAGATCCACCAGATGATCGGTCGCGAGTTGCGCTAGCGCTTGCCGGATTGGCCCACGCTTCACACCGAACACTTCGCACAACTGCGCTTCGGTCAGCTTCGCGCCCGGCGCCAGCCGATGCTCGAGAATCGCGGCGCGAATGCGCTCGGCAATTGCTTCGGGCTTCGAACTATTTGCGTTGACTGATTCGGTGTCGGACATGATATGTGTCTCGGTATGAAGGTCATAATAGGATGGACATAAAGATTGTCAACAATTTTTGTTGGCATCATCGACAATCTTTGCGGCACGGCGTGCGGCGACGACAGGCTGCCTGGCTGGAAGCCCTGCAGCGACTGGGGAGCTGGATTCGATATGACGATTGGCGTCGCTGGCGCGGCGCATTTTGTCGACAATATAGTCGAGCGCGGTGGTTTTCGGCCTTCACTGAAAAGCCGCAGTTGCCGACCTGGGCTACCCAGAGGGCCGGCGAAAAGGCGGCCTCGCCTGCACCGCTTTGTTAGCGGTCGTTCAACGCAGACAGGGATAATCCGTCAGGGTCAGCTTGAAGCCGTTCGCATCGGCTACCAGGTGCGCGTCGGCGCCCACAGGCAGCGTAAGCATGTCTGGCACGTGACCGAACTGCAAGCCGGTGACGATCGGAATGCCGATCACCGACCTCATCTGATCGATCATGGCTTGCAGGTCATAGCCGTTGTCGTAGTCGTACGACTTACCGCCCGAAAAATCGCCAAGCACGAGCGCCTGCTGCTCGCCGAGAATGCCCGACAGGTGCAGTTGATAAAGCATCCGCTCAATACGAAACGGTTGCTCGTTGACGTCCTCGACAAACAGCACCCCGCCCTGCACCGACGGAATATAAGGCGTGCCGACGAGCGACGTGAGCACCGCCAGATTGCCGCCCCAGAAGGTGCCCGATACGTCCACCGCGTGCGCTTGCGGCACGTTTCTCGCAATGGTTAGCGTCGGCTTTGTCAGCGCGGACCAGAAGTGCTGCATGGTGAAGTCGCTGACATGTTCGGCGCCGAAGTCGCTCATGAGCATCGGGCCGCTGAACGTTTTCAAGCCGGCGCGCGCGAGCAGAGCAAGCTGAATAGCCGTGAAGTCGCTGTGGCCCACCAGCGCAACCGGCTCGCCGCTCAGACGACGTTGCAACCCATCGTAATCGAGGCCATGCAGAATCCGCGCCGCGCCGTACCCGCCGCGCACGGCAAGGACGATGTCCGGCAACGCGCGGGAAGCGTCCGCGAGCCGGTTCAAATCCGCCGCGCGCTCGCCGTCGGTGCCGCCGAAGCGTTGATAACGACGCCGCGTCGCATCTACTCCTTCCACGCGATGCCCTTGTGCGCGCAGGCGCTGCAACGCGCGGTTGAGCACGTCCGCCTCTTGCGGATAGCCGGAAGGCGCAATCAGGTTGAAGGTACGGTGGACGCTCATCGATAGGCTCTGGTCTAAGTGTTCCGCGCGGTTTGGAGAGCGTTGCGATTCAGGGTGTGCCGGACGGGTCTTTTTCCGCGACGACGGCCGCACGTGCCGCCGCGCGTGCTTCGCGGCTCGCGCGCCGCCGCTCCGCAAAGAACGACTTCAGCGCAGCGCCGCATTCGCTTTCGAGCACGCCGCCGGTCACCTGAGTGTGATGATTCAACTGCGGGTTTGCGAATGCGTCGACGACGCTGCCGCATGCGCCCGTTTTCGGATCGCGAGCGCCGAACACCACGCGGGCGATGCGGGCGTGCATGATGGCACCTGCGCACATCAGGCAAGGTTCGAGGGTCACATACAGTTCGCAGCCCGGCAAGCGATAGTTCTGCGCGATCTTTGCCGCGGCACGCAACGCGACCATTTCCGCGTGCGCCGAAGGATCGTGCGCGCCAATCGGATGGTTGAAACCTTTCGCGATCACTTCGTCGCCACGCACGAGCACTGCGCCGACGGGCACTTCACCAGCCGCCCGCGCTTCTTCGGCGGCAGCTTGCGCCAAGGCCATGAACCGGCGGTCGCGGTCGGAGACGGCGGGGTTGGCGGTTGGGTTGGCGGACGGGTTGGCAGCGGCTGCGAGCGGCTCGGGGGGATTCGACGAGGCGATGGGCGACGCGGCAGCGACGCCCGGCTCGCCATTTGCGAAGTCACCGACGATGGTGACAACACCACCGACAGTAACAGGCGGCATTTCCGGCTCCTTTCCTGCCTCGATCCAGTCCAAGTTCGAGCCCAATTTCAAGCCCAAGGCCCCGCGGCCAACGACGGGCTCGCTCACTGTGTCCCCGAGCCGGCGACATTCGCGGGAGAGCCTTCCACCGCGGACATATCGCTGCTGGAAGCCCGCTCGGACAATCGCTCCGCAATCCGGCGGCAATATTCGCGCGGAAGCACCAACGGGCCTCCACGTAACGATTCCAGCGCCATATGGAGCGCCAGCATGCGAGCCTGAAGACGGCACCGCGTAGCCTGATCGCTCACGGCACTCAGTTCGGACTGCAAGTCACGCAACGCGCGCAACTGCTCCATTGCGGGGGGCACAAACCCCGCGTTTTTCAAAATCCGGTTGGCGACGCGCACTTCTTCCGGGACCAAAGCATCGTCGTCCAGGGTGAGCGGCGCGCCTGCGCCCGGCAAATCGTCGAATTCGCCACGTGCGGCGGCGGCGGCAATACGCTGTTCGACTAACGCATCAAGCAATCTCATCTGCAATCCACTACGTTGCGGCCCAAGCATTCTATCAGGGAGCGCACGAGGGTTCCTTCCGCCGGATTCACCCGACCCGCCGGCTTTTCGGATTTTGCGTATTGGAGTCCTGGATGGATGCAAGCTAGCCTTCGACACTTTTTGCGAGTCGCGCTCGCGGCGTGCTTTGGCCGCCTGCTCGGTTCGCTTCGTTTGGCTACCTCGCTCACCTACTTCGCTTCTCTGTTTCCTGCTTTTTTTGCCACCGATCATGCAATTGCAAATGACACACTCACGCGTTGACAACGCAGCACGAATCACTGCTACAAGCACTGCCCCGCAGCCCGCAGTCCGGGCACGCGAGGGCTGCGCTTCAGCGCTCGCGAGCCGCGCCCGCGTTGACAGGCGCTCATTCAATACAACCCTACGCGGTGTATGTGTAGCCGCAGCGATGTCCGCCTTGCTTTCCGGCTGCACAATATTCTGCGGCGGAGCCGGCGGAAGCGGCGGTGGTTTCGGCGGCGTTTGCGCTACTGGTATGCGCTTCTAGACGCACGCCAGATCCCCACAAAATCTAAAGCCACAGATCACGCGTCGCTGCCCACCCTCCTTTCGTGGTCCTGTTCACGACCAACTAATCGTCGCGCCAATGCCACTAGGGCGCGGCCCCTTCAAGCGACCAGCGCGCAAGCACAATATGCCGGGTACGCCCCAATAAGCTGTGTATCAACGCGAAACCACGCACATTCCAGCAAACCGGCTCTACCGGACGCGCGGCGGCCCAAGGCAAGCCGTAAGCCAACGTGACATGCGGCGTATAAGTCACTGCCGCGGAACCGGCGCGGCTTTCAATGCCCTTGACGTGCAGCGCTTCCGCCAATGCGTCATGAAGCCGATGCAGACCCACCACGCCCTCACTCCCCGTCAACACTAACGGGCCCGGCCGCGGTTTCGACGCGAAACTCTCCGCCGTATTGAATTCGACGCTGAACGGCGCCATGCGAACCGCGGCAGCCGCTTGCATTGCGGCCTCCACATGTGTCGGCGGCAGACCGCCCGCGAAATTGCCGAGATGACGCAGCGTGACGTGCAACCGACCGGCGGCAAGCGGCTTACTGCGGGCGCGCGCCTCCCCGCAAAGCTCTTGCGCTAGCTTTGAAATGCTGGCCGCGGTATTCGCATCCGGGAAGACAGCGAAAAAGAGGCCGTCGGTTGGCGTTGGCGGCGCCTCGAGCCCGGGCAACCACAGTTGTTCAGGCATCTTGCTCCTGCGTGCTGAAATCCGGCATCTACACGAATCCCCCTTCACATGAACGAACTGGCGGACGCCAGCGGAAAACCAGCAACGAACAAGCGACGAACAAGCAACCACCAAGCAACCCGGCAGTAACCGCACCGCAAGCCAGCACGCACCCAACCCCGCCGCCGGCCCTGCCAAAAAACGCTTGCGCTTACGAATTGCCCACGTACAATACTGTACATCCATACAGTATCGGCGGCAACGTGGAATTGCAGAAAAAGCTCGAAGTATTGGCCGACGCGGCCAAATACGACGCATCGTGCGCCAGTAGTGGCGCGCCTAAGCGCGCGTCGCGCGGCACGGAAGGTTTGGGCGCCAGCACCGGCGCCGGTATCTGCCATAGCTTCACGCCAGACGGGCGCTGTGTGTCGCTGCTGAAAATCCTGCTCACCAATTTCTGTCTGTATGACTGTCAGTATTGCGTCAACCGGCGTACGAGCAATGTGCCGCGGGCGCGCTTCACGCCTGAGGAGGTCGTGGACCTCACGCTCGACTTTTATCGGCGCAATTACATTGACGGGCTGTTTCTGAGTTCAGGCATCATCCGGTCGTCGAATTACACCATGGAGCAACTGGTGCGGGTAGCGCAGTCGCTGCGCGAAGATCACCAGTTTCGCGGCTACCTTCACCTGAAAACCATCCCCGACGCCGACCCCGAACTCATCGCCAAAGCCGGCCGCTATGCCGACCGTCTGAGCGTGAACATTGAACTGCCGACCGAAGGCAGCCTCGCACGCCTTGCACCGGAGAAAGACGTGCGCACGATCAAGCTCGCCATGGGGTCGATCCGGCTCGCGCAGGAAGAGGCGCTGGGCGACGCAAAAGCGCCCCGGTTCACGCCGGCCGGCCAAAGCACGCAAATGATCGTCGGCGCGGATCAGACGAACGACAGCACCATCCTGCAGACCGCGGAAACGCTGTACGGGTCGTACAAGCTGAAGCGCGTGTATTACTCGGCATTCAGCCCGATCCCTGACAGTCCTTCGGCAGTCCCCGGCGAGGCGCCGCCGCTGCTGCGCGAACATCGTCTGTATCAAGCAGATTTTCTGCTGCGCGGCTACGGTTTCAACGTCGCGGAACTGTTCGAACAGCCAGGCAATCTGCCGCTCGACATGGATCCGAAACTTGCATGGGCGCTCGGGCATCGCGACCAGTTCCCGGTCGACCTGAACCGCGCGCCGCTTCGCATGATCGCGCGGGTGCCGGGCATCGGCATGCGCAATGCCAAGCGGCTGGTCGAGTTGCGACGCTCCCGGCGGGTGCGCTATGAAGATCTGGTGCGCCTGCGGTGTCCGCTGGAAAAGATCAAGCCGTTCGTCGTCACGCAAGACTATCGGGCGGCCATGCACGACGCGTCGTCGGCTCATCTGCGGCGAATCCTGACGCCGCCAATGCAAACGCAGATGCAGTTATGGTGACGTGCCGTGCTTCATTGCATCGAGATCGAAAACCATTTTGCCGCCTGGCGTACAGCCACTCTCGGTGCGCTGGCTCAAGGGCTTGCGCCGGAGTCGATCGAATGGCGCATTAAAGAAGGCGCCGGTGGTCATGGTTCGCTGTCTGGTCAAACGGCGCTCGATTACGGTGACACGTCCGGCAACGCGGCGCTCAGGTCGGACGCCCCGGCAGTCCACGTCTCGAAAGAACTGTCGGCGCTGCTGCATGATGCGGCGCTGTATCGGGAGCCGGACCGGTGGGCATTCCTCTACAAGGTGCTGTGGCGCTGGCAATGCGGTGATCGCGCGGCGGCGTCGCCAGCCGACGTCGACGGCGCCCGGCTCTACCGGATGGCTAAAGCGGTGCGCCGTGCGAAGCACGACATGATTGCGTACGTGCGCTTTCGCAAGCAGAGGCCGGACGCCCAAACCCCAGAGTACGTAGCCTGGTACGAACCGGAGCACGACGTTCTCGCATGGGCCGCGGAACATTTTGCGCAACGCATGGGGCGCTCGTCGTGGATTATCGCGACGCCTCACGGCGCCGCGTTCTGGAACGGCGAGCAACTACATATCGAAGCGCGCCCTGCTCTGCGCCACGAGCATCGCTGCGACACTGAAGACGAGGCCGAGGCGTTGTGGCTCGCGTACTACCGCAGCACATTCAATCCTGCGCGTCTGAACGAAGCTGCGCTCGAACAGCACATGCCGGTGCGGTTCTGGAAAGGGCTGCCTGAAGGCCATCTGATTCCCGCCATGATCAGCGAAGCAAAGAGCGGCGCGCGGCGCGTTGCGCAAGCGAGCGGGGTCGCGGCGCTCGGCGGCAAGTCCATTCCTGTCGAAGCCGAATTCGCTCAGCCTGCCCGCGATCAGCCATCGTCGCTGGACGCCTGCCGGCGCTGCGACCTGTGGCGCAATGCGACGCAAGCCGTGGGCAGTTCGGGGCCTCGTGACGCGCGCATCATGCTGATCGGTGAGCAGCCCGGCGATCAGGAGGATCTGAGCGGCGAACCTTTCATCGGGCCGGCGGGACAGTTGCTAGATCTCGCGATCGTCCGCGCCGACCTGTCGCGTGAGCAGCTTTATTTGACGAACGCGGTCAAGCATTTCAAATGGGAACCTCGCGGCAAGCGCAGGCTGCACAAAACCGCCGCGCAGCGCGAGGTCGAAGCATGTTCGTATTGGCTGGAGCAGGAGTTGCAAACGGTTCGGCCGTCCGTCATCGTCGCGCTGGGCGCAACGGCGCTCAACGCGTTGCTGCGCGAAAAGGCAAGCTTGCGCGACTATATGGGTAAGCCGTTCGAACTCGAAGGCGGTTGGGGAATCGCGACATATCATCCTTCGTTCGCGTTGCGTCAGCAGGACGACGCCGCGCGCGACAAAGTGCTGAGCGCCATCAGCGAGGCACTCGTCGAAGCGCGGAAACTAGCGGCATCGGTGCAAGCGGAACAGCGCAGCGTGCCTTAACTGCTAGACTGCGCCGCACGTTCCGTCATGCGGTTAAGGGGAATCAATGACCGGGGGCAATGACCGGAACGTCAGTGACCGGAAAGTCAAAAGTCAGCGAGCCGGTCCTGAGTGGCGAATCGTCATCGCCCAAACACCCTTGAGACCCTCGCTAGCCAAAAGATATTTGCGACCGCTCGAAGCCCGCGCTCCAGCACGAGGCAAAACGAACAGGACCATTTGATGAAAGACGACGTCGCCCGCGTTCCGCTCTCCACTGCATTCTGGTATTGGCTGCGACTCGGCTTCATGAGCTTTGGCGGTCCGGCCGGGCAGATAGCGCTGATGCACCAGGAACTCGTCGAGAGAAAGCGCTGGATTTCGGAAAAGCGCTTCCTGCATGCGTTGAACTACTGCATGGTGCTTCCCGGGCCCGAGGCGCAGCAACTTGCGACCTACATTGGCTGGCTCATGCATCGCACGTGGGGTGGCGTGATCGCGGGCGGGCTTTTCGTGCTGCCGTCGTTATTTATTCTGATGGGCCTGTCGTGGGTCTATCTGGTGTTCGGCAGCGTGCCGGCTGTGGCCGGCGTGCTGTACGGAATCAAGCCGGCCGTGACTGCGATCGTCGTGTTCGCCGCGTATCGCATTGGCTCGCGCGCGCTTAAGAACGCCTGGCTGTGGTCTATCGCCGCTGCGGCGTTTATTGCCATCTTCGCCGTAAAGGTGCCGTTCCCGTTGATTGTTCTCGTGGCTGGCGTGATCGGTTACGTCGGCGGGAAATATGCGCCCGGCACTTTCGTGATTGGCGGCAAGCACGGCGCCGCTGCGCAGCTTCACGGCCCGGCGCTGATCGACGACGACACGCCGACGCCTCGTCACGCGCTCTTTACCTGGAAGCGCTTTTTCATCGTCCTGGCAAGCTTTGTCCTCATATGGCTGGTGACGATCGGTACGCTAGCCGCTCTTTTCGGATGGAACGGCGCGCTCACGCAAATGGCCTGGTTCTTCACGAAGGCAGCGCTGCTTACATTCGGTGGCGCGTACGCGGTTTTGCCTTACGTCTACCAGGGCGCGGTCGAGCATCAGCATTGGCTCACCGGGCTTCAAATGATCGACGGTCTTGCGCTCGGCGAGACGACGCCCGGCCCGTTGATCATGGTCGTCGCTTTCGTCGGCTTTGTCGGTGGATGGACGCGAGCGATATTCGGTCCGGACGCGCTACTTCTGTCCGCTGTCGTCGCGTCAACGATCGTGACGTTCTTCACGTTTCTGCCTTCGTTCATGTTCATCCTGCTGGGCGGCCCGTTCATCGAGACCACGCACGGCAATCTGAAATTCACCGCGCCGCTCACTGCGATCACGGCCGCGGTCGTCGGCGTAATCGTGAATCTTGCCGTCTTCTTTGCGCTGCACGTTTTATGGCCGCATGGCCTGCATGGAACCTTCGACTGGTTGTCGCTCGTCATCGGGCTGGCGGCTGCGATCGCGCTCTTCCGCTTCAAGGTCGGCGTGATACCAGTAGTGCTGGTGTGCGGCGTGGCAGGGCTTGCGATCCGGTTACTGGTGTGACGCTCAGCAAGTCGTCGGCCTTACCGCGACGCCAGTGAGGACCGTGGTCAGGTATTCGCTATTACCAATTCCTCGGTATTGTTCGGCGGACGCAAGCCATCGCTTCTGTTGGCGAAGTAGCGTTGCGTAAGGTCGGCCGCAGAGACGTGCTGCGCCTGCGCGAAGCCGGCGTCGTGGGCAAGGGCCAGCATCTCGGCCGGCGTGAAGAAACTGAGAAAGGGCGTGCCGTTTTCGCGCGCGCCCTTCTCTGCCATTTTCAGTCCAGGACGCACTTCTGGATCCGCCATGTCTAGCGGCAGCAGAAACGTGGTGGCGAGCGTCGATCCGCGGGCGAAAGCCGCGATCTGGCGCAGCGTGGCCGCATTTGCATCGCGCGTGAGATACATGCTCACGCCCGTCGAGACCACGATTGCCGGCTTCCTGTCGTTGAATCCGTGCGCCATGAGCCGGTCCTGCCATGCTTCGCCAGCCTCGAAATCGACCGCCACAAAGCGCAGCCATGGCGGGATGCCGAAACCAAGCTCGCCGAGCCGCTGACGTTTCCACTCCTGCGGCACCGGCTGATCGACCTCGAATACTGTGAGGCGCGAAGCAATCTCCGGCCTGCGCTGCGCAAAACTGTCGAGCCCCGCCCCAAGAATCACATACTGGCCGATCCCGCGCGCCGTCTGTTCGACCACCAGGTCTTCGATAAAACGTGCGCGTGCCACGATCGACGCACGAAACGGACGCGTGAACAGCGGGTCCATGTCGCCGCGCTGGCGCCAGTCGTCGCCGGGAGCTAGCAGTTCGAGGCCGATCGAGTCGTCGAAAACATGCGGCGCTGCGTCGACTTCCTTGTGCAGCGCCCGCCAGAGTGCAACACGTGCCGCGGTGCTGTCGGGTGCCAGATTTCGCTGATCGTTCATGAGCGCCGGTCCTTGCCGTTCGTGCTGTTTTCAAGCAATGAGGGAAGCGTCGCTGCCTTCGCAAGCACGGAGCAAACGCAAACCAGGCAACGAAAAGAATATCACCGAGCAGACAGACACCGTCAACGGTATCCACGCGGAACACCCCGGATCGGACCGAGCCCGACCACCTGTCCTATGCGATCATCGTATGAACCAGACCAACAACGGAGATCGCCATGAACAGCAAATGGTTTTCGAACTTCGCCAGCTATCTGTCGACAATGACCGGCCGTCCCGGCACTTTCGTCGTGGCTGCGTCGCTCGTGATCGTGTGGGCAATCACGGGGCCGTTCTTTCATTACAGCGACACATGGCAGCTCGTGATCAACACGTCGACCACGATCGTCACGTTCCTGATGGTTTTCCTGATACAAAACACGCAGAACCGCGACACGGCCGCCATGCAGATCAAGCTCGACGAACTGATCCGCGCAATCGAAGGCGCCCATAACGCACTGCTCGATCTGGAAGAACTGGAGGAGAAAGACCTGACGCGCTTTCGCAAGCAGTATGAAAACCTCGCCAAGGAAGCGCGAACCGCGCTGCGCGAAGGCGGCAGCGATACGGATTCACCGTTCGTCGCCAATCGCGAAGTGGGCGACGAAAAACGGCGCGATGCAGACAGCGACGGTGGCGCCCACAACAAGCCGGCAAAACGTGAGCGCAAAGACTAGCTCGGGCCGGTTATCGCTTACAGAGTTTGCAATGATTGGACGCTGGAGTCAGCCGGCAATCGAGGGTGCCATGGCGCGTTGCCGGCCGCCTGGGCAAGTCCGCCAATTCCCTTTAAGATGGAACGGAACGCTCGACGCACTATCCTCGCATCAGCAAGATCCTCGAACCGTTTCCTCAACGCATACGGCCCGCGCATACCGGGAACACGTTGCGGAACACCATACGGGAACACCATGACCATCGATCAAGCCGTTGTCTCGTCGTTCACGCCTGCCGGCAAAGTGCGGGCATCGATCAATCTGGGCAACCCCATTCTCGCTAACCAGGACCCGAAGACGGGCGAGCCGTTCGGCGTATCGGTCGACCTCGCGCGGGCGTTCGCACAAATGCTCGGCGTCGAACTCGAACTGGTGGTGTTCGACGCAGCGGGCAAATCGGTGCAGGCCGTGAGCGAGGAGCGTGCCGACTTCGGCTTCTTCGCTGTCGATCCGTTGCGTGGTGAGACGATTGCATTTACCGCGCCGTACGTGCTGATCGAAGGCTTTTATCTGGTGCGCGACGACTCCCCCGTCCGAACGAACGAGGACGTCGATCAGCCGCATAACCGCGTCGCGGTCGGCAAAGGCAGCGCCTATGACCTCTTCCTCACACGCGAACTGAAGGCCGCCCAGATCGTTCGTGCGCCTACCTCGCCGACGGTCGTGCAGACGTTCCTCGAACAGGGTCTCGAAGTCGCGGCCGGCGTGAAGCAGCAACTCGAAGCCGATGCGCGCAATACATCCGGCTTGCGGCTTCTTGACGAGCGCTTCATGGTCATTCAACAGGCAATGGGCACGCCGAAAAGCCGCGGTGAAGCGGCGGCTTCCGCGCTACGCAGCTTTGTCGAGGAAATGAAGGCGTCCGGGTTCGTGGCCGAATCGCTTGCGCGCCATCGGATTGCGGGCGCATCGGTCGCGCCCGCGGCCTGATCGCGCATGCTCAGCTATACGGGCGGCCTGGTCCTTTTCGCGGCGTTGCTTCACGCAAGCTGGAACGCGTTGCTGCACGGCAATCGCGACCGCTTCCTTTCCATGACGTGGATAAGCATCGCCATCGCGGCGATCGCCACGCTCATCATTCCATTCACGCCGTTGCCGGCGGCCGCGGCATGGCCATATATCGTCGCGTCGGGCCTCGTGCATATCGGCTATAACGCAAGCCTCGTGCGGGCTTACCGCCGTGGCGATCTGGCGCAAGCGTATCCGATCGCCCGCGGCTCGTCACCGCTTCTGGTTACGCTCGGCGCGGCGCTCTTCGCGCACGAGGCGATCGGCCCGTTGCGTGCTATCGGGATCGTGATGATATCCGGCGGCATCATTGCAATCGCGCTCGAAGCGGGAAGCGTGTCGCGCGCCGGCGTGCTGGCCGCGCTCACCACCGGCGCGACGATCGCGCTGTACACCGTGATCGACGGCATCGGCGTGCGCCTGTCGGGCGGCGAAGCGCTTGCCTACACCGCATGGATGTTCCTGTTCTACTGGCTGATGCCCGTGCTGTTCGTCGCGATGCGCGGTGTGTCCGCGCTATGGACGCCGATACGCTCGACGCCAATGGCGGTCGGCTCCTCGCTAATGGGCGGCGTTGTATCGGTCGCGGCATACGGCATCGTCATATGGGCGATGCAGTCGGGCGCGATGGGAACGGTGTCGGCGTTGCGCGAGACCAGCGTGGTGTTCGCGGTGCTGATTGGGCGGATGTTTCTCGGCGAAGCGGTGAGCGGCAAGCGCTGGCTCGCCTGCATGGTCGTGGCGGCCGGCGCGATTTGCCTCGGACTGTGAGCCGGCCCTCGCTGATCGGGCGAGCGGCAATGCGCTTGCGTGGGTGATTCGCCGGGTCGTTTCCCGGAAGTTACCTGCGCTGCTTGCTGGAAGGCCGTACCCGTTGGTGACACACCCAATGCGGCCGGCCCTCCTTACCTGAATGCGCGTTACATCGGCGGTGCAACGCCGTCCTTCTCGACAACCACACGTTGAGCGACATACGTGCCCTGCGACGCCGCCGTTGCCACGATGAACACCTTCTTGCCCGGCGTCAGGTCGGTGCGCGCGGCCGTCGTAAAGGTCACGATAGGTACGTTCGGTGGCACCGTCACCTCGTTATTGCCGCCCTTGTACGACAGCTTCAGGTTCCGGCCGCTCGTGCCCTGAACGACCGTGTCGACGTTCGCATTGGTCATCGTGCTGTTCGGGCCGAGGTCCCAGTCATAGTGGCCTTCGCCCGTGCCGCGCGCGGCTTCCGGGAATACCACCACCTCGGTTGCCGTCAGCTTGCCGTCGGTGCCGGTCGTAGCCGCCGTGCCGACGAACGAACCCGGCTTGATGTCGGAAAGCTGCATCGCCTTGACTGCCGACACGGTAACGGCGGGTTTCAGTTCGATCGACACCGTGTCGCCGCTGCGGCGATGCACCTTGAGGACGTCGCCATCCAGCGCGACGATATCGCCACGGATGCGCGACGGTTTGGCGGCGGGCGTCTGCGCAAGCGCGGCACCGGCAAAAGACAGCGCCGCAAGCGTGACGCCGAGTTTCAGGCGAATAGACATGAATACTCCATGAGAAACGGTTGAGAGGACTGCAAAGCCCTGAACGGGCCAATGAACATCAGGAACCGCCGAACCAGTTGTAGCCCTGGTTCTCCCAGTACCCACCGGGATAATCGTTCGTCACGCTGATCGCGACGATATGCTTCGGATTCTTGTAGCCCAGCTTGGTCGGCATGCGCAGCTTCATGGGGAAGCCGTATTTCGGCGGCAGCGGGCCACCGTCGTAGCCAAGCGTGAGTTGCGTTTGCGGATGAAGCGCCGTCGGCATGTCGATGCTCGTCCAGTAGTTGTCCGCGCAATGCAGCGACACATACTTTGCCGTGATGTCGGCGCCCGCCTGCTTCAGGAACGAGGCAAAGCGCACGCCGTCCCAACGGCCGATCGCACTCCACCCTTCAATGCAGATATGGCGCGTAATCTGGCTTTCCTGCGGCAACGCGTGCAGTTCGTCGAGCGTCCAAACGCGCTTGCCGTTCGCGAGTCCGCTCACCTCCAGCCGGTAGCCGGCGGCGTCGACCTCGGGCACGTCGTCGATATCGTAGAACGCGTTGAACGGGAACGGCCGCGTGATCATCGACTCCGGGTACGTCGGCGCAAGCGTGTTCGGACTGAAGAGCAATGCCTGCACGTCGTCGTTGAAGGACGACATTTTGCGCAGCATCGTATTCACGGATTTGTCGTTGGACAGATCGCAGCCCGACAGCAGCGCAATGCCGCCGAGCGTGAGAATGCGCTGGCCTAGCAGGCGGCGTGTGGGATTCTTGAGTTCGCCGCGCGCATCCTTGATGATCGTCTCTGCATGAGACTGCGCAAACGCGCTGAGTTTTGTGGACTTGTTGCGAAGGGTCATGGTTAGCGTCCCCGAATCATCACGAGCAGCGAGCGCGGCACGAGCGCGACCATCGCAATGTGCACGACGAAGAATGCGACTAGCACACTCATCGCGACGAAATGCACGACTCGTGCGTTGTCGTATCCGCCCATCAGCGTACGCAGCAGCGGAAACTGCACGGACTTCCAGATCGCGAGCCCCGACAGAATGACGAGCGCAATATCGACGATCACCACGAGGTAGGCGAACTTCTGCACCGCGTTGTAGCGTGAAAGGTCTTCATGCTCCAGCTTGCCGCGCAGCGCCGCCGTGAGATCTTTTGCGATCGACCTGATGCTCACCGGCAGCAGTTTGCGACGCAGGCGCCCCGATACGATGTTGAGCCCGACATAGACGAGAAAATTGACGACCAGCAGCCACATGACGGCGAAGTGCCATTGCAAGGCGCCGCCGAGCCAGCCGCCCAAGGTGATCGCGGAAGGAAACTGTAAGCCCGCAAAGATGGGCGATGCGTCATAGATTTGCCAGCCGCTCATCACCATCAGCACGACGGCTAACGCGTTGACCCAGTGTGCGATGCGGACCCAGGCGGGTTGAATCGTGGTGTAACTCAAAGCGGCCTCGTGGTTGGTAGCTGGAAGAAACGAGCGGGTTACCGACGTAAACATCGCCGGCAGGCAGGTATTCCATCGCATGAGAAATTTATTTTTGCGGCGAATGGCTGCCCCGCCCGCCCAAGGCAAGCCAGTGCTTGTGCAGCTACGTCATGGTGAGCGCGCCGTCGGGTTCCTCCGCCACGAAGTCGATGCTGTCGCCCACATTCACCTGAGACAGCATCGCAGGGTCTTTGACCTTGAACACCATGGTCATCGGTCCCATGCCGAGATTCTCGAGGGGCCCATGCCGGATGGTCAGCTTGCCGGCTGCCGCATCCACTTTCCGAACTTCGCCATGCGACATGCTGCTCTTCGCGCCGCTGCGCTCGTGGGCGCCGCCCGTCGTGCTCATGTCGTTCATATCAGGCCGGCGCCACTCAATTCCCTTCCCGACCGACGATGCGCACGAACACACGGACAAAAACTATTGGTTTTCTCTAGAGTTGATGGATCGTCGGCCAATGCGGGCTGACGAAGCCGCGCTGACTCGCAGCGCGGGTCAACCTAAGGAAAATCAAAGGAAAAACAAATGGGAACGTCTCTTTACAACGAAATATCGACCATTGACGACCGGCGCAGCACAACCAGCCTGCCCTCGTCCGGTGCGCCATTGGCGCTCAAACACACGATCCACCCGGAGCAGATTCGCGACAATCTGCCTGCGGGCCAGGGCGGTGTCGGGTTTCTCTTTCACGCTACAGACTGGGATACGCTTTCCTTCTCTTTTCACAACGTAAAAACAAGAAACGAGTCGTTCGAAGAAGAGCTTTGGCGCACCAAGCCGTTCATTGCATCGCCAATCTATTCGGGCTCGCAGATGATCGGCGCGAACATCGCGTGTCCGGTGCCGCTCGAACTCTGGCTGGGCAGCCCTCGCGGCATCAAGCGGTTTCGCGAGACGCAGTTCTTCCCGGCGCTCGAACTGGCGCGTCAGGCAGGCTTGAACATGGTCGCGATGGGAGCGTCGACGCCCTATGCGTGCAACTATGGCGCGCTGCCAAGGCAAACAAAGCCGCCGCATATCACGACCGGCCACGCGGCTACCGCGGCAATGCTCAAAGATTGGGCAATGCACTGCTGCAACGAGCTCGATCTGGAATTTGGCAACACGAAGCTCGCACTCTTCGGCGCGGCCGGACGGCTCGGCACGACGGTCGCCAAGTACCTGCTGTACAAGGAAGCGCCGAAGGAACTCGTGCTGATCGACTTGCCGGACAAGGTCAACCTGCTCGCGGACCAGGCACGCGAGCTGATGGCGGCGGACCTGCTCGGACGCACCAAGGTGTCGGTCCATACGTTCAGCCCCGACACCGCCTTACCGCAGTTCGACGGCGCGATCCTCGCGAGCAGCACCAGCGTGCCGTATCTCACCGCCTCGGACCTCAAGCGGGCGCGCTTCTGGATCGACGACTCGCACCCACGCGCGGCGAGCGTGGAAGCGGAACTCGCGTCTCGCGGACATACGCTATATATTGAATGTTTCGCGCGCGGGCCGGCAGGCCTCGATTCCAGATTCCCGTTCAGGCTGCCGAGCACGCGCGACTGCTATACCTGTTTCGCCGAGGGCTATGCCGCCTGGCAGGAAGGCATCGCTTCCGACTTCATCATCGGCAGCCCGCCTGTGTGGTCGGTCTCCTACACTCACAGCCTGTTGAAAAAGTACGGATTTACGGTCGGACCTTTTCACGGAAAGGACGGCTCGGCGATCAACCTCGATCTCGGTGTGACAGCAACTATGAATTGACGGGCTCGTAAATGTCACTGGAGGCCAGATGCTAATACCGCGCGAAAGCATGCAGGATGTGCTGGAAAGAAGCCGGTTTGCAATTCGATGGGGAGGCGCACTCGGCCTCGTGTGCCACCCCGTCTATTACCTGGTCTGGACTTACATCCTGCCGCAGCCGTACGACAATCTGCCACTGCGTCTGAGCGCGGCGCTCATCTGTGTGCCATTGATCTTTCAGGCGCGCTGGCCGAAGCGGTTCAATCAGTACCTGCTGATCTACTGGCACCTGTGTCTGATCTACGTGCTGCCGTTCGTCTGCACGTTCCTCGCGATCAGGAATTCATTCTCCACCATGTGGATGATGACCGAGGTCATGATGATCTTCATCATGGCGCTGTGCATCGACAATCCATTTCTGCTCATGGGCTGTATCGGCATCGGCATGCTGTCCGGCGGGCTGGCTGCGGTCGCCAGTTCACCGGCTCCAATCGTGCTGAGCACGGCAAATCAGTCGGACCTCGCGGTGCTTCCGGTGGTCGTCCTGTGCAGCATGGCCTTCAGTCATGCGATCAGCAAAGGGCGCATCTTCGTCGAGAAGAACCGCGCATTGCAGGCACTGGCCGGATCCATTGCGCATGAAATGCGCAACCCGCTCAGCCAGTTGAAACACGTTCTGGATCGCGTGGAAGAAACGCTGCCCGCCCTTACCGAACATGGCCGCGCACCCGCGCCGTCGGGTGCGGGCGCAGCGCTGCTTTACCGGCATCTCGCGCACGGGCAGTTGTCGATTGAGCGCGGCCTGCGCGTGATCGCAATGACGCTGGACGAAGTCAGTGCCAAACAGATCCGCTCCGACTCCCTCACTTACCTGAGCGCGGGCGCGACCACGCGCAAGGCGCTCGACGAGTACGGCTTCGCCGACAGGAAGGAACGCGGCAAGGTTCGCCTTGCGGTGCTGGAAGATTTCACCTTCAAGGTCGACGAAACCGTCTACCTGTTCACCCTTTTCAACCTGATCAAGAACGCGCTGCATCACATCGCACCGCTTCCATCTGCCACGCTGACGCTGACGGTGGACCGGCATTGCGTCAGCGTTCGCGATACCGGCAGCGGCATCGCCCCTGAGATACTGCCGCATCTGTTCGAGCCGTTCCGTACCGCCGGCAACTCGGCGGGTACGGGCCTCGGGCTCGCTTACTGTCAGCGTGCCATGCGCGCGTTCGGCGGCAGCATCGCGTGCAGGTCGGAGCTCGGCAAGTTCACGCAGTTCACGCTGCAATTTCCGCCCGTCACCGAGAGCGAGGTAGCGGCGCACGAGCGGGCAATCGTCGAGCGCGCCACGGGCGTGCTCAACGGCAAACGCATCCTTCTCGCCGACGACGACGCCGCTTTGCGCGCCCGCACACGGCGCACGTTGGCAAAAGTGGGCGCCGAGGTGAGCGAAGCCGAAAACGGCGCGGCTGCTCTGGCGATGCTGCGCGAAGCGTCGGCATACGACCTCGTGCTGATGGACGTCAACATGCCGGTGCTCGACGGCTATTCGGCCACCGAGCAACTGCGCGCCGACCGCGATCATCCGAACTGGAATGTGCTGGTTGCCGCCTACACGTCCGAGCCCGGCAACATCGCGCGCGTGCTGGCACGCCGGGCCGGCATGGACGACATGATCAGCAAGTCCTCCAGCGCGATGGAGCTGTTCACGTCGCTGCAGGCGCTTTTCGAGAACGGCAACCGGCGTCATCTGAACCAGCGGTTCGACGACTTTTCCGGTAAGTCGATTCTCGTTGCCGACGACGACAACTACAGCCGGCTCGTTGCCAAGGCCTATCTGGAGCGCTTCGGCGCGAGCGTCGTGGAGGCGGAACATGGTCAGGCCGTGCTGGACCGGCTGGACGAAGAGGTCGTCATCGACGCAATCGTGGTGGACATGAACATGCCGGGAATGGGCGGCCTCGAAACGGCGGCGGCGATTCGCGCCCGCACCGACGGCTACGCGAGCGTGCCGATCATCGCGTTGACGAGCCAGTCGGATATCGGCTCGGTGCAGGCGTGCATCAGCGTGGGCATGAACGAAGTCATGATCAAGCCCGTGCAGGTCGGCGCGCTCTATGCATGCCTGACGAGGCAGTTCGCGCAGCAGCGCAGCGGTAGTGGCATAGGCACCGGCAGTGCGCCGGCCGAGGCGCCGCGCTCGCCGGTGTCGGCAAAGGTGCCATCATCGTCCAGCCCGGCAGGCCCGGCGGCGTCGCCTGCGCAAGCTGCGTCGGCAGGTTCGGGCGGTCTCGCCGCAGTGCGCGAGAACGATCTGCTCGACGCCACTCATCTTGAAGAATTGGCGGCACTCGGCCTGATCGACGAATCGTTCGCAAACGGCATTGAGCAGATCCGCGCGCTGACTTCGCAGCTTCGCGCGAATGCCGCGGACCGCGACATCGACGCCGCGCATGGCGCGTTGCATGTGCTGCTCGGCGCGAGCGGCAACGTCGGAGCGAAGGCGTTGCACCAGTTCACGCGGCACATCTATCCACGCATGCTCGAAGGCGAATGGCCCGCGGAATCGGACTGGCTCGAGCGGATCGATGCGTTGAGCGAGCGTTCGGCTGATGCGCTGTATCGCTATCTGGCGTCTGCAAACGCCGCGCGAGACCAGCCTGAAGGACCGGGCGACACTGCACGTAAGAGCATGAGTACGAGCACAAGCACGACTACACCGACGACCACGCCCGCGAACGGACTCGCCGTGCGCGAGAACTAGCGCTTCCTGCTCACGCGGCGTGACTGTCCGACGCCGCTTCGTTCACGCCGTCATGCACCCGGCCTCTGATGCCGGGAAAACGCATTGTCACGGTAGTGCCCTCACCGACGGTGGATTCGATCCGCAACCCGCCGCCGAACGACTGCATGATGCGGTTGCAAAAGATCATGCCCATGCCGTGGCCGCCACGCCCCGCGTGCGTCGTGACAGGATCGAGCAGCAAGCGCGCCTTGATCTCCGGCGCGATACCCGGGCCATTGTCGTGCAGGCGGATTTCG
The DNA here is from genome assembly GCF_000383275.1 of Paraburkholderia caledonica. Lineage (NCBI taxonomy): Bacteria > Pseudomonadati > Pseudomonadota > Betaproteobacteria > Burkholderiales > Burkholderiaceae > Paraburkholderia > Paraburkholderia caledonica. The sequence goes on along the minus strand of NZ_KB911044.1, from coordinate 89,602 downwards.
GGCTCGGGCCCGTTCATCACTTCGATCCGCAACGAAGGCGCCGGGCAACCGTCGAGCGCACGCAACGCATTCGACAGCAGTGAAGAGAGTACGAGCGCCACGCAATTCGGCATAGCGTGAACGACAAAATCGCCTCGCATTTCCAGGCCGATCCATTCGCGCTGCGAACCGGCGAACGGATAGGAGTCGAGTAGCGTGGCGACGAGGCGTGTCGCCCTGACCTCGCGCGCGGCGCTGCCGGTCGCCGGTTGCGGGCCGCCGCTTTTGTGCACCGTCGCCCAGAACGACGAGATCAGCGTCAGGCAATACTGCGCGTTATTGAGCATCGAGGTAGCCGCAGTGCCGATTTCCTGTTGACGCTGCGGGTCGTATTCCTGGGCGACATCGTTTTCGACCGAGCGAGCAAAGAGCGATATCGCCGCCAGCGGCGTGTTGAGTTCGTGAGCGAGGAACGCAAGCGTCTCGTCCATTGCAAGCAGCCTTTGCTGGCGCGTTTCGCGCTCGACGTAGCGCGCCACCGCCTGCTTCAGCACCTCGCGCACCGACTCCATGCGAAGCGGCTTTTCGATGATGCGGAACAGGTCACCGGTATTGAACGTTTGCAGCAGCATGTCCTTGTCGGCATAGGCAGTGACGAGGATGCGCACGGTCTGCGGATACGCCTGTGCAACCTCGCGCAGCAGATGGCCGCCATCGCGCCCCGGCATGCGAAAGTCGGTGACGAGCACGGCGACTTCCGAACCGAATTCCTGCAACAGCGCCATGGCTTCGTCGGCGCCCTGCGCGAGGTGCACGCGGTAATCGTCACGCACGGCGCGCGCAAAGTGGGTGCGCGACATCTCGTCGTCATCAACGAACAGGATGGAAAACGGCGCTTGTATCGTGTCACTCATCGTGTTTCGGGCGGTTCCATTGGCGGACGTCGACAGTCGGGGTTCGCTCGCATTCTACCGTCGCACAAGGCCGGACCGAAACCCGAAAAGCCATCGGCCAGGCGTAAAACGACTAAGTCAATTCGACCGGCATAAAGGCACTCGGCAATAAATCCCATTACAGATTACCGACGCTTCCGCAGACATTCACAATACAATAATTACACTCAACCGACGATTAGCTTCGACCCTGCATTCAGCACGATAATTGCTCCCAGGATTAACACCGACAAAGCTGCGCTCTTTCCTGCAGCCGCTTAACGGTGAGCGTACACTCGCGCTCGAAGCCCATGCCATAGGGCGTACCGGGCACCTCGACATCGACCGCGGGTTATTGGAGACCAGGAGAACATCAATGAACTGGACACGGGAACAGAGAAACGTCACGATTGCCGCCTATCTCGGCTGGACACTCGACGCATTCGATTTCTTTCTAATGGTGTTTGTATTGAAAGATATCGCGGCGGAATTCAATACGAAAATCCCCGAAGTCGCATTCGGCATAATGCTGACGCTGATGATGCGCCCGGTCGGCGCGCTGATTTTCGGCTGGCTCGCGGACCGCTACGGCCGCCGGCCCACGTTGATGGTCAACATCGCGTGCTTCTCTCTACTCGAACTGCTGTCGGGCTTTTCGCCGAACCTGGCCACCCTGCTCGTGTTGCGAGCGCTATTCGGCATCGCGATGGGCGGCGAATGGGGCGTGGGCGGCGCATTGACCATGGAAACCGTGCCGCCGAAATCGCGCGGCATCGTTTCCGGCCTGCTGCAAGCCGGCTATCCGAGCGGCTATCTGCTCGCCTCGGTCGTGTTCGGTGTGTTCTATCAGTACATCGGCTGGCGCGGCATGTTCTTTGTCGGTGTGCTGCCCGCGCTGCTCGTGCTGTACATCCGCGCGCACGTACCGGAATCGCCGGCCTTCAAGACGCTCGAGAAGCAGGCGCGTCCTGGCCTCGTCGCAACGCTGAAGCAGAACGTGAAGCTGTCGCTATACGCAATCGTTCTGATGACCGCGTTCAACTTCTTCTCGCACGGATCACAGGACTTGTATCCGACGTTCCTGCGCGTCCAGCATCAGTTCGACGCACATACGGTGTCGTGGATCACGATCACGCTGAACGTCGGCGCGATCTGCGGCGGGCTCTTTTTCGGCATGTTGTCGGAGAAGATCGGGCGCAAGCGCGCGATCTTCATCGCCGCGCTGATTGCATTTCCGGTGCTCCCGCTGTGGGCTTTTTCGAGCACGCCGGTGCTGCTCGCGCTCGGCGCGTTCCTGATGCAAATCTCGGTGCAAGGCGCATGGGGCGTCATTCCAGTTCATCTGAACGAGATCTCGCCCGACGAAATCCGCGCGACCTTCCCCGGTCTCGTGTATCAGTTGGGCAATCTGATCGCTTCCGTCAACGGTCCGCTGCAGGCGAGCGCCGCCGAAGCGCACGGCAACAACTATGCGCTCGTCATGGCGGTCGTGATCGGCATCGTCGCCGCCGTGATCTGCGCGCTGATTCCGTTTAGCCGGGAGCGCCGCGGCATCGACATGACGCAGTCGGCGAGACATGTCGGCGCCCATCCTGCGCAAGGAAGTGCGGTTGGAGGAGAGGTTTAAGCACTAGAAGCCGACCACAGTTCTTCTTTCACATGAAGCCGTTCCGATTCCTCGGAACGGCTTTTTTATTCCCGTCATGCAAACGCATAGCGAACGCATGACAGGCGCCACGCGTGAAGTCTTCTAGAGGAGTTAATCGACATCCGACCCTTGCCCAACTCGCCCTTCCTTCTTATCCTGAAAAAAACGGCTGTTTCAAATGCCTATTTGAATCGCCTGTTCGCAGAGCGGGCGCCGAGAACTGGGAGACGCAAATGGCAGGTCGCACAACAGGCCGGCACGCCGGCGATACGAAGTCACGCATCCTGGATGCGGCTGAGGCGCTCTTCATCGATTGTGGATACGAGGCCATGTCGCTGCGCCAGATCACTTCGCGCGCCGAGGTCAATCTTGCAGCGGTCAACTATCACTTCGGCAGCAAGGAGTCGTTGATTCACGCGATGCTGTCGCGCCGTCTCGACCGTCTCAACCAGGAGCGTGTGAAGCTGCTCGAACGCTTCGACCGGATGCTCGGCGAACGTCTGACCTGTGAGCATGTGCTCGGCGCGATGTTCATTCCGGCGCTGCGGCTCTCGCGCGATCCGCGCGTCGGCGGCAAAGCTTTTCTGCGCTTGCTCGGGCGCGCCTATACGGACCCCTCTGCTTTCATTCGCGACTTTCTGAGCGCCCACTATGCGTCGGTGGCCGTGCGCTTTTTCGACGCGTTCCAACGCGCGCTGCCGCATCTGCCGCGCGAGGAACTGGGCTGGCGGCTGCACTTCGCCATCGGCGCGCTATCGGGCGTGCTCGCGGGCGCCGACACGGACAGCCTCATTGCCGAGTTCTCGCAAGGCAAGTCGATGAACGATCTGCAACTGATCGCACGGCTTGCCTCGCTAATGGTCGCCGCACTGAAAGCGCCGCTACCCGACGCATCGCAACTGGCGATGTTCGCCGCCGTGCTGGGCGATGCCGACGATACAGGCGCGGACAGCGCGCTCGACGGCAGCACGCATAGCGCAGGCGATGCGCCGAGTGAAGCACACAGCGGCGGCACGATCGAAGCCTGCTCGTTCCAGCAGGCGTTGCACGGCGCGTCGCAAACGTAGCGCAAAGACGCCGGGCCGCTCGCACAACAACGACAACAACGTGAACCGTCCACGCAACGTGGATGCGTTTGCACGCATCATGAAAACAGGGAGGAAACGTCATGCTGTGGTTCATCCTGCTGCTGGTTGCCGGCGCTCTTGCGCTTGTCTACGTAGAGGCGCGCGCATTATCGTGGCTTGCCTTCATGATCGTCTGGGTTGCGGCGGTACGAGTGAGCGGAGCGGCGGGCGTTGCTGCAACCACGCTTTGGGCCATCGTGCTGGTCCTCCCTGCCATCGTGTTCGCCGTCAAGCCGCTGCGCCGCGCATGGCTCACGAAGCCGGTGCTCGACGTGTTTCGCAAGATCCTGCCGGAGATGTCGCCGACCGAGCGCGACGCGATCGAAGCCGGTACGGTCTGGTGGGACGCCGAACTTTTCTCCGGACGGCCTCATTGGGACAAGCTGCTCGGCTACGGCCCCGCGACATTGACGGCGGAAGAACAGGCGTTCCTCGATAACGAATGCGAGCAGTTGTGCGATCTCGCGAACGACTGGGAAACCACCATGGTGTGGCAGGACCTGTCGCCGCAAGCATGGCAGTTCGTCAAGGAGCGCGGCTTTCTCGGCATGATCATTCCGAAGCGATACGGCGGCAAACAGTTCTCCGCATACGCGCATTCGCAGGTCATCATGAAGCTGGCCACGCGCTGCTCCGCGGCAGCCGTTTCGGTGATGGTGCCGAACTCGCTCGGTCCGGCCGAACTGTTGATGCACTACGGCACCGAAGAGCAGAAGAACCACTATCTGCCGCGTCTCGCGCGTGGCGAGGAAATCCCATGCTTTGCGCTGACGAGCCCGTACGCCGGTTCGGACGCCGCCGCGATTCCCGATGTCGGCATCGTTTGCAAGGGCATGTTCGACGGACGCGAGACGCTCGGCTTTCGCGTGACATGGGATAAGCGCTATATCACGCTCGGCCCGATCGCGACCGTGCTCGGCCTTGCGTTCCGGGCGCTCGATCCCGAGCATCTTCTCGGCTCGACCGATGAACCCGGCATTACCTGCGCATTGATTCCAACCGATCATCCGGGCGTGAACATCGGTCGTCGTCATTGGCAGCTTAACGCCGTGTTCCAGAACGGCCCGAACTCCGGCAAGGACGTCTTCATTCCGCTCGACTGGGTGATCGGCGGACGCGCTCAAGTCGGCAACGGTTGGCGCATGCTGATGGAATGCCTCGCGGCGGGCCGCGCGATCTCGCTGCCGTCGTCGAATGTCGGCATGGCGAAGCTCGCCGTGCGCGGCACGGGAGCGTACGCGGCGGTTCGTCGCCAGTTCCGCACGGCTGTGGGCAAATTCGAGGGCGTGCAGGAAGCGCTTGGACGCATGGGCGGCAATCTCTATGTGATGGATGCCGCGCGCCGCCTGTCCGCACATGCGGTCGATCTCGGCGAAAAGCCTTCGGTGATTTCGGCAATCGCCAAGTATCACATCACCGAACGTGCCCGCATGGTGATCAACGACGCGATGGACGTCGCCGCCGGCAAGGGAATCTGCATGGGGCCGTCTAACTTTCTGGCGCGCGCGTATCAGCAGGTGCCGATTGCGATCACCGTGGAAGGCGCGAACATTCTCACGCGCTGCCTGATCATTTTCGGCCAGGGCGCGATTCGCTGCCATCCGTATGTGCTGAAGGAGATGAGCGCGACCCGCGAGACGGACGGCGCTAAAGCGCTGCGCGATTTCGACGACGCGTTCTTCGGCCACGTCGCTTTCACGCTTTCGAACGTGGTACGCAGCTTCGTCTACGGCATCACGGGCGGCGCATTCATTGCGAAGCCCCGCGCCGCGCATGCGCCGCTTCATGCGTATTACCGCGCGGCCACTCGGCTTGCCACCGTTTTCGCGCTGCTCGCGGATGTCTCCATGTTCGTGCTCGGCGGCGACCTGAAGCGCCGTGAACGCATTTCGGCGCGCCTTGGCGACCTGCTCTCGCAGCTCTATCTGATCTCCGCAACGCTCAAGCGTTTCGAGGACGAAGGCCGTCAGGAAGACGATCTGCCGCTCGTGCGCTGGGGCGTCGAAGATTCGCTCTATCGCGCGCAACAGGCGCTCGACGGCGTGCTCGCGAACTACCCGAACCGCTTCGCCGCCGGCCTCGTGCGTGCGCTGGCGTTCCCGTTGGGACTGCCGCATCGCGAACCGTCCGACCGCCTCGGCAGCGAGATCGCCGAATTGATGCAGACGCCTGGCGCCGCGCGCAACCGCCTGGTGTCGGACTCCTACGTGCCGCACCCGGACGTCGACGCGCTCGGCTACGGCGAACTCGTGTTCGAGCTGAATCCGCGCTTTACGCAAATCGAGCAGAAGCTGCGCGAAGCGGTGAAGGCGCGGCGGCTCGAGCCAATGCCGCAGAGCGTCGTGCAACTCGCCGCGTGGGCCGACGCCGCGCTGCAACAAGGCCTGATCGACGCCGACGAGCGGCGTGTACTCGGCGACTACGCGCGCTATGCCGCACAGGTCGTTAAAGTGGACGATTTCCCCGCCGATTTCGACATCCTCGCCAAACTGCAACAACGCAAGGAGACGCTCGAAAAGGTGGTGGAAGCGGCGCTGTGATTCCAATGGACGCCTGTGCGACCGCATGAAAAAACCTCGCTTCGCGACACGCCGATGCACCAAACTCAGTGCACACTGACAGACGTGCGGGCGTGTCCAGCGGAGCAACGAACAATATGAACGACTCTTACCTGAACTTCGTCAATTCGCCGTTCGGCGCGCGCGTTGCGCGTTCTCTGGGCCTTCCGAAGCCCGAGGTGCTGCGCCGTTATCGCGCTGACGAGCCCGAGTTCGGCGGCCTGGTCGCGATTGGCGCCGGGCGCGAGCCGCATCTGCTCGATTCGCTGGCGGACCTGGTGGCGAGCATCGGCGTGACGAGCGTCGCGCATGAAAGCGCCGGACTGTGGATGCCCCTCGCACATCGTCACGGTCTGCTGACGGGGCGCTTCGAACCCGCGGAGTCGGGCTCGGCCGCGCGCGTCGGCGCATTGATCTTCGACGCGAGCGGTATCGACGACAGCACTCAGATGGAACCGCTGCACGCGTTCTTTCACGACACGCTGCGCTCGCTTGGGAAATGCGGGCGTATCGTCGTGTTGGGACGGCCGCCCGAAGCATGCGCGAGTCCGCGTCAATGGACTGCGCAACGTGCGCTGGAAGGACTCGCGCGTTCGCTTGGCAAGGAAGCGCGGCGCGGCATCACGGCGAATCTGGTCTATGTCGGCGAAGGCGCCGAGCATGGGATGGAAGCCACGCTGCGCTTCTTTCTGTCACCGCGTTCGGCGTATGTGTCGGGCCAGGTGGTGCGAATCGCCGCAGACGGTCTGCATGGCGTCGTGAATCGCGTTGCCGTAACCCATGAGGGCGGTAACGCCGCATCGCCGTTCGACTGGAACCTGCCGCTCGCGAACCGGCGCGCGGTCGTGACCGGCGCCGCGCGCGGCATCGGCGCGTCGATTGCAAGCGTGCTCGCGGCGCAGGGCGCGCACGTGATCGGCATCGACATTCCGTCCGCGCGCGACGCGCTCGAAGCCACCATGCGCCAGTTGAACGGCACCGCTCTCGCCTTCGACATTGCGGCGCCCGAAGCGCCCGCGCAGATCGCCGCCGCGCTCGACGATCACGGCGTGGATATCGTCGTGCACAACGCCGGCATCACAAAAGACAAAACCATCGCGAAGATGACAGGCGGCGCGTGGCAAAGCGTGATCGACATCAACCTGTGCGCGCAGGAGCGCATCGACAACGCGCTGCTCGCGGCAGGCATCTTGCGCGACGGCGGGCGGATCGTCGGCGTGTCGTCGATCAGCGGGATCGCGGGCAATCCCGGCCAGACCAATTACGCGACGTCGAAAGCCGGGGTGATTGGCCGCGTGCAAAGCATGGCGCCGCTGCTGCGCCCGCGCGGCATCACGATCAACGCAGTCGCGCCGGGTTTCATCGAAACGCAGATGACCGCGAAGATGCCGCTGACCCTTCGCGAGGCAGGCCGCCGGATGAATTCGCTCGGCCAGGGCGGCCTGCCGGTCGACGTCGCCCAGACCATCGCGTGGCTCGCGCATCCAGGATCGGCCGGCATCAGCGGCCAGGTCGTGCGCGTGTGCGGACAAAGCCTGATCGGAGCATAAGCATGGATGAACCCGGGGATCCGTTTGGCGGGAATCATGCATCGCAGCTCGCGCCGCACAATGCGGTGCGGCCCAGAACTGTCGTCGTCGAAACCTTGCCGACGCCGGCGAAGCTCTATGCGCGAGCTTTGTCGGGCATCGTCAAACGCGCACGCCCGACGCAGTTGCCCGCATTGCGCCTCGTGCGCCCCGCTGTCGCGCTCGACCCCGGGCCCGCGTGGCGTTATGCACGCGTGTGCGGATTCATCCCGGAACATGGCGTGCCTCTCACGTATCCGCATCTGCTCGCGTTCCCCTTGCATCTGCTGATGCTGACCGACCCGGCGTTCCCGTGGCCCGCGGTCGGCCTGCTGCATCTGGCCAATCATGTGCGTCTGCGCCGGCCGCTCGCGTACAAGGACCTGCTGCGCGTGGAGGTCGAGTTCGGCGCGCTGCTGCGTCACGACAAGGGCCAGGCGTTTTTGCTGCATACCCGCATTTACCGGCGCGGCGAAGCGGTGTGGGACGGCGACAGCGTTTATCTGAAGCGCGGCGTGGCCGCGAGCGGCGCGCAACTCGAACCGCTTCAGGTCGATTCGGCAGCGCTGCAACGCATCGCGCGCTGGCAGCTTGCCTCGCAACTCGGCCGCGATTACGCGAGCGTGTCGGGCGACTACAACCCGATCCATCTGAGCGCGCTCTCTGCCAAAGCATTCGGTTTTCCGCGCGCGATCGCACACGGCATGTGGACGCTCGCGCGCGCGGCATCGTCCTTGCAGCCGCCCAAGCCGCTGGCCGAAGCGACGCTCAGTGCCGAATTCAAGCTGCCGATGCTGCTGCCCGGCGAAGCGTCGTTGTGGAGCGCGTCGTCTTCGTTGATCGAACGGGATATCGAGGTGCGCGACATCGCCGGAGAAAAGCCGCATTTGCGCGGCCGCATGCAATGGAGATTGCAATGAAGCGCGCGCCGTTTGCCCGATAACCGCGCGCGCACTCGTTCCACCGACCATGAAACATACGCAACCAGAAGGAGCCAGGCATGTCCCACCCGCTGCCACCCGTGCGCCGCGTCGCGATAATCGGCGGTAACCGGATTCCGTTCGCACGCTCGAACACCGCGTATGCGAGCGCGTCGAATCAGGACATGCTGACCTTCACACTGCAAGGACTGATCGACCGCTTTGGCCTGCACGGCGAACGTCTCGGCGAAGTTGCGGCGGGCGCCGTCATCAAGCATTCGCGCGACTTCAATCTGACGCGCGAATCTGTGCTGTCCACCACACTCGCGAAGGAAACGCCCGCGTACGATGTTCAACAGGCCTGCGGTACGGGGCTCGAAGCCGCCATACTCGTCGCCAACAAGATCGCGTTGGGTCAGATCGAAGCGGGTATCGCGGGCGGCGTCGATACGACATCGGATGCGCCTATCGGCGTCAACGAAAAGATGCGCAAGATTCTGCTCGAAGCGAATCGCGGCAGGAGTACGGGCGAGCGAGTGGGCGCGCTCGCGAAGCTGCGGCCCGCCATGTTTTTCAAGCCGCTCCTGCCGCGCAACGGCGAACCGCGCACCGGCCTTTCGATGGGCGAGCACTGCGAACTGATGGCCAAGCGCTGGAACATCTCGCGCGAAGCGCAGGACGTGCTGGCTTACGAGAGTCACCGCAAGCTGGCCGAAGCTTACGCGCGCGGTTTCGTCAACGATCTGATGACGCCGTATCGCGGCCTCGCGCGCGACAACAATCTGCGCTCGGACCTCACGCTCGACAAGCTCGCCGCGCTCTCGCCCGCCTTCGATCGCGACGCGGGCACGCTGACCGCAGGCAATTCGACACCGCTCACCGACGGCGCCTCCGCGGTACTGCTTGCAAGCGAGGAGTGGGCCGCGCGCCACGGGTTGCCGGTGCTCGCCTATCTGAGCTGGTCGGAAACCGCGGCAGTCGACTTTTTCGACAAGAAAGAAGGCCTTTTGATGGCGCCCGCCTACGCGGTGCCGCGCATGCTCGCGCGAGCCGGACTCACGCTGCGGGACTTCGATTTCTACGAGATCCACGAAGCGTTCGCGGCGCAGGTGCTGTGCACGCTCGCGGCGTGGCAGGATGACGAATACTGCCGCACGCAGCTTGGCCTCGACGGGCCGCTCGGTTCGATCGACAGCGCGAAGCTCAACGTGAACGGCGGATCCCTCGCAACCGGGCATCCGTTCGCGGCGACGGGCGGGCGCATCGTTGCGGGTCTGGCGAAAATGCTCGCTCAACTCGACAAGCCGGCGGGCACGGCGCGAGGACTGATTTCGATCTGCGCGGCGGGCGGCCAGGGCGTGGTGGCGATAATCGAGCGCTGAGATTCATGGTGGCCGTAGCAAATGCAGCAACATGCTGGACCGCTTCAACCAGCACACAAACCATTGAAGCCAAGGCTTCAGGAGACGACCGATGACCCAGCCCACTCAAGCCTCGCTCTCGCCCGCCGCTGCGAATCAGGCAACCGGGCCCGCTCACGCAGATGCGGCGGCAACGCCTCATGCAATGCAAGACGCAACGGGGCACACTAACCACGCCCCCAACACCGACGGCATCTGGTACGCGTCGTATCCCGCCGACGTGCCGCATGAGATCGACGTCGGCAAATACGAATCTGTCGTGCATTTCTTCGACGAATGCATTGCGCAATTCCGTGAGCGCGTTGCGTACGTCAGCGTCGGCGCGAGCATGACCTATGGCGAACTCGGCCGCAAGGCGACCGCCTTCGCCGCGTATCTGCAAAGCATCGGCGTGAAACCGGGCGCGCGCGTCGCGATCATGCTGCCCAATACGTTTCAATACCCGGTGTCGCTGTTCGGCGTACTGAAAGCCGGCGCGGTGGTGGTCAACGTCAATCCGCTTTACACCGTGCGCGAACTCGCGCATCAGTTGAAGGACAGCGGCGCGCAGACCATCATCGTTTTCGAGAACTTTGCGAAGACGGTGCAAGACGCGTTGCCGGGCAGCAAAGTGCAGAACGTGATCGTGACAGGACTCGGCGACCTGCTCGCCGACGGCCTGAATCTGAAGGGACGTGTGCTCAATTTCATGCTGCGCCACGTGAAGAAGATGGTGCCCGCGTACAGTCTGCCCAATGCCGTTCCGTTGCTGAAGGCGCTTGCCATTGGTTATACGCGGCCGCTCACGCCTGTTCGGCCGACGCATCACGATATCGCGTTTCTTCAGTACACCGGCGGAACGACCGGCGTCGCGAAGGGCGCGATGCTCACGCACCGGAACATCATCGCCAATCTGCTGCAGGCAAAGGCATGGGCCGAAGGTCAGTTGAGCGGAGAAGTGGAAACGGTACTCACACCGCTGCCGCTCTATCACATCTATTCGCTGACGGTGAACGCGCTGATTTTCATGGGTCTCGGCGGACGCAACATTCTGATCGCCAATCCGCGCGACATGAAGCGCGTAATGATGATCATCCGTCACGAGAAATTCACCGGCATGACGGCGGTCAACACGCTCTACAACGCGTTTCTCGAGAACGAGGAATTCTGCAAGCGCGATTTCTCCGACCTGAAACTGGCAATGGCGGGCGGCATGGCAACGCAGCGGTCGGTAGCCGAGCGCTTCAAGGCCGTCACCGGCAAGCCGATTATCGAAGGCTACGGCTTGACCGAATGCTCGCCCATCGTGTCGATGAACCCCGTCGACATCTCGAACCTGCGCGACTTCGAAGGCTCGATCGGCCTGCCCGCGCCCTCCACGCAAGTCCGCTTCAGAAAAGACGACGGCAGTTGGGCCAACATCGGCGAAGCGGGCGAATTGTGCGTGAAGGGGCCGCAGGTCATGAAAGGCTACTGGAACCGGCCGGAAGAAACGGCGAAGGTGATCGACGACGAAGGTTGGCTTGCGACCGGCGACATTGGCGTGATGGATTCGCGCGGCTTCATCCGGCTGATCGACCGCAAGAAAGACATGATTCTGGTCTCGGGCTTCAACGTCTATCCGAACGAGATCGAAGATGTCATCGCGGCGCACCCGGACGTGCGCGAGGTGGCTGCAATCGGTGTGCCCGACGACGCCCAGGGCGAACGCGTGAAAGTGTTCATCGTGAAGCGCAATCCGTCGCTGACCGCCGAGCAGGTGATCGCACATTGCCGCAAGAATCTGACGGGCTACAAGGTGCCGAAGGTGGTCGAGTTTCGCGACGAGCTGCCGCAAACCAACGTCGGCAAGATTCTGCGCCGTGCGCTACGGGACGAGGAACTCGCGAAGCAAAAGACTGCCTGAGAGGCAAGGCGCTTGCATGATGTCTTGCGCCACCCTTTCGGAGAGTTCGATGACGCACCGCCTGTTCGCACGTCAGCGCATTGCCCGTTTCGTGCGGCCCGACGCTCACGTTATCGCCGACGGTACCGCGTCGGCGCTCGCAGCGTCTCACAGTGCATCGCACCGGTCCGGTTTTAGCAGGCTGCTGCTGGGCGCGTTGATGGCCGGCGCAGCGAGCACCGCGACAGTGCCCGCGTTCGCGCAAAACGACGACAAGCCGCCGCCGCTCGAAGCCGCGAGCGCTGTCAAGGCGCCATCCACGCCTGCGTCGCAGGTCGGCAAGCTGACGCTCGATCAGCAGGTCAAATGGCTGCGCGCCGCGCAACAAAGCGGCGCGCTCGAAGCGCTCGGCGACGCGCAACTTGTCGCGCTCTTCAAGTCGCTCGATCCGCTCGCGCTGCCGCGCTATATCAAGGAAGGGCCGAACGGCTACGCGTCGTATGAAATGACGATGTCGCGTTCGGAACGCATTCGCGGCCAGTGGCCCGACAAGCCGGACCATATGCTCGTGCGGGTCGCGCACGACCCGCTTCGCATCTACGCGAAGTGGCTGCCCGACGGTGCGCACGCTGGCCAGGAAATCCTCTACGACGAGTCCAAACGCGCGGACGAAATGTACGGACATCTGGGCGGCATCATGAACGTGATGCCGTTATGGACGTCGTTGAACGGCGCCCTCGCCCGCTCGCAATCGAATCACGACGTGCGCGATCTCGGGACCGAATACATTGCAGAGCAATACCTCGCCGAGGGCAAAAAATTTACCGAAGCCGGCCTGCCCCGCTCGACGCAGATCGAAGTGAAGACGATCGACGGTGTGCGTGTAGTCGCGTTCACGTTCGAGACGCCCACCGGCCAGCCGCAGTTCTACGCAAAGCGGGAAACGCTCGGGCTCGATTTGCGGCATCCGTATTTCCGCACTGTCGAGTCCTATGACAACGACGGCCGCATCTTCGAGAAGATCGTGTTCGAAACGATCACGCCGAAAACTTTCGACGATTCCACTTTCGATCCCAAGAACAAGGCATATAAGTTCTAACGCGGCGCAAAGACGAAGCTAACGTGGGCTGACTGCGTGCCTTGCTCGTCGCTCCGTTCGTGGCCGTGCTCAATGCGATGCGTTGCATGCGTGGCGAGTTCTTTGAGCACGAAATAGTCTGATGCGCGCGTTACGCCGATTAGCCACGGCGTCGGCTGCTCGCTAGTCGAGGCCCGCAGCATCGGTGCAAGCGCCGTGTGCCATAACAGGCCGATGTCGTCGCCGGTTTCGAATACCGGCAACTTCATCGCCGCCGCGTAGCGGGCAAACGCAGCGCTGAACGTGAGCGTGGAATCGGCAATCGCCAACGTGTCGCGACGCGCGGCGGCGTGCGTGAGCCATGGCCACGCAGAACCTGCCGTGGTGGAAAGCCATGCGCTCGTCATCATGAAGGTGCGCCGGTCCATGTGCTGGTCCGCCTCCTGGTTTGGTCAGCGAGCGCAATGCTCGCCGGACAGTTGCGCCATGCCCGTCAGACGTCGCCTGACGCTCATGTATAGCCGCGCCGATCGCGCCACGCCGCAGGCCAGATGCCCTGCTTGCCCGGCGCGAGAACGCCGTTCGGGTCGAGCGCGTCCTTGATCGTTTCCGACAGTCGCAGCAATGCGCCGTCGTTGAAGTTGTACTGAGCGGCCGCGAAATCCATATACGCGAGGTGCGTGCGATATTGGCCGTAGCCGGCCGCGCGCGCATCGCTCATCAACGAGCGCAACAAGGCGCCCGCCTGCTCGACCTGGTTCGTATCGTCGCGATCGAAAATCGCCGCAAAGATGTGATGCAGATGACGCACGCCCGCTGTAAAGCCGCCGTAGTAGTCGAAACCGTACTCGGCCGCGCGGGCCTTCACCATCGAGTATTGGCGCAGCGCGTCGCGTCCGGTTGCCGGACACACCGGCGCAAAGTCCACATGCGCGCCCGCGCCGCCGCGCCAGTCGAGCATGCGAAACGCGCTCATTGCGGGAATGCCGGCGAGATTACGGTCACCGCCGGCGGTGGGCGGCGCGTCGCCCGCATAACGCTTCGCCAGGAGCCGCGCGTGAGGCACACGCGCGAACGCGCGCTGCACGATTGCGTAGTGTGCATCGACCACCTCGGGCGTGCCGTACAGCGCAAAATGCAGATTCCAGCGGCCCACATCGAGCTTGTCGAGCATCGCGGCGACCGCGCTTTCGGGCATTGCGCCGGGCCCGTCGTACCATTGCGCGCGCGCCGACAATCCTGCTGCGCGCCGCAAGCCGCCCTCGATCACCGCGTGATTGCGGATAGTTTCATCGAGCCGCAACGGCCGCAATATGTCGACGATGGTCTCCAGATCCGCTTCATCGCGGAACTGGATTTCGCCGAGCAGATACGCGGGCGGCGCGGGCATCAGCCAGACGCCGAGCTTGGTCACGATGCCGTAGTTCGACTGCATGAACATCGCGTCGAACGAAGGTCCGTAACCGGGCTGGTAAAGCTGCCATGCGGTGCTGGTGTCGATTGCGCCCATGCCGGTTCGCAACACGTCGCCGTTTGCCAGCACCACCTCCATTCCGCATTGCGTCGCCGCATGATCGCCGTACGGCGTGTAGCCGAAGCCCCGTTCGAGCGTGTTGCCCACCACGCTGCCCCAGCCGGCAGCCGGCGGATCGACCCACAGCCTGTAGCCCTTATCGCGCAGGTGCGCATGAAGATCGAAGTAGCTCACGCCCGGCTCGACGAGCGCATAGGCGAGTGTCTCGTTCACTTCGACGATGCGGTTCATCCGCTGCAGATCGAGCACGACCGAACCGGTAAGACGCGGCGCGGCGCCGCCGTATGCAAAATTGCGCCCGGTGGAGACGGTCCACAACGGAATGCGATATTGATTCGCCACGCGCAGCACCGCGCGGATTTCATCGACAGATGCGGGCAAGAGCGCGGCGCTCGCCGCGAACGCTTCGCGCTCTCCCGGCGCGAAGGGATCGAGATAGGCGGAGAGTGCGGCCGCCGAATCCACGACATGCGGCTCGCCGACAATCGAGCGCCAGGCGGCGAGCGCCCGGTCGAACTGCGCGGCGGAAACTCCCGGCGGCAAGTGGCGGATCAAGGGTTCTCCTTCAGCGGGGAAGGCTTGCGTGGCGTTCGCCCAGCAACAGCCGCTCTATTGTCACGCTACTGCCACGCTACTGCCACGCTTCGGGCTTGCCACCGAGCGCACTGCAGACGTCGACGGCAATCGAGCGTAGCTTGCCTTCCGCGATCGGCCCTGACAACGCATAACCCATGCCGTCGCTGATCCAGTAGAAGGTGCGCCGGTTGCCGTCGCGTAGCAGGCGGAACGCGGTCTCGTCGCGCGCAGTGCCGGTCACATACAGCGTGAGCCGCGCGCCGGCGCGGTTCTCGTACATGAATTGCGCGGCCGGCCCCGCTTCGCCGGGCAACAGACGGCCGCCCACGAGCGAGTAGCCGTATTCCTGCAGCGACGGCACGGAAAGCGACCGGTTCAGACGCTTGGAAAGCCAGCTGATCAGATGCTCTTCTTCGCTCGCCGCGACTTCTACCGGATGACGCCGCTCAGGCGTATAAACCGCATACGCTACGTCGGCGCGTTCGGCGAAGCTCGGCGCCTGCGCACCGAGACCGTTCCACGCGCCGCCGGTCAGGCGCGGCGCGAGCGGCCCCAACGCCAGCGTGAGCCCGGCGCCCGCCGCGAGCCAGCACGCGGCGATCCCCGCACGCCGCCACCACGGCGTGCGCGGACGCAGGACGATGACGGTGGGCTCATCGGCATCGTCGGTTCTGCGCGCCGCCTCGGCAGCCTGGCTACCCGGCGCGCGACGCGCGTCATCCTGCGGCGCGCCGCACAATACCTGCAGCGCTGCTTTTTGAGCGCGCCATGCGGCGACGCGCGCAGCGGCTTGCGGATGCGCGGCGAGCAGCGTCGCGATGCGTTCGCGTTCCGCATCCGACATTTCACCGTCGACAAACGCCGATAGCGCTTGCAGGTCTACCCCGTCGGGCAAGCTGGAATCGTGGTCGTCATTCATCGCGGGTTTCTCACTACTTTCAGCGGCGGCTTACGCGCCGGCTCCTGAGCGGGTCCTTCCAGCAACCCGCGCAGATGTTCGCGTGCGCGCGACAGTCGCGACATCACCGTGCCGACCGGCACGCCGAGCGCCTTCGACGTCTCCTGATAACTGAGCTCTTCGACGCAGACGAGCAACAGCACCTCGCGCTGCTCGATCGGCAGGCAATACAGCGCGCGTTGCAGATCGCGCAGCACGAGACCGTCGACCTCGCGTTGCGGCGCTTCGAGGTTGCGCCAGGGCGCGCTTTCTTCGTCGACCGCGATCTCGCGGCGACCGCGCAACTGATCGATATAAAGATGCCGCAGAATGGTGAGCAGCCACGCACGCAGATTACTGTTCGGCCGGAACGCCGCCCAGCGCGCAAGCGCACGCTCCGCCGTATCCTGAACCAGGTCGTCGGCCCATGCGCGGTCCCCAGTCAGCGCGCGCGCGTAGCGGCGCAGCTGCGGGAGCCACGAGATCACTTCTGCTTCAAAGCTCACGCGGCGCGTGGCTCTCAGTAGCCGCCGCCGCTACTGTTGCCGCCGCTGGAGCTCGACGCGCTGTTGTCGGCGGTGGAGGAGCAGGCAGTGGTCGCGAGCGACGCCACTGCGAGTGCGAATATCATCGCGACGATGCTGAGAGTTGCTTTCATACGAGTCTCCTTTGTCGACCGGAGTTAGCGCTTCAGCGCTTAGTCCGGTCCCATGCAAAGCGGTCGACCGGAGTTAGCGCTTTAGCGCTTAGTCCGGTCCCATGCACAGCGGTCGACCGGAGTTAGCGCTTCAGCGCTTAGTCCGGTCCCATGCACAGCGGTCGACCGGAGTTGGCGCTTTAGCGCTTGGTCCGGTCCCATGTGAAGCTGTCGACCGGAGTTAGCGCTTTAGCGCTTGGTCCGGTCCCATGTGAAGCTATCGACCGAAGTTAGCGCTTCAGCGTTTACTTCAGCCCCATGCAAAACTGTCTCGACCAGCGTTAGCGCTTTGGCTCCTGCTTCTCAGTGCTTAACCCTGTCCTTGACTAAACGCGTTGGACCCGGAATTTATTCCACCGACGCGCTCACAATGCCGGCATTTTCCGCCATCGACGGGAGCAAACGCGGGCCGTGGCCGAAGAAGCCGGCCAATGGTCGGCGGATTTCGTAACTCAACGTTACAGCCAATAGTTATCAGGTGCTTATGTGAGCGCAAGCCGTTATAGTGGACGCAGTTCGCCCGTCGACGCGTTCTGCCCCCACACAGGGTAGAATCGCGGCGAACAACCGTCTTTCTAACCTGAATTGTCCATGGCTTCCGCAGAATCGCATCCGCAAAACGACTTCATGAACGCTGCGCGCAAAGAAAGAAAGCGCGTTGAGATTTACCTTGTCAATGGCATCCGCCTGACAGGGTGCATCGAGTCGTTCGATCAGTATCTGGTGATGCTGCGCACGCCCGTCGGCTTGCAAGGCATCTACAAGCGCGCCATCTCGACGATCCAGCTCGATACCGGCACCCGTCCGGCTCCGCGCGCGGGCCGTCCGTCGCATGGCGAGCACACCACGCGCGGCCCGCACGGCTCGCGGGAGCCGCGCGAGCATCGGGAACCGCGTGAACCGCGCGAATCGTATGGTGCGCCGTCATCCGACCGCCCTGCGCCAGAGCGCGGCAGCGCGTCAGACGCGCCCGTAGTGGTGACGCGCCGCCGGCGCCTGTTCGGCACGGGCGGCGACGGCGGCAACCACGGCAATCATGGCGGCGGCGGTCACGCGTAAGCGTCGACCGGCCCGCGGTGCGGCGACGGTCACTTCGCGAGAGGACCGAGCCGCTGCAGAATTTTTTCTACCCTCGCCACCTGCTGGTCCGTCAGCTCGAACTTGCTTTTGACCGCCAACACGCGACGCCGCCAGTAGCCGGCGTCCAACATCCGTTGCGCCGGCTGCTTCGTTGCCCAATCCAGATGTTCCAGCTCTGCCTCCACCACGTGTGAAGCGTTGAAACGCTTGGCGCGCACGGGTTTCTTGTCCATGGTGTTTGCTGCCTTGTCGTTCGCTGATCGTGTTTGCGCTCCTCCCGAGCTGAGCATTGCAGGTTTGGCGCAGGCGGTCTGATGGGCCGGTCCACGCGACCGGTCATTGTTCTATTTTTCCGCACTGCATTCCTGCGACACTCGGAAAACGAGCGGGCAGGCTCACGTTTGAAGTTTTTATTTATTCAAATTGGGGCTCACCCGCCGCATGTCGATCCTCGCGTGCTCTGGCAAGTGCGCACGCGCGTCCTATACCGTTCGGCCGATGTCGCCGACGCTCCCTTTGCGTTATGCTCAACCGTCGACTTCGTTCATTGGGAGCCTGTCATGACGAGCAAGAAGCACACTGCGTTGCCCGCTGCCGGAAAGCAGGCGGAACCGTCGATAGACTCGACGGATAGTCGCCTCGACGAGGCGTTGGAAGAGAGCTTTCCCGCGAGCGACCCGATCGCCGTCCACGAGCACGAGCCGCGTCGCGCATCGGAAAACGAGCAGCCGGTGACAGAAAAGAAGCGGCGCTAGCGCGCGCGGCAAGAAGGAAGGCGCATGCTACGAAGACCAGCGCAGCCCGCGCGACTGGGATTGCCGGCGCGTCGCAACGCGTCGTTTCGGCGGGCCGGGCTGCGGTAAAGCACCGCTACGCCCGGCCTTGAGATGGGCCGTTCGACCCAGTCCCGGTTAGTGCGCGGGCAAGCCGCTTTCGAGTTGGCGCTGCAGGTCGCGCACCTGGCGCTGGGCGACGCGCAGCTGCTCTTGCGCGGCAGTCTTCTGCTGAGCCAGTGCCAGTGCTTCCGCGCGCGTTTGCTGCTGCTGGTTCGCAACGATCGTCTGCTGCTGGCGGGCTACGTCAAGATCCGCTTGCAGACGGTTGGCGCGGCCCTGTGACAACGCGATCATGCGTTCGGTGAACGCCTTCTGCGCTTCGAGTTGCGTGCGGCGAATCTCTACGTTCGACAATTGCACAGTCTGGCGCACGAAATCGCGATAGATCATTTCGGCGCGCCCCGCGTCTTGCGTCTTGATCACGCGCCAGAAGTTCTTCTGCTGGAAAAGCGCCACGTAGTACGTCATTTCCTTGCCGTGGAATAGCAAGCTCGTTCCATAGCTGGCGTTGTACGTGGTGCGCAACTCGCTGAGTTCCGAGCCCTTGATCAACTGCTGCAGTTCCGCGACGTTCCCCGCGGCGGATTGCTTGACCTCGTCCGGCGTAAGCGCGGATGTTTGCACTTGCGTCTGCACTTGGGCCTGCGCCGGCAGCAAAGCGGACGCCAGTGCGGTTGTGTTGGCCGGTTCGGCAACCAATCCGGGCGTTGCGCTGATATCGGCCTCCGGCTGAGCCTGTGCGCACGCGACTTGTGCTATCCCCGACGCCATGATCGCGGCGACGGCGATCAGTCGTAGTTTCGACTTTTGGTCCATGTCATTCCTGCTTCGATAGTTTTAATTTTAGTTCCTGATCATCTCATTATTACGCACTTTCGCGAACTTCGGGCTGTTCGTCGAAAATTTGTACCGACCGGTTGTCCCGGGTTATGCCTTCCAGCGGAGGGTGGTCTTGTCAATTGGCGAAGATCCGGCCTCGTCTGGTTCTAGGGACGGCAGACGATAGGAGGTTGCAATCGCTGCGTCAGGAGCGGAGGTCGCCGCGCGGGGCATGCGCTTTCAACGTGGACTGCTGCCTCACCGTGTCGCACGGTTCGGCGCAGATACAGTCGGGCGTTTGATCCAGTCAGCGCCCTACTGTTGGAACTGACGGGCGTCTCGGGTGTGGTGACGGTCGACTCAGTCAGCTCCAGCGGCTCCAGAACTCTTGAACACGTTGACGAGCCGGTTCATGACATCGCCATGCAGCTTTGGAACCCGCAATTGATAAGGATCCCGTATTAACGCGATTAACGGGCGAGGCATCGGGCCACTCGGGCTAAGTCCAATGTCGCAGAGCTGCCCTGCGTTCACACAGGCTTCGCGTGCCTGCGCACAGTGTTACGCCGTCTGTTTCGTTCGATACGACGCACGTTTATTTGCATGCGCGCCCTCACCCGCCGCTGAGAGCTTCGTCGATCACTTCAGCCCTCCGACCGACGATACGAACCACTGCAGTGCTGGACCTTCAGGTGCTACAAGCGTCCGGCGAAACACCCGTCGAAAGCGCGTCGCTCAGGCCGCGTATCGAAGCCATGCTCTGGTATCAGTTCAATACAGCCGCAAAGTGCCGCAGTCTGATTAGAGGTTCCACTATCAAACGACAGCCGCACTTTGACGCACACTTAACGTATTCTGCGCTGACGACATGAAGCGGCCATGCGAAGCCGCAAACCGGGCTAGCGCCGCTGGCGTCAGGAGAACCCGAAGCATCACGCGAGATCGCGAGTCCAACGTCTCGTGATACGGCTTCACGCGATGCCAAAAACGCTGCGCGACCACGATCGCGCCGTCTTTTAACAAGGAGGAAGACAATGATGCAGTTCACTCAACGCGTTCGCGCGGTCGCGCTTCGCACAGCGAAACATGCAGCGTTTGCCGGGGTGCTTCTCGCCAGCGCTGTCACCGCGATGGCGCAAACGGACACTCCGGTAGGCACCTGGCAGACTATCGACGATCACACCGGGCAGCCGAAGGCACTCGTGCAGATTTCCCAGGACGGCAGTGGCACGCTAAGCGGCAAGGTAATCAAGGGTCTCGGTCCGAACGACCAGCCAGATCGCCGCTGTACTGCATGTACCGACGCGCGCAAGGACCAGCCAATTCTCGGCATGACCATCATTAGCGACATGAAAAAGGACGGTGAAGCCTGGGATCACGGGCAGATTCTCGACCCCGAAAACGGCAAGCTATACAAGTGCAAAATGCATCTGGAAGAAGGCGGCAACAAGCTCGTTGTGCGCGGATACATCGGCGTGTCGTTGCTTGGCCGATCGCAAACGTGGGTTCGTCAGCAATAGTGAATGAGCGCGGCCCGCGCTGATCAATCCAAAAGACAAAGACAAACGGCCGACGATATTATCGTGCAGCCGTTTTTACGTGATCTCGCGTAATTGAAGTCGTCATGCAGCGTGTTTGAAGGGCGACGCGAAAGCAAACGGGGAAGACAGCAAGGGCTTGGCCGGTGCCGGCTTTTGCAACGTGGGCGACGTATGCGCCGTGGGCGCTGCCGGCACCGGCGCCTTTTCTACTGCGACCACGCTTTTCTGTTCCGCGCTCAGGTGCGTGCGCATGCGCGCCTCCATCATTGCGCAAAGCTCTTCACTCGCTGTGCCGAACAACTGCTCCATGACGCGCTTTAATACGCCTGATTCGTACCAGGCCTTGAAGCGGCGATGACAGGTTTGATAAGACGGGTATTTGCGCGGCATGGCAGACCAGGTAGCGCCGCTATACATTACCCACAACACGCCGTTCAGAACAGAACGGGTATTGGCAAGCGGGCGTCCGCGTAGTTCAGAGCGCGGGCGCAGTTCGGGCAGCAACGGCGCAATGCGTTGCCACTCTTCGTCGTTCATATCGCGGTATGGGTTCATGGTTTCTCCTTTGTCAGATACTCGACAAAGATAGCCACTCGCCCAAACACGGAACATCAGAGCAATCCGAATCCTGAAAATACGCCTTTCGACCTAGTCCGCTAGGCCGAAGCGGCGTGAGCTATCGCAAAAGGAGCGCCCGCGGGTTTCCAAAAACAGCCCGGGCCCTGCTCAGGTCAGCGACGTATCGACGATCCGGCGCGGTGCATCAAGATACTCTTTGCTCTGCATTTCGACGATCCGGGAGACCGTGCGAGTGAATTCGTTAGCCATGGGGCCATCGACGTAAAGTTCCTCGGGCGGCACCGCAGCCGACATCAGCAGCTTCACCTTGTGGTCGTAGAACACGTCGATCAGCCACGTGAAGCGGCGCGCCTCCGACGCCATGCGCGCCGACATCTGCGGCACCGCTGACAGAATCACCGCGTGGAAACGGCTCGCCAGTTCAAGGTAGTCGTTCTGCGAACGGGGACCGCCGCACAACGTCGCAAAATCGAACCAGACAACGCCGTCTGCCTTGCGCAGCGCCTTCAACTCGCGCTTTTCGATATGCAGGATCGGGCTTTCGTCAGGGACCGCGGCGAGGCGCGCGAACGCGTCGCGCAACGCCTTGTCCGCGGCCGCGCCGAGCGGCGTGTGATACACCTCCACCTGAGCGAGGGTGCGTTGCCGGTAGTCGATGCCTGCATCGACGTTGATCACGTCGAGTTTTTCCTTGATAAGCTCGATGGCCGGCAGCATGCGGTCGCGGTGCAGGCCGTCAGGGTACAGCGTGTCGGGATCGTAGTTGGACGTCATCACGAACTGCACGCCGTTTTCAAAGAGCTTGTCGAGCAGGCGGTACAGGATCATCGCATCGGCAATGTCCGACACGTGGAATTCATCGAAACAGATCAGCCTGTAGCGCTTCGCAACACGTCGTGCGAGTTCGTCGAGCGGATCGGCCTGGCCTTTCAGTTCTTCCAGTTCGCGATGCACTTCGCGCATGAATTCGTGGAAATGCAGCCGCGTTTTGCGCTGCACCGGCACGATCATGTAGAAGCTGTCCATCAGGAAGCTTTTGCCGCGCCCTACTCCGCCCCACATGTACACGCCGCGCGGCGGGTCCGGGCGGTTGATGAGCTTTTTCAATGCATTCGAGCGGCGCGACTTGTACTCGACCCACTCTTCGTAGCACCGCTGCAGACGATCGACCGCCGCGCGTTGCGCCGGGTCGGATTGGTAGCCCCGCGTCTGCAGTTCTTTTTCGTAGTATTCGGTGACGTTCATCGTGTTGCTGCGAAAAGAAAGGCGGGAGGGAGTGAACCCGCCCGCCTTTGTGGTGATGCCAGAGTACGTTCAGTCAGGCGTGCGCGCGATTACATGTTCAGCGCGCGCTTGTCCACGGCGAGTGCCGCTTCGCGCATGACTTCCGAAAGCGACGGGTGCGGATGGCAAATGCGGCCGATGTCTTCCGACGCCGCCTTGAATTCCATCGCCACCACGGCTTCCGCGATCAGGTCCGATGCGTTTGCCGAGATGATGTGCACGCCGAGCAGTTCGTCGGTCTTTGCGTCGGCGATCATCTTGACGAAACCGTCCGCCTTGTTGATGCCCAGCGCGCGGCCGTTCGCCATGAACGGGAACTGGCCCGTCTTGACTTCGCGGCCTTCCGCCTTCAGTTGCTGTTCCGTCTTGCCGACCCACGCAATTTCCGGCTCCGTGTAGATCACCCACGGAATGCAGTTGTAGTCGATATGCGGCTTCTGACCGTCGATGATCTCAGCGACCAGCACGCCTTCGTCTTCGGCCTTGTGCGCGAGCATCGGGCCACGAACCACGTCGCCGATCGCGTAGACGTTCGGCACGGCCGTCGCGCAATGATCGTCGACGTCGATAAAGCCGCGTTCGTTGGCCTTCAGGCCAATCGCTTCGAGACCGAGGTTGTCGGTGTTCGGCACGCGGCCGATCGACACGATCAGGCGGTCGGCTTCGAGCTTCTGCGCGTTGCCGTCCTTGTCCGTGTAATTGATCGTGACGCTGTTCTCCGTGGTCGACACTTCGCCGACCTTCACGCCGACGTGAATGTCGAGACCCTGCTTCTTGAACTGCTTGGCCGCTTCTTTCGCGAGCGCCTGGTCAGCCGCGCCGAGGAATTCCGGCAGCGCTTCGAGCACGGTCACTTCCGCGCCCAGACGGCGCCACACCGAGCCGAGTTCGAGTCCGATCACGCCTGCGCCGATCACGGCGAGCTTCTTCGGTGCCGTGTCGAAAGCGAGTGCGCCTTCGTTGTCGGCGACAATCTTGTTGTCGACCGGAATGTTCGGCAAATGGCGTGCCTTCGAACCCGTGGCGATGATCACGTTCTTCGCCGTGACCACTTCCGTTTCGCCTTCCCCGCTCACCTCGATCTGCACGCCGGCGTCCGTCTTACCGGTGAACTTGCCGTGACCCTTGAGCCACGTGATCTTGTTCTTGCGGAACAGGAATTCGATGCCCTTCGTCATCTTTTCGACGATGCCGTCTTTGCGGGCCATCATCTTCGAGATGTCGACCTTCACGTTTTCCACCGAGATGCCGTGGTCAGCGAGGTGATGCGATGCGTTTTCAAATTCTTCCGACGACGCGAGCAGCGCCTTCGACGGAATGCAACCCACGTTCAGACACGTGCCGCCGAGCTTCAGCGTGCCGGCCGGGTTCTTCCATTTTTCGATACATGCGACGGTCTTGCCGAGCTGCGCTGCGCGGATGGCGGCGATGTAACCGCCAGGGCCTGCGCCGATCACGACGACGTCAAATTCTTTGGACATGACAATCCTTTTGATGACGGAACGGCGCGCGGCCACACTTCGTGGCGCGGGTCGTTCCTGTACTGCGGAATGCGAAAGACGTGGTGCTTGCCTGATGCTTTATATGGCGCCGGCTCGCGCGATCGCAAGCCGGCACCGATAAAAGCGGCGCTTACAGGTCGAGCAGCAGGCGCGCCGGGTCTTCCAGCGCATCCTTCATGGCGACGAGCGACAGCACGGCTTCACGGCCGTCGATGATCCGGTGGTCGTAGGAGAGCGCCAGGTAGTTCATCGGGCGGATCACGATCTGGCCGTTTTCGACCACGGCGCGTTCCTTCGTTGCGTGCACGCCGAGAATCGCGGACTGCGGCGGGTTGATGATCGGCGTCGACAGCATCGAACCGAACACACCGCCGTTCGAGATCGAGAACGTACCGCCCGTCATTTCCTCGATCGACAGCTTGCCGTCTTTCGCCTTCTGGCCAAATTCGGCAATCTTCTTCTCGATTTCGGCAAGGCTCAGCTGATCTGCATTGCGCAGGATCGGCACCACCAGACCGCGCGGCGAACCGACAGCGATACCAATGTCGAAATAGCCGTGATAGACGATGTCGTTACCGTCGATCGACGCGTTCACCAGCGGGAACTTCTTCAGCGCGTGAACAGCCGCCTTCACGAAGAACGACATGAAGCCGAGCTTCACGCCATGTTCCTTTTCGAACTTGTCCTTGTACTTGTTGCGCAAGTCCATCACCGGCGCCATGTTCACTTCGTTGAACGTGGTCAGGATGGCGTTGGTTTGCTGCGACTCGAGCAGACGCTCGGCGATACGCGCACGCAGACGCGACATCGGCACGCGTTGCTCCGGGCGGTCCTTCAGCCACTGGTCGGCCGATGCCGGGCCCTTGACGTCCGGCAGCGACGGCCGGGCGGCCTTCGGTGCGGCAGCCGGTGCAGGCGCGGCGGGCTTCGCAGCCGGAGCGGCCTGGCCTGCCGTCAGCACGTCGCCCTTGGTGATGCGGCCGTCGCGGCCGGTGCCGGCGACGTCGCCCGACGACAAGCCCTTCTCCGCCATGAGCTTGCCGGCAGCCGGCGAAGCAGCGGTGTTCGCACCCGTTGCGGATGCGGCTTGAGCAGCCGGCGCCGGTGCGGCGGCCGGTGCGGGCGTGGCGGCCGGTGCCGGTTTCACTTCCGCTTCGACAGCGGCGGCGCCTGCCTTGCCTTCCGTGTCGATCTTGGCGATGACCTGATCGGCCGTGACGGTGTCGCCGTCGTTCGCGATGACTTGCGCGAGCACGCCGGCCGAGGGTGCCGGCACTTCGAGCACGACCTTGTCGGTCTCGATTTCGATGAGAATTTCGTCCTGGGCAACAGCCTCGCCGGGCTTCTTCTTCCACTGCAGCATCGTGGCTTCCGAGACCGACTCGGACAGCTGGGGAACCTTGACTTCAACAATAGCCATTATGAATATCCTGAATACGTATCGGGTGACGGCGCGGTGAACGACGACCGCCTGCGAACCATGTCTGCCGCGTCTGGACCTTTATGCGGTCGCTGAACGCGGCGCGGGAAAGCGCGCTGCGCTTTCCCGGTTCGTCTGTTCTCTTTATTTAGCGATCGACGCGCTCTTGAGGCGGCCGAAAGCGCCTTCGACCAGCGCTTTCTGCTGCTCGTAGTGCTTCGCGTAGTAACCGACTGCCGGCGAAGCCGAAGCCGGACGGCCGCTGTATGCCAGCTTCTGTCCTTCCTTCATGCCTTCCTTCAGATGGTGCTCGATGTAGAACCACGGTCCCTGATTCTGCGGCTCGTCCTGCACCCAGACCACTTCCGTCGCGTTGTCGTACTTCTTGATCTCCGCTTCGAACTGCTTGTGAGCGAACGGATACAGCTGTTCGATACGCACGATCGCAACGTCGTTCGCCTTCGCTTCACGGCGATGCGCGACGAGGTCGTAGTACACGCGGCCCGAACACACCAGCACGCGCTTGACCTTCTTCGCGTCGATGGTTTCCTCGACTTCGCCGATCACCGGCTGGAACGAACCCTTCGCCAGTTCCGACAGATCGGAGACGGCTTCCTTATGACGCAGCAGCGACTTCGGCGTAGCGACGATCAGCGGCTTGCGGAACAGCCGGATCATCTGACGGCGCAACAGGTGGAAAATCTGCGCCGGCGTGGTCGGCTGGACCACTTGCATGTTGTGGTCTGCGCACAGTTGCAGGAAACGTTCGATACGCGCCGACGAGTGCTCCGGACCCTGGCCTTCATAGCCGTGCGGCAGCAGCATGGTCAGGCCCGAGACGCGGCCCCACTTTACTTCGCCCGACGAAATGAACTGGTCGATCACAACCTGCGCGCCGTTCACGAAGTCGCCGAACTGCGCTTCCCATGCGACGAACGTGTTCGGTTCAGCCGTGGAGTAACCGTATTCGAAGCCGAGCACCGCTTCTTCCGACAGCACCGAGTCGATCACCGTGAACTTCGCCTGACCTTCGGCGATGTTCTGCAGCGGCACGTAAGTGCCGTCGTTCCAGCGCTCGCGGTTCTGATCGTGCAGCACCGCGTGACGGTGCGTGAACGTGCCGCGGCCCGAGTCCTGGCCGGTCAGGCGCACGGCATAGCCGGAGGCGACCAGCGACGCGAACGCGAGGTGCTCGCCCATACCCCAGTCGAGCTTCGCTTCGCCACGGCCCATTGCGCGACGGTCGTTCAGAACGCGCTCGACGAGCGGGTGAACCTTGAAGTTTTCCGGGACGGTGGTGATGCGCTCAGCGAGGCGCTTCAGTTCCGCGAGCGGCACAGCCGTGTCGGCCGCGTCGGTCCACTTGCGGTTCAGGAACGGCACCCAGTCCACCGCGTACTTGCTCTTGTAGTTCGAGAGCACCGGGTCGACCGTGTGATGGCCTTCGTCCATCGCCTTGCGGTAGGCCTTGACGAATTCCTCGCCTTCTTCGGCCGTGATCACGCCTTGTTGCACCAGCTTCTCGGCGTACAACGCGCGCGTGCCCGGATGCTTCGCGATGGTCTTGTACATCAGCGGCTGCGTGACAGCCGGCGTGTCCTGCTCGTTGTGACCCAGCTTACGGAAGCAGACGATGTCGACCACGACGTCCTTGTGGAACTGCATCCGGAAGTCGATAGCCAGTTGCGTGGCCAGAACCACCGCTTCGGGGTCGTCGCCGTTCACGTGCAGCACCGGCGCCTCGATCATCTTGACGACGTCCGAGCAGTACAACGTGGAGCGCGAATCGCGCGGGTCCGACGTCGTGAAGCCGATCTGGTTGTTGATGACGATGTGCAGCGTGCCGTGCGTGCCGTAACCGCGCGTTTGCGCGAGGTTCAGCGTTTCCATCACGACGCCCTGACCGGCAAAAGCCGCGTCGCCGTGAATCTGCACCGGCAGCACTTGCAGGCCGCTGTCGTCGCCGCGACGGTCCATACGCGCCTTCGCCGAACCTTCTACCACCGGGTTGACGATTTCGAGGTGCGACGGGTTGAACGCGAGCGACAGGTGAACCGGGCCGCCTTCGGTCGAGACGTCCGACGAGAAGCCCTTGTGGTACTTCACGTCGCCGGCCGGCAGGTCGTCGACGTGCTTGCCTTCGAATTCGGCGAACAGGTCAGCCGGCATCTTGCCGAGCGTATTGACCAGCACGTTCAGACGGCCACGGTGAGCCATGCCGATGACAATTTCCTGCACGCCGCGGGCGCCGCCGTGACGCACGACTTCGTCCATCGACGCGATGAAGCTTTCGCCGCCCTCGAGCGAGAAGCGTTTCTGGCCGACGTACTTGGTATGGAGGAAGCGCTCGAGGCCTTCAGCGGCCGTCAGGCGATTCAGGATGTGCTTTTTCTTCTCGTTCGAGAAATTCGGCGTGGAGCGGATCGACTCCAGCTTTTCCTTCCACCAGCGCTTCTGTTCCGGATCGCTGATGTACATGTACTCGGCGCCGATCGTGCCGCAGTACGTGTCGCGCAATGCCTTGACGATCTCACGCAGCGAAGCGCGCTCGAATCCGAAATACAGATTCGTGGCGCTGAATTCCTCGTCCATATCGGCTTCGGTGAAGTCGTAGAACGCGGGTTCGAGCTCGGGGATTGCGGGACGTTCGCGGCGCTTCAGGGGATCGAGATTGGCCCATTGCGAGCCGAGGAAGCGATATGCGCCGATGAGGGACTGCACATAGACTTGCTTTCGCGCGGTAGCGAGGTCTTCGCCACCGGTTGCCGTGCGCGGGATGAAGGCGTTGGCCTTGGCCCGTTGTGCAAACGATTCGACGATCGGGCCATGGGCCACGTCGTTGGCATTGGTGCCATCCGATGCAGGTACATTCTGCAACGCGTCGAAATAGCTGCGCCAGTTCTCGGGCACTGACGCCGGGTTGTCGAGATATGCTTCGTACATTTCTTCTACGTACGGAGCATTGCCGCCGAACAGATAAGAGTTCGACTGGAATTGCTTCATCATTTTTACGCTCACCTTTCTTCGAGTTTCTCGAGAAATAGCGGGTTACAGAACCTTCCGCGACACGGCCTGACCGTTTAGCGGATTGCGCGAATCAAGTCTTGCTTGGAAGGACCTAAAACTTTGCACCCGGGGAGCATATCACATAACGGATATCGCAGATAGCAGACGGATCGCCGCCCGGGCCTTCAGCGACGGGCTTCAGCGGCAATTTCCAATAACGCGAATGCGCTCCGGAAATGTAAAAAGCCACCCGAAGGTGGCTTTTCACTAACAGCTCAAGCGAAGGCCAGAGGCCGTTGCGCGCTGCTTAATCTACCGCACCCTTGCGGCTCGCGCTGCGGCGCTCGTGCTCTTTCAGGTAGCGCTTACGCAGACGGATGGATTGCGGCGTGACTTCGACCAGTTCGTCGTCGTCAATGAATTCGACCGCGTATTCCAGCGACATCTGGATCGGCGGCACGAGGCGCACTGCTTCGTCGGTACCCGATGAACGGACGTTGGTAAGTTGCTTGCCCTTGATCGGGTTCACGACCAGGTCGTTGTCACGGCTATGAATGCCGATGATCATGCCTTCGTACAGCGGCTCGCCCGGCGACACGAACATACGGCCGCGGTCCTGCAGCTTCCACAACGCGTAAGCGACTGCTGCGCCGTCGTCCTGAGAAATCAGCACGCCGTTGCGGCGCTCGCCAACCGAGCCTTCCTTGACGGGCTGATACGAGTCGAACGTGTGGCTCATCAGGCCCGTACCGCGCGTGAGCGTGAGGAATTCCGACTGGAAGCCGATCAGGCCGCGCGCCGAAATACGATATTCGAGACGCGTGCGACCACGGCCGTCCGACGCCATGTCGAGCATTTCGCCCTTGCGACGGCCCAGTTCTTCCATGACGCCACCCTGATGCGCGTCTTCCATGTCGACGGTCAGGTTCTCGTACGGCTCGTGCTTCACACCGTCGATTTCCTGCATCACCACGCGCGGACGCGACACGGCCAGCTCGTAACCTTCACGGCGCATGTTTTCCACGAGAATGGTCAGGTGCAGTTCGCCACGGCCGGCCACTTCGAACGTGGTTTCGTCGCCGGTTTCTTTGACGCGCAGCGCGACGTTGTGATTCAGTTCCTTCATCAGGCGGTCACGAATCTGACGGCTCGTGACGAACTTGCCTTCGCGGCCGGCGAGCGGCGACGAGTTGACGAGGAAGTTCATGGTCAGCGTCGGTTCGTCGACGGTGATCATGGGCAGCGCTTCCGGCTGTTCCGGCGAGCAGATGGTCACGCCAATGCCGATTTCTTCGATACCGTTGATCAGCACGATGTCGCCGGCTTCAGCCGACTCGACCTGCACGCGCTCGAGACCCTTGAACGACAGGACCTGATTGATCTTGCGGTTCAGAATGGCGCCATCGGGACCCGAACGCACGGCAACGGCCATGCCCGGCTTGATGCGACCGCGCGTGATACGGCCCACGCCGATACGGCCGACATACGACGAGTAGTCGAGCGAGGTGATCTGCAGTTGCAGCGGGCCTTCCGGGTCGGCCGCGCGAACCGGCACGTGCTCGAGCACGGCTTCGAACAGCGGACGCATATCGCCTTCACGCACGTCCGGGGTCAGACCGGCATAGCCGTTCAGGCCCGACGCGTAGACGATCGGGAAGTCGAGCTGTTCGTCGGTCGCGCCCAGCTTGTCGAACAGGTCGAACGTCTGGTTGATCACCCAGTCGATGCGCGCGCCGGGACGGTCCACCTTGTTGATCACGACGATCGGCTTGAGACCGAGCGCCAGTGCCTTCTTGGTCACGAAGCGCGTTTGCGGCATCGGGCCTTCGACGGCGTCCACCAGCAGCAGCACCGAATCGACCATGGACAGCACGCGCTCCACTTCACCGCCGAAGTCCGCGTGGCCCGGGGTGTCGACGATGTTGATGTGCGTGCCCTCATATTCGACCGCGCAGTTCTTCGAAAGAATCGTGATGCCACGTTCTTTTTCGATGTCGTTCGAGTCCATCACACGCTCGGCAACCTGCTGGTTGTCACGGAACGTGGCGGTCTGGCGGAGGAGCTGGTCGACGAGCGTAGTCTTGCCGTGGTCGACGTGGGCAATGATGGCGATGTTGCGTAGGGCGCGGGTCATAGGAAACCTGGAGACAGTTGAGTGCGCCGCTTGCTCATGCCGCTTCGCTCTTCGTATAAGAGCAATGTGAGGATAAAAACCACGACAAGCCCAATGCGCACTTTTGGGAACCTAACATTATAGCACGCACCGGTGAAGCTTTCTGGTATTCCCTGATAGCAAGCGCTGCGGCACCGACTCCCGCATGAGTAGATCTGACGTCTATTAGTCCTTGCCCCTACGCGAAAACGCGCCGATTCTTGCTT
The DNA here is from genome assembly GCF_000383275.1 of Paraburkholderia caledonica. Classification (NCBI taxonomy): domain Bacteria; kingdom Pseudomonadati; phylum Pseudomonadota; class Betaproteobacteria; order Burkholderiales; family Burkholderiaceae; genus Paraburkholderia; species Paraburkholderia caledonica. Next base: position 58,317 of record NZ_KB911044.1, on the reverse strand, counting down.
GAGCGCGGATATTTCCTTGCCTAAGCTGTAATAACGCTTGCCGCGTCAATCATCCGACTCTTATAATTGTGCCTAGTCAACCATTGCATTCGCACGAGAATCATGACGGAGCCGTCCACCACCCCAGCGCCTGAGATCAGCGAATACCGGCTAGGCGAAAGTGTCGGCTATCTGCTGTCGCGCGTGAAATCGACCATGTCGAACCTGGTAACCCAGCGCAGCATGGCGGAGCTTGGCATTACCAGTCAGCAAGGCAGCATCCTGTTCATGGTGGCGAGCGGGAAATGCCTGCTGGCGGCCGAACTCGCGCGCGAATACGGCATTGACGCAAGCGCCGTCACGCGCCTGATCGATCGCCTCGAAAAGCGCGGCCTGCTCACGCGGGTGCGCAGCAACGAAGACCGGCGCGTCGTGCGTCTTGCACTCACGCCCGAAGGGCATGCGATCGCGGCCAAAATGCCGAAGATCTTCAACGGTGTACTGGATGACCTGCTCTCCGGCTTTACCCCGGAAGAAGTGGGCTTTCTGAAGAGCATGCTGCGTCGCGTGCTGCTCAATTCTGGCGAACAAACGGGACTGACCCGTGATGCGGCAAGCAATTACGACAGCAAATCGTAAGAAATTGCTTGCAGCGTCCATCATTACATTCCACTCAAAGAGTCGAGCGATGAAATCCCCTTCCCTGTCCGCGCCCGCGTTTTCGAGCCGGGCCGCTGTCGCCGCCGCGGTGGCAGCGCTCGCCCTCACTGGGTGCGCGAACTACTTCGGTGTCAAAAGCGACAAGCAGATTTCGTCGCCGGCGCAATATGAGTCCACCCAGAGTCTCGCGGGCCAGAGCGGCCAGTGGCCGTCGCTCGACTGGGCCAACCAGTTCGGCGATCCGCAGTTGCCCAAGCTGATTGCCGAAGCGCTGGAAGGCAGCCCGTCGATCGCGCAGGCGCAGGCGCGTCTCGCAAAGGCGTCGTCGTACATCGAAACCTCGCGCTCGGCGCTTTACCCGAAAGTCAACGGCAGCTATTCGTGGACACGCGAACTGTTCTCGGGCAACGCGCTCTACCCGCCTCCGTACGGCGGCACCTGGTATAGCGAGAACAACGTGCTCGCGAGCGCTTCGTGGGATCTAGACCTGTGGGGCAAGAACCGTCAGCGCCTCGGCCAGGCTGTGTCGCAGGAAAAAGCGGCCGAGGCCGACATGCAGCAGGCGCGCGTGACGCTCGCGGCGTCCGTGGCGAGCACGTATAACCAGCTTGCCCAGCTCTATGCGCTGCGCGACATCGCCGCACGCGAAATCGCCAACCGCCAGGATATCGGCCGCATCACGAACGGTCGCGTTGCAGCCGGTCTCGATACGAACGTCGAGCGTCAGACCGCAACGGGCAATATCGCGTCGAGCCAGGCGAGCCTGAGCGATCTGGACGGCCAGATCACCGTGGTGCGTTATCAATTGGGCGCGCTGCTCGGCAAGGGCCCGGATCGCGGCCTGCAAATTGCACAGCCTGCGCTCGGCGTCGGCAATACAGTCGCGCTGCCGGACAATCTGCCGGCCGATCTGGTCGCGCGTCGCGCGGATATTGTCGCCGCGCGCTGGCAAGTCGAAGCGGCGATGCATGACGTCAAGGAAGCGAAGGCGGAATTCTTTCCGGACGTGAACCTCGCAGCCGGCTTCGGCTTCGACGCGTTCGGCTGGGGCCGATTCCTGACAGCCGGCAGCCGCCAGATCCAGTTCGGTCCGGCGATTCACCTGCCGATCTTCGACGCAGGCGCGCTGCGCTCGCAATTGAAGGGCCGTTATGCGGATTTCGAGCTGAACGTGGCGAACTACAACCAGACGCTGATCAATGCGTTGTCGGATGTCGCGACGCAGGTGTCGTCGATCCGCTCGATCGACCAGCAAGCGGGCGACGCTCAACGCGCACTCGACGCATCGACGAAGGCATACGAACTGGCCGTGATCCGCTACAAGGCCGGCCTGTCTCCGCAACTGCAGGTGTTGACCGCCGACCAGAACCGCCTTTCCGCCGAACAGACGGTTACCACGCTCAAGATGCGTCGCCGTGACATGCAGATCGGGCTCGTCAAGGCGCTGGGCGGCGGTTTCGACGCGACGCAGACAGGCCTGGTCGTGCCGACTGACGCGCCGGCATCGGCCGCAGCAGCATCCAGCTCGGCGGCACCGGTCTCCACGTCCGCGGCGGGCGTGTCATCCGCCCCGGCTGCGACCGCCGCTGTGAACTGACATGAACTGATCGCGCCGTCACGCAACTGTATCGACCGCAACAGACCACACACGAACATCCGAATAAACGACGACGTTTGAGAGAACCCGGAGCACATCAATGAGCACCCCCCAACAGCCCGCGGCTAACAACCAACCGGCACAGCCGAACAAACCGGCACAACCGGCGAACAGCGGCAAACGCAAGCGCATGATGACGCTGCTCGTCATCGTGATCCTGATCGCCGCGATCGCCTATGGTCTGTACTATTTCCTCGTGGCGCGCTTTCACGAAGACACCGACGACGCGTACGTGAACGGCAATGTCGTGCAGATCACGCCGCAAGTCACGGGCACCGTGGTCGCGGTGAACGCCGACGATACGCAAACGGTCAAGGCCGGCGACCCGGTCGTCGTGCTGGATCCGGCCGACGCCCGCGTCGCGCTCGATCAGGCAGAAGCGAATCTTGCGCAGACGGTGCGCCAGGTGCGCGGTCTCTTCGCCGACGACAACCAGTACCAGGCTCAAGTTGCGCAGCGCCAGTCCGACCTCTCGCGCGCTCAGGACGACTTGAAGCGCCGTCTGACGGTTGCGCAAACCGGCGCCGTGTCGCAGGAAGAAATTTCGCACGCACGTGACGCCGTCAAGAGCGCGCAAGCCGCCGTCGAAGCCGCTCAGCAGCAACTGGCATCGAACCGCGCGCTGACCGCCAACACCACGATCGCGAATCACCCGAACGTGCAGGCCTCCGCCGCGAAGGTCCGCGACGCGTATCTGAACAATGCGCGCAACACGCTGCCGGCACCGGTCACCGGCTATGTCGCGAAACGCTCGGTCCAGGTCGGACAGCGCGTCTCGCCGGGCACGCCGCTCATGGCTATCGTGCCGCTCGGCGCCGTCTGGGTCGACGCCAATTTCAAGGAAGTGCAGCTCAAGCACATGCGCATCGGCCAGCCGGTCGAACTGACGGCCGACGTCTACGGTTCGTCGGTCGTCTATCACGGCAAGGTGGTGGGTTTCTCGGCAGGCACGGGTTCGGCGTTCTCGCTGCTGCCCGCGCAGAACGCCACCGGCAACTGGATCAAGGTGGTGCAGCGTCTGCCGGTGCGAATCGCGCTCGATCCGCAGGAACTGGAAAAGCATCCGCTGCGTATCGGCCTGTCGATGCAAGCCGACGTGAGCATCAAGGACGAGAACGGCGGCCAGCTGGGCAACGCACAGAACACCGTCTATCAGACGGACGTGTTTGCTAAATATGGCGACGAAGCCGACGCGGAAATTGCTCGCATCATCGCGGAAAACGCCGGTCCGAACGCAGGCACGCATAAAGCCGCGCAGTCCGGATCCAGCAAGCCCGCATCTGCAAAACTGATGTAAGCCGCGCGGCGACTCATACAAGGCTTTCTGAATGGCTCAGGCTCAGGCGCAAGCCCCTCACCCGCCGCTCGAGGGCGCGCAACTGGTGATCGGCACCATCGCGGTGTCGCTCGCCGTTTTCATGAACGTGCTCGACACGTCGATCGCGAACGTTTCGATTCCGTCCATATCGGGCGACCTCGGCGTGTCGGCCGATCAGGGCACGTGGGTGATCACGTCGTTCGCGGTCGCCAACGCGATCTCCGTGCCGCTCACGGGCTGGCTCACTGACCGCATCGGCCAGGTGCGCCTCTTCATGGCGTCGATCGTGCTGTTCGTGATTTCGTCATGGATGTGCGGCCTCGCGCCGACTCTGCCCTTCCTGCTCGCCTCGCGCGTGCTGCAAGGCGCGGTGGCCGGCCCGATGATTCCGCTGTCGCAAACGCTGCTGCTCGCGAGTTATCCGCGCGCCAAGGCGCCGATGGCGTTATCGATGTGGGCGATGACCACGCTGATCGCGCCGGTCGCCGGCCCCATCCTGGGCGGCTGGATTTCGGACAACATCTCGTGGCCCTGGATCTTCTACGTCAATATTCCGGTCGGCGCGATCGCCGCGCTCGCGACGTGGATGATCTTTCGCAACCGCGATTCCGTCGTCAGAAAGGCGCCGATCGACGGTGTCGGTCTCGGCCTGCTGATCGTCTGGGTCGGCTCGTTGCAGGTCATGCTCGACAAGGGCAAGGACCTCGACTGGTTTTCGTCTACGACTATTGTCGTGTTGACGCTGGTCGCGGTGATAGCGCTTGCGTTCTTCATTGTGTGGGAACTGACGGCCGAGCATCCGGTGGTCGACCTGTCGCTCTTCAGCAAACGAAACTTCACGGGCGGCACCATTGCGCTGTCGGTCGGCTACGGGCTCTACTTCGGCAATCTGGTTCTGCTGCCGCTGTGGCTGCAAACCGATATCGGCTACACGGCCACCGAGGCCGGTCTCGTCATGGCGCCGGTTGGTCTCTTCGCCGTGCTGCTGTCGCCAATCACAGGCAAGGTCCTGCCGCGCACCGATCCGCGTTATATCGCGACGTTGTCGTTTCTCGTATTTGCGCTGTGCTTCTGGATGCGTTCGCGTTATACGACTGGCGTGGATACCTACTCGCTGCTACTGCCCACGCTGATTCAAGGCATCGGCATGGCCGGCTTCTTTATTCCGCTGGTTTCGATCACATTGTCCGGTTTGCCGGGTAATCGCATACCGGCGGCATCGGGTTTGTCGAACTTCGTGCGGATTATGTGCGGCGGCATTGGCACGTCGATTTTCCAGACGGCTTGGGACCATCGGACGATCATGCATCACGCGCAATTGACCGAGCGCGCCAACGCCTACAACCCGGTGTTCGACGAGTCGATCCGCCAGATGGGCGCTGCGGGTTTCAGTCAGCCGCAAGCGTATGGGCTATTCAATTCGATGGCCACGCAACAGGCCGCGCAACTCGGCGTGAACGACATCTTCTTCATTTCCGCCGGTATCTTCGTGGCGCTGATCGCGCTGATCTGGGTCACGAAACCGGAGAAGGCCGGCGGCGACGCCGGTGCCGCTGCCGCGGCGGCGCATTGATCTCGCGTTTCATTCCCTGATAGACGAGATGCAAAAAAGGCGGGGCCGCTTTATAACGGTCCCGCCTTTTTCATTGCAGCGGCGCAATCAGCTCGATTGAGTTGCCTGGCGAAAGGCGGATCTGACGCGCTTTCGGTTTGCGTGGCGGGACTAGTTCGCCGTCGTCACGACGAGGCGTTCAGGCGCGAGCACGCCCTCACCTTGTTTTGCGACGCCCAGCAGGCGCCCTTGCGCGGCGTAGACCCTCACGCGCTGCGCATTCGCCGCTTCACTGCTCAGACTCAGTTCGGACAGCTTCAGCCGTTGACCGTGCAAAAAGCGCCGCGTCGCGTCTTCGTCCAGATACACCGAGGGGAACGTCGACAGCAAGGCGTCGACCGGCTGCAACCACGCGTCACGCTCGCTTTCCGTTGCATCCGAAAGCGCGTCGAGCGTCACCGCATGCTCAAGCGTCAGCGCGCCGACGCCGGTGCGCCGCAGGGCAACTAGATGAGCCCCACAACCCAACGCCTCGCCGATGTCCTCTGCCAGCGTGCGCACATACGTGCCTTTGCTACAAGTGACGCGGAACGTCACATCGGGCAGCGCGCAAGCGAGCAACTGGAGCGAGTGAATCGTCACCTGGCGCCCTTCCCGCTCGACTGTCTGCCCGGCCCGCGCGTATTCGTAGAGCGGCTTGCCGTCTCGCTTGAGCGCCGAGTACATCGGCGGTACCTGAACGATTTCGCCGACAAATGCCGGCAGCGCCGCAAGAACCGCCGCCTCGTCGCACGTCACCGCGCGCGTGTCGACCGGCTCCCCTTCGGCGTCGCCAGTGGTGGTGCGAACGCCGAGGCGCATGGTGGCCTCGTAGGTCTTGTCGGCCTCGAGCAGATCTTGCGAAAACTTGGTGGCCTCGCCAAAACACAGCGGCAGCAGGCCGGTCGCGAGCGGATCCAGCGTGCCGGTATGTCCAGCCTTTTTAGCCAGATATAGGCGCTTCGCGCGAATCAGTGCGTCGTTGCTCGACAGGCCGAGCGGCTTGTCGAGCAGCAGCACGCCGTCGAGCGCGCGGCGCGGCACGCGGGGGCGTTGAGGTGCGGTCATGTGGGAAGACGGGTTTCTATGGAATCCGGAACAGCATATTGCGCCTTGACGACCCAAGCCTTGCAGCATGCAGCGTAGCGCGGCTCGGGATGCGTGCGCCGACTGCGCTTAGTCGTCTTTCGCGCGATTGGCGTTCGCCTCGTCAATCAGACGGGACATTTCAACGGCGCGCTCGATCGTCTGGTCGTAATGGAAATGCAGCGTCGGCACCGTGTGAATGTGCAGGCGCTTGAACAGCTGATTATGCAGATGACCCGCCGCATGCGTGAGCGCTGCGAGCGTCTGTTGAGGGTCGCCCGTCAACGTCGTGAAATAGACCTTCGCGTGTGCGTAGTCCGGCGTCAGTTCGACGCTCTGAATCGTGACGATGCCGATGCGCGGATCCTTGACCTCGCGCAGCAGTTCCGACAGATCGCGCTGGATCTGATCGGCGATCTGCACGTTGCGATTGGGTGAAGAACGTTTTTTAGGCATGGTGTTGTGTGATCCGTTTTGGCGGATGCAAAAAATTGGTTCGCGGCCGCGAAACTCGAAAAATCGCGGCATTCGCGCGGCGCGACGGCCGCGGACAGGCGAAACGGCGGCTCCAAAAAACAACGGGCGGAGTGGGCGTTGATGCCCGCTCCGCCCCTTGGAACCGTGCCGCGTGACTTACAGCGTACGCGCGACTTCGGTGACCTCGAAGACTTCGAACTGGTCGCCTTCGACGATGTCGTTGAAATTCTTGATCGACATACCGCACTCGAAGCCCTGGCGGACTTCCTTCACGTCGTCCTTGAAACGCTTGAGCGAATCCAGCTCGCCCGTGAAGATGACGACGTTGTTGCGCAACACGCGCACCGACGACGAGCGCTTGACGTAGCCGTCCGTGACCATACAGCCGGCCACCGCGCCGATCTTCGGCACCTTGAAGACCTGACGCACTTCGACCGTCCCGGTGACGACTTCGCGCTTCTCCGGAGCCAGCATGCCGGACATCGCGGCCTTCACCTCATCCACTGCGTCGTAAATGATGTTGTAGTAGCGAATGTCGACACCGTTGGCTTCCGCCAGCTTGCGAGCCTGCGCGTCCGCACGGGTGTTGAAGCCGATGATGACCGCCTTCGAAGCCGTTGCCAGGTTGACGTCGGACTCGCTGATGCCGCCCACGGCGCCGTGCACGATCTGCACGCGCACTTCGTCGGTGGAAAGCTTGAGCAGCGACTGCACCAACGCTTCCTGCGAACCTTGCACGTCGGCCTTGACGATGAGCGGCATGTACGCCACTTCGCCTTCGCCCATCTGCTCCAGCATGTTCTCGAGCTTCGCGGCCTGCTGCTTGGCCAGCTTGACGTCGCGGAACTTGCCTTGACGGAACAGCGCCACTTCACGCGCCTTGCGGTCGTCCGGCATGACGATGACTTCTTCGCCCGCCTGCGGGACTTCCGACAGACCCTGGATTTCGACCGGGATCGACGGACCGGCGGACTTGGTCGGCTTGCCGGTTTCGTCGAGCATGGCTCGCACACGACCGTAAGCGCTACCTGCCAGCACCACGTCACCGCGGTTCAACGTACCCGACTGGACGAGGATCGTTGCAACAGGACCCTTACCCTTGTCGAGCTTCGCTTCGATAACCAGACCCTTGGCCGGGGCTTCGACCGGTGCCTTCAGTTCCAGCACTTCGGCCTGGAGCAACACGTTTTCCAGCAGGTCGTCGATGCCCGCGCCGGTCTTGGCCGACACCGACACGAACGGCGAATCGCCACCGTATTCTTCCGGCACGACGCCTTCTGCGACGAGTTCCTGCTTGACGCGGTCCGGATTCGCATCTGGCTTGTCGATCTTGTTGATCGCGACGACGAGCGGTACGCCGCCTGCCTTCGCGTGGGCGATCGCTTCCTTCGTTTGCGGCATCACGCCGTCGTCGGCGGCGACCACCAGAATGACGATGTCCGTTGCCTTCGCACCGCGGGCACGCATGGCCGTAAAGGCCTCGTGGCCCGGCGTGTCGAGGAACGTGATCACGCCACGCGGCGTTTCGACGTGATAAGCGCCGATGTGCTGCGTAATGCCGCCGGCTTCGCCCGCTGCGACCTTTGCGCGGCGGATGTAGTCGAGCAGCGAGGTCTTGCCGTGGTCGACGTGACCCATGACCGTGACGACCGGCGGACGCGGCAATGCTTCGGCATCCGACACTTCGCCTTCGACCAGCATGGCTTCCGGATCGTCCAGCTTGGCCGCAACCGCGTGATGGCCCAGTTCTTCGACGATGATCATCGCCGTTTCCTGGTCCAGCATCTGGTTGATGGTGACCATCTGGCCGAGCTTCATCATCGACTTGATGACTTCAGACGCCTTCACTGCCATCTTGTGCGCCAGATCGGCCACGGTGATGGTTTCCGGCACGTGCACTTCACGAACGATCGGTTCAGTCGGCGCCTGGAACGTAGTGTTCTGGTCCTGATGCTTGCCCCGACCCTTCGGGCCGCCGCGCCAGCCGCGGTCGACGCCGCCGCTCGTATCGCCGCGCGTCTTGATTCCACGGCGCTTGGCTGCGTCGTCCTGCCAGCCGCCCTTGCCGCCCGGCTTCTTCTTGTCGCCAACGGACGGCGTGGTCGTGGCGGCCGGAGCCGCGGCAGCCGACTTCCTGGCAGCCGGACGTGCCGGCGCTTCGCCAGCCGGACGCGCCGGCTTGTGCAGCGTGCCCTTGGCTTCAGCAGCCTTGGCCGGCTCTGCGGGTTTCGGTGCCGGTTCCGGCGCCTTGACCTGCGCCTTGCGCGGCGTGTTCATCATTTCGCGAATCGCGCGCGCTTCGGCTTCGGCCGCCGCGCGGCGCTTGGCGATTTCTTCCTGTTCGGCACGCGCCTTTTCCGCAGCTTGACGCGCTGCATCTTCCGCCTTCTTGGCGGCTTCGCGTTGCGCGGCGCGCTCCGCAGCGGCTCGCTCGTCGTCCTGCTCAGTGTCTTTCGCGACGACCGGCTCCGCCGGTTTGGCAGGCGCCGTTTGGACCTTCGCAACTTGCGGTGCCGGCTGCGCCTTCTCGCGAGCTGCCGCCTCGGCCGCAGCCGCTGCGCGCTTCTTCGCCGCCTCTTCTTCGGCGCGACGGCGCTCGGCTTCCGCAGCCTGCTCGCGTGCCTGGCGCTCGGCCTCTTCGCGTTCGAGCTGCTCCTGACGCGCCTTCAGCTCCTGAGCCTGCTGCTCGAGCAACTCGGCTGCGTGCCGCGCTTCTTCTTCACGACGCTGAAGTTCCAGATCGTCAACTTCGGCGGCCTCGGCCACATGATTCGATGCATCTCCGCCATCAGCGGAGGTTTCGTCGCGGCGGACGAAAGTGCGCTTCTTGCGCACCTCGACCTGAATGGTGCGAGCTTTGCCCGTCGCATCGGACTGCTTGATCTCCGACGTATGCCGTTTCGTCAGCGTGATCTTGCGCTTGTCTGCATCAGTCGAGCCGTGAGACTTGCGCAAGTGGTCGAGCAGACGCGCCTTGTCCGTTTCGGACAAGGAGTCGGCTTCGCTCGCTTTTGTGACGCCTGCCGCCTGCAGCTGCTCGAGCAGCACGCCTGCAGGCATTTTCAGTTCCGCGGCAAATTGGGCTACGTTGTTACTCGCCATTCATTCCTCTTAATGCAAGGACCGATTCCTTGCGGTTAGCATCGGGTCATGCGGCCTGACGGCCGCGTTCAATTTAGTGCGCCATGGTCATTTCTCACTGGAACCAATGTTCACGTGCTTTCATGATCAACGCCTTAGCGGCATCCTCTTCCATTCCGGTCATCTCGACCAGTTCATCTACAGCCAGCTCCGCGAGTTCGTCGCGCGTCTGGATCTGATGTTCGGCCAGCTTCGCGAGCAGGTCGGCGTCCATACCGTCCAGGCTCTTCAGGTCGAGCGCCACATTTTCGACCTTTTCTTCATTCGCGATTGCCATCGTCAACAGCGCGTCGCGCGAGCGGTTACGCAGTTCGTGGACGGTGTCTTCGTCGAACGCTTCGATTTCGAGCATTTCGTTGAGCGGCACATAGGCAATCTCTTCGAGGCTCGTGAAGCCTTCGTCGATCAGGATGTCGGCAACTTCCTCGTCGACATCGAGACGCGCCATGAACAGGTCACGCAAAACGCCACGTTCCTGATTCTGCTTTTGTGCAGATTCGTCCGGCGTCATGATGTTGATCTGCCAGCCGGTGAGTTCGCTGGCAAGACGCACGTTCTGGCCGCTGCGGCCGATCGCGACCGCCAGTTCGTTTTCGTCCACGACGACGTCCATCGAATGCTTTTCTTCGTCGACGACGATCGATTGGACGGCTGCCGGCGCGAGCGCGCCGATCACGAACTGAGCGGGATCCTCCGACCATAGCACGATGTCGACGTTTTCGCCACCGAGCTCGTTACGCACGGCCTGCACTCGCGAACCGCGAATACCGACGCAGGTGCCGATCGGATCGATGCGCTTGTCATAAGCGACCACACCGATCTTCGCGCGCACGCCTGGATCGCGCGCCGCCGCCTTGATTTCGAGAAGGCCCTGTTCGATTTCCGGCACTTCCATCTCGAACAGCTTCATCAGGAATTCGGGCGCCGTACGCGACAGTTCGATCTGCGGACCGCGGGCGGTGCGATCGACCTTGGCAATATAGGCACGCACGCGGTCGCCCACGCGCAGGTTTTCCTTCGGGATCAGCTGGTCACGGCGCAGCAGTGCTTCCACACGGCCGGTTTCGACGATGAAGTTGCCCTTGTCGAGACGCTTCACCGAGCCGGTCATGATGTGCTCGCCGCGCTCGAGAAAGTCGTTCAGGATCTGTTCACGCTCAGCGTCGCGCACCTTCTGCAGGATCACCTGCTTGGCTGCCTGCGCGCCGATACGACCGAATTCGATCGACGGCACCGGTTCTTCGATGTATTCGTCGAGCTGGATTTCGGGCTTCTGCTCGCGTGCTTCGAACAGCAGGATTTCCTGATCGGGCTCTTGCAGACCGGCTTCGTCAGGCACCACTTTCCAGCGACGAAACGTTTCGTGCTCGCCGCTTTCACGGTCGATATGGACGCGAATATCCGCGTCTTCGTCGAAGAGTTTCTTGGAGGCCGAAGCGAGGGCCGCTTCGAGCGCGGCAAATACCACGTCTTTATCGACGTTCTTCTCGCGCGCCAGCGCATCCACCAGCATCAACACTTCGCGACTCATTGTTTGCGGCTCCTAAAGTCAACTTTCGGAACGAGGCGTGCTTTGTCCATGTCCGCGAGCGTGAAATCGAGCATCGCGGCGCCTTCCTTCCCTTCAAATTCCAGACCGATGGTCTCGCCTTGCGGAGCATGCAAAATACCCCGGTACGATTTCCGTCCGTCCAATGGCTTTTTCAATGTGATTACCACTTCGCTGCCTGCGAAGCGTTCAAAATCCGCCAGTTTTTTTAGCGGACGGTCGAGCCCCGGCGACGATACTTCGAGCCGCTCATAATCGATATTTTCGACCGTCAGTACGTGCTGGAGCTGACGCGTGACTTTCTCGCAGTCTTCGATCGCGATGCCGGCCGGCTGGTCGATATAAATACACAGCATGCCGCGCCCGGTGCGCTCGAGATCGACGAGCTCGTAGCCGAGTCCCACGACCGTGGTTTCAATCAGTTCCGTCAGTTGCACAGTGCCCTCTTAGATGTTCGCGCAGCGAGCCTGCCGCTTGTTCTGCAAACAACCAATGCGGGCCGCGCGCCTGGCCGGCGCACGTTCGTGCTACCCGAGATGACGAACCACGATGAACTGAGCGGCAAAAAAAAATGGGCTAAACGCCCATCATCTTATTACCGGTGGTCGCACCTGAGCCGCACATGAAAAGCCGCACGCCCAGCGACTTCGCGATTGTAGCCATTTTTCAGGACAAACGCAAACCGCAGAACGCCGTGCCAAGCGCATTTCCGCCTGATTTCATGGGGATCTTTGGACGATATGGCGACGCCTCGCGACTTTTGCAAGCTGGGGCGAGACAACCTGCCCCTACTTCCGCCTGCACAGCCCTCGTGCGTTACGTGTCCAAGCGTTTCCAGGCAACCGAAGACGTACACCGAGTCATGACGGCGAGCGTTGCGGCTCGTTATAACGCATGCGCAACGCCAGCCGATGCCAGGCGATTATCGCCCGCGCGAACGGCCGCGAGGCGCGCCGCCACCTCGGTTCGCACCGCCCGAGTTGGCGTTGCCGCCACCCGCGCGGTTGCCGCCGCCCGAATTCGGGCGATTGCCGCCCGGCGCACGATTGCCGCCGCCGGGGTTCGGGCCGTTGCCGCCGGCTCGCTTGCCGCCGCCCGCCGCCCGATTGCCGCCGCCGGAAGGCGCGCGATTACCGTCGACGTCACGGCCGCCACGCGCACCACCGGCACCACCGGCACCACCCGCGCCGCCGCCGGGACCGCCGAAGCCACCAGCGCCACGACCAGCACCGCGATTGCCGTAACCGCCGCCGAAACCCGCCCCCGCGCCGCCGCCAAAGCCGCCGCCCGCCGCACCGCGCCGGCCTTGACCGCGCGGCTGTTGTTCGAAGCGGCTATGCGACATCAGCACCGGTTCGCGGCTGATGAAGCCCATCGACGTCTGCATCGGATCGGGCTGCTTGCGCTCCGGCGCGGAGCCGCGGCTACCGCGCTCCTCGCTCGGCGCCTTGAGTCCCACCGACGCCATCAGCGCACGCACCTGGTTGTCTTCGAGTTCTTCCCAACGGCCGCGCTTCAAGCCCTTCGGCAGCGAAATCGGGCCGTGGCGTGTACGGATCAGGCGGCTGACCATCAGGCCCGCGGCTTCGAACATACGACGCACTTCGCGATTACGCCCTTCAGCAAGCGCAACGTGATACCAGTGATTCGTGCCTTCGCCGCCGCCATCGCGGATACGCAGGAAGTTGGCCGGACCGTCTTCGAGTTCGACGCCGTGCAGCAGCTTCTGACGCATGCCTTCGGCGAGCTCGCCGACCACGCGCACCGCATACTCACGCTCGACGCTGTAGCGCGGGTGCATGAAGCGGTTCGCGAGATCGCCCGAAGTGGTCAGCATCAGCAGACCTTCGGTATTGAAGTCGAGGCGGCCGACCGCGAGCCACTTGGCGGTCTTCATGGGCGGCAGCTTGTCGAACACCGACGGCCGGCCTTCCGGATCGGCGTGGCTCACGATCTCGCCGGTCGGCTTGTGATACAGCAGCACGCGCGGCGGCTTGTTGGGGAGCTTGCGCTTGACCGGCTTGCCGTTGATGCGGACCTGATCGGTCGGCATGATGCGCTGGCCGATGTGAGCCGGCTCGCCGTTGACCGATACACGGCCTGCGACGATCAACTCTTCCATATCGCGTCGTGAACCCATGCCGGCTTCGGCCAGGACCTTGTGGAGCTTCGGCGCGTCATCGTCGGCAGCGAGCACGCGCTTGGGCGCGGCCGGCTTGCCACCGCGCAGCATGGGTGCGCGCACGCCGCCCGTCGTGCTGTTGTCGGCGTCGAATGCCGGCGACGTCACATACGAGAACAAGTCGTCCTGAGTCGCGTCGGCCGCTGCCGTCGGGGCTTCGCCACCTCGCCGGTTCTGGCGCTGACCGCCTGCACGCGGCTGGCGCTCGCGCTGACCTTCGCGAGCAGCGGTCTCGCGGGTGCCGCCCTCGCGAGGCGCGCCTTCGCGCTGGCCTTCGCGTTTCTGACCGCCCGCATTGCGGCGCGGCCCTTGACCTTTCGCACCCGCCTCTTTACGCGGCATGCGCACCTTCGCCACGACTTCGCCGTCCGGCGGAGCCTCGGCGACGACCGGCGCGGCCTGCCCAGGCGCACCTTCCGCGGCTTTCGTCTTGGCTCCGGCGCGGCGCCGGGCGATCAGGCTGCGCGGTCCGCGACGCAGGCCGCGGCGCGGACGGTCCTCACCGTCTGCTTCCGTGGTCTGCGCCGGGCGCTCGCTCTCGCCTGCCGACGCTTGCGTGGTGCGCGTTTCGTCAGCGCGCGCCGACGGCACGGCGCGCTCGGATTCGGACGAATCGGTGTCGTGGGTATGTGTCAAAACAACCTCAAAATGTCAGGTCGCGCGCGCCCATTGCGGGCGCGGCAAAAAAAGTTCGGTTACGTCAGGCGCTGCGCGACTCGGGTTCGTCGTCGGTCAGAATGCCTGCGTCCTGTGCAGCATCGCGACGATCTTCCTGATCGCCGCGCGCCGCCGTGGTCGAGTTCGGTTCGGCGGCGTGCTCCGTATCGCGGAGTACGCCCAAACCGTGCGCGGGTATTGCCGGATCGGCCTGGGAGACCGGATCTTGATTCACTTCAGACTCTGCGGCGCCGGATAGCGGTGCAACGTTTGCCGCTTCGGTAGGCGTCGGCGTAGCCGCCTCGCCCGGTTCGCCCGCCGTCTCAGGCGCTGCCTTTAATTCGGGTGTGACTTGTTCAACGCTCTCGTGGCTGTCGACGCTCGCGGCTCTCTCAGCCGCTGCTTCCAGCCGCTCAGCGGGCTCGAGCTGCACGCCATCGACATGCTGCGCCTCGTGTGCCTCACCCTCGTGTGTCTCGCCCTTTTCCGCAGCGATTTCCGTTCCTGCCGCCTGCTCAGCGTCGCTTGGTGCTACTGCGCCGGTCGCCTCAGGCTGTTCGAGCGCGATGTGCTCGCTCGCTTCGTTCGACGCCGGTGTCTCCGCGGATTCGACGTCGGAAAACTCGATTGCATGCTGGCCCAGCAGATCCGCATTCAGTTGCGCCGACGGGTCGGCGAGCGGTGGCAACTCGTCTAGCGCCCGCAGACCGAGGTCGTCGAGAAACTGGCGCGTTGTCGCGTACAGCGCGGGACGTCCCGGCACGTCGCGATGCCCGATCACTTCGATCCAGCCGCGATCTTCGAGCTGCTTCACGACCTGCGTGTTCACCGTGACGCCGCGAATCTCTTCGATGTCGCCGCGCGTAACCGGTTGCCTGTACGCAATGATCGCGAGCGTTTCGAGCACCGCGCGCGAGTATTTCGGCGGTTTCTCGGGATGCAAACGATCCAGATACGAACGCATCGCGGGCTTGCTTTGAAACCGCCAGCCCGACGCCAGCCCGACCAACTCCACACCGCGCCCCGACCAATCCTGTTTCAGGTCTTCGAGCAATGTCCTAACGGTGTCTGCCGACACGCCGTCGGCAAAGAGCTTGCGCAAATCGCCGAGTTTTAACGGCTCCTGCGCGCAGATCAAGGCTGTCTCGAGGACGATCTTCGCCTCTTGGGTATTCATGCAGCTAGGTCAGACCCTGTGGTCAAAGAACCGGATCAAACAGACGATGTGGAACTGAAGACGCGCTCGCCCGATTCTGATCGGTCATATTGATGGGAGCACGCACCGGGGGGAGGCGAAACAGACTATCGAGCCAAACCCAGCCGGACGGAGCAGCGATATTCCGGACAGGAATCGCGTGACTGAGCGCCATATTACGCAAAAACAATCGGTGCGTAAAGCCGAACCCAAGGACAAAATGCCCGCCGCATCGGCGCGTAATGCGTGAGCCGACGCCTGCCTGCGCAACGCGCCTGCATTTGCCGGAGTGCGCTTGTCATCGAGGTTCTTCCGCGCGCCACGCGCGAACTACGACGTTCGATGCAATGTTAGAAACCGCTTCAGGCGCTCGACGCCCGCGTCGAGCCGCGCCACGTCGCACGCGTAGCACCAGCGCAGGAACCCCTCGCCCTGCGGACCGAATGCACTGCCCGGCGCGAGCCCCAAGCCCACTTCCAGCACCATGGCTTTGCAGAGCTCCAGGCTGCGCGAAGCGCCCGTCATCGAGAAAAAGAGATACATGGCGCCGGCGGGCGCCTTGACGTCGATGCCGGGTACGGCCGACAACGCCCGCACGAGATGGTCGCGCGACGCCTTCAATTCGCGCACCAGTTCCTGCGTGAAGCGCTCGCCCTGCTCGACTGCAGCGATTCCCGCCTGCTGCACGAAGGCCGGCGCGCACGACGTGTTGTACTCCACCAGCTTGCCCAGATCGTCCATCAGGCTCACCGGTGCGACGATCCAGCCGAGCCGCCAGCCGGTCATCAGCCACGCCTTTGAAAACGAGTTCACGCAGATCACGCGCTCGTCGCGCGTGGCGAGATCGAGAAACGACGGTGCGGTGCGTGCGCCCACTGCGCTTTCGCCGTCGTCGGAATGGTCCGGATAATAGAGACGCTCGTAGACTTCGTCCGCGACGATCCAGATACCGTGCTGTCGGCAATGTGCGAGCACCGCCTGCTGCTGCTCACGGGTCATCACCCAGCCGGTCGGGTTGTTCGGCGAGTTGACGAGCAGCATGCGGGTGTCGGGCGTAAGCGCTGCCAGCAATTGCTCCACGTCGAGCTGCCAGCCATGTTCGCCGTAGTCGAGTGAGACTGTTTCGACATGCGCACCGAGAATTTTCGGAATTTCGACGAGATTCGGCCACAGCGGCGTGACGGCAACCACACGGTCACCCGCGCCCACTACCAGTTGCGCCGCAAGCATCAGCGCGTTCACGCCCGCGCTCGTCACGGCGATATGGTCCGGCGTCGTCTTGCCGTGAAGTTCGCTCACGTAGTCCGCGAGCGCCGAGCGCAGCGGCGCAATGCCGAGATTGTGCGTATAGAACGTCGCGCCCGCGGACAGCGCGGCGCTTGCGGCGTCGCGGATGAAGGCCGGCGTCACGCGGTCGGATTCTCCGAACCAGAAAGGCAGCACGTCGGCGACGCCAAAGCCGGCGTTGGCCACTTCGCGGATCTGCGAGGGACGCAGCGCGCGCACCGCATCGCGCGCGTTAGGGACGGATGGCACGGAGAATTCCGATTCGCTCATCGAGGCTTCCAGGTGATGTCGAGATAGAAAAATGGCTAAGCAAAGGGCTAAGCGTCAACGGGAATGTCAGATAGAGCGCTCCGGGCGGGCACAACCGGCAGCGAGCGCAGACGGGAGTTTAGCCTGGCGTCCAGCGTCCAGATGGCGAGCCACGCACACGCCGCGGGCACGGAGCCACGAAGGCGACGGTCAGGAGCATCCGACATTCGTGCCGCCGCAAGCCCCGAAAGGGTGCTATCCGTTGATCGAATCAGGTCAGATCCTCGGCCCGCGCCGGTAATTCGCGGATCAAATCCCATACTGCCTCAGCTGCCGGCGACAACGAGCGATCGCGACGCCGCACCAGTTCGACCGTGCGCTCAGCCCGCGGCACCAAGGGCCGCGCGGCCAGTGCGGCGCCCGCAGGCAACGGCAACGCGAGCCACGGCAGCACGCTCACGCCAATGCCCGCCTCGACGAGCCCAAAAACCGTCGCGGAATGCCCCAGTTCCTGCACCACGTTGGCGTTCACACCGTACTCGTGCATGACGGCGTCGATGATCGGCCGGCTGCCGGACGCGTAATCAAGCATGACGAGCGGCTGGCCCTCGAGATCGGCCCAGCCTAGTTCCTTCTGCCGCGCGAGCGGATGATCGTCGCGACACACGAGGCAGAAAGAGTCGGTCATGAGCGATTCGCTCAACAGATCGTCGGCGGAAAACGGGCCGATGACCATGCCGAAATCCACCTCTCCGGATTTGACCTTGCGCACGACGTCGCTTTGCACGTCGTCGCGCAAGCCGAGCGCAATGTGCGGAAAGCGCTCGCCACACGAGGCCAGCACGCCAGGCATCAGCCGGCACGCGACAGTCGGACTTGCGGCCACGACGACGCGCCCACGACGCTGCTCGCCGATTTCGCGAATTTCGCGCAATGCGTCGTCCAGGTCGATCAGAAGGCGCGACACGCTCGCGACGAGATTGCCGCCCACGTCGGTGAGCTGCACCTCGCGGGTTGTCCGGTCGATCAGTTTCAGGCCGATTTCCCCTTCCAGTTCACGCACACAACGGCTCACCGCGGATTGCGTCAAGCCGATCTCATCGCCCGCGCGACTAAAGCTCTGCAGGCGCGCGACCTCGATGAAAACCCTTAGCTGGCGCAGCGTGACATTCATTTAGTCGGCTCATCAATGGCATTGTTTGATGCACATTGTACCCGTCCGTGGCCGCCCAGCACCGCATTTCACGACGCCGCTGCAATGCAGCAATAAGGCGCAAACGCACGCGCTGCGGGCCTGGCTGCACAAGATTGGTGATTGTCCCGATTTGCGAGATGGGTTTTTTGGATTCTCATACGGCCCTAGCTAGCGCCCGCGCTGGCCCGCTGTCACGGGGCTTTCAGGCGGTTGGACTCAACTTGGCACACATCCTGCATTTACATGCTCACAGGGTCGGCGCCATGACTTCTGACTGCATAGCAGACCGTGGCAAACCCGACCCCCTTGGCACTCGCCTATCGAGTGCGTGGAGAGTGCGCGGCGCGGGGCAGCGCACCGGAGTTAGCTTCGCTGAGGTGAAACATGATGCTGTTCGACGATTTGAGAGACAACGAGTGGGCGCTGGTCGAGGCGTTGTTCTGTGCGGAGCCTGCACGGAGCGAGCGTCGCGGTCGACCGCGCGTCGAAGCGCGCGCCGTCGTCAACGCCGTGCTGTGGGTGCTGTCGACAGGCGAAGGCTGGTCCAAACTGCCGGGCCGCTATCCGTCGCCGCCGACCTGCCGCCGCCGTTTCGACGAGTGGCAAGCCGATGGTACGCTCGCCGAAATAGTTAAGCGACTGGGCACGAGCGGACGCGAAATCTCGCTGCGCGGACGCATTGGCGCGACCGCGGCGAAGCCGCCGGCACCGCCGAGCCGTGACCGTCTGCGCGGCGCATTCTGGACCAATCCGGAATCGTGGCGCGCGCCGGTCAAGATGGCTTAAGCGAAATCGTCTGTCTCCGGGCGCCTGCGGGCGCCCGAAGCATATCTGGAACCGCCCGGCGACTGCCCGGCGGGTTTCTTCGACGGCCTCGGTTCGGCGGCTTTATTCGACGGGAGCGCTTCGGACGGTTTGCGTTCCGGTAGCTTCGTTGCGGGGACTTCTGTTCCGACGGCTTCATTGCCGGCAGGCTGACTGCCGATAATGCATTTAGGACGGCTTTCGAGCCGGCCTGGTCCCACGGCTTCACTTCGTGCGGCGTCGCTCGACTCCGCGTTTCAGCGACTTCCCCCGCCGACCGTTTTCGCACGCCTCTTCACGGCAGCTGCGACAGCCCCCCATCCCCTTGGCAAAACACTAACGCGACGAGCGAGCTTCCACTGCCGGTGCGACCACCTGTTCGACTCCGCCTGCGCCTGCCTCAGACGTCCGAAGCAACCCGAGAGTTGCGGATGAAACATCCATTTACCATTACTTACAGCGTGCTTTCGTCTGCAGACATACCTTATGGGTATGCAAACATGCCTGGTATGCACGGGGCTTGGACGGGAGCTCAGCATGAAACCAATGTCACTGCTTTTGTGCGGCATTGTGCTTTCATCAATGGCCGCATCGACGCTCGCGCAAGAACGCCCGCAAGGTTGGAATTGGCGCCCTGATCGAACGGCTTCGATGGAGGCATGGCAGCAAAGCGCTGCGCGTAGCCGCGAGTTCACGCCGCCCACGCCGCGGGGCGACTTGCGCGGCGATATCGCGAGCAATGTCCGCGCGCGGCCTGAAGCGCCGCACGGTGAGCCGTCGCGCCGCCGTTAGGTCGCGGCGTGCGCGGCGCGCCAGCGAGCGCACAAGTGAAAGCGAAGGCGCCGCGAATGGACAGCGAATATCGGGGAACCACGGCTCGCGTCACCGGTCTGACTTAACGCCATTAGCACAGCGTGGCAGCAGTAATTCCGGTACGCCCGTATCTTCGTGATACGGGCTTTTTTTTGCTCGCGCCGGATCTGCGCTTGCAAGCCGGGTGGGTTGAGGATTCAAGGAAGACGTGACAGGTCTCCGTCCGCGTGGCGCGGCCGGAGACCGGAAGCATAGGAGGCCGACTAGAGCGTGTAGCCGCGCAGGCCAGCAAGCCATTCGGTCAACAGGGACGTTCTGGCCATGAAGGATTGTAAAGGCCTGCTCCAGCTGCGCTGAACAGCTACGGGCGAGCTTCGAGCGGCATCGGTGAACGGCTCTCTACTGCAGCGAGAACATAGTCGTTCATGCGCTGCGCGGTCCAGGTGAGAAGGCCCTCGTCGTGTGAGAGCCGGGCGAATTCTGCGCGGCCTCGTTCTGTGAGGACGGCAATGTCGACAGGGGCATGAAAGCCCGGCGCCGGCGCGACAGTGCGCTGCCGAACTGTGTCCATGAGGCCTAGCGCGCGAAGATATTGGAAGACGCCGGGCCGTCTGGCCCATGGCACCTGGCGATATTGCGCTCGCCGCAGCGCTTCGAGTACCGCTTCGTTGGAATACGTGGTCATCTCACTTCTTTCTTAAAGTGCAGCTATGACACATCTATGCCAACACGTCACCGCGCCACCAGTGACGCGCCTGGCACCCGCCCGTGGCTGGAAGCTGGCCGCAAGTGCTACGGCCGAATTCCGCCAGGTGCTGCCTTGGTCTTGATTCGGAACCCCCGTCAGAACGGCATGTTAGCGTTCTACCTGCGAGCCGACGATGCAACCGCTGCGGCGCGATAGCAGGCTCGAAGATTTAATCCCGAAAGACATACGTTACCCCATCTAAATTGATTCTATTCATTTTATTAGCGCTTTTTTTTGCAGCAATCGTGATATGGAAGCGCGCTCGACGCCCTCTCGCCTTTTGCACAATTGCCTTCTTCTGGCTGGTTTCGGCCGGGTGGCTAACAGCACCCTTACTGCGCCTTGCCCAGCCGCAGGCGCAAACCAGCACGCCCGCACAGTTCGCCCCGCGCACCGCGATCATCCTGCTCGGCGGCGGCACCGTGTACAACCGCGACAAGGTGCTCGTGCCGCCGCGCGACGTGATGACGCGCATCGACGTCAGCGCTAAGAACTACGCGGCGTGCAAGCGCGCCGCAAGCGTCTGCAGCGTGATTATTAGCGGCGGCAATCCGCAGCGGCATCCCGCGACGGAAGCCGACACCTACCTGCCGTACCTGCTACGCGAACAGGTGCCGCGCTCTGACATCGTGCTGGAAAACCGTAGCCGGACGACCTACGAAAATGCGCGCAACGTATCCGCTATTGTCGGCCAGTCACGTTACGATTCCTTGATACTCGTCACTTCGGCGTACCACATGCCGCGCGCGATGCTCGACTTCCAGCATTTCGGCCTCTTTCCACAGCCGCTGATCTCCAGCTCGCGCCGCGCCCATCTCGGCCTGCTGCCGCGCTACTCCAACCTGGTGAACGCGGAGATCGCGCTACACGAGCTTATCGGCATTGCGCAATATCACGTGTACAGCGCCATTGGTCTCTTCTGACGCGAGGTGCTACCCGCCGATCTGCCCCGCGATGAGAACACCGTGAATCGTCGAGCGCATATCAAGGCGCTATGCATACGCGTCAAGTAACAAGATGTAAGCCCGCGCGGTCGCGGTTACAAAGCACCCCGCTGGAGCGCATATTGCTGACTAGAATGAACTGTCCTTCCCATGGACAGACACGTACCTGGGTCCACAACCACTCTGCGGAGGTAGCAATGAAGAAAGTGTCCCTCGCGATCCTGATTTCCCTCGGTGCCGTAACCGGCGCGGCTTACGCGCAGGAAAGCGGCGTGACGATGAGCACCGACCCGGCACGGGCAGCCGACGTCGAGCAGCGCGCGCAGGAATTGCAAAATCGCCCGCAAACCATGGAAAGCGCGCCTGCACCCATGAAGCATCACAAGAGCTCGCCGCATCACAAGAAAGGCATGAAGTCCGACGCGTCGAGTTCGTAAGCGGTCGTCAGACACGCCGGCAGCCGGCGCTTTCTGGCGCACGGGGTGAGTGCACCTGCGGCCTCGCCGCGAAGGTGAAAAAGCCGAAGCCGGCATCGCTGGTTTCGGCTTTTTTATTGTCTTATGCACCGGCCGGCGCGCGATGCCCGGTATGCTAAAGTCGCGCACCGACCGGCGCCCTGCCGGAATCTAACCGTGCGCACCCTGGTGCGGAGGACAGCATGAGCAACATCCAGCTTGATATCGAATGGACCGAAGCAGCATCCCGCAAAATTGAAAAACTGATGCCGCGCGGCGGTCAGGAAGCGTTCCTTGCGCTGCCTCCCGTCGAATGCCTGCCGATGGAAGGCGACGTGCTGTTTCTCGGCCCGGACGGCAAGCAGCAACCGTTTATCGTCGCCGAGCGCCAATATCATCACGACGGCGAAGCGGACTGGACCATCATCCTGATTCTCGACGTGCCGCAAGCCACGCATTAACGTCGACGGCGAGCGTCGCTCGGGCCGGCAGCGGCCCGGCAATCACTCGCCGTACGAACGTGTCGCGCCCTGACAATCTGCGGGTGCGCGGAAGACTTACAGAATCTTCGTCACAACGCGAATTTCCGCGTGTTCCACCCAGTCCGCCACTGCCGCCT
Source organism: Paraburkholderia caledonica (assembly GCF_000383275.1). Taxonomy (NCBI): domain Bacteria; kingdom Pseudomonadati; phylum Pseudomonadota; class Betaproteobacteria; order Burkholderiales; family Burkholderiaceae; genus Paraburkholderia; species Paraburkholderia caledonica. The sequence continues at coordinate 35,711 of NZ_KB911044.1, read as the reverse complement.
TGTAGGCCGTGATGTGCGCGGATCTGGCGTGCGCGGCCAGCGCCTCCTGACTTTCCCAACGCTCGAAAAACACGAACCGGCGCGGCTCCTGAACGTCGCGATGCAAGTCGTACTGAAGCGCGCCCTGCTCGTTGCGCGTCGGTCCGACAATACCTTCGAGCGCCTCGCGCAACTGCTCTTCATAGCCAGGTTTCGCCACTGAAATTGCGACCACCGCGATTTCCGACATCCTTTCTCTCCATCTCACGAAAAGCAGCAGCATACCCGCCGCTCGCCGGTGCTGCAGGCGACCCCGCAACGTGCACCGCGTGCGATCAAGGAACAGCCCAGGAACAGCCGCGCCCGAATCGGTTCAATATGCAATAAGCATCAGGAACTGAAGTTTGGCGGGCATACACGGCCCGCCCTGCTACCCTCGGCTCATGCAAGCTCACGAATGCCGGATGGCCGTCGGTCCGGATTAACGCGAGGCGGCACAGCCCGGAACGGCGGCGAGCCAAACCCGGCGCCGCGGCCTGCGTCATCGGCGAGTGGCCACGTGATCTCACAGGTGGCCTGGCTGGTTCGCTTCTCTGTGACAGCCCGCACATTCATGCAATTTGCAAGCTGCTAGACTCATTTTGACCACTCTGCGGAGTTCGCATGGCTGGCACTGCTCTCAGCGTTCCAGGGTTCGTCCCACTGCGCGGTGCGGGCGTCCGCGTTGAGTATTACGTTGCGCATCCGCTGTGCGCCGAGTCTGCGTGCGCACCCCGTCACCCGATTGCCGCGATGCCACCATGTCCGCTCTCTCGCCCGTATTTATGCCATCCGTCAGCGACGTCAGTCTGAGCGGCCTGCTTCCTCATCTGGTCCGGGACGAATCGGGCTGGACCGCAACGTGGCGCGCGCTCACGCTGCATAGCGTGTTTCAGCCGGTGCTGTCGGTCACGCATCAGTGCGTGGTCGGCTACGAGGCACTGCTGCGCGCATTCGATCCGGTCGGCCTGCCCGTTTCGCCCGAGGTTCTCTTTTCGGGCACCCGCTCGGCGGCCGACGCCCGCGAACTCGACCGCATCGCGCGTTGCCTGCACGTCGCCAATTTCATGGAGCAAGGCATCAGTAGCGGATGGCTGTTCCTCAATACGCGGCCGCAGGTGTTCGAGACCGGCTGGCCGCAGCGCACCTTCATCGACGAGTTGTCCGCGCACTTCGGCCTGCCGCAGGAACGTATCGTGATCGAAGTGCTCGAGCAGCCCGCCGACGACGAGTCCGCCGTCGCCAGCATGCTGGCCGCCTCGCAGCCTCGCGACTTTCTGATCGCGATCGACGACTTCGGCACCGGCTTCTCGAACTTCGACCGCGTGTGGCGCTTCCGGCCGGACATCGTCAAGCTCGACCGCTCGCTCGTTGCGCGCGCCGGCAAACGCGAAGGCGACGACTCGATGATCGGCCATCTGATCGCGATGCTGCATCAGTCCGGCACGCTGGTGCTCGCCGAAGGCGTCGAAACGGACGAGGAACTGATGATCCTGATGCAGGCCGACGTCGATTTCGTCCAGGGTTTCTGGCTCGGCCAGCCCAATGGTTCGGTCGAGGCGGCCATTGCGAGAGTGCCGGCGCAGATCGAGTCGATGTGGGGCAAGTTCGCGGAATACGAGCGCGCGCATGCGCGTCACAAGCAACTCGGCTTCGAAGGCTTCGCCGAAGCGGTCATGGCCGCCGCCGAGGCTTACCGGACGACGGGCGACCTGCAGCAGGCCGCGCACAACGTGTGGCACCTGGGCGAGGCGCGCCGGGTGTTCATCACCGACGAGCACGGTCAGCAGACCCAGGCATCCGTCACCGCCGCCTTCGTACCGCCGCCGCCCCAGCGGCTCGCACCGATCGCGAGCAGCGCTTGCAGCAACTGGTCGCGGCGCGCCTATCTCAAGCACGCGCTGGCCGCACGCGGACGCGTCGCGATGATGGGTCCGCACTACTCGCTCGCGGACGGCGAAGACTGCTATACCGCGGCGCTCGCCTTCGACCGCGACGGCAAGACGCACGTGCTGTGCGTCGACTTCGTGCCGACGATGCCGGCCGGTCCCGCAATAGGGTTGCGCGCGGGCGGACGGCCTCGCTAGTCGTCCACGCGGCTGCGGCCCGATTTGATCTCGCTGCGCCTTAGCTTGCTCTCGAGACGCCGTACATTCGATGCGCGTGTCGGCCGCGTCGCAACGCGCGGCTTGCGCGTCACGCTGACGCTTTCCACGAGTTCATCGAGCCGCGCGAGCGCCGCCGCACGATTCAGTTCCTGAGTCCGGTGTTCCTGCGCCTTGATGACCACCACGCCCTCACGCGTGATGCGGCGATCGGACAACGCGAGGAGGCGCATCTTGAGCACTTCGGGCAACGACGAAGCGCGCACGTCGAAGCGCAGCTGGATCGCGCTCGACACCTTGTTGACGTTCTGACCGCCCGCTCCTTGCGCACGCACTGCGGTCAGTTCGATCTCGTTCGGCGGAATGAAATAGCGGGATGTCATGACGCTAGATTGAAGAAAACATTCGAATGTAGATGGCGGGGAGCGGCGCACCCTTTGCGCTCTGGCGCGCGCGATTCGGGAGGTGCCGGGGCATCTGCAGCATCGGCTGGCGCAGCCCGAACGGTGCGGCGTGAACGGACAGACGCATGTCCCGCGCCTGGCTGGCGATGCAGCAGTCGCCGGCAGTATCGCGATTCATCGGCTAACGGCCGCGCGATGCCTCCTCGATTCTCGCAGCAAGGCCGGAGTCTCGCTGAGTGGGCGTGGCGATGGCCTGAGCCAGCACCGCGCTAGCGCCGATCACTTCGACGCGCTCGCGAGCGCGGGTGATCGCCGTATAAACCAGCTCGCGCGACAACACCCTGCTGAACGTGGACGGCAGCATCAACACCGCATGCTCGAACTCCGAGCCTTGCGACTTGTGCACGGTCAGCGCGAACGCGGTGTCATGTGGGGGCAGCGCGGCCGGCGACACCGCGCGCAGACCGCCGTCGGCGGTCCTGAAATAGACGCGCAGCGCGCCGCCCGCACCGGGCAACGCGATTCCGATGTCGCCATTGAAGAGCCCCAGCGCGTAGTCGTTGCGTGTGACCATCACCGGCCGCCCGGCGAACCACTGGGCGCCGACTGCAAGCGTCACGCCGGCCGAGCGCCGCACCTGCGCCGCCATTAGCGCGTTCACCTGATCGACGCCGCGCGGTCCCAGGCGGGTCGCGCATAGAACCCGGAAGCGATTCAACGCGTCGAATAACGGCAGCGGGTCCGGAGTTTCCGCGGCGAGCGCTGCGGCAAGCGCGTTGGCATAAGGCGCGAACCCGGCCGCGAGGCGCTCGACAGTGCGTTCGGCCAGCGCCACGTGGGCGTCTTCGTAAAGCGACGCCGAGTGTTGGGTGGCGTCGTCGAGCAGCACATCGAGCGCCGCGCTCGCCGCGCCGTTGCGAATCGCCAGCGACAAACGGCCAATCGGAGATTCCAGTCCGAATCGATAGTTGCGCTCCAGCCAGACGACGCAATCCGCGAGTGGGCTTTGCGACTCGTGGCCCGCCGTTCCGGATCGCGCACTGGCGGCTGATGCGTCGGCGCCGTGCGGATCTGCGCTGCGAGGGTCGCCGACGTTGCTGACTGAGTTGCTGACTGAGTTGCTGACTGAGTTGCTCGCTGAGTTGCTGGCGACGTTGCTGGCCGCGTCGGGCGCGGCGAACAGGTCGTCGGGCGGGGCATCGAAAAGATCCGACGCGTAATCCGCCGAACGACCGGTTTGCCAAAAGCGTTCTGGCTGTTCGTCGACGTCTTCGGCCAGTCGTGGCAGCGCCTGCGCGAGTCGCGCCTCTCCGATGCCGAGCGCACCGGCGATTCGCTTCACGCCCTGCGCGCTGAACGCCGGCCGCGCGCTGAGTTCGGCGAACACAGCGCCGGCCTCTACCGCTGCGAGCTGATCTTTATCGCCAAGCATCACGAGCCGCGTGTGCGGTGCAATGGCGTCGAGCAGATGGGCTGCCATCGCAACGTCGATCATGGATGCTTCATCGATCACGACCACGTCATAAGGCAGAGGATTATCCCGATGATGCCGGAAGCGCCCGCTGGGCCCTGAGCCGAGCAGACGATGCAGCGTGTACGAAGTTTGCGGCAAACGCGCGGCGAGTTCAGGCGGCAAATCCCCGGCGCGCGCCAGCAGCGCTTCCTGCATGCGTTGCGCCGCCTTGCCGGTGGGCGCCGCGAGCGCGATTCGCAGATCGGCGCGCGCGTCGAGCAGGCACGCGAGCACGCCGACCACCGTTGTAGTCTTGCCTGTGCCCGGACCGCCGCTAACGATGGTGAGACGCCCCGACAACGCCATGACAGCGGCCACGCGCTGCCAGTCGACTTCATCGTCTTTCGGGGGGCCGAAGTAGCGCACGAGCCGTTGATGGAGGGTTTGGGTTGTGTCGGCGTTCGCGCTCGTATCGACGGCGGCCTCACTATCGAAGGCCGTGCCCTTTTCCCCGCCGGCTCGGCCGCGAGCGCTTGCTGGCAACGTTCCGGCGGCATGCTCCGCAAACCGCTCCCCCGCGTCGCCAAGGCCCCGTGCGCTCTCCAACACAGTCGCGCGCATCGGTGCACCCGCATGCGCGACCAGCGCCCGCGCGAGACGCCGCTCGTACTCGTAGTAACGCGCGAGGTACAACCGCCCTTGCGCGTCGATCACCAAAGGACGTAGTGCGGACGCCGCTTGCGACCCGTCGCTCGCCATGCCGCTCGCAAACAAAGCCATCCGCACTTCGGCCGTGGACGCCTCGAACCGACGCGCGAGCGCGGCCAGTGGTACGCACACGTGCCCTTCCGCGGTCGCGCGGCTCGCCGCGAACGCCGCGCGCGCTGCCCATCTGACGGCTTCCGTCGACGCCCCGCCGCGTCGTGCCAGGACACCGATGCGCCGGGCGAAGCCTTCCGCCAGGGCAATGCTGAAGTCCGCGGGCGCGGGCAGATTGACACCGAGATCGTCGAGTTGAAGCGGCGCCGACACGGTCTGATTGAACGTGCTCATGCGGCACCTCCGATCATCGCCGCATCGAGCAGCGCAACGAGTTCGAACGCAGGCCGCCTCACGTGCACACCGGCTTGGGCTTCCGCGTCGCGCCAATGCGGACGAACGCCCCGCACGAACAGATACAGATAGCCGCCGATATGCGTCTCGTACGAATAATCGCGCACGCGAGTCTTCAGATAACGATGCAGCGCGACCGTATAAAGCAGCGCCTGCAGGTGATAGGCATGGCTCGCCATCGCCGCTTCGACCGGTGCGGCGGCGTAATCCTGCTCGGTATCGCCGAGATGGTTGGATTTCCAGTCGACAATCCAGAACCGTCCGTCGTGCTCGACGATCATGTCGATGAATCCTTTGACGAAACCTCGCAGCACACCGGGCTCGAGCGCGACGTCCGGATAGCCGTGTGCGACCAGCAATTCGCGCAGCACGGCGAAGTCGAGCGACGGTGCCGCGAACAGGAATTCGAGTTCGTTCAGGCGCCGCCGCGGATCGAGTCGCGCCAGCGTCATGCCAGGCACGAGTTCGGTGCTGACGACATCAGCGAGAAGTTTGTGCATCATCGCCGGCAAACGCGGAGCAAGCTCTGGCGACGCCGGTGCGGGACGCTCGTGCAACGCGCCGCGTATCGCATCCGGCCAGCTTTGCGGATCGCTGAAATCCGCGAGTTCGAACATGCGATGCAGGCATTCGCCCGCCGCGGCTCCGCGCGGAAACGCGAGAATGTCATCGGCGGCAAGGGACTGCGCCTCCAGCGCCGGCTCGGACACCGTGACCGGCGTGGCGACGAGCGCATCGGCGATTTCATCGTGATCGGGCCGCACTTCTTCCACCGGCGGCTGCGCGTCTTCGGCCTTACTGCCCGCGACAATCAGACCGCTGAAGCTCGCCATGCGCCACTGATCTCGCAAGGGCCGGCGATTACTGCGCGCCCGCTTGTCAGCGCTGCTTTCATGCATGCTTTCGAGCGGCGCGCGGCGCTCGACCTTCGGCAACGGTTGCAATGCGATCGGATGACCCGCCAGCGCTTGCCAGCGCGCGGACAATGCGGCCTCGTCGGGCGGCTCGGCGAGCCAGCCGTCGAACTCGTAGCCACCGCCCGCCACCAGCCAGTTCAGCACGCTGCGTCGCGACTCTTTCGTGGAGCGCGACGACAGGTACGTGCCCGCGACGAGATAACAGCGGTACACGGCGCGAGTCAGCGCAACGTAGACGAGCCGCGCCCGTTCGGCCGCCTGCTCGCGCGCCGCGTGACGGGTCGCGCGTTCGGCCTCGTCGTCGTCACAACCGTAGTGCAGCACCGCGTCGCCGCTGGCATCGTGATACTCGCGTGCGTCCGGTAAGCCCGACGACGGCGGCTCGCGCAAGCCGCCGTCGTTCAGGAACGGACAGAACACGACCGCGTATTCCAGCCCCTTCGACTTGTGCACGGTAACGATCTGCACGAGATTGCGGTCCGACTCCAGCCGCAGTTGCGCCTCCTCGCCGCCGCCCTGGGTGCGCTGCGCGGCGAGCCAGCGCAACGTCGGCGCAATACCCGGCTGCGAGGCCGCCCGCGCCTGCACGAGTTCGGCAAGGTGATTGACGTTGGTCAGACGCCGCTCGCCGTCCGGCGCTGCCACGAGCCGTTGCGCGACGCGCAGTTCGCGCATCAGGGTGCGCCACATGACGGCAAAGCCGCGCTCATGCCAGAGCGTGCGGTAGCGCGAAAAACGTTCGACCCAGCCCATTGCGTCCGCCGCGTGCGCGGGATCGTCGGCGACAGCGGGTGCGTCGGCGACCTGTTCCAGACGCCACAGCGCCGCGGCGTCCAGACCAAGCCAATCGGTCGCAAGCGCGGCGCGCAAGCGGCGCAGGTCGCCAGGCGTATCGACGGCTGCGAGAACCCGCTCGATCTGCTCTGCGTCAAGCGTCGCGAACACCGAGGCCTGCGCGAGTTCCACACTGCCGACGCCCCATGCCGCCAGCACGCGTTTGATCAGACTGCCCTGCTTGTGCGTCTGCACGAGCACCGCAATGTTGCCGGGCGCGAGGGGCGCGTCGCCGATCGTGACGGTGCCCTCGCGAGCACCGCGCAGGAGCCGCACGATTTCGGCCGCGCACGCTTCACTCGCCTCGCGCTGGGCCTGGCGTTTGGTCAATGCGCTCTCGCCTTGCGGCAACGTCCAGACGCGGAAATCGCCAGCCTCGGCGTCCGGGTCCGTCAACGGCGGCCTGCGCCGTTCGCCGGCTCGCACCGGTTGATAGTCGAGGCCGTCGAGCACGAACGCCTGTGGGTTTGCCTCGAAGACCCGATTGCAAGCTTCGACGATCGGCGCCGTCGAGCGCTGGTTGACGGCAAGCGTGTAGCGCGCCGAAGCCGACGCGCGCGCTGCCAGATAAGTATGCAAATCCGCCGCGCGAAAACTGTAGATGGCCTGCTTTGGATCGCCGACCAGAAAGAGCGGACCTGCGGGCGCAAAAATGCGGCTGAAAATTGCGAACTGCAGCGGATCGGTGTCCTGGAACTCGTCGATCAACGCAGCGGGATAACGTGCTCGCAGCGCATCGGCGAGCCACGGATGTGCTGCGAGCGCGCGGTAGAGATTGGACAGCAGATCGTCGAACGAAACGACGCGGCGCGTGCGCTTGCGCGCCACCAGTTCGGCGGGCGCATAGTCGAGCCAGGTCTGCATCAACGCGAGCCAGCGCGCGCGTTGCGCCGCTTCGGCCGCAACAACGGCTGCCGCCAGCGCTTCTGCATGCTCGAAGAACACATGCTCCGGCGGTTCGAACTTGACCTTGGTGGCTTTCTTCAACGCGGAAGCCGTCAATTTGAGCGCAGCCCGTGGCGGCGGCGCATGGCAATCGCCCTGCGCGAAGTACTCGGTCCAGGCGGCGATCGCGGCGCTCACATGATCGGGCTTGTGCGTGGTCTTGCTCAACCGGTCTTGCGCCTGTTCGAGCAGCGCCATGATCGCATCGCGCTCCGCATGCCACAGTTCGCATGCAGCGTCGAAGCCGGCTCGCGGATCGGCGCTCGCCTCGGCGTCTATCACGCCCCAACGCAGTTGCGCCAACGGCTTTTTGAGGCGCCGCGCGAGTTGTTCGTCGAGCGACGCCGGGCCGGCTCTCTTCGCGACCAGCCAGGCCGCGAACGCCGGATGCGCATGCGCGACGGGCTCAACCTGCTCGCGCCAGAAATCGGTCGCCAATTCGAAGCGCAAAGCGGCGTCGTCGGCTTCCATTTCGAACGCGAACGGCATTGCGGCGGCGAACGGCGCTTCCTGCAACGCCCGTTGGCAAAACGCGTGGATCGTGTGGATCGCCGCCTGATCGAATGTGCGCAGCGCTCGACGCACCACCTTCAACGCCGCTTCACGGTCAATGCCACGCTCCGGCGCGAGCGTCGTTTCGAAGAGGCGGCGAATGAACGGATCGCCGCCGTCGTCGTCCACTTCAATCGCGCGGTGCAGCTCGGCGAGGCGCCCGCGAATGCGCTCGTGCAGTTCTGCGGTCGCAGCCTTCGTAAAGGTCACGACGAGAATCTGGTCAGCGTTCAGATTCTTCTCAAGCAGCAACCTCACGTAGAGTGCGCAGATGTTCCACGTCTTGCCCGTACCTGCCGACGCCTCTATCTGATTAACGCCGTCGAGCGAACACGCGAATACATCGAGCTCTTCAGCGGCTAGCGCATGACGATGCAGCGCGCCGCTCATGACACGCTCCGCAGATGCTGCAGCAACGGCTTGAAAACGATCGCTGCGAGGCTGCCAAACGGTTCGTCGAGCGTAAGCGGCGTACCTCGCAGGGCGATGCGCAATGCGGGGTCGTCGGACTCGCCGCGCACGCGGTCGTTGATCCATACGCCCTGCGCCGCCGAATCGCTTTCGCTCACCTTCGCCCACGCGCTCTTCGGGAAAAAACGCAGCGGCAGCCTGCGCCCCGACCTGAACAGCGCGGCGAGCGGCGCGAGTTCTTCGAGCGGGGCAGCGACGGGCGCGAGCTCGAAGCTCTCACCGCTGCCGTGCCAGACAGTGCGACGCGGACCGTCGGGCAGCGCCGCGCAATAGGCGAGATGCGCGAGCCATGCAGAAAGGTAGTCGCGTGCAGTAGGTTTGGCGTAGCGAAAAATCACTTGTCCGGTTTCAGTCAGCAGATTCAACGTGCCGTGCAGTTGCAGCGGCGTCAGCGCGGCCTCGCGAAGCTCCGCGTCATGAACGCCGAACAGCTCGCCCGCAATGTCCGCGTTATCGGGCCAACGCGGCGCGATGTCGAGCACGAACGGCAAGCGTTCGACGCCCGATGCCACCTCGCGGCGCACACTATCGGCGAGCTGGCGCAACGCGCCCAGTTCTCGCGCGCGCCACACGGCGCCGGTCGCGCCGCCGGGCAACTCGGGACTCGCCTCGGCCACGCGCCGAACGCGGTCGAACATGAGATCGTCATCTTCTATGTCGGCGTCGAGCAGCACGGGCAACAAGCGGCCGGCCAATGCATCGCGTCCTGTGTAATCGAGTTCGAACGGCTCGGTGTCGAGCAATTCACCCTGGGCGTCCGACAACACAATGCCGAGGCGGTCACGCAGCAGCGCGCGCGCCGGATGACGCCAGAAGCGCACGAATTCGTCGAATCCGACGGGCGCGGCATCTTCAGCGGGCAACGGGTGATCGAAAAATGGCGCGGCTGCTTGCTGCTGCGGCGCCGCAAGCAAGGTGGCAAGTTCCGCGCGATCGGCGTCGTAGGTAAATAGATCGGGCTGCGCGGTGAAGTACTCCGACGCAAACGCCTGCAACGGGTGATCGACGATGAACGCCTGGCGCGCTTCTTCAAGCTGCGCGGGACTTGCGCCCTCGCCCGCCGACACCTGCGCGAGGTGGTCGAGCAGTTCGTCGACGAGCGCGGCCGGCGGCAACGGCGCATTGTCGCGGATGCTGCGGCCGGTATAAGCGATAAAGAGCCGGCTGCGCGCGGCGAGCAGCAGATCGAGAAAGAGATTGCGCTCGTCGTCGCGGCGCTGCCGGTCGCCGGCTTTGCCGAACGCGGCCATCAGATCGAATTCGTCCGCACGGGCGAGGCTCGGCAACACGCCGTCGTCCATGCCGAGCAGACAGACCACGCGGTACGGCAAACCGCGCAAGCTCGTCAGCGACGAAAACGTCACGCTGCCCCAAGGCACGCCGCCGCGCGCGGGGTCGTCGAGTGCTTCGGTGAGCGCAACGCGCACGACTGCCGCGGGCATCGCGACCTCATGCGCGCCCGCCTGCATGGCGTCGCTCATCTTGTCGATCGCGTCGCGCACGGCGGCGAGCGACTCCGCGAATTCGACGCCGCCGTCGAAACACTGAGCAAGCGTTTCGAGCAGCAATTGCGTCCATTCGGCCGGCGTCTGCTCCGTCGCGCAACGCACCGCGAAACTGTCTATGTCGTCGACGAAACGCGACAGGCGGCCGAGCAACTCCGCGTCTGAACCGTCGGCGCCCTCGACAGGCAGCCACGCGTCGACCGGCTCCCCGCCCTCCGGCATCGCATAGCCGAGATACAGACGGGTCAGCGCATCCGCGAAGGTATGTCGCGCGACCGGCACGTGTTCGCCGCTCGGCTCCGCTGGCGATAGGCCGCGCCGCGCGCCGGCCGCCGCGAGCCATTCCTGCGCGGCTTCGAGCGAGCTCGCGTCGATGCCGTAACGCACGGCGACCGCGTCGACGCGCAACCATTCGATCAGGTCCGGTGCGCCGACGCTGCGCTCGGGCAAAGCCAGCCAGTCGAGCACGAGGCGCGCGACCGGATTGGCCTGCGAAGGCGGTAAGCCGGTGATCCGATATGGAATGCGGCGCGTAGCGCCACTGGGTGTAGTGCCGAACACCGCGTCGATCAACGGACCGGCAGCGCCCAGATCGGACACGGCGACGAGCACGTCGGACGGTTGCAGATCGTCGAATTCGTCGAACCAGCCGAGCAGACGGTCGTGCAGCACTTCGAGCTGCCGCGACAGGCTGTGACACACGTGAACTTCAATGCCGCGCTCGTACGGCAACTCGTCGGCTTCGGTCTCCGGGCGCAGATCGAGAATGCCGTTTTGCACGGCGGCAAGCCAGCTCGGTTCCGGATTCTCAGAGAACTCGCCGGTCTCGCCGGAAGCCGCGCTTTCGGTGAGTTCGTGCAGCATATGCAACTGCGCCTGAGTCTGACGACCCCACTCCGCAAGCAGCGGATGACCGACCTCCTGATAGTCGAGCTGTCCTGCCGCGTCGAGCGCCTGAACGCGGCCTTCGCTCACCACGTCGAACCAGAATTCGCGGCACGGGTTCATGACGTAGAGACGCACGTCGACCCAACGCGACAGCGCACGCAGCAAGGCGACGTGCAGCGGCGGCATGGTGGGCAGCGCGAAAACGCTCACCGCTTCCGGCCAATTTGCTTTTGCAATGGCGTCCAGGTCGAGCGTTCCGATCTCATCGAGAAAACGGTATGCGGGCGGCAACGCGGCGTCGGGCGTTTGTTCGTTGCCGGCAAGCTCGGTCAGCACAGCGCGCCACAATGCGGCTTGCCAACGTTCGTCCTCGCGCGCCGCGTCACTCGCGCCGACGAGTCGCGGGCCTGTGTCGTCCGCCCCGCCGCCTGCGAAGATGGAGCCGCCCTTCTGCCATTGCAGCAGCCATTCCGGACGATAGGTCAGATAGTGGTCGAGCACGGTTGCCACACGCCGCGCCAGTTCGTAGCGCATCGACGGATCCGCGGCATCGAGATAGGTGCGAAGACGCGGCGACGCATTCCACGGCAGAGACTCGTGCGCATCGCCCAGCAGACGATAACAGCGCCACACAAGCCTGTCCGGCGCGAACGGCGAATGGCGCGGCACTTCGATCACGCCACCGATTTGCGCCCACAACCATTGCGCGAGATAGCCGAAGCTCACGTTCGCGCAGACGCCCTGGCGCGCGGCGATATCGAGCTCGAGCCTGCGCCGCACGGCGGCGCTCGGGACGATCACCGGCTGCGCGGTCCAGGCGTCGGACGGCGCTTGCGCGAGGTCGTCGAGCAGCGCGCCGACAAGCGTTTCATAGCGGTTCGAGTAGAAGAGCTGGAGCATGGATCCCGGACAAGGCGGTGTGGCGTTGCCGCATTTGCGACAAGCGCGCGAACCGCGGCAGACATTGAAGCGACAGCATAACAAAGCCGCTCGCCGCGCAGAACCTGGCCGAATGGACGAGGTCAGATCAGGTGCAAAATCAGTTAGACTCGTCGGCAGTTTTGGGCTGTCCCTGGGCTCGTGCCTTCAACCGCTTCTTGTCAGTGAATGGGAATCAGGCAGTCGATGCGCTATTCGGTTGAAATAAAAAAATTCCTTTATAGCCAGTACTTTTATGGCGGCCTGCGCATCGCGGTCGGCGTGTCCCTGCCGGCGATGCTGTGCCTGATCGTGTTCCACAACCGCGAGTTGGGCTTCACGATTGCAACGGGCGCGCTCGGCGCCTGTGTGGTCGATATGCCGGGCCCACTGAAGTACAAGCACAACGAAATGCTGGCGTGCTCGGTAATCGGTTTTCTGTCCGCGCTTGCCACCGGTCTTGCCACCGTGAACCCGGTGGCGCTGTGGTGCACGGTGGTGCCGCTCACGTTCGTGCTGTCGTTGATCGTGGTGTACGGCAACCGCTGGCCGCAGATCAGCTTTGCCACGCTGTTCATGATGATCATGACGCTGGAAGAGCATTTCACGCCGATGCAGGCGCTCGTCAACGCGTCGTGGATTCTTCTCGGCGGTCTCTGGTACACGTACTGGTCGACTGCCGTCAGCCGCTGGATGATGCATCGCATCGAACAGCAGGCGCTGGCGGAGAGCGTCTTCGCCTGCGCCGATTATCTGCTCGCGCGTGCCGCGTTCTACGACCTCGACAACGACCTGGACGAGTGTTATCGCAATCTCATCGACAAGCAGATCGCCGCGGTAGAGCGGCAGGATGCGGCGCGCGACATCGTGTTGCGTAATCTGCCGAAGTTAAAGAGCGGCAAGCTGGAGCCGCGCCGGGCAATGCTGTTCAATCTGTTCATCAATACGGTCGACCTGCACGAGTTGTTCGTCGGCGCGCATACGGACTACCCGCTCGTGCGCAATACCTTCGGCGGCACCGACCTGCTGGTGTTCTACCGCGACCTGATTCGCAAGGCCGCGAGCGATCTCGAAGAGATTGGACTCGCTGTCCTGCAAAACCATGCGCCGAGGGCGCGCGTCAACGTGAAGGCGGAGCTGCGCGCGATCGAGTTCGAGATCGAACTGATGCGCAAGCAGGAACTGCCGGCGAAGAATCCCGAGGCGTATTCAGCGGTGTCGTCCACGTTTCGCCGTGTCTGGAGCGCTACGCGTCTGATCGACAAGATGCGCAGGAGTCTGTCGAGCGATCCGAGCACGACGGAAACCGAACTGCGCCTCGACCAGGCGCTGAACCGTTTCGTGTCGAGCCGCCGCGTGCCGTTCGGCCAGATCTTCTCGAACCTGACCATGGCCTCGCCGAGCTTCCGTCACGCGCTGCGCGTGACGATCGCGGTGGCGGTCGGCTTCTGGCTCGGCCGCCTGCTGCCGCTCACCAACGCGTACTGGATCGTGATGACCACCGTCATCATTCTGAAGCCGGGCTACTCGCTGACCAAACAGCGCAACGGACAGCGGATCGTAGGAACGTTGATCGGCTGCACGGCGAGCATCGCGCTCATGATCTTCGTGAAGGAGCCGCACATTCTGCTGGTGGTGATGTTCGCGTCGATGGTGATGAGCTATAGCCTGCTGCTGTTCAACTACACGGCGAGCGTGGTGTTCACTTCGTCGTATGTGCTGCTGATGTTCCATCTGCTCGCGCCGGGCAGCATGCGCATCATCGGTGAACGCGCGATCGACACCGTGGTGGGTTGCGCGATTGCGATTGCCGCGAGCCACCTGTTCCCGTACTGGGAATATCGGCTGATGGGCAAGCTGGTCAACAACATGATCGGCGCCACGCGCCAGTTTCTCGAAGCAAGCTGGTGGTGGAGCGGCAAGCCGGCCGCCGCCTCGGTCGCCACGGTGACAGAAGCCGGCGCGCGGGCGCCGGCCGCGGCAATGGCCGATCCCGCCATCGAATTCGGCAAGCCGATGCTGGCGGTTGCCGGCCAGGTACTGGAAGGCGCCGGTCAAGCGAGTTTGCAGACCGGGGAACCGGCCGGCACTCCCGCAAACACGGGCAAGGAATCAAACGGGTTGGCCGGCTCGGGCGTTTCGACGCTCGGCAACACGACGGCAAAACCCGTCGCAGGCGCGTCGCCAGCGGCCGCGGCTGCGGCAACCGCACTCGATCGCGATTACCGTTATCGACTCGCGCGCAAGAACGTCCACGTGGCATTTGCGAATCTGGGGCAGGCGTTCCAGCGCATGATGCTCGAACCGAAATCGGCGCAGAAGTTCGTGCCCGAACTGAACGACCTGCTCGTGCGCAGCCATGTGCTCGCTTCGCAGATCACGGCGGCCGCGCCGCTGCTGCGCACGTCCGCGCAACAGGCCGACGGCGTGTCGCTACAACCGCTGCAACGGGCGTTGAGCCTCGTGCGCGACAATCTCACCGAAGCCGAGGCCGGCACTGCGCCGCCCCCGGATCAGGCCGAGCAGATCAGGCAACTCACCCGCGAGCTCGACACGATGGTGGTCGAAGCGGAGAAATCGAAGGAATACTCGGCGGAAGCAGTGCACGACATGAAGCTGCTCGTGCATCAATGCAAGCAGATGCTGGCAGCGGCGGCGCTGATTCGCAAGGATGCAAGTGTGATTCGCCTGCCCGATGAGTGACGCGGCCGACTGAAGTTCGACCTTGGCTCGCGCCGGGTTCGGCACGGCTTCGCCATGACTCCGACGATGCCTACGAGACGCGAACCGTGGCTTTTCCGTCTCGCGCGACTTGCCGCGCCATAGCCAGACCGGCGCTCAGACACGCTGAGCGCCCTAACCTCACTGTGCTGTGCCGCTCGCAGGCTTCATTGCGGTGGCCGCCGCGCTCGTTGCCGTCGCTGCAGCCGCGCCCGATGAAATAGACACCGCCGGCGCATTGCTGCTGTCGAACTCGCGCTTTTCCTTGATCGCGTTGTAGAACAGCGTGGCAATCACCAGCAGCACCGCGACCACGATGAATACGGCAATGCCTAACGTCGGATTTTTCTTGCGCGGCGGTTTGTTCATGAGACGGCTCGGACCGCGAGGCGAATCGCGGAAGATAGCGGAGAAGGCGGCATTCTACGCCGACCCACCTTGCACTCGCCTTGCAGCCGACAGCGCGGAAAGAGTGAGCGAGCCGCCACGGCCCGTACGCGGATAACGCGCACTTCGCCCGATGCTCGCCTTACACGACTGCGGCGGGCCGCACCGGCAGCGCCGTCGAATACTTGATCTGCTCCATCGCGAAACTCGAACTCACGTCGTACAGCGGTACCGCCGCAATCAACTGCTTGTACACGCGGTCATAGTCGTCGATATCCGAGACCACCACGCGCAGCAGGTAGTCCGTCTCGCCGCTCATCCGGTACACCTCGACGACCTCGGGAATGTCCTGCACCGCCTGCGTGAAGCTTTGCGCCCACGCCTGCGTGTGCTGATTCGTGCGCACCGCGACGAATACTGTCGTGCCGACCCCGAGCTTGCGCGCATCGCACAGCGCCACCTGCGCGCGAATCACGCCGGTCTCCTTCAGACGCTGCAGCCGCTTCCAGCAAGGCGTTTGCGACAGATTCACGCGCTGTGCCAGTTCGGCAATCGGCATGGTCGCGTCTTCCTGCAACAGCTCCAGCAACTTCCGGTCGATGATATCCATTCCCACCGTCTCGCCCCTTTAGGAAATTATTCTACTTTTCAAACTGCACGGGGAATTATATGGAAACTCTTTCTCCGGGCAAAACGGTATAAATGTTCCAACCTGAAAAACGTCGGCAAGCCACGCCGCTCAACGAACTTGGACCACGACCTCCGTTCCCCCGCCCGCCTCCCCGATCAGTTCGCGCAGCCTCACGGACACCATGCTTCGCGGCACGCCGGGCATCACGAGCCTCTCGCACGACTGTGCAATGCACTCGACGCGATGTTCGACGCCTGCGCGACTTCTGCGGAGCCTTCGCATTCCAGTTCCTTCGCACGCAGCATGCGAATCGCGCTCGCGCAAGCCGCGGCCGACCCCGCGATGCTGAAGCCAGGGCAGCGTGAGGCATCGCTGGACAACTACCGCCGGCATCTGCTCGCCGCCGATCCGCAAGGCCGCTACGCCATCGCCGCACTCGTCTGGTTGCCGCATCAGGCGAGTCCAGTGCATGCGCATCACACGTGGTGTGGATACGCGGTGCTCGACGGCACGTTGAACGAAACTGTTTTCGAATGGAACGGCCCGGAGGACATCGCCATCGCGACGCGCTCGCATGCTCGCCCGCGCGGCGCGATTTCCTTTGTGCGCAGCGGCCGGGGCAACATTCATCGGCTGGGCAATTGCAGCAATGCCCCCGCGGTGTCGTTGCACGTGTATGGCGTGCCGGGTGCGTGTATCGGAACGCATGTCAACGATGTAGTGCGCGTCGCACCCGCGCTTGTCTAGCGCCTGAGAATCAAGCCTTGCCCTCGCCCGCCGTGGGAATCTGCGGCGGAATCGGCGCGGTCTGTCCCGTCGGCGGCGGCGCCGGCCGCGGCTCATGCGACACATCGCGCGCGACGACAGCCGGATGCGCGCCGCGTATTGGCGGCGATTTCTCCTGATGCCCAACTGCATGCTCGTGCTGACCCGCACGTGCTTCCGCGTGGGCATCAGCCCGGGCATCCGCATGCTCATGCGGCCTGGCCCCGAGCACGTCTTCGTCGTGCAAAGGCTGCCCCTCGCTGTCTTTAGACGACGTGAACAAGCGCATTTGCGGCACCGGGATCTCGATGCCGGCCTCGTCCATCTTGCGCTTGAGCCGCAGATTGAACGCCCGCGCCACACTCCATTGTTGCAGCGGCCTCGTCTTGATCTGCCCTTTGACCACCATCCAGTTCGGGTCGAAGCGGTCGAGCCCCCACACCTCGATCGGCCCCAGCATCTCGCGACGGTAACGGAAGTCGGCCATCAGATCGGCACCGACTTCGCGAATCAATTGAGTGATTTCATCGACGTCGGTCGAGAACGACATCCGCACTTCGAACACTGCGTAGGCAAAGTCGCGCGACAAATTCTTGACGATCTTGATCTGCGAAAACGGAATGGCGTGAATCGCGCCCTGGCCGTCGCGTAACCGCACGGTGCGGATCGACAAATGCTCGACCGTGCCTGCATGGCCGCCGTCCACGTCGATCCAGTCACCCACCGAAATCGTATCTTCGATGATGATGAAAAGCCCCGTGATCAGGTCGGTCACGAGCGACTGCGCGCCGAAACCGATCGCGAGGCCGATCACGCCGGCGCCCGCGAGCAGCGGTGTCACGTTGATGCCGAGATTTGCCGCCGTAACGATGCCCGCTATCGTCATGATGCTGACGAGCAGCACGTTGCGCACGAGCGGCAACATCGTTCGCGCCCGCATGCTCGGACCGCGCGACTTGTTGCGTGCACTGCCGGGGTTGAGCGCCTCGGTGATCGCGGTGTCGACGAGAATCCACAGCAGCCACGCAATGAACACGGTGGCCACGATCGCCGTCACCGCATGCGCGATACCGCGCGCGGCCACGTTTTCCTCGACGACCGCCGCAAGCGAAACGCCCCACAAGCGGGCCGCCAGCTCGAAGAAAAACAGCCAGATGAAAAGCGTCAGCAAAGTGCCGCAAAAACGCAGCAACCGCGTCAGATACGGAGAGCGTCGCCGCGCGCGTGCGCTGCGTGGACGCGTCATGCGTAAAACGATGGCCGACAGGAAAAACGCCAGCACCAGCAGCAGTGCAGTCACCACCGAGATTTGCAGCACGTTCTCGCTCGAACCGGAGCCGCCGAGCGTGGCGACGACCGAGGCCGTCGCCAGCACGAGAACGGGCACGTGCCAGAGCGCGGCGAGCACGTCGAAAGCATCAGTCGCGGCTTTATGATCGTTGCGTTGGTCGTAAGGCCGGTTGCGGATCAGATGAGCGACCGGCCGGCGAAACGCGAGCGCGAAATAGCCGGTCAACACGGCGGCCGTCATGTTGGCGGCGGTCGAAACCAGCGCGGCCAGATTCGAGCCCATCTGATGCGCGACGTCGTAATTCACGGCCGCATCGCCGAGCGCGCCGCAGACGCCGACCGCAAACAGCAGGCGCCGCGCATGATCGATCAGCAAACGTACTGCGGTTCGCCGGTGTCCCGAGCCGAACAGCGAAAACATGATCAGGCAGATCGCCGAAAACACGGCGCCCGCGACAATCGCATACGCGACGACCATGCCGAGCGTGCGGCCGAGCGCATCGGGCATCGCGCGCACGAACAGCAGCGCGGCGACGAACGCAATGACCCACGGCCCGACGCGCCGCAACGCGAAGATCAGCAACTCTCGCGTGGTGGGATTCGGATTGAGGCCGATCACGATGCCAAGTCGCCGGTAGAGCCTGTGCTGCAGATAGATCAGCGCGGCTGCGCATGCGCCCCAGCCGGCCAGCATCGCGAACATCGAAAAGAGGATGCGGCCGAGGCTTTCCTGGCCCTGGCCCGAAATGATCGTGTAGAGCTCGTTGCCGGCCGCGTTGAAGCGTCCGCCCCAGTAGCGCACGGGCGTGCGGCCTTCATGCACGTCCGATTCGAACGACGCAATGCCCGACGCAATCGCGCCGAGCAGACCAGGGCTCTGCTGCGCTGGCGCGGGCGCTAGCGGGCCGACGGTTCGGGAGACGTCGCGCAGCTTCTTCAACTGGGCGACGAGCGCGCTGCGCTGCCGGTCGTTGTCGAGCGTGGCGATCACGCTGTCGAGCGAACGCGCGATTTCCGCCTGGCTAGCGGGCGACGGCGCCGACGCGGCTTCCGCAGCCGACGCGCCGGACGCCGACGAGGCGGGCGCCACGGTCGCACTGTTGATCAGGCTTTGCAACGCCGGGATGACGGGCGTGCCGGCGCCCGCGTCGGCTGCATGCGCGCTGGTGGGGAGCCACGCGGTCCAAAGAAAAAGCGCAACGAGGAGCGCGACCGGCCATACGCCGAACCGGCTCGCGCCGGGCGGGCACGCGCCGCGACGGATCAGGAATCCGATCCGGGCAAAAAGACGAGGAAATGCAGCGTGAATCGCGAAAAGCCCGCCGTTTGACGGCGCAGCCTCAGACTCACGCCGCGACGGGCATGACTGCATGGCAATCCGT
This sequence comes from Paraburkholderia caledonica, assembly GCF_000383275.1. Classification (NCBI taxonomy): domain Bacteria; kingdom Pseudomonadati; phylum Pseudomonadota; class Betaproteobacteria; order Burkholderiales; family Burkholderiaceae; genus Paraburkholderia; species Paraburkholderia caledonica. The sequence continues at coordinate 16,412 of NZ_KB911044.1, read as the reverse complement.
GAGAAAACGGGAGACGCCAGTGTAGCCCCAGTTTGCCTGCCTGCAACCGGACATGCGTAACCGATTGTTAGGACGCTTGCATGCGTTCTTGTGTGCCGCGTGCGCGGCGCCGGTCGGGCTGACGCGCGTTGCGGTCGTTGCAGGCGGCACCGAACCGCCTATCGCCTGCTGTGCGGCGTGCGTTTGTTGCGCAATGCCGCCGGTGCCGCGCTACAAAACTCACGCCCACGCTCAATACGCGACAGTTGCGATCTGGTGGACGAAACGGCCCTGCTCCACTTCATCGACGAACGCGATTGCGTAATCCTCGGCGGAAATCCGGCTGTTGCCCTGGGCGTCGGCAATCAGCGAGTCAGTGCCGGTGCGGAACGTGCCGGTGCGCTCGCCGGGAGCGATGATCGCGGCTGGCGAGAAGAACGTCCAGTCGAGATCCGCGACGCTGCGGTAGTAGTTCAGCGCCTCGCGGTGAGCCAGCGCGACAGCTTTATAGGCGTCCGGGAAACCCTCGGCGTCTACGAGTTGCTTGCCCGGAGCGACTTCGAGCGAGCCTGCGCCGCCCACCACGACGAGACGCTTGAGCCCCGCCGCGCGCACACCTTCGACAAGCGCACGGGTCGCCTTGTCCAGCGAGCCGACATCGGTTTGCGGCGGCGCATACGCGCTCGCCACCACGTCGTGACCGCGCACCGCCGCGCCGACGCTCGCCGCGTCGAGCAGATCCGCTTGTGCCGCTTTCAGGTTCGGCACGTCGGCCGGCACGCGCGCCGGGTTGCGCGACAGCGCCGTCACCTGATGCCCGCGACGCGCTGCTTCAGCCGCGATACGCGAACCGATCATGCCGGTGGCGCCGAACAACGCGATCTTCAACTGTTTGCTCATTTCAACTGCTCCTGTCATGGTTTATATGTAACTGTCTTGATTACATATACATCGGAAAAAACAGGGGCTTGGCCCCCGGGGTTCCTGCAAAACATTTATTGAAAATTCCGAATCGACGCTCGCCGCAGCAGAAAGCGCCCGCGTCACGCAGGCGGTCGCCGCTTGCGCTCCCTCGTACGCTCGGCACGCAACAGGTCCGCTGTCGCATCGGCCAACGTTCGTTGTGCGAGCGACGCCTCCATGGCCTGCTGCGCTTCGTCGATGATTCCACGCAGCACGACCTGAATATTGCGCCCCACCATGCAGGCCGGATTCGGCTCCTCGCGGTGAAGCGCGAACAGCTGCGCGTCGTCCACCGCGCGGTACACGTCGAGCAAGGAAATCTGCTCGGGCGCGCGAGCCAGCAGCGCGCCGCCGCCCGCGCCGAGTTGCGACGTGGTGAGGCCCGCCTCGGCAAGCATGGTCAGAAGCCGCCGGATGAGCGCGGGATTCGTATTCACGCTGCCCGCGATCATTTCCGACGAAAGCGGAGCGCCCTCCTGAAGCGACAGCAACGCGAGCACATGCACCGCAAACGCAAACCGGCTACTCGTGTTCACAACAACCCGTCCTGCGACGACAATGTGTAACCATGGTAATTACATTTATGGACGCTGTCAAACGCGCTGCTGAACGCATGGTTATCGCGGCCGAGCAGGCGCACGCGATTCAGCGTGCTCATGCGCATCTCACTTGTCCATCTGCTTTTGCGCGTCGCCGCCATAGTTCGAACCGGACGACGAAGCAGCGGCGTTCGTCGACGAAGCCGTGCTTTGCGCCGACCACTCCTGCAGCTTGCGCCCGGCGTTCTCCAGGCTCTGGCCCGTCAGCGACGCCGCTTTACCGAGTTGCAGGTTGGCTGTACTGGCCGCGTTTTGCAGATTGGCTTGCGCGCTCGAAGCGAGCGCATTGGGGTCGATGGTGACCGTCGGCGCCGAGGCCGATTCGAGGTTCTGCTGCGCGGCGGATTTCGTCTCGTCGACCTTCTGGCCGACGTAGCTCGCCGCCTGATCGAGCTTCTGGCCGGCGGCCTGCGCCGCGTCGTTGAGCTTGCCGGCGACCTGCCCCGCCGACGCATCGTTCTTCTGGCAAGCCGCGAGACCGCCGAATACGAAGAGGACCACGGCGGCACGGCGCAGCAACGGAGAACGGAAAGATGAAGTCATGTGTATTTTGAACCGCAGGAGGCGGCGTAGCTGACGAAAACGCGCCCATCATACGCCGTTGCCGCGAAGCGCCCCACAAGCAGTCATGCAGGACGGATCGACGCGGCTCGCGGGCCGCGGCAGTCGCGGTTCTGTCAAACGTTGTGCGGTAGACTGGCTGCGGGCAATCAAGGTCCGTCCAGGGTTAGCTGTGTTCCATTGATCAATCGGAGGCATACGATGGCGGCAAAGAAAATTCTGTTTCTCACCGGCGATTTCGCCGAGGATTACGAGACGATGGTGCCGTTTCAGGCACTGCAGGCGGTCGGCCATGTGGTCGACGCCGTGTGCCCCGACAAGAAAGCAGGCGATCGGATCAAGACCGCGATTCATGATTTCGAAGGCGATCAGACGTACACGGAAAAACCGGGCCATCTGTTCGCGCTGAACGCGTCGTTCGAAGACGCCGATCCGCGTCAATACGATGCACTCGCTATCGCCGGCGGGCGCGCACCCGAGTATCTGCGGCTCAATCCCAAAGTGATCGAACTCGTGCGGCAGTTCGCGGAAGCCGGCAAACCGATCGCCGCCATCTGTCACGCCGCGCAACTGCTGGCCGCCGCCGACGTGATCCGAGGCAAGCGCATTTCCGCTTACCCGGCCTGCGCGCCCGAGGTCAAACTCGCTGGCGGCGAGTTCGCCGACATTCCGGTCGACGCCGCCATCACCGACGGCAACTTCGTGACCGCTCCCGCGTGGCCTGCTCATCCCGAATGGCTTCGCCAGTTCCTGGTTTTGCTGGGCACGCGTATCGAGCTTTGAGCCAGTTCAAGCGCCGCGCGGCTATCGCTGGTAAGCGCGGCATTTGAGAGTCGTCCTATAGTTCGCGTTGGAGGGCCTTCCTATAGTCACGGGCTGACTTGGGAGCGCTCTTCGATGGAACTAACCGACTGGATTGTGATTCTCGCCATCACGCTGATGACGATTGCTTTTCGCTGCGCGCACACGCCGGCCGGCTGGTCGCGAGAGAACCGCGCGCGGCGCCTCGCGGGAACGAGGATGCTGGTGCAAGCCGCCTGCTCCGTGTGGGCAGCTTTGCTGATCGTGGCGCGTTGTGTGTTTGCGCTCGACGGTTTGCTCGGGCTGCGTCCAACGTTTCAGGAAGTGCTCGCCGTCGTCGCAATTCTGCTTGCGTGCGGCTGCTACTGGTCGGTGCGCGGCCGGCGGCTCCTGAAACCGCGCCGTCTGTTTATCTCCTGCTAACCGGCAACGGCGCTCGAATTGCGCCACACGCCACACGCCACACGCCGCGCTCACGGGCTACGGGCTTCACGACGAAACCTGCCAGTCCGCCTCACCGCCCCATCCCCAGATTCCCTTGTTCATCGGCCATCGCCTGATCGTTCGCGGCATGCGCCCCGGCACGGACTTGGGCAGCCGCCAATGCCGACCGTGCGCCGGCTTCGGGCAGCGACAGGTAGAACGTCGTGCCCGCACCTTCCGTTGACTCCGCCCACACGCGTCCACCATGCCGCTCCACGACGCGCCGCACGAGCGCGAGGCCGATGCCCTCTCCCGCCACCGCCGTGCCGTGCAATCTCTGAAAGGCGTTGAATAGCCGGGGCAGCGCGATCGCCGGAATGCCCAGCCCGTTGTCGCGCACGTAGAAAATCCGCAGCGATTGCACGCCGGGCGGCGCAGGCGTCGTACCGATCTCGATCCGGCCTTCGCGCGACTGATCGAGATAATTCACCGCATTCCCGATCAGATTGGCGAACACCTGTTCGAGCGCGGTCGGGTCGCCCCACACAGCCGGCAATTCGCCTACATGCACTTGCGCGTTGCGAGCGCGAATCGAGCCTTGCATTGCGTCAATCACGCGCTGCACGATATCGCACACTTCGACTTTCTGCTGCCGGTATTCGACGCGGCCAATGCGAGAGAGCCGCAACAACGCATCGATGATGTGCGACGCGCGCAGCACCGCCGTCTGCAAATAGTGGAGCGCTTCCCCGATATCCTCGTCGACTATCCGTTCGATGCGCTGCCGCGTCTGCGCCGGGAGCGACGAGTCGCTGACGGCCGCTCGCAGTTCCTCGCAAGCGCGGATCAGTTCCTTTGAAAAGCCTTGCAGGTTGACAAGCGGCACGCGCAAGTCATGCGACACGCTGTAAATGAACATCTCGTTTTCCTGCGTCTGCTGCCGCAAGCTTTCGTTGATGCGCGACAGTTCGTCCGCACGGCGCGCAAGGTCGGCCTGAAAGCGCGCCTGGATTCGCTCCGCTTCCAACAGACGTCGACTGGTCTCATGCAGCGTCAGATCGAGGCGCGCGATTTCATCGTGGCCCGGCTCGATGGGCGCAAGCGGCTCGTTGCCTGCAAGGCGCCCGGCGTTGTCGGACAGAAGCGCAAGCCGTCCGCGCACCCCACGCGTGAAAAGCCACACGGAGAGCGCCACGAACAGCAACGAACCGAACACTGCCGCTACCACGAGCGTCTGCTGCCGTTCGCGGGCGGCATCGGCGTCGCTCGCACGCTGAGCCTCCAGACGCCGTTCCTCCGTCTGAAAGGCGGCCAACTGCTGACGAAAGCGATCGAGCACGTCGGCCTGAGCCAGCTCGCTGAACCGGTTGACAACGTCCTTGCGACGCCCCGAACGCAACATGTCCTGCGTGCGATCGGACCATTGCCGATAGGCCTGCACCGCCTGACGCACCTGGACCACGCGTTCGACCTGCGCCGGATTGTCCGACACGAGTTCGGCGAGTTGATCTATGCGTCGATCGACGTCGACCCATACGGACAGCGGCGTCACGAACCGGTTGTCGGCGGCGAGCACCGCGCCGCGCAGCGCGACGGACTCGCCCAGCACCGGATCCAGAATCGCCGTGGTCTGGCGCATCACCTCCTGGCCGTGGGCGGCCCTGCGCTCGGCTTCGGCCGCGTCGGACTGCGCCTTGACCAGGCCGGACAGAAGGGCCAGTTCGAAGACAGCAGGAATCGCAATCAGCAGCAGGCCTTTAGTGGTAAGTCGCATGCGCACGCGTTGGAGGTGTGGGCCGGCAGATGTGCGCGGTACGGCACATTATGTCGGCGTTTGCTTACGAAACAAAGCGGCGCACCACCGGCTGAGCGTCACCTGCTAAGGCATCGAGGAGCCGGTAAAGAGACGTGGGGGCGCCTCGACATTCTGCAGCATCCGTAAGCAAGACGAAAAATTACGAACCAACTTGGTTCATGCATTGCCAAAACAGAACGCTTACGCACATATATTGTGCTTTCAATGTGCGCCAGAGGTGCGGAGCGAGAAGGCAAACGACGCAACCGCGTGCGTGCAGCTCCCTCACAGTGCTCACTGCACCGGCAGAGCGCTAAATAGCACCGTTTTGGCCCGTTTCTTGCATTCTTGCGCGGCTTTTTGGCACAAGCGGAAATAATCGATGGAAAGCTTCAAATCCGGGACCGATACCCTCTTTCTCCTGCTCGGAGCCGCAATGGTGCTCGCGATGCACGCAGGATTTGCGTTCCTTGAACTGGGCACGGTGCGCAAGAAAAACCAGGTCAACGCGCTGGTGAAGATTCTGGTGGACTTTTCCGTCTCGACGATCGCCTATTTTTTCATCGGTTATACGATCGCGTACGGCGTGCAGTTCTTCGGCAACGCCGAATCGCTTGCGGTTCACAACGGCTACGCGCTGGTGCGCTTCTTCTTCCTGTTGACGTTCGCCGCCGCCATTCCGGCAATCGTCTCCGGCGGCATCGCCGAGCGTTCGAAATTCAATCCGCAACTCTTCGCGACGTTCGTTCTGGTCGGCTTCGTCTATCCATTCTTCGAGGGCATTGCCTGGAACGAGCGCTTCGGCGTGCAGAACTGGATCAGCCAGACGTTCGGTGCGCCGTTCCACGACTTCGCGGGCTCCGTCGTCGTTCACGCGTTTGGCGGCTGGGTCGCGCTGCCCGCGGTGTTGCTGCTCGGTGCGCGCCACGGCCGCTATCACCGCGATGGCGGTATTGCCGCGCATCCGCCATCGAATATTCCATTTCTCGCGCTCGGCGCGTGGGTGCTGGCCGTCGGCTGGTTCGGCTTTAACGTGATGAGCGCGCAGACGGTCGACAAGATCAGCGGCCTCGTCGCCGTCAATTCGTTGATGGCGATGGTCGGCGGCACGTTGACCGCCTGGCTCGCGGGACGCAACGACCCCGGCTTCACGTACAACGGGCCGCTCGCCGGGCTCGTCGCCGTGTGCGCCGGCTCGGACCTGATGCATCCGCTCGGCGCGCTCGTCACGGGCGGCATCGCCGGCGCGCTGTTCGTCTACATGTTCACGTGCGTGCAGAACCGCTGGCGCATCGACGACGTACTCGGCGTCTGGCCGCTACACGGTCTGTGCGGCGCGTGGGGCGGCATCGCAGCAGGCATCTTCGGTTTGCGGGCGCTCGGCGGCCTGGGCGGCGTCTCGTTCGGCGCACAGGTGCTCGGCACGCTGGGCGGTATCGTCGTGGCTTCACTCGGCGGCACGCTCGTCTACGGCGCCATCCGCCTGACGGTGGGCCTGCGCCTCGATCAGGAGGACGAGTACAACGGCGCTGACCTGTCGATCCACAAAATCTCTGCTACGCCGGAGCGCGAAAGCCTGGGCTGATGGCATGCGTCGGCCGCGCCGGGCCGGCTCGCGCGACCTGTCCCCATGGAATGGCGAATGTTAGACTTGCGCGCTGCAGGCTGAACACTCGAAAGGGTTGCCATGCGCTCGGCATGGCATGCCGATCATGGCCCCCTTCCGAACGATGCCTGCTTCCCCGGAACAGAGCCGAATCGACATGGCGTCCCGCTCCGCCCGGTTTGTTGAATCCCACGTTTCGCCTGGCACTCTCATGTATTGGTCGATACTCGCGGTCGCCGTCGGCGGCGCACTTGGCTCGTTATTTCGCTGGTTTCTCGGCCTGCGTCTGAATGCGCTCTTTCCGTCGTTGCCGCTCGGCACCTTCGCGTCAAATGTGATCGCAGGCTACATCATCGGCGTGGCCGTCGCGGGCTTCGCGCGCGCGCCGCAAATTGCGCCCGAGTGGCGGCTTTTCGTGATCACCGGAATGATGGGCGGACTGTCCACCTTCTCCACCTTCTCGGCCGAAGTGGTGCAGCACCTGCAGGACGGCCGCCTCGGCTGGGCCGCCGGCGAAGTCGCGATACATGTGGGCGCGTCGCTCGTCATGACGATTCTCGGCATTGCCACGGTTACGCTGCTGTCGCGTTAAGTATCGCTCGCCACAGCCCGCTATCTCGTTTCTTTCATCTCTTCCTGGTGCTGGCTTTGCCCCTGCGGGCCGCAGTTCACGCGCTCTTCAGCGGGCACACCGCTTGCGCGTTTCAAAGCGCACCCTTTCCATAAAGGAGGTGAAAGATGGGCTCAATCAATCCGCAAGGCGCCTCTAGCGGCGGAGCGAAAATTGTCGGCGGCGGTATCGGCGAAGGTCCGGGGCCCGACGTCATGGCTGCGGCCACGCTCGACGGCACGAAGGTGATGTCGTCGGATGGTGAGCATGTCGGCAAGATTTCCGACATCATGCTGGACGTCCGCAATGGACGCATCGCGTACGCGGTGCTGTCCGAAGGCGGGTTCCTCGGCATGGGAGCGAATCTGCACGCCATTCCCTGGAGCGCGCTGACTCTCGATACCGACCAGAAGTGCTTCTTCGTCGATATTACGGCGCAACGTCTGAAGGACGACCCGGGCTTCGACCCCGACCACTGGCCGTCAATGGCCGACCCGACATGGGGCGAATCGACCTATAGCTACTACAACCGGCAGCCGTACTGGACGGCGACCCGCGAAGTCGTCGAGGAAGACCCCGCCATCCGGCCCAGTGAGCACTGACGCGAGCCAGCGCTCAAGCCGTAGCAGACCTGTGAGTGCCCATGTCACCGCGTTGTACTGCGGTGACACGGGCCACATTTCGTAAAACGCGCGTTATCGAGCCGCCAGCATCCCGATGATCAGGCCGCCGATCAACGCCATCGTTACCGCTTTCCACGGACTGTCGTGGACGAAGTCGTCGGTAGATTCAGACACGACGCGGTATTTCGTTTTGACAACGTCCTGCGCGTCGGCAAGTCTGTCCTTCAATTCGGAAAGTTTCTGTGCGCTGCGGGCACGCAGTTCGTCGCTGCCGTTCGGCCTTGACGCGAGGCTGTCGTCGCGCGATGCATCGGCGTAACCCGAACTGGTGGCTTGAGTAGACTCGGCCATTTGACCCTCCCTGTCTCCGTTAAGTGGACAAGGTTCAGCAAACCGCGTGCCTCGCCGAATGCTCCCGATAAAGTCCCGTTCGAACCGACGTTATTAATTAGGATGGCGATGTAGATCACTGCACCAATGCAAATCAGAAGTATGACGAGTGACATGACACAGGCTTGCTTGTGAGGTCAGTAAGTCCGCACAGGCACGAGCGTTGCGCGCCCCATACGCCGGCCGCAGTGACCGGCGCGAACCAGGAGCGATAAATGAGCATTTTTTCGACGATCCTCAACAAGATCTTCCCGCATGATCATCCGGCGAACACGGGCTCGGGCGGCACCGCCGGACCGGCAGCCGCGGCGACGGCGGCACCGGGCAGCGCAACTGCGCCGGCTGGAACGCCAGCAACACCTTCCACTGCCGCCGCCGGTAATTCACAGCCTCCCGTTACCCCTATGCCGACGGTCGACGTCGAAGCGGTTCTGATAAAAATGCAGGAAAGCAGCGGCGAAACATTGAACTGGCGTACGTCCATTGTCGATCTGCTGAAGCTGCTTGGACTCGACAGCAGTCTCGCGGCCCGCAAGGAACTCGCATCCGAGTTGCACTACACAGGCAATACGGAAGATTCAGCTTCGATGAACATCTGGCTGCACAAGCAGGTGATGACGAAGCTCGCTGAAAACGGTGGCAAGGTGCCCGATGACCTGAAGAACTGACACGGTCGCTCGCAGCAATCTGGCCGTGGCAAGGCGCGCGGCTTCCTCGTCGAGCCTCGTAGACTGAAGAGACCCGAGCGCCAGCGCCTTGTCGACAGCATCTTCCAGGCGGCGTGCACTACGATGACGCTTTAAGCGTTTCGCGGTCAATCTCCGAACGGGTTGCCCGTGTCTTTCACTTCAGTACTGAGGTTGTATTCGGCGCGCACGGCTTTTAGCACGCTCTCGATGTCGCGCTCAAAGCCGATCGCGTTGCCGAAATTGATCATCGTCCAGTTGCAGCCTGTCTTGTCGGCCTCCTGCAACTGCGGTCGCGGCACGCGAATCTTGACGCCGTCTTCGACGATTTCCGGCAGCCGATGGAGTCGCCGGTTGACCTCCTGCTGAAGCTGCGACGCATTGAGCATTTTTCGTATCATGCAAGTCTCCTTCCGATTGTTCGAGCCATCTGGCGCAAATGACGCCACATCGGTCCGGGCTGGTTGATGGCGACCCCAAGCAGGAACAATTGGGCGCGTCACCGCTATGCCGCCAACCTATGCTCATAGTACGGCCGGTCCCTGTCATCGAGAATTGCGTACATTGCCTCCAGATTGTTCGGGTTTGGGTTGAGCCATGCATCTACGTTTTCCGGCTTGATAGGAATGATGCAGCGGTCGTGACCGGTCGCCGCGACTTCCGGTGGCGGCTCGTCTGTTATCGCCGCAAATGACAGCAGGTCCGGCTCGCCCGGTGCGGACCACCGCGACCACAAGCAGGCAACATGCATCAACTCCCCGTTGCCCGGACGAAACTCCAGCACGACGTTCTCGTCCCGCTCGTGAGTTTCCAGTAACGTGCCTTCGTACTTCGCCCGGCTGACGTTCTCATAGAAAACTTCGACAAGCAGCACGGCATGCGTGTACCCAAAGCACGGAGCCCAGAAACCTTCAAGGCTATCCCGGCGCGCATTGTATGTTCCGGGATACTTCGTATCGTACGACGCAGGTTTTCCAGCAATGCGGCATTGATACCGCATAGGCTTGACGACCCGTTGCCCGCCTTCCATCACCATGACCGGCGCGTAGTTACCGGGAAAGATGCGCGAGTCCCGCGGCTGTAATGCGGTTCGCTGCAGGTCTTCAAGTTTTCCCTTGACCCATGCAATTTTGTCGGTGGCAATGCGCTGACTTTCCGTTGCCGCTTTCGTGACCTTCGTCTGCAGCGCGCGTTCGGCGTCTGCAAGCCGTGTGCGCTGTTTGAAAAGATCCTGTTCCAACTTCGTCACTTGCGCCGACGTGAAGCGCGCTATAAGAGCATTGATCTCACGCGTTGCTTCGTCCTGTGGATCGGCAAAGGCGTCTTCCATGGCTTTGGGTATCTTCGCTTTGCCGATGCCCTCCGTTCGTTCAAAAAACAAACGCGCAAACTCGTGGATGTCGATGATTGCGCCAAAGGTACGCACGAATTTTCGATAGTCCGCCACGACTTGAGCCGAGTAGCACATGGTGCCTCCAGTTTGATGTGGTCATGATATGCGAGCCGGCTTTGACTTTGCGATCCGCATGACCTGCTTTGTCGGCTTTGATGGTGCGCGGCGGCAAGATGGGCGGATAATCGCAAGTTCGACGATTCGGCGCGACCAGCCTTGGCCCCCCATTTCGAAGCGGCCTTCAGCATGTCTTCATGGCGCTCAATGCCTGGTAGTCGCCATTCTGCTGAGAACAATATCCGTGCGCATTGACCCATACAGTCTTGAACTTTTTGTTGCGGTGGTCGAGGAAGGTTCGATAGCCCGAGCGGCCGCACGAGGTCACATATCGTCGTCGGCTATCAGCCGGCGGATTGCTGACCTGGAGACCTCGCTTGGCGCGCTTTTACTGACGCGTTCACCGTCCGGTGTCGAACTGACGGAGGCCGGTGCCCATGTTTTTTCTCGGGCCCGCGCACTGAACGACCAGTTGCAGTCATTGGTGGGCGAGGTACATTCGCTGGCAGGTCAGGTTTCGGGAACCGTCCGGCTGTATGCAAATGCGTCCGCCATCGTCGGATTTCTCCCTGAACTACTGACCACTTTCAAGGCGGAGTATCCGCTGGTTGAGATTGCTCTCATCGAGCAGATCAGCAGCGACGTACTGCGCGCATGTGTGGACGGCCGCGCAGATGTGGGAATCTCGTCGGCAGTTGTCGCGCCGGACAGCCTCGACTCCTGGCACTTTGCAGACGACCCCTTGCTGGTTGTCGTTCCACGGCAGCACGAACTCGCATCGGTGACCGCCCCAACCTTTAGTGACGTGTTGGACTTCTCACTCGTTGCACTACAGGCCGGAGGAACGCTCGACCAGGAATTGCGCGAGCGCGCGGCAGCCATGGGAAAGCCGCTCCAAGTATCGGTTACGGTCAATAGCTTTGACGCCCAGTGCCGAATGATAGAGGCTGGCTTAGGCATTGGCATCGTGCCGACCAGCGCGGCTTCGGCGTTCGCCGGGTCGGGAAACTTCATTCGTCACCCGCTCGACGCGCCGTGGGCGGCGAGCAGGACGCTGCGGGTGCATGCCTTCAAAAGGTCAGCGCGCCGCCAAGCGGTTGCGGCCTTGATATTTCATCTAAGTTCACATAGCCACCAGGGTTAATGCGGACGTCGTGATTGGTAATGCCCCCCCTGCGATTCCAGCACTTCGTCCCGGTGCCGAAGACAGTCTAGATTTCCCGCAAGGAGACTAGACATGCCGATTTTGAAGCTCGATGGCCGGGTGCTCTTTCTTTCCGCAGACCCGGACATCATCGACCGACAGTTGAGCGGCGAAGACCTGACCGAGACCACGGCCGGCACGCTGAGAGACGACGTGTCGACCGATGAAATCACACCAATGAGCGTGCTCACCCGCTTCGACGAGCGGCTTGCGCGTGTTCCGTATGTTGGGTTCAGAGCAGGTGAACGCACGCCCATTGGTCTGGACGCTGTTCGCGCCGGAGGCTTTTGTGTGACGGTTGCCGGCAACCGGTACGGCAAGGGGTCGTCTCGCGAGCACAGCCCGGTAGCGGAATATCGTGCGGGCATCCGGCTTGTTATCGCCAGAAGCTTCGAGCGCATTTACCGGCAAAATGCCGACAACGTCGGACTCTTCACGTCGACAGACTTTGGACTGCTCGAACGTATGGAGCGTGGTGAAGCAATCGACATCGACGAACTGGTCGCATCTCGCGACGCGCTTGCGTCAGCGATTCTCCGCAGCGGGGGCCTTCTGCGGTACGGCGCTGCGCACATGCAGCACGTCAGGACGACCACTCAGGCCAGCGACAGCCGCCCACGCACGCTCGTTCAAAAGATCATCGAGAGGCACGCGTTGGAAACCGAAGCCACGGGGGACTCACAGAACCCTGGAGAAGGAGCTTTTGTCCGCGCGGACTGGCGTTTCATTCATGAGTACTACACCGGCATGGCGAGTCACATGCTGCATGCTACGTTCGGTCGCCCACTGAAACTGCATTCGCCTGAGACGATTTTGATGTTCGAGGACCACCTGTCCTACTCGCACAAAAGCGAGCTGCACATCCGCAACGGGCTAATTCCGGATGTGCGCGCGCTGTCTGAAGCGCACCGTGCTTTCGCCCGAGATTACGGTCTACGCAATCATGGCTACCTCGGCGAAAACGGCAGTGGCATTAGCGAAGGTTCGGAAGGCATTTCGCACGCAATGATGGCGGAGAGGTACGCGCTGCCAGGCCAACTGGTGGTAGGCACCGATTCGCACACACCGCACAGCGGAGCGCTTGGCTGCGTTGCATTTGGGGTTGGCACGACGGACATGTCCAATGCGTTCATCACCGGCGCGGTACGGATGACCGTTCCCGAGTCGCTGCGAATCGATCTCCGCGGACCGATTCCAGCCGGAGTGACAGCGAAAGACTTAACGCTCCACCTTCTTGCGGACCCCCGCATCCGTGCCGGCGCGGGCGTCGGCAAGGTGTTCGAGTTTGCTGGCTCGGCCATTTCACAGCTGACGACCGACGAGCGCACCACGCTCACCAACATGACCGCAGAGCTTGGCGGTTTCACAGGGATCGTCGCTCCCGATCAAGAGACGGTCCGGTTTCTGAAGGAACGTCGCGGTGTGGACTTCGAAATCGAGCCTTGGATGCGAAGTGACGACGGCGCTCCTTACGCAGCCACCATTGAGATCGACTGCACTCAGCTCTCCCCTATGCTCGCGGCACCCGGAGACCCTGGAAACGGCATCGCGCTGAATCAGTTGAGCAACCGGCCGCAGATTGATATTGCGTACGGCGGCTCATGTACTGCCGGCAAGCGCGAAGATTTCGACCATTATCATGAGGTTCTCGCCTGGGCTGCCGACCGGGGAATCCGGGTCCCTGAACACGTGCAATTGTTTCTACAGTTCGGCACGTCAGACGTGCGGGACTACTGCATCGAGCGCGGATATCTCGATGCTTTCGAACGCGTTGGCGCAGTTCTGCTTCAGCCCTCATGCGGCGCATGCGCCAACTGCGGTCCTGGTGCATCCACTGATGCGTCGCAGGTCACCATCAGCGCAATCAACCGGAATTTCTCGGGTCGTTCTGGGCCAGGAAAGGTCTGGCTCGCCAGCCCACCAACTGTCGTGGCAAGCGCACTGGCCGGCAGGATCGTCTCCTTCGCCGAACTCAAGGAGCAACGCCAGTGAGGATTGCTGTTAATAGCTGTGGTTAGCTGACTTTTGCCCGGCAGCATCAAAAGCAAATACTAGACGGAGACAACCATGACCACTTTGGAAGGCGCCTCATCCTTAGGCGCCAAAGAAACCAGCGTGCCCGGTGAGGATTCGCTCGTCGATAAAGCCGCAATATCTGCACGTCTTGACCGACTTCCCGCCACGCGGAGCGTCTGGAAACTGATCGTGTTGCTTAGCCTCGGCTTCTTCTTCGAACTGTACGATTTGCTCTTCACCGGGTACATCGCACCTGGTCTCGTGAAGGCAGGCATTCTCACTGCGACGACGCACGGGCTTTTCGGAACGTCGGGTGTCGCCAGCTTTATCGCATCTCTCTTTAGCGGTCTGTTCGTCGGAACCATCGCCTGCGGATTCCTCGCTGACCGTTTTGGCCGGCGTGCAATCTTCACGTATTCATTGCTCTGGTACGTAGCGGCCAATACGATAATGGCCTTCCAGGATACAGCGACAGGACTGAACTTCTGGCGCTTCGTTTCCGGTCTTGGTATCGGCGTCGAACTCATCACCATTGGCACTTACATGTCCGAGCTCGCACCGAAGCATATGCGCGGGCGTGCGTTTGCAGTCTGCCAGGCAATCGGCTTTTCCGCGGTCCCGGTCGTAGCCTTCCTGTCTTACCTGCTCGTACCGAAATCCTATCTGGGATTGGACGGTTGGCGGTGGGTCGTATTGATTGGCGGCATCAGTGCGGCGTTCGTATGGTATTTCCGTCGAAACCTGCCGGAAAGCCCGCGTTGGCTCGCCAGCAAGCAGCGATTCGCAGAGGCCGACGCCGTGCTCTCCCGACTCGAAGCGCAAGTTGAAAGCCAATACGGAAGGCCTCTTCCTCCGCCAGGACCATCCGAGCCGATCGCAATTAAAGGCGGCTTCTCTGATATGTGGAGGGCGCCGTACCGCAAGCGAACCGTCATGCTGATTGTCTTTCACATATTCCAGACGGTCGGCTTTTACGGTTTTGCTAACTGGGTACCCACGCTGCTTGTGAAGCAGGGAATCACCGTGACGTCGAGCCTGCTCTACACGACAGTCATCGGGTTGGCGGCGCCTCTTGGACCTTTGCTCGGCTATCTCATTGCTGACCGCTTCGAGCGAAAGCACGTCATTGTTTGCATGGCGGCGCTCAACATCGTGGCCGGACTTCTCTTTAGCCAAACAACGTCGGCCGTGGCGATCGTGATGCTCGGCGTTTGTCTAACGCTGGCGGGCAACATCATATCGTTCACCTACCATGCCTATCAGCAGGAGCTGTACCCCACGACGATTCGCGCACGGGCGGTAGGCTTCGTTTACTCATGGAGTCGTGCATCCGCGGTGTTCAGCTCGTTCATCATTGCGTTCATGCTGAAGGACTTCGGCGTGACTGGCGTGTTCGTTTTCATCGCCGGCGCGATGATGCTGGTCATCCTCGCAATCGGACTGATGGGGCCTCGGACGCTTGGAAAGTCGCTGGAGGACATTTCTCGCTGAACTTTTTGCAGAGGCGTCTAACTCCAAGCGGCGGCACAGACTACAGTGGGGACGAACGATTGTATGACGCCGCGGAGGCGATAACTTCAGTCGCGGCCGCGCCGTCCGACGAGCGGAAGTCGAGAGTTCGCCTCGCTGACGGACGGGAAGAAAACAGTCCGTCAGACGGTCAGGGCTGGACCTTGAGCGACATCGACCCACTCTGCCCTAACCAGTTCGATAAGGCGCTGGGGCGCGATACGGAGTGCCGCGTTCGTTGCGCCCGCTGCAGGCAACACAACGTCGAACTTCTTCAACGTCACATCCGCAAAGACCTTCATTTCGCGCGGCAGTCCGAACGGACACACCCCGCCCACCGGGTGACTGGTCCATTCAACCACCTCCTCGGCATTGAGCATCCTGGCCTTGCCTTTGAACTGGTCCTTGAACTTGCGGTTGTCAATCTTCGCGTCACCTCCAAGCACCAGCAGGATGGCCTCGTCCTTCAGCCACAAAGACAGCGTCTTCGCGATTTGCCCCGGGGACACGCCGTGGGCATTGGCGGCTTCCGCGACAGTGGCGGTGCTTGTCTGCTTTTCCAGAATTTCGAGGTCGGGAGCATGCTGTGAAAGAAATGTACGGACGGATTGCAAACTCATGTTCGGACTCGCTGATATGACATTGTGAAGTTGATGTGGACTGGATCGGTCTACGCTTTAAGACGGTTCATCAAACTGCCAAGGCGTACTGACGGCGGCTAATGCCCGTGAGGGCGATCGATAAAGTGGTCAAAGCTTAGGAGACTCATCCAACCGTTTGTACCCGACGACGCTTGCTATAGCGATCGCCCTCGTTCTCATCGGCAGACCGGGATACCGGTCTGTCTTTGCTACGTGAGCAGGCCAGACCAACGACGATCGCGGCCATGCCGATCGCGTGATAAACGTGCAGCGTCTCGCCCAGAAACGCGATTGACATCGACGCGCCGTAGAGCGGAATCAGGTGAATGAAGAGCCCCGCCCGAGCTGGACCTACGCGCGCAATGCCAAACATATACAGGAGGTTGGCGATCAGGGATGGTGCGAGCCCTACGTACATGATTTCTCCAAGAGACGCGCTGTTCCAGGTTGCACGTTCCCCCGCGATGTACTCCCACATGAACAGCGGAAAGAGCACCACTACCGCGATGACGAGTTGCGCGCCAAGTAGCCCGAGACGGTCCATGTCCGCCGGAAA
>NZ_KB911043.1:0-250077 GCF_000383275.1 Paraburkholderia caledonica | reverse complement strand
CGAGTCGGTCCCACCCCTTCCCATCCCGAACAGGACCGTGAAACGACTCCACGCCGATGATAGTGCGGATTGCCCGTGTGAAAGTAGGTAATCGTCAGGCTCCCCAGCAGCATCAGAAACCCCACCCCACAAAAGGTGGGGTTTCTGCGTTTACGCGGCGAAAAACGCGGCGGTAAAACAGCGAGACCGACGACAGCAGTACGCCGTAATCAGGCTGGATTCAGCTCGTCCCGTCCCTCACTGCCTGCCGATCCGCAGTGCGTTCGCATAACCGGTCAGTTCCAGATAAGCCCGCCCGAGATCGGCGCCATCGCGGCTCACGCGTACCGCGCCCTCCCAGTACACCGCGCCGGTAGACTGCCGCGAGTCCAGTTCCTGGTCGTCCATCAGCGGATCCAGTTGCCATGTCAGCGCACCGGTTCGCACCGACACCGACATCGACACCGGGTAGGACGTGTTCGTACGCGGCGCGCGCCATTTGGTTCATCTGCGGCACGCTGTGAATTCTCGCGAGAAGAGACGCTGCATATAAAGCGATTCGCAGCGGCCGCCAAAAAGACCGCTTGGCGGGCAACCTAACCGATTCAAACGATCATTGCCGCCCGTCGTGGCGAAACGCTCGCGAGGAGGCTTGGAAACCGCGATCGGCTCACGCAACGGATCACCGTCATAGCAACTCCGGCTCAACAGTCCTTCCGCGGACCCGGACCTCGGAACGATCGTTCCTCCAATGGTTGTATCGCGGCGCCTCCACTACAGCACATTGCTGCCCTTGGCTGATCCGGCGGGGCAATGCCTCGCTCAGCGACCAAAGAGAAGCAATCACACTCCACCAAGGCCCAAAAGCCCCACCCATCCCCGCAAAACCAGGTCGTTCGCAACCTATCTGAAATCGCCTACCTCATGAATGAAGTCAATAAGCGCACGCAGCGCCGGCGGCAAATGCCGGTGACCGGAATAGTAGAGGCATAAGCCCGGCACGGGTCTCACCCAGTCATTCAGTACGCGCACAAGACGGCCCTCGGCCAGGTCGTCGGCCACGTACCACTCGGCGAGCTGCGCCAGCCCCACGCCTTGTCGTACGGCCTCGCGCATCAAAATAGGCGCATCGAGTACCAATGTACCCGGCACGTCCATGTTGAACCTCTCGGTTCCCCGGTCGAATTCCCAAGGCGACGGCACCCCGCTTGGCAGCCGGGCCCGGACGCACGAATGCTGCAATAGATCAGCCGGCGTCATAGGCTTAGGATGCCTGACGAAATAGTCAGCCGATCCCACTATGGCCACAGGTGTATCGGCCGTTATTGGCACGCGGATCATGTCGCCCGGAACGCGCGAACTCGAGCGCAGCCCGGCGTCGAAGCCTTCCGCGATGATGTCCACCATCCGTCCTTCGGTAACGAGGTCGATCGTGATGCCGTGATAGCGCTGCAGAAATCCGATCATCACGGGCTGGAACGTCATGAGCGCCGCGCCAAGCGAACTGTTGATCCGAATGGTTCCCGTCAGCTTGTCCTCGCGCTCGCTCACCGCTGCCATTGCATCCTGGATGTGCGCTACTGCAGGTCGGATCTGATCCACGAATCGTTGACCAGCCTCTGTCAGGGAGACGCTGCGCGTCGTACGGTGAAACAGGCGCACGCCCAGTCTTGCCTCCAGGCCCGCCACCGCGTTACTCACGGCCGATGTCGACATGTCGAGATCAACTGCGGCCGATCGGAAACCTCGCCGTCTCGCCACCGCCAGCACAACCTCGAGTTCGGTCAAACCGCTTCTGTTCATTGTTCTGGTTTCCGCGATAAGTCATCCCTGACTGCCCATATTATCAAATCAATGCCGCGCCCCCAGACTATCTGTATCCCGGCGACCGCCGGCGCTTTTGGGGAATCAATATGTGGAACATCGACAAGGCGTACATCGACGGAAAGTTCGTCCCCTTGCACGGCGACGAAGTGATTGAGACGACCAACCCATCGACGGAGCAGGTCATCGGCACCGCAACGCTGGCTAACCGTGACGACGCCAGGCGCGCAATCGCAGCCGCCCAACGCGCTCAGCAGACGCTCGCGCGCACCAGCAAAGCGGAGCGCATCGATATGCTGATTAGACTTCAGACCGCCGTTCTTGCAAGTACCGAGCGCATTCGTGACGCCACGATCGACGAATACGGCGGTCCTGTCGCGCGCGCTCAATGGGTCAGTGAATATGCGTCGCAGTGCTTCGCCAATACAGCGAAAGCGCTCGACGATTATCCGCTGACACGCCGTGTGGGAGACGCCACCGTGTTCATGGCGCCGGTCGGCGTGGCTGGCCTTATCGCGCCCTGGAACAGCACGGCCGGCACGATTTGCAGCAAGCTGGCGTCGGCGATCGCGGCCGGCTGCGCCTCGGTCATCAAGCCTAGTGAGTTGAGTCCCATCCAGACTATGGTGGTCGCCGAAGCACTGCACGACGCCGGCTTGCCGCCGGGCGTCTTCAATATTCTGCTCGGGCGGGGCGCGGACGTCGGCGACGAAATCAGCACCAATCCCGGCGTAGCGAAAATTTCGTTCACCGGCTCGACGCCGACCGGCAAGCTCATCGCCCGTGCCGGGCTTGAAACGATGAAGCGAGTCAGCCTGTCGCTAACCGGCAAATCCGCCTCCGTCTTACTGGACGACGCAGATCTCGACAGTGCAATTCCGCTCGCATTGAACGCCGCCTTCATGAACAACGGCCAGGCGTGCGTGGCCGGTACGCGGCTTCTGGTACCGCGATCCCGCCTCGACGAGGTGATCGAACAGGTCAAGGCAGCGGTCGCAACCATGCGCGTGGGCGATCCGCGCGACCCATCCACGGTCGTGGGGCCGCTCGTCAACCGGGCTCAGTACGATCGCGTGCAGCGTTTCATCCGCCGAGGGATCGAGCAAGGCGCTCTGCTGGTGACGGGAGGCGAGGGCCGGCCGGCAGGACTCGACAAGGGCTATTTCGTGAACCCGACGGTGTTCGCGGGCGTACGCAACGACATGGACATCGCGCGTGAAGAAATCTTCGGTCCAGTGTTGTCGATTCTGGAGTACGAAAACGAGGACGACGCCATCCGGATCGCGAACGACTCGGTCTACGGTCTTCAAGCGTACGTGTTCTCATCGCAGACCGGGAGGGCGGAGCGCGTCGCGTCGCAACTGGAAGCCGGCACGGTGCTCATCAACCGCATCAAGCCCGAACTTCTCGCGCCGTTCGGCGGGCTGAAGCAGTCCGGATTGGGGCGGGAGTTTGGCGTGTTTGGTCTGGAGGCATTTCTGGAGCCGAAGTCCATCGTCTCGGCGTAGTGAGGCGGAACAGGTCACACCGCATGTCCTCGCGGCGCCTCCGCAATTACCGTGTTTGGGAGTCGCCGCTCTTCGAACAGTTGCGCGCCGTCGCGCAACCTTTCTGGAGCGCAGTGCAAAAAACAGCGCGCAAAAACGCTGCGTCCGGCACTGCATATCTACCTCACGCCTGTCCGCAAGCATAGCCCCAGCTTTGCGGACAGGCATTTTCCCAGCATCCAGGTTCATCTCTGCTGCATCGCAAACCTTCAAACTGTAGCAGGTACAGTTGGCTGTCTGTAGTCGACATCTGTACCTTTTAAAAGGGTACAAAACACCTATCATTCGCGCATCCGCTTCCAAACAGAACGAGAGCAACTGGAGAACGAAGATGAACGCGTATCCGACTCAGTCAGGTAACGCGCTGCTCGAACGGCCGACGCAGGATCGTACGCATTCGGTTCGACATCCGCGGCGGTTGAGGGGACGGGCAGGCCGGGCAGGGGGCGTGGGCGCGGTGCTTCTGTTGGCGGGCCTCACGGTCTATTGTGCGCACCTGGGGGAAGCGGTCGCGTGGTCCTCGCTGAAAGGCGCCAGCTTGCCGCTCTTCGCAGCGGCCGTCGTCGGAATAAGCCTTGGCGTCGCGGCGACTCTTAAGGCGGCCGAACTGTTGAGCACACTGCGGCAGTTCTCTGCCGCGATAGAAGCAGACACCGGTGAAGGTACAGAGGCCATGTTGTCCGAGGACGGACCGCCGGCAATCGCCAGACTGGCTCGCGCAATCAACGCGGCCGCCCGCTATCGCGCCGGTCGTCAGGCCGAGCTGCTGCAAGTACTCGCCGCCTATGCGCACGATCAGCGCACGCCGTTGACACGCATGGGCATGCGCTGCGAGTTGGTCGAAGACCCAGCGGTACGCGACGCATTGCAGCGCGATCTCGCGGAGATGGCCCAACTGGTCGAAGCCAGCGTGTCTTGCGCGAAGATGCAATGCAGCGTCGGCGAGCGGACACAGCGGGTCGACGCGGACAATCTGCTGGGCACACTGGTCGGCGATTACCGCGACGCCGGGCGCACCGTGGCATTGGAGGGGAGCGTGGGGCGTCCGCTCGTCACCTGTCCGCATGCGCTGCGCCGTGTGCTGATGAACCTCATCGACAACGCGCTCCGCTACGGTGGCGACGCGCGCCTGTGTGTCCGCGTCGAAGCTCGCCAGCTTGTGCTGGCCGTAGTGGACTCCGGGCCCGGCATTCTGCCTGTGCAAATGGACGCAGTGTTTGCGCCTTGGTACAGGTCTCCGGAGACATCCGCGCGTGCGCCGGGTTCAGGACTGGGGCTCGCGATCGCACGGCGTCTGACGCTCGCAATGCGCGGCGAACTGCAACTGGAAAACCGCTGCGCAGGCGGCCTCGAAGCGCGGCTCACCTTGCCACTCGCGACCGCCTGAATAACCTGGCATAAAAATCGCCCCTTCGTTTCTGCAGGCAGGGCTTGCATACTCAATCGACACCCGGAACGGGTACACCGCGAACCCCGGTTCGCACACGCACCTCTCACGTTCTTCGGAGACGCGTTCCAACGGTGCGTCACCGGATACTTTCCGATACCGGGCCGACACATCCGGGATACATTTCGCGCTTCTAATGGACACATGGCGCGAGGTTAGCAAGGTCGAGAAAGCACTCGACGTAATACGTGCCCAGGCACATCGTAGTTGCAGTGATGGTTCTTGCAGTGACAGTTCTATAACTCAAACGATTCTCTCTCATACTTCAAAGGATCAAATCATGAAACTTCGACATCTCGTCGTGAGCAGCGGCCTCGCGATTGCCGTTGCCGCATTCGCGTACACGCCGGCCTTCGCGGCGGACGCGGCGGCTGCCGCGTCGGACAGCACCGCAGCGACCAGCAAACCGGCGCCGACCAAGAAGTCGGTTCGGGCAGCTAATCGTGCCTTCTCCAAGACGGTCCATAAGGCGATCTTCAAGACCAAAGGTCTCGAACAGTCGACGATCGCCGTTTTCGGCGATGCAAAGACGGGGCATGTGACGCTGTCCGGTCAGATCGAAAGCCAGGACCAGGAACGTATCGCCGTCAACGCTGCAAAGAAGGTGCCGGGCGTGACCTCGGTCAGCAGCAAGCTGACGCTACGCGGGCAAGGCGGAGGCTAATAGACCGCGCGGCGCATGGCGCGGCCTCTGACTGGCAACTGCGCCGCACGTGTCGTCACCGGCAAGCCTCGGGCCGTTTCGCACTATGTCCACGCACGCTACTGGAGATGGATCGATGACCGTACCTTCCAAAGACCATATCGTGGTTCGCGCGCTGCTGAACGTGCTCGATCCGTCCGCCGAGCAGCTCGACGCCTGCGCGAAAAAACCGTTCGTGAAGCTCAAGAAGCGCGGCGTCAATGCGTGTGCGCCCGCCGCCGACGACAATCGCCGCGTGGTGGGACGGCCAGCCAACATCGTAGTGGTCGAGCGCCTGTCGGCGTGCACGATCAGCGTCTCGTGGAGCGACGCGTGTTCCGGCCGCTACACCGAACAGATCTGGTGCAGCGGTCTCGCTCACGTCGCCGCCGTCTGCGCGCTGACGGGCCGCGCGATCCATCGCGGCGATCAGGTGTTTCGTCCGCGCACACGTGAAGTGCGTGTGCCGCCGAATCGCCATCAGATGATTCTCGCCGCGACTATCGGTCATCGCGCCGACCTGGCAATCGCGGGAACGTGACACCACTGGTTTTTGAAGCTCGACGCTCGCGGCTCGCGTCTTCGTGAGCGCAGCAGAACGAGCTTCGGTTCGACCAGTCATGCGGATTCTGTCAATGCGCCCATTCAGCGCCTTTTTCGTGCTCATCGGCACCTTGCTAGCAGCGGGCGGGTACGGAGCAACGTTTTTCCTCTCGATGCATTTCCGCTCGATGGGAGGGAACGACCTCGACACCGGACTGGCGCTTGCGGAAGCGACAGTTGGCACGCTCGTCGGAGTGCCGCTGGTGGGCTGGTTCGCTCAGCGCATCGGCGCCGCTCGCACGACCGCTCTTGCGGCGTTGTGCATCGGTTTGGGCGTGGCGGGGTTTGCGTTGATCGACCGCATGAGCGGTTTGAGCGTATTTCCAGGCTTTCTCGTGGGATTCGGCTGGGGCGCGTTCTGTCTTGCTGCGCCGATGGCGCTCGCGGAACGCACGAGCGATACGGACCGCGGCTTCTGGTTCATGCGTTTCGGCACGATCCAGATGGCCGGCATCGGCGGATGTCCTGCCGCGGCCGCGTTCGCTATTCGTTCGTGGCATTGGCCGCTTACGAGCGTGCTCTATCTCGTCGGTGGTCTGTGCGCGCTCGCCGCGCTGATGCTCGAAGTATTCGGCCGGATCTCGCCGCATTCGTCCGCGTCGCCGGTGCAGGAGCGCTGGCTGCGTCAAATAGGCGCTATCAGCCGAACGCGTGCGGCTTATCCGATTGTGATGATCTCGCTGTGCGCCTGCGTTTTCTCAGGCTTGATGACGTTCCAGATGTCTTTCGTGCAAGGCACGCATGCGCAGGCGGGTACCTTTTTCAGCCTGTATGCAGTGACCGTCGTGGCCGCCCGCTGGCTGCTGACGCGCGTCGTGATCCGGCTACATCGCGCAGTCGCGACGAAGCTGCTGCTCGGCATCATGGTGCTCGGCATCGCAGCGATGTCCGCGGTGCCGTACTACACCGGGTTCCATGCGGCGAGCGCCGTGTTGCTCGGGACCGGTTACGGTCTCGTCTATCCGACCATTCAGGCGCAGGCGGTCAACGACTCCGCCGCGATGCACCGGCCGGCCGCGTTGACCTGGTTCGTCGTCGCGTACTTTGTCGGCACGTTCGGTTTTCCGGCGATCGGCGGCTGGGTGCTCGTTCATCTGGGCAAGATCGCTTTGATTGCGCTGATCGCGATATGTGGCCTCGCGGCGCTCATGCTCGCGATCATGCGTGACAAGCATGACAGGCACAGCATTGGGCCATTTGCTGGGGCTTGAATAGCCACGGGTTGCGAGTGCGCCGCGTTAAGGCGCAAGCGCGCGCAACGCATTGACGAATCGTTCGTCGGCGAGATAAGCGACGTTGAACCGCGAGTATGCCGAGACGCGTTCCGAAGCAGGCGAGAAAACGGCGCCGGGCGCGAGAATCACGCCGCGCTCCAGCATTGCCTTCGCGAGTTTCATCGAGTCGGTCCATTCGGGCAACGAGGCCCACAAGTACATGCTTTGCTCGCTCTCCTTGAAGATCTCCGCGCCCAGCTTTTTAAGCGCGGTTTTTGCCGTCGCCGTTGCGCGCTTCAATTTTTCCTGAAGTTGGTTCGTATGCCGAAGGAAATGGCCGTCGCTGACAATGGCCGCGAGCGTCCGCTCGCTGTATTCCGAGCTGCTTACGTGGATGAGCATTTTTACATCGGCGAGATCGCTCGCGAGCGCCGCATTGCACGCGAGAAAGCCGACGCGCAATGCCGCCGACACGGACTTCGAAAAGCTGCCCACATAAATGGTGCGGCGCAGTTGATCGAGTGTAGCGATACGTGTCAATGATCGCGGCCGCAGGTCGGCGAAAGCGTCGTTTTCAACGATGACCGTGTCGTGTGTTTCGGCAAGTTGCAGAATGCGATACGCCTTCGCGGCGCTCGTGTCCGTCGCCGTTGGATTATGTCCGACCGATTGCGTGAAGAACAGCTTCGGCCGGTGCTCGATCATGCAGCGCTCGAGTTCGGCGAGATTCGGTCCGTCTACTTCGCGCGGCACGCCGATGATATTCGCGCCGCTCAATTTCAGTTTGCCGAACAGCGGATAGTAGCCAGGGTCGTCCACGAGTACGGTGTCGCCGGGCCGCACAAAATAACGCAATACGAGATCCATGGCCTGATTGGCGCCATGCGTGAGAACGATCTGTGAAGGCGCGGCCTCGATCTCATAGCCGGAGAGCTTCTGTTGCAGCGACTGGCGCAGCGGCAGATAGCCGTAGCGGCTGCCATAGCGAAATAGCGACGCGACGCCGGTGCGCACAACCCGCTGATGGTACTGATCGAGTCGAGTCGCTTCGAGCCATTCGATAGGCGGAAAGCCTTCGCCCAGATTGAGAACGTCGGGCTTGACCTGCAATTGCTCCCGCATTAACCAGACGGTATCCATCGCGCGATCGAGCACGCCGCTTTCTTCTGCTTCAGTCGTGGCTCTTGCTCTTTGCGCGACATAAAAGCCGGAGCCCCGCCGAGGCTCGATCAGTCCGCTCGCGGTAAGCATTTCGAATGCGCTGATCACCGTGTTCTTCGAACAACCGGACGCATCAGCATATTCCCTGATCGAGGGAAGTTTGGCGCCCGCCGGAATCACGCCTTCTTCAATCTGTTTGGCGAGATTGTCTGCCATGGAACTCGACAGACTCGCACTTCTACGCAAGCTCATTAACGCGACTCCGGCGGGATATAAAAGTGTCACTGGTACAGCGGTTCAACTGTAAGCACCAACTGTACCTTTTAAAGGGGTACGGTCCGCCTATTATTGATCCTTTAATTCATAGTCGCAAGCACGAATGAACGCGGCGACCGTAACCCCGAGGACAGTAATGGCTATTGATTCGACGCTGCCGAATTTCCGTTCACTCAACCCGCAGGAGCGTCTCGCTCATATCTGCAAAGCGGTCGGTCTGGATGACGCGCAATATTCGCAATTGGCAACGCCCGGCGCGTTGCCGCTCGAAACGGCGAATGGAATGATCGAGAACGTGATCGGTACTTTCGAATTGCCGATGGCGGTGGCCGGCTACTTCCAGATCAACGGCAAAGACGTCATCGTGCCCATGGCAGTGGAAGAGCCGTCCATCGTCGCGGCGGCTTCGTTCATGGCGAAACTTGCGCGAGTAAGCGGCGGTTTTCAGACGTCGAGCACCGGACCGCTGATGCGCGCACAGGTTCAGGTGGTCGGCGTGAGCGACCCCTATGGCGCGAGACTGGCGATCCTCAAACACAAAGACGAATTGATCGGCCTTGCGAATAGCCGCGACAAAGTACTCATCGGCTTGGGTGGCGGTTGTCGCGACATCGAAGTGCACGTGTTTCCGGACACGCGGCGCGGTCCGATGATAGTCGCGCATCTGATCGTCGACGTGCGCGATGCGATGGGAGCGAACACCGTCAATACGATGGCCGAGTCCATCGCGGAACGCGTGGAGCAGATAGCCGGCGGCAAGGTGCGTCTACGCATTCTGTCCAATCTCGCCGACTTGCGGCTCGCACGCGCTTCCGTACGCTATTCGGCGGACACGCTCGCTACCAGAGACTATTCCGGTGAGGAAGTGATCGACGGTGTGATCGACGCGTATCTCTTCGCCGCGATTGACCCTTATCGCGCGGCGACGCATAACAAGGGCATCATGAACGGCATCGATCCGGTGATCGTCGCGACCGGCAATGACTGGCGCGCAGTGGAAGCGGGTGCGCATGCGTATGCGACGCGCGGCGGCCGTTATACGTCGCTCACAACGTGGGAAAAGGCGCAGAACGGCGACCTCGTCGGAACGATCGAAATGCCGATGCCGGTCGGACTCGTCGGCGGCGCAACGAAGACGCATCCGCTTGCGCGTCTCGCACTCAAGATCATGGACGTGAAGTCGGCACAGGAACTCGGCGAGATTGCAGTCGCCGTTGGCCTTGCGCAGAACATGGGTGCTTTGCGCGCGCTCGCAACGGAAGGCATTCAACGCGGCCATATGACCTTGCATGCACGCAACATCGCTTTAGGTGCGGGTGCAACGGGTGACGATGTTGACTGGGTAGTCAAGCAAATGATAAGTTCGGCGGACTTCCGCACTGACTTCGCAATAGAAGTCCTACAGCGTCCGCGAGATGCATGACATCTGCGCGGATACGATTTTGCCGGGGCCGCAATCGACGGTCCTCGCAAAGCGAGACGGCGCTCTGCCGGCACCGGCTATTCCGTTGTACCGGCGCGCCGCGAACATCGCGCCAATAGTGAACGCGCAAACGCGCGCCGATTCGCAACCACGCGGAGTACTTTCCCGCTATATGACTGAGCTTTCGCTGTTGCGTGTGAGTTGCGCTTGCTTGAGCAGCGCACATCGTGCGTGACATCTTCGCTGATTAAATTAGACGGAACCTAACCGCAACTCGAAGTCCCACGGCGATGTTCTCGCCGTGCATGAGGCGTCGCGAGGCGCACTCCCAGAATAAAACATCTTGGTCAGGAGACAGACATTGAAATCATCCAGTGCCAGTGCAGCGACGGCCGCCGGCGACGGGTCGGGCATTCACGCGCACGTCGACGCGTCCACCTTCAAGCTTGCCGAAGTATGGGGCGATACCGTCGATCTCCGCCATCTGGCGTGGTCGGTGGCCTTAGGCGTGGCAATTAGCGTCGCCGCGTTCGAGGCGGGCAAAGCGGTGCTGTCGTCCGCTGTCAGCGACGCGGCCATTGTGCGTGCCTACGCAATGCTGATCGGCCTGGGCGGATGCCTCGCGGCGGGCGCGCTCAGTGCGTTCTTTTTCAAACCCAAGCGCGTGGTGACCGACCACACGGTTGGCGAATCGGACCGCCAGCATGTGTTGAAGCAACTCGCTGAAGAAGGAGGCGGCATCGGATCGATCGCCGATCTTCCGCCAAACGCTGCGGCCGAATTAAAAGAGTTGGGACTCTACGATCTGTTCGCCGCATACGAGTTATCCGAGCAAGCCGCGCAAGCAAAGGGAGAACGCTGATGGACTCGCTGATCCAACAGTTTCCGATGGCCTTGGCAATGGGACTGCTCGGCGCTGTCGTCTTCGCGGCGATCGGCCTTGTTTCCGGCACCGACGAAACGACCACGATCGCACCGTTGACCTTGCTGGTCGCATTGCTCGGCGTGCCGCCAGCCGGCGTGTTCACCTTCTTCATGGCGGGCGCGGTCGCCAAGCACATGACCCACGCCATTCCCACCGCATTGCTGGGCATTCCCGGCGACACGATGGCCGCGCCGCTTCTCCAGCAAGCCGCGATGCTGCGCTCGCTTGGTGTGCCTCATATCGCGTTGCGCAAGATGATCTCCGGCGCGATCGTGGCGGCATTCGTTGCATTGCCTTTTGCCGTGCTGTTCGCCGTCATGCTCGCGCCTTTCGGCAGTCTGATCACGCGCGCCGCGCCGTGGGTGTTTCTGTTCGCGGCGGTTTGCATCGCGTACTTTTCGGCGGGACGGTGGGCTTCGGTGCTTCTACTGATTCCGTTCGTGTTGCTGATAGTCGGATTGCAAACGCTCACGCGCAGTCACGGCGTCAACCTGAGCGTCAGCTATTTTCTCGGCATTGCAATTGGCCCGCTAATTGCCGACCTGTTCTCGATACTCTCACCGGTCGAACGCCGACGCATGCGTCGCGACCACGTGTCGAACTTTGCGCTCGCGCCGGACCTGAAAGGGTGGAGCGGTTACTTTCCGAATCCGCTGAAAGTACTCGACCGGCAACAGACGGCATACACGGTCGCGACGGCGGCGGTATCGAGCGCGACCTTCGTGTTCAGTCCGGTAGCGATGACGGTACTGATGGGCGAGATAGTCGGCGCGCGAATCCGTCATGCGTACCATCGTTTGACGACGGTCATTGCCGTGCGTAACGGCGTGACCGAAGCCACTTACATTGCGGAAGCGCTGATCCCGCTGATCGCGTTCGGACTGCCGCTCAGTCCGGTGGCCGCGGGTCCTGCCGCGCCGCTCTTCAATGCGCCGCCGCGCTTCACCGTGAACACGGCGACCGGCCACATCGACAACCTTCACACGCTGATGACGACCTGGCAGTTTCTCGTCTTCGGTCTGTTGTCCATCGTGCTGGCCGCGTTGATCGCTTATCCGCTCGCGATGAACTATGCACACCGCGCCGCTTCTTTTGTCGCGCGCAAGCTGAGTCACGAGGCGATTATCGCGACGTTCTCCGGGCTGATCGTGGTGATCGGTCTTTGGGAAGGGCAGTTGCTGGGGCTTGCCGTGATCCTCACGGTCGGGCTGTTTGGCGGATTGCTGTCGCGTCTGTTTGCGTTCAATGCGGGCGTCCAGTTCATGGGCTATTACGCCGCCGTGCTGAGCGTGCCCGCGATCATCAAACTTTTCTAACAGGCAGGCGCCGCGCGCCTGCTGCGATGACTTCGAATCGCCAGCAGGTCAGCCGCGCCGGGCGCGCATCAAGCGGTAGGCGAAACAGAGCTCAGGAACTGGTGAATTTCGGAGACAACCGCCGCGCCGTCGCCCACTGCGGCGGCAACGCGTTTGGCCGAAGCCGCCCGCGCATCGCCGATCGCGAACACGCCCGGCACGTTCGTCTGCAAAGCGAAACAGGCCGTTTCCGGCCGCACTCCTGCGGTATAGCCCGTTTTGACGAAGCCGCGTTCGTCGATCTCGACGCTGCAATCGCGCAGCCAGCGTGTGTTTGGATCGGCGCCGGTGAACAGGAACAGGTGGCGCGTGGCGACACAATGCGGCCCGTCAGGCGTATCGCAGACGACCGATTCGAGTCCCCACTGATCGCTCGTGACCGCCGATACGACCGTGTTCGTATGCAGCACGATATTGCCAAGCGACGCGATGCGATCGATCAGGTAACGCGACATGCTTTTCGCAAGATCGTCGCCGCGAATCAACATATGCACGCGGCTCGCATGCGAAGCGAGGAATACCGCCGCCTGACCCGCCGAGTTGCCGCCGCCAATCAGCACGACCTCGGCGCCCCGGCACAAACGCCCTTCGACGGACGACGCCCAGTAGTAGACGCCGCGTCCGTTCGCCGCGTCGAGCCCGGCAATCACGGGTTGCCGGTATGCCGCTCCCGTTGCGATGACGACCGTGCGCGATGCGATCCGCTGTCCGTCTTCGAGCGTGAGCTGCAGCGGCGTTTGTGCGCAATCGAGCGTCTCCACTCTCGCGGGCATTACGATTTCCGCGCCGAACTTAACGGCCTGAACGAACGCGTTCGCGGCCAGTTCGTGACCCGACACGCCGGTGGGGAAGCCGAGATAGTTTTCGATGCGTGCGCTCGCGCCGGCCTGGCCGCCCGGACCATGGCCGTCGAACACGATTACCGACAAACCCTCCGACGCGGCATATACCGCCGCGGCAAGACCCGCCGGCCCCGCACCGACCACGGCGACGTCATATGTGCGGGCCGCGTCGACGTCGAGCAGAAGGCCGAGCTTCGCAGACAACTCGCGCGCGTCGGGGTTGCGCAATAACGTGCCGTCCGCGAGCATCACCACGGGATAATCGTTGTCACCGCCGCCCAGACTTGCGAACAGTTCGCGCACGGCGGGATCGGTGTCGGGATCGGCGACCGAATACGGATGATCCAGCCGATGCAGCAAGCCTTCGAGCGCCACCAGATTCATGTCGCCCGCGGGGCCGATAAGCACCGGCCCGCAACCTTCATGCACGAGACCGAAGCGGCGCAGAATCACCGAGCGCATGATCGTCTCGCCGATGTGCGCGTCGGCGACCAGCATCGCGCGAATCTGTTCGGGCGGAATCATCAACGCTTCGACGTCGGTGAGCGCGAGCCCGTCCGCGAGCGCGGGCTTCCCACTCAACTGCGCGACTTCGCCGAGGAACTGGCCGGCGCTCAATTCGGCGATGACCTGCGAACGGCCGAGGCCGTCGCGCCGCGTAAGCCGGGCTTGTCCGCTAAGCAGAACGCGCATGCCGAGGCCCGGCTGTCCCGTGCGAAACATCACATCGCCCGCGTTCCAATGTTCGAGCGTGCCGAAGCGCAGCATTTTGCCGACGTCGGTTTCGCTGAAACGCGGATAGAGGTGATCGCGCGGCGCAGCGAGCGATGCGGGAAGGCGCGGCGCCGATGTGTGTTTGCTGCTTCGATCGTGGTTCATCGGATACCTTTCCTTGCGCGCCGGCCGCGCGTCGCCCGGCGCGCAACGCGGATTGGCGGGCAGGCAATCATGCCGCCGGCCACAGCGACGGTCAAGACAAACGAAGGTATGCCCGCACACACATGGCCCGTCAACCGGCAGAAGGTCTTCGGGCCCGGTTCCTAAGCTCGACTGACCATATTTGACGGCCTTCGCTCATACCTACATATGATGGCACTCCGCGCCTCGAACGATATGCTTCTATCACGGGCGATGACGGCGAGCGACTTCCTTTCATCCGACATGCTCGAATGAACAAGCCGCCTTCACACGGCGACCAGATGCCTGCTGCGAAGAACGTCGAAACGCTCGTGCGATTTGAACGCGAGTACCGATGTGCGCGCATCGCGGCGGCGATAGGAGAATCTCCATGACGATGATTGCGTTGATGCCATCCGATTCCACTCGCCGATCGCCTGCACTGGTTCGAGCAGATGCCGAAGACTCGGCGTTGCAGCCGGCCGTTGGATTTCGTCGCCTGCTTGTGACTCGCCGGATCCGCAACACAGTGGCAATCGCTGCGTGCGCATTGTTCGTGCCGCTCTTCGACCTGGGTGGCCGGGCGATCACGCTGTTCGTGACTCGCTGTTTCGCCGGAACTGGTTCAGTGGCGATCGCCGCGGGCGTGGCCGTCTCGTTGTCGCTGCTCGCCGCCGCATTGTGGATGTATGTGCGATATCTGCGTGTGAGCATCGAGCATGTGACAAAGGCGATCGAATTGCACAGTGCAAGCGACGATCGTGCGCCGCTCCCCGAGCGCGGTCCATCTGCGGTGTTGCGGTTGACCCGCGCAATCGGTTTCACACGCGGCCGTCATGCGGCTCGCCTCGCGGAACTGCTCGATAGTCAGGCCGCTTACGCACACGACCTGCAGGTACCGCTTAAACGCATGGGTGTTCGCTGCGAGACGCTCGACGATCTCGCGTTGCGGCGTTCGCTGACGCGCGACCTCGCCGAAATGAAGCAGCTAGTCGAGGCGAGCATGGCCTGCGCGAGAATGCAGTGCAACGTCGAAGAGCCGCCAACCCGAGTGTCTGTCGACGCACTGCTCAGCGGCCTGATCGACGACTATCGCGATGCGGGGCATTGCATCGAACTCGAAGGCGAGGTCGGTTATTCGATCGAGACATGCCCGCATGGGCTTCGTCGCGTCCTCGTCAATCTGATCGACAACGCATTGCGTTACGGCAGCGATGTGCGTTTGCATTTGCGAGTCGAAGCGCAGGCCGTGGTGTTTGCCGTGCTGGATAACGGACCAGGCATTGAACCGTCGCAGATGGAAGCAGTATTCGCGCCGTGGTATCGCGCGCCGCGCACTGCCGCACGCGCGCCAGGTTCGGGCCTCGGTCTCGCGATCGCGCGGCGACTCACCCATGCGATGCACGGCGAGCTTTGTCTGGAAAACCGCCTGACGGGAGGCCTCGAAGCGCGGCTCACATTGCCGTTGATCGTCGCGTGAGCGACGCGACGTCGCGCGCCTCCTTCTTGCCGTTGCTGCATCGCTGTTCACGTGCACGAAGCGTGCGGACTTTCGTAGCGCAATGTATCTGCGGCGCTTCTGGAAAAAGTGGCTTGCAAAGCGGCATCAGTTGGAAATACGGCGGATACGTTGAGCCGTTCAAATAAGAATTCTTATTGGAGGCAACATGAGTGAACTATGGCGTTTGTCCGCGGCCGAGCTTGCCGGGCTGGTCAAGACCCGCAACGTGTCTGCGCGCGAAGCGGCACTATCCGCGCTGGAGCGGCTCGATGCGGTGAATCCGAAAGTCAACGCGGTGGTCGCGCATCGGCCTGAGCTGGTACTCGAGCAAGCGGATAACGTGGATCGCGCAATAGCGCGCGGCGGAGATCCGGGGCCACTTGCCGGCGTGCCGGTCACGACGAAGATCAATACTGACCACGCCGGTTTCGCAACCACCAACGGTACGCGGTTGCAGGAAAACCTCGTGGCGCAAACCAATAGTCCCGCCGTCGACAATCTGACGAAAGCCGGTGCGGTGCTGCTTGGCCGGAGCAATTCGCCGACCTTCGCGCTGCGCTGGTTCACCTCGAATCAGGTGCACGGCCGCACGCTGAATCCGCGCAACGCGAAACTGACGCCGGGCGGCTCGACTGGCGGTGGCGCGGCAGCGGTCACAGCGGGCATCGGCCAGCTTGCGCTCGGCACCGACATCGGCGGCTCGTTGCGCTATCCCGCCTACGCATGCGGCGTCCACGGGCTGCGGCCGACCTTCGGTCGCGTGCCGGCCTTCAATGCTTCGTCGCCGGAACGCGCGATCGGTGCGCAACTCATGTCCGCAACCGGGCCCATCGCGCGAACCGTGCAGGACCTGCGCCTCGGTCTCGCCGCGCTCGCCGCGGCTGATCTGCGCGATCCCTGGTATATGCCGATGCCGCTCGAAGGACGCGCGGTGCCGTTGCACGCGGCCATCTGTCTGCGGCCGGGCGGCTTGCAAATCGCGAAGGAAGTAGAGGACGCCTTGCTCGACGCCGCGCGCCGTTTGGTCGATGCCGGTTGGACCGTCGAGGAAATCGACGACGTGCCGGCGATTCGCGAAGCCGCGCAATTGCAGGAGCGGCTGTGGCTCGGCGACGGCTTCGGGGCGCTCGCCGACATGGTGGCGAGCGACGGCGATCCTGGCGCGCACGCGGTGGTCGCGGCCGCGCGTCTCAAAGTGAAAGACCTGCCTGCCGATGTGATCAGCCGTTCGCTCGTGAGGCGCACGACGTTGCTGCGTCAATGGCGGCTGTTTCTCGACCAGTACGCGGTCGTGCTGATGCCGGTTTCGTCGGAGCTCCCGTTCCCCGACGACCTCGACATGCAGGGCGCAGCAGGTTTCGACCGCGTGTGGGAAGCACAACTGACGATGCGCGCTTTGCCTGCGATGGGTTTGCCGGGTCTGGCGGTAACGACGCAACTCGTCGACGGCGTGCCGGTCGGCGTTCAGATCGTCGCGGCGCACTTTCGTGAAGACCTGTGCCTGCTCGCCGGCGAAGCGATCGAAGCGCGTGGTGCACCCGCGTCGCCTGTCGATCCGGATTGCTAAGTATGTGAAGGTCCGCGCTGTGAAGCACTTGGGGTCGCGAACCACCTGTTGTGCGCGTAACGCAAATTCACAGTGCGGACTATCCGACGCTATGCCGACGGCAGCGTGACGGTGACGATAGTCGATCCGCGAAGCCGTTCAGCCAGATCAAGATGAACCGGCCGCTCGCCCAGCCAGCGCAAGAACCCTCTCTGCGTTCGGTGGCCGACCACCACGATATCCGAATTAAGGTTGGCCGCGTGCCGCGAGACGGCGTCCGCCGTGCGTCCGAAAGTAAGGTAGCCGTGCGCGGTGACGCCGCTGTCCGCGAGTTTGCCAATGGCGGTTTGCAACGTATGGCGCGCGAGTTCTTCGAGGCGGCTGTAGGCGAGGTCGCTCAGCATGCCCGCAGAGTGCGCATTCGCGCCTGCCGGGTCGACGACCGACACCACATCGACTGCGGCCGACAACGCCAGCGAGAGTTGCGAACAACGCGACAACGCGGCTTGGGACTCGGCTGTGCCGTCGTACACGAGCAGCATTCTGAAAAGAGATGACATGTGTGTCTATCGCAAGTGGGGCATGAGGGGCGGTGCTGACACAACAACACGCCACCGTGCACGTTTATTCCCGCTTGGCGGAGCCGGCGCTATCTCGCCGTTTTGCAGTCGTCATCGAACAGCGCGCCGATGGTCCGCCGCGCGCGCGACAGTCGGCTCATCACGGTGCCCACAGGTATCTGCAGCGCGTCGGCTGCCTCCTGATAGCCGAAGCCTTCCACGCTCACCAGCAACAGGACGACACGCTGCGCTTCAGGCAGCCGCTCGACTGCCGCGATGATCTGCTGAGCCAGCGCACCCGCTTCCGACGCGGAGCCCGGATCGGCGACTGTCTCCGACAACGTGTCGCTCCATTCGGCCTGCAACTGGCTGCGCTGATCGCGCTGCTTCAGATCGTTGAGCCATGTTGAATGGACAATCGAGAACATCCAGTTCAATGCCGAGGTACCGGCGCGCAATTGATGCGCTCGCTCCAAACCCCGTATGCATGCTCTTTGCACCAGCTCTTCCGCGTCGTAGCGATTCCGTGAAAGACGGAATGCGAACGACCAGAGCCGCGGGAGCATGTCGGGGAGCAGAAGTGAGAGATCGGTTTGCTTCATTGCCCATGTAACGCTGATAAGAAATGCCACCCCTCTGCCTGATATGCCGTGTATGTCGCGTGGCCGGGCGAAGTGCTCTAAACCGGCCGAACGCATTCATCAACTGACGCAGGCGGACCACGCGTTACAGAGAATCCTGCTGAAGAAGTCCTTACACCTCTGGCAATGCATCGGACATGTTGTCCAGGCGACGACTATCCCTGCTCTGCGACGCGCATTAACGACTCGAATAACGAAGCCGTACTACGATTGGAACGCCTCAAGGTATCTGGCGTATGTCGGCGAAGTGGAGTTCTGCAATGTTGTGTAGCTGCCGCTCAGATGGATACATTGCAAAAAGAATGGAGGGCGTATTTGGGAAGTATGTGTTGGGAGTGCTGCCCGTTACACACGACATGCCGAGAAGAGTGAATGGCGTTGCAACCAGGAAGCGTTGCTGCAGGATGCCAAGTCGGTGCTTCCGCACATACAGGCGCGCGTTATCGCTGGCGCACTGATTAAACGCATTTCGGGTGACAGGTGCTGACTTGCGAGGCGCCGCGTGACAGCGGCAATCATCCCAGTGCCGCTCGCCTGAGGATCGCGAGAAGGGAGGGCGGATGCCGCGCGTGTGCCGGCGTGATAGCTAAGACGCAATCTTCACGCGGCGCTGCAGCGAGTCGCCTTCGGATCGCCGATGTTCGTGTGGACAGTGGTGACGTAAGTACTCAAAGCTGCCCGAGTTGCGACGCGTGGGCAGTTGTTGAAGGACTTTGACTCAACTCGCGAATGGGCGTTCGGCTTTGGACAACTGGCCGATGAGTTCCTCAACATTGCTTTCGGAAATCCGCTTTCCGAGCGCACCGAGATCGGTATCGCCGGGCGTGGCGATCAGCGCATAGCTCAGTTTGTCGCGCCGCCACGTGACGACGTCCATGCTGTCCACCTGTTGTTGCGCGAGCGCCGAGTCGGCTTTTTCGTCCTTCATCACGCACAGTGCAACAGGCAAGCCTTTTTCGGGCAGGTAGACGATCTGCACCAGCGGCTTGTTGTTATAACGCAGCCGCTGTATGCGTTTGAATGTCAGTCCGGCCGAACGCAGGTCGGGCACGCGAATAGGCAGTCCGTCGTCGTGACGGATGTTATCGACAACGTGCGCGGCCGCGGCCATATTGGACGAATCCAATGCGACGGTATCACGCGTGTAAAGGCGCTGGTAACTGACTGCCGCCATGACCCACGGCGACGCGCCGCCTTGTGCGCCGTCGTGCATGCCGTTCTGCCC
Organism: Paraburkholderia caledonica; assembly: GCF_000383275.1. Taxonomy (NCBI): domain Bacteria; kingdom Pseudomonadati; phylum Pseudomonadota; class Betaproteobacteria; order Burkholderiales; family Burkholderiaceae; genus Paraburkholderia; species Paraburkholderia caledonica. Next base: position 230,429 of record NZ_KB911043.1, on the reverse strand, counting down.
GGCCACCTGAGCGGTCGATTGCGCGAAGCCGCCTTGCGCAGCGCCAGGCGCGAAGCGCAGCACCACGCCGCAGCAGAAAGCGCCGGCGACGAACGCGACCGCGAGCCACGGTGCCGCGGTGCGTAAGCGCGAGCGTACCGGCAGGGAAGGGCCTGCGAGAGGATCGGGCTGCGAGTCGGGGGCAGGCGCGCGATGGTTGCCGCCCACCGGCGACGCGGCCGCGGGTGTCGCGTACGCGTGCGCAAGCTCGGCGATCTTGCGAGTGAGGCTTTCCGGAACCGGCGGTAATGCCTGTTGCTGGAACGCGCGCCGATACGGCAGCACCGACGCTTCGAGTAACGCAACGCGTTCGGCGACATCGGCCGAGGTGCGAATTGCCTTCTCGACTTCCTCGCGCTCGTGTGGCGTTAATTCGCCATCCACATATGCCATGAGCAGGATGTCGTCCATTTTCATGCCCCTTGGTCCTTACTAATCGCCGCGCTGTTTACGCGTTCTTCTTTTAGGTCACTAAAGAGGGCGCCGATGGCCTGGCGAGCCCGCGAAAGCCGGCTCATTATCGTGCCGATCGGCACGCCCAGCGCCTCGGCCGCTTCCTTGTAGGAAAGGCCCTCCACGCCTACCAGCAGCATAACGACGCGCTGTGCTTCGGGCAACCGCTGCACCGCCTTGACGATCTGGCCATCCATGACGTTCTGTTCGGGCGTGCGGGCGGCCGGGTCGGCGACGGTTTCCAGGAAGTCGTCGTCCCAATCCATGCCCGAGCGCCCGCGCACGCTGCGCGCGCGCAGTTCGTTGATCCACGTGGATTGCACGATCGAAAACATCCAGCTGAGCGGCGCGGTGCCCGGTTGCAACTGATGCGCGCGTTCTAGTGCGCGCACGCAGGCACGCTGCACGAGATCTTCGGCATCGTGCTGATCTCCCGAAATACGCAGCGCGAATGCCCACAGACGCGGCAGCAGCGGCGGAAGCATGGCGGACAGGTCGGCGGCGGTCATTGGCACGAGTCCTCGTCCGATACGGCACTGCCGGCGTGCGCCGGCTCGGCGAATAAGTGCTCTCCGATATGACAGGAGCACCGCTGTCGGGTTGATTCGTGCGGCAGGGTCCGCGTCTGACTCGAACGTCGACGCTTGAGGACCGGTTGCGGTATCTGACGAGTATCCATGGGTTCAGGCGAAATTGGGCAGGCAATCCATCAACACGTAAACAACCCGATCGAATTATTATTCCATCAGGGCTGAAACATAACGCAAATTGCCGTATCGCACTTACCCGGCGCATTCGGGCTTTTTATGACCGGGCGATGAATGGATAGGTAAACAAGCCGAATTGCACCAGATTGAGTCCGAAGTGCGTAAGCATCGCGGCCTGCAGTCCGCCGGCACGGTACGCCAGGCCGTAGCCGAGCCCCGATAGTCCCGCCAGCACAACCAGAGCCGTGCCACCCTGATAGTGCGCGAGACCGAAGAGAACGGCCGCGACGATCAGTCCGAACCACCAGGCTTGCGGCCGCGCTTTCATCAAGCGCGTTATTCCTGCCTGAATATAGCCGCGGAAGAATGCTTCTTCGGCGAACGCAACGAATAGGAAGTTGTTGAGCATCCAGAGCCACGCGAGATGCGGCCACTTCGGCGCCCATGCAATCGAGCCGGCTTCAAACGCAATAAAAAGGCAGACCGCCGACGTGAGCGCACAAGCGCCGAGCGCGGAAACGGCCACGACCGGGAATGATTTCTTCGGCTGAACCCACGGATAAGTGAGTACCAGCCAGAAGCCAATTAACGGCTTATCGAAGTTCAGGTACATCGTATAAGGCGCGGCGTCGGGCGTGAAACGCGCGGCATCGATCACCTTCAGGTTCTGAAAGCCCGGTAACCAGTGCTGAAAGAGGCCGAGCGCCACGATTACGAAAACGACATTGCAGAGCAGTTTGCCGAGCGGCGAAGGGTTCCACTGCAACAGAATGCCGGTGCACAGCAGTAAGGCAATCGGAAGTATTGCGAGTACATGCAATTGTCCAAGTGCGAACGCGAGCCCGTAGCCGATAGCGAGAAGGACTAATGTCAGTCGGCGGGGCGCTCGAAAAATTGCCGTGGAAGCGGCGATAAAAATGGCAATCCATGGCAATGCGGCCATTAGAACTTCCGGAAATATGTAAAGGCTATTGTTTGCTCTGCGCCGCGGCTCTACAACGCGGCTTAGCAGCACGGCTAGCAACACGGATATGCGCGTCAGCTTACGGCTTCAGGCCGGCCGATAAGTCTTGAATACCGTTGTGCGATGGTAGCCGACTCTCATGTAAACGGGCAGGCCCGCGTCCGTAGCGTGCAGGATGGTCCGCCTGATCGCCGTTGCATGGTAGGCCGCATTGAGCGCATAACGGACGGTGGCCTCGCCGAATCCGTTGCGTTGCGCGTCTGGCCGCGTCGCCACGAGCGCGAGATAGATGGCTCCGTCGTTGACAATCGCTGCTGCTGTCGAGACCGGCTGACCGTTCAGATAACCGATGTAAGCGAAAGCAGTTTTCTTCCAGAATGTCGAGCCCGCAAGGCCCGCGCGTCCTGCTTCGAGCGGAAAACCGTATCCTTCGCTATTGATGTCGGCATAGGCCTGCAATGCCGTTTCGCTGTCGACGCGCGCAAAGTCCAGCACCGGATGCGGCAAGCCCGCTTCGACCGGCAGGATATCGCCGGCCATACCCGTGATATCGAGTGCGAAAGCCAGATTCTCGCTCGCGGCGATTGCGTCGAGTTCTTCTCGCGCCGCACCGCTCAGCAGATCTTCGCAGACGTACACGAGGCCGCTGTGCTGTTTTGCCAGCATATAAGTGCGCGACATTCTCAGGCGAACGCGCAGCAGATCGCGATCCGAAATGTTCTCGTTGATGAATAGCGCGTTCCAGAACGGAAACGGGCTGTCCGCCCAGCACACCGAGAGCCCCGCTTTATCGCGCAGATCGGCTCCCTTGCGGTCGCCGGCCAGTACTTTCCACATTGACACGTACTGGTCATTGGATTCGAGAATTTCTGATCTTTTCATGACTATGGGGCTGGTGGATGAAGACGCGATGCACGGCAAAGCAATGGCGCCAAGATGCCTGCTGACGCGTATTCGAGCGTTGTATCAGTCAAGAACACCTGAGCGTCCGGCTTTATTCCAGTACCGCGGTGTTTTTGGCAAGATGGGTTGTTATCGCCAGATGCGTCGTTGAAAGTGCGCGGGCAGGTGTCAATTAACGCGACTCGGACATCGCGGGCATCGCTTTGCTTCCCGATTGCGACAAGGGTCTTAATAGCGGCACCATCGACGTAATCGCGACAGCTACCAGGAAAAGCATGAGATACGAGGCGAAATAGCCGTCCGTGCGATCTCGCAGAAAGCCGAAGCTCAACGGCCCGAGCGCCGCCACCAGATAGCCGACGAAGAGCATGAATACGCTCCATGCATTGGTCTCGGCCGGCGTATGGGTGTTGTCGAGCGGCAAGGTCATCGCAAGCGTAAAACACATGCCTTGGCCGATGGCGATCAATACGACGCACGGCACGGGAAAAGCCGTAGGAGCGAAAGCAAGGCCGCCGAGTCCAAGCGCCGTGATAGCCGACGCGAGTCCCAACCAGCCGCGCCGGTCGCTCGAATGGCCCGCTTTCATGCCCATACCGAAGCTGCTCAACGCGAACACGCAAGTGAAGAGGCCGAGAACGAGGCCGGGTGAAAGCGCACCGATATTCATCTCCGCACTCGACGAAGCAAGCCACGCGAAGCACGCATAGACAATGAACTGACTCGCGCCGAAGTAGATGGCAACGCGCCATGCGTCGATTCTCGTCCACGGAAGTCCGGCCGCCGCCGCAGCTTTCGCAGCTTGGCGTTGTTCACGTTCATCGGTCTCCGGTTGCTGGAAGCGCTGAGCGAGTTTGCGCCAGCTCACAATGGCTGTGATGCAAAGCGCGCTCCATAACGCCACGGCCACGCGCCAGCCGCCTAGGCTGTGCGCGATATAACCCGACGAGCTTGCGGCAACCGTTGCGCCCACGCTGAGTCCCGCGCTGTAGATGCCCATGAAGTACGACGCGTCGCGCGCAAAGTGCTTCTTGACCCACCCACCAATCAGGGAGCCGGAGATTGCGATGCCGATTCCCGCGAACACGGTGCAAACGAGCAGCACGGCCGCCGAGCCTGCCAGTGCGCGGGCAATCATCGCAATGCAAAGCAGAGCGAGCGCGGCGACCACCGCGTTGTCCGTGCCGAACCGGCGCGCGACGCCCGGCGCGACCAGCGCGAACACACCCATGCAGATGTCGGGAATCGCAGTGAGCAATGAAGCCTGCGTGTAGCTCAGGCTGAAGCTTCTCTGTATCGAATCGAGTACCGGGCCGATCGAAACGATTGGCGGACGCAGCGCGACCGAAAGTATCAGAAGGGCAATGGCCGCGGCCGCTTTCTTTGTATTCGTGGATTCAGGCATGGAATTCCTGGCGTTGTGGCACTCGCTGCCGACGTTGGCATGCGAAACGTCACGGCGACAGCGCGAGGCGCTCGCCGTGACTTACCGCTCTTCTTAACGCAGCGTGCGGAACGCCGCGCGAACTTCGGTTGCGAACAGTTGCGGCTGTTCCCACGCGGCGAAGTGACCGCCTTTGTCGACTTCATTGAAATAGATCAGATTGTGATAGGCGCGCTCGGTCCAGCTACGCGGTGCCTGATAGATCTCACCGGGAAAGACCGTCACCGCGGCGGGTAACGAAATATCGACGGCATTGAAGTTGTTGGAATGATCTTCCCAATAGATCTGCGCGGCAGAAGTCGCGCTGTCCGTCAGCCAGTAGAGCGAGATGTCGTCGAGAATTTCGTCGCGGGTGAGCGAGCGTTCGGGCACGCCGCCGCTATACGTCCATTGCGAAATCTTGTCGTACATCCAGGCGGCCTGGCCCACAGGCGAATCGGCGAGTGCATAACCTACGGTTTGCGGGCGGGTCACCATCATCGATGCATAGCCGCAATTGTCGCGATAGAAAACATTCAGCGAGTTATAGGCGGCTTTCTCTTTCGGCGACAGATCGGCCGGCGCCGGTTCTCCAAGCAGGAGCAAGGTAGCGAGATCCGGCGGTACGGTTGCGGGCATGTTGACGTGAATGCCGATCAAGCCTTTTACTTTTTGCATCGCCATGCGGTGCGAGATGACCGATCCGCAATCGCCGCCTTGCGAAACGAACCGCGTATAGCCGAGACGCGCCATCAACTCGCCCCACGCGCGAGCGATATGGTCTGAGTCCCAGCCGGTTGTCTTCGGTTGTCCGGAGAAACCGAAACCCGGCAGTGACGGCACGACGATGTGAAACGCGTCGTCGGCACTTCCGCCGTAAGCGGTGGGGTCGGTGAGCGGGCCGATGACCTTGATGAGTTCGAAAATCGAGCCTGGCCAGCCGTGCGTCATGATGAGCGGCAAAGCATTCTTGTGGCGGGAACGTACATGAATGAACTGGATGTCGAGCCCGTCTATTTCGGTCATGAACATGGGCAGCGCATTCAGTTTCGCTTCGCCTTTACGCCAGTCGTAATCAGTGCCCCAATACTGCGCTAGCGCCTGCATTCTGACGAGCCGCACGCCTTGCGATTCATCGGCGACGGTTTCCTTGCCTGGCCAGCGCGTGGCAGCGATGCGTCGGCGCATATCGGCGATATCGGCTTCCGGTACGTTGACCTTGAACGGACGAACCTTGCTGTCGCCTGTCGCGGCGAACACGGAGCCGGGAATTAGCCCCATGGCGCCGACGGCAACAGAGGCGGCGAGAACGTGACGTCGAGCGGGAGAAAACGGTGTTGAAGACATGTTTGATTTCCTGACGCTATAAGAAGCCGGCGAGCCGTTCGCGGCGGACCGGAATGTTCACGAAGAGAGCGCTCCACCGCCGAGCCTGTCGATGAGCGAGCGGTATGGAGCGCGAGTCAGACAGCAGCGGACTCAGATCACAGTGATAACGACGTTGCCGGGCATCGGGGCGAATAGCGACACGTCGTATGTGTGAACGATGCAGACATCAGTGCTGTGTAATCAGTGATGTGTATACGGCGCGATGGAGACGCCGGACATTGCGCGCGAGCCTGCTTGCGAAGTCGTGTCGGGCATGCCGCCGTAAGACTGCGCGGCGTCGTCCGCGCTGGCCATCGACTCCGCCTGTTCAGCGCGCACGGTCTGCTCGCTCTGGCCGCGTTGCGACGACGGCGCGCCGACGAGCGGGTTGTAGTGAGGCGCCGGACCGTAACCGCTGCTGGCGAAAACCGGCGCGGCAACTGCGGCACTTGCGCAGAGAACCGCGGCGATAACAAGGCGCTTGATCATGATGGAACCTCCAATGAATGAATTGGCAGCAAATGTTCTGTGTGGCTGAAATGGGGCGGTTAACCTAGCTGCCTTGATAGAGCTTGCTGAGTGCTGCAAGCTGACCGTCTTTCTCGGCGCGCACCAGTTCCTGGCGAACTTCGGCACGGGTCTTCGATTTCAGTGCTGTCTGGGCCGGTGCCCAGCTAGCCGCTTGCTGAGCGTCAAAGGTGTTGGCGTTGGCGTTAACGCCGGCGGAACTCGCCGCAAAAGCGGAAGCACTCATTTCGGAAGCGGCCAAAGCAGCAAGGGCGAAACTCATCATCGAAACTTTCATGTCGTGCTCCTGAAACAGATCGGGTGGAAAGCATCCGTACGGGCATCTGAAAGTCGGCCGGGAACAGTGAGGTCCGCCGCGTCGCGTTGTTCAGATTCCGTCGTTGGAATGCATTAAAGCCACACGAGGTATCTGGTGTGTGTCACGAAAGCTGGCTATTGCAATGCCGTGTATCAGTTCGAATCTCATACACATTGAGAAACAAAACTGCCTATTCATATGCAATAGCGCTTTGATTGAATCGCGAATATCAGCGGGGAAAGACGTGTAACGAAAGGCGGGAAAGACGTTGCAGGAAAGTAGCGGTTGGCTATACCGCGTTCTATGAACTGCAACGTCATCGGCGCGAATAAATAGCGCGACAAACGCAATTAGAAGAAGCCGACGCGGCGCGTCGTATGCAATCGCTCAGATATGTATTCGCAACGATTGCACGCCGCGCAGATTATTACGGCGGTGCCAGGTCAGCTGGTCGAGATCTTCGGACTGCATCTGCGGAAAGCGCGCGAGAAGATCTCGCAGCGCCACTTCCATTTCGAGCAATGCGAGCCTTGCGCCAAGGCAATAGTGAATGCCGCCGCCGAATGCGAGGGAAGGGACATTTGGACCACGGTCGAAGTCGAGTTCGTCGGGATGCGAGAACACCGCGGGATCTCGGTTCGCTGCGCCGGTCAGCATGAAGACGATCGTGCCGGGCTTGAGCGTTATGTCATGAATCACTACTTCCTCCAGCGCGGTGCGTACCACCATTTGCACAGAACTGTCGAAGCGCATGCACTCGGCAACCGCCTTTGCAATTATTGCCGGCTCGCGCCTGAGCGCTTCGAGCCGCACTGGATGACGAAACAGCGCGACCATTGCATTGCCGATCATGTTCGACGTGGTTTCGTGGCCGGCAATGAACAACAGTATGACGTTCGAGACGATTTCGTCGTCGCTTAAGGTCGTGCCTTCGTCCTCGACATGAACCAGCGACGAGACGATGTCGTCGCCGGGGCGTGCGCGGCGCTGCTCGATGACCGTGCGGAAATAGCGTTCTAGCGTGAGCGCGGCTTCATTCGCATCGGCGAGCGCAGCCTCATCGAGCGGCGCGAGATCGAATGCGGCGACAAGGCGGCTCGCGGCCACACCGAGTTCAGTGCCATCAGAAGAGGGGATATCAAGCAGCCGGCAGATGATCTCGACCGGCAATGGCAACGCGTACTCGCTCACCAGGTCGAATTGGGCCGCGGAGCCGATGCGATCCAGAAGTTCGCGACTGGTCGCTTCGACTATCTCTTTCTGCTTTTCGACTTGCCGCGCGTTGAACGCTTTCATCAGCAGCGTCCGGAGCTTGGTGTGCGCCGGCGGGTTCATCATCAGAAAGGTGCGGCTGAGTGCCTGAAATACCGGTTGTTCGGTGGCCGCGTCGCCGTAACGTGCGCGTACACTTTGCAGATAGGTCTTGCCCATGCGCCGGTCGCGCAACAGCGCGTCGATGATCTCGAAGCGGCCCGTGACGAGCGCGTTGGGCCCGACAGGCAGCAGCGGACCTGCCTCCCGCAGCTTTTCGTACATCGGATAGGGATCGGTAAAGAAGGCGGGAGACGAGAAGGTCGCGAAATTCATCGTGCGGGGTGTTCCAGTAAGTCGGTGGACGGACGGCTACGCCGGTTGCAACCGATAACACCCGGCAGGCTTGTCTTATTCCACCTGCCACAGCGAATGCTGTCCATGCGGAGGAGGGTCAATGCGAGCCGCCTTCGTTTTGTATCCCAATGTGTCTGCGTGCCGGGGCGTTACATAACGTTGCACCGGCGCGGATCGCCGACATACGCCAGATACCTGGAGAGCGTCTAATGATTCCATGCCAGCCGCACTGGCGCTTGCAGAACCCGAAAACGCAAACGGGCGTTTGCGTCGAAAGACATTCTCTTGAGGTGGATATCATGAAAGTCATTCAATCGCTGATTGCCGTCGCTTCCGTCGCCGCTGCCGTTGCACTGCCGTCTGTATCGTTCGCGCAGTCGAACCAGCCGCTGACCCGCGCGGAAGTCCGTGCGCAACTGGTCGAATTGCAGAACGCCGGCTATAACCCCGCAAGCGATCAAACGCAGTACCCGAAGAACATCCAGGCCGCAGAGGCACGTATCGACGCACAGAAGAATGTGCTCGCATCATCGTATGGATCGTCTACTTACGGCAGCTCGGCTTCCGGTTCGCCGCATTCGTCCGAGTCGGATGTCATCGGCCTCGGCCCGATCTACGCCAAGCCTTAACGAAACACACCGTTCATTTATCCCACTGCCTGTATTCATTTCGACGATCGACCTGTTCGTGCGCCGCTGATCGCGTGCGGACTCGTTAAAAGTTTTTCGCGAGTGCATGCAGGTCCTACCAGGTTTTCGTACAAGAAGAGGAAATAGCCATGTCTGAACAGGTCAATACGCGGCGGCGCCGTCTGCTGGGCACGACGGTCGCAGGCATCAGCCTGATGGAACTCGGTTTAAGCGGACTCGCGCACGCGCAGTCGAGCGGCACGAAATCCGGATCCGGCGCCACGTCGTTCGAGAACTTACGGCAGATCAACGCCGGCACGCTGAACATCGGTTACGCGGAAACAGGTCCGCAAAATGGCCCCGTCGTCATTCTGGTGCACGGTTGGCCGTACGACATCTATAGCTACGTGGAAGTCGCGCCGCTGCTGGCCGCCGCCGGCTACCGCGTGATCGTGCCGTACCTGCGCGGCTACGGCTCGACGCGCATTCTTTCGGCGGATACGCCGCGCAACGGCCAGCAGGCGGTTATCGCGGTCGACATCATCAACCTGATGGACGCGCTGAAGATCGACAAGGCCATTTTCGGCGGCTTCGACTGGGGCGCGCGCACCGTGAACATCATCGCGGCACTGTGGCCGGAGCGCTGCAAGGCGATGGTGTCGGTCAGCGGTTATCTGATTGGCAGCCAGGAAGCCAACAAAGCGCCGTTGCCGCCGAAAGCGGAACTTGCCTGGTGGTATCAGTTCTACTTCGCGACCGAGCGCGGCGTAGCCGGCTACGACGCGAACCGTCACGAGTTCAACAAGCTGATCTGGCATACGGCCTCGCCGAAATGGAATTTCGACGACGCGACGTACGAACGCACGGCGGCATCGTTCGTCAATCCCGACCACGTCGCGATTGTGATTCACAACTACCGCTGGCGTCTCGGCCTCGCGTCCGGCGAGCCGAAATACGACGACCTGGAGAAGCGCCTCGCAATGGGCCCGACCATCTCCGTGCCGACCATCACGATGGAAGGCGACGCCAATGGCGCACCGCATCCGGAGCCGTCAGCCTACGCGAAGAAGTTCACAGGCAAGTACGCGCATCGCAACATCGGCGGCGGCGTGGGGCATAACCTGCCGCAAGAAGCACCGAAAGCTTTCGCCGACGCCGTCATCGACGTCGCCCGTTTCTGAGCGGACGAACGGGAGACACGCAATGCGAAAAATCCGGCTTGCACAGGTTGCGCTGAATGCGGCGCTCCTGCTTGGCACGGTGGGACATCATGCGCTGGCGGAGCCCGCGAAGTCGGCGCCCTCGCCAATCTACGGGGTGACGATTCCCGATGGCTACCGCAAGTGGCAGATGATCGCGCCTGCGGAGGAGGCCGCGCCGCTCGACGAACTGCGCGTGGTGCTGGGCAATCCCGCCGCGATCAAGGCAATCGAGAAGTCGACGTTGCCGTATCCCGACGGCACCATCCTGGTCAAGCTTGCGTACAAGCGCAAGCAGTCGCCCGAGTTCGCGACGGCGACCATCCCCGGAGAGCCCACTACCGTTCAGGTGATGGTCAAGGACTCGCGCCGTTATGCGTCGACGGGAGGCTGGGGTTTCGGGCGTTTCATCAACGGGCAGCCCGTTGACGCCGCGCAGCACCAGACGTGCTTCGCGTGTCACGCGGCGAAGGTGAAGGATCGCGATTATGTGTTCACGCGATTTGCGCCGTAGCCGAGGCGGCGCGCGCACCGGGTGCATGTGAGTGTTTCAGAAGGGCGGGCTGCAGCGATGTGAATATCGCTGCAGCCCGTTCGAACGTTACGGCGTTCTTCGCTCCGCTATGAACGCACGACCAGCCGCTCGACGGCGAATTTCGCAAGGCGTCGCAGCGCAGCCGGCGTCATGCCTGCGCGTGCATTCAACTGAATGCTTTGCATGGTGCTGCCGATGAACAGCGCCACTTCTTCCGCGTTCATTTGCGGATCGATCTCGCCGTCGCGCTGCGCCTGTTCGATGCGAGCCAGCAAGTGGTGCTTCAGGCGCTTTGCGCCTGCTGCGCGGATCGCGACGATATCGGGATCGCTCGCGCCGAACTCGGCGGCGCTGTTCACGCCCATGCAACCGTTTGCGCGCTCGGCGGCGTCCGCCGCAATCGCGCCCAGCAACATCGCCTTGATGCCGGCTAGCGCCGACGCGCCGCGTGTGAGCCGCTCGACGTGCGCCGAGATGCTGTGCTGCTGATAACGGTCGAGCGCTTCCAGGTAGAGCTTGCGCTTGTCGCCGAATGCGTTGTACAGACTCTGCCGGCCAATTTCCATGGCCGCGAGCAGGTCGTCCGTGGACGTCGCCGAGTAACCCTTGGACCAGAACACGCGCATGGCGCGATCCAGCGCTTCGTCCCGATCGAATTCACGTGGTCTCACCATATCTTCAGCCTGGTAGTTGTGGACTGAACAATCAATAAAAAAGTTTCGCCGTATATGCCGCGGCTAGCCGCCGCTTGCGCGGCTGGATGCGCGTTTTTGCGGTTTGTGTCTCTGTGCGTTTCCGCGTGCGAACATCGGCATGCGTTCCTCGATCCATTTCAACAGTTCGAGCGGCCCGGCGGCGAGCGGCCGGTCGGCTTTGACCAGCACTCTCGCCTGTGCGCTTTCAAAGAGCGGATGGGCGACCGGAACGGTGGTGAACTCGTCGCTGGCGAGTTCGCGGTATGCGGCGAATTCCCCGATCAGCGTCATGAAGTTCTCCGCCGTGACGAAGCGCTTGAGGGCGCTCAACGAGTTGGTGGTCAATGTTGCACGGATCGACACGTTCGCGGCCACCTGTGCCATCGACACGACATGACCGATGCCGAACGTAGACGGCATGAGCGCGAGCGGATAAGCCTGCAGATCCTCGAGACGCGCCGGGCCGCCGCGTTTGACCAGAGGATGGTCCTTTCTCAGCAGCAGCACAACCGGCTGCGCGGAACTCGCCCGATACGCGATGCGCGCGTGCGGCGGTGGATTATAGGCGAGACCGATGTGGGCGCGATTCTCCGCGACCTCGTCGAGGATCGCGTCTACCGCCAGCATCGTCATGCTGACTTCCAGACCGGGATAGCACGTGCAGAACGGCGCGAGCACGTCGTCGACGAAGGTATCGACGAAACCTTCGCTGACAGCCAGTTGAATTTGCCCGGTGCGCAGCCCCCTCAGCGCGTGCAGCTGGTCTTCGAGCTTCTCCTGTTGCGAGCGGTAGCCGCGCCAGAACTCGAGCAGATGCATGGCGGCTTCGGTCGGTTTGACGCCGCGCGCCTGACGCTCGAACAGTACGGCACCCAGCTCGTCTTCGAGCAGTTTGATCTGCCGCGTGATGACCGACGGCGACGTGTTGATGTGTTCGGCCGCTCCGCGAATCGTGCCGTGACTGAGCACCTCGTGGAAATAGCGTAGCCGCTGCTGGTTGATTTCTCGCATTTGATCGCTCCGACCGCCGGACCCCCGCTCACCGCAGGATTGGCGTCTGTTGCCCATAAGACAACGATATGTGAACTTAGTTGCTCTTGCTAGTCCGTTTTTGCGCTGCCACCATCGACTCAACCCCTGCAACGGGCCAGCAAGGCATACGGAGGCAACCATGTCAGCAATCCATCCCTCGGCCGCCGGCGATCCCGCCGCCGCGCTCTACAGCAAGCTTAACTGGCGGCTGCTGCCGTTCCTTGTGGCCTGCTACATGTTCGCCTATCTCGACCGCGTCAACGTCGGTTTCGCGAAATTGCAGATGCAGTCCGACCTCGGTTTCTCCGACGCCGCATACGGCGTTGGCGCGGGCATTTTCTTCATCGGCTATGTTTTGTTCGAATTGCCGAGCAATCTGATGCTGCCGAAAGTCGGCGCTCGCAAGACGTTCAGCCGCATTCTGGTGCTGTGGGGTATCACGTCGGCGTGCATGCTGTTCGTGCGAAGCGTGCCGGCGTTTTACGCGATGCGCTTTTTGCTGGGCGTCTTCGAAGCGGGCTTTGCGCCGGGCATGATCTATTACCTGTCGTGCTGGTACGGCCCGGCGCGCATGGCCCGCGCCATCGCATTGGTGTTCGTTGCGGGACCGCTGGGCGGCATTGTCGGCGGACCGGTGTCGGCGTGGCTGATGACGAGCCTCGCCGGCGTCGGCGGCCTCGCCGGCTGGCAATGGATGTTTCTCGTCGAGGGCTTGCCGTGCATCGTGCTGGGCTTGCTGACGCTGCGCGTGATATCCGATCGACCCGCCGACGCGCGCTGGCTCGATGACGGCGAAAAAGCACTGCTCGAAGGCGAAACCGCGCCGACCCAGCATCGCGCGGATTCGTTCAAGGCGGTGCTGAAAAGCCCGCGAGTGTATGTGCTCGCGCTCGCTTACTTCAGCGTCATCTTTCCGATCTACGCGATCAGTTTCTGGCTGCCCACGTTGCTCAAGGAGCAAGGCGTGACCGATACGGTGCGCCTTGGCTGGTACACGGCGATTCCGTACGTGGCGGCTGCCGTCTGCATGTATCTCGCGGGCCGCAGTTCCGACCGTTTCGGCGAGCGCCGCTATCACTGCGCGATTCCCGCGCTAGGCGCCGCGGCCTGTCTGATCGCCACGGTCTTTGCGGACGGCAATCTCCCGCTCACGCTTCTCGCACTGACACTGGGCACGGCGTGCTTGTGGATGGCCTACACGGTGTTCTGGGCGATCCCGTCGCAACTCGTTGAAGGGACGGCGGCGGCGGGCGGCATCGCGCTCATCAATACCGTTGGTCTGTCCGGCGGATTCTGGGGGCCGGCGGTGGTCGGCTGGACCAAGGCGGGGACCGGCAGCATGCATGCGGGGCTTCTCGTCATGGCGTGCGCCGCCGCGCTGGCCGCTATTCTGATTCTGAAGGGCAAGTTGACGATGAAACAGCAATAGCCGCTTCAAAGCGGCTCCGCAGATCCGTATCGCGACTTGAAAGATAGGTATCCGAATTAATTTGTCGCTGCTGCGTCGTGATTTCGCGCAGCGGTGAAACACATCAAGGTGGACCACATGAAAATCCTGATTGCCGGTTTCCAGCATGAAACCAATACGTTCGCGCCGACCAAGGCGTCTTATGAGAGCTTCGTCCAGGGCGAAGGCTTCCCGCCGATGGTTCGCGGCGCAGACGTGTTCAGCCTGCGCGACGTCAACGTGCCGATCGGCGGCTTCATCAAGGTCATGGAAGCGAACGGCCGCGAACTGAAGCCGGTGATCTGGGCTGGCGCGAGCGCGTCGGCACATGTCACCACGGATGCGTTCGAGCGGATCGGCGGCGAGATCATCGCGGCCGTCGAGCAAGGCGGCTTCGACGCGATCTATCTGGATTTGCACGGCGCAATGGTGACCGAGCAGCACGACGACGGCGAGGGCGAGCTGCTCGAACGCGTGCGGCGGATCGTCGGCGATCGCATGCCCGTGGTCGTATCGCTCGATCTGCATGCGAACGTCACGGCCCGCATGTTCGCTCATGCGAGTGCGCTCGTTGCGTACCGCACGTATCCGCACGTCGACATGGCGGAAACCGGCGAGCGCGCCGCGCGTATTCTCGAAGATCTGATGTGGGAGAAACGCCCATTGCATCGCGCGGTACGCCGGGTTCCTTTCCTGATTCCGGTAAACGGCATGTGCACGCTGGTCGAGCCGGCGAACGACATGTACCGCATGCTCGCCGATCTCGAGAAGCGCCCGGTCGTATCGGTATCGTTCGCGCCCGGCTTCCCTGCGGCAGATTTTCCTGAATGCGGTCCGACAATCTGGGCCTATTCGTTCGACGAAGACGCGGCGACGCAGGCCGCCGACGCGTTGTTTGCCAGGATCGTCGGCGAGGAAGCGCGCTGGGACGTGCCGTTTCTCTCGCCCGACGAAGCCGCGCTCGAAGCGATCCGCGTGAGCGCATCCGCATCGCGCCCGGTCATCATCGCGGACACGCAGGACAACCCGGGCGTGGGCGGCGACTCGAACACCATGGGCATGGTGCGCGCGCTGTTGCGCAACGGCGCGAAAGATGCGGCAGTCGGCGTGATCTGGGACGCGCAGGCGGCGGCCGCGGCACATCGCGCGGGCGTCGGGGCGCGCATTGCGTTGCGGCTCGGCGGCGGTGCGGGCGTGGAGGGCGATGCGCCGCTCGAAGCCGAGTTCGAGGTCGAGCACCTGTCGGACGGACGCTTCCGTTTCGACGGGCCGATGCTCAACGGCATGGAAGGCGAGTTGGGTCCGGTCGCATGCCTGCGAATCGAAGGCGTGCGGATCGCGGTGAGCTCCGTGAAAATGCAGGTCTTCGACCGCAATCTGTTCCGCGTGGCGGGCATTGAACCCGAGCGAATGAAGATTCTGGTCAACAAGAGTTCTGTCCATTTTCGCGCAGATTTCGAAGCGATCGCAGAGGCGATTCTCGTCGCCAAAGCGCCGGGCCCCATGGCCGCCGATCCTGCTGATCTGCCGTGGACGCATCTCGATCCGGAAATGCGAGTGCGGCCACTCGGTCCGTCATTCAGTGATTTCAATACGGTAGCGGGCTGATTGGCTTCACTGCGGTTTTGTATCGCAGTGTATCCAGGCCGTGCCCCGATAAACACGCTTGCATTAAACGGGTTCGCGAAAACATTCCAGATACGTCGGCGGGTTCAAATGTCGTCACGCAAGGTTGATTCGCAACACTGCGCCCGATTCGGGTGACACGCTAGCTCGTAGATATGGGCTGCAGAGTGTTTCAACCGAACTTCTGACCTTTGAATGCCGTCGTTTTCTGGAGAAAGCTCATGAAACTCGTTCAATCCCTTCTCGTTGCCGCACTCGTTGCCGTCCCCGCTGTTTCATTCGCCCAGTCGAGTCACGCGGTGACGCGTGCCGAGGTGCGCGCGGAACTCGTTCAGTTGCAGAAGGCCGGCTACAACCCCGCCAGCGACAGCACCCAATATCCGAAGAACATCGAAGCCGCTGAAGCGCGCGTTGCCGCGCAGAACGCCTCGGCCGCCGCGGCATATGGCGGCGTCGTGCAAAGCCGTTCGGCAGCAGGCTCGCGCGCACGGACGACCGGCGCATCGGCGCCGCAGCAGGGCGTGGTCGGTCTCGGCCCGATCTACGCGCACTCGTGATACACGCGGCGGCGCGCGTTCGCCGCGCGTCGTCTGCGCAATAGTTCAATCAACGTCAACTCCATTCTGCCGGAAGAAAATCAATGACCAGGCTTCTCAAGAAATTCGTCGGTTCCGCGTTGCTGCTCGGCGGACTGTTCGCGCTGCAAGCATCGCACGCGGCGCCGCCGCAGGACCTGAAGGGCAAGAACATCGTGCTGGTGCACGGCGCATTTGCCGACGGTTCAAGTTGGGAGAAAGTGATCCCGCTGCTCGAAGCGCGCGGGGCACACGTGGTCGCAGTGCAAAACCCATTGAGCTCGCTGGCCGACGACGTTGCCGCGACGAAACGCGTGATCGAGCAGCAAAACGGACCTGTGGTTCTGGTCGGCCATTCGTGGGCGGGCGTGGTGATCAGCGAGGCGGGCAACGAAGACAAGGTGAAAAACTTGGTCTACGTGGCGGCGTTCGCGCCGGATAGCGGTCAATCGATCGAAGACATCACGAAGGGCAAGCCGGCGCCTGTATGGGCGAGTGAATTGCAGAAAGACTCGGCCGGCAATCTGACGCTGTCGACCAAAGCGGTGCTCGAAGATTTCGCGCAAGACGTGCCTTTGCCGCAGCGCCGTGTGATCGCTGCAACGCAAGGTCCGTGGGCTTCGGCATGTATCGGCGAGAAGGTCACGAAAGCAGCGTGGCATGACAAGCCGTCGTACTTCGTGGTGACCGAACGGGACCGCATGATCGATCCTGGTCTGCAACAGACAATGGCGAAGAACATCGGCGCGCACGTGACGTTGGCGAATGCAAGCCACGTCGCGATGGTCAGCCAGCCGAAGCTCGTTGCCGACACGATCATCGCCGCGGCGAAGGCTGCGCAATAAGCTGCAATAGGCGGTAGTAAGCGGCAAAACAGCAGCAGCCTCGCCGCTAGCTTCATCGATTATTCGCCCGCTCACGCATGTGAGCGGGCGAATGATCCGTTGTTCAAACCGACACGTTAATCTGTTGTCCGGAAGCTTCCTGTTGTTGCATCTCTCGCTGTGCCTCCATCTCTTTCTTCAGCATTTCCCGGACTTTCGCCAAAATCTTCTCGCGCTCTTCCGGCGACATCTTCTTCAGTTCTTCTTCGGTGACTCCCAGCTTCGCGAGAATCATCTTTTCCATGCGCTCGCCTGGCGTGCCTTTCACATAATCGGTGAGTTCAGCCAATAGCGACTGGAACGACGGCTTATTGCTGCTACTCGCGCCAACCGACGTCGAGCCCGAAGTCGCGGATGTACCGGCGACGCTATTCACTTTCGAAAAATCGATGGTCATTGTTTTCCCCGAAGTTGGCTGCGGCTGATCGGCGGCAGCGGACGATTGTTAATTATGGATCAGTTGGTCCATAATAGGGCGTGCTTTTTCCGAAGGCAAGCAACGGCCTGTTTCAGGCCGTTATAACGTGAACAGTACTGCTTCAGAATCAGGACAGTTCTAATCATTGAGAGGGTACAGTTCTCGTGCTTTGATACGTACGATCGTACAGATTCTGCAATGTCTATTTTGTTTTCACTGCCTGACCCGAAATGAACTGGGAGTGGGTATGATTTTCGGCGCACACCTTAGGTAGAGGCCATTGGACTGCCCGTAGAACTGGAGGATGAAGGAGTGTGCAATCGTCTGCATGGGTGCTGTGAGCACCTTCCCTGAACTGCTCGCGCGCGTCGCTGCGTCCACACCGTCTTCGCATGATCGAACTGTCGAACCGAAGCTTTATCGAACTGGGCAATGGTTCACCGCGTCTGCAACGAGCCGTTGCCGACGGCGCGTCGTCGGTGCTCGTCGCCGGTCGAGGGAGCGGTGCGCCGGCCGTGCTGGCGGCGCTGCAGCGCGAATACGCGTTGCGCGCCGCGCTGCATGAAACGTGGTCGGCGGTTCCGCAGGCGCTCGTGCCGCACGGCGAAGGCGCGCTTCTCCTGCTCGCCGATCCGGGCGGCGAGCCGTTGCGCTGCTGCAGCGGCTCACGCCAGGCCGGCACCGCAGCCTTCCTGAAGATCGCCATCGGCCTTGCGAGGGCCGTCGGCGCGATGCACGCGGCGGGCATCGTGCATCGTGCGCTGTCGCCGGCCCGCTTTCTCGTCAACGACGAGGGCCAGACGTTTCTCACCGGCTTTGGCTCCGCCACCCGTCCCGGCGACAACACTGCTTCGCCAGACGCCGACCTCGAATGGAACGACGGCAGCTTCATCTACATGGCGCCCGAACTCGGCGCGCGTATGAACGTGCCGGTTGACGAACGCGCCGATCTCTATTCGCTTGGCTGCATCTTCTATCAGTTGCTGACAGGCATGCCGCCCTTCGAGGCCGCCGACACCGCCGCGCGTGTGCATGCGCACGCGACCCACCGGCCGCGTCCGCCATACGAGCTCGCCGCCGACGTGCAGCCGCAAATCTCGCGGATCGTGATGAAGCTGCTCGAGAAAGCGCCCGAGCAACGTTACGCCGACGCCGCGGGGCTGCTTGCGGACCTGCATCGATGTGAGGACCTGCAACGGCGTCACGGCGAGATCGCGCCTTTTACGCTCGACACCCATGCGGCGCTGCAGCGCCTGCAGCAGGGCGACCGGGTGCTCGGCCGCGACGACGAAATCGAGGCGCTGCTCGCGCAGTTCCGTGCGGTCGTTGATGGACGGCAAGCGCGCGTCGCGTGGGTGTCGGGCAGTTCCGGGATCGGCAAGTCGACGCTGTTGCAAGAAGCCGTTGCACGGATGCAGCGTGTGAGCCCGCCGCTTCTCGCCGTCAGCAAGAGCGAGGAAGGTCATCGCGGCAAGCCGTACGCGATTCTCGGCCAGGCGCTCGAGCAGTTGCTGCGCTTCGTGCTCGGCTGCCCCGACGGCGAGTTTGCGATCTGGCGTGAGCGCATCGCCACGGCCACGGCGCCCGTCGGCCGCACGCTGAGCACATTTTTGCCCGCGCTCGGCGCGGTACTCGGCCCGCAGCCCGAAGCGCTCGACCCGCCGGACGCCGCGCCGGCGCTCGAACGCGAGCGCGTGCTTCAGGGGATCGCGCGGTTGATCGCGTGCTTTGCGAACGGCGCGCGTCCGCTCGTGCTCGTGCTCGATGATCTCCAGTGGGCGGATACCGGCACCTTGCAGGTGCTGGAGCGGCTGCTGCATCAGCATAGCGATGCAGCGCTGCTGCTGATCGGCGCGTTCCGCGACAATGAAGTGCCCGCGGATCACCCGCTGCGCGCGGGCAAACTGGCCGATGTGGCCGCCGCGCGGCATGTGCAACTCGGGCCGCTGAACGAAGGCGCGCTGCGTGAATTGATTGCGCGTGCGCTACATCAGGACGCGGACTCGCTCGGGCCGCTCGTGGAGATGATCGGCCGCAAGACCGGGCGCAATCCATTTTTCGCGCACCATCTGCTGCGCCTGCTCGCGGACGACGGCCTCCTCGAATACGACGTGGAGTCGTCCGCGTGGCGCTGGAGTCTCGAACAGATGACGGCACAGCGCGGCGTCGATAACGTCGTCGAACTGCTCGCGCGAAAGCTCGGACAATTGCCCGCCGCCACGCAATTGATGCTGCGGGTGCTGGCCTGCCTCGGGCAGCGCGCGTCCACTTCAACGCTCGCGGTGGCGGCCGGGTTGTCCGAACTCGATGCAACCCGGCATCTGCAACCCGCGCTCGAAGCCGGCACGGTGTATCGCGAGAACGGCGACTGGGTGTTCTGGCACGACCGGATTCGCGAGGCGACTTACGCGTCGATGCCGGCAGCCGAGCGCGCCGAGCTTCATTTGCAGATTGCCCGTCGCCAGTTGGCGAACCGGGGCGGCGAGACGGATGTGTTCGCGCTCGCGGCGCAAGCCAACCTCGCGCGCCCGGCGCTCGACGATTCCGACGAACGGCGCGTCTTCGCGCGCCTCAACCTGGACGCCGGGCGCGAGGCGAAAGCCGCAACAGCGCACGATTCGTCGCTCGGCTTCTTCCGCGCGGCGCTCGACTTGCTGGGCGACCAGGCGGCGAGCGAAGACGGCCTGCTCGCCCGCAAGCTGTGCGGCGAGGCCGAGTTCATGACCGGCGCGCTGGAGGTCGCCGAGGCGCGCCTGTCGGCGCTGGAAGCCGAGGCGGGCGACGGCATTTTCGGCGCCGATCTTGCGCGGCTGCGCGCCGCGCTCTACACGACGCTCGGCCGCTATGATCTCGCGCTCGGCGTGGGTCTCGCGTTTTTGCATCGCGCGGGTATCGAGGTGCCCATGCATCCCGTCGATGCCGACGTGGACCGCGAATACGCGCGTCTGCGCAGTTGGCTGGACCAGCACGGCATTGCCGGGCTGCGCGAGTTGCCGATCATCGCGGACCCGCTGCGCCGCGCTATCACCGACATCATCTCGGACCTCATCCCGCCCGCGCTCTACACCGACCAGAATCTGGTCGACTTCATGCTGCTGCGCTCGGTCAATCTCGCGATCGAGCACGGCCATTCGGACGCGGCCGCGAACGTGTTCACGTGCATGAACCAGATCTTCGGCGTGCGTTACGGCGACTACAGCTTTTCGCTTCCGTTCGGCCAGCTCGCACTGCACCTGGTCGACGAACGCGGGCTCGTACGGTATCGGGCGCGCGTCTACATGGTGTTCGGCACCTTCGTCGTGCCCTGGACCTTGCCGGCACGAAGCGCGCGCGATTATGTGCGCCGCGCCTACAACGTCGCCATAGAAAGCAGCGATCACACCTTCGCGCTGTATTGCGGCCGCAACGAAGCCACCGGCATGCTGTTCGCAGGCGAGTTGCTGGCCGACGTGCGCGAGACGGTGGCGCGCGCTCTGGCGAGCGCGCGCGACGCCAACTTCCAGCTGGTGATCGACGCGCTGCTGTCGCAATGGGCGCTCCTCACGCACTTGCAGGAAGGCGAGCCCGACGGCCGCGTCGAGATGCCGCCGGTGCCCGTGGACGGCAGGCCGACCACGCTCGTGGACTTCTCTTACTGGGTGTACCGCTTGCAGCGCGCGCTGCTGTTCGGCGACCTCGCGGATGCGCTGGAATCGCGTCAACGTGCCGAAGCCTGCGCGAACGCATCGCGTTCATTCGCCGAGAGCGGCGAGTTGCCTTTCTACGGGGCGCTCGCGCTGCTCGCATTGCCAGAGCGCGATGCGGCGCAAGAGGCTGCGTTGCAGCGCCACGCCGGACAACTCGCGATCTGGGCGCGAGCCTGCCCGGAGAATTTCGTCGGACGATGCGAGCTGGTGCATGCTGAGATGGCGCGTGTCGAAGGCCGCGCGCTCGACGCGCTGGAATCGTATGCGAAGGCTGTCGCGCACGCACGTCGTCACGGCTTCACGCAGGTCGAAGCGCTTGCGGCCGAGCTTGCGGCGTCGTTCCACGCTGCGCGCGGCGAAGAGGTGAGCGCGCAGGCGTACCTGCGTCACGCGCGCGGGGCGTGGCAGCGCTGGGGCGCGATGGCGAAGGCGCGGCAGTTGCAAACCGGCCATCCTGAACTGTTCGACGCCGACATGGATGCACCCGCCGCAAGCCGTCTTCAGGAACTCGACGTGCAAGCGGTGCTGCGCATTTCGAATGCGCTCGCAAGCGACATCGTCCCGGCGCGGCTCGTCGAAACGCTGTTGCGCACGGCGCTCGAAAGCGCCGGCGCCGGGCAGGGCGCACTCGTTTTGCTGCGCCGCGGCGTATGGCAGGTGCCGGCACGCGCGCAGGTGGTCAACGGCGGGATCGCCGTCACGCAGGAGGCGGTGCCGTTCACGTCCGACGTGCTGCCGGTCTCGCTCGTGCAGGCCGTCGCGCGTACTCAGGAAGGCGTGGTAGCCGACGACCCGCACGACTCGCCGGTCTATGCGCAGGACGTCTACATCCGCCGCAAGCGTCCGCGTTCGGTGTTATGCGTGCCGTTGATGCGTTATTCGACGCTGGTAGGCGTGCTGTATCTCGAGAACGATCTGGCCGCGAAGGTGTTCACGGCGGCCAAGG
The DNA here is from genome assembly GCF_000383275.1 of Paraburkholderia caledonica. Taxonomy (NCBI): domain Bacteria; kingdom Pseudomonadati; phylum Pseudomonadota; class Betaproteobacteria; order Burkholderiales; family Burkholderiaceae; genus Paraburkholderia; species Paraburkholderia caledonica. Next base: position 208,466 of record NZ_KB911043.1, on the reverse strand, counting down.
CGGCGGTGCTCGAAGTGATCGCGTCGCAGGCGGCCTTCGCGCTGGAAAACGCGCGGCTCTACGACGATCTCGTCGAGCAGAACGAGCAGCGCGCGCGGGCTGAGGAACAACTGCGCGCCGCGCTCACCGACCTCGCGCGCGCAACGCGTCTGAAGGCGATGGGCGAGCTGGTCGCTTCGATCGTGCACGAAGTCGGGCAGCCGCTCGCCGCCGTGGATACCTCCGCGAGCGCCGCGTTGCGCTGGTTGAGCCGCAGTCCTCCGGAGATCGGCGAAGCGCAGCAGATGCTCACGCACATCAGCCGCAGCGCGACGCGCGCGAAAAGCATCATCGAGGCGCTCCGCGCAAAGGCCCGCAAGGCCGAGCCGCAGTTCACGAGGATCGACCTGTCCGAAGCGCTGCGCGAGGCCGCGGCTCTCGTGGCCGCGCACCTGGACACGCTGAACGTCACGCTGGAATTGCGCGGCCTGAACGAACCCGTCTACGTGCATGGCGACCGCGTTCAGTTGCAGCAGGTGGCGATCAATCTGCTGACTAACGGCGCCGAGTCGATGGCTGCGCTCGACACCGGGCGGCTGCTCGTGCTCGCGTGCACCAAGGGCGCAGACGGCACGGTGCAGGTGACGGTGGACGATCTCGGCAGCGGCATCGCGCCCGAAGTCGCGGACCGGCTGCTCGAACCGCTCTTCACCACGAAAGACAACGGCATGGGCATGGGCCTCGCCATTTCGCATTCGATCGTCGATGCCCATGGCGGCACGCTGACTCTCGCGCCGCGCGAAGTGACCGGCACGCGCGCCCGGTTCGTGTTGCCGCGGCTCGACGCGGAAGGAACATAAGCAGCGCGCCGCCGTGCGGTTCGCACGAAGCATGGGTGAACCGGCGCCGGCGCTTCGAATTCGTCTAACCACCGGGCCGCCTCGCGGCCTTTAACGAGAGCTCTGCGAACGCCGCAATGTCCGATTCCCGAACCTTCCGTACAGCCGCTTCATCCACGGGCCGCGAGTCCCGCGTCGTCTACATCGTCGATGACGACGACCTCGTGCGTGGCGCGCTGGTCGGCCTGTTGCGCTCGATCGACCTCGAAGTGCATGCGTTCGCCTCGACCGAGGAGTTCCTCGCCGCGCCCAAAAGCGCGAATCCGTCGTGCCTCGTGCTCGACGTGCGGCTGCGCGGGCAGAGCGGTATTGCGTTCCAGAAATCGCTGTCGGAGACCGGCCAGCCGCACATGCCCATCGTCTTCATGACGGGCCACGGCGACATAGCGATGACCGTGAAGGCGATGAAGGCCGGTGCGATGGATTTCCTCTCGAAGCCGTTTCGCGACCAGGACATGATCGATGCGGTAGTCGCCGCGCTCGACAGCGACGCGAAGCGGCTGGAGGCCGACCGCTCGCTGCATGAGGTGCGCGCCTGCTGGGAATCGCTGACGCCACGCGAACGCGAGGTGCTCGAACACGTGGCCGCGGGGCTGATGAACAAGCAGATCGCGGCCAACATGGGAATCGCGGAGATCACGGCCAAGATTCATCGCGGGCAGGCGATGCGCAAGATGAACACGCGCTCGGTGGCGGAACTGGTGCGCAAGATGCAAGCGCTCGGTATCGCCAAACTTGGCGGAATAGGCGCCGCGCAGCAGTAAGCGTACGCTTTATACCGTACCGTTCGCGCGCGCGAAGCTGTACCCGCCGTGTTCCGGCAAGCGGCGCGGGTGTACCCATACCTACATATGATGGCGGTACCCATGCGTGGCGTTATGCTGGGTTACCGGTGAGCGGTGGGATGGGCCCATCCGTTTGCCTGGCCTCAGGCAGGTATCGCTTTGTCGCTTTCATCCACCGAACTCGTCGTCATTGTCGACGATGACCCCTTCGTGCTCGCCGCCGCCAGCAGCCTCGTGCGTTCGTTCGGCTGGGAGGCGCGCGAGTTCGCGAGCGCGGCAGCGTTTCTTGCGTCGGATGTACTCTCGCGAACCGATTGCCTGATCTGCGATATCCAGATGACCGGCATGGGCGGGATAGAACTCCTCGACAAGCTCGAAGCCGACGGCATGCGCATTCCCACCTTATTCATCACGGCCCTGGCCTCCGCGCGCACGCGCGCGAGGGTAGGGGCCAGCTCCGCGTTGTGTGTGATCGAGAAGCCCATCGACGCGAGCGAACTCGAGTCGTGGATTCGTCGCGCGCTTGGACACGGCTAGCAAGAGCGACACCAGCGACACCAGCGACACCAGCGACACCAGTGCATGGCGAGGGCAAACCTTCGTAGGGGGTGGGCGACCTCTCGTTTGATGGTGCGAACGCCATGCCGCATGCTCTCATGTCTCCTATGCCGTCCGACGTGGCGGCGCCAGGAGAACGACGATGACCTTCATCCATTCGACCGTGTCGCGCGAGGCCTTGCAGGAATCCGTGCTGCGAATCCGCACTCGCGCGGTTCGCACCGTTCGCGCCATTCGCACGGGCGTGCAATCGCAGCGGATCAGCGCAATCGCGATGTTCGTGCTGCTCGTTGCGCTACTCGTCACGATAAGCGCACCTGCTGCCAACGCGGCGATGCTCTACACGCGGCCGTGCCGCGCCGACAGCAACCTGCTGCCGATCGTCTGCCTCGTCGCGATCGGTTTCGGGCTGCTCGCGGCGGCGCTGTGGGTATATGCGTACGAGCAGCGTTCGTGCATCGCGCGCCTCGCCGCCGCAATCGAGCAGCGCAGCAGCACGGACACGTTGCCGCAAGCGTTGGCCGAGTTCGGGCCGCCCACGGTCGCGCGCCTGGTACGCGCGATCAACAGCGCGCAGCGCTACGACGCCGAGCGCGTCGCCCAGGTGCTCGATGTGCTCGCAGCTTATGCGCACGACCTGCGCACGCCGCTGACACGTATGGCGTTGCGCTGTGAGCGGCTCGACGATGGCGATGTGCGCGACGCGATCGAGCACGATCTCGCCGAGATGGGCGAACTGGTCGAGGCAAGCCTCGCTTGCGCGCGAATGCAATGCTGGGCCGGACAACCGTTGCGATGCTTCGATGCGGACGGACTGATCGGTGCGCTCGTCGATAACTACAGGGACGCCGGCCGCTCGGTCGAGCTCGAAGGCGAGGTAGGGTGTCCGGTCGTAACGTGCCCGCATGCGCTGCGCTGTGTGCTCGTCAATCTGATCGACAACGCGTTGCGCTATGACAGCGCCGTGCGGTTGTGCGTGCGCGTCGATGCACGGCGCGTGGTGCTGGCCGTGGTCGATTCCGGACCGGGTATCGTGCCGGCCGAAATGGAGACCGTATTCGCGCCCTGGTATCGCGCGCCACGCACGACAGCGCGCGCGCCGGAATCCGGCTTGGGCCTCACGCTCGCGCGACGTCTTACGCTCGCGATGCGTGGCGAACTGCAACTGGAAAACCGCCGTAACGGCGGACTCGAAGCAAGATTGACGCTGCCTCTCGCGGTAGCGTGAGCATCAAACAGCGCTCGATAGAAAAGCTCCACGCAAACTCGCGGAGTAAGCGAGCGGTCTCGCGTGTCGTAGCTGGAGCTGCATGTGCAGCGGCCCATTATCGCGTGTGAGGACGCTCAGCGTTATCAAAGATGCCCGAACACCCTCACATCCGTTCGCGCCGACGCCTTATGAGCGCAGCCGCAACGCGCCCTTGATCGCATCCTTCGACTCCTTCGCGGCGTCAGCCGGCTTAAGACCCGGCTCGCCGATCATGCCCGCGATCTTCTCGAGCTTTTCATCATTGGACATTGCACTCAGGTCTTGCGCTTCTGCTTTCGCCGATTTCTCTTCGGCGGGTTTCAACGCGTCGGCGGCGAGGCGCATCATCGCTTTGACCGCGTCGGTTCGCGGCATGCCGGCGTCGGTGAGCAGCGTGAGCGTGGCGCGCAATTGCGGATCGTTTTCGATCTGTTCCAGTGCAGCTTTTTCGCGCGCTGAACGCGTGAGGTTCGGCTCGCTGCTGGTCCCGCGCAACTGACCGAGCATCTCGGGTCGCGCACGGCGCATTGCCTTCTGCGCGATCTCCGCGATGTGCGCGCTCACCACATCGGTTGCCGCGGTTTTGTAGACGCCAGCCTTGCGATCGTCGATCAACGCGCCGGGCAGCCGGTAACCGAAATTATGCTGCTGCGCCGTTTTGCGGCGGGCGTTGTCGTACATATTCGCGTAGACGCCCGCTTGTGCTTCGAGCGGCGCGTGGTCGAAGGCCTCGCTCTTGCTGGCTGATTGCGTGACATGACGCTGTACGTCGTCGGCTTTCTCGTCGCGCAGATTTTGCCGCGTTTCCAGCGCGAATTTCCTTATGTCCAACGCGTCTTTCACCGCATTGAGCGATTGCCCAGCGACGATCAGCGGCGTGGCCGCGCCATGCGTGCCTGCGGCGAGCACCGCGCCGGCCGCCGCCGCCGTCGCCGATGTCGCGCTCTCGTAGAGCGCGCCTCTGCGCCGCTTGCCCTGATTTTCCGCGATGGACATGGTCGTGAGCACATCGCGCGCACGTTGATGCTGCGGATGAGCCGGATCGTTCGCAGCACGCAGCAGTTTCGCCTTGTCGTATTGCCATTCGCCGCGCTGGCGCGTGACGATCATGTTCTCCGGTGTGGTCGGCAGATATCTGTTGGTTTTGTGTACGGCTGATTCGGGTGCGTTCGTGCGGACAGGCTCAGTCGTAGCCATCAAGTCGTCCGTCGGCGCTTGCGTTTGGGCTTGCGTTTCGTCATGGCTCGTCGCGACCCCGCCTTGCTCGGACGATGAAATACCCTTCATCGGAATGCCCTTCGGCGCGGGTTGGGGCAACGCGTCGAAGGCAAGCACATCTTCGCGCAGCATCGCCGCAAGTTTCTGCTCATAGCGTTTGGTGGTTTGATGCGCGACCACGGCCGATGCGCCGCTCGCGATCATGCCGGGGATCTCGTGTGCGGTGTGGGCGTCGTACACGAAGCTGCCGCCGGCCGCGCGCGAATTCGCGCCGAGCACGCCGGTGAGCGGTTTTTTGGAAGCAAGGTTGAGCGGCGTGAAGCCTTTCTGTCCGCTGCCCAAAGCTTGCCTGATCGCGTTGAACACGCCCTTGCCGGCGCTGCCCTTCGGCGGCACGAAATTGTGAATGTCGTCGACTGCGGGCTGCGGTTTGGGCGGCGACGCGACCTTGCCGATCGCGCCCATTGGCCCCTTCAGAAGTTGATCGCGGTAGGCACCGGGCTGCACGGGTTCGCGCTTTGGCTTGTATGGAGCAAGTTGCGCCGGAACCGGCGCACGCGCCGGAGCATTCGGCGTCGGGCCGCTCGCGGACTTGTCGTCCTGCGCGGCTGGCGTCGCTGAATCAGGCGCTGCGGGCATTCCATTGACACGCATCATCTGGAGGCTCTCCGGTCGCATTCATGCAGACAACGGTAGCCGCTAACGTATGAGCGCCCCTCGATCGCGCGAAGTCATAAGCGCGCCAGCGAACTAGCTGCGCGCGGACTGCCCGGATGCAATGCACTCCTTCGCCAAACCGCGCAGACCTTCGGCATCGCCGCCAAACGCGGCTCACTCGAACTCTATTCTGCAATACGACGATTCCTGGCCGGCCGCCCTCGTCGCAATACATCCCTTCAACTTTGCAGACGGTAGATTCGAATGAAATATAAACCCGCGTTACTCGAGACAGCAGCCGCTCTACTTACCGCATTGACGCTCACCGCCTGTGGCGGCGGCGATCATGTCGACAACGGCAAGACGGCCAACGCAAGCGTATTCAAGTCCATGGTGCTGGTGTCCGACGGCAGCGTCGCCGCGCCCAACACCGCGCCCGATCTGAAGAACGGCTGGGGCATCGCGTTCAATCCGGCCGGCGCCGCGTGGGTCTCGGGCAACGGCTCGCAAAAGTCCGTGCTGTTCGACGGCAACGGCGTGCCGCAATCGCTGATCGTGACGATTCCGCCGGGCACCAACGGCGTGGCGGGGCCGACCGGCATCGTCTTCAACGGCACGGCTACGGACTTCATGATCGCGACGCCGGACGGCTCTGCGAAGAGCAACGCCGTGTTCATGTTTGCGACGGAAGCGGGCACGATCGCCGCGTGGTCGCCGAAAGTGTTGCCGACCGCAGCCGTCACCGCGTTCGACGACGCGGCCGGTGGCGCCATCTACAAAGGCCTGACGCTCGCCAGCAACGGCGGCCGCAATCTGCTGTACGCAACCGACTTTCACAACGCAAAGGTCGACGTGTTCGATGCGGCGTTCAACAAAATCGCGCTGCCTGGCACGTTCAAGGACCCATCTGTACCGGCGGGTTTCGCTCCGTTCGGCATTCAGACAGTCGGTTCGAAAATCTTCGTGACATATGCGCAGCAGGACGCGAGCCGCAAGGTTCAGGTGACGGGCGCGGGCCTCGGCGTGGTCGACGTATTCGATCTGAACGGCAATCTGCTGCAACAGATTCCAGCGGGTGGCGTGCTCAACGCGCCGTGGGCAGTCGCCCAGGCGCCCGCCGGTTTCGGCACGCTGAGCAACGACATTCTGATCGGCAATTTCGGCGACGGTAACATCAACGCGTTCGATCCAGTCTCGCTCAAGCCGCTCGGCAAGCTCACGCTGCAAGACGGCACGGCGTTCCAGCAGACCGGCTTGTGGGGGCTCTCGTTCGGCAACGGCGTATTGAATCAGCCCAAAACGACACTGTTCTATGCTGCAGGTCCGAACAAGAAAGTTGCAGGCGTGTATGGCCGTATCGATCTGGCCAACTGACGCGGAACGTCGAGATGGCGACCCGCGCTGCGGGTCGCCAAAAGGCCGTGTTCTCTGCTGCGTTACGCGCAATGGCCGGCAAGTGTCACGACACCGCTTCGGCCATTCGCGCGCGTGGCGCACGCGTCGTGCTGATATCGCGGCGATGCGGCGCTTCGATCTGTTCGAGCATGTAGCCGAGCGAATACACGGTGCGCAGTGTGAGGCCGCTGTGTTCGTCCAGTTCCAGTTTGGCGCGCAGTTTGTAGATATGCTGTTCGAGCGAACGCCCAGCAATATCGAGCTCCTTTCCCCACACCGCGTGCGCCAGTTCCTTGCGCGTGATGAGCGCACCGGGATGCGAAAAGAACAGCCACGCTATGCTGAATTCACGCGCCGTGAGCCGCACGCGTTTGTCGAGTGTGACGAACTCGCGTGTCGCCCGGTACAGCGTCGAAGAGCCGAGCGTGATAATGCTCTGCGCCGTGCGCTCGCCGCGCCGGCGCTCCACCGCGTGACGGCCGCGCGCCACTATTTCCTCGAGGCGAAACTCGCCCACGACGATTTCGTCGACGCCCGCGTGCAGTGCGTTCGTCATGCTTACCGAGTCCCACCATTGGCCGATCATCATGACCGGCAAGTCCTGTCTGAAATGGCACGCCCGCCACGCGAGCACGAGATTGCTGGTGGAGAACTCCGTCTCCGATTCGATGATGACGAGATCCGGCGGACTGCGCTCGAGTGAGCGAATCAGGCCGAGTTCATCGGTATAGCGAACACAGTCGGGCATGCCGTCCGCTTCGAAAGCATTCTTGATCCGTCGAAAGGTCGAGTCGTTGCGCGTTAGCAAGGCGATTTGCATGATCGTTCCAAGATGAGAATGTCTGATCGAGGCGCGCGCCAGACATGTTTTTCGTTCTGGCGGCGCGGCTTTCGTCTCACGCTCCTGATCACACAACACGCGATAGTCGAGTCCTATTCCATTTAGTTTTTCGATCGCCGAAACGCCGGTGGGACGGCGGCTTCCGCACGCGAAGAAGATATGCGCATTACGCGCGAATCCACATGAAGGCGCCTGACGCGACGGCCTGATACTGCTCGTCGGTGGCTTGAAGTATGTTCTGCTGCCAGTAGCGGCCGTGTTCCGCATAGTGGGCAAGCAGGTCGGCGAGCGTTTCGCCGTTCAGTTGGGACAGTTCCGCGCGCACGACCAGCACGGAGCTGCCGGTGTCGCTGTCCACGCCCAGTTGCGCCTGGTCCTGCGCATAGACGAGCAGGTTGGCTTCCAGCATCAGCCGATAAACACCGAGCACCCGTTCCGGCGCGACTGTTCCGAACTCGAACACAATATAAAGACCGGTGTCGTTATCGAAATGATCGAGCCGGACGTCGAAACCTTCTACTTCGATCGAGCGCGTGTCGAGCACATGACCGGCGTCGGGCAGGCCGACCGTCGTGCATAGATCTTCGATCAGCGGCGTGTAGTAATCGATGTCCACGGCGTGTCCGACTCTGGTTGATGTTGAAACCCGGCGTGCTCGACGCCGGAATTGAAAAGGCGCGTATCGCCGGGGCGAACGCGCCAGAAACAGTTTGCTGCAACGCCCGTGAAGCGCGTCCGCAGCCAGGCGTCAGCTTGCCTGCGCGGCCTTCGTCAGGCTCGATGCGCCCGACTTCAGCGCTTCGCCCACGGCTTGCAGCACGCTCGCGTTCGACTGAGCCTGCGCGATCTTCAGTTGATCCTGTGCGTTGGCGTTGATCTGGTTGACCGCGGAATCAGTGCCGGCGGACGACGACAGATCTTCAGCCTTGCCGGCCGCGGTGGCCTGCGCCGCAGTGCCTGCGCCTGCTCCGAGGGAACTCGCTGCACTCGTGATTGAACCCATGATTGACACTCCTTGAAATGAACGGCCGGGCCGGAGTGGCCGCGGCATCGGAATCCCGCGTAGTGCGGGGACAAACGTTTCGACGCAGTTGCGTCGAAACTCAGCCATTGAGCGCGTCTTCGCGCAGTTGAGCGATGATCCGGCTCGCCGCAAGCAACCCGCGATAGATCTTTGCGCGTGCATTGCGGTCTTCCGGCGAGCCGTCGGTGCGGCTATTGAGTTCCTCCGCGCTTTCTTCGAGCGCGCGGCGCAACACGGCGACTTGCGCATCGGCATCGGGCGCGCGCACGAGCCCTTGCAGATCGTTGAACTTCGCCGCATGACGTTCAATTGCCTGATACATGAGATTTCTCCGTGACAGAAGGTCCGGCTGCCGGGACGGCTGCCAATTGAGGGGGTTGCATGGCGGCTTGTGCGGCGGCTTGCATAGCGGCCTGTCCGGTGGCTTGTGTGCCCGCTTGCGTGGCCGCTTCGGGCGCCGCGCCGCTCAGTCCGTGACTTCGTTCGCCATCGCTGTCGCCGTTCGCTGCGGCGTCGCTCCCGGACATAGGCGCATCGGCGGGGTCGTCGGCGAGGATGAAGATGTGCTTCACGCCATCCGGTGTCTGCGCATAGCGCACGCGATCGGACGACACCACGGTCGTGTACTGACCGTCGGCCTCGGCGGTGGGCGTCGCGTCGCTGCCCGTTGCGTCGATGCGCAGTTCCTTCACGTTCGCGTCGAGATCCGCGCGTACGCGCTGCACGGCCTGCTGCACGCCGTCGATGTCGACACCCGTACCCGTGATTGCGAACACGCCTTTGCCCGCGTAATGCACGTCGACGTTCGCCACGCCGATCGCTTCCTTGATGCCGCGCGCCGTGTCTTCGGCGTTGCCGTATTGGCGGGTCACGCGCGCGCCCTGGATGTGTTCGAGCAGACGCTGCGCGACCAGGTCGTCGCCGGCACTGGAGACAAGCCCGGTCACGAGCACGCCGCCGTGGCCGTCGAGCGTCGCATGCAGATCGGTCAGACGCGCGCCCGCGAGATCGCGATTGGCCTGTTCGGCGGCGGCGACGTCGGGCGGCGGCAACGATGCCTTGGCACGCGTGCTCAACGCCATCGACACCACGCCCGACCCAATCGCCAGCATCACGCACGCGGCGCCCACGGCTGTCACCAGCTTGCGCTTGATGATCCATTGACCGCTTCCGGCGGCGGTCTCGTGCGCGGGATCGTCGGCGCTTTCGGGCTTGACCAGCAGCGTCGAGAGGAGGGCGAGATCGCTCGGCCACACGGCGTCGTCGGGGCCGATGCATAGAACCGTCTGGTCGAACTGCATCGGCACGAAGTCGGTCATCAGCACGACGCCGGGGTCGAGCGCGTCCGGGTGCGCGGTTTCGTCGGTGTGAGCGGCGGCGGAGTCCGTCGAGTCCATTGCTACTGCGTTGACGGGCGCGGGCTCGATGCGCGTAACCGTCACTACATCGGTTTCGTCGACGTTCAGCACGACTGCCGCGCCGCTCCAGTCGGTGATGCGGATGTCGGCATCGTCGTCGGAGTGGACCCGGTGAGCGCCCGTGCTGAGGCGGGCTTCCGCGCCGGCATGGTTACCTGTCAGGATGCGCAGCAGTTTCATGGTTTCAGACTTACGCGAAGATCGTTCGGCGCATCGGATCGACACGCCACGCAATCCAGATTAGCGATATCCGCGTGCAACGTGCCCGCGTTTGCGAAGCCGTCCACGGCCGCACGAAACGCCACTCAGGCACGCGACGTGGTGCGCAGCCGCGCTTCGATCGCGCCAAGCAGGGCCGCGTTCAGATGACGCCCGCGCTCGGCCTGATCCGGCGTGTTCGGGCGTTCGAGCGCGAGCAGGACGAGGTTCGCCAGCAGATTCACGCGCTGAGCAAGACCTGCGGTCGAACCGTGGGCGCCTGGTGCGCCTCGCGCATCGAGCTGTTGCGTTGAGCCGGCCACACGCGTTGCGTCCAGTGCCGTTTGCGCGAGACGCTCTGAAACTGTGGTGAGCAGTTCGCGCCTCGCCGCCGACGTGCTGGGCGCAAGCGCGCCTTCGGCGGCGCGCAACATGTGGATGCGCTGCATCAGCGATTGCAATGCGCGATCGGCTGACGGCACGCTTCCCGCCGCGATATCGTCGCGCAACTTGAGCAGCGCTTCGCCGATGGCAGCGCGTATTTCGGCGCCGCGCGCGGCACCGGAGCGCGGCGGTGTAATCGCGCTGACGCCTTCAACGGCAGTGGCTGCAAAGACCCCGCCGGACGCGCTGTCATGATCATGATCGTGCGGATCGTCGCGTTGCTTGCCGTTCTGTTGACCGCCTTCCTGCTGCGGCTGGCCGCCGGCACCGCCGCCGCCTTGCCGGCCGCCGTCGCGCGTGACGCGATCGGCTTGCACCTTGCCCCGCGCCGTTTTTGCGCCGGTCGCGTGAGCGCCTTTGAGCGCACCGTGCACAGTCGACGCAGCGCGTTGGGAGGGCGCGAAGCGTTTGCCTGCGGCTCGCGCAGCCGCCTGACGCTTGCGCAACGCGGCCGCAAGTTGACGTGCCTTCGCGCTGTTCGCTTGCGCAAGATGATGCGAGTGATGCGCGTGCGCAAACGTCACGTTGTTCTTGTAGACGGCAGAAAAGCGCACGGCCTGTGTATGCGACGCGTCGTGGCTCGCGCGGTTCGCCGGTGACGTTTCGGTGGACGCGCCGGCCTGCGCCGCGCGCGTCTGGGCGGAGACCGTCGTCATTGCGAGGTCGCGGCCTGCAACACCTGGTTGGCGAAGCGCAGCACGGCGGCGGCCGAAATGGGCGCGGCCACGACGAGCGCGACGACGACTGCCACCAGCTTGACGCCGAACGACAGCGTCTGATCCTGCAGCGAAGTGACGGCCTGCAGGAATGAAACGACGAGGCCCACGCCGGCCGCGATCACCACGATCGGCAGCGACACGTAAAGACACAGCAGAAGCCCCTGCGTCGCGAGGCCGATCAGCGCGTCGATGTTCATGAGAACTCCTAGCGATAGCCGAGAATGAGGCCGTGAATCAGGGTCGACCAGCCGTCCATCGCGACGAACAGCAGCAGCTTGAACGGAATCGCGACACTGGTCGGTTGCACCTGGCTCAGGCCCATTGCCATCAGCACGTTGGCGATGATCAGGTCCACCACGATGAACGCGATGTACAGCAGGAAACCGATCTTGAAGGCATCCGTGAGCTCGGTCAGCGTGAAGGCGGGCGCGAGCACGATGATGTCGGTGTCTTTGAGCGCCTTAGCCTGTTCCTTTGGCCAGATCGCGCTCGCCGAGCGCAGGAAGAACTGCCGCTCGCGCGGTTGCGCATGAGCCTTCAAGAAGTTGCGAAACGGTTCGCGCGCGGCGGCGATGCCCTGCGTCACCGTCTGCGTGACCGTGCTGCCGCTCGTGTTCGCTGCGGTGCTGCCTTGCATCGCGCCGGCGGCGGTGAACGCGATCGGCGCCATGATGTACACCGAGACGATGATCGCGATGCCGTTCAGCACCATGTTCGGCGGCACCTGCTGGACGCCGAGCGCATTGCGCAGGAGCCCGAGCACGACGACGATCTTCATGTACGAGGTGACGACCATCGCCACGAACGGAATGATGCTGATCGCCAGAACGACGATCAGCAATCCGGTGATGTCACCGGTCTGTGTCGCTGGCATAGGCCATCCCCGTGATGCGGATTCCAAGGTGTTCGCCCACGCTCACCAGTTCGCCGTGGCCGATCGTCTGACCGTGCGCGACGAGTTTGATGCGGGCGTCCGTCACAGGCGTGTCGAGCTCGATCACGTAACCACGCCGCAGCGCTGCGACTTGCGACAGCGGCAACGCCAGCGTGTCGATCTCGAACTGCACAGGCAGATCGAGTTCGCCGATGTCCAGAGGCGAAGTTGGGGTGAACGGTGCGGCTTCCGCTTCGGCTTGCGCTTCTGCTTCCGCTTCCGTTTCGGACATCGTCGGCGCTTCGGTGCCTGTCGCGATAGCGGCTTCGTGCGGAACATCGTCTAGCGGAGGGTCGCCGTAGTCGATTCGCGGCAACTCGTCGCCTTCGACCTGCAGGGTTTCTTCACTCATGATGGGGTCGTCGTTGAGGGTGAGAAGGGCGCCGTCGAGCGCGACCGTGGCCAGCATGCAGCGTAGGCCCGGCGTGCCCCACGCGGCGCGCAGGTGCAAGGGGCCGTGGCCGCGCAAGCCGAGCACGGTGGCGCGGCTGAACGCGCGTAACAGCACATCGCCGGGACGTAGTTTTTGAAGCGCGCGGATCGACACGCGCCGCGCGCCGAGCGCGATGCGCCCCGGTACGCCGAGCGTCGCGAAGGCGTCTAGATCGCGGCGCTGCTGCTGATTGCCGAACGACGCGAGCCGCGTTTCGATCAGCCGGAGCGTGGGCAGTGCGATATCGAACAGCGTTTCGTATGCGACGCCCTCGCGCATCAGTGCGATGCGCAGACGCGACGTGTTGTCAGACTCGAACGTGGCCGATTCCTTCGTCGCGCGCTGCACGGATGCCACGCGCCACGTGCCTGCGCCGCTCGCATTGAAGCTGTCGACGAGCGGCGCAAGCACCGCGTTCGCAATCGCATTGCGCAGGCTCTGCTGTGTGCCGCTGTGGTCCGCCTCGGCGGACGTGGCGAGTATCTGCAGCGACGGGTAACGCGCGAGATCGACATGAAGCGCGAGTTGCCCCGACAGATGTGCAAGGACGATCCGGCCGGCATCCTCTAACGGTTCGGCGCTCGCGGCGTCGCGCGCATCCCCGTGCGAGACATGCACGGCATCGAGCCGGCCGAGCCGGCGCAATGCGTCGACGTTGCGCGCGTCGCAAAGCAGGCGCGCGGCGCAGGCGTCGGCGGGCGGGATGGCCGGCAGTAGGCCGGCGAGAGAGCGAGGCCGGGTTTCGAGCATTGCGGAGGTCAGCGTGAAGCCATGAGTAGGGAGGGCGGGACTTACCAGATGGTCAGCGTCAGCGAACGCGGTTCGCTCCAGCTGTCGAGCAGCGCCTTCAGTTGCCGTTCGAGCATGCCGCTATGCAGTAAGAGTAATTGCTTTGCCTGGGCGTCCTGCACGTCGAAGCGAAGCGACAGGCCGGTGGGCGAAAGCGTGAGATTGAGCACGGTGTCGGCGAGCAGGTTTGGATCGAGCCGCATCGTCAGGTCCCAACTGCCCGATTCGGCGACGAAGCGATTCGCCGATAGTCGCGCGACCTCGCGCGCGATCGAAGCCGCCAGTTCGATAAAGCCTTGCTGCTGCATGTAGACCGCTTCGATCACCGGGGCGCTGCCGGCGCCGACGCGGCCCGCGACGGTCGTCCGATCCGGTGTGCGGTGCTGATCGGCGTCGCGTTCTTCGTCTTCGAGCGCGAAGGGATTCGCGTTGCTGTCGGCAAGCGCGCCGTGGTCGGGATCGCTGTCGCGTCGAACCAGCGCCGCATAGTCGAAGCCGCGCGCGCGCCGCGTGCGTTCGCTCGAAGTAGTGGACCCCGGCGCGAAACCCGAACCGGACACGCCGCCCGATTCCGTCGAATCGGGTGCGATGATGCGCGCGGGGCGTCGCATGGAGCGTGATAACGTCGACATTCAGGCTGCCCTCATGCCGTCATGCCGTCATGCCGTCACGCGGCCGATCGGCTGCAATTCCACGAGCCCGCCAAGCTCCTGGTACGAATACACGTTGAGCCAGTCGAGCTTGCCTTCGAGCATGCGCCTCACATAGCGGCGAATATCCATCGACGTGACGAGCGCGATGTCGTCGCGCGCAATCGTTCCCGCGTACGCTTCGATGCTGTCGAGCAGGAAGGTCACTTCGTCGGGCGGCAGCGCGAGGTAGTTGCCGGTGGGCGTCTGCTTGATCGCCTGGCGGATATGCTGCTCGACCGGTCCGTCGAGCAGCACGGCGGGCAGCACCTTCGCGCCCTGAGTCGCGCGATGAGCGAGAAAGCGTGCGAGGTCGCCGCGCACATACTCGGTCAGCATCAGCATGTCCTTCTCTTTCGGTCCCCACGCGATCAGGCTTTCCATGATGTTGCGAACGTTGCGGATCGGAATCTGTTCTTCGAGCAGACGGCGCAGCACGTCGGCGATACGCTGCGGCGGCAGCACCTTTTGCACTTCCGCGAGCAGACCCGGATAGTCAATGCCGAGTTGCTCCTGAATCCACTGCACTTCCTGCACGCCGAGAAAGAGCGACGCGTGCCGCCGCAAGAGCCGCACCGACACATGCGCGATCACCTGTTCCGCGCGCCACGCTTCGGTCTTTGCGGGCAAGCCTTTTTCGTCGTGCCAGTAACTCGGCTGACTGCTGCCGTCGAGCGGCGCGCGTTGCTCGCAATTGGGTGCGAGCGCGCGCAACTCGGCGTCGCCAGGCCGGTCTTCGCCAATGCCGCTCGCCTCACGAGCGAGCGCGAGCGGCAGCGTCGGCAACACCACTTTTCCAGGCGGAATTTCTACGGTCAGATAAGGCACATCGTGCATCAGGAACTCGCACGTGGACGCGGCGAGGCGATCGGACGTCCACATCGTGATGCCGGGAAACGGCAATCCCAACTCTTCCTGCAATACCTCGCGCTCCGCTTCGAACGACGTGTTGAGTCCCGCGAGACTCAGACGCGCGACCAGATCCGGCGCGATCCGCACGCCGAGCGCGCAGGTGAACGCGGGCGGATGCGTCGCGATGGCGGGCGTTTCGATTTTCGCGCCGACACGCTGCATGGAACGCACGGATTCACCGTCGTGCAACTGGCGCGACGGCTTGCTCTTTTGCAACCGGTATGCGGCGAACGCGAGCACGCCGGACAGCAGGATGAACAACAGCCACGGAAAGCCCGGCACCGCGGCAAATGCGAGCAGCAGCACCGCCGCGAAAAACAGGGCGGGCGGGCTCGTGATCAACTGCCGGCCAATATCCGCGCCGAGCGAGCGTTGCGTTTCATCGCGATCGTCGGCGACACGCGTGATCATCACGCCGGCCGCGACGGAGAGCAGCAGCGCCGGCACCTGCGCGACCATCGCGTCGCCGACCGACAGAATCGAGAAGCGGTTCGCCGCTTCCGCCGCCGTCATGCCGTGATACGCGACGCCCACCGCGAGTCCCGCCACGATGTTGATGACCGTGATGATGAGTCCTGCCACGGCGTCGCCCTTGACGAACTTCATCGCGCCGTCCATGCCGCCGTGCAGCGCACTCTCCAGCGCGAGCGTCGCGCGCTTGTGGCGCGCTTCGTCGGAGGTCAGCAGATTGGCGCGCAGATCGGCGTCGATGCTCATCTGCTTGCCGGGCATCGCGTCGAGAGTGAACCGCGCGCCCACTTCGGCGACGCGTTCGGAGCCCTTGGCGATCACGATGAACTGCACCAGCGTGATGATGATGAACACGACCATGCCCACCACCAGGTTGCCGCCCACCACGAGCTTGCCGAAGCTGTCGATGATTTCGCCCGCCTCCGCGTGCAGCAGAATGGATTTGGTCGATGCAATGCTCAACGAAAGGCGGTACAACGTCGTGAAAAGAAGCAGCGACGGGAACGCGGACAACGACACCACGCTCGGCACGTAGAGCGTGATCATGAGCAGCGTTACGCTCGCCGCGATATTGAGTCCGACCAGAATGTCGATCATGAAGGTCGGCAGCGGCAGAATCATCAGCGAGAGGATCGCGATGATCAGGAACAGCATCCCGATCTCGCCGCCCACAGGGAGTTTTAGCGTCTTGAGCATGGTGAATGTGGTGAGTCCAGCAAGAGCCGCGAACAGTGCTTACGCGGCGGGTGTCTGCATACTTTGGCTTTGCTTCGCGAGACCGATCGAGTCGACCCAGCGCAGGATGGCCGCGACGGCTTCGAACAGTTCGTCGGGAATCGGCTCGTCGATCTCCACCTTGTAAAGCGCACGCGCAACCGGCGGATTGCCGACAATCGGCACGTTGTATATCTGCGCCTCGCGGCGCAATTGCGCCGCGGCTTCGTCCATACCCTTCGCGATCACGACCGGCAGCGGAAATTCGTCGGGTGCGTAGCGCACTGCGACGGCGTAGTGCGTTGGATTCACCACCATGATGCTGGCGGCCGACACTTTGCGCGGCGGCGCGGAGGTGGCGAGTTCGCGCGCGAGCCGCTTGCGTTCGCCCTTGATCACAGGATCGCCTTCGTCCTGTTTGAATTCGCGCTTGATCTCGTCCTTGCTCATTTTCTTGCCGCGAATGTAGAGAAACTTTTGCAGCTTGAAGTCGACGCCGCCGAACATCACGAACAGCGCGGCGGCGGTGCCGAGAATCTTGAGCATCAACCCGCTCGCGAGCCGCGACAGTTGCGGCACCGACTGAAACAGCGAGCCGATCACGAGCGGCAGCAAACCTTCGATCGTTTTCCACATGACGATCATGAGTACCGCGCCCTTGACGATCATCTTCAGCAATTCGAGCAGCGATTTCAGCGAGAAGATCTTTTTCACGCCGGCGGCGGGACTGATGGCGTCGAACTTGAACGACACGGCCTTCATCGAAATCACCACGCCCACCTGCGCGCCTACGGCGACGATCGCGGCGAGCACGGCCGCGCCGATGCTCGGCAAAATCGCGCCGATCACGTGTGAGCCGATCACGTGCAACGTCACGTAAAGCGTATCCATGTCGCGCGGCCCGCTCACGAAGCGGAGCGCGTCTTGCACGCCTGCGCGCATCGCGTCGACCATCGAATCACCTGCTGCCGCGAGCATCAGTACGCCGGCCGCGAGAATCATGCCGTCCGCGACGTCGGCGCTTTTCGCGACGTCGCCTTCCTCTCGCGCCTTGCGTAGCTTCTTGTCGGTTGGCTCTTCGGTTTTGTCGTCGCTCATCGCAGAGGTCCAGTGAAGGGGAGGCGGGCGAGCCCGAACGTACGGCGTGTTCATGCAGCCATAGCGTGGCTCGATTCTATGCAGCACATGTCTCGCGCTATTGGCGGGATACGAAGCAGGACATCGGCGCGCGAAGCGACCGCCATGTGAGCGTGCCGTGTCGTACCCGATGTAGCGCCTCGCGTTGTGCCCGGTGTCGAGCGCCGTTTCGCAATGTTGCTGATCGCTTCGCTCGCGGCGTGAGCCGCCGCGTTTTGCGCTGCTACCTTTCGCTCACTGGAAGCATCACCGAACACACGGAGTCAAACACCATGCTCGCAAACCAGCCCAAGTCGGCCCAGCTCTCTCAGTCGGTCAGCCAGGCCGACTATCTGAAGTGCAGTCAGGACGTGATTTCCGCGCTCATCGAAACGGTGTCGGTCGGGCTCTTCAGCCATTTCCCGACCGTGCGCGGCGATACGACCGACATCGAACTCGTGCTGGATGCGTTGCGCGCGCTGCGTCCGAAAGTGAGCGAGATCGAGTCGTTGCAAGGCGTGCTGTACATCGTGCATGGCCGTTGGGACGACGCGGTGCAGGTGCTGCGCGACGTGATTCACGCGGCGCCGTCCTTTTCGTACGCGAAGGCGATGTTCGCTTACTGCCTCGCGTCGAAGGGCGATCCGAACTGGCGTCAATGGGCCGATGAAGCGCTCGCGGGCGACACGGCGCCCGAAACGCGTTCGCTGATTCGCGCGCTGGAAGTGCGCGCAGATCTGCTGGCGGCGCGCGCAAGCTATCGCGGCGGCGAGTTTGTGTTGCCGCAGTCGTATCGCGAGCTGGCGGAGGAGCAGGAAGCCAAAGCCGCCGCCGAACACGCCAGGTCGGCCGTGCAGCCTGCGCGTGAGAACGCTGCGCAATTCCAGCAGATGGGTTTTCTGCGTGCCTGATTTGCGGCGCGCGCGTCGTTTCACTTCGCTCACAGTTCACGCGGGAGTATTCACATGAGCCTGTCCATCAGCAACGACTCGGTTGCCAAGGCGATTTCGGAAGCGTTCAAGACCGGCAATGGCGCCGAGACGCCCGGCGCTGACTCGGCCGCGAAGTTCCAGGCGTTGATGCAGCAGGAGCGCGTCGCGCCGGATCAAGGCGGCGCGCATGCCGCAAACGACAAGCTCGTCGAAGCGATCTCGCATGAGGACGGCCAGATGGAAGCCGCGCTGAAGGAAGTCGCGCAGTTCGGCCAGCAATCGAGTTCGATGGCGCCCACGGAGGCAATCGCTAAGGCCTCGGAAGTCGCGCTGAATCTGTCGATGGTGCAGTTCGACTTTCAGGCGAAGATGGCCGTGGTGACGTCGTCCAAGTCGTCGGCGGAAACCTTGATGAAGAACCAATGACCATGTTTACGGCTGAAGCATTCGGACCATGGCACTACGCGCGCTGGCGCCGCGCGGCGATGGTCGTTTTGTGTGTTGCATGTGCGTTGCTCGCGGGTTGCAAGAAGGAGCTGTACGGCAATCTGAGCGAGCAGGACGTGAACGAAATGACGGTCGCGCTTCTGGAGCGCGGCGTGAGCGCGGAGAAGACCACGGCGGATGGCGGCAAGACCTACTCACTGCAAGTGAGCGACGACGACATGGTTCGTGCAATGGAAGTACTGCGCGACAACGGCCTGCCGCACAACAAGTTCGACGATCTGGGCAACCTGTTCAAGAAAGACGGTCTGGTTTCCACGCCGACCGAAGAACGCGTGCGGTTCATTTACGGCTTGTCGCAGGAACTGTCGGGCACTTTGTCCCGGATCGACGGCGTACTGGTGGCGCGTGTGCAGATCGTGATTCCGAACAACGATCCGCTCGCGCAGCAAGTGAAGCCGTCGTCGGCGTCGGTGTTCATCAAGTACCGGCCGGGTCTCGCGCTCAACTCGCTCGTGCCGCAGATCAAGAATCTGGTCGTGCATAGTGTGGAAGGCTTGTCGTACGAACAGGTCAGCGTGACCGGCGTGGCAGCCGATCAGGTCGATCTGAGCCGCCGCAGTGACACGCATGGTTCAGTCTGGCCGTGGGTTGCCGCGGGACTGCTCGTAGTCGTGCTGGTGGGCCTCGCGCTCGGCTTCGCGTTCCGCGACGCGTTGCAGCGGCGCTTCGGGCCGCTGTCGAATTTGACCGGTGCTTTGTCGCAGCGACTCGGCCGCAAGGACCGGCGCTCCGCATGAACATGCCGGCTTCGTATGTCGCCCCCCACGTCGCTTCCCGCGTCGCTTCCCGCGTCGCCTCCCATCTCGCGCCTCGCGCCGGCTTATTGCACGGCGGCCATCGCGGCCACGTTCGCCTCGGGCCGAACGCCGAACATCTGGCGGGCATGCTTGCTAGCTATGAGCAGAACTTGCGCATGGCGATTCGCTGGGTCCACGGTTCCTGGCTGACGCGCGCATTGGGTCTTGGCGAAGCTGACGCGCTTGCGTTGCGTGAACGTCTGCGACACGGTCCGTGCGAAGACGTATCGCTTGCGCTGATGCGCGCGTTGCCGTTTGCGCCGCCCTCGCTCGAACGGCTGATCGGCGTGCCGGCGGCGCGGCTCGATGCACTGCCGATCGAGCAAGGTCTTGCCGCGCTGTGCATCCGCGCGCTGCTGCTGCGGCGCGCGCAGGTGCGTCGTCTGATCGATAGAAACACGCGTGTGCGGCTCGCGCAATGGGCCGGATGTCCGCTCGATCGCATTACCGGCTCGACCGCTGCGGACACGCTTGCAGCGCCCGATCTGACGCGCGTGCTGGGCGCGGCGGCGGTGCCGTCGCTGGAGTCGCTCGAACATACGCAACTCGCGCTGGAGGGCTACGCATTGCTCGCGCGCGAGCCGCAAGCGGGCGACGTGCCCTGCGCGCTGCTGCGCTTCGCATTGCCGTACGACGCGCAGCACGCGGCGTGGCTCGGTGCCGTGCCCGCCGCGCTCGACGAAAGCGGAACAGGTGTTCTGCACGCGCGGCTTGCGGAGTTTTTGCCGGAGTATCCATGGTTATCTGGCTGAGTCATCCACGTATCGCGGATGCAACCGACGCGCTCGGCGAGACACGTTATGGCGTGAACGAGGACATTGTCGCGCGTGAGACGTTCGGCATGCTGGCGAGCGTCGACGATGTCTATGGGCGCGCCGAAGCCGAGCGCCAGGCGATTCTTGCCGCCGCGCAGGTTGAACGCGAGCAGCTATTGCAGGCAGCACGCGCGGAAGCCGCCGCGCTCGTGGCCGAAGCGGCGCGGGAACGCGCCGACGCGGCCGAGGCGGGTTATCGCGACGGCATGGCGCAAGGGCTCGCCGACTGGCTCCAGCAGGTCGCGAATGTCAGCAACGACGCTCACCGTCTACAGCGTCAACTCAGCAAGCGCATGGCCGAAATCGTGATGCTGGCGGTCGAGCAGATCGTCGGCGGGCAGGGTGCGCAGGCGTTGTTCGCGCAGGCGCTGGGTGCAGTGGACCGGATTGTCGAAGGCTCGACCTATCTGCGCGTGAGCGTGCATCCTGGCGATCTCGACGCCGCGCGCGCGGCGTTCGGCGATCTGGAGCGCCGTTGGCGCGAGCTGGGCCGTCCCGTTGCGTTGAGCGTACTCGGCGACAAGCGGCTCGCGCCCGGCAGCTGCACATGCGAGTCCGATGTCGGCATTGTCGATGCCGGCTTGTCGACGCAACTGGACACGCTGCGAGCGGCGGTCGAACGTGCGTTGCGGGCGTCGGTGGATGAATCCGTTGCGGCGCCCGCGCAAGCGTTACCGGTTGAAGAGGGTTGGAGCGCATGATCGAACTCGAAACACCTGCGCGCGACAAAGCCGCGGCCACGCACGACGGCCTGCTGGGCGGCGCCGGTTTGCGGCAACTGAGCGACGCGATCGAACGGGAGATTCTCGCGAGCGTGTCGATCCGCCAGGTCGGCAAGGTCGTGGAAGTGATCGGCACGCTGATCAAGGTCGCGGGCGTCGATCTGAAGCTCGGTGAACTGTGCGAACTGCGCGCGCCGGGCGGCCAGCTGATGCAACACGGTGAAGTGATCGGCTTCACGCGCGACTACGCGCTCGTCTCGCCGTTCTCGCGCCTGTCCGATGTGTCGCGCTCGACACAGGTGGTCGGCCTCGGCCGGCCGCTGTCGATCAAGGTAGGCGACAAACTGCTCGGCCGCGTGATCGACGCGCTTGGCGAGCCGATCGACGGACTCGGGCCGATCGACATCGACCGTTACCGGCCGATTTTCGCGGACCCGCCGAGCCCGATGAATCGCCGCATGATCGAGGCGTCGATGGCAACCGGCGTGCGCGTGATCGACGCCATGACGACGCTCGCCGAAGGTCAGCGCATGGGCATTTTCGCGCCGGCCGGCGTCGGCAAAAGCACTTTGCTCGGCATGCTCGCGCGCGGCGCGCAATGCGACATCAACGTGATCGCGCTGATCGGCGAACGTGGCCGCGAGGTGCGCGAATTCGTCGAGTTGATTCTCGGCCCCGAAGGCATGGCGCGCTCGGTCGTGGTGTGCGCGACGTCGGACCGTTCGTCGATCGAACGATCGAAGGCGGCTTATGTGGCGACCGCGATCGCCGAACACTTTCGCGACGAAGGCAAGCGTGTGTTGCTCATGATGGACTCGCTCACGCGTTTCGCGCGAGCCGGCCGGGAAATCGGGCTCGCGGCCGGCGAGCCGCCCGCGCGACGCGGCTTTCCGCCGTCGATTTTCGCCGAGCTGCCGCGCTTGCTGGAGCGCGCGGGTATGGGCGAGACGGGCTCGATCACGGCGCTCTACACCGTGCTCGCCGAGGACGATTCCGGCAGCGACCCGATTGCAGAGGAAGTGCGCGGCGTGCTCGACGGCCATCTGATTCTGTCGCGCGAGATCGCCGCGCAGAATCGCTATCCCGCCATCGACGTGCTCGGCAGTTTGTCGCGTGTGATGCCGCAGGTCGTGTCGCGCGAATTCATGGCGTCGTCGTCACGGTTGCGCAAGCTGCTGGCGAAACACCGCGAGGTCGAGATGCTGTTGCAGATCGGCGAATACCAGCCCGGCACGAATGCGCTTGCGGACGAAGCGATCGAAAAGATCGACGCACTGAAAGCGTTTCTCTCGCAAGCGACGGACTCCTACGCCGATCCCGCCGCAACGGAAGCAGCGTTGCACGAACTCGCGCAAGGGCAGGCGGTATGAGCGCGCAGCGGCAGATCACGGCACTCAAGCGGTCGGGCGCGCGGCGAAAACGGTTGGACGAAGCCTTGCGTAGCGCGCTCGCCCAGCGCCAGAACGAGCGCGCCGCGTGTTGCGCGCAAGCCGACGCGGCCGCACAACGGCACGCGGAGCTCGACGCCGTGGTGCGCATGTATCGTCAGCGCATCGCGGCGATGATGACCGGCGCCGAGCCGTTCTCGATAGACAACTTCACGTCGATCCGCCGTTATACGGAGACGGTCGAGGAACGGCTCGCGCACGCGCAGTCGGAACTGAACGAAGCGCGCGCCGCGATCGCCGCGAAAGATGAAGAGATCGCCGCCGCGCGGCGCGACATCGCGCAGAATCGCGGTCGCATCGACATGTGCGAGCAGCGCGTGAAAAAGCTCGAAGCGGTGCTGGATGGCATTGCCGCCGACGCCGAGGACGAAGAGACCGAAGAAATGGCGCTTGCGCGACTGGGCCGCAAATGAACGCGTATCTGCTCGAACACGGTTTGCAATTCTCGCAGTATCTGGCGGTGTGGGGCGTGTGCTCGCTGCGTCTGTTCGCGCTGATGACGCTGTTTCCGCCCACCTCCGACGGCGTGCTGCAAGGCGTCGTGCGCAACGGCGTCGCGCTCAGTTTCAGCATGTTCGTCGCGGCGGGTCAGCCGGACTCGTTTGGCGCGTCGCTCACCGGCCTGACTCTGCTGACAATCGGTCTGCGCGAAACCTTTATCGGCATCGCGATGGGCTTTGCGGCGTCGACGGTGTTCTGGGTCGCGGAAGGCGCGGGCAGCTATCTCGACAATCTCACCGGCTTTAACAGCGCGCAGTTGCAGAACCCGATGCTATCGCAGCAATCCACGCCTTCAGCCACGCTGCTCGGTCAGGTCGCGACGGTTGCGTTCTGGTCGCTCGGCGGCATGCAGTTTCTGCTGGAAGCGTTGTATGCGTCGTATAAGTGGTGGCCGGTTTCGGCGTCCATTCCGGCGTCCGTCAATGTGCTCGATGCATTCGTGATGCACCAGACCGACACGCTGATGCAAACAGTTGCCAAACTTGCGGCGCCGATGCTGCTCGTGCTGCTGCTGATCGACATGGGCGTGAACCTCGCGTCGAAATCGGCGCAGGAACTCGAACTCAGCGCGCTCAGCCAGCCGATCAAAGGCGCAGTGGCCGTGCTGATGATGGCCGTGTTCGCCGGCATCTTCGTGACGCAAGTGCGAGATCAGCTCGACCTGCGTCTGTTGAAAACCAGCCTCGAAGCGCTCGCTCGGGGCGAGACGAAAGCATCTGTGGATGCGCCCGCCACCGTACCTTCACGGCCGCTGCGGTAAAGCCGCGCTCGCGGCGACACGCCAATTCTCAACTATTTTTAATAATCACCGTTTTCCTCTGATTATTGAGAATTGGCGAATCCAGCTTTGTTAAATTGACCTCCGTTGTCGCAAGGCGCTGACGATTCCGCCGAAGTCCGGCGCGCAGACATTCAAGATGCCTAAGCATTTCCATGCCGCGACGTCCGCTTGAAAACCTGTTACGGAGCAAGCCATGTTTTCAACCTTTTACTTTCCTCTCGTATCCGTTCTCGCGTCGTCGGCGGCGCCGGCGGGTCTTTACGACATGATCGCCGGGGGCCGGATTCTGGCGGCGTCGACACAGATCTCGCGCCACGTCGAATCGTGCGACGAAGACATTCTGCCCGCATGGCTGCAATTGCAGGGCGACCTGAACATGACCTTCGGCATGGAACTCGACGCCGACGAATCGTTTCGCCAGGCACAGAAGAAAATGCGTGCATCGCGCTCGCAGATGCGAGCAGCGTCGTGCCGTAATGCGGGCTGGCAGGCGTTGTTCCGTCATCGGCTCGGTACGGCGATGGCGTGCTTCACACGCGTGGTCGAAGATACGGGCGGCGACGCTGCGCTGCGTCTCGAAGGTTTGTTCGGCACCTTCTGCGTGTTGTTCGATCTGGGCCGTTTGCGCGAAGCGGGTCTCGCGCTCGACGAACTCGAAAACCTTCTTACTAGCGACGCCGCGCAGTTTCACAACGTGGCCGGCTGGCACGATCTGATCGACACCGTGCGCTTCGATCTGACGACGCAAAGCGAACTGCGCTCGCACGCCGAGCTTGCCGACCACGGCTACTGGCAACCGGGGTTCGCGGGCGACGCGCAATGCTCGGTGGTGTCGGTGCCCGCCGCGCTGATGCGGCGTGCCGCAGCGGGCGTTAAAGCGCCGCTGCTGCGTGGACGCATTGAGTTTCTCGAGCAATTGCATGCGTTGGCCGAGGGCGGCCGCGACGCGGAGCGCACGCTCAACGAGCATCTGAACTGGGCCGCGGCGCAAGGATTGACGTCGTATCAGCGCGCAGCGCGTCTCGAGATGATGCTTGCGAGTCTCGCAGGCGGTGTGCCGCAACTCGCGGAGTCGATCATCAATCTGCTCAGTGCGGAGAGCCGCGGCTGGCAAGGGCATCGTCAACTGGAATATCTGTACGGTCTGGCAAAGCTGCGGCATTTGCAGGGCCGCAACGGCGAGTCGCTCACGCTCTACGCGCGTTATGCGGTGAACGCGCTGCGTTGCGTGCGCGACGAGGCCGGCGCGCTTGCGCAATACACGCAGCGCACCGCGCGTCCGCCGGAACAACTGGACGACATCGCCGCTCGCCTGCCGGCGAAATACCGGCGCGCGTATCGCTTTCTCGTCGCGAATCTCGAACGCAAGGATCTGTCGATACGCGAAATCGCGCTGGAGATCGGTGTCACCGATCGGGCGTTGCAAAGCACCTTCAAGAACAGCCTCGGCTCGACGCCGAGCGAAATCATCCGGCAGTTACGCATGCAGCGCATTCGCGCGGAACTGCAAGCCGCGAGCGGCAGCGAGCGCGGCATTCTGGAAGCCGCCAGCAAGTGGGGTGTGAGTAACCGCTCGACCCTCGTCAACGGATATCGGCGTCAATTCAACGAAGCACCTTCCGACACGCTCAATCGCTGAAATTGTGCGTCACGCCTGCACGTCATCTCAATCACCGACTTTCCACAACATCATGAAATCAAAACTAGGTCGCTGTGCAATCGGCGCGGCTTTGCTTCTCTGTCTCACTACCGCTCACGCTGCGCCAATCAAATGGCGGCCGGGGCTCGTGCAGATCTCGGTGGAAAGCAAGGACGTGAAGGACGTACTGAGCGATTTCGCGGCGAGCCAGGGCATCATCATTTCCATTGCGCCAAATATCCAGGGCACGGTGTCGGGCCGCTTCAACCTGCCGCCGCGCAAGTTCATCGACACGATGGCCGCGACCTTCGGTTTTGTGTGGTTCTACGACGGCAGCGTGCTGTCGATCAGCGCGGCCAACGACGTCTCCACGCGAGTCATCAACCTGGACTTCGCCGGAACCGAAAATCTGCGTCAGACGCTCAAGCAGATCGGCCTCGAAACCGACCGCTTTCCGATCGTGTACGACCCGGTTCAGGGCGTTGCCCTGGTGACCGGGCCGAGCCGGCTCTTGTCACTCGTGAGCGACGTGGCGGCGCGCATCGATCAGAACGCGAATCGACGCACCGGCAGCGAGGTCCGCGTGTATCCGCTGAAAAACGGTTGGGCCGACGATCATAAAGTGGTGATCGACGGCAAGACCGTGATCGTGCCTGGCGTGGCGAGCGTGCTGTCGAGCCTGTATCACCCGCAAAACGATAGCGACAAGAAGGGCAACTCACGTGGCGCGACGCCGGATGTGACGCCTTCGGTGCGACCCGTCGACGCGATGGCGGACGTGCGGGGCGGGACCTCCGGCGGCTCGCCGTATCCCGACAATGCGGGCGTCAATCCGCCGTTGCCGGGTCTGTTCGGCGCGCCGTTGCCGAGCGCGGCGGGGCCCGTCGGCGCGCCTTCGCAAGGCGCGCACAACGGCAACGACGCGAGCGGACGAGGCGCGCCGTCCACGGCCGCGCTACCCGACGGCGCGGGCTCGTTGCCGGTCATCATTGCGGACCCGCGCACGAACTCGGTGCTGGTGCGGGATCTGCCGCAACGTGTCGATCAGTACAAGCCGCTCATCGACCGGCTCGACGTGAAGCGCCGCATGATCGAGATCGAGGCGAACATCATTCAGATCAACGACAACGCGCTCAAGCAGATCGGCGTGGACTGGCGCGCTCACAACAGCCACGTCGACTTTCAGACGGGCAACGGCGTGACGAGTGCGAACAGCTTTAACGGCCAGTTGAATCCGACGTTCACGGGAACCGACGCGAACGGCAACACGATTGCCAACGTGACGCCGGCGGGCTTGTCGCTGACAGCGGTGGTGGGCGATGCGGGGCGTTATCTGCTCGCGCGCGTCAATGCGCTCGAACAGGACGATCTCGCGCGCGTCGACGCAAGCCCGAAGGTCGCGACGCTGGATAACGTCGAGGCGGTCATGGACAACAAAACGCGCTTCTTCGTGAAGGTAGCGGGGTTCACGTCGAGCGATCTGTTCAGCGTGTCGGTCGGCAATACGCTGCGGGTGCTGCCAATGGTCACCGACGACGAAGGCAAGACGCAAATCAAGTTGCAGGTGCATGTCGAGGACGGACAGATCGTGCCCGGACAAACCACCGACCAGATTCCTCAGATCGCCACCAGCGAAATCAACACGGAAGCCGTTGTGACGGAAGGGCAGAGTCTGCTGATTGCCGGATATCGGATCGATAACCAGACCAACGGCGAGTCGGGCGTGCCGGTCCTGTCGAAGATACCGTTTCTGGGCGGACTGTTTCGCTATCGGCAGAAACAGAATAGCCATATGGAACGGTTGGTATTGCTTTCGCCGCGCGTGATCGAATTCTGATCGAGTCCTGACCGAGTTCTGACCGAGTCCTGGTAACCGATGCAGGAACGAAACGCTGAATGCCGGTTGTGCGCGCTATGCGCCACACCGGCATTTTTCCCGGTGCTTCAGGCGTGCACGGCTTCGGTCACACGCTCGGCGAGAAGCGACGGGTGCGCGCCCGGCTCGATCGTCACGCCGAGAAACCGCCCGACGATAGCGATTGCTGTCTGATTGCCGCTCTCCAGAACCTGCGCGCCGAGACGCCGCCATTCGTCGTCGCGCAGCATGAAGAGACACAAGCCGTGCAACGCCGATACGATCGGCAAACCCGCGTGCCGGTCGCTCACCTGACGCAGCAGTTGCGCCGCTTCTCGCCAGTCCGTGCGGCTGATATGCAGACGCGCTTCGAGTACATCGGCGAGCGGCGAATCGGGCTGCCATGTTCGCAACGCGAGCAACATGTCGTCGAGATCGGCCTGCGCTCCGATGCGCATGCCGCCCGAAAATACGGATAGGAAAGCGTCGAGTGCGGTGGCGCTGCATTGAATGGTCGGCATGCTGGTTTCACAGAGAAGAAGGAACAAACGATTCGCGTGGTGCGTCCATTTGCATTGTGCGATGCGGCCCGCCGCGACAAGCGGACCGCGCGAAGCGTCGTGCTTTGCCACGAAGTGGGTCGCGTGCAACCGCGGCTTTAGCGCATGCTCGACGCATGACGGCACGTCAAGGCGCCGGCATTCCCGATGCCGCCGATACCGATGCCGATCCCATGCTCCAGCGTTCGACGATAGCGGCGATACGACGCGCGTAGTCGTCGCGTAATGCGGGCGTCGCCGAGTGATACGCGCCAACAGCGGCCCACGTATTGCCGTATTTGACGACCTGCCGGCGCAATTGCCATGCGGCGATGTAGACGTTCTTGCACGGCGTCATCAACGCTTCCTGACCGATTCCGTAGCGCGCTAACGCGCTCAGGTGGATCGAATTGATTTGCATGAGGCCATAGTCGATCGAGCCGTTTGCGTTCTTGTGAACCGCGTCCGCACGATAGTGTGATTCCTGCCAGGCGATTGCACGCAGGATAGTCGGATTGACGTGCTGATACGCGGCGGCTTCGTCGAAACAATCGGCATATGCGGGCGCCGCTGCAAACATGACGAGCGAACAAACGGCGGCGCCGGCAATGCGCGGTTTTAGAAGGCACATGGGCGGCGTTAATCCAGTTGCCCGCGTTCGCTTGCGGCGTGAGCGCGCTGCGCGCGTTCACTGCGTTGGCGATAGTCGTCGTGAATTGCCTGCTGACGGCGCGCGTCCTGCTGACGTTCTTCCCACAACCGCTCCTCGCGCAACCGTTCCTCGCGATGCCGCTCCGCCACGGCGTCGTACTGTGCATCGACACGCACGAACCCGGCGGCTGCTTGCGTCGAAACAGAAAACGTCATCAAGAGGGCTGCGCCGGTGAACAACAAAGCGCAATGGACGGCACAAGAGGCACAAGAGGCACAAGAAACACAAAATCGGCGAATGAACATGACAGCGTTGCTCAAGATGAGCGATTCACATGGAGAACTCCACCATACTCATTGCCAGCGTTCGCGCATGACGTAACGCGAAGCGGCACCACGGCAGCGCGAAGCGCGCGTCGCAAGTCGCTTAGGAGCGCCTCGGGCCGTCTCGAAGCAGGCGATTTTCAGATTGCGGGCGCGCAGGTTCGGCGCACTGCATGCGGCTTCGCACGCGCTACGCAACAGCGCGCGAGGGAAATCTATCTTGATGCAAACGCGGCGCTGTCGAGCGTCACGCGTCTGTCACTCATCGAGAGAAGAGAACGCCATGAATCCCATATCTACAGCGAGCGGTAATTACTTCGTCGGCACGTCGACAAACAGATTGCCCAATGCCGACAACGATCGTTCGCACGGCTCGGACGTCAGCAATCTGCTGCGCGATATCGCCAACCTGCTCGACGGCGGCAATTCCGCGAGCAGTGCGGGCAGCAACGGCGCGGGCCAGGATGGCCGGGTCAACGACGTCGCGAAGTTCATGCAGGATCTGCTCGCATTGCTCAAGCAAAGCGACGACGCTCAGGATCAGGGTTCGGGCATGGCGGGGACCGGCGGGCATCACGGCGGGCATCACGTATTGGCAGGGCTTGGCGCTGCGCATGGAGGCGCCGCAGGCCAGGCCGGGGCTTCAGCGCCCGCGGCTTCCGGCGGTGCGTCGTCTGCTGCGCCTGCCGCTGATTCCGCCGCGAGCGCAGCAGGTGCAGCGGGTGCATCGTCGAATGGCGGCAGCACCGGTCTCAGCACTGCGCCGCAAACCACCGCGAACACGCCTGCACAAAGCAAGCAGGTTGCTGACGCCTACATGGCCAATTTGCAGAAAGACTTCGGCCTGACGAAGGACCAGGCGGCCGGCGTCGTCGCGAATCTGTGGCATGAGAGCGGGGGTATGAACTCCGGCATCAACCAGGGCGGCGCGATCGGCAAGCCGAGCGGCAACATGGCCGACGACAACGCCAACGGCTACGGAATCGCGCAGTGGGGCGGCTCGCGCAAGCAAGGTCTGCTCGACTTCGCGGCAAGCCAGAAGCCGCCGCTCGATCCGTCGAGCCAGGCCGCCAACTACGGCTTCCTCAAGCAGGAACTGGAAACGACACAACGCGGCGCGATCGACGCGGTGAAGAACGCGAAGACGCCGCAAGCCGCGACCGAGGCGTTCTCCGACGCGTTCGAACATCCAAGCGATCCGCAGATGGCGTCGCGGCTTGCGAATCTGTCGACGATTCTGGCGTAACGTTCTCGCCGCGCGGCAACGCAGTCGGGACGGCAGCGGGGCTGAACGGCCGGCGCCTGTCAATCCCGCTATTTCGGTCCGACCTGGAACGGCGCTATGTATGCAAGTGAGTTGCTGCTGATGTCTTATCTGGACGGCCAATTGTCCGCGGACGCTTCATACGCGTTCGAAATCACGCTGCAACTGCGCCCCGCGCTTCAGACGCGGGCGGCGGCGCTGCGAAGACAGTATGAAGCGTTGCAGGCGGCTTTTGCACGCCAGCATCTGCCGCCAATGTCCGCGAACGTCGCGCGGCGAATCGAACTGCTTGTTCGCGGTGCGGGCAAGTCCGGCCAATAACCCGAAATCATCAAGGAAAGCTAACAATGAATATGCGCGTACTGACGCAGACCACGCCGCTGCAGACCAACACCGCGAGCGATGTCGGCACGCCCGAAGCGGCGGCGCTGAGAAACGGCGCGCCGGCCGACACGCAGGACGCTGGTTCGGCGGAAATGCAGGCATTGTTCAGCGCGATGCTGACGGGTTTGAAGCATGCGTCGTCGGCTGGAGGCAAGGCGCCGGGCGCCCCTGACGGCCAGACCGTGCCGCGCGGACTCGTGCTGCGCAATCTCGCGCAAGCGAGCGGCGCTCAGCCGAATGCGAGCGGACCCATGTTGCGCAACACGATGCAACCGGCGGACGGTCAGCGCGCCGACGCTGCCGGCGAAGACAGCGGCGCGGCCGCGCCGGTCGCCGCGCAGCCCGAGCCCGCCAATACAGCGGCGGCCGATGCCGACGCGAGCGCGTCCCCGGCATCGCCCGCACCCACGCCTGAAGAACAGCAGGCTCAGCAACTCGCCCAACAGCGCTCGAACACGTTGAGCGTGCTCGACGCGCACTCGAAGGAACTGGGCACGATGAGCTTCTCCGATCTCGACAAGAAGATCGACGATCCGAAGACGCCGCCCGACCTGAAGCAGGCGCTGCAATCGCTGAAGAACGATCCCGACTTGCAGAAGCAACTCGACGGCGCGTTGAACGGCAAGTCGGACGGCAAGTTCATCGCAGGCGACATAAAGCGCACACTCGCGGACCAGCAACTGGCCGCGTCGCCGGATCGTGCAAACGCGCTCAACGTGTTGCAGCGTCACGAGGGCGAACTCGGCACGCTCAAGTTCTCCGATCTCGACAAGAAGATCAACGATCCGAAAACGCCGCCCGATCTGAAGGCGGCATTGCAAACGGTAAAGAACGATCCCGGCTTGCAGCAGATGCTGGACTCGGGCAAGAACGGCAAGACGGACGGCAAGTTCAGTGGCGGCGACGTGAAAGCGCTTTCGAACTCGCCCACGTTGATCGCGATGAACCAGAAGCAGGCCAGTTCGTTCGAGAAGAACTACATTCCGTCGGACGACACCAGCGGCGCGAAGCAGGGCCGCCCCATGACCGCTAACGACGCCGAGCGCGAGCTGTACCGCTATTCCGACAACCTGCCCGACCCGGTGACGAAGGACTCGTTGCAGCAGATCGTCGACGGAACGGGCAGCGAGGGAAAGCGCCCGCCTCAAGTGATCGCGGCTGCCCAGTATTACCTCGATCATCCGGACGACTGGCAGAAGCTCGCAGGCAACGCCGACGGCAAGGTCAAACGCGGCAAGCTGGAAGACGCGATTTCATCGAACGTCGAATTGAATGCAGACGAAACCGCCACCGTGAAAACAATGCAGGCGAATTCCGACGCGTTCTTCAAGGACGGGAACCTGACGCGGGACAAGCTCAAGACCTTGTCGAACGATCCGAACCCCGACGTCGCGAAAGCCGCGAAGCAGCTGCTCAACGATCCGATGCTGTTCGGCATGATGGACAACGCGCTGCACGGCAATAGCGGCTCGTTTTTCCACGCCGCCGACGACGGCAAGATTTCGAAAAAGGACTTCGACAAATTCACCTCGACGATGAACAAAACGCCCGCGCCGACCTACGCGACTCAGGCGCCGTCGAGCGCGGAGGACGCGAGCGCGATCGCCGCGATGCAGGACGGCGAAGCCGACCAGCCGGACACGAAGGCAAAGAAGGGCGGCCAGTTCCAGGACTTCCTGCACGGACTCCTCACGATCGCCTCGAAGATCGAGGGTGTTGTGTCGAAGGTGCTCGGCGTGATCGCCGATCTCAAGATTCCGCTTATCAGCCAGCTGGCGGCAGCGGGCTCGGTTGGCGCGCAGGCGCTTTCGAGCGGCTACGAACTCGCCGACACCGCGCTCGAAGGCGGCGACATGAAGCAGGCCGGCATCAAGGCCGGCTTCGATGTGGGCGGCGCGGCCCTCGGCGCGCTGACCGTGCCGGGTGCGGGCACGGCGCTCAAGGGTGCGGAGTCGGCGGCACTGAACGCGGCGTATCAGGCCAACAAAGGTGTGATCAACAAAACGGCCGCGAAGGAAGCGGGTAAGCAGATCGCGAAGGACGGCGCGAAGGAAGTTGCCGGAACCGAGTACGACGATCACAAGGACGATTTGAATCTTCCGGGCGCGGCCTGATAGCAGCGATGCACCGCGAGATCACGCGGATTGGAGAAAGACGATGCTGAAAGGGATTCCCCTGGATCACAGGGTGCCCGACGGGCGGGCGAACAGTAGCGAGACCACTAATGCGAACGCTAATGCGACCGGTGAGGTGACGGATAAAGCGGCCGGTGACAGAGCGCTTGCGCAGTCGTCAGGAACGAAGCCGCGCAGTGCGCGCGAGCCGTCGGCGGCGCTGGCAAATTTGCCGGATAAAAGCAACGGGTCACCTGGGCCGCTTAAAGTACGGACGTCGAAGAGCGCCGCTTCGGCGTCGAAGTCCGGGCCGCGCATCGAGCCCGACGACAACGCGCAGTTGCTCCACGAGCAGATAACCGGCGCTGTGAAGTCCGGCGGACTTCGTGCGTGGAGCTTGCAGACCCAGGGCGGCGCCCCGAAGGTCGCGCCAGAAGACGTTGCGGAGCAGTGGAAATACTCGAGGAATGACTCCGATAGTCAACGGACTTCGACGCGACTCGCGGGCTTCATTCTGGACGGGAATCCGAAGTTGCACGGAACCGAGTTGCAGGCCGTTGCGTCCCGTGCGAGCAATCGCATTGTGATGTCGATGAACAATGGCGAAGCGAACGAGAAGCTCCAGAGGCGTTACGGCGATGCAGCCAGGCTCAGGGACCATCTCGGCGAATTCATTGCCGAAAAACTTCGTACTGCGCCGCAAAGCGGCGCTTCGCCGTCGCTCAATACAGACGACAAGCTGCGCCGCGCGCAGAAGCTGTTCAACTGGCTCGGCGAAAATCCCGATGTCGTCCTGACCGTGACCGACAACCCGTCCCGGCACCACGCCGAGATCAGTGTGAGGCTGACGATCGAAAAGCACTATCCCGAGATGTTGAAGGAAGGTCGCGCCGCGGGTTCCAAGCCGCCGTGCCTTGGTTGCGTCTTGTGGTTCAACGACCGCGACGAGCTGACGGAATATCAGGACGAAGAGCAAAAGGTCCCGGCAGGTCCGCTGTTTCTCACGCCCGATAGTGGCCTGCGCACGCAGTTCGCGACACACGGGGTCGAGCCGATGGGTGCTGTGACGCCTGCTGTCATCGGCAAGGTCGCGGACACCGTCAAGCGCCAGGTGTCGGGTCTGAAGCTCGACATACGTCCGGTAACGAGTGGCAGAACCGACAACATCCCGCGCTCGCCGACAGACGACGAACCGGACACGGCGGATTACACGAAGGCGTTCGAATTCGGCAAGCCGCTCTTCGAGCAGAAGCTCGCCGTGAAGCAGAAGCTCCATGCGAAGCAGAAGCGCGTTTTGAATCAGCGGAACGACGCGAAGCAGAAGACCGAAGCGAAGCAGCAGAGCGACGCGCCGCAAGGCTCCCAATCGTCCCAATCGTCCCGTTAGAAGCGGGCAAATAATTCCCCGCCGCGATGGAATAGCCAGATAGCGTGGAATGTTGTGTGAGTGCGGCGGACATCATGAGCGCCGCGCCACATTACTGGGGATTTCAAACATGCTCAAATCGTCTTTGTCGCGCCGTCGTCTGATGGCAACCGGATCGCTGGCGTCAGTCGGTGTGCTGCTTTCGAAGATGTCATTCGGCGCGAGCACGCAGGCCGCTACAACGGCTGCAAGCTCGCGTGGGGTGCCGGCGTATCTCGGCGCGTCGCCGCAAACTCTGCCGCCGTTGCCGTGGGCGGACAACGCGCTCGAACCGGTTATCTCGGCACGTACGATCGGGATTCACTACGGCAAACATCATCGTGCGTACTTCGACAATCTGCACAAGCTGCTGGCCGGCACGCCGCTCGCCAATGCGTCGCTCGAAGAACTGATCATGCAGTCGCACGATCAGCCGGCGCTCGTCGACGTGTTCAACAACGCAGCGCAGGCGTGGAATCACAATTTCTACTGGAACTCGCTCAGTCCGGATGCGAGCGCGCCGAGCGAGAAGCTGCAGGCGGCGATCCAGCGCAAGTTCGGCTCCACGGAAGCGTTGACCAAAGCATTGGTGGCCACTTCGGCGTCGCAATTCGGCAGCGGCTGGGGATGGCTGGTGGTCGATCGAGGCGAACTCGCGGTGGTGAAGACGAGCAATGCGGAAACCCCGTTCACGCGCGGTCAGGCGCCGCTGCTGACGGTGGATGTGTGGGAGCACGCCTATTACCTCGATTATCAGAATCGCCGGCCGGATTACCTGGTCGCGACCGTGTCGCGTCATTTGAACTGGGCGTTTGCTTCGGCGAATCTGGATCGGGTTTGATTCCAGCGCTTCAGCCCGTTCATTGAGATTCAGACCGCACATCGCCGCAATGGCGGTGTGCGTCGGGAAGTGCCTGCTGTATGGCGTTTTATCTGGAATGGATGCCCCACGAGCTTGGGCACATACCTGTCCTTTCATTCGTTCCCAAAAAAAGTGCCTGTTCCCCGTCGCGAAAATCCGTGTAGGATACTGTACATCCATACAGGTTTTTTCGTCCATGACTGCCTCTTCTCCACCGCCCGAAGCGATACACCCGTCCCTGTGGCGGGCGTCCCAGCTTGCGCGCGGCCGGGGGCAGGTGGTCGACACCGGCTATCCGGCGCTATCGGCTGAACTGCCCGGTGGCGGCTGGCCAGTGGGCGCACTGGTCGACCTGCTCGTGCAGCAGCCGGGTGTCGGCGAGCTGCGGCTGCTACGTCCGGCGCTCAGTGCAGCGGGCAACCGGCCCATTGCGTTCGTCCAGCCCCCGCATACACCGGACGGCCTCGGGCTCAGCTACATCGGCTTGTCGCTTGAGCAGGTGCTGCGCGTCAAGGCGCAGAAAACGGCGGACGCGCTGTGGTCGGCAGAACAGATTCTGCGTGCCGGCAGTTGCGGTGCGCTGATTTTCTGGGCGCAGTATGCGCAGGCTTCGTCGCTTCGGCGCCTGCATCTGGCGGCGCAGTCGTCGGAGACGCTTTTCGTCATGGTGCGGCCGCTCGCGAGCGCTCAGGACGCGTCGCCGGCGCTATTGCGGCTGGCGCTCAAACCATCTGCCGACGGCCTGACCGTCGACATCGTGAAACGACGAGGGCCCTCGCGCGCGGAGCCCCTGTCGATTCCCCTTCAACCCACTCCTGTTCTGCTGTCACGACATGCGCGTCTTCCTCGCCGTTCACCTGCCGAAGTTGCCGCTCGAAGTTTTCAGGCCGAAGTGGTCGCCTGAGCCCGCTCACGGCAGTGTGGTGCTCGAGAAGGACAAGGTCGTGATTGCGGACAGCGTCGCGCGCGCGGCCGGAGTGAGGCTCGGCATGAAACGCGGGGGCGTGCTCACGCTGTCGCCCGAGACGGACATGCACGAACGCGACTTCGCGCGCGAGCAGTCCGCACAACGCGAGGTCGGCGTGGCGCTAATGCGCTTTTCGCCCGAGGTCGCGCTGCTCGATGAAGCGACCGTCGTCGTGGAAATAGGCGCGAGCCTGCGCCTCTTTGGCGGACTGCTTGCGCTGTGCCGCGAGGCGAAGGCGCTGCTTGCCACGCTCGGTCTCACCGCGCGCGTGAGCGCCGCGCCGACCGGCCAGGGCGCGTGGCTGCTGGCGCGATATGCGAAGGGGCGGGGCGCGCGGCGCGTGCTGAAGCTGTCCACGCTCGAGCAGCGCCTCGCCGCGCTGCCCATGATCGCGGTCCCCGAGGTGCGCGAGTTCGCCGACTGGTTCGCGGGGCTCGGCTGCGAAACCATCGCCGACATTCGCCGGCTGCCGCGCGCCGGGTTGCAGCGGCGCTGCGGAGAACACCTGCTCGATTCGCTCGACCGCGCATTCGGCACCGCGCCGGAACTCTTCGACTGGCTCGAACTGCCGCCCACGTTTTCCGCGCGCATCGAAATGCCCGACCGGCTCGAACATGCGGACGGCGCCGTGTTCGGCGCGCATCGGCTGATCGTGCAGTTGTGCGGCTGGCTCTGCGCAAAGCAGTTGGCGGTTACCGCAATACGTTTGTTGCTGGAGCACGAGCGGGGGCGCGACGCCATTGAACCCACCATCATCGACATTGCCCTCGGCGAGCCAACGTGGCGTGAAGAACACCTGGTGAGGCTGCTGAAGGAGCGCTTGCATCGCATCGAGCTCACCGCGCCGGTTATCGCATTGCGTCTGGACGCCTCGAAAGTGGAGTCCGCTGCGCCGGCTTCCGATACGCTTTTTCCCGAGCCCGGCGGCTCAAAGGAAGATCATGCACGGCTACTCGAACTGCTGGTCGCCCGGCTGGGTGACGAGAACGTGCTGCGGCCCGCGCCGAGTCCCGACCATCGGCCGGAAGTCGCCAACTGCTGGGTGCCGGTGACGCAACCGGTGAAGCCCGCAGTCATACCGGAAGGCTTGCCGAGGCCCACGTGGATGCTCGATACGCCGGTGCGCTTGATAATGCGCCAGCATCGTCCGTTCTATGGCTCGCCGCTGCGCATGGTGTCGCCGGGGGAGCGTATCGAGGCGGGCTGGTTCGACGGCGAACTCGTGACGCGCGACTACTTCGTCGCTCAGGCAGACGACCAGAGCTGCTACTGGATTTACCGCGAACGTGTCAGCAGCCGCGACGCCGAAGAAGACCAGCGGTGGTTCCTTCATGGCCTTTTCGGATGACGCGCCATGGATGCCACCTTCAGCATGCTGCCGGCGTATGCCGAGCTTTTCTGCCTCTCCAATTTTTCGTTTCTGCGTGGCGCGTCGCACGCCGAGGAACTCGCTGAGCGCGCCGCGCAACTGGGCTACTCGGCGCTTGCCATTACCGACGAGTGCTCGCTTGCCGGTGTGGTGCGCGCGCACGTCGCGGCGAAAGAAGCGAAGCTGCCGTTTATCATCGGCTCCTACTTTCGTCTGGTGAACGCCGACGGCTCGCCGGCATTCGGACTCATCCTGCTGGCGAAAAATCGCGAGGGCTACGGCAATCTGTCCGAACTCATCACGCTGGCGCGTACGCGCGCGCCGAAGGGCGAATACCGGCTCACGCCGCAGGACCTGTCGCGACCGGAGAAGGAATACCGGCACCTGCTGGGCCTGCCGGACTGCCTGGCCATTCTCGTGCCGACCTTCCCGGCAAAAGAAGATGTGCTCGATGCCCAGGTCGAATGGCTGGACGAGACCTTTCCCGCACGCGCGTGGGTGGGCCTCGTGCTTCATCAGCGGGCGATGGACGACATTCACCGCGGCGCGGTCGAATTCGTCGCGCGCAACCGGGACGTGCCGGTGGTCGCACTCGGCGAAGTGGTCATGCACGTGCGTTCAAGAAAACCGCTGCAGGACACGATAACCGCCATTCGCGTCGGCAAGCCGGTTCATGAATGCGGATACGAGCTTGCGCCGAATGCGGAGCAGCACCTGCGCTCGCGGCTGCGGCTGGCCAATCTGTATTCGCCGGAGGCACTTGCCGCGACAGTCGACATCGCCGCGCGCTGCACCTTCTCGCTCGACGAACTGCGCTACGAATATCCCGATGAACTGATACCGCCCGGCTTTACGCCGACCGCTTATCTCCGGCAGGAGACGTACATCGGCGCGCAACGGCGCTTTCCGTCGGGCATTCCGCACCACGTGCAGGAGCAGATCGAGCACGAACTTGAACTGATTGCCGACCTGCAATATGAACCGTACTTCCTGACGGTCTACGACCTGGTCCGCTTTGCGCGCAGTCAGCACATTCTGTGTCAGGGACGCGGATCGGCGGCCAATTCGGCTGTCTGCTATTGCCTCGGCGTGACGGAAGTCGACCCCGCGCGCGGCAACATGCTTTTCGAGCGCTTCATCTCGAAAGAGCGCGGGGAGCCGCCTGACATCGACGTCGACTTCGAGCATCAGCGGCGCGAAGAAGTGATTCAGTACATCTATCGCAAGTACGGTCGCGACCGCGCGGCGATTGCCGCTGCGGTCTCGACGTATCGGGCGCGTGGCGTCTTGCGCGAAACGGGTAAGGCGCTCGGCGTCGATATGCAGATAGTCGATGCGGTCGCCAAGTCGCATCACTGGTTCGATAACAGTGCGGACCTGCTGAAGCGCTTCGAGGAATGCGGGCTGAACCCGCAAACGCCGCTCATCCGCGCGTGGGCCACGCTCGCCGCGCAACTGTATGGTTTTCCGCGGCATCTGTCGCAGCATTCGGGCGGGTTTGTCATCAGCCGGGGCAAGCTCACGCGCCTCGTTCCCGTTGAGAACGCCGCGATGGCAGAGCGCAGCGTCATCCAATGGGACAAGGACGACCTCGAATCGCTGGGGCTGCTCAAGATCGACGTGCTTGCGCTCGGCATGCTGTCGGCCATTCGGCGCACGCTCGACCTCGTGTCGGAGCAGCGCGGCGAGCGCTTCGAGATGCAGGACATTCCCTCAGAAGACGATGCAACCTACGACATGATTTCCGCCGCCGACACGGTGGGCGTCTTCCAGATCGAGTCGCGCGCACAGATGTCGATGCTGCCGCGCATGCGGCCTCGAACGTTCTACGACCTGGTGATCGAAGTGGCCATCGTGCGGCCGGGTCCGATTCAGGGTGGTGCGGTTCATCCTTATCTGCGACGTCGCCAGGGCTTTGAGCCGGTCACCTACCCGAGCAAGGATTTGGAGACCGCGCTGGGCCGCACGCTCGGCGTGCCGATTTTTCAGGAGCAGGTGATGCAGGTCGCGATTCTCGCCGCGGGCTTTACGGCGGGCGAGGCCGACCAGTTGCGGCGCGCGATGGCGGCGTGGAAACGCAAGGGTGGTCTCGGCAAATACTATGACCGCATTGTGCTCGGCATGCAGGAGCGGGGCTATGACCTTGCGTTTGCGGAAGCCATCTTCGAACAGATAAAAGGTTTTGGCGAATATGGTTTTCCGGAGAGTCATGCCGCGAGTTTCGCGCTGCTCGTGTATGCGAGCAGCTGGCTCAAATGCCATGAGCCCGAGGCATTTCTGGCCGCCATGCTCAACAGCCAGCCCATGGGCTTTTACTCGCCATCGCAACTCGTGCAGGACGCGCAACGGCATGGTGTCAGCGTACTGCCAGTCGATGTGACTATCAGTGGGTGGAACTCGTCTCTTGAGCGTATTGCGGATGCCGCACGGCCTGCGGTGCGTCTGGGCCTGTCGCTGCTACGTGGCATGAAGGAAGGCACAGCCGAGCGGATTGAGAATGCGCGTGCGGTGCGCCCGTTCGCAAGCGCGAAAGACCTCGCGCGTCGCGCGGCGCTCGATCGCCGGGACCTGCATATCCTGGCGGACGCCAATGCACTGGTCTCGCTTGCCGGCAACCGGCGCGAGGCGCTCTGGCAGTCGGTCGCTGCCGTGCCGGACAAGGACATGCTTGCAATCGCGGCCGTCGAGGACGAAACGCCCGAACTCGGCGCGCCCTCCGAAGCACACGACATCGTGGCGGATTACCGCTCAGTGGGTCTGACGCTCGGCCGCCATCCGCTGGAACTGTTACGCCCGCAGTTGCTTGCAAACCGGTTGATGCCGGCTGCGACGCTGCGCACTTATCGCGACGGCCGGCTTGCGCGAGGCTGCGGTCTTGTCACCGTGCGGCAGCGTCCCGGCACCGCGAAAGGCGTGGTGTTCGTGACGATCGAAGACGAAACGGGCAACGTGAACGTCATCGTGTGGCCAAGCCTGCTCGAGAAGCAACGCAAGGAAGCGCTCAGTGCGTCGCTGCTGGCTGTGTATGGAGTATGGCAATGCCAGGGCGAGGTCCGGCATCTGGTGGCACA
Source organism: Paraburkholderia caledonica (assembly GCF_000383275.1). NCBI lineage: Bacteria > Pseudomonadati > Pseudomonadota > Betaproteobacteria > Burkholderiales > Burkholderiaceae > Paraburkholderia > Paraburkholderia caledonica. The sequence goes on along the minus strand of NZ_KB911043.1, from coordinate 168,077 downwards.
ACGGCTCGTCGATATGTCGCATCTGCTGGGCGGGCTGCATTCCGTTAGCAGGAATTTTTGCTGAGACGCTGGTGCGCTTCGAGCGGTCGTCAACGTTCAGCGCATCCGGTTCAGGCGGATGTATCGCCGCGCCACGGAAAGGCGGCCAACACCTCGCGTATTGCCGTATCGAACGGCGTGCGGCGGCCGATCCCGAGTTGCTCCAGCCGGTCCGACGCCAGGTGGCAATTATGCGGACGCGGCGTCGCATCGGCCGGCGTGTGTTGCGGCACGAGCCGCGCGTCGAGTTGCAGCGCTTGCGCGAGGCGCATGGCGATCTCGTACTTGGTCATCGGTTCGTCGCCCGACCATTGCACGATGCCGCGAATCGCGTCACCCGCGGCGTGACGCTCGAGCATCTGCCGGATCACAAACGCGACGTCCGGCGTGAAGGTCGGATAGCGGATCGCCCATGCGTCCATGTTGGCCGCCTGGCCCTGCGCCGATGCCGACGCGGCAATGGCCGGCACGAGACTCGTCACGGCGGATTCCGACCAATCGACAATCGGCCCGTACAGCAGCGGCAAGCGCAGCACGCAGCCCAGGTCGGTCGTCTCGGTCAACGCCTGCTCGCCGTCCAGCTTGCTGCGCCCATATGCATTGAGCGGCGCCGGTGTGGAATCCGGCCGATAGGGTGGATGAGTGCCGTCGAAAACGTAATCGGTGGAAATCGACAGCGTCCACGCGTCGCGGCGATGCGCGGCGGCGGCGATCGCGCGCACGGCATCCACATTGAGCGCGCGGGCCACTTCCGGCTGACGCTCGCACACATCCGGTCGACGCTCGGCGGCGACAATCACGAGCGCATCGGGCGCTTCGCGCTCGACAAACTGCTCGACTGCCCGCGGATCCCGGACATCGAGCGTGACGGTGTTCGGCATTGGCCGGCTGAAGGCGGTACCGACGACTTGCCAGGCCGGCTGAGCCGCCAGTTCGTCGACGACAGCGCGACCGAGCAGGCCAGACGCTCCTATGACTGCGACCTTGAACATGATCCGCGTTCCCCTTAACTCGCTGCGCTGGGCGACACGCCTTTGACCGTGTAGCCGGCCTCGTCGATCGCGGCTTTCAAAGCGTCGACCGATTGCGTCGACTCGACCGCGACCCGGCCCGCCGCGAGATCTACCTGCACTTGGGCGGCTTCGTCGTGCTCGCGAATAGCGTTGGTGACTGCCGCGACACAATGCTGGCAGCTCATGCCTTCTACCTGGAATTCGGTTTTCATCGGAATTGCCTCGGGGAAATGTCGGTTGCGATGATTGAATTATGCCTTCCCGACCAGATTTAGGTGGCTGACCTTCCCATCATGGGAAGGTGTACGATCGACGCATTGAGTGGGGGAACAGTGATGAACATTGGTGAAGCGGCCCGCGCGTCGGGCGTTACGGCGAAAATGATTCGCTACTACGAAAGCGTCGGCTTGCTCGCGGCGAAATCCCGAACGACCGCCGGCTATCGTGTCTACGGTCCGCAGGAGGTGCATTCACTGCGCTTCATTCGCCGGGCGCGTCGACTGGGCTTTCTTGTGGAAGACATCCGGCGGCTGCTCGCGCTGTGGCACGACCGCACGCGCGCGAGTGCCGAAGTGAAGGCAATCGCGCTGGACCACGTGGCCGAACTCGATCGACGCATCGCCGAACTGACCGATATGCGCGACACGCTGGCGCATCTTGCCAACCATTGTCACGGCGACGACCGTCCGGAATGTCCGATTATCGAGGGGCTTGCGGACGTCGGCATGGTTTCGGCGGAGAGCGGGAACGGTTGCAAGGGGCTTTCGAAGGCGGACGTTAATGCGTAGCGATGCGGGCAGGCGATTTGTTGCTTGATGCACCTAATGTGTGCATCAAGTGAGTCTATCTCATACTTATTGGTCTACGGGCGTTTCTGTCTCTCAATCGAATCAACGTGCTTTATGCACCTAGGGAGTGCGTCATTCCATTTGGGAATGCACATCATGCGAGCATTTCACTGGCGCGGTTGCACCATCAGCCTATAATCCGGGTTAACCCTTTTACGGGAAATCCCTGATGCCCGATCCACCGGGGATTCAATCTGATCCTTGGAGAACATCATGTTTGCATACGTCCTTGAAAAACTGAGCACCTGGTTTGAAACTGCAGAGCGCGACCGCCGTGAAGCGTATCTGGCTTCGTCGTCGGATATCGTCCAGCTCGAACAGCGCATCCGCTCGCTCGAAGCCAACGGCTATTCGCTGTAAGTTTTTAGGCGAGCGTCTTTTGCCGCCACGGTAGTTCAGAAGTAGCTGTCAAGTGTGAGCCCCGTCTTTTGCGGGGCTTTGTCACATCTGGGCGCCGCGTTGTCCTCATGGCGTCACAAAGCTCGAGATGGCGAATATCGACTAGCGGCGAAGTCCGCGTCGCGGTAAGGTAAAGCGTTTTTCAGCGCAATCCGGCCTTCGCGGCTCAACCGGTCCGCCCCATGTCTTCGACCCATTCGTTCAAATTCTCTCTGACCGCCATTGCAGTTTTGTTTGCCACGGCTTGCGCCGTGTCGAGCGCGTCTGCTGCGTCGAGCAATAGCCGCAAGCCTGTGATCCTCGACTCGCAGAATGGAATCAGCGACGGGCAGAGCGGAACCGTCCTGCAGACAGCGCCGCTGTCGCGGCAGCCCATCGTCGAAGCACAACCTATCGCTACGCCTACCGAACTGGCGCCGAATTCGTCCGTGCCGATCGTCGTCGCGCCGTATATCCAGTTGCCCGTCGGCGGCGGTGGTGTCGCACCGCAACCTCAACCGTACCCTCAGCCGTATCCTCAACCGTATCCCGTGCCTCGGCCCGCTCCGCGTCCGCAATAGCCGATTCGCGCCGATCCTGTTCGTAGCTTGCTGCCCAGACGTCCGCGCGAGACGCGGCGCAGCGGATTTGCGCGCCCGCGCCCGGCCATTCGGGTTTGGGCGCATGGCGCGCCACCAGTCGGGCGACGACAATCCTCAAGCGGTCTCTGCCGCAAAGTCGCGCCGATAGCGCCCACACGGGCGGCCGGCAACCAGATTGAACGAAAACATACAAAAAGGAGACGTCAAATGCCCAATCACTGGATGCGGCGTGCCGCCGTTTGCGCCACGTTGTTCGCCGTTGCCGCACTTCACGGCGTGGCGTCCGCGAAAGACGTCCCCGAAAAGCCGGCTTTGACAATGGCCGTTGGCGGTCTGCCGGGTCTTTACTACTTGCCGGTGCTCACGGCTCAGCAGTTGGGCTATTTCAAGGACGAGGGTCTCGAGGTCACGCTCGAAGACTTCGCGGGCGGTTCCAAAGCACTCGAAGCAGTAGTGGGCGGCAGCGCGGATATCGGCGCCGGGGCATTCGAGCACACACTATTCATGCAGGCGAAGGGGCAACGCTACCGGGCTTTTGCGTTGATGGGCCGCGCGCCGCAGATCGTCGTTGCCGTATTGACGTCGAAGGCAGACAAGATCAAGACGCTTGCCGATTTCAAAGGCGCAAAGGTCGGCGTGAGCGCGCCGGGGTCATCGACCGATCTCGTGCTGACTGTCGCCTTGCGCAAGGCCGGCGTGCAGAGAAGCGACATTGCGGCGATCGGTGTAGGCAGCGGCGCCACGGTGCTCGCGGCGGTGAGCAACGGTCAGATCGACGCGTTATCCAACGTCGATCCGATGATGACGAAGCTCACACGCGGCGGCGCAATCAAGGTGCTGGTGGACACGCGCACCGTGAAAGGTACGCAGGAAGTGTTCGGCGGAACGATGCCGGCGGCCACACTCTATGCGTCGGAGAGTTTTATTCAGAAGTACCCGAAGACGACGCAGGCGCTCGCCAATGCCATCGTGCGCGCGGATCACTGGCTGCAGACCGCGAGCGATGCCGATCTGCTGAAGATGGTGCCGCCGGCCTATCTGCTCAACGATTCCTCGCTCTATGTCGAGGCGTTCCATAATGTGCGCGACGCTTATTCGCCAGATGGCCTGATGCCCGCCGACGGCCCGGAGACTTCATTGCGCGCACTGGCGTCGTTCGATAACCGGCTCGATCCGAAAAAGATCGACCTGAACGCGACCTATACCAACGACTTCGCCCGCAAGGCCGCGGCACAACTCAAGTAACAGCGTGGCGAGGGCGCGCCATTCGACTATGCGCGGCCTCGCCCGGCGTCAATCGCCGCGGTATTCGACCTTGAACTGCGCGGCCTTGTCCTCACCGAGCGCTTTGACCAGCCAGGGCATCTGGTCCTTCAGCAGCTTCGGCAGCGTGTACGGCGGATTCAGGATGAACATGCCGCTGCCGAAAAGCCCAAATCCGTCCGTGGGCGGATTGCTCACTGTGAGGCTGACGTGCAGCCAGTTGCGCTCCTGCAGCTTTTTCAACTGGTCGGGAAAGCGTTGCGATTCGAGGCGCTTCACTTGCGGATACCAGACCGCGTAGGTACCGGTGGGGAAGCGCTTCAGGCTCTCTTCGACGCACCGCAGCGTGCGCGTGTAGTCGCGCTTGTCCTCATACGAAGGATCGAGCAGTATCAGCGCACGGCGCGGGGCCGGGGGCAGCAGCGCGAGAATGCCGTCGAAACCGTCGCCCGCGTACAGCATCGCGCGACGGCCCGCATCGCGAAAGTTGTGACGCAGCACGTCGATCTCAGTGGTGTGCAACTCGAATAAACGCATACGGTCCTGCTCGCGCATCTGGCGCCAGGCGATATACGGCGAGCCGGGGTAGAAGCGCAACTGGCCGTCGGGATTGAGCGCGGCGACTTCATCGACATAGTCGGAGAAGAGCGACGGGAGATCGTTGCGCTCCCACAGCCTGGCGATGCCTGTCTGAAACTCACCGGTCTTGACCGCATAGCCTTCCTGCAGCGAATAGACGCCCGCGCCGGCATGCGTGTCGATATACCAGTAGGCCTTGTCCTTCTGACCGAGGTAGCGCAATAGCTGCAACAAGACCGCGTGTTTGAGAACGTCGGCGTGGTTGCCTGCATGAAAGGCGTGGCGATAGCTGAGCATGATGAGGAGATGCAGAAAGAGGGCGCGCCGTTCCAGGCTGGAGTCGGCGATGCGGATGCATTGCGGCGGCACGCCGGCACAGAACGCCGATGTGCCGCGCGGTCGCGTATTGTACGCGACGCCGCGCGCGGCGCAGTGAGTTGCGGCGGTGCTACCGTACGCGTTGTCGGATTGCGCGGTACCCTGCGCGACTACCACCACGACTGGGACCACGGCCACAATCTTGCCGCGGCCGTACCCAGCCGTCCGACAGAGCGACGTCAGTCGTACACGTCTCCGAAAATACCTTCGATTCTCTCTTTGATTTCCGGCGTGATCTGCTCGGCGACCTCAGCGGATTTCATGTTCTCGCTAATCTGCTCGACGCGCGATGCGCCTGTAATCACCGTGCTGACATGCGGATTCTTGAGAATCCATGCAATCGCAAGCTGGCCGACGGTGCAGCCCAGTTCGTCGGCCACTTCGCCGAGCTTGCCGACCACGTTGTTTTTGCCCGCGTCGGTAACCTGTTTGCGCAGCCAGTCGTAGCCCTGCAACTGGGCGCGGCTGTCGGCAGGCACGCCGTTGCGATACTTGCCGGTGAGCAGGCCGGACGCGAGCGGGCTCCAGGTAGTCAGACCGAGGCCGATATCTTCGTAGAGACGCTTGTATTCCTGTTCGACGCGCTTGCGGTGAAACAGGTTGTACTGCGGCTGTTCCATGACCGGCTTGTGCAGATGGTGCCGCTCCGCGATGTCATAAGCGGCGCGGATTTCGTCGGCGCTCCACTCGGACGTGCCCCAGTACAAGGCTTTGCCGCGCGTGATCATGTCGCTCATTGCCCATACGGTTTCCTCGACGGGCGTGTTCGGGTCTGGCCGATGGCAGAAGACCAGATCGACATAGTCGAGTTGCAGACGCTTGAGCGACGAGTCGATTGCGTTCAGCAGATATTTGCGGTTCAGCGTGTGGTACTGATTGGGCGCTTCTTCGAGCCCCCAGAAGAATTTCGTCGACACGACGTAGCTCACGCGTGGCCATGCCAGTTCCTTGAGCGCCTGGCCCATGATTTCTTCCGACTTGCCGCCCGCGTACACCTCCGCGTTGTCGAAGAAATTGACCCCCGCATCGCGCGCAGCAGCGAGCGATTCACGCGCCGCGCGATGGTCGACCTGATTGCCGTACGTAACCCACGAGCCGATGGACAACTCGCTGACCTGCAGTCCCGAGCGGCCTAGACGCCGATAATTCATGCAATTCTCCTCGATAGTGAAGCGACCGGAATCCTGCCAGAACGCCTAGTTTAAATAGATAAGCCCGGGCGTGCTTTTTACCGATCCATTCCACACGGTTCATGCACAATAGCAGCATTGGCCGCAGTGCAACATCGGCCGAACGGTATAGGACAGCGCCTATGCGCGCCTATGCCATTCGGTCTACTTCCCGCTGCGCGCGGCTCGTGGTCTCATTGCTCATCAACTGCATGGAGGTTCTGGATGTCGTCACTGAACACAAATCTGAATGGCAAGGTCGCGGTCGTCACCGGCGCGGCGAGCGGCATCGGCAAGCAGATTGCGTTGACCCTTTCGGCTGCGGGCGCCGCTGTCGCAATTGCCGACCTGAACCAGGACGGCGCGAATGCCGTCGCTGAAGAAATTACGAAGGGCGGGGGCAAGGCAATCGGCATCGCAATGGACGTCACCAACGAAGACGCGGTGAACCAGGGCATCGACAAAGTGGCGGCAGAGCTCGGTTCGGTCGACATCCTCATTTCCAATGCCGGCATTCAGATCGTCAATCCGATTGAAAACTACTCGTTTTCCGACTGGAAGAAGATGCAAGCCATTCACGTGGACGGGGCGTTCCTGACCACGAAGGCGGCGCTCAAGCACATGTACAAGGACGATCGCGGCGGCATCGTGATCTACATGGGCTCGGTTCACTCGCATGAGGCGTCGCCGCTCAAGTCCGCCTACGTGACGGCCAAGCATGCGCTGCTCGGTCTCGCTCGCGTGCTCGCCAAGGAAGGCGCAAAACACAATGTGCGCTCGCATGTCGTGTGTCCGGGTTTCGTGCGTACGCCGCTCGTCGACAAGCAGATTCCGGAGCAGGCCAAGGAACTGAACATCAGCGAAGAGGAAGTGGTCAAGCGCGTCATGCTGGGCGGTACGGTCGACGGCATTTTCACCACGGTGGAAGACGTCGCGCAAACCGTCCTGTTCCTGTCGACTTTCCCCACCGCTGCACTGACGGGCCAATCGTTTATCGTAAGTCACGGCTGGTACATGCAATAAGGAGGTGCGCATGGCGCAACGCAATCTCAAACGGGCTCGCGTCGGCGCGGCCGGTAATGAGGAAGGCGCAGGCGCCAGCGCGGCGTCTGCGTCGGCCCGCGGCAAGCGCGTGCAATTGCCGGCCTATGAAACCATCGCGCTCACACTGCAGGGTGGCGGCGCGCTGGGCGCATATCAGGCCGGCGTTTTTCAGGGGCTTCATGAAGCAGGCGTCGAGCCGAACTGGCTGGCAGGCATTTCTATCGGCGCGTTGAATACGGCGATCATTGCCGGCAATCCGCCGGAAAAGCGGGTCGAACGGCTGCTGCAATTCTGGGAAACCATCTGCCAGCCCGCATTCGGTCTGCCGTTGCCCGCTTTTATCGAGCACGCGTTCTTCAATTCGAGCGACGCAGTGCGTAAAGCTTTCACGGCAACACAGGCCGTTGGCGCGCTCGTGGAAGGGCAGAAGGGCTTCTTCGTGCCGCGCTTTCCGCCGCCTTTGCCGACCGTGTCGGGACCGCCGCAAGCGGCCAGCTACTACGACACCGCGCCGCTCAAAGCGACGTTGGAAAGTCTGTGCGACTTCGACCGCATCAACTCACGGGAAATGCGCGTGTCCGTGGGCGCCGTCAATTGCGGCACGGGAAATTTTGCGTACTTCGACAACACGCAGACCACGCTGAGGGCTGAGCACTTCATGGCATCCGGTGCTTTGCCGCCCGGCTTTGCTGCTGTGGAAATCGACGGCCAGTATTACTGGGACGGCGGCTTGATGTCGAACACGCCGCTCTACGAGGTGATTCAAACCACGCCGCGGCGCGACACGCTGGCGTTCCAGGTCGATCTGTGGAGCGCGATCGGGCCGGTGCCCGACAACATCACCGACGTGCAGGGGCGCATGAAAGACATTCAATATTCGAGCCGCACGCGTCTTGTGACCGACATGCTGCAACGCTCACAGCGTTTCCGGCACGTGTTGCGTGAGGTGCTGGACCGGGTCTCGCCGGACCAGCGCGACGATCCATGGTGCAAGCTGGCTGAAGACCTGTCGTGCTCGAAGCGCTACAACGTGATTCATCTCATCTACAGGCAGAAAGAATACGAAGGGCACTACAAGGACTTCCAGTTTGGTCTCTCGACCATGCGGGAGCACTGGGAAAGCGGACTGGCAGACATCCGCCATTCGCTTTCCCAGCCGGATTGGCTCGCCATGCCGGATAACGACGCGGGTTTCGTCACGCACGACATTCATCGCGACTCGCGCTGACATCATCCGCCAACACGGAGTCCACAAACGAGAACGGCGCCCTCAAAGGGGCGCCGTTCTCACATTCGGCTTCAGCCGAATCAACCAGAGCGCGCGGGATCGCGCGGCCTTGAAACGCTTTACTTCAACACGTGGGCAATTGCGTTGGCCACCACGTCGAGGTTGCGCGTATTCAATGCAGCAACGCAGATGCGACCCGTGCTGACGGCGTAAATGCCGAACTCTTCGCGCAGACGGTCCACTTGCGGCGCGGTCAGGCCTGAGTACGAGAACATGCCGCGCTGCGCATTCACGAAGCTGAAGTCGCGATCCACGCCGCTTGCCTTCAGGCGTTCGACGAGGCCATTGCGCATTGCGCGAATCCGGTCACGCATCCCCGCCAGTTCCGTTTCCCACGTGGCGCGCAGTTCCGGCGACGCGAGCACCGCGGCGACCACCGAACCGCCGTGCGTCGGCGGGTTCGAGTAGTTCGTTCGAATCACGCGCTTGAGTTGCGACAATACGCGAGTAGCTTCTTCCTTGCTGCCCGTGATGATGGACAGCGCGCCGATACGCTCCCCGTACAGCGAGAACGACTTGGAGAACGACGACGAGACGAACACGTTCAGTTCAGAGGCCGCGAAGAGTCGCACGGCCGCTGCGTCGGCTTCGATGTTGTCGCCAAAGCCCTGATAGGCGATGTCGAGGAACGGCACCAGATTGCGCGCCTTGACGACCTCGACGATCTGTTTCCATTGGTCGACGGTCAGATCCACGCCCGTCGGGTTATGGCAGCAGGCGTGCAACACGACAACCGTGCCCGCTGCGTAGCTGTTCAGCGCGCTCAGCATGCCGTCGAAATTGACGCCGTGAGTGTGCGCGTCGTAATACGGATACGACACGACTTCGAAGCCCGCGGCTTCGAACAGTGCGCGGTGGTTTTCCCAGCTCGGGTCGCTGATCGCGACCTTGGCGCTGGGGTTCAGACGCTTCAGGAAGTCCGCGCCGATCTTCAGCGCGCCCGTGCCGCCCAGTGCTTGCGCCGTCACGACGCGGCCCGCGGCGATCAGCGGCGAATCGTTGCCGAGCAGCAGCTTTTGCACGGCTGCGTCGTAGGCGGCAATGCCTTCGATAGGCAGATAGCCGCGCGGCAACGCGGCTTCGACACGTGCCTTTTCCGCGTCGCGCACGGCGCGCAGCAGCGGAATCTTGCCTTCTTCGTTGAAATACACGCCAACGCCGAGGTTGACTTTGGTGGGGCGCGTGTCGGCGTTGAAGGCTTCGTTCAGGCCCAGAATCGGGTCGCGGGGAGCAAGTTCGACGGCGGAGAACAGAGACATGGTGGGTGGGCAGCAGTAGTGAAAAGAGGGCAGCTACGAGCATGCGCGACCGTGCCGACTGCGTTTCATGCAAAACGCAAACGCCGGATGATGCAGAACGCGGACAGCCGCAAGCGAGCGCAACTTCGCATTGTAACGAATCTACGAACGTTTTTCGGACGAGAACGCCCCTTGGCGGACTTATTTGCTTGAAAAACGGGCAAGCCGTCGCTAAATGTCTAAAACCGGCCGCATCACTCAGCGCTGCCAGCCTACGCAGATCCGCTTTGTCCGTCGCCGGTCCATCTCGATGCAACCCGTTAGAATAGTTTTTTGCCCAAGGCCGCTGCCGCCCCCATGTCCGAACAACATTTGACCGAAGTCGACGACGCGCTCGACGAATCCCGATTCGTCCGCTTCGAAGGCTCGCCGTTCCAGCTTTATCAGCCCTATCCGCCCGCCGGCGACCAGCCAACGGCGATCGAGACGCTCGTCGAAGGCGTCGAGGACGGCCTCTCGTTCCAGACGCTGCTCGGCGTGACGGGGTCGGGCAAGACCTTCACGATGGCCAACACGATCGCGCGGCTCGGCCGTCCGGCCATCGTGTTCGCGCCGAACAAGACGCTCGCTGCGCAGCTTTACTCGGAATTCCGCGAGTTCTTTCCGCGCAATGCGGTCGAGTACTTCGTTTCGTACTACGACTACTATCAGCCGGAAGCCTACGTGCCGCAGCGCGACCTGTTCATCGAGAAAGACTCGTCGATCAACGAACATATCGAGCAGATGCGCCTGTCGGCCACGAAAAGCCTGATGGAGCGGCGCGACGTGGTGATTGTCGCGACCGTATCGGCTATTTACGGCATCGGTAATCCGTCCGAATACCACCAGATGATTCTCACGCTGCGCACGGGCGACAAGCTCGGCCAGCGCGACATCATCGCGCGGCTCATCGCGATGCAGTACAACCGCAACGAGGCGGACTTCCAGCGCGGCTCGTTCCGCGTCCGAGGCGATACCATCGACATCTTCCCGGCCGAACACGCGGAAATGGCGGTGCGCGTGGAATTATTCGACGACGAAGTCGAAACGTTGCAACTCTTCGACCCGCTCACCGGACGGGTGCGTCAGAAAATTCCGCGTTTCACCGTCTATCCGTCGTCGCATTACGTGACGCCGCGCGACACCGTCGTGCGCGCGGTCGAAACCATCAAGGCCGAACTGCGCGAGCGGCTGGAATTCTTCTATAGCGAAGGCAAGCTGGTCGAAGCACAACGGCTCGAACAGCGCACCCGTTTCGACCTGGAGATGCTGCAGGAGCTCGGTTTCTGCAAGGGCATCGAGAATTATTCGCGGCACTTTTCGGGCGCGGCGCCCGGCGAGCCGCCGCCCACGCTGGTCGATTACCTGCCGTCGGACGCCATCATGCTGCTCGACGAATCGCACGTGCTGATCGGCCAGTTGAACGGGATGTACAACGGCGACCGGGCGCGCAAGGAAAACCTGGTGGACTATGGGTTCCGTCTGCCTTCCGCGCTCGACAACCGGCCGCTGAAATTCAACGAGTTCGAGCGCAAGATGCGCCAGGTCGTGTTCGTGTCGGCTACACCGGCAGATTACGAAAAGAAGACCTCGGGTCAGGTTGCGGAGCAGCTCGTGCGTCCGACCGGCCTCGTCGATCCGGAAATCGAGGTGCGGCCCGCGCGCAGCCAGGTCGACGACGTGCTCGCCGAAATCAACGAGCGCGTCAAGGCGGGCGATCGCGTGCTGGTGACCGTACTGACCAAGCGCATGGCCGAGCAATTGACGGAGTTTCTCAGCGACCATGGCGTCAAGGTGCGCTATCTGCATAGCGACATCGACACGGTGGAGCGCGTCGAGATCATCCGCGACTTGCGGCTCGGCACTTTCGACGTGCTCGTCGGTATCAACCTGCTGCGCGAAGGTCTGGATATTCCCGAAGTGTCGCTCGTCGCGATTCTCGACGCGGACAAGGAAGGCTTTCTGCGCGCCGAGCGCTCGCTGATTCAGACCATCGGCCGGGCGGCGCGCAACGTGAACGGCAAGGCCATTCTGTATGCGGACAAGGTGACGGATTCAATGCGCCGCGCCATTGACGAGACCGAGCGGCGGCGCGCCAAGCAGATTGCGTTCAACCTCGAACGCGGTATTACGCCGCGCGGCGTGGTAAAGCGTATCCGCGACATTATCGACGGCGTGTACAACGTCGACGACGCCCGCGCCGAGCTGAAGGAACAGCAGACGCGCGCGAAATTCGAGGACATGTCCGAAAAGCAGCTGGCCAAGGAGCTCAAGCGCCTCGAAAAACAGATGATGGAGCACGCGAAAAACCTCGAGTTCGAGAAGGCCGCGCAAACGCGCGACCAGTTGGCGTTGCTGCGTCAGCGCGTGTTCGGGGCGAATGTCGGCGACCACGTCTCGGGCGTCGACTAAATCGGCAGGACCATGCAGCGAAGATGCAGCGTGGTTCCGGCGCAAAGGGCGCGGCAATGTGCCGCGCTTCTTTTTGCCGGTACGCGGGCAAGACCGTAAAGGGAATTGCCCGCAGGAAACTGCCCGCCGCTTTACGCCCACACCCTGTTTCTTAAGACATCCTTAAGCCCCTGCTGGCATAAGGCTCGGCGTGCGTCCGTATTTGTTCCAGCAGGCGAGAGATGATAAACTCGACCAATATTGAGAATGGTTCGCATTAACGTTCAATTATGCGATCTGCTTCGGTTCGTCGCCCGACGCACTGTTCCAATGGGATCAAATCGAGTCTGATAAAAACAAGGAGTTTCAATGCGGATTTCTTCATTTGTGCGTGGCGGCATTGCCACGGCTGCGGCGATGGCGGCTCTCTCGGCAACGGCCGCCGAATATCCGATCGGCAAGCAGCAGATTCAGGGCGGCATGGAAATTGGCGCGGTGTATCTGCAGCCGATCACGATGGAGCCGGAAGGCATGATGCGCAAGGCGTCGGATTCGGACATCCACCTCGAAGCGGACATCCACGCAGTCAAGAACAATCCGACAGGCTTCGCGGAAGGCGACTGGATGCCGTATCTGCAAGTGCGCTACGAACTGACTAAAGCCGGTTCGAAAGAGACGCAGAAGGGCGACATGATGGCGATGGTCGCCAACGACGGCCCGCACTACGGCGACAACGTGAAGCTGCAAGGCCCTGGCAAGTATCACCTGAAGATGATCGTCGAAGCGCCGATGCAAACCGGCCACATGGCGTTTGGTCGCCACGTCGACAAGGAAACCGGCGTGGGTCCGTGGTTCAAGCCGATCACGCTTGAATACGACTTTACGTTCGCCGGCATCGGCAAGAAGGGCGGGTACTGATCTCCACGATCGTCGCAACTCGTCACCTGGCAGTATGCGAGCACGCTGTGACAGGTGAATGAATGCAGCAGGCGGCGCGCGGACTCCACGCCTCGCGCCGCGTTTTCTGGAAACGCCAATGAGAATCAACCGAAAGATCGCTGTGCTTGCCTCGTCGATTTTGCTGGCGGGCGCGGCGCATGCAGCCGATCTGCCCACGTTCAAGCTCGAAATGAACGACGGCAAGCTGAATCCGGCCCGCATCGAAGTGCCGGCGGGGCAGCGTATCAAGATCGAGGTGCGTAATACCGGCAAGGGCGCCGCCGAGTTCGAAAGCGTCCAGTTGCGTAAGGAAAAAGTCCTCGCGCCGGGCGCGGATTCTTTCGTCGTGATCGCTCCGCTGGAACCCGGCGAGTACAAGTTTTTCGACGATTTCCACCAGCAGGCGCAGGGCGTGATCGTCGCGAAGTAGCGGTGGTTTTTGAGGCGGGCGCGAAGGCTTAGGGCCGCTGCGCTCGCAAGAGCAGTTGCAGAGCAGAAGGGAGTCCTTGATGGGTCAGATTCTATTCATCGTGTGGCGGGAAAGTGTCGAGGCATTGCTGGTCGTCGGCATCCTGTACGCGTGGCTGAAAAATGGCGACGACGATGCGCGCCGCGGTCTGCCGTACCTGTGGGGCGGCGTCGTGGTTGGCCTGATCGCAGCGGTGGCGCTCGGCGCAGCACTCGTCGGCTTCACCGAGGTGCTCTCCGGCGACGCGCAGGATTATTTCCAGACCGCGATGGTGCTGGTTGCCTGCGTGCTGATCGTGCAAATGGTTCTGTGGATGAAGCAGCACGGCCGCTCGCTGAAACGCGACATGGAACGCTCGCTGCAACAAAGCCAGCGCGACTCCAACTGGTGGGGCGTGGCGCTGCTCGTGGCTCTCGCGATCGCGCGCGAAGGCAGCGAGACCGTGATTTTCCTGTACGGCCTCGGCTTCGGTCAGTCCGGTCACGTGGACACCAACCAGATGCTCGCGGTCGTGATCGGCCTCGGTCTCGCATTGCTCACGTTCTACGTTCTGCAGTTGGGCGGCAAGTTCTTCTCGTGGCGGCTCTTTTTCCGCGTGACGGAAATCATGCTGCTGTTCCTCGGCGCGGGGCTCTTTCAAACGGGCGTCGATAAGCTGATCGACAAGGAATTCCTGCCGACCATCGTCGACCAGATGTGGAACACGTCGGCTGTGCTCGATGATTCGAGCACCTTCGGCTCGCTCGTCGCGACGCTCACCGGTTATCGCGCGCATCCCGCGCTGATGAATCTGATTGCGTACGCGGTGTACTGGGCGGTCGTCTATCTGCTGCTGCGCCGTGCCAACCGCAAGCCGGCGCAACAAGCGGCAGGGCGTGCAGCATGAGTACCGTCATGACCCGCCCGGGGCGTCTCGCCGCGGCCGGGCAGTGGATGCAGCGTCACGGTTCCGCAATCCGCGGCATCCAATGGGTCGTGGTCACGGTGTACGCGTTGCTGATCCTCGTTCCGGCTGTGATGCCGTTGCCGGACGACAGCGCGCATTTGTGGAACAACCTGACGCTTGCGGCCCAATTCGTGTTCTGGGGCATCTGGTGGCCGTTCGTTCTGCTGTCGATGGTCATGCTCGGCCGCGTCTGGTGCGGCGTGCTGTGTCCCGAAGGCGCGCTCGCGGAATTCGCCAGCAAGCATGGTCGCGGCAAAGCGATTCCGCACTGGATGCGCTGGGGCGGCTGGCCTTTCGTCGCGTTCGGCATTACGACCATCTACGGTCAGATGGTGAGCGTCTATCAGTACCCGAAAGCGGTGCTGCTGGTGCTCGGCGGCTCGACGTTGGCGGCCATCGTCATCGGTCTGCTGTACGGGCGAGAGAAGCGCGTCTGGTGCAAATACCTGTGCCCCGTCAACGGGGTTTTTTCGCTTCTGGCGCGCCTCGCGCCGTTCCACTACAAAGTCGATGAAGATGCATGGCGCCGCTCGTACAAGAACGGCGAACACGGGCATCGCGTGATTCCGATCAATTGCGCGCCGCTCGTGCCGTTGCGCAATATGAAGGGCGCGTCCGACTGCCATATGTGCGGCCGTTGCAGCGGCCACCGCGACGCGATTGCGCTCACGTGGCGCGCGCCGTCGTCGGAAGTCGTGCAGCTCGGCGACAAGCAGGCGAATGTGTGGGACACCGCGCTGATCCTGTACGGCCTGCTCGGTATTGCAATTGGCGCATTCCACTGGACGGCTTCGCGCTGGTTCGTCGACCTGAAGATGTTCTTCGCCACGTGGCTCGTCGATCACGACATCACATGGCCGCTCGATACGAACGCGCCGTGGTTCCTGTTCACGCATTACCCGGAACAGAACGACGTGTTCTCGTGGCTCGACGGCACGATGGTGATCGGCTACATCCTCGCGACGGCGCTCGTCTACGGCACTGCGCTGCTCGTTCTGATGACGGGCGCGACGCGCATGCTCGGGCGCTTTAGCGCCGTGCGTCTGCATCACCTGACGCAAGGGCTGATTCCGATTGCAGGTGCGGGCGTGTTCCTTGGTTTGTCGGCCACCACGTTGTCGCTGTTGCGCGCCGAGCATGTGCCGCTGTGGTGGGCATCGGACCTGCGCATCGCGATTCTGGCGATCGCCAATCTGTGGAGCGCATGGCTCGCGTGGCTCGTCACGCGGCGCTACAGCGAGCGCTTCGTTCAACGCGGCCTCGCCATGCTCTGGTTTGCCGCTGCGCTCGCCGTGGTCGACAGCGCCTGGTGGCTGATGTTCTGGGGCTGGGCCTCGAAGTAGGCGGGATCGGGCGACTACTCTGCTGGGCACTCGCGTGCCTAAGCCGCCCGACACAAAAAACAGAAGCCGTGTAGACGATCTCGCGACATCGCGGCATCGTCTACACGGCTTTTTCATTGGCATGACGGTACACGGTAGCTCGTGTCCGCATGGGCGGGAACCAAAAAAGCGGCCTGGCTGGCTGCGACGGCTGGCTTGGTGTCTGCACGAAGGGGTCTAGTTCTCACGTGCAAGCCGTCGTGGCTGGCTAATGCCTAACACCTCTCTGGGAGGTGGTCCCCACAATACCCGGTACTGAAATCTCGTTCGTCGTTACTTGGTCAGGATCAGCTTGCCCAAACGGGTGGCGCGCAGTTGATACGTTTCCCCGTTATGCAAAATGCTGATGTGACTATGTCCTTGCAGCAAAGCGTCGCTACGCACCACCCGTTCGGCCGTTTCGCCGGAACCGTTCGCACGCTCGGCAGCAGGCTTGGCGGCGGCCGTTGCCGTCGCTGCGGAAGCCTTCGGACGGCTGGTCAACGCAGCGGCCGGGCGGCGCAGGCTGAGCGTGCTGGTGCGAGTGGTATCGGTCATTCGTCTTCGCTGTTGTTTGATTCGATGGATGAATTCTAAATGATAACCATTCCTATTTACAAGAGGCAGAAATTCATCGGTTGAGACTTTCGATAGGCGCAGCGAGATCGAGACGAAAGGCGGAGCAGGGGAGAATGCGCAGGGTGTTGCGCAGCGCGGTCCGGCGCCGCCCCGGACAGGTGATTCACCCGGGCGGCGGCGGGGATGGTAGACCAGAGGCAGGCCGCTCAATGCAGCGAGCCCGGCTCCTGTTTCGCCTGCACATACTGACGAATCAGCCGCACCGTATCGATGTCGTTCTCGCGGTAAGCCGACTTGACGATCTCCTGCGTCTGCACGGCGTCCTGGTCGTCGGAAACGGGCAGCGTGGTCGCGTATTCGAAGCGCAGGAACAGTTGCAGTTCATCCGGCTGTTCGATCGTCATCGTCAGCGAGCCGCCGACATAGTCCGCTGTCGGCAGGATGTCGTAGCGCACGGCCTGGCTCTCATGGAGCGTCACGCGATCGCGCACGGTGGCCTGGCCATAGTGCAGTTCCCGCTCGATCGTATTGCCTTCGCGCGAGAGGATCGTGCAGCTGTCGAGTCCGATCACGAACAGTTGCGGCTGTTCGGCGCGCAGCACGAGGCCTTCCCACAACTGCTCGCGGGTCATGGAGTCGACAAACGGATTCAACGGGTCGTTGATCTGGATAAGGTGTTCGAAATTCAAGACGACGGCATCCTATGAAAGCGTTGCAAGCGTTGCAGTAACGCGGCCCGGACAGCTTCGCGCGCGTGCCGGGCCGTTCGCAGCGTCACGCGACAGTCAGACCCGATCGGATCGTGATGGAGCGCGTGAGAATCTTGTGAACTGGGCATGCATTGGCAATTTGCAAGAGACGTTCCCGCTGTTCATCGGACAACTCGCCGAGCAGCGTGATTTTGCGGTCGATGGTCGAGCCCTCGTCGCTCTGTTCGATACCGAGGGTCACATGCACCTCTTCGAGCGGCCAGTCCTTGCGCTGCGCGTACATCTTGAGCGTGACCGACGTGCATGCGCCGAGGCTCGACAGCAGCAGCGAAACCGGAGTGGGGCCGCGATCGCCGCCGCCGAGCGATTCGGGTTCGTCGGCGAGCCACGTGTGCTTGCCGTCGTCGAGACGGACCTGGTAATTTGTCGAACCGATATGCGCGGTGACGGTGGCTTCTGCCATGCGGGCTCCTGAGCAGGACGGAAAACGCCGCGCGCGGCGGCTCGACGGCGTCAAGACGAGGGCGCGGCAGGAATTGCTATTGTGAACGAAGTCGGCGGCATTTGCGCCGCGAGTGCGCGCGGGTTCGCGGGAGGCGGCAACCTGGCATCGCGCGCCGGTTTGGCAAATATCTGCGCCCCGGCGCGCGCGCACGGCAAGTTGCTCAGTGGGTGATCGAACCCATACGGCCGGCCTGATAATCGACGACCGCCTGGCGGATTTCGTCTTCTGTATTCATGACGAACGGACCATAGCGCACAACGGGTTCCTTCAACGGCACGCCGCCGAGCAGCAGTACCTCGAGCGGCTCGGCGCCGGCCGTGAGCGTAATCGAGTCGCCGTCGTTGTTGAACACCACCATCTTGCGCGGATCGATTTCCTGGCGTGCGTCGCCTTCGCCGTAAAAGCCCTTGCCCGACAGGCCGTATGCAAATACGCGATAGTCAGCGGGCACCGGCTGCCGGATCGTCGCGCCGGGTTGCAACGAAAAGTGCTGGTACAGAATCGGCGTGCGTGTTTCAACAGCGGCTTTCACACCGAGCGCCTCGCCGGCGATCACCTTCACGCGAACTTTGCCGTCGGCCGAGGTCGCCACCGGAATTGCCGACGACGGCATCTCCTGATAACGCGGCGCGATCATCTTGTCGCGGCGCGGCAGATTCACCCACAGTTGCAAGCCATGCACGCGTCCGCCTGTCCGCACAAACGACGGGTCGGGCATCTCGCTATGCACGACGCCCGCGCCCGCGGTCATCCATTGCACGTCGCCGGCATGCAGGGTGCCGGAGTGGCCCGCCGAATCCTTGTGGCCGAACTGGCCTTCGAGCACATAGGTGACCGTTTCGAATCCGCGATGCGGATGGTCGGGCGCGCCTTTGGCCTCGCCGGGCGCGTAGTCGACCGGTCCCATTTCGTCGAGCAGCAGGAACGGATCGAAGTCCATCAGCATGCGCGTGGGAAACGGGCGGTGGACGACGAAACCGCCACCTTCGGTCGTGCGAACGGCAGGATAAGTGCGTTCGATCGTGCGTGTCGCGGTCATCAATGTCACCTCGAAAAATGGGGAATAGCGTTATTTTTGAAACATGGAGCTATTATAGGGACCGTTTTTTCGGGTGCCAGCCGCCGTCACGCAATGGATTGTTCTATTACTGGAACGATGAGATGAAGATCGATTCACACAATCTGAACGACCTGATGTATTTCTCGCAGGTCGTCGAACATGGCGGTTTCTCCGCCGCCGAACGCGTGCTGGGTATCTCCAAGTCGCGGCTGTCGCGCCGCTTGACGGAGCTCGAAGCGTCGCTCGGCGTGAGGCTGTTGCAGCGCTCGACACGCAAGCTCGCGCTCACAGAGGCGGGCCAACTTTTCTACCAGCATTGCCAGGCGATGTTGAGCGAGGCGCAGGCCGCCGTGAATGTCGTGCAGCAACTGCGTTCGTCGCCGCGCGGTACGGTGCGCGTCAGCGTGCCGGTCACGATTTCGCAGACAATACTGTCGACCATCCTGCCGGAATTCATGCATCGCTATCCGGAAGTGCGCGTCGTCATGCGCGTGACCAACCGCGTGGTCGATCTGTTCGAAGATTCGATTGACGTCGCATTGCGCGTGCGCTCCGATCCTCCGGAAAACGCCAATATTGTCGTGCGTCCTCTATGGCGTACGCAGCAGATGCTGGTCGGCGCGCCGAGTCTGTTGCAGCAGAATGCGCCGCCGCTGCAACCGGGAGATCTGTCGCGCTTCGAAACGCTCGATGTACCCACGGGCGACGGACGGCACGTCTACAACCTGATCGCGCCGGACGGCACGCGTCACGTACATGAACACGAGCCGCGTCTCGTCACCGCCGATCTGTTGACGATTCGCGAGGCCGTACTCCGTGGGGTAGGTATCGCTGCGTTGCCGGAGATGATGTACGGCGCCTCGTTGCGCGCGGGCCAGTTGTCGCCGGTGATGCCTGGCTGGACTTTTCCTATGCCGCAGTTGTACGCCGTTTTCGTGTCGCGTCAGGGAATGGTGCCGGCCGTGCGCGCTTTCGTCGACTATCTGGTCGAGATGCTCGATCCCGATGAAGGCAAGCACATCATGGGCGAATGCCCGGCGTCCGAAACGCGCCAGCAGCCCGTACCCGTGCGTGCGGCGGCCGCTATCGCGTCCTAGCGGATCGCGAGCTTCGGGGCATCGTTTTTAGCATTGAAGCGCGGGCTGTCATGAGTACTTTCAA
Source organism: Paraburkholderia caledonica (assembly GCF_000383275.1). Classification (NCBI taxonomy): domain Bacteria; kingdom Pseudomonadati; phylum Pseudomonadota; class Betaproteobacteria; order Burkholderiales; family Burkholderiaceae; genus Paraburkholderia; species Paraburkholderia caledonica. The sequence continues at coordinate 148,078 of NZ_KB911043.1, read as the reverse complement.
TGGCCATTTGCTTGTGTGCGCGAGCTCATGGGGCTATATTGAAATCCCTTCGCTAAGGAGTCTCTTATGCGAAAACTCATGGCCGCTATCGTAGCCGGCCTGATAGGGCTGACCGCGCTGTCCGTGTCGAGCACGGCTGTCGCATGCGGTGATTCGAGCCAACAGTCTTCGGCTGATGGCAAATGATCCCGCCGCCCGAAGGCGCCAAGCGCGCACAAAAAAAGGCCTTCATCGTTTGATGAAGGCCTTTTACTTTTCAGCCCCTGTTTCATGGGCTTTTCTTCACTTCCGGGTGCTGCGCCCCACCGAATCCGGCGAGGTCACTTGCCTTTAGGCTGCGTGACGAAACCGATTTTCGTCAGGCCACCGGCCTGCGCTGCAGACATTACCTGCGCGACCTTTTCGTAAGGCACTTTACGATCTGCATCGAGATGCAATTCGGGTTGCGGATTCGCCTGCGCGGCCTCTGCAATTTTCGCGCTCAGTTCGGCCTCGTCCACTTTCTTGTCGTTCCACAACACGTTACCGTCAGCGTCGACTGCGACCGTGACCTGAGCAGGCTTGGTGTCTTCCTTCTGACTGCTTGCATGCGGCAGATCGATTTTCACCGCATGACGGATCACCGGAATCGTCACCATGAAAACGATCAGGAGAACCAACATCACGTCGACGAGCGGCGTCATGTTGATTTCGTTCATCAGGCCGTCGTCATCGTCGCCGGCGAAGGGGCTCATTGCCATCTGTATGCCTCGTCGTTCAGTTGGCGCTTCAGTTGGCGCGAGTCGCGAGACGCAGGCCGTCGCCGCGCTTGGACGACGACAGGCGTGCGCCCGTCACGAAGAATGCGTGCAAGCCATGCGCGAAACGGCTCAGCTTGGCGACGATCGCCTTGTTGGCACGCGTCAGTGCGTTGTAGCCCAGCACGGCCGGAATTGCAACGAAGAGACCGAATGCGGTCATGATCAGCGCTTCGCCGACCGGGCCCGCCACCTGGTCGATCGATGACTGGCCGCTCGCGCCGATTGCCAGCAGCGCGTGATAAATGCCCCACACCGTGCCGAAGAGACCCACGAACGGCGCCGTGCTGCCGATCGACGCGAGAATTGCGAGTCCGCTCTGCATGCGCGCAACGCTTTCGTCCATCGTGTCCTTCAAACAGCGCGTGACCCAATCGGACACGTCCATGCGGTCGTGCAGATGCGGCTGCGTCTGGTGATGATGATCGGCCGCCTCCTGGCCCGACAGCGCGAGCGCGAGGAACGGATTGTCATGGGGCGTCGACGATCCGGCGCCAAGCTTTTTCACACCGTCAGCGAGATCGTCGGAATGCCAGAATGCCTGCTCGGCGTTCTTCGTGAGGCGGTTCAAACGCATCACGTTCCAGCCTTTGATGACGATCACGCTCCACGACATCACCGACATCACCAGCAGCGCGAGCGCGATGCCGCGCGTGACGAGATCCCCTTGCGCCCACACGTGCGCCAATCCGTAGTTTTGCATTGCAATTCCTTTTTTTGAAATCCGCTTCAATCTTCGAGATTGAAGTTGTAAGGCTGGGTGTACGCGGCCCGAACGGGTTGGCCGTCTTCGAGATAGGGTTTGCATGCGCTCGAATGCGCGGCGGCTAGCGCGGCGTCGTCGAGCCGGCTGAAGCCGCTGCTTTTCTTCAACTCGATGTTCTCGAGCTTGCCGGTCAGGCCCACCACGAACTTGACGTACGCGGTGCCGCTTTCCCCGCGGCGGCGCGAGAGGGCCGGGTAGTCCGGCTTCGCAATGTTGCAGTCGAGGTGCGAGACGTTTTTCGGCGCGGTGATTTCCATTGTCTGACGGCCGATTGCCGGAGCAGCCGGTGCCGGGGGCGCCGCCGGAGCGGGCGGTGCGGCCGGCGTCGGTTCGGCGGCCGCTACGGGCGTTGGCGACGGCGCGGGCGCCTCGTGCAGCGGCGCTGGCGTTGGCTTCGTCGGCGTCGGCTTGGGCTGCACCTTCGGCTTGCTGCGAACCGGCGGCGCCGGCGTGGGCGGGGGCGGCGCGACCGATTGCATCGCGACCGGCGCGGCAACCGGCGCCGGCGGCAGCAACTGCGCAGTCATCACGCGCGACTCGATGGTTGCCTCGACCGGATCGTGACGCAGCGTCAGGACGACGGCCAGCAGCGCGACGTGAACCGCCGCTACCATGGCGGTCGCCGTCAGGACGCGGGAATTCATTCGGGGGGACGAAGCCGGTGCGGCACCGGCTAAAGCGGTATGCGAAGCCTGCATGTTAGCGTGGCGGCGCGCTGTCGAGGGAGCGCGGCTGACAAAACATCGTCATGTTCGGAAGATCACCAGCGAAATACACATTGTGGTCACGAAACCAATCAGCAATTCCATCTCGAACTCCATTAATGGGTGAGCGGGTAGCTGGCTGGCAGGGATACTGGCTTGCTGACGGCAGTGCGATTAACTGAAAAGCGTTGAATCGGCACCAGAAAACAGGGAGCAACGGCTAACGATACGGAGCAGGCACTCAGACGTGCCTCACGTCCTCGCGCCAGGTTTCGAACGGTACGTTACGCCGCCTTGCGCTCGTAAAACATCATGGGCACAGCTTGCGGTTGGTGCTCGAAGCCGCAGCGGCTTGCGCACACGCCGCTTTGCATCATCACGTCGCGCACCGAATCCGCGCACTTGCCGCAGCAGGACGCAACGCCGAGCTCGAATTGCAGCTCGTCGAACGAATCGACGCCTTCCGCGATCGAGGCACGGATCTTTCGGTCAGAAACAGACTTGCAGACACAGACAATCATGGCAGGGCGTCATAGCTAACGTTAATGCGAATTATTATCATTATGTTTGAGCCGTTTGGCAAGCGTCCTACGCGGTTTTTTGTAACAAAACCAGACTCTTAGAAGGGTTTCGTCTATGCGGACGATGGCTAGGGAGGTGCGTCCGGGCTCGGCGAACACGCATTCAAGGCAGGCATAAAGCCGCCAGAAAGTCTCTGGAACGGGCGCCCGGAGAGGCTTTCAGGCAGGTTGCGAGGACGGTGCGGTACGGCGCGAAGGAATGAGTACGCGCTCGACCTGCGCGTCGATTTCCAGCAGCGTGGCGACAAGTTGCCGCAGATGCGTGCCGTCGCCGGTGGAATAGAAGCGCGGCAGCGCGGCGTCCGCCGTGTGAGGCGCTGCGCGCACGCCGTGTTGTTCGAGCACGCGCTCCAGCTGGCGGGCAATAGCCACGCTGGTGTCGATAAGCGCGAGCCGGTCGCCGACGATGTCGCGAATCGCGGCATCGAAAAATGGATAGTGCGTGCAGCCAAGCACCAGCGTGTCGGCGCCCGCGTCCAGCATCGGCTGAAGATAGCCGCGCAGGAGCGCGCGCAATTCCGCTGAACCGACGTCGCAGCGCTCGACCGCCTGCACGAGCCCGTGACCGGGCTGGCACAGAAAGCGGCAATCCGCGGCGTAGCGTTCCAGCAGCGCCTGAAAGCGCGCGCTGCGCAACGTGACTTGCGTGGCGAGCACGCCGGCGACTCGCGTTTTCGATTGCAGCGCGGCGGGCTTGATGCCCGGCTCGACACCGACGAGCGGAATGGACAGTTTCTCGCGAACCAGCGCGATGGACTGCGCGGTCGCCGTATTGCAGGCCACGACGAGCGCTTTCGCGCCCTGTTTGACGAGCCACTCGCCAATAGCCAGCGTGCGGTCGGCGATGAAGTCGTCGTCGCGCTCGCCATACGGCGCATAAAGCGAATCGGCGACGTAGAGCAACGCCTCGTCAGGCAACTGCGCCCGAACCGCTCGCAACACCGACAGCCCGCCGAGGCCCGAGTCGAAAATGCCGACGGGCGCCCGCGAATCCGCGCTCAGGGAGCCAATTGATGCGTTCAGAGACGACGATTGTTCGGGCATAAGCGATCGGGGCGGCCGGCACGGCGTTCAGGAAAAGCAGGGAAAAAGCGAAGCGAGCAAGTATATCGCCAACGCGGCGCATGCTATCCCGTATGAGCCGGGACCTGCGCCAGCGCTTGAGCGTGCCCAGCGGACCCGCGCGATCCGATCAGGACTCCACCGAGCCCATGGCGGTTTGCTGGTAGTTCTGAATGCCGACCTTGTCGATCAGGTCGAGTTGCGTTTCGAGCCAGTCGATGTGCTCTTCTGTGTCGTCGAGAATCTTCACGAAGATTTCACGCGAGATGAAATCGCGAACCGATTCGCAATACGCAATGGCTTCCTTGCAGGTGCTCTGCGAGATCTGCTCCAGCTTCAAATCGCATTCGAGAATTTCTTTCGTTTCCTCGCCGATCAGCAGTTTGTGCAGATCTTGCAGGTTCGGCAGACCGTCGAGCATGAAAACGCGTTCGATCAGCCAGTCGGCATGCTTCATTTCGCCGATCGACTCATCGTATTCATGCTTGCCGAGTTTCTCGAGGCCCCAATGCTTATACATCCGCGCGTGCAGGAAATACTGGTTGATCGCGGTCAGCTCGTTTTTCAACTGCGCGTTGAGGTACTCGATAACTTTCTTGTCGCCTTGCATGATCTTTCCTTTTTCGGGGGACTTCAATTTTCCAACAACAATAAACGCCATGCCTTAAAAAGCCAAGAGAACAGAACATCTTTCGACGTCGGTCCTGGCATGCGCGTAATGCGGGGCATCCATGAAAAAAGCCGGGACCGTGGCCCCGGCTTCTCAAGACACGCTATGCGCGTCGGCGGCGAATCAGACGGTTGCGACGGGAATCTTGCCGATCTTTGCCTGCCATTCCTTCGGGCCGGTCTGGTGCACCGAGGTGCCGCTCGAATCGACTGCCACTGTGACCGGCATGTCCTGCACGTCGAACTCGTAAATCGCTTCCATGCCGAGGTCTTCGAATGCGAGCACCTTTGCGCTGCGGATCGCCTTCGACACCAGGTAAGCCGCGCCGCCCACGGCCATCAGATACGCGGCCTTGTGCTTCCTGATTGCCTCGATCGCGACCGGTCCGCGCTCGGCCTTGCCGATCATCGAGATGAGACCCGTTTGCGACAGCATGGTCTCGGTGAACTTGTCCATGCGGGTTGCGGTGGTCGGGCCTGCAGGGCCGACCGCTTCGTCGCGCACCGGATCGACCGGACCCACGTAGTAGATCACGCGGTTCGTGAAGTCGACCGGCAGCTTCTCTCCCTTGGCCAGCATGTCCGCGATGCGCTTGTGCGCGGCGTCGCGGCCCGTCAGCATCTTGCCCGACAGCAGCAGCGTCTGGCCCGGCTTCCACGAAGCGACTTCTTCCGGAGTCAGCGTGTTCAGATCGACGCGCTTGCTCGTCTCCGTGTTCGGCTCCCATTGCACCTTCGGCCATGCATCGAGCGACGGCGCTTCGAGCTTGGCGACGCCCGAGCCGTCGAGCGTGAAGTGCGCGTGACGCGTGGCCGCACAGTTCGGGATGATCGCAACCGGCTTGGACGCGGCGTGCGTCGGGGCGGCCATGATCTTCACGTCGAGCACCGTGGCGAGGCCGCCCAGGCCTTGCGCGCCGATGCCGAGCGCATTGACCTTCTCGTGCAGTTCGACGCGCAGTTCCTCGATCCAGTCTTTCGGGCCGCGTGCGATTACGTCCTGAATGTCGATCGGGTCCATCAGCGATTCTTTCGCCATCACCATGGCTTTCTCAGCCGTGCCGCCGATGCCGATGCCGAGCATGCCCGGCGGGCACCAACCCGCGCCCATGGTCGGCACCGTCTTAAGAATCCAGTCGACGATGGAGTCCGACGGATTCAGCATCGCGAACTTCGACTTGTTTTCCGAGCCGCCGCCCTTGGCCGCGACTTGCACGTCGACCTTATCGCCCGGCACGATCTCGTAGTGAATCACGGCCGGCGTGTTGTCTTTCGTGTTCTTGCGCGCACCTTCGGGCGGGCTCACGATCGACGCGCGCAGCACATTGTCCGGGTTCAGGTAACCGCGGCGCACGCCTTCGTTGATCATGTCGGTGACGCCCATCGTCGCACCGTCCCAACGCACGTCCATGCCGACCTTCACGAACACTGTGACGATGCCCGTGTCCTGACAGATCGGACGCTTGCCTTCGGCGCACATGCGGCTGTTGGTGAGAATCTGCGCAATCGCATCTTTCGCGGCCGGGCTCTGTTCGAGTTCGTACGCGCGGCCCAGGGCCTGGATGTAGTCGAGCGGATGGTAGTAGCTGATGTATTGCAACGAATCAGCAATGCTCTGAATCAGATCTTCCTGTTTGATGACGGTCATGGCTAAGCTCGGTGGGGACGGTAGCGCTTTTTTCTGTTCGCAGGCTGTGCGGTCAGTCGTGCGCTTTCAGGGGAGTGGAACCGCTGGAACCCAGCGGCTGCAGATCCGCGGGTTCCTGAAAATGAGTCGGATGCGTGTGCGTGGTCAGCCGGTCGACCAGGGCCATGATCAGTGCCGAGACGAGGAACGCGACGTGGATGATGACCTGCCACATGATGGTGTGCGTCGAGTTCTGGTCCGGGCTGATAAACGTTTTCAGCAGATGGATCGACGAGATGCTGATGAGCGCCATGGCGAGCTTCACTTTCAGCACGCCGGCGTTCACGTGGTCGAGCCATTCCGGCTCGTCGGGATGGCCTTCCACACCGAGGCGCGACACGAACGTTTCATACCCGCCGATGATCACCATGATCAGCAGGTTCGAAATCATGACCACGTCGATCAGACCGAGCACGACCAGCATGATGTTGGTTTCGTCGAGCGTCATTGACGCTGTGACGAGATGCCAGACTTCCTTCAGGAACAGCACGACGTACACGGCCTGCGCGACGATCAACCCGAGATACAGCGGCACCTGCAGCCAGCGGCTCATGAAGATGACGACGGGCAGCGGGCGCATGGGTCGGCGTTGGCGCGGGGAATTGATTCGCGAAGCGGACATAGACAGAAATCGGATCGAACGCAGGTGACGGAACGTGGAGCAAATGAGCCCGACAGCGTGCGAATCACGCGCGCGGATCGGCACGGAAAGCGAAGTGCGCAAGGCGCGGTACGGGCGCGAGGCGAGCCCATTCTGGGCCGGCAGCGGCCCGGCAACGCTGGCATCAGCGCGCGCTATTGTACAGCGTTGGGCGAATTTGCTGCGGCGCGGCGGGCACGGTCGAGGTCCAACGCTTAGGATGCAACCGGCGGTACGCGCTTCACTTTCAGACTCGCGAGTCCAATGCCCGCAATCACGCACGCAAGCGCGACGCCGTGCGCAAGCGTCGGACGCTCGCCGAGAAACGCAATGCCGTAGATGGCCGCGGCAACCGGCAGCACGGCGCTGAATACGCCCGCAAGACTGCCGGGCACATGCCGGATGCCTTTCATCCAGAGCCAAAAGGAAAAGATGCTTGCGGATAGTCCATACCACAGCACCAGCGTCCACACGCCAGGCGGCACCGCGCGATAGTCGAAATCGACGAGCGCTGTCGCGCCGAACGGCAGCATCAACAGCAGGCCAAACAGATGCGTGTATGCACAGATGTCGATAGGTGCGAGCGTTTGCGTGAGGCGCCGCGACAGGATGATGTAGAGCGACTCGCAGCACACTGCGCCGAGCACCATCAGGTTGCCCGTGAACGAAGTCTCGCCGTGCGCGCCCCCATCGACATGCGCGAGATTGATGACCACCACGCCCGCAATGGCCAATGCAATCGATGCAAGCGCGCGTCCATTGGGACGCTCCTTGAGAATAAGCCACGACAGCAGCGCGACGACAGCCGGAATGGTGCTCGTGATGACGCCCGCCGCCACCGCACTCGTGCGCTGCACGCCATTGAGCATGAGTAGCGTAAACCCGAAGGTGCCGAAGAGCGCCTGCAGAAACAGATTGAGCCATTCATCGCGCTTTACGTGACGCAGTTTCGCGATGCGCAAAAGCGGCCACAGCACGGCCATAGCGATCACGAAGCGCAGCAGCGCGAACAGCGCAACGGGAACGAATTGGACAATCGATTTACCGATGCCGACATTGCTGCCGACGAGCAGCATCGAACCGATAAGGAGCAGGGCGTAGCGATTCAAACTGGAATCCGGGCAGCTAGTTCAGTTAGCATTGTATTAGGGCTCGCAACGCAGCCTCGTACGAATCGCGTTAGGGTTTGTGCGGGCAAACCGATGCCGCTCGCGTAAGTGGCCGGTAAGTTGCACCGCTTATGGTTGAACACGAGAGCGGACGTCGTCCCGCCTGCGTTTATGTTGCGTTGCGGCATGAAGCAGGCTGACGGAAACGGTCCGCGGCGCAGCGCGACATCACAATGTCAATGCGTGAGGCGGGAGACACGCGCCTGCAATCGTGTCTGATTGCGGCGTCCACATGACACGGCGCGCGAACGGTGCGCCGGCACAGGTTTTACGTTTCATCTTCACCAAGGGGTTGTCGATGTCTGCGATTGAATCGGTTCTTCAGGAACGCCGTGTTTTCCCGCCCTCCGCCGAAGCAGCGGCCGGTGCCACGATCTCCGGCATGGACGCTTACCATGCGCTGACCGCCGAGGCGGAACGAGATTACGAAGGCTTCTGGGGGCGCCTCGCTCGCGAGACGCTAAGCTGGAACAAGCCCTTCACGAAGGTGCTCGACGAATCGAAAGCGCCGTTCTACACGTGGTTCGAGGACGGCCAGCTGAATGCGTCGTACAACAGCATCGACCGTCACGTGGAAGCGGGCAACGGCGAGCGCGTCGCGATCATTTTCGAAGCCGACGACGGCACCGTCACCAACGTCACGTATCAGGATCTGCTGCAACGTGTGTCGCGCTTTGCGAACGCGCTGAAAACGCGCGGCGTGAAGAAGGGCGACCGCGTGGTGATCTATATGCCCATGTCGATCGAAGGCATTGTCGCGATGCAGGCATGCGCGCGGATCGGTGCGACGCACTCGGTGGTGTTCGGCGGCTTCTCGTCGAAGTCGCTCAACGAACGGCTCGTCGACGTGGGCGCAGTCGCACTCGTCACGTCCGACGAACAGATGCGCGGCGGCAAGGCGCTGCCGTTGAAGAACATCGCCGACGAAGCGCTCGCAATGGGCGGCTGCGAAGCCGTCAAGAGCGTGATCGTCTACCAGCGCACCGGCGGCAAGATTGCGTGGAACGAAAGCCGCGATCTGTGGATGCATGAGATCTCGCAAGCCGAGTCGGATCAATGCGCGCCCGAGTGGGTCGGTGCCGAGCATCCGCTTTTCATTCTCTATACATCGGGTTCGACGGGCAAGCCGAAGGGCGTTCAGCACAGCACGGGCGGCTATCTGCTGTGGGCCGCGCAGACCATGAAATGGACCTTCGACTGGAAGTCCAGCGACGTGTTCTGGTGTACCGCGGACATCGGCTGGATCACGGGTCACAGCTACATCACTTATGGTCCGCTGACGCTCGGCGGAACCCAGGTCGTGTTCGAAGGTGTGCCGACCTATCCGAACGCCGGCCGCTTCTGGGACATGATCGCGAAGCACAAGGTCACGCTGTTCTATACGGCGCCGACTGCGATCCGCTCGCTGATCAAGGCCGCGGAAGCCGATGCGAAAGTGCATCCCAAGAGCTACGACCTGTCGACGCTGCGCATCATCGGTACGGTCGGCGAGCCGATCAATCCGGAAGCGTGGGTGTGGTATTACGAGAACGTCGGCGGCGGGCGCTGCCCGATTGTCGATACGTGGTGGCAAACGGAAACCGGCGGCCACATGATCACGCCGCTACCGGGCGCAACGCCGCTCGTGCCGGGCTCGTGCACGCTGCCGTTGCCGGGCATCATGGCGGCGGTCGTCGACGAAACCGGCCAGGACGTGCCGAACGGGCAGGGCGGCATTCTGGTGGTGAAGCGGCCTTGGCCTTCCATGTTGCGTAACGTGTGGGGCGATCCGGACCGTTACAAGAAGAGCTATTTCCCCGAGGAACTCGGCGGCAAGCTGTATCTCGCCGGCGACGGCGCGGTGCGCGACAAGGACACCGGCTACTTCACGATCATGGGCCGTATCGACGATGTGCTCAATGTGTCGGGTCACCGTCTAGGCACGATGGAGATCGAATCGGCGCTGGTGTCGAACCCGATCGTCGCGGAGGCCGCCGTGGTCGGCCGGCCGGATGCAACAACCGGCGAGGCGGTATGCGCGTTCGTCGTGTTGAAGCGCGCGCGTCCGGAAGGCGAGGAGGCGGTCAAGCTTGCCAACGAATTGCGCAACTGGGTCGGCAAGGAAATCGGTCCGATCGCGAAGCCGAAGGACATCCGCTTCGGCGAGAATCTGCCGAAGACGCGTTCAGGCAAGATCATGCGCCGTCTGTTGCGTTCGCTTGCAAAGGGCGAGGAAATCACGCAAGACGTATCGACGCTAGAGAACCCGGCGATCCTCGATCAGCTCGGCGAGTCGCTTTAAAAAGCATGCGCCTGCCTGCACGTTACAGGTGAAAAGGCAGGAGCGTATCGGACGATGCGCTCCTCGCCGGATGCCTGATCAGCGCTCGGGCGGACAATCCCGATTGCCTGCGCGGTGCCTTTTTGATACATAGGCGCATGGCCGCGCCTCACCACTCTTCTCACGCTACTCAGAACCCCGCGCCCGAACCGCCGGCGGTGTCGGCGGCGCTCGCTCGCGCACATCAGAAGTACTGGCGCTTCAATCTCGCGCTCATCGCGGCGTTGATGTCGGTGGGCTTCGCCGTATCGTTCCTGTTGCCGCTCGCGGCACCGGCTCTCGCGCATCTGCGTTTTGCCGGTTTCAGATTGCCGTTTTACTTCGGCGCACAGGGCGCGATCCTGATGTATCTCGCGCTGATCGTGGTGTATATCGTGTCCATGCAGCGTGCCGACCGCCACTTGCAACGCGCGTTCGAGGCCGACGCTCACACTGCTGCCGACACCGGTGCCGCTTCAGGCGCAGGTGTGACCCCAAGCCCGACTGCCGCCGATGCCACTGAAGCAGGCGTGCGCGGGAACCTGATCCGATGAAGCTGACGAACAGGCTGGTTCGCTCATATGCGTTTTACACGCTTGGCTTCCTGCTGTTCATCTATGTGATGTGGCGCATCGAGCGCACGACCGGGCCGGGCATGTGGATCGGCTACGTGTTCCTGTTCGTGCCGATTGCCGTGTACGCGGTGATCGGCTTGCTGTCGCGCACGTCGGATCTCGTCGAATACTACGTAGCGGGACGGCGCGTGCCGTCCGCGTTCAATGGCATGGCGACGGCGGCGGACTGGCTTTCGGCGGCTTCGTTCATCGGCCTCGCCGGGTCCATCTACGCAACCGGCTACGACGGCCTGGCCTATCTGATGGGCTGGACGGGCGGCTATTGCCTCGTTGCGTTTTTGCTCGCGCCATACGTGCGCAAGCTCGCGCGCTACACGATTCCCGATTTCCTCGGCACACGTTTTTCGAGCAATGCGGTGCGCGGCCTCGCGGCGTTGTCGGCGATTCTCTGTTCGTTCGTTTATCTGGTCGCGCAGATTCAGGGCGTCGGCCTGATTGCGACACGCTTCATTGGTGTCGACTTTGCCGTGGGCATTTTCTGCGGACTTGCGGGAATTCTCGTGTGTTCGTTTCTCGGCGGCATGCGCGCGGTGACGTGGACACAGGTTGCGCAATACATCATTCTGATTTCGGCGATCCTGATTCCCGTTTCGATGATCGCGCATAAGGACGGGCTCGGCTGGGTGCCGCAATTGAGTTACGGCCGTTTGATGGAGCGTATGGAGAGCCTCGAGAAGCAGGTGCGCGACGAGCCGCTCGAGCAGACCGTGCGCGACGATTATCGCCGCCGGGCCGCGCTGATGCAGCAGCGGCTCGACATGCTTCCGCATTCATTCGTCGCGCAGAAGCTGAAGCTCACACAGGAGGTGGCGGATCTGCGCCGCCGCAATGGTCCGCTGCGCGAGATCAAGGAGCGCGAGAAAGCGCTCGAGCAGTTTCCGCGCGATGCCGCCGCCGCGCAGATCGTTTGGAGCCAGCAGCGAGATGAGATGCTGATGCGTGCCGCCGCGCCGCTGCCGATGCACGAGCCGTTCCCCGCGGCGAGCGATGACGACCGTCGGATGCACGAGCGCAACTTTCTTTCGCTTTTACTGTGCCTGTCGCTTGGCACGGCGAGCTTGCCGCATATTCTGACGCGCTATAACACGACGACGTCGGTCGCGTCCGCGCGACGCTCGGTCGGCTGGACGCTCTTTTTCGTCGCGCTGTTTTATGTGACCGTGCCGGTGCTCGCGGTACTGATCAAGTACGAGATGTTGACGAACCTCGTCGGTCATCACTTTTCCGATCTGCCGCAATGGCTCACGCAATGGCGCAAGGTGGAGCCGAGCCTGATCACGCTCGCGGACACCAATGGCGACGGCATCGTGCGATGGAGCGAGATTCAGATGCAGCCCGACATGGTGGTGCTTGCCGCGCCGGAGATCGCGGGATTGCCGTATGTGATGTCTGGCCTGATCGCGGCGGGCGCATTGGCCGCGGCGCTTTCGACGGCTGACGGTTTGCTGCTGACGATTGCGAACGCCTTATCGCACGACGTGTATTACCACATGGTCGACCCGGGCGCGTCGAGTCAGCGGCGCGTGACCATTTCGAAGATTCTGCTGCTCGGAGTGGCGCTGTTTGCGTCGTATGTGGCCTCGCTCAACACGGGCAACATTCTGTTTCTGGTCGGCGCGGCATTTTCACTGGCGGCGTCGAGCCTGTTTCCGGTGCTGGTGCTGGGTGTGTTCTGGAAGCGCACGACGCGGCTCGGCGCGGTGGCGGGCATGCTGGCGGGGCTACTCGTGTGCATCTACTACATCGTCTCGACCTATCCCTTCTTCGCGCAGATGACGGGCTTTGCGGGGCCGCGGTGGTTCGGCATCGAACCGATCAGCTCGGGCGTGTTCGGCGTGCCGGCGGGCTTTCTGGTGGCGATCGGCGTAAGCCTTTTCGACCGCAAGCCGGATGCTTATACGACGGCGCTGGTGGACTATATCCGTCATCCGTAGAGCGGTTTGCGCGAGGGTGTAGCGGACGGCTCGAAGTTTGCTATAATTCGGCTCCCCGCCGGAGAGATGGATGAGCGGTTTAAGTCGCACGCCTGGAAAGCGTGTATAGGTTAATAGCCTATCCGGGGTTCGAATCCCCGTCTCTCCGCCAGAATTTCAGTACGGCTTTGCGGCCGATTCAATCCCCGATCTGTGCCATAAAATCGGGGTTGTGCCATAGATCAGTCAGCGAAGCGGCCTTGATCGCTCCGGTCTGCGTCGACAAATCCCCTTTGTGACCTGGCAGTCTGCGTCCGCCAGAAGCGCTTGCGCGTGGTCCGACGTCTGCGCGTCACAGGCGCCCGTTCGCCCATCCGCGAATCAGGCGCTTGCCAGGCCAATGTCATTTGAATCGTCGAAGGGAGGTTGCCTACAACCTCCCTTCGCTTCTACTTCATCAAACCAGCGCATTACTAGCAGCCGCCGCCCGCCCGCGCAGCCACGTAATACTCGCAAAGAGCAGCACTGCGAACACGATCAGCATTGTCGCTACGGCGAGGATCGACGGGTCGATCGAGTCGCGAATCCCACTCCACATCTGCCGCGGCACGGTTGTCTGATCCGGGCCGCCGATGAACAGAATGACAATCACCTCGTCGAATGACGTCGCGAACGCGAAGACGCTGCCCGTGGCGATCGCCGGCATGATGAGCGGCAACGTCACGCGCCTGAATGTCACCCACGGCGGCGCGCCGAGCCCTGAAGCGGCACGCAACAGGCTATGGTCGAACGAAAGCAACGAAGCGGTCACGGTAATCACGACGAATGGCGTGCCGAGCGCCGCATGCGCAAGCACCACACCGGGATACGAGTTCACGAGTCCGAGCGGCGCGAAGATCAGATAGAAGCCTGCCGCGACCACGACGATGGGTACGATCATCGGCGAGATGATGAGCGGCATGATCAGCGAGCGCAGCGGAAACTGCGAGCGCGACAGCCCCAATGCGGCGAGCGTGCCGAGACACGTGGCAATCACCGTCGAGGCCGCGCCGATGCCGAGGCTGTTGAGCAGCGAGCGTTGCCAGTCCGCGCTCGTCAGCGCCTGCTCATACCAGCGCAGCGAAAATCCTTGCATCGGGTACGAAAAGTAGGATCCCGAATTAAACGAGAGCGGGATGATCGCGAGAATCGGCGCAATCAGGAAGAACAGCACGAGTGCGGTATGCAGCCGCACCCAGCGCGCGGCGACGCGTTCGGTCAGCATCTTGTTGCGTTGATCTTGCATATCGTTCCTTCGTCGTGTCCCTTCGTCGTGCTTCGTCGCGTGTGCGTTCGAACGGTGCTTACCCGAAGCGCAAGCGGTCAATGCCTACGATCCGGTTAAAGAGAAAATAGAAGATCGCCGTAAAGATCACGAGATAGGCCGAGAGCGCACCGGCGAGGCCCCAGTTGAGTTGCGTGTTCGTCTGCATCGCAATGAGCTGGCTGATCATCTCGTCGCCGGCGCCACCGAGCAGCGCAGGCGTGATGTAGTAGCCGAGCGCGAGCACGAAGACGAGGAAGCAGCCGGCGCCGACGCCCGGCAGCGTCTGCGGCACATAGATGCGCACGAACGCGGTGAACGGATGCGCGCCGAGCGATTGCGCGGCGCGCATATACACCGGCGACACGCTCTTCATGACCGAGTAGATCGCGAGAATCATGTACGGCAGCAGCACGTGTGTCATGCCGATCAGAACGCCTGTCCGATTGAAGATGAGCGGCAGCGGGTGAGTGGCGAGGCCGAGACCCGTCACGAGACTATTGATGACGCCGCCCGGTTGCAGCAACACGTACCACGCCGTCGTGCGCACGAGCAGCGAAGTCCAGAACGGCACGATCACGAGAAGCATCAACCGGTTGCTGCTTTTCGCGGGCAGGTTCGCAAGCAGCCACGCGACAGGGTAGCCGAGCACGAGGCACAGCAGCGTGACCGTCGCGCTGATCGAGATGGTCCGCGCGAATGCTTGCCGGTAGACCGAAGCGTTATCTGCGACGAACGCGAGCGTGCCTTGCGGCGTCACCTGCGCATCGACCGCGGCGAGCAGATAGTCGGGCGTCGGCGACGCGGCGGCTCGCTTCAGCAAGCGCCAGGTCTCGGGCGAGTTCCAGCGTTCATCCAGTTCGACGAGCGCCGGCTTCCATGCCGGCGGCGCATCGCCCGACAGCTGGCGCGCGGTGCGCATGAGCAGGCTGCGAAACTCCGGCTGCGCGAAATTCAGCCGTCGCGCCACGGTGCCGAGCTGTCCGCTTTGCTGCGCCTCCTTGAGCCCCGCAGCCAGCAGGGCGAACGTGGCTTCGTCCGGCACGCCGCGGCCGTCCCATGCATCGAGCGCACGCGTCAGTGCCGGCATGCTGTCCGGCACTTCGCGGTTCTCGACGCTGCGCGCGAGCAGCAGCATGATCGGCGCAATGAACGTCGACAGCAGAAACACGAGCAACGGCAGCGCAAGCAGCAACGCCTGCAACGATGCGCGGCGGCGCGCCTTCTGAAACGACGCGCGGCCTTCGGCTCTCGTCGGAGAGCCCGGGACCGTGCCTTGGGCGGAAGCGGGCATGCTGGTAGTCAAGTTGGGCTCTCGTCGAACGGTGGCGTTACTGCGTCAGCCACACCTGGAAGCGCTTGTTGATCTGGTCCGCGTTGTCGGCCCAGAAGTTCGCGTTGATCTGCAGCGCGCGCTTGAAGTTCTCGGGCGCGGTCGGCAAATCGGCAAGACGCTGCTTGTCGATGAGCGCAATCGCGTCCTTGCGCGGCGGCGCGTACGCGATGTACTTCGACAGATCCGCGTAAGCCTTGGGTTGCGAAGCCGAGACGATGAATTTCGCCGCGGCGTCGGCGTGCTTCGCGCCGGTCGGCACGGCCCACCAGTCGAAGTCGTAGACCTGCGCGTCCCAGACCGCCTTGAACGGCTTGTTGTCCTTCTTCGCGGCATCGGAGATGCGGCCGTTGTAGGCCTGCGTCATGACGACCGCGCCGTCGGCGAGCAACTGCGGCGCCTGCGCGCCCGACTCCCACCACACAATGCTCTTCTTGATCGTGTCGAGCTTCTTGAACGCGCGATCCACGCCGGCGGGCGTGCCGAGCACCTTGTAGACATCTTTAGGATCGACGCCGTCCGCGATCAACGCCCATTCCATCGACACCTTCGGCGACTTGCGCAAGCCGCGCTTGCCCGGGTATTTCTGCAAGTCGAAGAAGTCGTTGACGGTGGTCGGCGCCGTCTTGAGCTTGCTCGCGTCGTACGCATAGACCGTCGACCACACCATGCTCGCGACCGCGCAATCGCTGATCGAGCCGGGAATGAAGTCGCTCGTCTTGCCGATCGTCTTCTTGTCGAACTTCTGCAGGAGGCCTTCCTCGCAGGCGGTGATCTCATCGTTGGTTTCGAGGTCAATCAGGTCCCACGTGGTGTTTTTGGCCTGCTCCATCGCGGAAAGCTTGGCGAGCCCGCCGTCGTACGATTCGGTCGAGAAGCCGATCCCCGTGGCCTGCGTAAACGGTTCGAAGTAGGCTTTCTTGGCCGCCGCTTCGTACGCGCCGCCGAAGGTCACGACGGAGAGCGTCTCCGCTGCCTGGGTGGTCACGGTGGCGAATGCGGCTACGGCGAGTGCAGCGCATTGTGCTTTGATGAGGGTGCGCATGTCAGTTGGCTCCTGCTGGTGCGGTCGTGATTATGGAAGGTGAGGGCGGTGTGGTTACGTTGATTGCGGGCGCGCTTCGCGGCGCAGGTGCGGCGAGAATCTTGCAGTCGTCGTGGCGCCACGCGACGTCGATGGTGCTGCCGGGCGAGGGCAGCGCATGACGCTGGGTGTTCGGCACTTTCACAACGATCGAATCGCGCGAGCCGAGCGTCAGATGTACACGGTGATGATCGCCGCAATACACCAGTTCGTCGACGCGCGCACGCACTACGTTGTCGTGTTCGGCGGCGAGCGTGCCTTCCGCGCTCGGGATATGCGCGCGTTCGGGGCGCAGCGCGAGCATCGCTTCGTCGCCGGCGCGCAGGCCTTCTTCGCAACGGCCGCGAATCATGCTGCCGTCCGAAAGCGCGAGCGTTGCGGAGCCGTCACCCGTATTCGCCACGCGTCCGGTCAGTCCATTGTTCTCGCCGACGAAGTTGGCGACGAACGCGTTCTGCGCATTTTCGTAAAGCTCGCTCGGTGTGGCGGCCTGCTGGATGCGGCCATCGGAAAACACGGCCACGCGGTTCGACATGGTGAGTGCCTCCGCCTGATCGTGCGTCACGTAGACGATCGTGAGCGACAGTTCGCGATGCAGGCGCATGATTTCGTATTGCATCGTTTCGCGCAGGCGCTTGTCGAGCGCACCGAGCGGCTCGTCCATCAGCACGACACTCGGCTCGAAAACGAGCGCACGTGCGAGCGCGACGCGCTGCTGCTGTCCGCCGGAGAGTTGCGCAGGACGCCGGTTCGCCAGATGCGGAAGTTCGATCATGTCGAGCGCACGCTTCACACGCACCTTCTGCTCGGCGCGGCTCACGTGCCGCACGGAAAGCGGAAAGGCGACGTTCTCCGCAATCGTCAGATGCGGAAAAAGCGCGTAGTTCTGAAACACCATGCCGATGTCGCGCTGATGCGGCGGCTTGTCGTCGAGGCGGCGGCCGTCGAGGCGGATTTCGCCGTGAGTGGGCGTTTCGAATCCCGCGAGCATCATCAGCGTGGTTGTCTTGCCCGAGCCGGAGGGACCGAGCAGCGACAGAAATTCTCCCTTGCCCACCTCGAGATTCAAGTCATCGACGACATATTGGGCGCCGTCATACGATTTGCTCACGCGCGAGAGCGAAATGAAGGAAGGGTTTGACATCGTGATCGCGTCCTGTCGATGATGCGTCGTAATCAATGTGTACCGGGCTGCGTCGCGGCGATCTTGCTGGCTAGGTAGCGCGCGAAGTCATAGTTGGGGCGTTCGAGATGGCTCAAATGGCCCGGTTTCGCGAGCGGCGCGTGCACGCCGCGAAAGACCGCTTCCACGCCGCGTTTATCTTCGGCGTTCACGTCGTCCAGCAGTTTCTTCAGCGTCGCCATATGCGCGTTCGCTTCGGGGTCCGCGATGAACTCCGGCGCAAGCCCTCCGCCGAAGCGGATATGCACGTGCCCTACGCCCTGAGGTTGCAGCACGAGATACCAGAAGTAACCTGGGGTAAGCGTGACCAGATGCGTCGGGTAGATCGCGAGCAGCGCGGTGGTCTTGCGCCAATGCCCGGTAAGTCGCGTGTTCTCCGGATGCGCGTTGCCGATCGGCAAAGACGCTTCCTTCGAAATCCAGTGATAGTTGAACGCGGGATAACCCGGCGGGCATTCCATTTCTTCGAGCCGCGAATGCGGTCCGACCGTCGCGCGATGCAACATGGGCAGGTGATAGCTTTCCATGAAGTTTTCCGCGAGGATCTTCCAGTTCGTGTCCCACACGTGCTCTTCATAGAACGTTTCAATGTAGTCCGACATACCGTATGCGCCGATCAGTTCGCTCAGATCGGCAAGCTGTTCGCGCACGGGCGGCGTGTTTTCGTCGAGCGTCACATAGAGCCAGCCTTGCCATTCTTCGCAACGCACTGCGGGCAGCCGGTAGCTTTCCTTGCAGAAGCCCTGTTGCCGGTCCATGAGCGGCGCGCCGTGCAATGCGCCGTCCAGTGAATAATTCCACGCGTGATACGGGCAGACGATGCGGCGCACGTTTCCGCGTCCTTCGAGCAATACCGACATGCGATGCAGGCACACGTTCGACATGGCCCTGAGTTGCATCTGTTCGTCGCGCAGAACCACGACGGGTTGCGCGCCGATGCGCGCGCTCAGGTAATCACCGGGGGCTTTCAGCGCGCTAGCACGGCCGACGCATTGCCATTCCCGCGAGAAGATCGCGCGCTCTTCCAGCGCCAGAAATTCGGGCGACGTGTAGACACCGGGCGGCATTGAACGCGCATCGCCGAATGGCCGTTCGCAACCCGTCTGCAGCTTTTCAACCAGTGCATGCACTGCAGTCGTCGTTGGCAGGTCGGTCATGCGTCCCCCTCGATTCGTGACGGTCAGAGCGAGCCGGCGTAAAGCCTCGCGGCGTAGCGCTCAACATGGCCACCAATCTATCAAGCCAATTTGCAAGCCAAAATATTGTTTTCAGATACAAAGCAAAGGTTTTGTCTATGCAGCGAACGCAATCTGAAAGCCGTCGACCAACCGCGATGACTCATTCGTCTATATGCAGTCGCCGGATGTAGTTCTCGCAGAACGACGCAAAACGATGCACGACCTGGCGAGGCTTCATCGTGCGCGATTGTGCGATGCCTAGCATCGTTGCGTTGACGTTGTCTTTGAAGCGTTTAATGACGAACTCTTCGCCATCCACCGTGCGAGTCGACTTGAGTGGAAAGTTAAGCAGGCTATAACCAAGTCCGTTGGCCACCATGCCGCGCACGACCTCGGGCTGCGACGAGCGAAACGCCGGCACCGGCCGGCTGCCCACTGCGTCGAAGAGCGCGGCGAAGTACTCGCGGCTGTGCGGCAAGTCGAGCATTACATAAGGCTCGGGCAAAAGGTCGGCGAGCGATACCTTGCGCGCGCGGGCGAGCCGATGCGTGCGCGGCAGGATCGCGTAAGGCGGCAGCGAAAGCAGCGGCGTGAAAGCAATGTCCTCGGTCAGGTCGAGGCTGTAGGTGAGAGCGATGTCGAGCGAGCCGTCGTGCAGGCCGCGTAAAAGGCCGTCCTGATGCGCCTCGACGGTGCGAAACGAAATGCCCGCGTGCTCGCCCGTGAAGCGGCTGATCAACCGCGGCATGAGCGGCGGCGCGAGGGAGACGAGACAGCCGAGCGCAATCGCACCCGTCATGCCGCCGTCCATTTCCTTCGCGGTCGTTTGCAGTTCCTCCGCGATTTTCAGCAGATTGCGCGCCTGGCCGAGCAGATCGCGTCCGGCCTGCGTGAGCGAAAGACCGCTCGCGTGATGTCGTATGAAGAGTTGCACGCCGAACGAGACTTCGAGATCCGCAAGCGCCGTCGAGATCGACGGTTGCGAAATATGCAGGCGCTTTGCCGCCGCCGTGAAAGACAGCGCTTCCGCCGTGACGACGAAATAGCGCAACTGGCGCAATGAATAGCGCAACGGGTGACTTTCCATCGACGACGCTCCATCTTCAAGGTCTTCAACGAGCGGCATTGTGAGGCGGTCAAAAAGCGCTGCATAGGAAAAACCGATGCGCTGCATTTTTTTAATATGTTTTTCGGATTCGGAACGGGCGGGTAGATTTTGACGGGAGACGAACGGCCGGGGCGGCACACGCCGTCTGCAAGCATGATTCGCTATAGCCTCTTCTGAAGGACACAGTCATGACACTCGAAACAACGTCGATCGATACGCTGGTGGTCGGCGCCGGCCAGGCCGGCGTCGCGATGAGCGAACACCTGACGAGGCTCGGGGTGCCGCACCTCGTACTGGAGCGCGCCCGTATTGCCGAGCGCTGGCGTACCGGGCGCTGGGATTCGCTGGTTGCGAACGGTCCCGCATGGCACGATCGTTTCCCCAACCTGGAGTTCGCCGACGTTCATCCGGACGCTTTTGCGCCGAAGGAACAGGTCGCGGATTATTTCGTCGCATATGCAAAGAAGTTCGATGCGCCGATCCGCACCGGTGTGGAGGTGAAGCACGTCGTGCGTAATGCGGGACGTCCGGGCTTTACGGTCGAAACGTCGGAGGGCACGATCAAGGCTAATCGCGTGGTCGTTGCAACGGGACCTTTCCAGCGCCCCGTCATTCCGCCGATTGCGCCGCAAGACACGCGTCTCACGCAAATTCATTCCGCCGACTATCGCAACCCGGGGCAATTGCCTGAAGGAGGCGTGCTCGTGGTGGGCGCGGGATCGTCCGGCGTGCAGATCGCGGACGAGTTGCAGCGTGCAGGCAGGTGCGTTTATCTGTCGGTCGGTGCGCACGACCGTCCGCCGCGCGCTTATCGCGGTCGCGATTTTTGCTGGTGGCTCGGCGTGCTGGGCGAATGGGACGCGGAGGTGATGAAGCCGGGCAGGGAACACGTGACGATCGCAGTAAGCGGGTCACGCGGCGGTCATACGGTGGACTTCCGGCGTCTCGCGCATCAGGGCATTACGCTCGTGGGTCTCACGAAGTCTTTCGACAATGGCGTCGCTGTCTTCGAAGACGATCTGGCGGCGAACATCGCGCGCGGCGACGAGAACTATCTGTCGCTGCTGGACGCGGCCGACGCGTATGCCGAGCGCAACGGTCTCGATCTTCCGCAAGAACCGGAGGCGCGCGCCATTCCCGCCGACCCCGAGTGCGTCACGCATCCGCTTCGCGAACTCGATCTGGCAGAAGCCGGCGTGACGTCGATTGTGTGGGCAACCGGTTATGCAGTCGATTTCGGCTGGTTGGACGTGAACGCGTTCGACGAAAAAGGTAAGCCGTCGCATCAGCGCGGCGTATCGAAGGAGCCGGGCATTTATTTTCTCGGACTGCCGTGGTTGTCGCGTCGCGGCTCTGCGTTTATCTGGGGCGTGTGGCACGACGCGAAGCACGTCGCCGATCACATCGTCACGCAGCGCAAATATCTGGCGTATTACGATGGACCGCAACGCGACGTGGCGAGCCGCGACGAAAGCGCAACAGGTACTGACGCTGCCGACGGCACGTCCGCCGGTTCAAAGGTTCATAAAGTAAGCGAAATGGGCGTGAACTGATTCACGCGTCTCCCCATCTTTCTCCCCATATAAATGGTGCACTCATGAGCCAACCTACGCATACCCGAATTCGCATGTTCAACACGAAGGACACATATCCGAACCAGACGCTCGACAACGACCTCTGTCAGGCCGTGCGCGCAGGCAATACGGTTTATGTACGCGGCCAGGTGGGGACCGATTTCGAAGGACGTCTGGTCGGCTTGGGCGATCCGCGCGCCCAGGCCGAGCAGGCCATGAAAAACCTCAAGCAATTGCTCGAAGAGGCGGGCAGCGACTTGTCTCACGTCGTCAAGACAACGACGTATCTGACCGACGTCCGCTATCGCGAGCCTGTGTATCAGGAAGTCGGCAAGTGGCTGAAGGGCGTATTTCCGATTTCCACCGGCCTCGTCGTGGTTGCGCTCGGTCAGCCGCAATGGCTGATGGAGATCGACGTAATCGCCGTCATTCCAGACGGATGGACGCGGCCGCAAGCCTGAGGAGCGGGACATGACATTCTCCATTGTCGGACGCTGCGCGCAGTCGGGGCAGCTTGGGGTTGCGATCAGTTCGTCGAGCATTGCAGTGGGCGCCCGGTGCCCTTGGGTGCGTGCAGGCGTCGGCGTGGTCGCGACGCAAAACGTCACGCTGCCGGCACTGGGGCCGCAGATTCTCGACCTTCTCGAAAGCGGGCAATTCGATCCCGCCGCCGCGTTGGATCGTGCGCTAGGCGCAAGCGACTGGAGCGAATATCGTCAGGTGACGGTGGTCGATAGCCAGGGCCGCACGGCGTTCTTCAGCGGCAAGGAAGCGTTGGGCACGTATCACGCGGTTGCGGGCAAGCAATGCGTGGCAGCGGGCAATATGCTCGCTGGCGTCGAAGTGATCGAGGCAATGGTCCCTGCGTTCGAGCAGACCTCAGGCCCGCTTGCCGATCGGCTGCTCGCGGCTATGCATGCGGCGATGGCCGCTGGCGGCGAGGCGGGGCCCGTGCATTCGGCGGCGCTCAGAATCGTGGGCGATGTGAGCTGGCCGATCGTCGACTTGCGTGTCGATTGGGCGGACGACGATCCCATCGGCCAACTCGATGGTTTGTGGCGCGCATATCAGCCGCAAATGCAGGACTATCTGACGCGCGCTTTGAATCCGACCGCCGCGCCGAGCTACGGGGTGCCAGGCAATGAGTGACAGGTCCAGTCGCGCGCTGCTCTCCACGTTGATCGGCTTTGCCACGGTCAGCCGCGAGTCGAATCTGGACATGATCGGGTTCATTCGAGATTACCTGGACGAACTGGGTGTGAAGAGCGAACTCTTCTACAACGCCGAGCGTACGAAGGCGAATCTGTTTGCGACTATCGGTCCGCACGAGCGGGGCGGCATTGTGCTGTCAGGCCATACCGACGTGGTGCCGGTCGAAGGACAGGCGTGGAGCGTCGACGCATTCCGTCTCACCGAACGTGACGGGCGGCTGTATGGTCGCGGGACGGCCGACATGAAGGGCTTCATCGCATCGGTGCTCGCGGCGGTGCCGGGCTTCGTCGAACGCGATTTGAAGCTCCCGGTGCATCTCGCCTTTTCATACGACGAGGAAGTCGGGTGCCTTGGCGTGCGGCCTATGCTCGCTGAACTCGAACGGCGTCCGCACAAGCCGGTGCTGTGTCTGATCGGCGAGCCGACCGAACTCAAGCCGGTGCTCGGACACAAGGGCAAACTGGCGATGCGTTGTCAGGTCAAGGGTGCGCCGTGCCATTCGGCCTACGCGCCATATGGTGTCAATGCCATTCAGTACGCGGCGCGCATGATCAGCCGTCTGGAAGAGATCGGCGATCATCTCGCGCAGCCCGAGTATCGCGACGAACGGTTCGATCCGCCGTTCTCGACCGTGCAGACGGGAGTGATCAAAGGCGGCCGTGCGCTGAACATCGTGCCCGCAGAATGTGAGTTCGATTTCGAAGTCCGGGCGCTGCCGGGTTTCGACGCCGGTCAGGTAGCCGACGAGTTGCAAACGTACGCCGAAGCCGAGCTGCTTCCCAGAATGCGTGCCGTGAAGTCCGACGCCGATATCCGCTTCCAGTCGCTCTCTGCTTATCCGGCACTGGCTACGTCGCCCGATAGCGAAGCGGCGCGTCTTCTAAGCTTGCTGACCGGTTCAAATGAGTTTGGCACCGTGGCGTTCGGCACCGAAGGTGGGCTCTTCGAGCAGGCGGGCATTCCCACCGTGGTCTGCGGACCGGGCAGTATGGACCAGGGGCATAAGCCAGATGAATATCTCACCAGCGAGCAACTGAGCGATTGCGATGCAATGCTCGCCCGTCTGGCGGATTACCTTTCGGCTATGGATTGAAACGCACGCGCTGGCGACAGCGCGCGGTCGCGATTCAACCTTGGTTTCTGGCGCTGAAGCTTCGGCTTCGGTTCGCAGAGCACTCGCGGTGCTCGCCGCGTGATCGGCCGGTCCCTAGGCCGGCTCCCAGGCCGGCCCCGGCGGATACGCGGGCCGTGCTTCAGTTACCGTCGTCATCGCCTCGGGCCTGCTTGCGCGAACGCGGCGGTTTGCTCGCGGCTTTCGCACCTTTCGCATCTTTCACGTGCCGCGCGTCGCGTTCCCGGCTCCAGTGTTCGAGCAGTATTCGCGTCTGATCGCGTACCGTGGACTTCAACTGCTCCGCCTTCTCTGCATCCATGCTTTTCCAGCCGAGAACCGACAGCGTCGAGCGATGCGCGAGGTGAAAGACCACCAGCTGTCCATGCAGACTGAATGTGCGAATCTGCGTGACGGGGTCGTCGGAGGCTAGCCCGCAGATACGCGCGACCAGTGCGGCGCTCGCTTCGTTCAACGGCTGACGGATCCGGCACGCGAGAATCTGCGTGGCGCTCTCGGGCTCGTAGCCGGCCTGCTCGCGTGCAAAGAACATCCGCCGGCCCGGCTTGCTCGCTTTCGCGAACGCGCCGTCTGCCATGGCTTCCTGAATCCGGATGAAAGCGTCGATCAACACTTCGGTCGCGGCGTTTTCGCGCACCACGGCCTGTGCGTGTTCGATGGCCGGGCCGAAGGTTCTCCATGCATCGTCGGCCAGTGCTTCGACGCACGCGCGATACACCCCTTCCTTGTTCTCGAAGTAGTACTGCAGCGCGGGCGCGTTGACGCCGGCACAAGCCGCGATCTCGCGGGTCGACGCGCCTTCGAATCCGTGTTCGCCAAACAGCTGGATCGCTGCTTCGATTATTCGCTGACGCGTCTCGTCACCGCGTGCGTAGCCGCCTTCGGGCGACCGACGCACTTTCTGTGCGGGGTTCATGCATTTCTCTCCATTACTTCCATACAAATATATCACTTGACACAATTCTATCGACTGGAATAATTCTGCCAACTGGAAATAATTGGACCATTGAGATGTCAACGACCGCAGATTCCCCGTCCCGTCCCCGACCCGCCGAAGAGTCGCCGTCGTCAGGCGTGCGCCGTCCGAGCCGGCGCACGGTGTTGATCGCGCTCGGCGTTGTCGCGCTCATTGCCGGAGGTATCTGGCTCGCGCGTTGGTGGACCGTAGGGCGCTTTATCGAGAGTACCGACGACGCCTATCTGCAGGCCGACAGCGTCACGGTCGCCCCCAAGGTGTCCGGCTATGTGACGGAAGTTTATGTCGCGGACAATCAGATGGTGAAGCCGGGCGATCCTCTCGTGCATCTCGACGCGCGCCAGTACCAGGTTGCGCTCGACCAGGCGCTCGCGACCATCGACGCACGCAAGGCGGACATAGAACGCGCGCAGGCCGACATCAAACAGCAGCAGTCCAATATTGCGCAGGCACAGGCGCAAGAGCGGGTGGCCCGCGTGAGTGCACAGCATGCGAGCGACGAAGTGCGGCGTTACGCGCCGCTCATCGCGACCGGCGCTGAAAGCAGTGAACGCATGGCCGAGCTGACCAGCACGCGCGACCAGGCGAATGCCACGCTTGCCGCAAACGCAGCCGCGGTCGACGCCGCACGTTCGCAGATCGGCTCTGCCACCGCGCAGCTTGCACAGGCGCGCGCGCAACTCGAAGCC
This sequence comes from Paraburkholderia caledonica, assembly GCF_000383275.1. Taxonomy (NCBI): domain Bacteria; kingdom Pseudomonadati; phylum Pseudomonadota; class Betaproteobacteria; order Burkholderiales; family Burkholderiaceae; genus Paraburkholderia; species Paraburkholderia caledonica. The sequence continues at coordinate 122,384 of NZ_KB911043.1, read as the reverse complement.
GCCGAGGCAAGCGCACAACAGTCGCGGCTCGATCTCGAGAACACCATGGTGCGCAGTGCGCTCGGCGGCAAGGTAGGGGACCGCACCGTGCGCGTCGGTCAATACGTGCAGCCCGGCACGCGGATGCTGACGGTCGTTCCCGTACGAAGTACCTATTTGCTGGCTAATTTCAAGGAAACGCAGGTGGGCCGCATGCGGGTCGGCCAGCCCGTCGAAATGCATGTCGACGCGTTGCCTGGCCATACGCTGCACGGTGTGATCGACAGTTTCTCGCCGGGCACCGGCTCGCAGTTCGCATTGCTGCCGCCGGAGAATGCGACCGGCAACTTCACGAAGATTGTGCAGCGTGTGCCCGTGCGGATTCGTATCGATACGGGGGCCGAGACGCGCAGCGTATTGTTGCCAGGCCTGTCCGTCACGGTCGATGTCGACACGCGGTCTGCGCGTGAGCGCGATGCGCGTATCGATGCCGAGAATCGTCGTGGCTGACGCGACGCCGGCGACTGCGGCGCCTGCCGCACCACACGGGGAAGAGCGGGCGAGCGTCGGCGACTGGATCGCCGTTGCCGCCGGCGCGCTCGGCGCATTGATGGCGACGCTCGACATCTCGATCACGAACTCCGCGCTGCCGCAGATTCAGGGCGAAATCGGCGCGACGGGAACGGAGGGTACGTGGATTTCCACCGGCTACCTGATGTCCGAGATCGTGATGATTCCGCTCGCGGCATGGCTCACACGCGTCTTCGGCCTGCGCAACTTTCTGCTCACCAACTCGGCGCTCTTCATTGCATTTTCGATGATGTGCGGCTGGTCGCACACGCTGCCCATGATGATCGCCGGCCGGATCGGCCAGGGCTTTACTGGCGGCGCGCTGATTCCTACCGCGCAGACCATCATCCGCACACGGCTGCCGCTTTCGCAGTTGCCGGTCGGCATGACGATGTTCGGCCTGATCGTGCTGCTCGGGCCGCTGCTGGGGCCGGTAGTCGGCGGCTGGCTCGCGGAGAACGTCAGCTGGAGCTGGTGCTTCTTCATGAACCTGCCGATCTGCTTAGCGCTGATGACGCTGCTGATTGTCGGACTGCCGTCGGACAAGCCTCACTGGGAAGCTTTCTTCAAGGCGGACTGGCTCGGCATCGTCGGACTCGCGATCGGGCTCAGTTCGCTCACGGTGGTGCTCGAAGAAGGGCAGCGCGAGCGCTGGTTCGAGTCGTCGACAATCGTCCTGCTCACCTGTGTATCGGTTTTCGGCATGCTCCTGATCGCAGCTTCGCAAATGACGGCAAAGAAGCCGATCGTGCGCCTCGGTCTGATGCGTAATCCTAACTATGCGAGCGTGATCGTGATCGTGTCGGCGGTCGGCGCTGCGCTTTATGGCGTGTCGTATCTGCTGCCGCAGTTTCTCGGCGTGGTGGCGGGCTATAACGCGGAGCAGTCGGGCGCGATCATGCTGCTCTCGGGGCTGCCGGCATTTCTGATCATGCCGGTGCTGCCGCGGCTGCTTGGCAAATTCGATTTCCGTCTTCTCGTCATCACTGGGCTCGTGTTGTACGCGCTCAGTTGCATGCTCGACATCAGCCTGACGGCGCAAAGTGTCGGGCACGATTTCGTCTGGTCGCAACTCATACGCGGCACCGCGCAGATGCTCGCAATGATGCCGCTCAATCAGGCCTCGATGGCTGCGGTGTCGCGCGAAGATTCCGGCGATGCCGCGGGACTCTACAACATGGCGCGCAATCTCGGCGGCTCGATCGGCCTTGCGATCATCGGCACCGTGATCGACCGGCGCACGACGTTTCATACGGCAATGATCCGTGAATCGGTGAGCGCGAATTCGCTGATCGGTCAGGACAGCATTGCCGCCAATGCGGCGAACTGGTTCACCCATACCGGCGACATGGCGTACTCGCGAATGCGAGCGCTCGGCCAGCTCGGCGCGCAGATCCAGCAGCAGGCGATCGTGATGACCTATTCGGAAACTTTCTATCTGCTCGCCATCGCGCTCGTCGCCTGCATTCCTCTTGCGTTGCTTCTGAAGACGCCGCGCAGGAATGCGCCGGCGCCTCCGTCCGCTGGACACTAATGTTTTCTGATCTCACATGATGTTCAACCGTCCTTCGAGTTTCGCCCTGGCCGCCGCGGCGCTTCTGTCTTCGCTGTCTGTCTTGCCGGGCTGCACAGTCGGTCCCGACTATCACGGTGCACCGCCCGTTGCGCAGGATGCTCGCGGCGCAGCGTTCGTGCGCACGCCGGCGGCCGGCACGACCGCGGCACCGGCGCCTCGCGAATGGTGGCTCGCACTGAACGACCCGCAGCTGAACGATCTGATTGCCGCCGCGCTCGCACATAGCCCGGACGTGCATATTGCGCAGGCGCGCCTGCGTGAGTCGCGCGCGCAGCTGCAGTCGCAGCGCGCAGACGCTTTGCCGAAGCTTTCGGTCAACGCGGCTGCGCTGCGCACCCGCGAGCCCGATCTGAGCGCGCTCAGTTCGGCGGGTTCGTCCGGTGGCAGTTCGGGGTCGTCGGGAAGGGGGCCGCTGCAGCTTTACACGGCGGGTTTCGACGCCTCATGGGAAATCGACCTGTTCGGTGGCACCCGGCGCGCGATCGAAGCCGCATCGGCCAATGCGGAAGCAGTCGACGCTGATCTCGCGGACACTCAGGTCTCGCTTGCCGCGGAAGTGGCGCAAACGTACATCGATCTGCGCGACCAGCAAACGCGGCTTGAACTCGCGCGGCGCCAGGCGGACATCGAACAGAAAATGTTGACGCTAACGCAGCAGCGGCGTGAGCGCGGCACGGCTGCGGATATCGATGTCGAACGTCTGACCACGCAGGTCGAAAACACGCGCTCGACGCTGATTCCGCTCGACGCGCAAATGAGCGATTCGCTCGACCGCCTCGCGGTGCTGACCGGGCGCGCACCCGGCGCGCTGGATCAGCAACTGGCGTCTGCCCGGCCGCTGCCGCCTATGCCAGCGACGGTGCCCATTGGCGATCCCTCCGCGATGTTGCAGCGCCGTCCGGACATTCGAGCTGCGGAGCGGCGGCTTGCATCGAGCAACGCGCAAATCGGCGAACACGTGGCGGACTTTTTCCCGAAAGTGACGCTGTTCGGCGATATCGGCTTCAGCGCGAGCGATCCGGGCCATCTCATACGCAAGAGCAACTTCAGCTGGATTACCGCACCCTATCTGCAATGGAATGCATTCGATTTCGGACGCACGCTAGGCAGCGTACATGCGGCTGAGGCGTCGCGAGACGAAGCCGAGGCTCGTTATACGAAGGCTGTTCTCGGCGCGCTTCAGGACGCGAACTCTTCGCTATCGCGCTATGGACATCAGCGGGAGCATGTCGTGACGTTGCTGAAAGTGGAGACGTCCGCGACCCACTCTGCCGCGCTGATGCGGCAGCGCTACACGGCGGGTGTCGCGACGTTGATCGATTTGCTCGACACGCAGCGCCAGGAATTCAGCGCGCAGCAGAACGTCGTGGCAGGGCAGGCCGAGTTGCTGAAGGACTTCGTGTCTCTGCAGAAGAGCCTTGGCATTGGGTGGGAAGCGCCGCAGGGGTAGTCGGTCGTACGTTTGAGTCGTCGGTGTGAAGCTTCCGTAGTGGCGCAAAGCGCGGGTCTTTATTGCGGTGCGTCACTTTTGCGCGGTGCGCTGCCTGGCTTCGCAGTTTGCGCACGAGCGGCAGCGACTCACGCAGGGCATGGCCGGTTTTCTGGATTTTGGCTGCAAAAAGACGATCGCCCTCGCAATCGGCGGAATATAGTGGGCAGGGTTTTGGGTCTGTCGGCGCGAATAATCGCGGTCATCGGCGCGCAATGCGTCGACCCGAGCCATTCAGTTTGCAAAGGCAGATCGAATCTGGAGGCCTGCGATGAACGCGACGATCGCAACAATGACGACAATCCGTGGAGCGTGCAAACGCTGGACCGTGATTGCAGGTGCATTTTTGCTGGCCTCGTGCGGCGGGTCTATCGATTCGAATACAGCCGTGCCTGCATCCATCATGCAGGTAATGCAGAAGCCCGCCTATAAGAGTGCGAGCTGGTCCATGCTGGTGGTCGATCTCGAGTCCGGGAAAGTTATCTACGACCTCGACTCCAACTCGCAAATGTTCATTGCCTCGGTGCGTAAAGTCTTCTCGACCGGAAACGCGCTCAACGCGCTCGGCGCGCAACACAAGTTCGTCACGCCAGTCTATCGGCAAGGCAGCGTTGCTTCGAACGGCACGCTCAACGGCAATCTGATCCTGGTTGCAAGCGGAGATCTGACGATGGGCGGGCGCGCCAATCCCGATGGAACGATAGCGCTCACCGACTTCGACCATAACGAAGCGAACTCGCTCGGCAATGCCGTGCTGTCGGCGCCGGACCCACTCGCGGGATACAACGCGCTGGCGGCGCAGGTGGCGGCCGCCGGCATCACCACGATCAACGGCAATGTCGTGATCGACGACCGTCTTTTCGAACCGTTCAACTTCCGCGGTGAATTCGACGTGCGGCCGATCTTCGTCAATGACGACCTCGTCGACGTCACACTATCGCAGAGCGCCGAAGGCGCCGCTGTTCCATTCGACTGGCGGCCGAAGTCGGCGGCTTTCTCCGTGCAATCGACGCTGAAGACCGGCAGCGCGACGTCGACGCTCGCCATCGGGCTCGACCCCGAGCCACCGCAGTGCATCGGCGCGCCTAATTGTGTGGCCACTGTCAGCGGGACCGTGCCGGCGGGTTACGTGCCCATTCTGACCAACGCATATCCGCTGATCCGCACGTTCCGCGTGAGCGAGCCGTCGAACTACGCGCGCACGATCTTTATCGAAGCACTCGCGCGCTCGGGCGTAACGGTAACGGCCGCGCCCGTCGCGGCCAATCCTGCGCAGTTGCTGCCCGCGAAGGGCTCGTATTCGAGCGCGCAACAGGTGGCGCAACTGACATCGGCGCCGTATGCGCAGCACGTTCGATACGTCAACAAAATCAGCTACAACATTGGGGCTGACGTGACGCTGATGCAGTTCGGACTCGCGCACAACGGATCGACCACCATGGCCGGTTCGCTTGCCGCGGAACAGAGCGAACTGTCCACCGTGTTCAACATTTCGCCGGCTCAATATCATTTCATCGACGGCAGCGGCGGCGGCGAGACCACGGCCAACGGCAAAGCCGTCGTTGCGATGCTGCGCGGTATGAGCGCGAAACCTGCTTTTACGCCGTACTTCAATTCGATGCCGGTGCTCGGCGTGGACGGATCGCTCGCCACAGTCACAAACTTCGAAGCTGACTCTACATTAGCGGGAGCGAGAGGCCAGGTGCACGCGAAGACGGGCACGTACGTCGCCGAAAATCCGGCCGTGCCGGGCATGCCGCTGCTGAAAGGGCAGGCGCTCGCCGGCTATATCGATGCGAAGAGCGGCCGCCGCATCGTATTCTTCCTGACGGTCAACAACGTGCCGATCACCGGGATTCCCGACGTGCTGACCGTGTTCCAGGACGAGGGCACGATCGCAGCCATGCTATGGAAAATGCAATGACGGCGCTTGTCGGTACTTTGCATGACGATGCCAGGGGGCAACGTCAAGGCCCGGAACGGGCAGGAACTGCGCGCGCATGGATGTTCCTGCCGGCTCGCGCGAAGAAGATCCGGCATAAGGACGGTAGTGACAGGATCACCACCGACGCGACAAGGCGCCGTTCATTTCGCACCGCGTCGCACCAGAACGTCGAACCGGCCTGCTACGAGATGCGATTCGCTCACTTCCGGCAGCGTTTTGGCAGCTTGCGTGATGCGCCAGACTTCCTCTAGAAGCGAGCGGTCCGTACCCGACCAGCTTGTCAGCACATTTTCGATGCGCTCGGAGCCGTGAATGTCGCCGGTGAAATACCCCATCGACCACTCGGCAAAGTGCCTGTTTTCCAGCGAACCGATCGCGACAATCCGCATGTCGTAGTGACGGCTGTCATTGCCGATACGGCGCAGACATTCTCTCACTGCTACCGGATCGCCTTCGAGGTACTGGACAAAATTGCGGCCCGCGTGGACGAGAAAACCGGTCAGTGCATCCGCGCGATTGAGCACGCGAGACACCGACACAATCGATTCCACGTCCAATATGCCTACGCCCGACGCGACATTGCTGATGTACACCGCGCCGAACAAAGTTTCGTCCTGGTCCCGCGTTTCGAGACGTTTGGATTCGTCTGAGAACATAGGGACACCTCTGCAAAGTCGTTCCGCGTTTCCACTTTAATACAGGGCCGGCTGTCTAAATTCGACCAACGTTAGTCGGCTGCGCCCATGCAGGCGGAAATTGTCGGCACAAGTTATGCGCTTGTCCGACTAGTGCGGGTGACGCATGACTGACCGCGCCGCGTGTTTCAACGCGTGCTTAGAAATTGCGCTTGAGGTCGCGTCTCGCGCAGCTTCTAGTGAAGCGGGACGGTCGTTTCAATCGCTGTCGACATCTTCAAACCGATGCACGTCCCAACCACTCACGTATGTACAACGAATGCGGTGGGCGCACCGCTGAGTGTTCACGAGATTTCGGTGTGCCAACAAATAAGAAACCCAGCACGCGCTCGGCCGGCTCGAAGTCGAGTCCCGCCTGGAGATTGGGGTCGTACGCATCGGCGCCCGTCGCCCAGAAACCGCCGTAACCGAGCGCGTGAATTGCGTTGAGCATGTTCATGACCGCCGCGCCGACCGCGAGCAGTTGCTCCGATTCCGGAATGTGCGAATTGGGAACCGGCGCCGCGGCTATGACGATCACGAGCGGCGCCGTGTACGCGAGTTGCCGCCGTTGCTCGTGATCTGCGCGACGCGTTGCCGGCTCGCGTCGCGCCGCGACATCGACGAGCACTTCGCCGAAATCGGCGCGCGCGTCGTCGCGAATCAGCGCGAAGCGCCAGGGGCGCAGCGCACCATGGTCCGGCGCTCGCATGGCAGCGTCGAAGATCAGACTTAGCTCGGTGTCACCGGGTCCCGGCTCGGCCAGCGGCCAGTGCGACTGGCGGGAGAGCAGCGTTTCGAAGAACGCTTGTTGTCGCGGCGAAACGGTGTCGTCGATCTGACGGATCTGAGAGGTATCCATGGCGGTGTAATTGAGTTTTCTGTCGGATGGATGATGACGACAAACTCACGGTAATGCAAATGATTCCTATTTGCTTGTCTGACGAATGATTTTGTTTTAAGCTGTGTCGTCATTGCCCAGAGACAAAGAGGGTGAGGGATGGACCTTGACACGCGTCACGGGCAACGAGTAAATTTAAATGCAAATGATTCGCATTTAATGCGTAGTGATTCAAATCCTGCCGGGCAATCTGCCGCGCTTTTGCGAGGGCTGCCCGGCATGTTTGGCCGCAAACCGACGTACAACTTCATTCAGGAGCCGCGATGAGCTGGGGTGACGAAAACACCAACTTCGTTGTCGTTGTAAATCACGAAGAGCAGTATTCGATCTGGCCTGACTACAAGGCGATTCCAGCCGGCTGGCGTGAAGCCGGCAAGTCGGGCAAGAAGGACGAATGCCTGCAATGGATCGACCAGGTCTGGACCGATATGCGTCCGCTGAGCTTGCGCAAGGCCATGGCCGGGAGCGCTGCGGCCGAAAGCGTACCCAATGCGTGATCAACGGGCGTCCAGCCGATGACCTCGTCGAATGGTTTGCCGCGTATGTCGGACCCGCTAATTCTCGTGTGTCTCGCGCATGCGGGCGGCAGCGTGGCGCTGTACCGGGACTGGCAGCCACGGTTGCCGTGGTTCGTACAGGCGCGCATGCTCGAATTGCCCGGCCACGGCATGCGCCGGTCCGTATCGCCGCATACCGAATGGCCCGCGCTCATCGCGCAACTCGCAGATGAACTGCTCGCGCTGGTCGGCGGCGCTCCGTTTGCGTTGTTCGGACACAGCATGGGCTCGCTCGTCGCACTCGAATTGATGCACGTGCTGCGCGAGCGCGGAGCACGTGCTCCTGTCTGGTTCGGTGCGTCGGCAACCATCTCGCCAGCGCGTCGCAAGCACGAAACACATTGGCTGAACTGTTCGCAGAGCGAAATGATTGCTTGCCTGCGGGAGCGCGGCGGCACACCCGCCGAGCTGCTCGACGACGCGGAGTTCGTCGACTTCATGCTGCCGGTGCTGCGCGCCGATTTCCACCTGTGCGGCGTGCATCCGGCGCATATTGCGAGGCGCGCGATGCTGCCCGGAACGTCGAACACATCGGCCATGCTCGACTGTCCGATCGACGTCTTCATCGGCCGCGATGATCCCGCCACGGCAAACCGCGCGGATGTAGACGCCTGGGCAAACGAGACACGCGGCCCATGCGCAGTCCACTGGTTCGACGGCGGGCACTTCTTCATCGACACGGCTCGCGACGCCGTACTCGCAGCCGTGGCCAAAGCGCTCTTGCTGCATGGACAACGGGCGCAACTGGCGCAACCGGTGCGAGACGTCGCGGCATGACGAACCCTTAGCGCGGAATGCTCGCGCGAATCGCTGACCTCGCGCACGCGGTAATCACTAATTGCAGTATTGGGGCAACCCGGAAAAGGAACGAATGACCATGAGCCAGGCTTCGCTGCCGATCTTCGATTTCTCGCCGTTCGTTGGGCACAGCGAGCGCTATGTGGCGCTCATCAAACAGTTTGCGGCGGCCGGGCCGTTTCGCAGCGCGACGGTCGACGAACTGCTGCTCGACGACGACTTCCATCGACGCCCGCTGCGGCCAGAGGATTTCGACTTCCTCAAGTTCATGAAACCCGTGCGCGAGCACAACGTCAGTCGTCTGCCGGCGCTTGCGTCCGGGCGCACGCTGATGTCGATCTACGAGCTCGACGTCGCGCGCCCGCCGGTAGGCAGCGAGCCCGCCGACTGGCAGCGTTTTGCCGATTTCTATCGCGAAGATACGCGCGAACTCGGGGCGCAGATTGCGCCGTTCCTGGAAGCGTATGCGTTCGAATACCTGACGAAGGACGTCGATACCCGCGAAGACACCGGCGCCGTGAGCGCGCGCCTGACGCGCATCGTCGACGACGAACTCGCATTCTGGAGCGCTACGTTCGAGCGGTTGATGAGCAACGACTACCTCGAACAAGGGCTGCGTTTCATCATGGTGCAGCGCTGGGCGCTCGCGGTATCGAAGCGCCGCGCGCTCGCGCGAGCGGGCGCAAGCGGCTTCTTCGACATGCTCGCGCCCGACGAGCGTCCGAGCCTTCACCGTCAGGTGCCTGACGACGCACTGTTCGAGCGCGTGGCCGAGGCAAGCTGCATTACGCGCCGGCAACATGCGTACTGGCAGTTTTATCTGCCGACGAGCGTCGCGAAATGCAATCTGCTCTATGCGCTTGGTCGCCGTCCGGACCGCGCGTTCGGGCTCATCGGCGCGGCGTTCGCAGCCGAGGCGGAGTGGCTGGCGTTCGGGCTCGCGCTCGAACGGGCTTGCGCGCATCTGCAACCGGCCGGCCGCGGCCAGGCCGATTCCAACGCACTGAGGGCCGCGCTGCAGCAGCGCTGCGCGCGTGCGCTGGAGCGTGTTGCGCAAGGCTTCGGCGACCTGGCGCGCGCTCAATGCGTACAAGGCGTTGTCGCAGGCGAGCGCCTCGCGGAACGCGGGCGTTGGGATCTTGGCGAACAGTTGCGCTGGCTGTCGTCGATTCGCGAGTATGTGAACTTCGCGCATCGCATCAGCTCGCGCATCGACGCGGAGTGTCCCGGCATCGACCGCGAGACGTTCATCGAGCCTCAGGAAATGTGCTCGACGACGCACGTGCACAACGATCACCGCCTCGTCACGATCGAGGAGGGCGACATGCTGTTCTGGGGCAACGTCGGCATGCAGCTTTCGATGCACAAAGGCGACATGGTGCTGATTCCGGATGGCAGGCTGCACGGCTCGACGGTCGTATCGAACGAATGCACGTATCACCAGCCGATCATTCCGAACGAGTGGGTCGAGGCCCTCGTGGCCGAGCTCGACGAACCGGCGGCGGCTTCGACATGACAGCAGCAGATCGCGCGGTACATCCGTAACCGATCGGCAACAAGCTGGTAACAAGGTAGCAACGAGCCGGCGGCACCATGCAGGCGCTAACGGCGGAGATCGACAAAAAATGCGCCTCTTCCCCACGACAGCAATATCGACGTTCCGGCCACGCAGGCTGGGATGCCTCGCGCGTTCGACGCGCGCAACAGTGGGTCAGGAAGAGAGAGCGAACGATGCAAGCAGGCAACAGTGCTATCGCAGAGGCCGATCGGTTCGAGGTCAGCGACTGGAAGAGCCGGATCATTGCCGGCAGGGCGACGGGCGCGGCGGTGTCCGCGCCTGCGTGGCTGGACGCTTCGTATGCCACGCTGCGCGAGCAGGTGCTCGATCCGGCGTATCCGTGCTTTTTCGGCACGATGGCCGAGCGGCGCGGCGAGATGTTCTACTCGTTCGTCAACGGGCGCGATTTGCGCGACCTGCCCGCGACGATGCAAACGTTCGCGGAGCTCGCCGTGCAGCCGGAGTACAGGAGAAACAATATCGCGGTATTTTTCGAGCCGGACCCGCAGCCGCTTACGCACGATGCGTACCGGACATTGTTCTGGAGCATCCTGCAGCAGCTGCACGACGGCGATCCGGATCCGGCGGCCGACCAGCAGCCGGACCCGATGGACGAGGCGTGGGAGTTCTCATATGCGGGCGTGCAGATGTTCGTGGTGTGCGCGTGCCCGTCGTTTCGCGCGCGCCATAGCCGCAACCTGGGGCCGGGCATGGTGCTGCTGTTTCAACCGCGCTCGGTGTTTGTCGATACGATCACGAACAAGGTCATTGGCCGCGAGGCACGCAATCAGGTGCGCAAGCGTCTGGAAACATGGGACGAGATTCCCGCGCATCCCGATCTCGGCTTTTATGGCGACCCGGGCAATCTCGAATGGAAGCAGTACTTTCTCGACGATGCAAACGCGCCTATCGAGGAGCGCTGTCCGTTTCTGAAACGCCGCGCGCAGGCACGCGACGCAGCGTCAGCGCAAGTGCAGTCCATGCAGGCCCGCCGTCAGGTGGCTCCGCAAGACGCGCGCAATGAACACGAAAGAGGCTTCGCGCAAAAAGACGCTGCGCGAGGCGCCGATAACTGACGCGGCCGGTGCACGAGGACGTCTGCACGACGCTTGCGGCATTCGCTAGTGCGAGCCGACCTGCCGTCTTCCTGCTCTCATGCCGCAACGAAAGGAGATTCATGTCCGTACTTTTGCAACTGGTCAGCAAGTCACGCTGGATGATAGCTGCGGCACTCATCGCAAGTGTGCTCGGCGGCCTCGGCAATGCGGCGCTGCTCGCCCTGATCAATCAGGCGCTGGTCGCGACGCCGCAGGGGCTCGCGCGCCTCGGCTGGCAGTTCCTTGCGATCGGCCTCGGCGTTCTGGCGATGCGCGCGCTCGCACAGTCGCTCTTCATGTGGCTCGGCCAGCAGGCGAAGGCGACGCTTCGCATGCGCACCATTCGTCGTATCGGCGACGCTGCGTTCGCGCAGCTGGAGAAGCAGGGCGCGGCGAAATCGCTCGCGGTGCTCACGCAGGATCTCGACACCATCGTGGTGTTTTTCGTGAGCATGCCTTCGCTCGCGATGCAAAGTGCAGTGATAGTCGGTTGTCTTGCCTATCTCGGCTACATGTCGTGGCCGATTCTGCTGGTCGCGATCGTGACTATCGTGCTGGGCATGGCAGGCTTTCGCTACGCGCACAGCCGCGCAATGTTCCATCTGCGCGCGTCGCGCAAACGCGAGGACGATCTCGTCAAGCACTTCCGCGCACTCTTCGACGGTGCAAAGGAACTGAAGCTGCACCGCGCCCGCAAACGTGCGTTCGTCGAGGATACGCTCGCAAGCAACGTCGAGGAGGTGCGTGTGCAGCGCACGCGCGGCTACATGCTGTATGCGGCTGCGTCCAGTTGGGGCAACTTCATTCTGTTCGCGTTCATCGGCCTTACGCTCTTCGTGTTCGCGCGCTACATCAAAGTCGATCCGCATGTCATGTCCGGCTATGCGATCGTGTTCGTCTACATGATCATGCCGATAGAAGCCGTGCTTTCTGCTATTCCGAGCCTTAGTTCGGCGCGGGTCGCGCTCGAACGAATCGAGCAGGTCAACGCGGAACTGCCGCGCGAAGTCATGCTCGAACCGCCCGTCGCCGCATCGTTCGACACCATCGCGCTCGACGGCGCCACGCACCGTTACTTCCGCGAGAAGGAGAATGAGGTGTTCACGCTCGGGCCGATCGATCTTACGTTCCGGCGCGGCGAGCTCGTTTATCTGATCGGCGGCAACGGCAGCGGCAAGACCACGCTCGCAAAGATGCTGGTTGGCTTGTACGTGCCGGAGAGTGGCAGGGTGTTGCTGAACGGCGAGCCTGTCGACGAAGCACGGCGCGATGCGTACCGCCAGCATTTCTCGGTCGTGTTCAGCGACTTCTTCCTGTTCGACACACTGCTCGGCATGCATACCGAAGGACTCGACGCGCTCGCGCAGCAACTGCTGGTGGACCTGCAGCTCGACCACAAGGTGAGCGTGAAGGACGGCAAATTTTCGACGCTCGATCTCTCGCAAGGGCAGCGCAAGCGGCTCGCGCTTGTCGTCGCGTATCTGGAGGACCGGCCGTTCTATGTGTTCGACGAATGGGCGGCGGATCAGGACCCGCTTTTCAAGGACGTGTTCTATAAGCGTCTGCTTCCCGAACTCAAGACGAAGGGCAAGACCGTGCTCGTCATCACACATGACGACCGCTACTTCCATCTTGCAGAGCGCTTTATCAAACTCGATTTCGGTCAGATCGTCGAGGACGGGCCGAGCGCCGCGCATGCGGCGAACCTCACGTCCGTTGATAACTGATCAGGATGCCTCCGCACATGAATGCCAATCTAACCGTTGATTCCGCGCGCGCCGTGCACGGCGAACCGATGTACGAACTCGATGACGTGTCGTTTCGCATCGGCGAGCGCGTGTTGTTGCATCCGCTTGCGCTTACGCTGCCGAGAGGTCGCGTGTGCGGCCTGATCGGTCACAACGGCTCCGGAAAATCGACTCTGCTTAAACTGCTCGCGCGTCAGCAGTCGCCCAAGGCGGGCACGCTGCGTTTCGCGGGCCGCCCACTGCGCGAGTGGGAGAACCGCGAGTTCGCGCGACAGGTGGCCTATTTGCCGCAGCAGCAGCCGGCCGCGAGCGGCATGACGGTGCGCGAACTGGTTGCGCTCGGCCGTTATCCATGGCACGGCGCGCTCGGCCGCTTTACCGGCGTGGACGCTGAGAAGGTTCATGAAGCGATGGAGCTGACCGACATTACCCGGTTCGGGGATCGTGCAGTGGACAGCCTGTCGGGCGGCGAGCGGCAACGCGCATGGATCGCGATGCTGGTCGCGCAGGATAGCCAGTGCCTGCTGCTCGACGAGCCGATCTCCGCGCTCGATATCGCGCATCAGATCGAAGTGCTCGATCTCGTGCGCACGCTGAGTCAGCAGCGCGGTCTTGGCGTGGTCGTCGTGTTGCACGACATCAACATGGCCGCGCGTTTCTGCGACGACCTGATCGCGTTGAAAAACGGCCGGCTGCTAGCAAGCGGCACGGCGCCAGAGCTGATCGAGGAGAAGATGCTCGGCGCGATCTACGGCGTGCCGATGGGCACGGTCGCGCATCCGCGCGGCGGCATGCCAATCAGCTTCGCGTATTGAACGGCATGCGCATGCCGGCTCTCGCATCGTCACGATGCATCGCTGCCGGCATTGCATGACCGACAGCAGATAACGGCGCTCCCAAGAGACGCCTTGCTTTCCCCGCAATGACGAATTCAGGTTGTCGACGCAAGCATGCGTCGGCGACGGTCTGCGTGCGCCGCGCTGATGCGGTGCACGGCGAAGACGACCGCGCGGCGCGCGGTAAATCTCGGGAGGCGAGGATGTCTGTTATCAATACGCCGCGCCAGGATGGCGTGAACCTGCATGCAGCGGGTGCGGCCACCGCGGAGAACGCGGCAGAAGATAGGGCGGATCGTGGCACAGGTGACGTTGCGGCGATTAAGACTGCCGATTCCGCGTCCGGTAGCGCAACGAGCGCAACGGCCAACGCAACGGCCGAAACCGTAACGGCCAACACAGCGCCCCACACCGCGAATTGGGCCTCGGCGCCAGCAAACGACCTCGTCTCGGTGATGAAGTTGCACGTCGGCCAGCGCCCCGATCAATTGGCGGTGCGATTTCTCGCTGACGGCGACGCCGACGCACGCGAACTCACGTACGCGGCACTCGACGAGCGCGCGCGGCATCTCGCGGCCGTGCTCCGCCGCCATGGCGCGCCGAACGATCGCGTGCTGCTGATGCTGCAAAGCGGGCTCGATTACATCGTGTCGTTCTTCGCGTGCCAGTACGCAGGGATGATCGCGGTTCCCGCATATCCGCCCGATGCGCCGCAAAGCGCACACCTCGCGCGGCTGCGGCGCATCGCCGGCGATTGCATGGCGCACATTGCGGTGCTAGATCGGACATCGCATGAGTCGTTTGCCAGCATCAGCGACGAGCTTTCTTTGCATGGCGCGACGTTGTTGTCGCCCGACGCCGTCGATACGGATGTTCACAGCGGTGGCAACGGATTTTGCATCGACAGCGCGGCGCCCGATGCAGTGTCGTTTTTGCAATACACGTCCGGCTCTACGTCGTCGCCGAAAGGGGTGATCGTTAGTCATGCGAACATATGCGCGAACGTCAGCGCAATGTCGCGAGGCATGGGTTGCCGTGCCGGCGACCGGATGTTCTCATGGCTGCCGCTCTATCACGACATGGGCTTGATCGGCAGCGTGCTGATGCCGGTCTTGTGCGGCTTCCAGGTCACGCTGATTTCGCCGTTGCATTTTCTGGAACGCCCGGCGCGCTGGCTCGCGGGCATCGCACGTGAGCGCGCGACGGTGACGGGCGGCCCGGACTTCGCGTATCGGCTGTGTACCGACCGCGTGCGCGATGCGCAACTGGCCGGGCTCGACCTGTCTTCGCTGCGTGTCGCGTTTTGCGGTTCGGAGCCTATTCGCCAGACTACCCTCGACGGTTTCGCCGCGCGTTTCAGTACGCACGGCCTCGATCCGCACGCTATGTATGCGTGCTACGGCCTCGCCGAGGCAACACTGTTTTTCACGGGCGTCGAGGTCGGCACGGGCGCGCCCGAGACGCGCTTCTCTGCATCGGCGCTTGCTCGGCGCGTGCCGGTCGCGTTGCCGGCCGGCCGCGGAAACGGCAGCGAAAAGCATGACGAAAAAGATATCGCAAGCGACGACGACACTAAGGCCGTGGTCGGCTGCGGCGTGACCGCGTTGGGCCATGCGCTCGCAATCGTCGACCCGAATACCTGCGAGCGTTTGCCGGATCGGCACGTCGGCGAGGTGTGGTGCAGCGGCCCGAGCATCACTCGCGGTTACTGGCGCAATCCCGAAGCGAGCGCTGCGGTGTTCCTCGACGACGCACCGGGTTTTCCGGGACGTTGGCTACGCACCGGCGACCTCGGCTTCGTCGAACGCGGTCAATTTTTCTTCTGCGGACGCCGCAAGGACCTGATCGTGCTGCGTGGCGAAAACATCTATCCGCAGGATCTTGAAACAATGCTGGCCGATCGCGTCGAATGGCTTAGGCGCGGGCGCGTCACCGCGTTCCCCGTCGAAGCGGTCGACGGCGCCGAGGCAATCGGCGTCGCCGCCGAAGTGCCGCGCGGCAGGGCGCGGCAGGTGGCGCCCGAGACCATCTTCGCCGCGATCGCGGCCGCGCTCGGCGACGCGTTCCAACATGAAGCAGCGTTGATTCTGTTACTCGAACCTGGCGATTTGCCGCGTACGTCGAGCGGAAAACTGCAGCGCAGCGCGTGTGTTGCCGCGTGGCAAAGCGGCGCGCTCGTGCCGTTCGCAGTGCGCGACGCCAGGTCCGAGCGGCGGCAACGCATCGAAGCGGACACAGCACCGGCGGATGCAATTCCGGTTGCCGGTTGCGGCGACATGCTGACACCCACCGCGCACGCTATTGCACAAGTATGGAGCGAGGTTCTCGACGTGCCGACGCCGTGTGCATCGGATGATTTCTTTGCGCTCGGCGGCCGTTCGCTGCTGGCAGCGAAGGTCGCGTCGCGGCTGCGCGCACGGTTGGGTCGCGACGTGCCAATCGGTCTATTGTTCAGCCACCCGACGCTCATGAACCTTGCCGCGGCGCTCGATGCTCGCTGGGCAACGCCGTCGAACGCGCTCGCTCCGGTTGCGCCGCTCGCGCGCCGCGCCGAAAGCGAACGCGGCGAGGCGCCGCTATCTCTGCCGCAGGAGCGTTTATGGATGCTGTGGCAACTCGATCCGGACAGCCCCGCGTACAACATTTCGGCCGCACTTTCGCTGACCGGTCCGCTCGATGCGGATGCCGCCAGAACCGCGCTCGACGCTGTGGTACGCCGCCACGAGATGCTCCGCACGCGCTTTGCCGATGTCGACGGCGTGGCGCGTCAACTGGTCAGGCCCGTGGCTGACGCGACCGATGCGTGGCGCTGGGAGTGCGTGAACGCGCTGGAACTCACCACCGGCGACTTCCACGCGCAGTTGCGCCGACGCGCTCGCGAGCCCTTCGACCTGACGCTCGGCCCGCTCTTTCGCGCGGCGCTGTTTGTCCGCGGTCCTGAGGAGTATGTGCTGCATATCGTGATGCACCACATCGTCTGCGATGGCTGGTCGATCAATGTGCTGCTGCGAGATTTTGCGGCCGCCTATCGCGCGGCGCGGCTCGGCGGCATGCCGGCTTTGCCGGCGCCGGCGGTCCAATATGCGGATTACGCCGCATGGCAACGCGCGCGATTTTCCGACGACGGCGACGGCGGCGTGGAACTCGCTGCGCAACTCGATTACTGGCGCAACCGTCTGGCGGGCTACGACGCGCTGCTCGATCTGCCGACCTTGCATGAGCGCGGCCGTCCCTATGAGCCTCGTGCCGAGCGTGTCGGCGCCGATATACCGGCCGTGCTCGCGAGCCGTTTGGACGTGCTCGCGCGCGAGCACAACGCCACGTTGTTCATGGTGCTGCTTGCTGCGTTCGCCGCGCTGCTATCGCGCTACAGCGGCGCGCACGACGTGGCGATTGCGGTGCCCGCCGCCGGCCGCGACCGGATCGAAACGGAGGAGCTGATCGGCTTCTTCATCAACACGCTCGCGATGCGCGCGTCCGTGAAAGGCGCGAAGTCGTTCACGACGCTGCTGCGTGAGGTGCGCGACGACAGCATCGACGCGCAGACGAACGCCGACGTGCCGTTCGAGCGCGTCGTGGCCGCGCTGCAGGTCGGCCGGCGTGCGGGCGTCAGCCCGCTTGCGCAGATCAAGTTCGTGCTGCACGACGAGTTCGAACGTGCGCTCGATCTCGGCGACGTGCGCTGCGCGCTGGTCGACGCCGACGCGAGCGACGCGCGGTTCGAAATCGCGCTCGACGTGTTTCGCGAGGGCGCGCGCGGACTGCGCTGCGTTTTTGCGTACGCCGCCGAGCTTTATGACGACGCCTTTATCGCGCAGTTCGCGCGGCACTACGTCGGTCTGCTCGAACAGATCGCCGACACGCCGGAGCGCGCGATCGGCGAATTCAATCTCGACGACGATGAAGTGGTCGACGGCATTGCGCCAGTCGCTGGGGCGTACTCGCTTTGAGTATGCGGCCGCCGTCCTGACATCGCATCGACGCATCGAGCCCGCGCTTGCCCGCGCGGGTGCAAGACACCTGGATCACACCACGGACACCATGCAAGCTATCTCTTTCGACACCGACTTTTTGCCCGCTCGCGTCGCGCGGTTTGCCATCGAACGGCCGGATGCCGTTGCGCTTGTCGACAGCACGGGAGCGCTGGTCTGGCGTGATCTGTGGCAATGGTCCGGCAGGCTCGCCGCGGCGCTCGTCGCCGAAGGTGTGCGGCCCGGCGATCGCGTGGTGCTCGCATTACCGCGCTGCACGGCGTTCGTTGCAGCGATTCTCGCAGTGTGGCGGGTGCGCGCATGCTATGTGCCGCTCGACCCGGCGCTTCCGGAAGCGCGGCTGCGCTGGCAGGCCGAGGACTGCGGCGCGCGCGTGGTGATGACGGGCGCTGCGCTGACAAGTGGGGCGTTGGATGCGGTGGTGGAGGGTGTCGCCGCTGATGCAGTTCATGCAACCAACGCCGCAATGAGAACCGACGGCCCGCGCTGGCTCCCCGAGGGCGTGACGACACTCGACCCGCAAGCGTTCCGCGTCCCCGACGACGCTGCGGCCAAGGCGCTCGACACAACTAACGCCGCAAGCAGCGAAATCTTTCACCACGCGATGTCTGGTCCATCGAGCGACGACAGCGTCCTGATCTGGCCTGCGTACGTGATCTACACGTCGGGCTCGACCGGCCGGCCGAAGGGTGTCGTGCTCAGTCATGCGGCGCTCGCCGCTTATTTGCAGGGTCTTTCCGAACGGCTGCCCGAAGGTATTGCAAGCGCAGCGTATCTGTCGACCACCGCCGCCGATCTTGGCCACACGTCGTTGTTCGGCGCGCTGTGGCACGGCTGGACTCTGCATCTGATCGACGCCGACGTCGCCGCCGATCCGGACGCCTTTGCCGCCTACATGCACACGCATTCGGTCGACCTGCTCAAGATCGTGCCGAGCCATCTCGACGCGCTGTTGCAAGCGCAATCGGCGGAATGGGTGCTGCCGCGCCGCTGTCTCGTGCTGGGCGGCGAGCCGGCGCCGACGCGTCTGGCCGCGCGCATCGCGACGTTGCGGCCCGAATGCCAGTTGATCAACCACTATGGGCCGACCGAGACCGCGGTCGGCGTACTCACGCGCGCGGGCGCGCAAACTAGCGCGGGGACGCTTCCGCTCGGCAAGCCGCTCGCGCACGTGAAGGCTCGCATCGTGGATGCCGACGGTAATGCGGTGCCCAAAGGTGCAGCTGGTGAGCTGTGCATCGGCGGCGCGAGCGTGGCGCACGGCTATCTGAACAGACCTTCGCTGACGGCGGAGCGCTTCGTGCCCGATCCCGACGGTAACGGCGCGCGGCTCTACCGGACGGGCGATAGAAGCCGCCGTCTGCCGGACGGCGAATACGCGTTTCTCGGCCGACTCGACGACCAGTTGAAGATCCGCGGTTTTCGTGTGGAGCCGGAAGAGGTCGCCGCGCGCCTGCGCAACGAGCATGGCGTGCGCGATGCAGTGGTGATCGCCTACGCGGATAGCGACGGCGCCGCGCCTCGCCTCGTCGCGTACCTGAGTGCCGCAGAATCGCTCGACGTCGAGGCGATCCGCAGCCGTCTCGCCGCGGAACTACCGGACTACATGGTGCCGTCGTCGCTTCAGGTGCTGGCCGCGTTGCCGCTGACCCCGAACGGCAAGATCGACCGTGCCGCGTTGCCGGCGCCGCTGCAGGAAAACACGGCGGGCGCCGCGCGTGTCGAGCCGCGCAATGACGCGGAACGCACGCTGATCGGAATCTGGAAGCTGGTGCTCAAGCGCGATGACATTGGCGTAACGGACAACTACTTTGAAATCGGCGGGGATTCGATTCTCAGCCTGCAGATCATTGCCAAGGCGCGCGGCGCGGGACTCAAGCTCACGCCGAAACAGATGTTCGACCACCCGACGATCGAGGCGGCGGCGCGCGTCGCCGTCCCGATGAAGGTGGCGTCCGACCATCGGAGCGCTGGAGAGAAAGGCGGCGGGGCGAAGCAGCGGACAAGCGCAGGCTCGACTGAGCAGGCAAGCACGACGACACCCATCAAGACAGGCGAGCGGACCCGCGCCGACGCCAGCGCGAGTCACGCAACGGCACATGCCGCCGCAACACCGCCGCACACTACGCAGCCCGCCGACGACGATCGCTGGTTCGCTGAAGCCGGTGTTTCGCGCGACGCCGTCGACGCAGTCTATCCAGCCACGCCGATGCAGCAGGGTCTGCTATTTCACGGCATGCTCGATGGCGAGCCAGGCATGTACGTATCGCAATTGCGTCTCACGATCGACAGCTTGAAGATCGACACCATGCGCGCGGCGTGGGACGCTGTGATCGCCCGTCACCCGGTTTTGCGCACGCGCTTCGTGTGGCCGGCCGGTGGCGAGCCGTTGCAGATCGTCGAGCGGCGCGTGCGCATGCCGTTCGAATTGCATCCACGTGATGCGCTAGTTGTGCCGGTTCCGATCGCCGCGCTCACTGCGGCGGCATCGACGGAAGAACAGTACGACGCCGCATACGAAGCCGCACGCGATGCGATTGCCACGCGCGGTTTCGAGCCGGACGTCGCGCCGCTGATGCGCGTCGATGTCTTCGAGCGCCCCGACGGCGCGCACGATCTGCTGTGGACTCACCATCACGCGTTGACCGATGGCTGGAGCACCGCGCAGGTCGTCAGCGAAGTCGCGCGCGCGTATGCGGCGCTCGACGCGGGCGGCGTCCCCGACACGTCGCCGGCGGCGCCTTACGCGGACTACGTCCACTGGCTGCGCGGCCAACCCGATACAGCTCCGTTCTGGCGCGCACGGCTCGCGACGCGCGATGAACCGGCGCGCGTAGCCGATGCGCTCGGCGGTGCTTTGCGTGCGTCGTCCGAGAAGAGCGCCGATGGCGTAGCGGCACAAGCGCTGATCCGCGAGCTCGACGGCCCGTCTCACGCGCGGTTGACGCGCGCTGCGCGTCGCGCACAGGTCACGCTGAATACGCTTGTCCAGGCAGCGTGGGCGCTCGCGCTCGCACGTTTCTCCGGGCGCACGCAAGTGACGTTCGGCATGACGGTGTCTGGCCGTCCGGTCGATCTGCCGAATGCGCAATCGATAGTCGGTCTGTTCATCAACAGCTTGCCGTTGTGGGTCGATGTGAAATCCGACGCGACGGTGCGCTCCTGGCTCGCCGCGCTGCAGCGGCAAAACGCGGAGTTGCGCGACGTCGAGCACACGCCGCTCGCGAGCTTGCAGCAATGGGCGAACTCGAACGTCGATGCGCTGTTCGATAGCCTGATCGTCTTCGAAAATTATCCGCTCGACGACGCGCTCGATGCGCTTGGCGACGTGCCGCGCATACGCGCTGTCGACGCACACAACCGCAGTCATTTTCCGCTGATGCTGGTCGTCGCGCCGCGTCATGTAGGAGGCGGCGACGCGCTGAGACTGGAGTGGCACAGGCATGCCGCCACCGTGTCCGAGGAGGGGGTTGCCCGCATCGCGAAGTATTTCGAGCGCATGCTGGACTGCCTCGCGACCGCGCTCGTTGAAGGCGACGACCCGCACGTGCGGCTGCGCGATCTGCCGACCGACGACGCTCCATCTGCAAAGTCGCCACGTCTGCCATCCACGTTCGCCTACGAGCCGGTGACGGCGCGGATCGCCGCGCAGGCGCGTGCGCGGCCCGAAGCGATCGCGCTAATCGATGGCGATGAGCACGTGACGTATGCGCAACTCGATGTGTGGTCGCGCGCGATCGCGGATGAGTTGCGGCGTCTCGGCGCAACAGCGGAAACGCGCGTGGGCGTCGCAATGCAGCGCGGCGCTGCGCTGGTTGCGTCGCTGCTCGGCGTGTTGCGTGCGGGCGCCGCGTATGTGCCGCTCGATCCGTCGTATCCAGTCGGACGCCTCGCGCATATCGTCGACGACGCGCAGCTTCGGCTGATCGTGACCGATGCGTCGAGTCTCGCGCAGCATGCGTCGCTGTTCGGCTCGCGGCCCACCGTCGATGCGGTGGCGCTGCGCGATGCGGTGCCTGCCGATGCTACGGGCGATGACACGGCCGATGCCGGTGCATACCCGCATCCGCAACAGCTTGCCTACGTGATCTATACGTCGGGCTCGACGGGCGTACCGAAGGGCGTTGGCGTCACGCATGAGAACGTCGCGCGTCTGTTCGATGCAACGCAGTCGCGCTTTGCATTCGACGCGCAGGACGTGTGGACGCTGTTCCATTCCTACGCATTCGACTTCTCCGTGTGGGAGATTTTCGGGGCGCTCGTGCATGGCGCGCGGCTCGTGATCGTGCCGCACTGGAGCGCACGCGAACCCGCGGCATTCCATGCGCTTTTGCGCAAGGAACGGGTGACGGTGCTGAACCAGACGCCGTCGGCCTTCGTGCAACTGATCCAGGCCGATGACGGCAACACGCTCGACTCGCTGCGCGCGGTGATTTTTGGCGGCGAGCGTCTCGAGCCGTCCTCGCTGGCGCGATGGGCGGAGGGCGCACGGCGCAAGGGCGTATTGCCGGCGCTCGTGAACATGTACGGGATCACGGAAACGACCGTGCACGTGACGCACCGGACACTGGACGAAGCGGCGTTGCGCGACGGGCGCAGCGTGATCGGCGCACCGCTCGATGACCTCACGCTGCACGTGCTCGACGCGGATCTGAACCGTGTGCCGCTGGGCGCAGTGGGCGAGCTGTATGTGGGCGGAGCGGGACTAGCGCGCGGCTATCTGGGACGCGCCGCGCTGAGCGCGCAACGCTTCGTGCCGGACCCGTATGGTGCGCCGGGTGCGCGGCTGTACAGTTCGGGCGACCTCGCGCGACGCTTGCCCGATGGCGATCTCGAGTATCTGGGCCGTAACGACGATCAGGTGAAGATTCGTGGCTTCCGTATCGAACTGGGTGAGATCCAGGCGGCGCTGCGGGCGCATCCAGAAGTGCGCGATGTCGCGGTGCTGGTGTCGGGCCACGGCAACGGCAACAACGCCAACGACAACCGGCGCCTGATTGCCTACGTGGTGCCGCGCGGCGGACCCAATGCTGGCGACGCGGGACGCTGGCAGACGTGGCTCGCCGCGCGTCTGCCGGGGCACATGGTGCCGTCGTCGTATGTGGAGCTTGAGCGCTTTCCGCTGACGCTGAACGGCAAGCTCGATCGCCGTGCATTGCCCGCGCCGGAGGTGGCCAATTCAAGCCGCGCGACTTATGTCGCACCGCACGGCGAAACACAGACAAAGCTTGCCGCGATCTGGCAACAGGTACTCGGCGTGGAGCGCGTCGGCGCACACGACGATTTCTTCCTCCTTGGCGGCCATTCACTGCTGGCAGTGCGTGTCCTGTCTGCGGTGCGTACCGTCTTCGGCGACGCGCCCGGGCTTCGGGCAGTGTTCGAACATCCGCGTCTCGAAGACTTCGCGACGCTGCTGAGCGCCGCGCAATCCGCTGGAGCCGACGACGGCGCGCTGACGTCGGCGTCTGGCGTTGCGGTTGCTGCTGATGGTGATGCTGCTGCGCTCTCTGTCACCGCCGCCGTCACCGCCGCCGACGTCGCCCGTCAAGCCGACGTCACCGCGCCAATGCCGCTTTCACCGTCGCAGCAAAGCTTGTGGTTCCTGTGGAAGCTCGATCCTCACAGCGTGGCATATCACGTGAACGGTGCGCTCCGCTTCGACGGCCAGCTCGACGTCGATGCGCTGCGTGCAGCGTTCGTCTCGCTAGGCAAGCGGCATCCCGCACTGCGGATGCGTTTCGCCGAGATAGAAGGCGTTCCGTACCAGCGCATCGACGACACATGCCGCAGCGAGATCCGCCTGCTCGATTTGCCGAACACGCACAACGACACCAGCGAGGAAGCGCTGGCCGCGTGTCTCGGCGCGCTCGTTCGCACGCCGTTCGACCTGAGCGCCGAGCCGCCCGTGCGCGCGACGCTCGTGCGCATGGCCGACGACTGTCACGTGCTGCATCTGGTGCTGCATCACATCGTTAGCGACGACTGGTCGCTCGGTCTCCTGTTCGCCGATTTTTCGCGCCTGTATCGCGACTACTGCGCAGCGGGTCCTGCTGCGTCCGTGACATCTGTCGCGTCTATCGCCGACGATGAGCGCATCGCCGCCACATCGGCCGCCGCTTATCGTGAACTGATATCGGCGCGCGCGGCTCGACTGACGCCCGAGCGCGAGTTGCAACAACTCGCTTGGTGGCGCGCAGCGCTCACGAACGACGACGAGTCTCCCGCGACGCTTGCGCTGCCATACGATCGAACGCGCTCCGGCTCGCGCTGCGCACCCGGTGCGCGTCATCGCGTGCGCGTGCCCGCCGGCACAGCGCATGCGTTGCGCGCGCTCGCAAGCGCACGTCGAGCGACGCTCTTCATGACGCTACTCGCCGCAGTCGATGCGCTGCTTTACCGATACTCGGGCCAGTCCGACATTCGCCTCGGCGTGCCGCTCGCAGGCCGCGATCTACCGGGAGCCGCGGACGTCGCGGGCTTCTTCGTCAACACTGTCGTGATTCGCACCACGCCGCGCGGCGAAACGCGCGCGGCACAACTCATCGACGATGTGCGTGAGCGGCTGCTCGGCGCTTACGCGAACCAGGACGTGCCGTTTGCGAGCGTCGTCAAGGCGGTGCAACCGGAGCGCGACCTGGCGCAGACACCGCTCTTTCAGGTGCTCGTCAATCAGCAACAGCGCCATGATCTCGCTGCATCGTTCGGCGAGGGACTGCGCGTGACAGTGCAGGAAGTCGACAACGGCGAGGCGCAATTCGATCTGATGCTCAATATCGCCGAGGCCGCCGACGGCGCGATCGATCTGGCGTTCACGTACGCGACTGACGTCTTCGACGCGTCCACCATCGAACGGTTAGCGCGTAATTTCACGGGCTTGCTCGACCAGTGGAGCGCGGCTCCCGATGCACGGATTGCATCGTTCGAACTGCCTGAACTCGGTGATCAACCGTCGCCACGTCTGCCATCCACGTTCGCCTACGAACCGGTGACAACACGGATCGCTGCGCAGGCGCGTGCGCGGCCCGAAGCGGTCGCGCTGGTCGATGGCGATGAGCACGTGACGTATGCGCAACTCGATGTGTGGTCGCGCGCAATCGCACATGAGTTGCGGCGTCTCGGCGCGACGGCGGAAACGCGCGTGGGCGTCGCAATGCAGCGCTCTGCTGCGCTGGTTGCGTCGCTGCTCGGCGTGTTGCGCGCGGGCGCGGCGTATGTGCCGCTCGATCCGTCGTACCCGGTTGGGCGCCTCACGCATATCCTTGACGACTCGCAGCTTCGGCTGATCGTGACCGATGCGTCGAGTCTCGCGCAGCATGCGTCGCTGTTCGGCTCGCGGCCCACCGTCGATGCGGTGGCGCTGCGCGATGCGGTGCCTGCCGATGCCACGGACGATGCCGGTGCATACCCGCATCCGCAACAACTGGCCTACGTGATCTATACGTCGGGCTCGACGGGCGTACCGAAGGGCGTTGGCGTCACGCATGAGAACGTCGCGCGTCTGTTCGATGCAACGCAGTCGCGCTTTGCATTCGACGCACAGGACGTGTGGACGTTGTTCCATTCCTACGCATTCGACTTCTCCGTATGGGAGATGTTCGGGGCGCTCGTGCATGGCGCGCGGCTCGTGATCGTGCCGCACTGGAGCGCTCGCGAACCCGCGGCATTCCATGCGCTCTTGCGCAAGGAACAGGTGACGGTGCTGAACCAGACGCCGTCGGCCTTCGTGCAACTGATCCAGACCGATGACGGCAACACGCTCGACTCGCTGCGCGCGGTGATCTTTGGCGGCGAGCGTCTTGAGCCGTCCTTGCTGGCGCGATGGGCGGAGGGCGCGCGCCGCAAGGGAACATTGCCGGCGCTCGTGAACATGTACGGGATCACGGAAACGACTGTGCACGTGACGCACCGGACACTGGACGAAGCGGCGTTGCGCGACGGGCGCAGCGTGATTGGCGCACCGCTCGATGACCTCACGCTGCACGTGCTCGACGCGGATTTGAACCGGGTGCCGCTGGGGGCGGTGGGCGAACTGTATGTGGGCGGCGCGGGTCTTGCGCGCGGCTATCTGGGCCGCGCCGCGCTGAGCGCGCAACGCTTCGTGCCGGACCCGTATGGTGCGCCG
Organism: Paraburkholderia caledonica; assembly: GCF_000383275.1. Classification (NCBI taxonomy): domain Bacteria; kingdom Pseudomonadati; phylum Pseudomonadota; class Betaproteobacteria; order Burkholderiales; family Burkholderiaceae; genus Paraburkholderia; species Paraburkholderia caledonica. The sequence continues at coordinate 96,542 of NZ_KB911043.1, read as the reverse complement.
GGTGCGCGGCTGTACCGTTCGGGCGACCTCGCGCGACGCTTGCCCGATGGCGACCTCGAGTACCTGGGCCGTAACGACGACCAGGTGAAGATTCGCGGCTTCCGGATAGAACTGGGTGAGATCCAGGCGGCGCTGCGGGCGCATCCGGAGGTGCGCGATGTCGCGGTGCTGGCGTCGGGCCACGGCAACGGCAACGGCAACAACGCCAACGACAACCGGCGCCTGATTGCCTACGTGGTGCCGCGCGGCGGCCCCAATGCAGGCGATGCGGGACGCTGGCAGACGTGGCTCGCCGCGCGTCTGCCGGGCCACATGGTGCCGTCGTCGTATGTGGAGCTTGAGCGCTTTCCGTTGACGCCGAACGGCAAACTCGATCGCCGTGCATTGCCCGCGCCGGAGGCGGTGGCGAACGCGAAGCAGGGCGTCGCCGCATCGACGCCCGCCGAGGCCGCGTTGCTTGCCGTCTGGCGTGCTGTGTTGCGGCGCGACGATATCGGCGTGACGGACAATTTCTTCGTGATAGGCGGCGACTCGATCCTGAGCCTGCAAATCGTGGCAAAAGCGCGCGATGCCGGCTTGCACGTGACACCGCGCATGGTGTTCGAAGCGCCGACCGTGCAACAGCTTGCGCGTGCGGCCGGACCTGTGCCGGCGTCGGCATCCGCATCGCTCGCGGGCGTAGAACCATCGGCTGTAACTAGTGCATCGGCGTCGTCCGATCTGTGGCGTGCGCTCGGCATCACGCCTGAGCACGTCGAGGATGTCTATCCGGCGACGCCGCTGCAAAGCGGTCTGCTTTATCACACGCTCGCGGAGTCGCAACAGGGCGCGTATCTCAACCAGATGCGAGCGACTCTGTCGGGCACGCTCGACGTCGCCGCAATGCACGCGGCGTGGCAGGCCGCGCTCGCGCGTCACGCAATTTTGCGCACGGGTTTCGCGTGGCAGCACGGCGGCTCGGTGATGCAGATTGTCCATCGCAGCATCGCGTTGCCGTTCGAAACGCACGACTGGTCCGCCGCACCCGATTACGACGCGCGCTTGGCCGACTGGCGGGCGCGCGATCTCGCCGATGGCATCGCGCCAGATGAGGCGCCGCTCATGCGCATCGCGCTCTTCATTCGCGACGCGCACACCGCAGACCTCGTGTGGACGCATCATCATCTTCTGCTCGACGGTTGGAGCGTTTCGCTGTTGTTCGCGGAGATCTTGCGCGACTATCGACTGCGGACGAGCGGCGCTGCCGCGACGTTCGAACAGGCGCCGCCGTATCGCGGGTACGTCGAGTGGATTCGTGAAGCGGCCGACGATCCCGCAACCGAAGCATGGTGGCGCGCATGGGCCGCGCGCGCCGACGATCCTGCGACGCTCACCGCCAGTCTCGGCGAGCCGCGCGCAGCAGAACCGGGCGCCCATGCGCGGCGCTGCGCGCTGGACGAAGCGCTCGTCGCGCGTTTGCATGCAACGGCGCGTCGCCACGAAATCACGCTCAATACGCTGATGCAAGGCGCGTGGGCGGTGCTGCTCGCGCGCTACGGACATCGGCGACAGGTTTCATACGGCACTACGTTGTCGGGACGGCCGGCGCATCTGCCGGGCGTCGAGCGCATGTTGGGGCTGTTCATCAATACGCTGCCGGTGCAGGTCGACGTCGACGCAAGCGCGGACCTCGGCGCATGGCTGCACAAGCTGCAAGGCGAACTGATGGAACTGCGCCACTACGAGCACACGCCGCTCGCGCGCGTGCAGCAGTGGAGCGGACGTAGCGGCGACGCGCTGTTTGACAGCATAGTGGTGTTCGAAAACTATCCCGTCGATGCCGCGCGCGATGGCGACGCGAGCCTGAAGGTGGAATCGATCGATTCCGTCGATCCGACGCATTACCCGCTCGCGCTGGCGATCATTCCGCGCGGAAAGACGCTTTCGCTCGAATGGGCGTGGAACGGCGAGCGGATCGATCGCGAGACCGTCGAACGAATTGCATTGCAGTACGAAGCGATTTTGGATCAGATGACCGACGACGTCGCACGGCGCGTTGGATCGTTGACGCTGCCCGGGCGATACGAAGCAGCGCCGTTGCAGCGTTATGCGTTCGAGTCGCTCGGGATGGCGCTCGCGGCGCAGGCGAAGCGCTCGCCGGATGCGATTGCGCTGCGCTGCGAGGATGAATCGCTCACCTATGCGGAACTGGATGCGTGGTCTGCGATGCTGGCTGCACGGCTCGTCGCGCGAGGCGTTGGCGCCGAGCGGCGCGTGGGGCTGTGCGTGGCGCGCGGCCCGGCGTTGGTTGCGGCACTGCTTGGGATCATCCGCTCGGGTGGGGCGTTCGTGCCGCTCGATCCTGAGTATCCGCCGGCACGCCTTGCGCAGATGATCGACGACGCGGGCATCGTAGAGGTGGTGGCCGATAGCGCCAGCGCGAAGCAGGTGGCGGCGGTGCTGGCGGGGTGTGAGGTGGTTGAGGTGAGGACGACTCAGCACGATGCCGTCTTAAGCGCGGAAACAGCGACAGCGGCTGCACCTCACTTCCTCGACGCCCCCCTTCATCCCGACCAGCTCGCCTACGTGCTCTACACATCGGGCTCGACTGGCCGGCCCAAAGGCGTCGGCGTGAGCCACGGCGCGCTGTGGACGCACCTGCAGGACTTTCTCGCGACCTACGGCATCGACGGCACGGACACCGTGCTGCACTCGTCGACGATCAACTTCGACGTCGCGCTGCACGAGACGCTGCCGGCGCTGCTGCGCGGCGCGACGGTGGAGATGCGCGGGACGCAGCCGTGGGATCTGCAAAGCCTGAGCGAGCGGCTGGTGAAGCGGCGCGTGACATTCGCGCGGATTCCGACCGCGCTGTGGCAGCAGTGGCAGCGTCATGCACCGCCGCGCGCGCAACTTGCGCTGCGTCAGGTGACGGTGGGCGGCGAGGCGTTGCCGGGCGACGCGCTCGCGCGCTGGCGCGAAGGGCCGCTCGCGGATATCCGGCTGGACAACCTGTACGGGCCGACCGAGACGACGGTGGCGGCGCTGTACCGCCGCACCGGAGCCGACGACGCACGGCAGGTGACGGTGCCGATCGGGCATCCGTATCCGGGGCGTACGGCGCGGGTGTTCGACGCATTCGGCGATGAAGCGCCGGTGGGCGGGCTCGGCGAGCTGTGCATCGGCGGACCGACAGTGGCGCGCGGCTACCAGGGAAGGGCAGCGCTGACGGCCGAGCGGTTCGTGCCGGACCCATACGGCGAGCCGGGGGCGCGCGTCTATCGCAGCGGCGACCTGTGCCGGGTGCGCGCGGACGGCACGGCGGAGTTCCTCGGGCGGCTGGACCAGCAGGTGAAGCTGCGCGGGCAGCGCATCGAACTGGGCGAGATCGAGGCGGTGCTGCGCCAGTGCGAGGGCGTGCGCGAGGCCGCGGTGATCGTGGTGGGCCCGGCGCAGAAGCAGCGGCTCGCGGCATATGTGGCGGGGCAGTCCGACGCAGCGTCCCTGCCGACTGTTGACGCCCAACGTCTGCAACGCGAACTGGAGCGGAAGTTGCCGGGCTACATGGTGCCGTCGTCGATAACGGTGCTCGCACGGTTGCCGTGGATGCCCAACGGCAAGCTCGACCGGGCGTCGCTGCCCGCGCCGCAGGCGGGGGCGATCGAACGGGTGGCGCCGTCGAACGAGGTCGAAGCGGCGCTGCTGTCGATCTGGGCGGCCGTGCTCGGGCGCGATGATCTCGGCGTGACGGACAACTTCTTTGAAGCGGGCGGCGACTCGATCCAGAGCCTGCAGATCATCGCGCGGGCACGCGAGGCGGGCTGGCGGCTGACGCCGCGGCAGGTGTTCGAGCATCCGACGGTCGCGGGCCTCGCGCAACGCGCACAGCGGCTGGAGGCGGGCGCAGTACAGGAGATCGACGACGGCGCCGCGCTGCCATTGACGCCGATCCAGCGGCTCTTCTTCGAGCGCTATCCGCAAGGGGAATCGCACTGGAACCAGGCGGTGTTGCTGAAGGTGAAAGGGCGACTCGTGCCGGCGGCGCTGGAGCGCGCGGTGGCGGCGCTGGAGGCACGGCATGACGCGTTGCGGCTGCGGTTCGTGAAGGAGGCGGGGGAGTGGAAGCAGGTGGCGGTGAAAGCAGCGGGGACGTCAGAGGCAGAGCGAGCCCCGAATGCTTCGCAAGTATCAAACGCATCAGACGCGTCAGAGGAAGCACAGGCATCGCGGACATCAGAACCGCTGCAGACCTCACAACCATCACAGTCAGCTAGCACAACGGTAGTCCACCACGACCACCTCACCTCGCTTGCCGGGCTGACAGCGGCCTGCGACCGCATCCAGTCGAGCCTGAACATCGAACACGGTCCGGTCTGGCGCATAGGCCACTTCGAGACGCCCGACGAAACGCGCGTACTGATCGCGATCCATCACCTGGCGGTGGACGGCGTCTCCTGGCGCGTGCTCCTCGAAGAACTGCAAACCGCCTATGAACAGGCCGAGCGCGACGAACCCATCGCACTTCCGGCGCCGTCGATGTCATGGCGCGCCTGGGTGCGCGCAATAAATCAGTATGCCGAATCATCGGAGCGCGTCAGTGAACTCGCGTGGTGGCAAACGTCACTCGACGCGCCGGCGTTGCGCGCCGGCCCGCTGTTCCCGCCGCTTTCTTCGCATCCCCAACCGCAAAAGACGCTGCTTAAAAAACTATCGCCCGACATGACCGCCGAGTTGCTGCGCGAAGCGCCGCGCGCCTACAAAATGCGTGTCGATGAAGTGCTGCTTGCCGCGCTCGTTCGCGCTATCGGCGATACCGTTGCGCGTGACGAAGTGCTGGTCGAACTGGAGGGCCACGGTCGCGAAGACGTGATTGAAGGCGCAGACCTCAGCCGAACGGTTGGGTGGTTCACCACTCAATACCCGCTCGCGTTACCGCGCGGCGTGGACTCCGCTGACTCGCTGCTGCGCGTGCGCGAGCGCCTTGCCGCGGTACCGCTGCGCGGCCTCGGCTGGGGCCTGCTGGCCTGTTGCGCCGACGCAGCCAGCCAGTCAGCGCTGCGCGCGCTGCCATCACCGGAAATCGGCTTTAACTACCTGGGCCGCTTCGATCAAACGTTCGACGGCGAAAGCCGCTTTGGCTTCGCGCCTGAATCGTCGGGCGACGCCATCGCGCCGCATGCGCGGATTCCTGATCGCGCGCTCGATATCAATGGCTGGATTGCAGGCAACTCGCTGACGTTCAACTGGGGCTACGCGCCGCAGTTCTTGTCCGATGAGCTTGCGGAAGAACTCTTCGCGTCGTTCGAGTCCGCTCTCGGCGAACTGCTGGCTCATTTGCGCACGGCCACGTCGCAGCCGCAGATGTCCGCTTCCCTGAAAGCAGTTCCCGAGTCGCTCGAGGCGCTTGCAAGGCGCGACGCCGTCGCCGCGAGCTGGGCTGCGCGTGCGGTGTATGAGGCCAGTCTGCCGGTGCCGTCCGACGACGCGCTCGCTGGCTGGTTCGCGCGACGTCGGCCGCAAGACGCGAACGCGCGGGCGCGCGCCGTGTCATCGCCGGCCGTGCCCTTGAACGCGCTCGGTTCGCCGGCCACGCTGTTCTGTCTGCATCCCGGCTACGGCATGGTCGGCGAATATCGCACGCTTGCGCAAGCGCTCAATGGCCGCGTGACCCTGATCGCGATGCAGGCGCCGGCGCTGCGTGGCGAGCCATGGGAAGGCGACAGCTTCGAAGCGCTCGCCGCGCACTACGCACAGCGCATCGAAACGCTGCAGCCGCACGGCGACTACGCGTTGCTCGGATGGTCGTTCGGCGGGCGGCTTGCGATCGCCATCGCGGATCACTTCGAGCGGCGCGGCGCGCGCGTGTCGTTCGTCGGTATCGTCGATACGGCGACGCATCGCGTAGACGGCGCTGCGCCCGTCGTCGACGAAGGCTCCGTGGCTGCGCCCGAACTCGCGTTGCTCGACGGGGCGGAGCCGTCGCTGCTCGGCAAAGCGCTTGCCGTCGATTCCATGCACGCGGACTTGATGTCCCGGCATGCGCTGCCGCGCGTCGCTTGCGATCTGCACGTGTGGCGCGCTCGGCGCGTAGCCGACCCGCGACGCCGGATGGCATGGGCGGACCGCACGCGCGGCCGGCTGCACGAGTTCGACATTGACGCGACTCATTCCAGCATCGTCCACCATCCGCTTCTCGCGGCGCAGCTTGCGCAGTGGTTCGGACAGCCGCTTCCACGAAACGAAGACCCATCAGCGTCCTCACACGGCGGCGCCTGAGCAGTAGGGGTTCTGCAAGGCTCGCCGCACGCCCTGCAGGACTCTCCGACAAGCGCTGTTGTCGCTTCGCCGCGACGATTTATTCACATTGAATGCGAACGATTATTGTTTACATTAGCATCTTGTCTTGAGAGAATCGTCAGGCACCAGGAGCGGCGTGGGACGCCGCCCCTGACTCGGGGATACAAGAATGGGGAAACAAGAAGAATGAAGGTAGAGCAGGCAGGGAAAAGCGGTTCTAAACGGGAGCGCGGCTTGCCGCACCTGCGCCCGATATACGTGGCGCTGATGCTGGGCGTTGCCGGGTTCGGCGCGCACGCGCAAGGGTCGCCGGCCGCGGCCTCGGGCACGGAGGCCTCGAAGGAATTGCCCGCGGTCCAAGTGCGCAGTTCTGCTGAGGATCCGCTTGGGCCAGGCGTCGGCTACGTGGCCAAACGTTCCATGACGGGAACCAAGACGGATTCCGCGTTGCTCACGAATCCGCAGAGCGTATCGGTCGTAACGCGTCAGCAGATGGACGATCAGGGCGCGCAGACCGTCGATCAGGCGTTGCGCTATACACCGGGCGTGTATTCGCAGGACGGCACCGATATTCGTGCCGATCAGCTTTACGGCCGGGGTTTTGCGCTCGACTCGTATCTGGACGGCCTGCATCTGTACCAGTCGCCGCGCTTCGCGACGCCGCGCATCGACCCATATTTCATGGAGCGCATCGACGTGCTCCATGGTCCGGCCTCAGTGCTCTATGGGCAGGGCAGCCCGGGTGGTCTCGTCAACTACGTGAGCAAGTTGCCGACGGAGCAGCCGTATCACGAACTCATGATGCAGATCGGTAACCACAACAACTATCAGTTGGGTTTCAATTTTAGCGGTCCCGTCGACAAGAATGGCACCGTGCTGTACCGGCTGACAGGCGTCGCCCGCACCGCCGAGACGCAAGTCAGCGCGATCAAGGACCAGCGGCTTGCCATCGCGCCGTCGGTCACGATCCGCCCGAACCGCGACACCACGTTCACGCTGCAGGGCAGTTTTCAGCGCGACCCGAACGGTGGACTGTTCAATCCGGTTCCGGCAGGCGCGACATTGTTCAGTAATCCAAACGGTCAACTTGGGCCGGACAAATATTTCGGCGATCCGGATCGCGACGGCATGCACCGCACGCAGTACTGGTTCGGTTATCAGTTCGATCATGCGATCAACGACAAGCTCAGCGTGTCGCAGAGCCTGCGCTATCTGCACATCGACCAGCATTACTACCAGACGTCGGTGACGAGCGCGCTGGGAAGCAATCAGCGTACGGTGTCGATGTGGGGCAACGTCGATAACGAGCACTACACGCAGTTCGAGGTCGACACGCACGCGCAGGCCAAGGTGACGACGGGCGCCGTTCAGCACACGATGCTGTTCGGTCTCGACTATCAGCGCTCGATGCTGGGCGACACCGAGGGTAATTCCGTCCTCGGCACGGTCGATCTGTACAACCCGAACTTCTCGTCGCTGCCGACACAGCAAGCGAATACGCGCCTCGACTATTCGTTGAGCACGGTCGGCGTCTATGCGCAGGACGAGGCGCGCTGGCGCAACTGGGTACTGACGTTCGGCGTTCGTGAGGACTGGACAGGGGGCAACCAGCAGACCACGTTGCTTACCACCGGAACCGGCACGACGTACCACACGAACGATCACGCGTTCACCTGGCGCGCCGGTCTCGCGTACGAGTTCGAAAACGGCATTGCGCCGTACATCAGCTATTCGCGTTCGTTCCAGCCGGTGCTCGGCGCGACCTACTCGGGCGCGCCGTTCGCGCCGACCAAGGGCCGGCAGGTCGAAGCCGGCGTGCGTTATCAGCCGAAGTGGTTCGACGGCTACTTCTCGGTCGCCGCGTTCACTCTCACGCAGGACAACGTGTCGGTAAGCGACCCGAACCATCTGGGCAGCGCGATACAGACCGGTCAGATCCGCTCGCGCGGCGTCGAACTGGAAGCGCACGCGAATGTCACCGCAGACGTGAAGGTGATCGCGTCGTACACGTACCTGAATCAGGAAGTGACGAACACCACGACGGCTAGCAGCCTGAACAAGCGCCCGACGATCGCGCCTCGAAACACCGCTTCGCTGTGGGCGGATTACACGTTCCACCGTGGACCGCTGCGCAACTTCGGCCTCGGCTCGGGCGTGCGCTATATGAGCAGTTCGGCGGGCGACGCAGCCAACACGTTCACGGTGCCGGGGCGCGTACTCGTCGACCTGGGTGCGCATTACGACATCCAGAACTGGCGTCTGTCGCTGAACCTTAACAACGTGTTCGACCGCGAGTACATCTCGTACTGCACGACCGCGTCGGTTTGCTACTGGGGCGCGAGCCGTACGGTGCTCGGAACGGCGCGCTACCAATGGTGATGGCCATGACGAAGGGTAGCGCCGATGGCTCACCGCATGCGTTGTCATGACGGAACGCTTGCGCTTTAACGGCAGGCGGCGCCTCGCGCTCGCTGGTTTGGGCGCGGCGGCGCTCGCGGCATCGGGCGCTCCGTTCGCCCGCGAGGCGGCCGCGCGTCCGGATGCGGCGAGTTCAGGTGCGCATGCGACTGCAGGCGCCGCTGTCGCTTCGAACCCGCGCGTCGTGGTACTCGACTGGCCGCTGACGGAAGTCGTGCTGTCGCTCGGCGTGGTGCCGGCCGGCGTTTCGCGTCCCTCGTGGTATGCAAAGCTCGACGGCGTTCCACCGTTGCCGTCATCCGTCGTCGACACGGGCTTGCTGTATCAGCCCAATTTCGAGGTGCTGGAGTCGCTGAAACCGGAGCTTATCGTCATCACGCCATGGCATGCGCCGCTGCGCGCGTTGCTCGAACGGATCGCGCCGACGTTGACGGTGCAACTGTTCGGACCCGGCATCGACGTGTATCCGGCGGTTCATGCCGCGACCCGCAAGCTGGCCGGCGCGCTAGGACGCGAGGCCGCGGCCAATGCGCTGTTCGCACGCGCCGACGCCGCGCTTGCCGACGCGTCCGCGCGTCTCGCGGCCTTTCGCGCGACCGGACGCCCGCTCTATCTACTACGCCCGATCGACGACCGGCATATCACCGTATTCGGCAAGAACAGTCTGTTCGGCGGCGTGCTCGGCGCGCTCGGGATCGACAATGCGTGGCAGGGCATGGCCGATCCACAAGGCATGACCGAAGCGGACCTCGGCGCGCTCGCGGCGCACACCGATGCGCAAGTCGTCACGATCGGCGTGCCGCCCGGCGTTGCCGCGCAACTTGCGCGAAGCCCGCTATGGAGCGCGTTGCCGTTCGTGAGGCAAAACCGCGTGCAACACATCGGACCGTTGCCTGCACTCGGCGGCGTCGTTGCATCGATGCGTTTCGCCGATAGCCTCGCGAACGCGCTGCAAGGAGTCACTACATGAATCGCCCGACGGCGACCGTCGCCTTCGCCGCCCCTCGCGCCTGGCGGCTGCCCGCGTTGCTGCTGATGCTGGCCGCGTGGCTCGTTTATCACACGCTGTCGGCGCGGCTGCCGGTCGCGCAATGGCCAGGCGTCGTGCTGTCCGGCGCCGACGCAACGCTGCAGCAACTCGTCGTGCGTTATGGCTGGTTGCCGCGCGTCGCCATTGCGTTGATCGCCGGTGCGGCGTTGTCGCTTGCCGGTGTCGTGTTCCAGCAGGTACTGCGCAATCCGCTTGCTGAACCGCTCACGCTCGGCGTGTCAGCGGGCGCCTATCTCGCCCTGACGATCGCCGCGGTCGTCGCGCCCGCGCTCGTCGCCGACATGCGTTTCACGGTCGCGCTGACCGGCGCCGCACTCGCAATGCTCGCAACCATGGCGATGACCTGGCGCAAAGGTTTCGCCGCCGTGTCGATCGTGCTGGCCGGAATGATCGTGAACCTGTATTGCGGTGCACTGTCCGTCCTCCTAACTATTGTCTTCGAGCGTTCGCTCACGTCCGTTTTCATCTGGGGCGGCGGCTCGCTCGTGCAGAACGGCTGGGCGGGCGTCGTCTGGCTACTGCCGCGCGTGCTCGCCTGCGGTGCGGCTGCGGCGCTACTTGTGCGTCCGCTCACGCTGTTTTCTCTCGACGACGGCAGCGCGAGTCAGCTCGGTATGTCGCTCGCATGGACGCGGCCTGTCGCGCTCGCCATCGCGGTGATCCTGAGCGCGTTCGTCGCGAGCGCGGTCGGCGTGATCGGCTTCATCGGGCTCGGCGGTCCGGTGCTCGCGCGACTGATGGGCGCGCGTCGGCTGCGCGACCAGTTGCTGTGGGCGCCGCTCGTGGGCGCGCTGTTGCTCGCAATCGCCGACCAGGCCGTGCAGAGCTTGCCAGGCGTGCTCGGCGAATTGCTGCCGACCGGCGCCGCGGTGGCCCTCTGCGGCGGCCCGCTGCTGCTGTGGATGCTGCGCCGTCTGCACGTCGAGGCGCCGCGTCCAGCGTCGGCGGAACACGCAACCCCGCGCCGCGCGTTGCGCGTGCCCGTGCTGCTGCTTGGCGGGCTGCTCGTTGCCGCGGTTGTCATCTCGCTGTGTTTTTCGGTGACGATGCAGGGCTGGCAGTGGACGGACGCGCAACATTGGAGCGACGTCTGGTTCTGGCGCGTGCCGCGGCTGACCGCTTCGCTCGGGGCCGGCGTGATGGTCGCACTCGCGGGCACGATCCTGCAGCGCGTGACCGGCAATCCTATGGCGAGCCCCGACTTGCTCGGCGTCAGCGGTGGCGCGATGCTCGGCATGCTGGTGGCCGCGGTCGTCGCGACGGAGCCGTCGACGCCTGTGCTGCTCGCCGGATCGGCGGCCGGTGCACTCGTTTGCCTGCTGACGATCGTCACGCTTGGGCGCCGCAGCGGTTTCGCGCCCGAGCACGTGTTACTCGCGGGCATCGCGATCAGCGCGTTCGCGCAAGCAGTCATCATGCTTGCGACCGCGAGCGGCGGTGCTTATGCGAACCTGCTGCGTCCGCTGCAGTACGGTTCGACCTATCTCATCGTGCCCGCGACGGCCATCGCCGTTGGCGTGTGTACGGTCGCCGCCGTGCTCGTCGCGTATCTCGGCGCGCGTTGGCTGGAAATCCTGCCGCTCGGCGCCAACGTGGCGGATGCGCTCGGCGTCGGCGCACAGCGCGCGCGGCTGCTGCTGCTCGCGGTCGCCGCGATCCTCACGGCGGGAGCAACGGTCGTGATCGGCCCGATGTCGTTCGTCGGCCTGATGGCGCCGCATCTCGCGCGGCTGCTCGGCTTTCCGCGCGCGCGTTCGCAGATGCTCGTCGCGGCGCTCATTGGCGGCTTGCTGATGGTGCTGTCGGACTGGCTCGGGCGCAACATGATCTTCCCGCAACAGATGCCGGCGGGCGTGATCGCGACGCTTCTGGGCGGCCCTTATCTGATGTGGCTGTTGCGTCGTTGATGCATCGATCCAGTTAGGCCGATCCTGCTGAAAGCGGGGACGAAGTCAGGGAGCCGATGGCCCCCTGACTTTTTGTGCGACGTCTGCGCGCGATCTGCGCGACCTCGCGAATCGCGTCGAACGCCGCCTTAGAACGAAAACGTCGTATTGAGCATCACGAGCCGCGACTCGCCGACGGCGATGATCAGATTGCTGTTGCTCGACGGATAGTAAGTTTTGTCGAACACGTTCTTCACGTTCAGTTGCACATGCGTGGGAATCTTGCCGATCTTCGTGTCGTACGCGGCGAACAGGTCGGCGACAACATAGCCCGGCAGCGTGAAGCTATTTGCCGTATCGCCCGGCCGCTTGCTTACGAGCCGCGCACCGCCGCCAAAGCGCCATTGTCCCGGCAGGCAGGGCAGCATCGTGTCGTAGACGGCGAAGAGACTGCCCGTGTGACGTGCTGCATTCACGAGACGCGTGCCGTCGTCGCGGTCCGTCGCGTTCGTATATGCATAGCTGCCGATCACGCTGACGTGCTGTGTGAGCCGTCCGGCAACGTCCAGTTCGACACCGCGCGACCTCGCGCTGCCCACCGTCTCAGTCGTATCGCCGACGGTTACCGCGACGTTCTGCTTGTCGATCTGATAGACCGCGAGCGTGCCGGTGATACCGTGCGAGTCGAACTTCAGCCCGGTTTCGAACACGCGTCCATGTTCCGGCGCGAGCGGCTCGTTCACTTGTGTGGCGACGTTCGGCACGAACGACTTGCTGAAGTTCGCATACGCGGAAAGCGCCGGCGTCAGCCGGTACACGAGGCCGAATTGCGGCAACCAAACCTGTCCATGCGAGTGATCGGCGATCACGAACGGACGGCCCACGCCCGACAGTTGCTGCCAGTTCTCCCAGCGCACGCCGCCTACCGCGATCAGCCTGTCGGTCAGATGAACGGTGTCCTGCGTGACGACCGAGTAGGTGTGCACTTTCGACAAGCTATCGCTTTGCGCCGCGCTCGGTGTGCCGCCCGCAGCGAGCTTTCCATAGACAGGCTCGTACAGATCGAAGCCGGACACTGCCTTGCCGCGAATCGTGTCGCCGCGAAAGCTGCGCTGCCGTTCGTATTCGCCGCCCACATAGACCTCGTGACGCATGCCTGCGAGATTCAGATTGCCGATCGCGCCCACGGTGGCGATCTCGTCGGAGTCGTTGCGCTGCAGATTCGCATCCGACGTGCGGCTCATGATGCCGGTCCTGCTGTTGAACGCCGTCGCGCGCGTGATGTACTGATCGTAGCGGTCGCGGCTCCATCCGTAAGTCGCGCGCACGCGCCATTCGTCCGAGAAGCGATGTTCGATCTTCGCCCGTAGCGTTTCCTGCTCGCCCGAGCTTTGCGCCCAGGGTTCCTCGTAGCGCGTGTAGCGCAGTGCATCGTCGAGATGGCCGTTGACGAGCACGGTGCCCCGGTCGAAGGGCGTCGTGTAATCGACGTACTGGTAGCTCACGTCGATCGATGTATTGGCGTCATGCCATGACAGCGACGGTGCGATCAACGAATCGCGCTGACGTCCGAAGCTGCGCCAGTAGCGCGCCGTGTTGTATTCGCCGGTCAGGCGAAAGGCGAGCGTGCCGCCCGCGACCTGTCCCGGCTGGCCGATGGGCCCGGTCAGGTCGAAGCCCGTACCGCTGCCGCGATGGCTCGTGTAATTCGCCGAGACGGAGCCGTGGAAGGTGTCCTCCGGTTTGCGCGTGATCAGGTTGATGACGCCGCCCGGCTCCTGAATGCCATAGAGCAGCGAGGCGGGGCCTTTGAGAACTTCGACACGGTCGATCGTCGCCAGATAGTTGTGCAAGCTCGGCGAGCGGATGCCGTCGACGAGGATCGAGCCGTCGTCGTTCGAACCGAAGCCGCGTTTGATGAACGCGTCGCGCGTGCCGCCAAGCGTGTTGGTCTGCGTGATCCCGCTTACGTTACTCAGTACGTCGTCGAGTGTGCGCGCCTGCTGGTCCTGCATCACGCTCGAACTCACTACCGCGACGGACTGCGGAATGTCGCTGATCTTCGTCGGGATGCCGCTCGCCGTTTCGCTCGTGCGCGGACGATAACCGACGGTCGGGTCGGCGAGCGCTGTGCCTTGCACGGCGACCGCCGGCAATTCCGTTGAGGCGGCGGGCTGGGCGCTCGCGGCGTCGGAGGAAGCGGCGGCCATCGCGGCTGGCGCGGTCACCATGTACATCATCATCGAAAGCGGCAAGCCGATGCCGAACCGGCGATAGCGGCCGGGTAGTGCAGAAGTTTTTACGAAGCGCATGGATGGTTCGGACGACGCGGCACGCCCGCACCAAAGCGGTCGGGAATGTCCGGCGGCGTCAGTTTTTATTAATGATGCGAGAGAATAATGTAAATGAGAATTGTTATCAAATGAAAACATTGAAAATCTTAGGTAGGCGGAGAGCGGTGAGGCGGCCGCATTGGCTCGGCCTCGCTAGCGTTGCGCCGGTAACCGCCGCGTCAGCAGAACCCGCATGCTCGCTCTAAACTAGCTGCCGCCCGCGCCCAGCCCAATCAAACAAGACGACCTCGATGCCTCCCGTTCCCGCCGATTCCAACGATCGCAACGACTCCACCGATCTCTCGAGTGTCAGCCTGCCGAAGCAACCGGCGTTTCAACGCTTCTGGTGCACGCGGATCCTTTCGTCGCTGTCGTTCCAGATGCTCGCGGTCGCGATGGGGTGGCACATCTATGCGCTGACGCACAGCGCGTTCGCGCTCGGCCTCGTCGGTCTCGCGCAATTCCTGCCAATGTTCCTGCTCACGCTCGTGGTCGGCCATTTTGCGGACCGCTACGATCGTCGGCGGATCGCGGCGATTTGTCAGAGTCTCGAAAGCGTCGCCGCATTGCTGTTCGCGTGCGGCACCTTTGGCGGATGGATCAGCGCGCCGGTCATCTATGCGCTGGCCGCATGCGTGGGCGCGGCGCGCGCGTTCGAGTCGCCGGCGGTCGCTTCGCTGCTGCCGGGCGTCGTGCCGCGCCCGCAGTTGCCGAAAGCGACGGCATGGGCCACTTCGGCGAACCAGACCGCGCAGATCGCCGGTCCCGCGCTCGGCGGTCTGCTTTACGGCATCGGGCCGGGCGCCGCTTATCTCGCATGCATGCTGTCGTTCGCTGCCGCCGCGACGGCCGTGTGGGGCATTCCGCTACGCGCGAAGCCGGCAAGCCGCGCGCCTGTCACGCTCGAATCGGTGTTCTCCGGCATCGCGTTCATTCGCAAGGAGCCGGTCATATTGGGCGCGCTGTCGCTCGATCTGTTCGCGGTGCTGTTCGGCGGTGCCACGGCGTTGCTTCCGGTGTTTGCGCGGGACTTCCTGCATACGGGGCCGCTCGGGCTCGGACTGTTGCGCTCGGGCACGGCCATCGGCGCGCTCGCCGGAACCATCTGGCTTGCACATTTCCCGCTGCGTAATCGGCCCGGCGCGGCCATGTTCGGCGGCGTGGTCGTGTTCGGCATCGCGACACTCGTGTTCGGCCTGTCGCATCAGTTCATTGTTTCGCTGCTTGCGTTGATGGCGCTCGGCGCGTCGGACACCATCAGCGTGGTCGTGCGGCTGTCGCTCGTGCAGCTTCGCACGCCGGATGAAATGCTCGGACGCGTGAGCGCCGTCAACTCGCTTTTCATCGGGACGTCGAATCAATTGGGCGAATTCGAGTCCGGCGTGACGGCCGGCTGGTGGGGCGCACGAACGGCTGTACTGGTAGGCGGCATCGCAACCATCACGGTTGCCTTGCTGTGGATGAAGCTCTTCCCCGAACTCAGGAACACGCGTTCGCTCGAACGCGAAGAAGAACTGGTGCCTAGCAACTGAGCGGCGCGCTATTCTCAATTGATGGAAACCCGGTTCTCGATCCGGCCGGGTTCTCCAGAAAAGCTTTAACGGTTAAGGTTGACGTGTTACTTGCGGAACGACCCGCGAAGGAGCCGCTTCATGACACGCCTCGACTCGCAACCGAACATCTATCCGAGCGACATTGCTTTCACGCCCACCGTCAAGGCATTGCAAAGCCGCAACGGATCGCGCGACGCGTATGCGCGGATGGAAGAAGAGCACGGCTGGCAAACCCGGCTGACGCCTGACGTCGCGCGTTTCATCGAGCAGCAGACCAGCGTGTTCTTCGCGACTGCAAGCGCAGAAGGGCAACCTTATATCCAGCATCGCGGCGGCCCTGCGGGTTTTCTGCACGTGCTCGACGACCACACCATTGCGTTCGCCGACTTCGCCGGCAATCGTCAGTACATTACGTCCGGCAATCTGGCCGACAACCCGAAAGTGCATCTCTTTCTCGTGGACTATGCGCATCGCCGGCGCATCAAGGTATGGGGCGAAGCGCGTGTGATCGACGACGACCCCGCGCTGCTCGCGAAGCTCATGCCGCAAGGTTACAAGGCACGCGGAGAACGCGTGATCGTGATGAGCGTGCATGCGTGGGACGTCAATTGCCCTCAGCACATTCCACAGCGTTTCGAGGCTGCGGACGTCGCCGCCGCGTTGCAGGAGCGTGACGAGCGCATCAAGGATCTCGAAGCGCAAGTAGCGGAACTCAAGCGCCTTTCAGCTGCTTCTGGCGCTTGATAGACGATGCCCGACGGTGATCTGAGCCTGAGCCGCACCCGCTATCATGGTGCGATCGCGACTCGGCTCCTTTCATCATGCGCATTGCTCCCTTACCACCGCTCCAATGTCTGGTCGCGTTCGAATCGGCCGTGCGACACGCAAGCTTCACCAAGGCCGCCGCGGAGTTGCATCTGACGCAAAGCGCGGTCAGCCGGCAAATCCAGCAACTCGAGGAATTCCTCGGCCGGTCGCTGTTCGTCCGTGAGCATCGCGCATTGCGTCTGACCATCGCCGGCGAGGGTTACGCAAAGCGCGTGCAATGGCTGCTCGCGAACTGTTCCGAAGCGACGCTCGACGTCATGAAGCGTTACGGCGACCAGGAACTGACCATCGCGTGTTCGTCGGGCGTCGCCGTGTTGTGGCTGACGCCGCGGCTCGGCGCGTTTCGTGCCGCTTACCCGAACGTGAAAATCAGAATGATCGTGCGCGACGGACTCGCGTCGATGTCGCCCGCCGAATTCGATGTGGGTCTCTACTACATCCGCCAGCATGCCGAGCCGCATTACACCGCCCGCCGCATTTTCGACGAGGAGGTGTACCCGGTCTGTTCGCCCGCCTATCTCGCAGGCCGCGTGCTCGAGCCCGCCGATCTAGCTCAGGAAACGCTGCTGATTCAGGAAGACGGTCAGCGCCAATGGATGTCGTGGCCGGAATGGTTTCGCATCAACGGCGTGCAAATGCCTGTTGCGCCGCAGGCGGTCATGGTGAATCACTATCCGCAACTCGTGCAAATGGCGATTCTCGGTCAGGGCGTCGTGCTCGGCTGGCGGCACATGATCGACCGATGTCTCGAAGAAGGGCTGCTGGTGCGCGCCACCCACGCATCCGCAAGTCACGGCGGCGGCTACTATGTGGTGTCGCCGAACGACCGCTCACAGAACCAGGCCGCGCGCGTGTTCACGCGGTGGCTCTTCGAGCAGGCCGAAGCGCAGACGGGCAGGGCGGCGGCCTGAACGGCTTCGCATGCGCTGCACGCATGCGTGCATGCGAATCTTTCGTTTCGAAAACAATTCAGGTCTCTCTACGATCGGCGTTATGCATGCAAAAGCGCCGCGACGACGGCGTGGCGCGTTGCCGACACTTTGCCTGACAGGCAGCCAGATGAGGAAAGAGACCATGCAAGGAACGCTTTCATCCAACGTACCGCTTTCGGTGGATACGCTCGCGCGTCAGCGGCGGCACGCCATTATCGCGACCGTGCTCGGCAACGGGCTCGAATGGTTCGACTTCACCGTCTACAGCTTTTTCGCGGTCATTATCGCGAAGCTGTTCTTTCCGACCGGCAATGACCTGACCTCGCTTCTGCTTGCCGTCGCCACGTTCGGCGTGGGCTTTTTCATGCGTCCGGTGGGCGGCATCGTGCTCGGCGTGTATGCGGACAAGGTCGGGCGCAAGGCCGCGCTGTCGCTGACCATTCTGCTGATGGCGGGCGGCACGGCGCTCATCGGCATTGCGCCGACTTATCAACAGATCGGCCTGTGGGCACCGGTGCTGATCGTGATCGCGCGATTGCTGCAAGGGTTTTCGGCGGGCGGCGAGATGGGCAGCGCGACGGCGTTTCTCACCGAGTACGCGCCCGCTAACAAGCGCGCGTACTACTCGAGCTGGATTCAGTCGAGCATCGGCTTTGCGGTGTTGTTGGGCGCAGCGGTCGGCACCTTCGTGACCAGCAGTCTGAGCACCGAAGCGCTTCATTCGTGGGGTTGGAGAATGCCGTTCCTGATCGGCATGCTGATCGGACCCGTCGGCTATTTCATTCGCAGCCGCATGGACGAAACGCCTGCCTTCAGCGCAGTAGCCGACGAAGCGAAAGACGATTCGCCGCTCGCCGAAGTGTTCCGCCGCTTCCCGCGAGAAACCTTCGCGAGCTTTTCGATGGTGATTCTGTGGACCGTTTGCACCTACGTTCTGCTGTTCTACATGCCGACGTATTCGGTCCGCACGTTGCATCTGCCGCAATCCACGGGATTTCTCGCGGGCATGTTCGGCGGCTCGATGATCATGTGTTTTGCTCCGGTGGTGGGCAAACTCGCCGACCGCTACGGGCGCCGCCGTTTCCTGTCGGGAGCCGCCGTGCTGATTCTCGTGCTGGCCTGGCCGATGTTCGCGTACATCAACCGGGCGCCGGGCCTCGCTTCGCTGATGGTTTTTCAAGGCGTGTTCGGTCTGCTGATCGCTGCATACACCGGACCCATTCTCGCGGCGTTCTCCGAACTGTTTCCGACCAAGGTGCTCTCCACGGGACTGTCGGTCGCCTACAACTTCGCTGTGACGATCTTCGGCGGCTTCGCACCGTTCTTCATTACGTGGCTGATTGCGTCGACAGGCAGCAACATGGCACCCGCGTTCTACGTGATGATCGCCGCCGCGATCAGCCTGACGGGCACGTTCTTCGTGCGCGATCCGCAGCGGCACTGAATCGGGCAGCGCGTGCGGCGCGCTTCCGGCCGCACGGATTTCTCATCAAGTCAGCAAGTCAGGACAATTCCCATGAGCATTACGGTAATCAATGGCGGCAATGTACTCGATCTCAAGCAGGGCATTCTGCTCGAACATCATCATGTCGTGATCGAGGACGGCCATATCGTCGAAGTCACCGATCGTCCCGTCGATCTGCCGAACGCACGCGTGATCGACGCGCGCGGCAAGACGGTGATGCCCGGTCTGATCGATTGTCACGTACATGTGCTCGCTTCGCGCGCGAACCTCGGAGCGAACGCAACGCAGCCCAACATCCTGACGGCGATCCGCGCGCTGCCGATCCTGAAGGCGATGCTCGGCCGCGGCTTCACGACCGTGCGCGATGCGGGCGGCGCGGATTGGGGTTTGACGCAGGCGCTCGAAAACGGCCTGGTTCCGGGGCCGCGCATTTTCCCATCCGGCAAGGCGCTTTCGCAGACGGGCGGCCACGGCGATTTCCGTCCGCGCGGCGATATGCTGGAGCCGTGTTCGTGCTGTTTTCGGGCTGGCGCGATTGCGCGCGTAGTGGACGGCGTGGATGCCGTGCGTCTCGCCGTCCGCGAAGAAATCCAGAAGGGCGCAACGCAGATCAAGATCATGGCATCGGGCGGCGTGGCATCGCCAACCGATCCAATCGGCAACACGCAGTATTCCGAGGACGAAATCCGTGCGATCGTCGCCGAAGCACAAGCTGCAAACACCTATGTGATGGCGCATGCATACACCGGTCGCGCGATTTCGCGCGCGATTCGCTGCGGCGTGCGCACTATCGAGCACGGCAATCTGGTGGACGAAGCCGCCGCGAAACTGATGCGCGAACATGGCGCGTTCGTCGTGCCGACGCTCGTCACCTACGACGCGCTTGCGAAGCACGGCGCCGACTACGGGTTGCCGCCCGATTCGATCGCGAAGGTCGAAACCGTGCGGCAAGCAGGACGCGATTCGCTGCAGATCTACGCAAACGCCGGCGTGCCGATGGGTTTCGGCTCCGACCTGCTCGGCGAAATGCACACGTTCCAGAGCGACGAACTGCGCATTCGCGCGGAAGTGCTCGGCAATCTCGAAGCGCTGCGCTCAGCAACCACGATCGCCGCTGAGATCGTTGCGCAAGAAGGCAAGCTGGGCGCAATCGAAGCGGGCGCGGTGGCGGATGTGCTGGTGGTCGACGGCAATCCGCTCGACGATATCGGCACGCTGACCGGGCAGGGCGAGCGTCTCGCGTATGTGTTTCAGCGCGGCGAAGTTGTGAGCGAGCGCGGCGCGGTCGTCTCGCGCTGAGACAGCGTGTCATGCCGAACTGATCGCGTGCAATTGATGCCCGTGCGCTCGTTACGTAGAATCGTGGCGCACAACGCTTGATTGCCAGCGCAACGATTTGCGCGATCACGAGGAGAACGGGCATGACTTTGCACACGGCCGGGCCGATTGCGGCGACCGTCTATCGCGGCGATTCGGTAGAGAACACGCACCGCGCGCATGTTGCGGTCGTCGATTCGAATGGCCGCCTGCTGTATTCGTTCGGCGACCCGTCGCGCGTGACGTTGGCCCGCTCCGCGGCCAAGCCCGCGCAAGCGCTGGCGGTGCTGGAAACGGGCGCGCTCGAGCGCTTCGGTTTCGACGATGCGGACCTTGCGCTGATGTGCGCCTCGCACAGCAGCGAGCCGCGTCATATCGAACGTGCGCGGCAGATGCTTGCCAAAGCGCAGGCGAGCGAAACCGACCTGCGCTGCGGCGGTCATCCGCCGCTGTCGGATGCGGTATATGTCGACTGGATCAAGCGCGATTTCAAACCGGGTGCCGTGTGCAGCAATTGTTCGGGCAAACATGCGGGCATGCTGGCCGGCGCGCGTTCGATCGGCGCGGCGCTGAGCGGTTACGAACAGCCGGAGCATCCGTTGCAGATCCGCGTAAAGCACACGGTGGCCGACGTTTGCGACTTGCCGGACGACGGCGTGCAATGGGCCACTGACGGTTGCAATCTGCCCACGCCGGCCTTTCCGCTTGATCGTCTCGCACGTCTCTTTGCGAAGCTGGCCGCGGCGCAGGACGAGGTCTCGTCGTCCGGTGCAGCGCCCAACACGCGGACAGCGGCGCTCGCGCGCATCTATCGCGCGATGACGGCTTATCCGGAACTGGTCGGGGGCGAGGGCCGCTTCTGCACGATATTGATGAACGCGTTTGGCGGCGCGCTCGTCGGCAAGCTCGGTGCAGACGGCAGTTACGGGATCGGCGTGCGCGCATCGAATCGGACTGCCGCGCACACGTCGAAAGCGGGCGCACAAGATGCACAAGGCACACAAGGTGCACTCGGCATCGCCGTAAAAATCGAGGACGGCAATGTCGGCGTGCTGTACGCGGTGGTTGCCGAAGTGCTGGCGCAACTCGACATCGGGACCGCCGGACAGCGCGCGAAGCTCGACTCTTTCCATACGCCCAGGATGCTCAACACCATGGGCGTCGCCACTGGCCGGCGGGTCTTCTCGGTTGCGCTCGAAGCGTCCCGATAGGACGTGTGCCGGGCAACGCCCGGCACTCAAGCGATTTCGTCAGGCCGCGGCTTCTGTGGCAGACATCAGTGCACTGCGTATCGCGCTGGCGAGTTCACTGGCCTGAAACTTCGCGACATAGCCGTTCGCGCCGGCGTTCTTCACATGCGCCTCGTTGGCCGCGCCGGTCAACGACGAATGGATGATCACCGGAATGTCGCGGGTGCGCTCGTCGGCCTTGATCTGGCGAGTCAGCATGAAGCCGTCCATCTCGGGCATTTCGAGGTCGGTCAGAACGAGCGCGATGCTGTCCTTGACGCGCGCGCCGTTGCTCTGTGCTTCGTCGGCGACTTGCTGCAATGTCTGCCACGCCTCTTCGCCGGTCTTGGTCATCACGTATTCGGCGCCAATCGCGGTCAATGCCTGCTCGATCAGCTTGCGGGCGAAGCCGGAGTCGTCGGCGGCAAGAATCTTCGCGCCCGGGCGAATGCCGAGTGCATCGCCCACGGACGTCGGGTCGACGCTCGGGTGCTGCGAAGGGAATACGTCGCGCAACACCTGCTCGACGTCGATCACCTGCGCGAGCCGCGAATCGCCCGTATTGCCGTCGATCCGCGCAATGCTCGTCACCAGGTTGCCGCCCGCCGCGCCTTCCGCGGAGAGCACCTGATTCCACTCGAGTCGCACGATGTCGTCCACTTCCTCGACCGCGAACGCCTGGGTGGAGCGCGCGAATTCCGTGACGAGCAGGATATTCAGGCCGCGCGTGGGCTCGCAGCCCATGAGCCGCGGCAAGTCGATCACGGGAATGATCTGCCCGCGAATGTCGACGGCGCCCATCACGAACGGCGACGAACCGGCGATCGGCGTGACCGGCGGCATCGTCGAAATTTCTCGGACCTTGAACACGTTGATGCCGTAAAGCTCATGCGCGTCACTGCCGGGGACGGAGCCCAGCCGATACAGCAGCAGTTCGAATTTGTTGGAACTCGTCAGGTTGCTGCGTTCGTCGTGCGCGCGGTTATCTGCTGCCATCGAATCTCTCCAGGATTGCGGTGCGTGGCGCGCTTGCATGGATTGATGCCGTCGCGCCTCTTACTTTCTGTTATCGGCGCGCTTGCCGAAAAATTCAGCGCTTTGCCGGATTTCTGCTGGCAATCCCTGGGTGAGCCACCTGATCTCATTCACGAGATAACGTCATTCGTGTGAAGGTTACCTGCCGTTACACAAGCCACAGCGTCGTATCACACCGCGCCGGGGCGCGCTTCTAGAATCTCCCGCGATGGACGGCGGTGCCGCGCGGCGCCCCGTGCTCCGTTGCCGTTTCGCTTTCAATCCAAGGAGAACGTATGATCCGCTTGCCTCTCGCCACTATCGTCAGCGCCACTATGGGGAGCCTGCTGACCGTCGCCACGGCCGCCAGCGCCCAGACGGCGCCGGCCCCCGCCGCAGCGGACGCGGGCCGTCTGCATGCTGCCGACCAGACGTTCATTGCCGACGGCACCAAGGCCGTCGCCACTCAACGCGATGCCGCGCGCATCGCCACCTCGCGTTCCACGGACCGCGACGTCAAGGCATTCGCCGAGCGCGTCTCGACTGATAACGCTAAGATCTCGGACGCGCTCCGCGCGGCGAGCCCGCGCGGCGTCGACGTGCCGAAGAACGACCCTGACACTGCCGTGCTCGCGAGCATCAACAATCTGCGTGGCGCCGAGTTCGACAAGGCATATATCGAGCAGGTCGCGCTTGCCGGCGAGCAGAAGGCATTGTCGGCGTTCCAGGCCGAGATCGCTTCGGGCCGCGATCCGCAGTTGAAGGATGCGGCGAAAAAGGCGCTGCCGACCATTCAGGAGCATTACGCGATGGCGCAGGAACTGGCCAAACGCAAGCATCTGACGGCGGCGCAGTAAAGCACTGCACGCGTGCCGCCTCGCTGGAGCAAAGCGGCGCGGCGCGCGTTTTTTCCGGACTCATCGCATGAAGAAGCCTGCCAATCTGGCGCAACAGTTGGACCATATGCTTAGGCAAGCGGTCGCGCTTCAACAGAACGGCGCGTTGGCCGTGGCGCAGGAACTTTATCGCGAGATTCTCGAGCTCAGGCCTCGCCATTTCGACGCGCTGCAACTGCTGGGCGCATTGGCGTTGCAGAGCGGCCGCATCGAAGAGGGCGTCGATCTGCTCGCGAGGGCGCTCGCGGTCAACCCGAAACAGGCTGCGGTTCATTCCAACCTGGCGTATGCGTTGAACGCGCTGCATCGTTTCGATCAGGCGTTGGCCAGTGCGAACCGCGCGCTCGCCTTGCAGCCGCAGTTTCCCGACGCGCTCAATAATCGCGGCAACGCGCAGGCGGGCCTCGATCGTCCGCTCGACGCGCTGGCGAGCTTCGACCGGGCGATCGCGCTCGCCCCGGATTTCGCGCAGGCCTGGAACAACCGCGCGTGCGTGCTGCGCGATCTGGGCCGTCCCGCCGACGCATTGGCCAGCTGCGACCGCGCGCTCGCGCTGCAACCGGGTTACGCCGAAGCATGGAGCAATCGCGGCAATGCGCTTTCCGATATGAACGAGCCGCATGAAGCCGAGCGCAGTTATCAGCGCGCGCTTGAACTGGCGCCGGGCTTCGTCGACGCATGGAATAACCTCGGTCTTACGCAGATCGATCAGGGCCGGCATGAGCAGGCGCTTGCCAGCTATCAGCGCGCGCTCGCGCTCAATCCCGAAGCCGCCGAGACCCACTGGAACGAAGCGCTGTGTCTGCTGCAATTGGGACAGCTCGAAGCGGGGTGGCGGAAGTATGAATGGCGCTGGGAGCGCAGCCGCATCAAGGCGAGCCGGCGCGTCATCGCGCAACCGCTTTGGCTCGGCGACTTCTCGCTCGACGGCAAGACGATTCTGTTGCACGCCGAGCAAGGGCTGGGCGACACGCTGCAGTTCTGCCGCTATGCGGCAATGGTGTCGAAGCTCGGCGCGAAGATCATACTCGAAGTGCAGCCTGAATTGCGGCGGCTGATGTCCACGCTCGACGGCGCAGATCAGATCGTCGAAGCGGGCGAACCGCTGCCGCCGTTCGATTGCCACTGTCCGCTGTTGAGCTTGCCGCTCGCGCTCGGCACGTCGCCCGGCAGCATTCCGTCGACCACGCCTTATCTTTCCGCCGAGCCCGCTGCGGCGCGCGCATGGGGCGAGCGTATCGACGCCGACGCACGAGGCCGCCTCAAGGTCGGCCTCGTCTGGGCCGGTGGGAACCGTCCGCACGTGGCGGAGCTTCGCAAGAACGACGCGCGCCGTTCGCTCACATTCGCGCGCTTCGCGCCGCTTCTCGATGTGCCCAACGTGCAGTTCTTCAGTCTGCAAAAAGGACCGGCGGCGCAACAATTGACTGTCGGCGAATGCGCCGCGCATATCGTTGACCACACCGGCGAACTGCACGATTTCGCCGACACTGCAGCGCTCGTCGCGAACCTGGATCTGGTGATTTCCGTCGACACATCCACCGCGCATCTCGCCGGCGCGCTGAACAGGCCGGTATGGATTCTCAACCGCTTCGACACCTGCTGGCGCTGGATGCTGGAGCGCAGCGACACGCCCTGGTATCCACGCGCAAGGCTCTTCAGGCAACCGTCGCTGGGCGATTGGGACAGCGTGATGGAAACCGTGCGCGCAGCGCTCGCCGACCACGCGCTCGCGTGGACCGGCGTAGACTGAACGTCCGTTTAAATGACGGCTATGCCACGGAGATTCATCAATGGAATACAGACATCTGGGTGCATCCGGTTTCAAGGTGCCGGTGCTGAGTTTCGGCACGGGCACGTTCGGCGGCAAGGGTGATTTTTTTCAGGCGTGGGGCTCGACGGACGTGGATGAAGCACGGCGTCTGATCGACATTTGCCTCGATGCGGGTGTGACGATGTTCGACACTGCCGACATCTATTCGCGCGGCGCGTCGGAGTCGGTGCTCGGCGAAGCGCTGAAGGGCAAGCGCGATAAGGTGATCATCTCGACCAAGGCGACCTTCCGTTTCGACGACGGTCCGAACAACGTCGGCTCATCGCGCTTTCATCTGATTCAGGCAGTGGACGCAGCGCTCAAGCGCTTGCAAACCGATTACATCGACCTTTTTCAGTTGCATGGTTTCGACGCCAGAACGCCGGTCACGGAAGTGCTGTCCACGCTCGACGACCTGGTGCGCGCAGGCAAGATCCGCTACACGGGTGTGTCGAACTTTTCCGGCTGGCATCTGATGAAGTCGCTGGACACGGCGGACCGCTACGGCTACCCGCGTTATGTCGCGAACCAGACGTACTACTCGCTCGTCGGGCGCGATTACGAGTGGGAACTGATGCCGCTCGGCGTCGATCAGGGCGTGGGCGCGGTGGTGTGGAGCCCGCTCGGCTGGGGACGTCTGACCGGCAAGATCAAGCGCGGCCAGCCGTTGCCCGATACGAGCCGTTTGCACAAGACCGCCGACATGGGGCCGCCGGTGCCGGACGAGTATTTGTACCGCGTGCTCGACGCGATCGACGAGATCGCCATGGAAACCGGCAAGACCGTGCCGCAGATCGCGCTGAACTGGCTGTTGCAACGTCCGACGGTGTCGACCGTGTTGATCGGCGCCCGCAATGAAGAGCAGTTGCGGCAGAACCTGGGCGCGGTGGGCTGGAACCTGACGCCGGAGCAGGTCGCGCGGCTCGATGCGGCAAGCGCCGTGCGGCCGGCTTATCCGTACTGGCATCAGGAAGGATTCGCCGAGCGCAATCCCAAAGCGGTTTAGCGGGCGGTTCGCTGCGAGTTCTAACGCGTGAGTTGGGCGGCTTGTCACGAGTGCCCGGACTCACGCGCGCTGCAAGTTCGATTAGACCACTGCGTTGAGCCGCTTCAGGTTGCTGGAGCGGCGCCCGACACGCCTCAAGCCAATCCGCCGTTTGCCCGCAGCACTTGGCCGTTGACCCACGCGGCCGCCGGGCTCGCAAGAAAGGCCACCACCGACGCAATATCTTCCGGTTGCCCGAGGCGCTCCAGCGGCGGCATCTTTGCAAAGTGTTGAATCTGCTCGTCGGTCTTGCCGTCGAAGAACAGCGCCGTCGCGACCGGGCCCGGCGCCACCGCGTTCACCGTGATGTTGCGCCCGCGCAGTTCCTTCGCGAACACGTGCGTGAACGTTTCCACCGCGGCCTTGGTCGCGCTGTAGATCGCGTAGCCAGGCATGTTCAGCGCGACGGTCGTGCTCGAAAAGTTGATGATGCGTCCACCGTCGTTCATGCGGCCCGCCGCTTCGCGCAACGTATTGAAGGTGCCGCGCACGTTGATGTCGAATGTGCGGTCGTACAACTCGTCGCTCGTGTCGGCGAGCGGCGTCGGCTTGATCACGCCTGCGTTGTTGATCAGCACGTCCACTTTGCCCAGTTGCTGCTCGGCGGTTTCGAACATGCGGCGCACGTCGGCAGCCTTCGACACATCGGCCTTCACCGCCACCGCCCGGCCACCCGCGCCGTTGAGTTCGGCGACGAGCGCGTCGGCCTCGCTGGAACTGGACGCGTAGTTGACGACGACAGCAAAGCCGTCGGTCGAAAGGCGTCGCGCAATGGCTGCGCCGATGCCTCGCGATGCGCCGGTAACGATAGCGACTTGTGCGTTCCTGATCGTGTTCATGGTGCGTTTCCTTTTCGGTATGAAGTTGGTGAGTGAATGATGAACGCTTTGTGCTGCGAGATAATCAGGTTAGACTCGCCATCATCATTCGATCTTCTTTAACAATAGCGCCCATATGGACCGTTTCGAAGAAATGCGTGTGTTCGTGCGGGTCGCCGAGCGGCAAAGCTTCACGCGTGCGTCCGACGACTTGCAGATACCGCGCGCCACGGTCACGAACCTCATCAAACGTTTGGAGGAGCGGCTCGGCGCGCGGCTGCTGGAGCGCACCACGCGAACGGTTCGCCTGACGCCAGACGGGCAGGCGTATTACGGACGCTGCGTGCGGTTGATCGCCGATATGGAAGAGGCGGAGGGCTCGTTCTCTAACCTGGCGCCCAAAGGCCTGTTACGTGTGAATCTGCAAGGCACGCTTGCCCGGCACTTCGTCGTGCCGACGCTGCCGGTGTTCCTCGCACGCTACCCTGATATCGAACTGACAATCGGCGAAGACGACCGTCTGGTCGACCTGGTGCGCAAGGGCATCGACTGCGTGCTGCGGGCCGGCACGCTGCAGGATTCGTCGATGGTCGGGCGGCGTGTCGCGCAACTGCAGCAAGTGACGGTGGCGAGCCCGGCTTATCTGGAGAAATATGGCGAGCCCGCCGATCCGTCGGCGCTCGAATCGCACCGCGCGGTCAACTATGTGTCTAGCGCAACGGGCAAGCCGGTGCCGCTCGAATTCGACATCGAAGGCCGCATTACGCCGATGCTGTTGCCCGGCGCGGTGTCCGTGACGGGCGTCGAACTCTATACGGGTTCGGCGGTGGCCGGGCTGGGCATGGTTCAGGTGCCGCGCTATCGCGTGTCGGATGAACTGGCAAGCGGGCGTCTTAAGATCATTCTCGCGAATTTTCCGCCGCCGCCGATGTCGGTGTCCGTGCTGTATCCGCAGAATCGGCAACTGTCGTCGCGGGTGCGCGTGTTTGCAACGTGGCTGCGCGATATCTTCGAGGCGGCGGGCACGGCGTAAGCGCCGCCGTGTAAGGTCATCGTGGGATGATGTGCGCCGCACATCGGGTGCGGAACCTGCAATCAAGGGAGCAGCAAGATGATCGATGGACTGGTGAGCGGGCGCCTGTATGGCGAGGCGCAGCTTCGCACGGGGCAAAACGGTACGCGCTTCGTGACCTGCAAGGTGCGCGCGGTCACCAATGACGGCGACACGATTTTCGTCAACGTGATTGCGTTCGATAACGGCGTGCAAACGGCGCTGCTCGCGTTGAGCGACGCGGACAGCGTTGCGCTGAGCGGGGCAATCACGCCCAAGGTGTGGACCGACAAGAACGGCCTGGTCAAACCGGCCGTCGACATGGTCGCTCACAAGCTCCTGACAGCCTACGAAGGGCGCAAGGACGGCGACGCCTGACGGCTGACGCCGCGCGCGGGATGGCGCCGGCCGTGTAGCGGGGCGTTATGACACGAAGTGCGCCAAACTTGGCCGGTGCGCGTCGTGGAAAACTGTATAAATATACAGTATAGTGTTCAACTGCAAGCGGGCGCGGCTTCAGCGCCTCAGCGCCCGTTTGCACTGAACTTGCGCGGTCGCGAGGCGTCCGTGAGAGGTGGCCCACTCATTCAGACGGTCGAAAAATTGTCATCCAACGGCATTATCAAGATTCGCGGCGCGCGCCAGCACAACCTCAAAAACGTCGATCTCGACGTGAAAACCGGCGAAATGACGGTCGTTACCGGCCCGTCCGGGTCCGGCAAGTCGAGCCTCGTGTTCGACACGCTTTACGCGGAAGGGCAGCGGCGCTACGTCGAAACGTTTAGCGCGTACGCGCGGCAGTTCCTTGATCGCATGGACCGGCCGCAAGTCGACCGGGTCGACGGCGTGCCGCCCGCCATCGCGATCGACCAGACCAATCCGGTGCGTAGTTCGCGCTCCACCGTCGGCACCATGACGGAGCTCAACGACCATCTGAAGCTCCTCTACGCGCGCGCGGCCGAACTGTTCGACCGCAAGACGGCGCATCAGGTGCGTCACGACACGCCTGAAACGATCTATGCCGAGCTGCTCGAACGCACGGAAAAGGACGATCCGCGACTGGTCGTCACGTTCCCGGTCGAATTGCCGGAGTCGGCGTCCGAGCAGGAAGTGGAGCAATGGCTGTCGGCGAGCGGCTACACGCGCGTGCAGGCGCAGCGCGAGGTCGAGTCGCCTACCGGCAGACGCAAACTGCTGGACGTCGTCGCGGACCGTTTCCGCCTGCGCCAGGCGGACAAGCAGCGCGTTGTCGAGGCGATCGAGGCGTCGCTCAAGCGCGGCGGCGGGCGCGTGAATATCTACGTGCTGCCGCCGGCTTCCGAAGGCCAGCAGCCGCCTGAGGCACAGCAAGCCGAGCCGCAAATCTGGCGTTTCTCCACGGGACTGCACAGCCCGGAGAGCGATCTGCGCTACGCCGATCCGCAACCGGCGCTGTTCTCGTTCAACTCGGCGTACGGCGCGTGCGAGGTCTGCCGTGGGTTCGGCCGCGTGATCGGCGTCGACCTGGGTCTCGTGATTCCAGACGCGCGCAAGACGTTGCGCGACGGCGCGATCAAGCCCATGCAAACGCCGGCGTGGAAGGAGTGTCAGGACGATCTGATGCGCTACGCGGCGAAGGCCGACATACGCCGCGGCACGCCGTGGGGCGAACTCACGGACGCCGAGCGCGACTGGGTGATCAACGGCTCGCCTGACTGGAACGGCAAGTGGCAAAGCCATTGGTACGGCGTCAAACGCTTCTTCGAATATCTCGAATCGAAAGCGTACAAGATGCATATCCGCGTGCTGCTGTCGAAGTACCGCAGCTACACGCCATGCGAAACCTGCGGCGGCGCGCGCCTGAAAACGGAATCGCTGCTGTGGCGCCTCGGCAGCAAGAAGAACGCCGACGACGTGCTGACGCCCGCACAGCGCTTCATGCCGCGCGGCGTCGAATGGAACCGCGCTCAGCTCGAAGCGTTGCCCGGTCTCACCGTGCACGATCTGATGCTGATGCCGATCGAGCGCATCCGCCGCTTCTTCGACGAAATCAGTTTGCCGAGCGCTTTGCTCGACGACGCGCTCAAGCTGCTGCTCGCGGAAGTGCGCACACGCCTCAAATACCTGTGCGACGTCGGGCTCGGCTACCTGACGCTCGACCGCCAAAGCCGCACGCTGTCGGGCGGCGAAGTGCAGCGGATCAATCTGACCACGGCGCTCGGCACGTCGCTCACGAAAACGCTGTTCGTGCTCGACGAGCCGAGCATCGGCCTGCATCCGCGCGATTTGAACCGTATCGTCGAAGCCATGCATCGTCTGCGGGACGCGGGCAATACGCTGGTGGTTGTCGAACACGATCCGTCGGTCATGCTGGCGGCCGATCGCCTGATCGACATGGGTCCGGGGCCGGGCGAGCGGGGCGGCTCGATCATTTACGACGGTGTGCCCGAGGCCATCCGCTCGTCGGGCACGCTCACCGGCGAATATCTCGGCGGCCGCCGGCACGTGGCGGACGCGGCGCACTGGTCGCAGCGCCCGGTCGACGCGAGCACGCCTCGCATCGTGCTCGAAGGCGCGACCGAACATAATTTGCGCGACGTGACGGTGGAGATTCCGCTGCAGCGGCTCGTCTGCGTAACGGGTGTGTCGGGCTCCGGCAAATCCACGTTGCTGCAAGACGTGCTGTACCCGGCCATGGCGCGGCACTTCGGTCTCGCCACCGAGTCACCCGGTGCATTTCGCAGCCTGACCGGCGCGGACCAGGTCACCGACGTCGTGTTCGTCGACCAGTCGCCGATCGGCAAGACCGCGCGCTCCAATCCCGCGAGCTACGTCGGCGCGTTCGACGAAATCCGCAAGCTGTTCGCGAAGGCGCCGCTTGCGCAACAACGCGGCTATGGCCCGGGCATGTTCAGCTTCAATTCCGGCGACGGGCGCTGCCCGACGTGCGGCGGTTCGGGCTTCGAACACATCGAAATGCAGTTCTTGAGCGACGTGTATTTGCGCTGTCCGGACTGCGACGGCCGCCGTTATCGCGCCGAACTGCTCGAAGCGAAGATCGAGCGCGGCGAACCCGCGCGTGCGTTGAGCATCGCAGACGTGCTCGAACTGACCGTCAGCGAAGCCGCCGCCTATTTTTCGAAGGACGCCGAAGTATTGCGCGTGCTGCAGCCTATCGTCGACGTGGGCCTCGAATACGTGAAGCTCGGCCAGCCGGTGCCCACTTTATCGGGCGGCGAGGCGCAGCGGCTCAAACTCGCGGGCTTTCTCGCTGAATCCGCGCAGGCGCGCACCGCGCGCGGCGCGAAGCAGGCAGTCGCCAAACGCCTTTTCATGTTCGACGAGCCGACCACCGGCCTGCATTTCGACGATATTGCCAAGCTGATGCAGGCGTTCGGCAA
This sequence comes from Paraburkholderia caledonica, assembly GCF_000383275.1. Taxonomy (NCBI): domain Bacteria; kingdom Pseudomonadati; phylum Pseudomonadota; class Betaproteobacteria; order Burkholderiales; family Burkholderiaceae; genus Paraburkholderia; species Paraburkholderia caledonica. The sequence continues at coordinate 65,237 of NZ_KB911043.1, read as the reverse complement.
GCTGCTGGCAAGCGGTCATTCGCTGATCGTGATCGAGCACAATCTCGACGTGATTCGCGCGGCAGACTGGATCATCGACCTCGGTCCCGAGGGCGGCGACGGCGGTGGCCGCGTGCTGTGCGCCGGCACGCCGGAAGACGTCAAGGGCTGCCCCGAATCGCATACCGGCGAAGCGCTGTTGCACTACGACCGCGCAATGAGCGCGGCTGCGCAGCCTGCCGAGGAGGCATCGCAAGGCATTCCGTTGCAGAAGGCGCTGAGCGCGGCGCGCGCGCGCCGTGCCATCGAAGGTGAAGACGTGGTACGCATCGTCAACGCGCGCGAGCACAATCTGAAAGCGCTGGACGTCGACATCCCGCATGGCAAGTTCAATGTCATCACCGGTGTGTCGGGGTCGGGCAAGTCGACGCTCGCGTTCGACATTCTTTTCCACGAAGGGCAACGCCGCTACCTCGAATCGCTCAATGCGTACGCGCGTTCCATCGTGCAGCCCGCAGGCCGGCCTGAGGTCGACGCCGTGTACGGCATCCCGCCGACGGTCGCGATCGAACAGCGTCTGTCGCGCGGCGGCCGCAAGAGTACGGTGGCGACCACGTCCGAGGTGTGGCATTTCCTGCGCCTGCTGTATGTGAAGCTCGGTTTGCAGCATTGCATTCATGACGGCACACCGGTTACGTCGCAAAGCGTCGAGTCCATCGCCGCGCAATTGCTGCGTGACCATAAGGGGCAGCACGTCGGCTTCCTCGCTCCGCTCGTGGTCAACCGCAAAGGCGTGTACACCGATCTCGCGAAGTGGGCAAAAGCTCGGGGCAATACGCATCTGCGGGTGGACGGCGAATTCGTGCCGGTGGACCCGTGGCCGAAGCTCGACCGCTTCCGTGAGCACACTATTGAATTGCCGGTCGCCGACCTGATCGTGTCGGCGGACAACGAAGCGGAACTGCGGCACGCGCTCGATCAGACGCTGGAAGTCGGCAAGGGTGTGATGCATCTGCTCGCGCCGCTCGACGGTCTGCATGACGCAATAAACGGTGGCCAGCCTACTGCGAAGCTCGGCGCGGTCAAGGTGCTCTCCACCAAGCGGGCGTGTCCGGTTTGCGGCACGAGCTACCCCGAGCTCGATCCGCGCATGTTCTCGTATAACAGCAAGCATGGCTGGTGCACGACCTGTGTGGGCACGGGGCTCGCGCTCACACGCGAGCAACGCGCCGCGTACGACGACACGATCGTCGTAGACGACAATCGTGGCCGCGAACAGAGTTTGCCGTCGGAAGAGCAGGAACCCGAAGGTCTCGTCGACGAACCGTGTCCGGATTGCGTGGGCACGCGTTTGAATCCCACCGCGCGCGCCGTCACGTTCGACGCGCAAGCCATTACCGACGTCGCGCAATGGACCGTGACGGACACGCGCGCGTGGATCGACGGTTTGCACATGACAGGCCGCGACGCTGAGATTGCGCGCGACGTAGTCAGCGAGATCGGCAGCCGTTTGCAGTTTCTCGAAGAGGTTGGGCTCGGTTATCTGAGCCTCGACCGGGCAGCGCCGAGCCTGTCGGGCGGCGAGGCGCAGCGCATTCGCCTCGCCGCGCAACTGGGCAGCAACCTGCAAGGCGTCTGCTATGTGCTGGACGAGCCGACCATCGGCCTGCATCCACGCGACAATCAGATCCTGCTGAACGCGCTGCGCAAGCTTGGCGACAAGGGCAATACGCTCGTGGTCGTCGAGCACGACGAAGACACGATCCGGCGGGCCGATCACATCATCGACATCGGGCCGGGCGCCGGCAAGCGCGGCGGCACGCTGATCGCGCAGGGCAGCGTGGCGGATCTGTCCGCGCAGCCCGAATCGCTGACGGGGCAGTTTCTCGCAACGCCCATCGTGCATCCGCTGCAGCCGCGTCGCAAAGTCGTCGCGCCGGGTAAGCGCGCGGCGGCGGTGCCCGAGAACTGGCTGACCGTGCACGGCGGCAAACTGCACAATCTGCGCAACGTCACCGTGGGCATTCCGCTGTCGCGACTCGTCGCGGTGACGGGTGTCAGCGGCTCGGGCAAGTCCACGCTTGCGCGTGACGTGCTCATGGCGAACCTGCTCGACGCAGTTGGGCGCTCGGTGTTGTCGTCGCCGGCTACGCGTCGGGCGCGAGCGGCGGCAGAAGAGAAGCCCGCCGCGAACCGCCGTTCGAGCGTGCTCGCGCGCACCGCGCCGCGTGCTCCGCTGAACGTCACGCATGCGTGGCAGGGCTGCGACTCGATTACGGGTTGGGAAAGCATCGACCGCGTGCTGGAAGTCGATCAGACGCCAATCGGCAAGACGCCGCGCTCGTGTCCCGCAACGTACATCGGCGTGTGGGACGCAATTCGCAAGCTGTTTGCCGGCACGCTCGAAGCTCGCGCGCGGGGCTACACGGCATCGCGCTTCTCGTTCAACACAGGCGAGGGCCGCTGCCCAGCTTGTGAAGGGCAAGGCGTGCGCACCATCGGCATGAGCTTCCTGCCGGATGTGAAAGTGCCGTGCGATGTCTGCCACGGGCAGCGCTTCAACCCTGAAACGCTCGCAGTGACGTGGCGGGGCAAGAATATCGGCGACGTGCTCACCATGGAAATCGATGAGGCTGTCGAGTTCTTTGCGCCGATCTCGAACATTGCCCATCCTCTGCAGTTGATGAAAGACGTGGGGCTCGGTTACCTCACGCTCGGTCAGCCATCGCCTACCTTGTCGGGCGGCGAGGCGCAGCGCATCAAACTCGTCACCGAGTTGAGCAAGGTGCGCGACGACATTACGCGGCGCGGTCAGAAATCGCCGCATACGTTGTATGTGCTCGACGAGCCGACGGTTGGCCTGCATATGGCCGACGTCGCCAAGTTGATTCGCGTGCTGCATCGTCTCGCCGACGGCGGCCATAGCGTCGTGGTGATCGAGCATGACCTCGATGTGATCGCCGAGGCAGACTGGATCATCGACCTCGGACCCGAAGGCGGTGTGGGTGGGGGGACAGTCGTCGCTGCTACGGACCCCGAAGGAATCGTGCAGATTCGCGCGAGCCACACCGGCGCAGCGTTGAAGCCTGTGCTCGACCGTACTGCACATGGCGGCGCTCGCGCTGCGCAAGTCGAAGCGGGCGAAGGCACCAACGGGTAGCGGAAACTTCGAGTCGCGTAGCAAAAGAGAGGGCCCGCATTGCCGACCAGGCGATGCGGGCCCTTTCCATTCCCCTAGAGCGTGTTTAGTTCGAGACAATGTTTTGTTTAGTGCACTGTCACATCGTCGTATATCGCAAGCCGGGTTGGCACACGAGCAAATTCGAAAAACTTTAGAACGTCCCGTCTAAAGGCCGGGCAGTGCCAGATTGAAACAATGCCATCAAAAAAAGTTTGACGACCGATTTTGATTTGTTATTGTCCCTGTCCATTGAGTGTTTCATAACGCTTGGTGCGTTGGCGGGACACGCGCACCGGGCTCTTCTTCACGCTTTTCCAGCCTGGTTGAAAGTCACGCGTCCGTAATTCGGCCGCCGCTTCCGCTCGCGCTGGAAATGCGTAATCGCTTGCCACGACCGTCTGAGGCATGGTCCAGCTTTGCGACATAGCAGCCGGACGAGCAGTGAGTGTGGTGCGCGAAACAATATTTGCTTATATCAAACAAATTTTGACTACGTGATTCTGACTTGCTATGTTTCTGCCACCGCATGACATGCAGCGCAATTTGAGCTGAGCCTTGCGCGCAGGCGGTTCTGTAGCAATAGTGTTCCCCAGTCAGTGAATCTTTCAACTCGCTGACAGATCAGCCGGGTAGAAGCAAGCTCGCACCGGAAGTGCCCTCGGCAGAACGCTGGCGGGTTGATGAAAAGTTAGGCATCCAAAGTGTTTATGTCTCAGTGAATGTGCCGAGCCGCGCCGAAAATGGCGCGCCGTGAAAGCGGGCTGGTTCACCTCGACATGAACATTGCACGAAATAGAAAAGCTTTCATTTCTGTTAGTAAATTAGTAGTCCAATTCAATCGATTGAATTGGATTCGTATCGCCTTTCGCAAAGTGATTGGATTAAACGCAATTTAATCGTTTTGGACTTATTTGCACTAACGCTGGGCATATTCGGTAAAGCGTGGTGCGCCGTCGTCGTAAAAAGGGCAGGGAAGTTCATAAGGCTTTTCTTTGCACAACAGGTGTGGTCTTACTGACAAGTGAGAAGGGGAAAATGAAACAAAGGGCATTGGCGTTGGCCATTAAAAGGATGCTTTGGGCAGAACTCGCCTTGTCGGCGGCTATGGCCGCACCGGCGTTTGCACAAAGCCAGCCGGCGACGACCGGCAATACCGCGGCCACTACGACGTCGGAAGCCACTCCGACAGCGACGGACTCGGGCAACGTAACGAAGATGCAGCGCGTGGAAGTTACCGGCTCGCTGATCCGCACGTCGGATAAGGTCGGCAATACCGAGGTGCAAACCATCACGCCGAAGGAAATCGAGCAGAGCGGTTACACGACCGTGGCTGATTTTCTGCGCGGCACGTCCGCCAACTCTGGCAGCAGTTGGGGCCAAACGACCATGAACAGCTCGGCGCAAGGCGGTGGGGGCATCGCGTTGCGCGGCTTGAGCGAAAAGTACACGCTGGTTCTGGTGGACGGACAGCGCGTCGCCAATTACGGCAAGGCGGTGAACTTCACCGACACGTTCTTCGACGTGAACTCGATCCCGCTCAATATGGTGGATCACATCGACATCGTGAAGACGGGCGCCGTGTCGGTGTACGGCTCGGACGCGATTGCCGGCGTGGTCAACATCATCACGAAGAAGAACTTCCAGGGCTTGCAGTTCGACGGCCAACTGGGCAAGGCGCAGCATCCGGGCGACGCGCAGGGCAACTTCGGCGTGCTCGGCGGCTTCGGCGATCTGAATTCGGACCGCTTCAACGTAACGGCTGCGGCGAGCTATTACCGCGACACCGGTTCCTCGCTCGCCGATCGTTCGATGACGGCCAACCAGGACTTCAGCCAGTTCCCCGGCGGCCTTGCAGGCCCGCTCGGGCCGAACCAGCAGTCGTACTGGACGGCTCCTGACGGCACCAAGACCGCGCTCAACCCATGCCCTCCCGGCAGCGTGTCGGCGGACGGCGGCGCGGAGTGTAAATCGAATCCCGCGAGCACGACCTCGCTGGTTCCGTCTACAACGCGTTTGAACGCAAAGGTGCGCGGCACCTTCAAGATCAATGACGACGTGCAGGCCTACGCGGATCTATGGGTGAGCCGCAACGAAACCGTGCAGAACGAAGGCCCCGCGGCACTTTCGAGCATAACCAACGCCTACAATCCGGCCACCGGTTCCGCGCTGCCGCTGTCGCGCACCGTTCCGGGGACCAATCCGTACAACCCGTTCGGCGCACCGGCGCAGATCAACTACACGTTCCCCAACACTATTTCAGCGGATACGGTGTCCACCTTCTGGCGCGCGATGACCGGCGTGAAGGGCTCGTTCACCACGCAGAAGTTCGGCGACTGGGACTGGTCTGCGGACTACGGTCATTCGCAAAGCACCGTGGACACGACCTACAGAAACATGTTGAACGTGGCGGGTGTCGAGAACATTCTGCAGAACGGCGTATACGATTTCGCGAATCCGTCGGCCACGCCTAACGGGCTGAACGGCGTGTTCCAGAACGACTACGAACAGGCTATCTCGAAGCTCGACAGCGTGACGGCGAAAACCTCGACCGGCAATCTGTTCAATCTGCCGGGCGGCCCGGTCGGCGTCGGCTTCGGTACGGAATTCCGCCACGAGAGTTCGCTGATCAATTCGCGCACGTACACTGTGCAGGGCATCACCGCGCCGGCCAACGTGCAGACGGTCGACGGCGAGCGCAACGTGGCCGCTGTCTACTACCAGGTCGACATTCCGATCATCCGCAATCTGACGTTCACGCAGGCGGGCCGTTACGACCACTACAGCGACTTCGGCGGCGCGTTCTCGCCGAGCTTTGCGCTGCGCTTCCAGCCGGTGCAGGCGCTCACGGCATTTGCGTCGTATAGCCGCGGTTTCCGTGCGCCGACGCTCGTCGAAAACTCGCAGGCAACCTATCTTGCGCACCAGAACCTGGTCGATCCGAACGATCCGAGCGGTTCGTCGACCAAGCGCTTTACGACTGAACAGGTCAATGGCAACCCGAACCTGCAGCCCGAGCATACGAAGAACTACAACATCGGCTTCCAGCTCTCGCCGGATTCGTCGACCGATATCGGCGCAGCGTTCTACAAGATTCACATCGACGGCGTGATCGGCACCAACGATCCGAATGCGGTGATGAACGCGAACGACCCGTCGACGGTGATTCGCAATGCGGACGGCACGGTCGCCTACATCAAGGAGCAGTTCGTCAATCTCGGCTCGCTCGACACCGACGGCTTCGACATGAACTTCCGCAAGTCGGTCGGCACGAAGTACGGCACGTTCACGCTCGCCGGCGACTGGGCCTATGTGTGGCACTTCAAGCTGAACAGCCCCGGCGCACCGACGCAGGACTTCGCGGGTAACAACCTTGCGCTGCTGCAACCGTTCGGCGCGAGCAACCCGCGCTGGAAGGGCAACACTAGCCTGAGCTGGGACTATCGCAAGCTCACGACCACGCTCACGTGGCAGTACACGGGCCCTTACACGAATGCGGTGGCGTCCGAATTCGGCGACGGCGGCACGTTGTCGGTGGCGTCGTACAGCCAGTTCAACCTGATGGCCACGTATCGCGGCTTCAAGCACTGGACCATCTACGGCGGCATCAACAACATCTTCGATCGCAAGCCGCCGTTCGACGTCGAGTGGCAGGCCACACCGGATATCACCGGCTACGACCAGTCGCTTTACACCAACATCGGCCGCTTCTTCCAGGTCGGCGCGACGTACCGCTTCTAAGTCCTCGATGTCTGTTTTTGAAAAGCAGTCTGTTTAGTCGGTCGGCTGCTTCGGCTCCCGTCTTCGGGACCGAAGCGGCCCAACTTTGTTAGAGACGCAACTGGAGTTCCCCGTGCTCAATACCCTTATCAACTATTCAGTTCAATCGATGGGCCTGATTCCCGTTCTGGCCTTCATCTTCCTGCTGGGCATCTCGATCATCGTCGAGCGCTTCATGTTCTTCTCGCGAGCGGTCAAGGCGGGCAAGACGCTCGAACATGATCTGAAGATGGTCGAGCCGGCCAATCTGTCCGACGCACAGAAAGTCGCCGAGCACTACAAAGCAACCGTGCAGGGCGAACTGGTCAAAAGTGCGCTGAAGGTGCAGGGCAAACCCGAAGCGGTGGTGGAGCGCGAACTGGAGGAAACCATCATGTTCCAGATGCCGCGCCTCGACCGCAATCTGTGGATTCTCGACACCGCGGTGACGCTCGGGCCGTTGCTCGGCCTGCTCGGCACGATCATCGGCATGGTCGAGTCGTTCAACGTGCTCGGCACGAGCGGCACCGCGAATCCGAACGGCGTGACGGGCGGCATCGGCCACGCGCTCACGGCTACTGCGTGCGGCCTGACGATCGCCATTATCTGCGTGATCTTCCTGAACTACTTCAACAAGCGTATCCGGATGACGGTCAATCAGTTCGATCTGATCAAGTCGCTGCTCGTGTCGCGGTTCGCCGCCTGAACATCCGCTTCCAAGGAGAAGGATCATGCGTAACCATCGCAGCCATTACCTGGGCGCGGAAGAGAAGGCGCGCATCGAGATCATTCCGATGATCGACATCATGATGTTCCTGCTTGTGTTCTTCATGCTTGCCACGCTGAAGATGATTCAGGGCGCGGGCATCAAGCTCGATCTGCCGCAATCGAGCACGGCGGAGCAGTTGCAGCAGACGGTCAAGGTGTCGATCGGCGTCACGAAGACCGACGAGATTTATCTCGACGCGAAGCCGGTCACGCCCACGGAGTTGACCGCGCATCTGCAAGGGCTCGTGCATGATTCGAAGAAGGTCGACGTGGCGATCGCGGGCGACGAAGGCACGAGCTACAAGGACATCGTCAAGGTGATGGACCTCGTGCGCGCGGCGGGCATCAGCTCGGTTGCACTCGCCACCAATCCGACGACATGAGCTCTCCGGTACTCGACATGAAAGACCCGCAAAGCCGCCTGAGCGGCGCCCTCTGGGCGTCGTCCAATCCGGCGCATCATGGCCGCATGTCCATGAAGACTGCGCTCGCTGCCGCCCTCGTCGTCGAATTGCTGATCGTCGCGGGGCTCTCGCAGGTGAGCTTCAGGCAGGAGCCGCCCGCGCCGCGCAAGATCATGGAAGTGACGATGGCGCCGCCGCCACCGCCGCCGCCGCCCGAGGTGAAAAAGCTCGAGCCGCCGCCCGCGCCGACGCCGGTAAAACCGCCGCCTAAACAGCAGCAACCCAAGCCGCAGCCGACTCCGAAGCCGCCGCCGGCGATGCCGTCGGCGACGCCCAAACCCGCGAACATCGCGCCCGCCGCGAATCCGAGCGCGAATGCGCCCGCGCTCGCCACGGCAAACGCGACGCCGGGTCCAGCCACGGCGCCTGCCGCTCCGCCTGCGCCGGTGGCGCCGCCGGCGTTACACGGCGTGGTCGACGGACGCGGTCACTGCCAGGCCGTGCAGCCGCAGATTCCGCGCCGCGCGTTGCAAGAGGGACTGTCGGCGACGGTGATCGCCCATCTGTCGATCAGTCCCGACGGCAGCGTCAGCGACGTAAAGATCGTGCGCGTGACACCGCCGACCTCGGTCTTCAACGACGCGGTCATCACCGCGGCCAGGTCGTACCGTTGCGAGAAGAATGCCGAGCCGTACGTAGGCGAGGTTGCGTTCTCGTTCAAGACCGCACCGAGCGACGACGACCAGTAAGGCCGCAACCGCAGTGGAGAAGGGAGCGCGGGCGATGGACAGAACCATCCTCGCGCGATTCGACGTACCGCGTGCCGGCTCGCAGCCGGCGCGCGACCTTTTAGCGCTTGGAATAAATGAGACCTGTGAAGTTTCGCTGGCCGCTCGCGTTGCGCATGCTCGCATATCTGCCGCGGCCGGGCTCGAGCGTGGCCTCGCTGTGGGCGCGCGCCGTCGTGCTCGGCCTCGGTCTCACATTGGGCATGCCATCCGCGCACGCGAGGCCATCGATATCGCAATACGACGAGCCCCGATATCCGGCGAACTTCACCCACTTCGACTACGCCGATCCCAACGCGCCCGCGGACGGCACGCTCAGCTTTCAGAACTACAACGAGTTGCAGACCTACGATTCGATGAATCCGTTCCTCGTGCGTGGCGCACCCGCGCCGGACGTGCTGCACCTGATGTTCGACACGCTCATGCAGCGAAGCTGGGACGAGCTTGCGTCGGAGTATCCGTTGATTGCGGACGACGTGGAAGTCGCGCCCGATCTGTCGTCGGCGACGTTTCACATCAATCCGGCCGCTCGCTTCTCGAACGGCGATCCGATTACCGCAGCCGACGTCAAATATTCGTTCGACACGTTGACGAGCCCGCAGGCGTCGCCGATGTTCAATGCCCAATTCGCGGTGATCAGGCGCGCGGTCTTGGTCGATCGGGCCACCGTGCGCTTTGAATTCAGGCATGCCGAGCGCGGCGCGCCGCTGATTGCGGGCGACCTGCCGGTGTTCTCGCCGAAATGGGGGATGCGTGCCGACGGCACGCGCGCGCCGTTCGACCAGATTGCGAACGAGGTGCCGGTTTCGAGCGGCCCATATCTCGTCGAATCGCGCAAGAACGACAAGGAGATCACGTACAGGCGCAATCCGGCGTATTGGGCGGCAGACCTGCCGTCGAGGCGCGGCATGTACCGCTTTGCGCATATCACGTTCAAGCTGTATCGCGACCACTACACGCAACTCGAAGCCTTCAAGGCCGGCGACGCCGATGCGATCGTCGAATACAGCGCGACGCAATGGGCGCGCAAGTACGTGGGCAAGAACTTCGACAACGGTGTGTTGAAGAAAGGCAATTTCGCAGACGGCCCCGCCCAGATGCAAGGCATGCTGATCAATCTGCGCAAGCCGATGTTCCGGGACGTGCGGGTGCGCCATGCGTTGACCATGGCGTTCGATTACGACTGGATGAACCGGATGATGTTCTACGGCCAGTACCGGCGCACCGGCAGCTATTTCGCTGCGAGCCCGTTTGGTGCGAGCGGCATGCCGGGCGCGAAGGAACTCGCGCTGCTCGAACCGTACCGCGCGAGTCTGCCGCCTGAAGTGTTCGGCCCGATGGTGAAGCCGCCCGACACGCTGCCGCCGAATTCGCTACGCGGTAATCTGCGCGTGGCGCGCGATCTGCTCGCGCAAGCCGGCTGGCACTATCGCGACGGCGCGTTGCGCGACGCCAACGGCACGCCGATGAAGATCGAGATCATCGACGATCAGCCCGGCATGGACCGGCTGATTCTTCCGTATATGCAGGCGCTGGCGAACCTCGGAATAGAGGCGCATCTGCGCGAGATCGACAGTGCGTTGTATCAGAAGCGGATCGACAACTTCGAGTTCGACATGACCACGTATATCTATCCGCCGGTCACCATTCCCGGTGTGGAACTCGCACGCCGCTTCGGCAGCGCGGCGGCCTCGCAGGTGGGCTCGGAGAATTACCCGGGGATCCGCTCGCCCGCAGTCGACTCGCTGATCCATGCCGCGCTCGCCGCGACCACGCTCGACGATCTGCAGGCGGCAACCCGCGCACTCGACCGCGTGCTGATCAACTCCTATTACCTCGTGCCCGAGTATTACGCGCCGGGCGCGCGCATTGGCTACAAGACCACGCTCGGTTTTCCGGAGATCGTGCCGGCCTCGTACCAGTACGAGGATTGGGTTATCGACTACTGGTTCGCCAAACGGCCGGCCGCGTCACATTGAGTTCATCGGAAAGCGACATGCTTGCGTACATTTTCAGACGATTGCTGTTGATGGTGCCGACCTTGCTTGGTGTCGTCACGCTGACTTTCATCGTCACGCAGTTCGTGCCGGGTGGGCCGGTCGAACAGGTGATGACGCAACTCCGCCACGGCACTGGCCGTGGCGGAGACGCGGGGGCGGGCGGCGGCGGTTATCACGGCAGTCAGGGTGTCGATCCGCAGCAGATCGAGCAGATCAAGAAACAGTTCGGCTTCGACAAGCCGCCGCTCGAGCGCTATGTGCTGATGCTCGAACACTACGCGAGCTTCGACCTCGGACAGTCCTACTATCAGCACGCAAGAGTATGGGACGTGATCCGCTCGAAGCTTCCGGTGTCGATCACGCTCGGGCTCTGGACGGTGTTGCTCACCTATCTGGTTTCGGTGCCGCTCGGCATCGCCAAGGCGGTGCGCAACGGCTCGCGCTTCGACACCGTGACGAGCGTGCTCGTGCTCGCGGGCTACGCAATTCCCGGCTTCGTGCTGGGCGTTTTGCTGCTGATGCTGTTCGGCGGCGGCACCTTCTGGCAGGTATTCCCCATGCGCGGTCTCACATCGGATAACTTCGGTGAGCTGAGCACATTCGGCAAGCTGCTCGATTATCTGTGGCACATCGTGCTGCCCGTCACGGCCTCGGTGGTCGGCAATTTTGCGGTCGTCACGATCCTCACCAAGAACACGTTTCTCGAAGAGATCGGCCGTCAGTATGTGCTGACCGCGCGTGCGAAGGGCGCAACCCAGCGCGACGTGTTGTGGAAACACGTGCTGCGCAACGCGGCGATTCCGCTGCTGACCGGATTGCCGGCGGCGTTCGTCGGCGCGTTCCTGAACGGCAATCTGCTGATCGAGACTTTGTTTTCACTTGACGGCATGGGCCAGCTCTCATACGACTCCGTGATTCGCCGCGATTACCCGGTCGTGCTGGGCTCGCTCTTTCTCTTCACGTTGATCGCCCTTGTAACCAAACTCATTGCTGACGTCTGCTATGTCCTCGTCGACCCGCGTATCCAGTTCAACCGGCTTGACCGATGACGCGTCCGCCGCGCCACGCGGCTTAGTGCCGTCTCCGTGGCGGCGCACGTGGCTGCGCTTCCGGCGGCAGCGTCTGGGCTACTGGAGCCTCATGATCCTCGCTTCGCTGTTCGTTCTCAGCCTGCTCGGCGAGGTGCTGTCGAATGACCGGCCGCTCGTTGTCCGCTATGACGGGCATTACTATTTCCCGATCGTAAAGGACTATCCGGAGACGCTTTTCGGCGGCGATTTTCCGGCGCGCGCGAATTACCTCGATCCGTATATTCGCTCGCGGCTGGAGGCGAACGGCAACTTCGCGGTCTATCCGCCGAACCACTTTCACTACGACACGATCGACTATTTCGCCGCGCATCCGTATCCGGCGCCGCCCACGTCGTCGAACTGGCTCGGCACCGATCAATACGGGCGGGACGTGCTCGCGCGGCTTCTTTACGGCTTCAGGCTGTCGGTGTCGATGGCGCTCGCGCTCACGGTCTCGGGCGTGCTGATCGGCGTGGCGGCGGGCGCGGTACAGGGCTTTTACGGCGGGCGCACCGATCTGATCGGCCAGCGCCTGATCGAGATATGGAGTTCGATGCCCGACCTGTATCTGCTCATCATCTTCGCGTCGATCTTCGAGCCGACGCTGTGGCTGCTGTTCATTCTTCTGTCGATGTTCGGCTGGCTCGTGCTGTCCGACTACGTTCGCGCGGAGTTCCTGCGCAACCGTTCGCTCGACTATGTCAAAGCCGCACGGACGATGGGCCTGTCGAACGGGCAGATCATCTGGCGTCATGTGTTGCCGAACAGTCTCACGCCGGTTATCACGTTCCTGCCTTTCAGGATGAGCGCGGCGATCCTGTCGCTGACGAGCCTCGATTTTCTCGGGCTCGGTGTGCCGCCGCCGACGCCGAGCCTCGGCGAGTTATTGCAGGAGGGTAAAAACAATCTGGACGCCTGGTGGATTTCGGTGTCGGCGTTCGCCGCGCTCGTGGTCACGTTGCTGCTGCTGACTTTTATCGGCGACGCGCTGCGCAATGCGCTCGACACGCGTTCGCGCGGTTCAGCATTCGGGGGGGCGCCGCGATGAGCGTCACGTCGAACGACCGGCCGCTGCTGGAAATCGAGCGCTTTTCCGCGCGTTTCGGCGACAAGCTCGCGGTGCGCGATCTTAATCTTTCCATCGCGTGTGGCGAGCGCGTTGCGCTCGTCGGCGAATCGGGCTCGGGCAAGAGCGTCACCGCGTTGTCCATTCTGCGGCTCGTCGACCACGCGCATTTGAGCGGACGCATTCTGCTCGACGGTGAAGACCTGTTGCGCAAGACCGAGCAGCAGATGCGCGGGCTGCGCGGCGCGGACGTGGCCATGGTGTTTCAGGAACCCATGACCGCGCTCAATCCGCTTTTTACGATCGGCAAGCAGATCGCGGAAAGCGTGCGCCTGCACGAGGGCTTGCGGCCGAATGCGGCACGCTCGCGCGGCATCGAGTTGCTCAGGCGCACGGGCATTCCGGAGCCGGAGCGCCGCATCGACAGTTTTCCGCATCAGTTGTCAGGCGGCCAGCGCCAGCGCGCGATGATCGCGATGGCGCTCGCGTGCCGTCCTCGCCTGCTGCTCGCCGACGAGCCCACTACCGCGCTCGACGTGACCGTGCGCCAGCAGATCGTCGACCTGTTGATCGAACTCCAGGAACAGGAAGCCGCCGAGCGCGGCATGGCGGTGTTGCTGATCACGCACGATCTGAATCTCGTCAGGCGTTTCGCGCAGCGCGTCGCGGTGATGGAGAAGGGCGTGCTGGTCGAAACGAATACGACGCAAGCGTTGTTCGAAGATCCGCGGCATCCGTACACGCAGCGCTTGCTCGACAGCGAGCCGCGCCGCTCCGTAGCGCCGCTCGAAAAAGGCGCGCGCCGTCTGCTCGAAGTGCAGGGGCTTTCCGTCGACTACAGCACGCCCGCCAAAGGTTGGCGATCGCTGTTCGGCCGCTCCACGTTTCGCGCGGTGCATGACGTCGATTTGAGCGTGCGGCGCGGCGAAACCCTCGGCATTGCAGGCGAATCGGGATCGGGAAAATCGACGCTTGCGGCAACCGTGCTCGGTTTGAACAGGGCTGCTGCGGGTCATGTGCATATCGACGGCATGCCGTTGTCGGTGTTGAAGACGGCTGCTTCGCGGCGGGCGTTGTACTCGCGCATGCAGGTGGTGTTCCAGGATCCGTTCGGCTCGCTGTCGCCGCGCATGACGGTGGAGCAGATCGTCGGTGAAGGTCTTGCCGTGCATCGGCCCGAGATCGACGCAAAGGCGAGGCGTGTACGCGTTGCCAGTCTGCTGGAGGAGGTGGGGCTGCCCGCCGACGCGATGCCGCGTTATCCGCACGAGTTTTCCGGCGGGCAGCGTCAACGGATTGCGATTGCACGAGCGCTTGCAGTGGAGCCGGAACTGCTGGTGCTCGATGAACCGACGAGCGCGCTCGACGTGTCGATCCAGCAGCAGGTGCTCGCTCTGCTGGTACATTTACAGAAAACGCGCAAGCTAAGCTACCTTCTCATCACGCACGATCTCGCGGTGATGCGGGCCATGGCGCACCGTGTGATCGTCATGAAGTCCGGGCGGGTCGTCGAGGCCGGTGATACGCTCGAAGTTTTGCATGCGCCGTCGCATCCCTATACACGATCGCTTCTGGCCTCGTCGCTGCTGATGGCGCGGCCGGATTCCGCGCAAACTCCAAGGAGTGTGAATGATTGACGAACGCTGGGCGCAGGCCGCCCGCTCGCTTAAGAGCCGCGCGGAGTTCTGGTCGCTGCGCATCGTCGACGAACAGATCGACGATCACGAGGTTCGTAACGATATCGCGCAACCGCTGCGCACCGTGCGCGATCGTGGCGCGATGCTCATCGCGTGGGTCGGCGCGGGAGCCGGCTACGCGGCGACGGCGAATCTCTCGGCGGCGGGCTTGCAGCAGGCGCTCGATCTCGCCACCGCACGCGCCGAGGCGAGCGCGGCATTGTCGTTGATCGATCATCGCGAAGTGGCGCGTCCGTCGGCGAGTGGCGAGTACGTGTCGCCGAATGCCCAGCACACGCTGCCGGGCCGCGCCGAGTGGATCGACCGGCTCGGCGCCGAGTGCGCGGCGGCGAAGCTGGATTCGCGCATCGTCGAGCGAGTGGCCGCGATGCAGATCATTCACACCGATCAGCTTTATATGACCGGCGACGGCGTGCGTATCGATCAGCGGTTCCGCTTCGTGATGCCGCAGTTGAGCGTCGCAGCGCATGCGAATGGCGACACGCAAGTGCGCACACTCGGCGGCAACTACGGCACGCTCGGACAGGGCGGCATGGACGTGCTGGCGCGCTTCGGTTTCGACGGCTGCGGCCCGCGCGTCGCCGCCGAGGCGCTGCAATTGCTCGCCGCGCCAAATTGCCCGTCGGGCAAGCGCGACCTTCTGCTGATGCCCGATCAGATGATGCTGCAGATTCACGAGTCGATCGGCCATCCGCTGGAACTCGACCGGATTCTCGGCGACGAGCGCAATTTTGCCGGCTGGAGCTTCGTGAAGCCGGACATGTTCGGCTCTTACCGCTACGGCTCTGAACTGCTGAACGTGACTTTCGACCCCGAGTTGCGCGAAGAAGCTGCAGCCTACGCATTCGACGACGACGGCTCCGAAGCGCACAAGGAATATCTGATTCGCAACGGCGTGCTGGAGCGGCCGCTTGGCGGCGCGCTCTCGCAGCAACGCGCGGACATGCCGGGCGTGGCGAATTCGCGTGCGTCGAACTGGAACCGGCCGCCCATCGACCGCATGGCGAACCTGAATATCGAACCGGGCGAGAGTTCGCTCGACGAGATGATCGGCAACATCGAACACGGCATTCTGATGCGCACCAACACGTCCTGGTCGATTGACGATCATCGCAACAAATTTCAGTTCGGCTGCGAATTCGGGCAACTGATCGAGAACGGCAAGCTCACGCAGATCGTCAAGCAGCCGAACTATCGCGGCATTTCCGCGAATTTCTGGCGCAGCTTGAGCGCGGTCGGCAACGCCGACACGCGCGAAGTGTATGGCACGTCGATGTGCGGCAAGGGAGAACCGGCGCAGATCATTCGCGTGGGCCACGCGTCGCCCGCTTGCGTATTCAGCAATGTCGACGTGTTCGGAGGCGCGTGATGAGCGACTTCATGTCACCGCGCGCCGCGCATGCCGTGGACTGGCAACGGCACTTCACGTCGCTCGCCGATGCGATCGAGCGTCTCCAGCAACGCGGCGAAACTACGCTCAGTTCGTTTGCCGGCGAGCAGTCCGACTTCATTCGCTTCAACGCGGGCAAAGTGCGGCAAAGCGGCACCGTCTCGCAAGGCAAGCTGACCTTGCGTCTGATTGACGGCGCGCGGCAGGCGTATTCAACGTTGACGGTGTGCGGCGAACTGGAGCACGACGTCGACGAAGTGCGCGCCGCGCTGGCCACGTTGCGCGAGGGTCTGCGCGATGCCGCCGACGATCCGCACCTGCTGTTCGATACGTCCGCATGGCAGCGCACCACGCGGCGGTCGGGCAGATTGCCGGATCCGCACGGCTTGTTGCGCGTCGTCGCCGAATGCGCGCGCGGCCTCGATTTCGTGGGCTTTTATGCGGGCGGCACCATCGTGCGCGGCTTCGCGTCGACGCGTGGCAGCCGCGGCTGGTATGAAGTCGACAACTTCAATTTCAGCTGGTCGCTCTATGACCCGAGCGGTCGGGCAATCAAGACCACATATGCCGGCGACGACTGGAGCGATGCGGTCTTCGCCGGCAAAGTGGAACAGGCTGCCACGCGTCTCGCGGTGCTTGCTCGCGCGCCTCGTGCGCTCGCGCCTGGACGCTATCGCGCATGGCTCGCTCCAGCCGCACTTGCGGAGCTATTGGGCGTAACGGCGTGGCGCGGTTTTTCGGCGCGCGCGCAGGCCAGTTCGCGCAGCGAGTTGTACAAGCTGCACGTGGGCGAGATCGCGCTGGATCGTCGCGTCACGCTCAGCGAAGACCTCGGCCTTGGCATCACACCGGGCTTCAACGACGACGGCTACTTGCGCGACAGCGTTGCGCTGATCACAGCGGGCCGCAGTGCCGGGCAACTGACCAATGCACGCAGCGCAAGGGAATACGGCTGGACGCCCAACGGCGCGCTCGCCGAAGAATCGCCGGCGTCGCTCGCCATGCAGCCTGGCGACCTGATGGACGAGGACGTGCTTGCGCAACTGGGCACCGGGCTTTACATCGGCAACTTGTGGTACGTGAACTTTTCGGACCGGATGAATTGCCGGCTCACCGGCATGACGCGCTTCGCGACCTTCTGGGTGGAGAACGGAGAGATCGCCGCGCCGCTCGAAGCCATGCGGTTCGACGACAGCCTGTATCGCCTGCTTGGCAGCGAACTCGAACAGATCGGCGCGCACGCCGAATTGCTTCTGAGCGATGGGACGTGGGGCGAGCGGGCGACGGGCGGCATGCAATTGCCGGGCATCCTCGCAAAGTCATTCGAGCTGACCCTTTAAGCATTGCGACGCGGCTCGCCGTTCGAGGCGAGCCGCGCGCCGGCTTCCCTGCGTACGCGAACGGGAAGCATCACACGATTCCCAATCTTCTGAAGAATTAGCGTTTCACGCAAGGAACCGCTCTACAGTGGCGCCGATTAATCTGAAGAATAAACAGATCATGTTTCATAAATGAAACATTTTTTGCGATTTTAAAACGTTCGCATAAACGAATAATCGCTCGATTAGAATCGTTGCGGGCTAATTACCACGGCTGACAAGGCACATTCCGAATGTGCGAATAACAAATCCAATTAAAAGGGCCATTGCGGTGCGCCGGTGTGTTCAGCTTTGAAACGTTTTGATAGCTCTCCAATGCCGCACACGCCGCCGGGCGTATGCACACGGCATTCCACGGGGAAAGCGAGGCGGGCTGCGGTCCCGCTCAGCCGCGGCTCGCAGGGCTCGGCGGCGGCGCGCGGTAGGTTTTTCCGCTCCGGATTCACGCGTCGGCTAATTATTACTTGCATCAAATGAGAATAATTTTCGTCAGACGTTAAATGCCTGGCTAATTCCGTTGTTTTCAAATTTACTAACGGGATTCATTCGGCTAACATCGCTGATAATGCGTGAAGCGGCGTTCACCGATGTTGAATAGCGATTATCAGTTGATCCATATCGTCGGAGTAACGCGCGTCCTCGTCCAACCACGTAGACATTTTGAGGAAGACCATGTCCCACATCCACGTCGATTCCGCGAGGGTTACCTGGTTACACACGCCCGCTGTCAATGTGCGCACAGCGGCGCGGCGAATTGGTGTGCTGTTGTTCGACGGCTTCTGGTTGCTTGGCCCCGGTACGGTCGTCGAAATGTTCCAGACCGCGAACGAACTTTCCGGTACGCGCCCAGGCGAAGAGCCGCCGTATGAAGTGCAGTTCCTGTCGCTCGACGGCGGCAGCGTGCCCAGTTCGTCGGCCGCGCGCATCTGGACCGATCGTATCGACACGCGCTATGGAACCGGCTTCGACGTCCTTTTCATTGCCGGCGGTCACGGCGCGCATGAGGCGGCCCGCGACCAGCGCCTGCTCGGCTGGCTGCGCTCGGTGCAGGCACGCACTCGTGCGATCGAAACCATCGGCGAAGGGCGGCTCGTGCTGGAGGCGGCCAATCCGGGCGACCCGGAGGCGCTGCAAATCGGCCGCTATGGCCGCGGCGGGGCGGACGCTATCCTCAGCGCGTCCAACGATCGCAATGACTGCGCCCGCAGCGCGCTGATGTTCATCAAGCGCGATCTAGGCGCAGAACTGGCGCGCAGCGTTGCCGAACGCGTGATGCCTGGCATGGCTGCGACGTGGGTTCCGCTGCCCGCCGAGGGCGGCACGCTGAGCGTGGCGGAAAAAATCCGCGCGGCCGCGCGCTGGATGGAAGCGAACTGCGACCGTCCGGTGTCGGTTGCCGACGCAGCCCAGGTCGCCGCGATGAGTGAGCGCAATTTCCTGCGTCGTTTCAAGCATGAGATGCACGTCACACCGTCCGACTACCTGTTGCAGGTGCGTCTGCGGATTGCTTGCAACTTCCTCACTGAAACCGAACTGCCGGTCGACAAGATCGCGCGGCGCAGCGGCACCGGCAACGGCGACCGCCTTGCAAAGATCTTCCGCAAGCGCATGGCGCTATCGCCAACCGAATATCGCGCCCGCAGCCGGCTTGCCTCCTCGGAGCTCTGACAGTAGAGCGCGTCTGTAGGGCAGGCGCGTTTCAAGGCCGCCGCGCGGATGCGCGGCGGTATCCTCGTTCTTTGTCGAGCAGTTTCTTACGGGCACAGTGGCATGGGCAACCAGGTGTTGGCAACGGCACTGCCGGAAGTGAAACTCATCGAGCCCGAGGTGTTTGGCGACCCATTCGGTTTCTGTTATGAGAGCTTTGCCGCGGACGAGTTTACCGCCGACGTCGCACGCGGTTTCGACTTCGTGCAAGACCGGCATCTGCGCGCGGTGCATGGCGTGCTGCGCGGATTGCACTACCAGGTCCAACGTCCGCAAGGCCGGCTCATGCAGGTCGTGGCAGGCGAAATTTTCGACGTCGCCGTGGACGTGCGGCTCAATTCACCGAACTTCGGCAAGTGGTGCGGCACGCACCTGAGTGCGGAAAACCATCGGCAGATCTGGGTGCCGCCGGGCTTCGCGCATGGCTTCGTCGTACTTTCCGACGTCGCCGAGTGTCTGTGGAAAACAACCGAGTACTGGTTTCCCGAACTGGAGCGCTGCATCTTGTGGAGCGATCCGGACATCGGCATTGAATGGCCGATCGATTTCGAGCCGATTGTCGGCGCGAAGGACGCTGCCGGGCGGCGTCTATACGAAGCCGAGAACATGGCTTAGCCACGCATGCGCTTCCGCAGTTGCGTGGTCCTTACTGCACGACGCGCTCGACGGATCGCAACGCGCCGTTGCTATCGCGCGGCCACCACCGCGCCGACACTTGCGGCCACCACGAACAACGTGCCCGCGACCTGCAGAATACCCATCGGCTGATGCAATACGACAAAGCCTGCCACCGCACCGATGGCTGGCTCTACACTCATCAGGATACCGAACGAACCTGCGGGCATATGACGCAACGCCACCATTTCCAGCGCATAGGGCAATAGAGGAACGAGTATCGCAAGGCCGGCGGTCGCCGCGAGTTGGCCCGCGGCCACGTGTATGCCGCTCTGTGCGAGGCCGAAAGGCGTGGCCACGAGTGCCGCTGCGATCAGCGAGACCGACAGGCCTTCAAGACCGGCGAACAGCTTGCCGGTCTTTTTCATCAACACGATGTAGCTCCCCCAGCCGCAAGCGGCGGCAAGCGCAAGGAATACGCCGAGCGGTTCACCCACCCAGCCGCCGCGATCGCGCGAAAGCAGCACGACGCCCGCAATCGCCAGCGCGGGCCATAGAAGCGCACGTGCACGGCGGACGGCCAGGGTTGCGACCGTTAGCGGCCCGAGAAAGTCGATCGCCACCGCGAGGCCGAGTGGAATACGTTGAAGCGCCGCGAAAAAACACAATGTCATGCCGGCCATCGCGGCGCCGAGCGCGCCCGCGGCGAACCAGTGCGCGCGCGAGTAGCTGCGAACGCGCGGCCTTACCAGCACTGCGAGCACGAGGGCGGCCCAGCAGAGCCGCAGCCAGGTGGTGCTGAGCGAGCCGTAGACCGACATGGTCGGTTCGGAAAGCGCGGCGCCGAACTGGACGCTCGACATGGACAGCACGCACAGCAACGCTGCACCGGCTGCGGCGCGCGCAGGTTTGACGTCGGCCGGGTCGGGCGCGGCTGCGCACTTGATTGTCGTGTCCTGCATGGTTTTTTCGCGTCGCTGTGTGAATGTTCACGCTATCTTATCGGCTCCCGCGCTACTAAGATAAGTTGATATTTCTTATGCCGACTTCAACAATCGTGATGACCCGTGACCTCGACAGCAGTCTGCTTCGCACATTTGTCACCGTCGCGGAGACGGGTGCGGTGGGCGTGGCCGCAATCCGTCTCGCACGCACCCAGGCCGCGGTGAGCATGCAGTTGCGCCGTCTTGAAGAAGACCTCGGTCAGCGGCTGCTCGACCGTTCGCCACGCGGCGTGCAACTCACCGAAGCCGGCCATCTGCTGCTGCCGTACGCGCACGCGATTCTCGGCGCGGGTGCCGATGCGCGGCGTGCGCTGAGCGCGGGGCAGGTGTCGGGCACGGTACGGCTCGGCATGCTCGAGGACATCGCCGTTGGTCGTTTGCCGCGTGCGTTGCGGCGTTTTTCGATTGCCTATCCGCGGGTCGCGCTCGAAATCGTCGTGGACAGCAGCGCCGCTTTATCCAGGCGGCTCGTAGACGGCGGCCTCGATGTGGTCGTTGCCGATCCCGCGTTGGTGAACGGCACGCCTTTGCTCACATGGACTCAACCGTTGTTCTGGGTCGGCGCGCGCGGCTATTCGCGCGACGCCGAAGCGCTCTTACCGCTGGTCGCTTTCGGCGACACATGTCTGTGGCAACAGAATGTGTTGACGGCGCTGCGCCGCGCCGGCATCGGCTGGCGCATCGTGTGTACGAGCACGAGCTTGCCGGCGGTGCAGTCGGCGGTCGAAGCGGGGCTCGGTGTGTCGGTATTGCTCGAAGGCAATATTCGTTCGGAGTCCATGAGAATTCTGGGTCGTGCCGATGGCTTGCCCGATGCGCCCGCTGCGGATTTCGGCCTGTTCACGCGCGAGGTCGCGGGCGCGCAGGAGGCAGCGGTGCAGACGTTGCAAGGTTTTCTATGCGAGGAGTTGCATCTGGGCATGCGGGAGAGCGACTCGCGCGTGCTGTCGGAGGAATGAAGCAGATACAGACGAGGGAATGCTGGAGTGGCGCGTGGAACACGCTGAAGACTGGCGGCACACGTATAGCGCGATGCGCGTGCTGCGTTGCGGAGAAGCCCGGCGTGAGCGGCAACTATTGCAATACACCGTGGCAGGTATTGCAAGAGGTTGTTCGCACGCGCCGGGGCGGGTATTCCTCCGCTTATACAGCCGATGCGGTGATCAGCGCCGCATCACGCCCATCAGCAAGGTGACGAGGAAAATCACCACGAAGATGAAGAACAGCACCTTGGCGATCTCCGTCGCGCCGGCGGCGATGCCGCCAAAGCCGAATACCGCGGCGATGATAGCGATGACGAAGAAGATTGCAGCGTATCGAAGCATGAGGCCTCCCACCGATGAATACTGGATTGAAGTAGAACGGCGGCTCGCCTCGGGTTAGGTCCCGCAACGAGCGATCTGCCGGCGAGCGATGTGGAGCAATGGCTGTGCCTGGTGCCCACCAACTGTCAGCGGCGACCTTGCCGTTGCCCCACTGCAACGACACGCTAAGTGTCGCGGAGCGCCTCATGCCGTGAAAAACGGATATCCACCGACGATAACGTTTGCGCGAGTCAATAAGCATGCTGCCGAGTGGATCGATGTGTCAGTTGATTTGCGCTGCATAAAAACGGGCGTGTCAAATGAAAAATAGTTAATCCGCATTTAATAAGGGCGAAGCAGTGGGGGTGTCATGGCGGCAGAAACAACAAGATGTCGTGCGGCTCCCGTTGTGAGTCGCTCAACAAAATCGGCCCCAAACATGACCGTATTAACGCCACTCACCACCGCAAATCGGCGGTATCAAACCGTCGCGCACTGGCACAAATCGGGTTTTAGCGATTTCCAGGGGAAGTCCACCGAACGGTTTCCGGCTAAAGCGGTTTATCGAAAATCACTTCACCAAACGGCCAACGGCGGAACCCCGGCGGTCCTTCTGTCGCGCCGGATTGCGCGCCAATAACAACGTGCGGCGGCGACGATTCCGGCAGCAGGGCACCTGACACAACACTGGCGCTTCGAGCCCCATCTTGCCCGCTTAAGCCTGCTCGAAAGATTCCCGCTGAAAACGATTAAGTCATTCGTGGATTGTTAATTGTTGTCAGACCGAACGATTTTGGACCCGGTGGGTGGTGAAGAGGTGAAACGTTTGCGCCGTCATATAGGATTGGGTAGCACAGTAGTTCGTTGATGTTCCGGGCGTTTTTGGCGATTGTTGGTAAAAAACCCGAGCGCCAGAATACTCGTGCAATTTGAAAAAGCTGCTATTAGAATGCGCAACCTGGACGCGGGGCGGCTATTAACGCCAGAGGGGCCGTGGCGGTGTTTTATTACGCCGTTGTAAAGGTCGGCGCAGCGCGCGTCAAAAAAGAGGGGCAGTCAATCGAGTGGGCTGCAGTAAAGCCCAAAAAAAGCCGCGTTCAATGCGGGCCGGTAAAAGAGCATAAACCGAAGAAGAAATCACATGCCATTGGGGATTCAAACGATCGGGGGTGCGCGCCGGGCGCTTCGCAACGGGCCGGGCGGCGAGACCATGCCGGCGCGTCTCAAACGCGGACGTGCCCAGCCGCGCCTCATGCGTGTGTCCGAGTGCGCTCTCCTTGCGGCGCTCGCGATCGTCTACGGCAGCGCGAACGCTCAGTCGACGGCGCCGCAATCCCGATCCGCGACGTTACCCACGACACCGCTAGCTCAGGCAGAAGCGCGCACTGCGCAAGCGGGTCCTTTTGCGTCAGTCAATCTCGCGTTTTTCGACGGCGCCAATGTGCCGGTCGACTTGTTGCAAGCGTTCGATGCCGTCGTCGTCGATCCGTCGCATGGTTTCGATCCGTCGGCGAATCCGTTGCGCCATACGGTATGGCTCGCGCGCACCGGTGCGAACGCCGCTGCCAGCACGCCCGGTGCATTCGTCGCGAGCGTGATCGAGCCGCTGTGGCAACGCGGTTATCGTGGCTTCCTGCTCGACACGCCGCAAGCACTTGCATCGATCGACGCGATTCGCGCGGCGCATCCCGACTCGCGAATCGTGATCGGCGGCGACGATGCGCTTAAGCTCGCCGCGCCGCATGCCAAAGCGCTGTATGCGGTGGTGGGCCCGTCGCTCGTCAGCGGCGCGAGCGCGAGCGGCGCCGGGCAGATCGTCGTTTCCGCAGACGACCGTGCGGCGCGCGTGGCGGCTGCGCAAGCGTTCATGCGGCAGACGGGCGTGCCCGTCGTGTCGATCGAATACTGCGCCGCCGAGGACCGCGCGTGCGCGCGCAGGACGGCGGCGCAGGTGGTGGCAACGAGCGTCACGCCCTATGTGACCGACGTGGCGCGCGACGTGGTCGGCATCGGCGCAATCGAAGTGCTGCCGCGCAAGGTGCTCGTCGTGCAGGACACGGGCGAAGATTTGCTGCTCGACGAAACCCCCGGCGTGCGCGACCTGGCAATGCCGTTGAACTATCTCGGCTATGACGTCGAGTACGCGAACGTCAACGACACGCTTCCCGATGACATTACGCCCGACCGCTACGCGGGCGTCGTTGCGTGGCTGCAGGGCAGCGGCACGCAGGACAGCGCCGTGTGGCGCAGATGGGTCGATGCGCGCATCGCCGCGCACGTCCCCGTTGCGTTTCTTGGCCAGTTCGGTTTCGACGCGGCCGAGGACGAAGGGCGCGCGCTCGATCTGCAGGCAGTGCCGGGTCCCTTCAGCGACAAGGTAGACGTCGTCTCGCGCGATCCGATGATCGGCTTCGAGATCGATCCGAAGCTCGGCCCGCGCGACCTGACGGGCGTTCAGGTCGGCTCGGCCAGCCGGCCGCTGCTGCGCGTGAAGAGCGGTCAGGCGACGCTGGACCCGGTCGCGATCACGCCATGGGGCGGCTTCGCGATGAGCCCGTACACGGTCGTGTCGCTCAACGGCATCGACCAGGAGCGCTGGGCGATTCAACCGATTTCGTTCCTCACCGCCGCATTGCGTCTGCAACAGATGCCGTCGCCGAGCGTGACCACCGAGAACGGGCGGCGCCTTTTCATGTCGCACGTCGACGGTGACGGTTTCGCGTCGCGCGCGGAATTCCCCGGCGCGGACTATTCGGGCGAAGCGCTGTATCAGCAGATTTTTACCCGCTACAAGGTGCCGATGACGCTGTCCGTCATCGAGGGTGAAGTGGGGCCCACGGGTCTTTACCCGAAAATTTCGCCGCGCCTCGAAGAGATTGCCCGCAAGATGTTCGCGCTGCCGTATGTGGCAATCGGCACTCATACCTACTCGCATCCGTTCGACTGGGGCAGCGTGGACGCGAAGACGGGCGAACGTGTGGACCGCGGCGGCGGCGATACTGCGTTCTCGCTGAACATTCCGAACTACACGTTCGACATCGACCGGGAGGTAACCGGCTCGATCGATTACATCAATACGCGCCTTGCGCCTCCCGGCAAGAAGACGACCATTCTGCAATGGCCCGGCAACTGCAAGCCGCCCGCGGTGGTGGTGCGCAAGGTCTACGCGGCGGGCGTCGCGAACGTGAACGGCGGCGACACCGTCATCACGAAGAGCGCGAGCAGCTGGACCAACATCGCGCCGATCGGCGTCGACAAGGGGCCGGGCGCGTATCAGGTGTACGCGCCGAATCAGGACGAGAACGTCTACACGAACGACTGGCTCGGTCCGTTCTACGGTTTCACGCGCGTACTCGAAACCTTCGACATGACGGACAAGCCGTTGCGTTTCAAGCCGATCGACCTGTACTACCACATGTACAGCGGCACCAAGGTCGCTTCGCTGCGCGCGCTCGACCAGATTTTCACGGCGGTGCTCAAGCAAGCCGTGCTGCCCGTGCAGATGACCGATTACACGCAGAAGGTGCTCGACTGGCGTTCGTTCGCTGTCGCACGCGCGGTGCGCGGCGACGTCGACGCGGATGCAGGTGCAGGTGCAGGTGCAGGCGCCGATGGCGGCAAGCGTGCCGACGGCGACTGGATCGTGCGCGGCAACGGGGACGTGCGGGAGTTGCACTGGCCGCTTTCGACGGCGCCGGATCTGCGCGCATCGGCCGGCGTCACCGGCTATGCGGCCGGCCCCGACGGCACTTATATCCACATCGCAGACGGCGCCGCTCGCGTGTCGTTCAACGGTGCCGATGCTCGCGATAGCGCTTCGGGAGCGCTTTCGAAAGCAGCCGCATTGCCCTACATCGCCGAAGCGAACGGCTTCGTTCGCAACTTCAGGCGCGGCGCAAACGGCATGTCGTTCGAATTCGGGGGCTACTACCAGCCGTTCGTCAGGCTTGCCCAGGCGGGCAGTTGCAGTGTGAATGTCGCCGGACGTCCCGTCGCCGTCCACCGCGACGCCGCAGGCTTGCGCTTCGACACCCCGGCATCGGCCGGTCTGGAGGTGAACTATCAGCCCGTCGAGATTTCCTGTGAGCGCTAAACGTCCCCGTATCGCACCGACCTGGCTCGTCTGTCTGATGGCGGGCGTCGTACTGCTGACGATATACGGCGTGTCGCCTCGCGGCGGCTTGCGCCAGCGCGTGGCGTCGGTCGGGGCGCCCAGCGAGCTGAGCGTCGCGTATCTGGAAGCATGGTCGAAGGTGCGGCCGGATAATGAGGAGTTTCTCTCGTTGCTCGGCGCCCAGTATTCGTATCTGGGCCGCACCGCCGACACCGAGCGGATCGCCGCACGCATGGATGCGCTCGGCACCGACGACATGCATCGCACCGCGACGATGCTGCGTCTTTCGGTGGCGGAGCAGCGCACCTTTGCGATTCCCGAAGACGATCCGCGCCGCGCCCGCGAACTGAGCGATCTGCGCGTGCATTTGCAGGAAGCGGCAAAGCTGCAGTGGGCGCCGAAGGACCTCGAATGGCTCGCCCAACGCGCCGCTGCCGTCGGCCTGCCCGATCTCGCGGTGCAGCTTTACGCGCGGCTCTCGGCTAACGATCCCGATGGCCGCAACAAGTGGGACACGCAGATCACGCGCTACGCGCTGCAAGTGGGCGACTATCGCGCGGCCGCGGATGCCTGGTTCCGTCAGCAGGCTGCGGCTCGCACGCGCGACGAACAGCGCCGTTGTTTCGTGGCGGGCCTGCGCGCGTTGCAGTCGGGCAATCTGCTCGATGACGCGCTTGCCGCGGCGGATGCACATGGCAGCGCGCTCGCCGACGATCCGGCAACGCTCGTCGTGCTGCTGAATCTCGCGCGTGCCGCGAACCGGCCGCAAGAGGTCGATCGCTACGCGAAGATGCTGGCGCGCTACACGTCGAACGAATTGCGTGAGATGCCGCCGCAAGGGCTGCCTTCGCCCCGCGCGCAATACGCGTATATGGACGGACCCGTCGCGCGGCCCGGCGGCTTCGTACTCGCGAGTCTGCGCGAGGCGATGCGCGGCGAGGCGCAACCTCCGCGCACGGTTCACGTCGTTCGCATTGCGACTGCAGCGACCCCGGCAAGCCGAGCGACACCGGCAAGCGCAGCCACCGCTGCACCCCAGACTAACTCAGACCCCGGCATCGCAAACACCGTATTCCAGGCGTTCGTCGAATCCGGCGATCTGCCCAACGCGCAGAAAATCGCCGCGCAGCAGGTGCAGCGCGATCCGCGCTCCGCAGTGTGGGTCAAGCGACTCGCTGAAGTGGCGGAATGGAATCGCGAACCCTCGCTCGCGCTGAAGTCGTGGCTCGAATATGCGCAGGTGTCGAACGATCCCGTTGGCTGGCAAAACGTGCTGCGTATCGCACCAATGCTCAACGACGACGAAGCATATCTCGTTGCGCTGGTTCACCAGGCGCGCGCGAAGCCCGGCGACATGAAACTCGTCGACAGCGTCACCGCCACCTATGAACGTCTTGGCCGGCCCGACGACGGTCTGGCGTTCCTGCGTTCGCTGCCGCGCGGGGCGAATGGCGATCCGATCGATCAACGTATAGGCGCGCTTGCCGAGCGGGCAGGGCACGACGAAGAGGCGCTCGCTACCTACCGCGCGGTGCAGGCCCGTCATCCGAACGACGCAACAGCCGCGCTGCGCACGGCGAGTGTGCTGTACCGCAAGGGCGACTATCGTGCCTCGCTCGCCGCGTTGTCCGCCGCGCGAGCGGGCGCAAAAGACGGCGACGAAGTTTTCTGGCGCAACTACGCCGAACTCGCGCGACTGCAGCAGCGCGACGACGACGCCAACGAGGCGTATCGCCATCTGCTCGCGAACGGCATGGCGACGCGGGAAGACCTCGGCGAAATGACGGACTTCTACGATCCGTATCCGATCGACGCAGGCCGCATCGCCGAGTTGCGCTTTCATCGCGAACACACGGCGCGTGCGTTGCGCGACGCGATCTACTACTACCTCGACGCGCAGGCATTGGACCGGATCGCGACGCTCCTCGCGAATCTCACGCCGGACGAGCGCAGGACTGCCGACGCATCGCCCGTATTGCTCGGCGTGCGCGCCGAATACTATCGCCTGATGGGTGAGCCGCAAAACGCGCTTGCCGATCTGAAGCGAGCGGTGGACCTGCCCGGCGCAGGCTCCGACGTGAGTGCCGCGTATCTGTGGACCCTCGTCGACTACGGCAGCGACGCGGATCTGCGCGCCGCGCTCAAGCGCTGGCGCGGCAGCGCCGCTCAAAGCTCGGCGTTGTGGGGCCCGTTCGCCGCCGCTGAAATGCGGCTGAACCGGCCCGTCGCCGCGCTCGACTATCTGCGGCGGCAGGCAGGCATGATGTCGCGCGATCCGCTTTGGCTCCTCACCTATGCCGACGCACAGGAACAGTCGTGGCACGCGGGGCTGGCCTGGACCATCCGCAAGAAGGTGTGGCTGCAACTGCAGGACGAACAGGCGAAGCTCGCGAAACTCCACGGCGCGCAGCGCGCGTCGATGCGTGGCCGCGCCGCGCAGGACGCCGAGACGGCTGCCGATCTGCGCGGCCGCCGTGCGACGTTATCGACGGAGTTTGCAACGGGTGACGTCTCCGCCGCATTGCTCGACGACCTCATGTCCACGCACGCAACGCCGGCCGACATCGCGCAACTGCGCCGCACCTTGATCGGCAACGCGAAGGGTTTGCCCGGCGGTGCGCCGATGCAAGGCGCCGATCTGCCGCAAAACGCGCAGGTGCGCGGCGCGGTTGCGAAGGACGTCGCGGTTGCATGGGCGCTGTCGCACGAAAGCAATCCGCTTGCGAAGCGCTGGCTCGCGCAGCAGTATGCCGAACGCCTGTCGCGTCCCGCCGACGCGCGGCTCACCATCGCGCTCGCCGAGAACAACGTGGCCGAGATGGAGCGGCTGCTCGACCTGGAACGCTCGCGCTTGCCGGTCTACGACCGCATCGACGCGACCATCGCCGTCGATCATCCTGATCGCGCGCAACAGCTTGCGTTCGACGCCCTTGGCGGCGCGCCGGAAGACACCGAACTGCACACACGGGTCACGGAGACGACGCTCGACTGGCCGCAATCGATCGACGCGAATGTCACCAACTACGTCGAGCATCCGCTGGATTACGTCGAGGCAACGCTTGCCGGCAGCCGCAAGATCGCCGAGCGTTATCTCGTTGGCGTGACTGCGGTCCAGCATTTTCAGCATTCGACCGACATCACGCAACTCGTCAACGTGCCCTCGGTGGATCGTTGGCTCAACATCTACGGCGAGCGGCGCACGCGCGACACGTCGTTCACGATCACGGGCGGCAGGCGCGTTGCGTCCGCCTCGTTCTACACGCTCGATCTGGCGGGAGAGGTGGGCCGCAACTCGGCCCTGACACTCGGACTCCGCGCGGGCCGCAATCAGGTCGCGGACGAAACCCAGACGCTGCTGGTCGGCGGCATGAAGGACAACGTGATCGGCGATTTCACGTATCGCATGACGCAGCACATCACGCTCACGGGCAGCGTGGAGGCGGACCGTT
Source organism: Paraburkholderia caledonica (assembly GCF_000383275.1). NCBI lineage: Bacteria > Pseudomonadati > Pseudomonadota > Betaproteobacteria > Burkholderiales > Burkholderiaceae > Paraburkholderia > Paraburkholderia caledonica. The sequence goes on along the minus strand of NZ_KB911043.1, from coordinate 35,566 downwards.
TCTACAGCCAGGCGCGCACCTACATGGGCAGCGGCGTGCTGTCGACGGGCGAGGTGAGCTACCGGATTCGCACGCAGTACCCGGATTACACGCTGCGCGCGCTCATCACGCACGGCGGCTATGGCGCAAGCGGCCAGGCCGATGGCCTGATCTCGCGTCTGTTGCCGGTCGCGCTGCAACCGGCCACGCCGCGCGACTTCATGCCCGACACCTATACGCAATACGGTTTCTTCTTCGGCGCGGGCAACGATCTGCTCGAGCAGTACACGCACCGCTGGCGGCCTTTCTTCGACGTCGGCCTGCTGCACGATTCGATACAGGGCTGGGGGCCGCAAATGAGCGTGGGTATCGCGGGCACCGTGTTCGGCGGCGATCATGCCGCGGTGTTCCTGCAACACCAGCGCGTGTCGAAGATCGGCATGCCCGTCACGGTGCTGGGCGCGCGCTACAGCTGGTACTACTGATTACCGATTCTGTCCGACTGACACCGTGGGCGTATCGCGCCTGCGACGAATAACGACGTTACTGAGGAGTGGTTCGATGAACAACATGAAAAGATGGTCCGGCCTCATCAAATGGTCCGTGGCGGTGACGGCGACGGCACTCGTGCTCGGCGCGTGCGGTTCCATCCGCCAAACGGGCTCGCCGGCGCTCGGCGCCAAGGACTCGGTTGCGGTCGTGTCGATGGCGAACTTCACCGAAACGCCGGCGGCGGGCAGCAGCGCGGCTGCGATCGCGGCCAACACGCTGCGCGCGAACGGCCTGACGGATGTGCGGATCGCTCCCGCCGATGCATCGGCGAACGCGATGTTCGACACCGCGCAGCGCGATCTCGGCGAGAAAAAACTCGCATGGGCGCGTGAGCAGCATGTGAAATACGTGCTGACCGGCGCAGTGGAAGAGTGGCGCTACAAGGTGGGCGTGGACGGGGAGCCGGTAGCGGGCGTCACCTTCGAACTGATCGACGTCGCATCGGGTCAGGTGGTCTGGAGCGCCACGGGTTCGAAGAGCGGATGGACGCGCTCCAGTCTTGCAAGCGTTGCTTCGTCGTTGATCGGCAGTCTGTTGTCGCCGCTGCGCTCGCGCGGTTGATCCACGCGCCGCGCAGGCACGCTGTCATTCGTATCTCGAGATGTCATGAGGAGTCGGCTGTGAATACCGTCACCGCGCAATCCGCCGCCAGTGCGGCGAAGCCGCGCCATTCGAATCCGCTCGGCAACCTGAGCGCGTTGCGGCGCATCGTTGCGCCCGCGGTGGCTCGGCCGTTTTCAATTGTCGAGACGATCGTGTTCGTTGCGGCGGCCGGCGCGTTGAGCTGGGCGCTCGACCGCAACGACCCGTTCCTGCTGCATACTGGTTTTCCGTGGCTATGGTTCGCGCCGCTGATCGTCGCGCTGCGCTACGGCACGCTGCTCGGCTTGCTCGCCTGCGCGATGCTGATCGGCGCATGGCAGGTGCTGATGCACGGCAGCCCCGACGCATGGCCGACGCTGTTCTTCACCGGCGGTCTGTTGCAGACCATCGTTGCCGGTCACTTCGGCGATACGTGGGGCAACCGGGCGCAACGCGCGAACGCGTTGAACGACTACCTGAACGACCGGCTCGTCGCGATTACGAACAGCCATTACCTGATGCGCCTGTCGCACGAGCGGCTCGAAAAAGATCTGTTGTCGAAGCCGACCACGTTGCGCGATTCGATTACCGAACTGCGCCGTCTGTCGGTCGCACATGGGCTCGATAGTGCGAAGGACGTGCCGTCGCACGATCTGCCGGGCGCGCACGCGCTGCTCGAATTCGTCGCGCAGGCATGTCAGATCGAAGTGGCCGCGCTGTACCCCGTGCACGGCGGCAAGCTCGGGCGTGAAACGCTCGCCCGGATCGGCGATGCGTTCGAGCTCGACCCGCGCGACGAACTCGTCGCACGGGCGCTCGAAACCCAGGCCGTCGCGCATCTGAAGAGCGGCGAGCATCCTGTCACGAACACGGGCCTGCTCGTGTGTGCGCCGATGATCTCGGCGGACGGGCGGCTCATCGCCGTGCTGGCGATCAAGCGCATGCCGTTCCTGTCGCTGAACTTCGACAACCTGCAATTGCTGCTGGTGCTGCTCGGCTATTACGCTGACGGCGTCGAACACTCGCAGCAGGTACGCACGATTCTCGATGCATTGCCCGACTGCCCATACGAGTTCGCGCTCGACGTGAGCCGCCTCACGCGCCTCGAACACGCGGCGGGCATTACGTCGTCGCTCGTCGCGCTGGTGTTCCCGCACGACGACGAGGGCGACTCGTTCTTCGAACACGTGATGCGTCGCCGGCGTGCTCTCGATCTGATGTGGCCGGTCAAGGCCGCGGGGCAGTCGGTGCTGATCAATCTGATGCCGGCGACCGATGCGACCGGCGTGGACGGTTATCTCGCGCGGATCGAAGCGAGCCTGCGCGCGCAGTTCAATCTCGATCTCGAAGGCGCGCGCATCGGCGTGCATACGCTGCATCTCGGCGGCGAGCCGGCTCCGGCGTTGAAGCGTCTTCTCGTGCGCAGTGGCGTCGATGTCTGAAACCGTTCGCCCTCACTCCATAGGCCGCGCGTCGCGCGTACTTCGCGCTTTCGCCGCTTTCGCGGGCATCGTGCTCGTCGTGCTGCTGCAATGTGCGTTGGTCTGGCGCGTCGCGAACGGGCAGGTGGCGTTCGACCCGCTGCTGCCCGTCGTCGCGATCAATCTGATCGGCGGTGCATTGCAGGCGCTCCTGTTTCGCGCGCTGTTACCGCAGCACTATCGCGAGCCGCGCGGCTGGAGCTTGCTGCTGCTGTGGCTCGGGTGCGCATTCGTGCCGCTGTTCGGCGGCCTCGTCGTACTCGTGAGTTGTGCGTGGGCCGCCTGCTATCCGCGTTCACACGGCGGCGAGGAACTGGACGACGTGCCGGCGCCCGAATTCGTCACGCACCTGATGTCGCGCGTATCGCATGGCGGCGGCGCGCGCTTGCAGGCTCGCATCGTCAATACGCAGGTGAATGCGTCGGATCGCCTTTCGGCGCTCGTCGCGATCCAGAGCATGCCGACGCGCACTACGGGCACGCTGCTGCGCGAACTGCTTGCGGACCCGGTTGAAGACGTGCGCCTGATTGCTTACGGCACGCTGGACCAGGCGGAAAACGAAGTGACGCAGCGCATTTTCCAGACCGGGCAAAGCCTCGAGATGGCGAGCACCGACGATCAGCGTCACGCGATCAATCGTCAGCTTGCGGAGTTGTACTTCGAGCTGATCTATCAGAACCTGGTGCAAGGCGCGGTCTACCGGCACACGCTCGAACAGGCCGATCGCCACGCACGCGCGGCGCTCGAGATCGACGACGGCGACGCCGCGCTGTGGATGATTCGCGGCCGCCTCGCTCTCGCGAACGGCGCCGCAGACGAAGCGGCCGACTACATGGCGCGTGCCCAGGCGCTGGGCTTCCCACGCGAACGCCTGGTGCCGTGGCTTGCCGAAGTCGAATTCCTGCGCGGGAATTTTGTGCGCGTATCCGAACTGTTGGCGTCGCTCGGCAATGCCGCGACGCTGCCGATGCTCAAACCTGTTGCGCGTTACTGGTCAACATGAAACCCTCACTGATGCGCCGCGCCGCGGACGCCGATGTCTGCCTGCTGCTCGAAGGCACGTTCCCCTATGTGCGCGGCGGCGTATCGAGCTGGGTCAACGGCATGATCCGCTCGTATCCGGAGCTGCGCTTTTCGATCGTGTTCGTCGGCAGCCGCGAAGAAGACTACGAAGGTGCGGCGTATGCGCTGCCGGATAACGTGGTCCATTTCGAAGCCCACTATCTATACGAAGCGGCTCATGCCGATAAAGACGCGTCGCGTGAAATTCCCGGCGACGCGCAGGCATTCGCGCGCTCGGCCGCGTTGCACGACGCATGGCGCAACCGCGGCAATTCCGACGCGGCGTCGGACCCCGGCGCGCTGATGGCCGACATGGTGCAAATGATCGGCGACAACGGGCCGCTGAACGAGGAGCAGTTCCTGTCGAGCCGCGCCGCATGGGACTTTATCGTCGACCAGTACGATCGGTATTGCACGGACCCGTCGTTTACCGACTACTTCTGGACCGTGCGCATCATGCACAAACCGCTGTGGCAGCTCGCGCGCGTCGCGGAGCAAGTGCCGCCGGCGAAGGTGTACCACACGGTGTCGACGGGCTATGCGGGTTTTCTCGGCGCGCTGCTGCATTACCGGAGCGGTCGGCCGCTGCTCGTGTCGGAACACGGCATCTATACGAAAGAGCGCAAGATCGATCTGCTGCAAAGCCAGTGGATACGCGACAACCGCGGCGCATTCGAGCGCGACATCTCGAAGATCAGTTACTTCCGCGAACTGTGGGTGCGTTTCTTCGAAGCGCTCGGCAAGCTCGCCTACGACGCCGCCGACGACATCGTCGCGCTGTACGAGACCAATCGGCAACGGCAGATCGCGGACGGCGCACTCGCTTCGCGCACGCGCAACATTCCGAACGGTGTGGATGTCGACGCACTGGCGCCGCTCGTCGAACAACGCGTCGCACGGCCGCGCAACGTAGTCGCGCTGATTGGCCGCGTGGTGCCGATCAAGGACATCAAGACCTTTATTCGCGCGCTCTTTATCGCGTCGCGGACCATGCCGGATATTGAAGGCTGGATCGTCGGACCGGAGGAAGAAGATGCGGCCTACGCCCTCGAGTGCCGCGCGCTGGTGCAAAGTCTCGGGCTCGCGAAGAACGTGAAATTCCTCGGCTTCCAGCGCATCGACGAAATCTTGCCGCAAATCGACGTCATCGCGCTGACGTCGATCAGCGAGGCGTTGCCGCTCGTGGTGCTGGAAGGCTTCGCAGCGGGCGTGCCTTCCATCACGACGGACGTTGGCTCGTGCCGTCAACTGATCGACGGTTACGGTGACGAAGACCGCGCGCTGGGCTCGGCGGGCAGCGTCGTGCCCATCGCGAATCCGGCAGCGTTCGCGCAGGCCGTGCTCGATCTGCTCGGCGACGAACCACGCTGGCTCGCGGCGCAGCAGGCGGGCCTTGCGCGGGTGCGGCGTTTTTACACGAAGAAGCAGATGATCGATCAATACCGCGTGCTGTACGAACGTCTGACGGCCGCGCCCACACGTGACGGACGCGAGAGCGGCAACGCGGCCGCTGCGCGCGGCGGCTGCCCGATGCATCACGGCAACGCGCAAACCCAACCGCGAGAGGTGCGCTGATGGCCGGCATCGGTTTCGAGCTCCGCAAGATACTCAAGCACCAGACGCTCTTCGGCGTCGCGCGCGCCTATGCGTACGCGGGGCTGATCAGCTCCGGGCCGCTCATTCTGTCGATCTTCGGGATTCTGATTATTGGTGTGCTGAGCCTCGCGTTCGTGATTCCGAAGTACGCGATCGTGCAGTTCCAGGTGTCGGTGACTTACCTCGTCGCGTGCAGCCTGATTCTGACCGGGCCGCTGCAACTGTCGTTCACGCGCTTTATCTCCGACCGCCTGTTCGAAAAGCGCGACGACCTGGTACTGTCGAACTATAACGGCGTCGTGCTGATTTCAACGGCAGCCTCGGGTGTGCTCGGCGTGATCGCGGTCGCATTCGGCTTTCGCGGCGAGCCGCTGATTTACCGGCTGCTGATGGTGGCGGGGTTCGTGGTCGTCAGCAACATCTGGATCGCGGTGATTTTCCTGTCGAGCGTCAAGCAGTATCGGCAGATTCTCTACGTGTTCGCGCTTGGCTACGGCTGCACCGTGGCGTTCGCGCTGATGCTCAACCGTCATGGACTGCCCGGGCTGCTCGGCGGCTTCGTGGCGGGTCATGTCGTGCTGCTCGCCGGGCTGTCCGGGCTGATCTATCGCAACTATCGCAGCGAGCGCTTCATCTCGTTCGAGGTGCTGCAAAAACGCTTCGCGTATCCGAGTCTTGCGCTCGTCGGACTGCTGTTCAACCTTGGCGTGTGGATCGACAAATTCATGTTCTGGTACGCGCCGGACACCGGCGCGCGCGTGATCGGACCGCTGCATGCGTCGGTGATCTACGATATTCCGGTGTTCATTGCATACGTGTGCGTGATGCCCGGCATGGCAACCTTTCTCGTGCGGATCGAAGCGGATTTCGTCGAGTACTACGACCGCTTCTACGACGCAGTGCGCAGCGGCGCCACGCTGCGCCATATCAACGACATGCGCGACATGATGGTCGGCAGCGTGCGGGCAGGGCTGTACGAGATCGTGAAGGTGCAGGCGGTCGTGCTCCTGTTGATCCTCGCGTTCGGGCACCTCGTGCTGGAAGCATTGGGAATTTCAACGCTGTATTTGCCGCTGCTCATCGTGGATGTGATCTCGGCCAGTCTGCAAGTATTGCTGCTTGGCTTGCTCAATGTGTTCTTTTATCTCGACGCACGCCGTGCCGTGCTTAAACTCACGGCGGCGTTCGTCGTGCTGAACGCACTGTTCACGGGCATCACGCTCTGGCTCGGGCCTGACTTGTACGGCTACGGTTTCGCGCTCGCGCTGCTGCTCGTCGTGATGGCGGCCGTGACGCTGCTCGACCGCAAATTCGCGTCGCTCGAGTACGAGACTTACATGTTGCGCAACTAGGCGGGGATTCGCGGATGAGTATCGAAAAACGTCAGCGCCGCGACATGTGCGCGTTTTATCGGCGCGTAGTATGCGCGGCGCGTCTGGTGCTGGTGGGCCTGCTGTCTTCGATCGCGCACGAACGCGCGTGGGCCGACGCGGGAGCGGGGCCCTCGATTGCGCTCTTTTATGGCACGCAGCCGCCGGTCAGCCAGTTGCGCAACTTCGACGTCGCGGTGGTCGAACCCGACAGCGGCTTCGAGCCACTGAAGCACAAGAATCCGGACACCGCGTGGTTCGCTTATGTGAGCGTGGGGGAGGTGGAGCCGCAGCGTCCGTATTACGCTGCCATTCCGAAGGCCTGGCAACTGGGCGACAACACGGTGTGGGGCGCGAAGGTGATCGATCAGGACGCGGCGGACTGGCCCGCGTTCTACGTGGAGCATGTGATCGCTCCGCTATGGAAGAAAGGCTATCGCGGCTTTTTCCTCGACACTCTGGATTCTTACCAGATCGTCGCAAAGACGGACGCGGCGAGGGCGCGGCAGGAGCGTGGTCTCGTTGCTGTGGTCCGCGCGATCAAGGCGCGCTATCCGCGTGCACGGCTGATCTTCAATCGCGGGTTCGAAATCTTGCCGCAGGTTCACTCGCTCGTATATGCGGTCGCATTCGAATCGCTGTACCGAGGCTGGGACCAGGCGGGGAAGCGCTACACCGAGATTACGCAGGCCGATCGCGACTGGCTGCTCGCGCAGGCGAAAACGATTCGCGAGCAATACCGGCTGCCGGTCCTCGCAATCGACTATTGCGCGTCGGCCGACAGCGTCTGCGCCGCCGATACCGTCAACAGGATCAGCGCTGCGGGCCTAGTTCCATATGTCACGGACGGCGGCCTGCAGACGGTCGGCGTCGGGCCGGCTCGCGCAATGAGACAGTGAGGCAGTGAGGCAGTGAGCGGGCGAAGATTAGTTTGCTTCAACGCAACTGCGTCACGGCCAGCAACAACACCATGCTGCCGATCGCGCCATCCAGCACACGCCATGCGCTTGCCCGGCGAAACAGCGGCGCAAGCGCTCGTGCGCCGTATCCAAGCGCTATGAACCAGACGCAGCTCACCGCCATCGCACCGACGGCGAACGCGACGCGTGCGCCGTCGGGTTCGCGTGCCCCAGCAGTACCCACCAGCAAGAAAGTGTCGAGGTAAACGTGCGGGTTGAGCCACGTGAAGGCGAGCGTCATAAGCACGATCGGCATCGCGCGTTGCGCGGGCTGTGCGCCTCGGTTCGCGTCGGCGTCCATCACCGCATGCCCGGGCCGCACTGCGCGGCGCAATGCATTGATGCCGAACCACGCGAGATAGGCGAGGCCCACGTACAGCATGACATGCACGAACACCGGATAACGCTCGATCAGCACCGACGCGCCGCCGACACCCGCGCTAATCAGAATGCAGTCCGACACCGCGCATAGCGCGACGATCTTGCCCACATGCGAGCGCATGATGCCTTGCCGCAGTACGAAGGCGTTCTGCGCGCCGATGGTCACGATCAGCGACGCACATAACGCAGCGCCGTGAAAAAAAGACAGCCAGTTCATAGCGGATCCAGTAGACGGGAGAAGCGAACATGGCTAGTCTGCGGTTCTGTGTTTCATAAGAGAAGCTAATTTAGCTAACGGTGATTAAGGAACGCTAATGCTCGACTATGCGTTGCTGGACGCGCTCGCGGCCGTCGTGCGTCATGGCTCGTTCGACCGCGCAGCGAGTGAACTCAACGTCACGCCTTCGGCGGTATCGCAGCGGGTGAAGCTGCTCGAGGAGCGTGTGGGCAGTGTGCTCGTCAAGCGCGGTCAGCCGTGCGTCGCGACAACTTCTGGCGCGTTGCTGTGCCGTCATACCGAACGCGTGCAACTGCTGGAAGCGGAATTGACCGGTCGCGTGCCCGCGCTGCCGGGCGGTCTGGTCGACGCATGGCCGACGCTGCGCGTGGCGGTGAACGACGACAGCGTCGGCACCTGGTTCATCGACGCAGTTGCGCCGTTTTGCGCCGAGCGTCAAATGCTGCTCGACCTCGTGATCGACGATCAGGACCACACCGCGCAGCGGATTCGCGACGGCAGCGTGCAGGGCGCGGTGACCACTCAGGCGGAGCCGGTGCAAGGTTGCCGCTCGACGCGTCTTGGGCGCATGCGCTATCTCGCGGTCTGCTCGCCGGCATTTCTCGCGCGTCATTTCGCGGACGGCGTCACGCGCGACAGTTTGCGGCGCACGCCGTGCGTGGATTTCAATCCGAAAGACCAGTTGCAAAAACGCTTCATGCGCCGCATTACGCGAGCGGAGGTCGATCCGCCGTTGCACTGGATTCCGCATGTCGCCGGCTTTCTGCGCGCGTGCGTGACGGGTCTCGGCTGGGGCATGTGTCCCGAGCGCATGATCGCGTCGCATCTGGCGAGCGGTGAACTCGTAGACATGGCGCCAGGCAAGCATATCGACGTCGATCTCTACTGGCAGAGCTGGCGCCTGTCGATTGGCTGGCTGGACGACTTCAGCGCGGTGTTGCGCATGCGCGCGGCGGAGTTTCTGGATTGAGCGGCGTCGCCGCAGCGGCCCGGCATGCGTCGGGCGGCGCACAGGCCGACTGAATCGGGAGTCCGGTTCTGCCTGCGGTGCAACAGCGCCGCAGGCAAAACCATCGCGACTTACCTGACCGCCGACCCGCCGCCGTCCGCCACTGGCGCGCTGTCTTCTGCCGCTGCCGCGTCGCGCGTCTCCGGCATCGCCGCCCACACCAGCAAGACAGCCAGCGCACCCGCGGCGGCGAGTCCAAAAAACGCGACCGCATTGCCGAAATGATCGGCGATGAATCCGGCCGCGGTCGTACTCAACGTCGCGCCGATGCCCGCAGCAAGCCCGAACAGGCCGATGCAGAGGTTGTAGCGGCCCTTGCCGCCGGCCACATCGGCGGCGATCAGCGGCAGCATCACACCGAACACGGCCGCGCTCAAACCGTCGAGCATCTGCACGGGCACGAGGAGGTATGGGCTGCTGATTCCGGCGAACAGCAGCGCGCGGATCGGCAACGCCGAAAAGCCCAGCAGCAGGATAGGCCGGCGTCCCCAACGCTCGGCGGATCGGCCGACCCACGGGGACATCATTGCGACGATCGCCTGCGGCACGATGATGCACGCGGCGATCACGAGTTGCACGTTGTCGCCCATGCCGGCGGTCACTTCGCCGGCGGCGAGATTGAGCATCGCTGCATTGGACAGATGGAACAACACAATGCAGGCAGCGAACAGCAGCATGCGCCGGTCGCGCAGCAACTCGCGCAGGCTTTCGCGGCGCTCGGTCTCTTGCGGCGTCGGCGCGGCTTTTGGCAACTGGATCGTGTCGGTGCGCTGGATCATCGCCAATGCGAACAGCGCGGGCACGGCGAGCCCCGCGGTCAGCCAGAACACCGCGCGCGGCGAATAGTATTCGCCGAATACGCCCATGAGGCCGGCCGCAACCGCGCTGCCGATCGACGCCCAGCGCGCATTGCGCCCGAGCCGGTCGCCGAGATTCGCACGTCCGACGAGCGCAAACGAAATCGCGGCCAGTGCCGGCGTCAGCATGCAGCTGGCGAAGCCGTGAAAGACCTCGGCGGCGATCACCGGCAGCACAGTCGGACTCGTTGCCAGCAACACCGCGCTCAGGATGATCGCGAAGATCGCCCAAGCGGCCGCGCCTTTCTTGTTGCGCAACGCGTCGACGGCGGCGCCGCCTGGCACCTGACTCACCATTGCGCTGATCGTGCCGACCGACAACGCCATGCCGATCTCGCCCTGCGTCCACTTGTGCGACGCGAGATAGGACGCGATGAACGGTCCAAAACCCGTCTGCACATTGGCGACGAAGAAGTTCAGCCAATCGAGCGCGCGCAGACTTCGCGCAGTAACCAGAGTGCGGCCTGTCATCGGACCGCCCGTGCGTTGGAAGCGGCCGTGGCGGTCGGCCCGGACGCGGGCGCGGCAGCGGCAGCGGGCGCCGGCTGGGCGGGCGGCGCGGGTGATACCGCGCGGATCGGCTTGTCGTTCGCGTAGGGCGGCGTCGCGTTGATCTGCGCATCGCTCAAATCGATTTGCGGATGCAGTTCCTTGTCTTTCGCGACGAAGCGCAGCGCCGACCAGTTCGCCGCAATCGTGCGCCGCTCCGTGCTGACCATGCCGTTGACGTCCAGCACGACTGCCTGCGGCTGCGCATTGGCGTCGATCAGCACGTCGATCACGCGGCCTACTTTCGCGCCGTTCGAGCGCTCGACCGTCGCGTCGATCACCGGCAACTGCATCGCGGCATTCGCCTTCGCCGGATTTACCGGAGTTGCCGACGGATTCAGCGTGATCGGCGCGGCTTTCGCGGTCGGCGTGAAGCGGAATGCGTTCCACGCGAAATTGACCTTGCGATCGCCGACCCCAAGGAAACCTTGCAGATTGACCACGACTTCGCGCGGCTTGCCGCTCGCGTCCGCAATCATGTCGATTGCTCGCCCGACCACCTTGCCGTCCGGTTTCTGCACCTCGCTGTCGAGCAGCGTATGCGCGTCGTTGCGCTCGATCGTGCGCAGCACGATCAGCGGCGGGGGCGGCGGCGGTGGAGGCGGCGCAGCGACGACGGGCGGCGGCGGCTCGACTTTGTGCGGCTTGACGACCGGCTTCTTCGGCTTCTTCGGCTGCTCGGGTTCGGCGGCTTCGGTCTCGACCGGCTCGGGCGCGGAAGCGGCCACCGGCGCGCTTGCGGCTTCGACCGGCATGACCGTGGCTTCGACGATCGGCGCCTGCTGCGTTCCCCACAGCAGGCTGCTGCAGCCGGACAGTGCAAGAAGCGCCAGCAGCGCGAACGCCGCGAGGATCGTATGACGCCAGGCAGGAAGCGAAAAGCCGCCACTCATCAGGAAGAACTCCATGGACCGGGTGCGGCTGTAGAGCGCCGCGATTAAACAGTACGGCCCAGAGTTTAACCCGCGACGTCGAGCGGTCCGCTTTTGAGGGCCATGTGAGGGGTATGCCGCAAGCACGCTTCATGCCGCGCCGCATACGACCGTCACGCGCAGCGGGCATCTCGCAGCGTCCATCAAGCTCTCAAAACGCTTTCATATGTGGACGAGATAGCGTGACGAGCCGTAGGTGTTAACGCGCGGATCGCACATGCGCTTTGCCGTCGCTTGGACGATATAACTGTCGCGACATGCCCGGCATGCCATTCATGCGATGGGCGATATATTTGGGTTGCCCTACATTTCGAGACAGAAACGGGACACGAAGCGCCCGGAGCACATTAAACCAACGCAAAGAGACGAACCTGATGACGGCCACTTCGACGGCCGTTTCAGCATGCTGATAAAGGAGGCACTCATCATGATGGAACCCCACGCCCAGCCGCTTTCCGAAGCCGGCGCCGAGTCATTCGACACCAAGGGCTTTCTCGACCGCTACTTCGAAATTTCCTCGCGCGGCAGTTCGCAGCGCCAGGAGATCGTCGCGGGCATCACGACCTTCCTCGCGATGGTCTATTCCGTGTTCGTCGTGCCGGGCATGTTCGGTAAAGCGGGCTTCGACACGAGCGCGGTGTTCGTGGCCGTGTGTCTCACGACCGCGTTCGGCTCGTTGCTGATGGGCGTGTGGGCGCGCCTGCCGATCGCGATCGGCTGCGCCATTTCGCTGACCGCGTTCACGGCGTTCGGTCTCGTGCTCGGCAAGGGCTTGCATCCGACAGTCGCGCTCGGCGCGGTCTTTCTGATGGGTGTCGTGTTCACCGCGATCTCGGTGACGGGCGTGCGTTCGTGGATTCTGCGCAATCTGCCCACGGGCATCGCGCATGGCACGGGCATCGGCATCGGGCTGTTCCTGTTGCTGATCGCCGCCAACGACGTGGGGCTCGTCGTGAAGAATCCGGGCGCCGGTTTGCCGGTCTCGCTCGGCAATATCACCGCACTGCCTGCGCTGATGTCTGTCGCGGGGCTCGCCGCGATTTTCGGGCTCGTGCGCCGCCGCGTGCCCGGCTCGATCCTGATCGTGATCATTGGAATTTCGGCCATTGCGCTGCTCGTCGATCCGGCCGTGTCGTTTCATGGCGTATTCGCCGTGCCGTCGTTGAGCGCGCCGGGGCACGAGTCGCTGATCGGTGCGATGGACATCAAGGGCGCGCTGTCGATGGCAGTATTGCCCAGCGTGCTCGCTCTCGTGATGACCGCTGTGTTCGACGCCACCGGGACGATTCGCGCGGTCGCCGGCCAGGCGGGCCAGCTCGATGAAAACGGCCGCATCATCAACGGTGGCCGCGCGCTCACGGCCGACTCGGTTAGCTCGATTTTCTCCGGCCTGCTCGGCGGCGCGCCAGCCGCGGCATACATTGAATCGACGGTCGGCGTGGCGGCCGGCGCGAAGACCGGCATGGCGGCAGCAGTGGTCGGCCTGCTGTTTCTCGGTGTGATGTTCTTCTCGCCGCTCGCGAGCCTCGTGCCGTCATACGCAACAGCGCCCGCGCTGATGTATGTCGGGCTGCTGATGCTGTCCAACGTCAGCAAGCTGCATATGGACGACATGGTCGACGCGATGTCCGGTCTCATGTGCGCGGTATTTATCGTGCTGACCGCGAATATCGTGACCGGCATCATGCTCGGTTTCGCAACGCTCGTGATCGGCCGCGTGGTGAGCGGCGAATACCGCAAGCTGAACGTGGGCACGGTGGCGATTGCGATTGTGCTGGTCGGGTTCTATCTCGGCGGATGGGCGATCTGATTTGCTCGGGACGTCGCGGCACAGCCGCGGCACGCTGAGTCATTTGCTGTAACGCGAGCACGGCGGAGTATCCCGGCGTGCCGCGGTCTGGACCGTAGTCGGTTGTTCTCCCTGACGCGGCACGTCGCAATGTTCGATCTGCGACGTGCCGCGTTTCTTTTTGCTCTGTGCGGGCGCCGGTTTTCTGCGTGCTCCGGAGAAACTGCGTACCTGTTCTTGACATTCGCGAGTTCGTTTATAAACTTAACCTCATGGTTAAGTTTAATGAAGCGTTGCTCGACCGCACATTTGCGGCGTTGTCGGACCCCACGCGGCGTGCGCTGCTCGCGCGTTTGTCCGAAACCGAACTGTCGGTGAGTGAGCTTGCCGAGCCGTTCGCCATGTCCTTGCCGGCGGTGATGAAGCACCTCGACGTTCTCGCGGGGGCCGGCCTCATCACACGTAGCAAGAACGGCCGCACGGTCGCGTGCCGGCTTTGTGCCGGACCGATGGAAGAAGCCATGGCGTGGCTCGGCCGCTATGAGCGCTTCTGGGCGAAATCGCTCGATCGTCTGGCCGCTTTCGTCGAAGAAGACGAAGCGCCGCGCGCGTCAAAGCCAGCCCGCCGTGTCGCTGCACTGTCTACACCGGGGCCGCGCAGATCTTCGCCGTCGCGTGGAAAGCGGCGCGGCTCGTGACGCGCAGACCGGTCTGCCGTGCGCGAGTCGTCGATGAGTTGCACATGCCGCGTATTTACATGCCGTGTACGTCATTGTGAAGGAGCCGCAGATGGAACCGATGCAAACACCAAAGCAATCGCAGCAAGACCCGCAGCACCGGGTCGGCTCGCGGCAGGAATGGCTGGAGGCGAGCAGGGCGCTGCTAGTGGAAGAAAAAGCGCACATGCGCGCCGGTGACGAACTCGCCCGCAAGCGCCGCGAACTACCGTGGGTGAAGGTGGATAAAACGTACGTGTTCGATACGCCGCAAGGACGCAAGACACTTGCCGATCTCTTCGACGGGCGCAGTCAGTTGATCGTTTATCACTTCATGCTTGGCCCGGATTGGGAGGAGGGTTGTGTTGGCTGTTCGTTCCTGTCGGATCACATGACCGGGATCGTCACGCATCTGGAACATCATGATGTTTCGTACGTGACCATCTCGCATGCGCCGCTCGCCAGGATAGAAGCGTTCAGAAAACGCATGGGCTGGACGTTCCCGTGGGTGTCGTCCGACGGAAGCGATTTCAATTTCGACTATCACGTGTCGTTCACGCCCGAACAACTGGCGAGCAAGAAGGCCTTCTATAACTTCGTCGAGCAGGACGTCGGCATCGACGAACTACACGGTCATAGCGTCTTCTATAAAGACGCGAACGGCGACGTTTATCACACGTATTCCTGCTATGGCCGCGGCGACGAGCGGTTCATCAACACATACGCGCATCTGGACGTTACGCCGAAAGGGCGCAATGAAAAGAGCAGTCTTATCGATTGGGTCAAGCACCACGACCGCTATGAAGAGAAAGAGGCGCACGGCGGTTGTGCCGCTTGTGGTTAGTGAATTGCGAGAGGAGGAATGGAGCGCCACGTGCCTACAGCGCCATGTCGAACGCGGGCTTGAGAAACAGTTCGATCGCCATTACGGCGAGACCCATTAAAGCTGCTGACAGCGTCAACGTGCCGTATTCGTCGTAGCGTGCATCGTAAAGGCACGCTACGACGAACAGGATCGCCAGCAGGTTGGTCAGCCAGTCGAAATTCAACGCCAAGGTCATCGATCAAATCCGGGCTCGTGTGCGGCTCGAGCATCGAGCCGCGCGGGTCAGATGAGCAGGATTCTATCGAGCCGAGCTTACGGATTCGCAACGCCGGCGCTTACACAAATTACGACGAAAACCGCGGACCTACGCCGCCGGGCCGGACATCATGTCGTGCTCGATCCAGTCGATCACCGACGTGCGTTTGGGCTGCCAGCCCAACAGCTTGCGTGCGCGCTCGCCGCGTACGCGGCTATTCGAGCCGAGTCCGTACGAAGCCATTTCGTAGCCCCATTCCTTTTGCGCTTCTTCGAGCGGCCAGTCTTGCGGCTCGCCGAGCTTCATCGCGCGCGCGATGGCCGCGCTCATTTCGCGGAACGACGCTTCGCCGCTTTCGACGAAGTAGAACGTGCCGGCCGGGCTCTTTTCCAGCGCGAGACGATAAAGCTCGGCGACGTCGTCGATATGCACGTTCGACCATGTGTTGCCGCCGCTGCCGACGTGTCGCACGACGCCGTTCTTTTGAGCCTGTCGCACGAGGCGCGGCAACTGCACGCTTGCGCTGCCCGCTACCGCGCCGTGGCCGTAGATCAGCGTATTGCACAGCACCGCCGAGCGGATGTTCTGTTGCGCGGCTTCGAGGACCCGGCGGTCGATCGCGACGCGCGCGGCCTTGTCGGCGGTCGGCTCCGGCAGAGCGTCTTCGTGATAGATGCGCGCTTCGGCCGCTTCGCCGCCCGATGCGTCGCCGACGATACTCGAACCGCTCGTGTGCAGGAACGGTTTGCCCGAGCCCGAGAGTCCTTCGATCAGCGCGCTCACTGCGCCTTCGTGATCGCTGCTGGCGGCGTTGATGACAGCGTCGGCGGCTTGCGCTTCGGCAATCAGCAACGCGCGGTCGTCGAGCGTGCCGATAACCGGCTCGATGCCGAGCCGTTTCAGTTCGTCGCTATGTTCGGGCTTGCGAATCAGACCGCGCACCCGATGACCGGCGCGCACGAGATGCGCCGCAATAGAACCGCCGATAAAACCGCCCGCGCCTGTAATGAATATCTTCAAGACCTTCTCCTGAGTGGAAATCTGAGTGGAAATCTGATGACAGGCAAGCAGTATCCGCCGTCTTCATTCTCGCAAAAAGCGTGTTAGTCTCAAATCAATCTTGACTGTGAATCAACAATGAAAACATCCACCGACGAGTTGCTGGTGTTCGTCAGCGTGATCGACAGCGGCTCGATCACGGCGGCTGCGGAAAAGCTCGGGCAGACCGTGTCAGGCGTGAGTCGCGCCCTTACTCGCCTCGAAAAGAAGCTGGACACGGCGCTGGTGAGGCGCACGACACGCCGTCTGCAATTGACCGAAGAGGGCGAAGGCTTCCTGCAGCGCGCCCGGGCGATTCTCGACGCGATGGAAGAAGCCGAGGAGTCCGTCACGCGCAAGCGCCGCAGGCCTTCGGGGCGCTTGCGCGTCGACGCGGCGTCGCCGTTCATGCTTCACTGCATTGCGCCGCATATGACGGCGTTTTCCGAGCTGTATCCTGAGATCCGACTGGAGTTGACCAGCAACGAGCGGATCGTCGATCTGCTGGAGCAGAAGGTGGATATCGCCATCCGGATTGGCGCGTTGCAGGACTCCACGCTGCATGCTCGCGCACTCGGCAGCAGCAAACTGCGCGTGGTCGCGAGTCCCGCGTATCTGGCCGAGCACGGCGAGCCCAGATCGGTCGATGCTTTGGCCGAGCATCGGCTGATCGGATTCACGGCGCCGGAGCATCTGAACCGCTGGCCGTTGCGCGAGCGAAGCACAGGCAAGGGGAAGGGGAACCGCAACGGCAACCGCAACGCCAACGCCAACGCGGAGCCGTTCAGGATCGAGCCGTCGATCACCGCATCGAGCGGCGAGACCTTACGGCAACTCGCGCTGTCGGGCTGGGGTATCGCGTGCCTCGCTGAATTCATGATAGCCGCCGACATCCGCGACGCCCGCCTCGTGCCGATTCTCGGCAATGTGCTACTCGACGAGCGCCAGCCAGTCAGCGCGGTGTATTACCAGAGCGCGTCGCTCGCGGGGCGCGTGCAATGTTTCCTGGATTTCATGGCGGCACGCGTGCAGTTGTAGCGCTGCATCCGGAGTCACCCGTTGTCGAAGGAAGCCCGCGGCTCGCATGAGTTGGCGGGCTTCGTTGCGTTATAGGGTGGGTTTTTCAGCGCTGCTCATCGATGCCGGGAAGGTTTTTGTCCGCATGGCGGCCATTATATTGGACGTGTATATACAAGTTGGCCGTTGCTGAAGGCAGCGGCTTCGGTCCGCGCTGGCGGCGCGAGCCGATCAAGGAACGCCTTACGATGCGGTGCAGACGGCCTTAGTGGAAAGCCCTGGTCTCGAAAGCATTAAAAACAAGTTGTATATACAAGACGGCGCGGCTAGACTTCTCTCAAATTGTATAGACAGGACAACAACCATGATGACTCTGAAGCCCGGCCACCTCACTCTCCCGCAACTGCGCCAGATCGCGCGGGAACATGTGCCGCTGCGACTCGATCCCGCAAGCCACGCGGCTATCGACGCATGTGCGAAAGCGGTAGCGGATATCGCCGCGAAGGGCGAACCCGCGTATGGCATCAACACGGGCTTTGGGCGTCTCGCGAGCACGCATATTCCGCATGACCAGCTCGAACTGCTGCAACGCAATCTGGTGTTGTCGCACGCGGTCGGGGTAGGCGAGCCGATGTCGCGCCCGGTCGTGCGTCTGTTGATTGCGTTGAAGTTGTCGAGCCTCGGGCGCGGCCATTCCGGCATTCGCCGCGAGGTCATGGAAGCGCTGATCACGCTGTACAACGCCGACGTGCTGCCGGTGATTCCGGTGAAGGGTTCGGTGGGCGCATCCGGCGACCTCGCGCCGCTCGCGCATATGTCGGCGGTTCTGCTCGGCGTAGGCGAGGTCTTCGCGAAAGGCGAACGTCTGCCGGCCACCGAAGGTCTCTCGCTCGTCGGTCTGAAGCCGCTCACCTTGCAAGCGAAGGAAGGCCTCGCGCTGCTGAACGGCACGCAGGCGTCGACTGCGCTCGCGCTTTACAACATGTTCGCGATCGAGGACCTGTATCGCACCGCGCTGGTGGCGGGCGCGTTGTCGGTCGATGCGGCGGCCGGTTCGGTCAAGCCGTTCGACGCGCGCATTCACGAGTTGCGCGGACATCAAGGCCAGATCGACGCGGCATCAGCATATCGCTCACTGCTGCAAGGTTCGGGCATCAACGTGTCGCACGCCGATTGCGACAAGGTGCAGGACCCGTACAGCCTGCGCTGCCAGCCGCAAGTCATGGGCGCGTGTCTCGACCAGATGCGTCACGCCGCCGACGTGCTGCTGCTCGAAGCCAATGCCGTGTCCGACAATCCGCTGATTTTCCCGGACACTGGCGAAGTGCTGTCTGGCGGCAACTTCCACGCGGAGCCGGTCGCGTTCGCCGCGGACAATCTCGCGCTCGCCGCCGCGGAAATCGGCGCGTTGGCCGAACGCCGCATCGCGTTGCTGATCGACGCGACGCTGTCGGGCCTGCCGCCGTTCCTCGTACGCGACGGCGGCGTGAACTCCGGCTTCATGATCGCCCACGTGACGGCTGCCGCGCTGGCATCGGAAAACAAGACGCTCGCGCATCCTGCTTCCGTCGATTCGTTGCCCACTTCCGCGAACCAGGAAGATCACGTGTCGATGGCCACGTTCGCTGCGCGCAAGCTTGGCGACATCGCCGAAAACACGGCCAATATTCTGTCGATCGAATTGCTTGCCGCCGCGCAAGGTGTGGATCTGCGCGCGCCGCACAAGACGAGCCCGAGTTTGCAGAAAGTGATGGACGTGGTGCGCAAGGACGTCGCGCATTACGAACTGGATCACTACTTCGCGCCGGACATCGCGGCCGTTACGCGTCTCGTGCAGAACGGCACGATCGCGAAGCTGAGCCCGTTTTCCTTCGTGTCCGAACAGTAAGCGAATTCGTGCGGGGCTACGTGCGATGAGGCGCCGCTCAGCATCTCTGAGCGGCACTCAGCGCCCCTAGGCGCCCCGACCGGACCATGAGACACAGCAGCCAATGAACGCACCCGCATATCAGGGCATCAAGGACTTCATCCTCGCGCGCATTCACGCGGGCGAATGGGGCGAAGGCGACCAGGTGCCCTCCGAAAACGAGCTTGCACGCGAATTCAATGTCGCTCGCATGACGGTGAACCGCGCGCTGCGCGAGTTGACCTCGGAGCAGGTGCTGACGCGTGTGCAAGGCTCGGGCACGTTCGTGGCCCGTCCCAAGTACGAATCGACGCTGGTGGCGATCCGCAGTATCTCCGACGAAATCGTCGCGCGCGGTCATCGTTATCAGGCGAAGGTGCTGCACATTGGCGCGAGCATCGCCGATACGGCGCTCGCCGAAGAAATGCAGGTGAGCGCGGGTAGTCCGATATTTTATTCGCGCGTGCTTCATTTCGAAAACGACGAGCCGGTGCAGCTTGAAGAGCGCTGGGTCAATCCGGCTGTCGCCCCCGAATACGCGTTGCAGGATTTCACGAACATCACGCCGAACCAGTATCTCGTGCGGGTCGCGCCGTTGCAGCGCGTCGAATATCGCATCGAGGCATTGGCGGCGGACGGCGATACCCGCGAGCTGTTGACCATGGACGAACTGGAGCCTTGCCTCGTGCTGCATCGGCGAACCTGGTCGCAAAGCCAGGTCGCTTCGATCGCGAATCTGTGGCATCCGGGCAGCCGTTACCGTTTCACCGGACATTTCTGATTTTTGCTTTCCCTGATTCTTCCCTGACATATCCCGATCATCTTCAGGCATTCCGAGGGCCACCATGAACAACCCGAAACACATCGACCCGCGTCTCGACCCTACCCGCACGATCCGTGCGCCGCGCGGTGCTGAGAAGACCTGCAAGACCTGGATCGCGGAAGCCGCGTACCGGATGATCCAGAATAATCTGGACCCCGAAGTAGCCGAGCATCCTCACGCGCTCGTGGTGTATGGCGGCATCGGCCGTGCGGCGCGCAACTGGGATTGCTTCGACCAGATCCTTACTTCGCTCAAGGACCTGAACGAAGACGAGACGCTGCTGATTCAATCGGGCAAGCCGGTCGGCATTTTCCGCACGCATGCAGACGCGCCGCGCGTGCTGCTCGCGAATTCGAATCTGGTCCCGCACTGGGCGACATGGGAGCATTTCCACGAGCTCGATCGCAAGGGCCTGATGATGTACGGCCAGATGACGGCGGGCAGCTGGATCTACATCGGTAGCCAGGGCATCGTGCAGGGCACGTACGAAACGTTCTTCTCGGTGGCCAACCAGCATTTCAACGGCGATCCGGCGGGCCGCTGGATCCTGACTGGCGGTCTGGGTGGCATGGGCGGCGCGCAGCCGCTCGCCGCGACGATGGCCGGCTTTTCGATGATCGCAGTGGAATGCGACGAGACACGCATCGACTTCCGTCTGAAGACGCGTTACGTGGACAAGAAAGCGAAGACACTCGACGAAGCACTCGCCATGCTCGAAGAAGCGAAGCAGGCGGGCAAGGCAGTGTCTATCGGTTTGCTCGGCAACGCCGCCGACGTGTTTGCCGAGTGCGTGACGCGCGGCATCACACCGGACTGCGTGACCGATCAGACGAGCGCGCACGATCCGATTCACGGCTACCTTCCTCAAGGCTGGAAGGTCGAAGACTGGCGCGAGCGTCAGAAGACCGCGCCGGATTCGATCGTCGTGCCGGCGAAAGAGTCTATGGCCAAGCAGGTGCAAGCCATGCTGACGCTGCAGGAACGCGGGGCCGCCACGCTCGATTACGGCAACAACATTCGTCAGATGGCGCTCGAAATGGGCGTGAAGAACGCCTTCGATTTCCCTGGCTTCGTGCCGGCGTACATCCGCCCGCTCTTCTGCGAAGGCAAGGGACCGTTCCGCTGGGTCGCGCTGTCAGGCGATCCAGAGGACATCTACAAGACGGACGCTAAGGTCAAGGAACTCATTCCCGACGATCCGCACCTGCACAACTGGCTCGACATGGCGCGCGAGCGCATCGCGTTCCAGGGATTGCCGGCGCGTATATGCTGGGTCGGCGTGAAGGATCGTTACCGTCTCGGCCAGGCATTCAACGAGATGGTGAAGAACGGCGAACTGAAGGCGCCGATCGTGATTGGCCGCGATCACCTCGATACCGGTTCGGTGGCGAGCCCGAATCGCGAAACCGAGTCGATGAAAGACGGCTCGGACGCAGTCAGCGACTGGCCGTTGCTCAACGCGTTGCTGAATACGGCAGGCGGCGCGTCGTGGGTGTCGCTGCATCATGGCGGCGGTGTCGGCATGGGCTTCAGCCAGCATTCGGGCGTCGTGATCGTCGCGGACGGCACGGACGCCGCGAAAGAACGCCTGGGCCGCGTGTTGTTCAATGACCCGGCGACCGGCGTGATGCGTCACGCGGACGCAGGCTATGAACTCGCGCAGCAAACCGCGCGCGAAGCGGGCCTCAATCTGCCGATGCTGGGCCGTTGAGCATGACGTTTGCGGGCAGCACAGGCGCTGTGGAAAGCGGCTCCGCGCGCGGCGTTACATTGATCCGCGGTGCGGAGCTCGTAGCCGTACCGTGGAAAAACGGCGGCGGGCTCACACGCGAAGTCGCGGCGTTTCCTGCGGATGCGGGGCTCGACACGTTCGTGTGGCGCGTGAGTGTGGCGGATGTCGCGCAAGCGGGGCCGTTCTCACGATTCGCGGGCATCGATCGCACGCTCGTGTTGTTGTCTGGCGCGGGCATGTTGCTCGACGAGACCCAACCGGACCACACGTTGAAGACTCACGCGTTGACCCGGCCGCTCGATATCGCGCGCTTCAGTGGTGAGACGGCGATCGACGCGCGGCTTGTCGACGGTGCGACGCGCGACTTCAATCTGATGGTGCGTCGCGACTCGGCGCAGGGCGAGCTGGCAGTGTGGTGCGCGGCCCCGCACGAGACGCAGCCCGAACGGAGTTTGTCCGCCGACATCGTGCTGCTTTACTGCGCGAACGGGCCGCTTGCCGTCACGTTGGGCAATGCACACGATGATGCAAACCGTAATGCGCCCCCGCAGTGGCTGCAAACTGGCGACGCGTTGCGCATCGACACGCCAAGCGCATTGCGATGCAACCTGGAAGGCACGGGCGCGCTGCTCGCCATCAGCATCCGCTACACGCAACGATGACCATGGTTCGCGCGTGCGTGACGTAGCACGGCAGCGCATGCGCGGGGACCTCCTTACACACGCAACGAGCTGCAAGAGCACGCGATGAAGCAAACCGTCTGGCATCAACTGAACTTGTGCCCTCAGGGCGATCCCGAACACACGCTGCGCGATGCCGCGATCGCGGTTGAGAACGGCAACATTGTGTGGCTCGGCGCGGCCGCCGGTTTGCCTGCGGAATACGCAGATTGGCCGCGCGAAAATCTGCACGGCGCATGGGTGACGCCGGGGCTCGTCGATTGCCACACGCATCTCGTGTACGGCGGGCAGCGTGCCGATGAATTCGCGCAGCGCCTCGCGGGCGTCAGCTATGAAGAGATCGCGCGGCAGGGCGGCGGCATCGTGTCCACGGTGCGCGCGACGCGTGCCGCGACCGAAGACGAGTTGTTCCGGCAATCGGCCGCGCGACTCGAACCGTTGCTGGCCGAAGGCGTGACGGCGGTCGAAATCAAATCCGGTTACGGACTGGATCTGGACAGCGAGCGCAAGATGTTACGCGTCGCGCGCCAGCTGGGCGAACGCTATCCGGTGACGGTCTACACCACGTTCCTTGGCGCGCACGCATTGCCGCCCGAATTCGCAGGCCGTGCCGACGCGTATATCGACGAAGTCTGCAACACCATGCTTCCCGCGCTCGCAGACGAAGGTCTGGTCGACGCGGTCGATGTGTTTTGTGAGCGCATCGGCTTTTCGCTCGAACAGAGCGAGCGCGTGTTCAATGCCGCCGCGCGCTACAAACTGCCGGTGAAAATGCACGCGGAGCAGTTGTCCAACGGCGGCGGCACGGCCCTCGCGGCGCGTCATCGGGCGCTGTCCGCGGATCACCTGGAGTTTCTCGACGAAGCCGGCGTCGCGGCAATGAACGAAGCCGGCACGGTGGCCGTGTTGCTGCCGGGCGCGTACTACTTCATTCGCGAGACGCAGCTGCCGCCGCTCGATCTGCTGCGGCGTTACGAGGTGCCGATTGCAATTTCCACTGACAGCAATCCCGGCACTTCACCCACCACCTCGTTGCTGCTGATGATGAATATGGCGAGCACGCTGTTCCGCATGACCGTGCCTGAAGTACTGAAGGGCGTGACGTCGCATGCGGCGCGCGCGCTCGGCAAGGCGGACCGGCACGGCTCGCTCGAAGTGGGCCGCGCGGCCGACTTCGCGGTATGGGCGGTCGATTCGCTCGCGGAATTGGCTTACTGGATAGGGCGTCCGTTGTGCGCGCGGGTCGTGCGCGCGGGCGAGACGGTTTATCGTCCTTCGACACGCGACGCGAACTGAGCCGGGACCTGAGAGATGACACAAGCAAAACAAACGTTATTCGCGGAGCACGCGTATCTGCCGGGCGGCTGGCGCCGGGACGTACTGCTGGAATGGGACGTCGACGGAAACCTGACGACGGTCGAGCCCGACACACGCGACGTGCCTGCGTCAGTGGCCAGAGCGGCGGGTCCGGTAATGCCTGGCATGCCGAATCTTCATTCGCATGCGTTCCAGCGCGCAATGGCCGGCCTGACCGAATATCGTGGCTCATCGGCTACAGGCGCCGCCGACAACTTCTGGAGCTGGCGCGATCTGATGTATCGCTTTGCCGCGCGTATTTCGCCAGAGGGACTGGCCAGCGTCGCACAATGGCTCTACATCGAAATGCTGAAGGCGGGCTACACGTCGGTGTGCGAGTTCCATTACGTGCATCACACGCCGGACGGCGGGCGGTATGGCAACCCGGCGGAACTCGCGCAACGCGTGGTGGATGCAGCATCGGCGAGCGGCATCGGCATGACGATGTTGCCGGTGCTGTATCAATACAGCGGCTTTGGCGCGCGCGCGCCGCGCGACGACCAGCGGCGCTTCATTAATACGCCCGGTAGCCTGCTCGAACTGCTCGGTGCATTGCGCGCCGCGCGGCCTGAAAATGCGGCACTGCGCTACGGTGTGGCGCCGCACTCGTTGCGCGCCGTCTCCGAGCAATCGTTGCGCGAACTGCTCGGCGGGCTGGACGGCAGTGCGCCGGTTCACATCCATATCGCCGAACAGACTGCCGAGGTCGACGCGTGCGTGGAAACAGAGGGCGCGCGTCCGGTCCAATGGCTGCTGGACCGTTTCGACGTCGACAGCCGGTGGTGCCTCGTGCACGCCACGCATGTTGATGCCAACGAGACGCTTGCGCTCGCGAGGAGCGGTGCGGTGGCCGGTTTGTGCCTGACCACCGAAGCGAACCTCGGCGACGGCCTTTTCCCCGCGCAAGAATATCTCGACGCGAAAGGGCGCATCGGCGTCGGTTCGGACAGTCATATCGGCGTGGACTGGCGCGCGGAATTGCGTCTGCTCGAATACGGGCAGCGTTTGACGCGCCGGCAGCGCAACGTGCTCGCGTCCGCGCAAACGCCGTATGTGGCAGACCGTCTTTTCGATGCGGCGCTCGAAGGCGGCGCGCAGGCAACGGGCCGCGCGACAGGCGCATTGCAAGTGGGTCATCGCGCGGACTGGCTGGTGCTCGACCCGAATCATGCGAGCATTGCCGAGCATGCGCCGAGCGCGTGGCTCTCGGGCGTTGTATTCTGCGAGCACGGCGAGACGCCCATCCGCGATGTGTACGCAGGCGGCGACAAGGTGGTCGACAATCGCCGGCATCGCGACGAAGAGGGCGCTTACGCGCGCTATCGCGTGGCGCTCGCCGACCTGCTGAAATGACGTAAAGCAGCGCATCGTGCATTACGTGGCTGCGTCACTGCAAAGATCCTGCGAAAGAGAACTGACATGACTGCTTCCAATACTCCGCCGGTTTTCACGCTGCATCGAGGAAGCCTGCCGTTGCTGATCTCGATCCCGCATGTAGGCACCGAAATCCCCGTCGACATCGCCGGAACGATGACGCCCGTAGCGTTTCGCACCGACGATTGCGACTGGCATCTCGACCGGCTCTATGCGTTCGCGAAACGCATGGGCGCGTCGATTCTCATGCCTACTTACGCGCGCTATGTGATCGACCTGAACCGTCCGCCCGACGGAGCGAACCTCTATCCGGGCCAGGACACAACGGGACTATTGCCCGTCGATACCTTCGACAAGGAGCCGTTGTACCTGGAAGGCCATCTGCCGGACGAGGCCGAAGTGGCCCGCCGTCGCGATGCTTACTGGGTGCCGTATCACGACGCTCTGGCGGGCGAACTTGCCGCGCTCAAAGCTCGCCATGGCAAGGTGTTGCTATGGGAGGCGCATTCGATCCGCTCGCATGTACCGCGCTTCTTCGAAGGACGCTTGCCGGACTTCAATTTCGGCACCTCGAACGGCGCAAGCGCGGTGGCGGGTTTGGGCGAGGAACTGGCGGCTGTCGTCGAGCGACATGGCGGCTACTCGGCTGTCGCTAATGGGCGCTTCAAGGGCGGCTTCATCACGCGGCATTACGGCCAGCCTTCGCAAGGGGTGCACGCGGTGCAGTTGGAGTTGTCCCAGATCACCTATATGCAGGAACAGCCGCCGTACGCGTACGACGAAGCGCTTGCAGCGAAGGTCGAGCCGCTGCTCGAGCAACTGGTCGCAACGGCATCGGAGCGCGTCAAGGCGGGTTGACCGCGGCGTCTCACTTGCAGGCCTGCTGTTTTACCCTACTTCATCCATCATTTCCACGCGGTTCGCGGAGTTGCGCTTAAGCCTCGCGCAGCTTCCCCGCGTCGGCCCAGACCGCGAAGGTGTAACAGCGTGTGTCCGCGATTGCGCGCCGCGCCTTTCGCGCACAACGTATGGCGTTATGGCGTCCGCATCTGACGAATCACTTTACGCCGCGCGAATCCGTCGATAAAAAAAGCCCCGCAAGTAGCGGGGCTTTGCGATGCGCGCGACGCGATGCGAGGCGTTCGCGGCGGCCGTCGTGTCCTCGATGTGAGGGCAACGATTAGCGGCAGTGGCGTTCCCAGTGATGATGCACGCGCACCTTATGGCACACCTGGTGGTGGTGATGCTCATAAGCTTGTGCGGGAGCGATTGCGCTGAGAGCAGCGGCGGCTGCGGCAATGGCCAGAACAATTTTCTTCATTACAAAACCCTTAATCAATGTTGGGAAACTCGCGGTGCAGCACGACCTATGCCGCACGGTTTGCAAGCATGCCACATCGGCGCGCGCGGAGCAGGAACGTCGTCCCGATGCAACGTGTCGAACAGCGCGGCGAAGGTAAAACGGCTACGTGCATTGACATTGAGCGATGCGAGCCGGGTCGATTCACGGCTCCGTGTGCGATCGCGTGCGCCGCTTGCCAGTGAGGCCGTGCAACGGCTACCCTTTCAAAACGATGACGCTCGCAATGGCGTCGTCTTTACATCGGGCAAAAGATGGAAGACCCAGCGATGGAAGATTCCGACGAATTGCTGCTCCCGGTCTGGCGCGCGAATCTCGTGCTGTTGACGCGCGAGGTCGGCGCGGCCAGTCGTCTCGCACGCATGATGACTTTCTCCGCGAGCTACCTGAAGTTGATGTTGTCCGGCCAGCGCGAATTCAGCGAGGAGTTCGTACGTGGCATAGAAGCGGTGACGGGTCTGCCGAATGGCTGGATGAACACGCCGCATACCGAAGCCGAGATCCCGCCCAACGCGCGCGAGGCGATCGACAATGAACAACCCCTCGCGCGGTTTCGCGGCACCGCGCATCCCGTGCGGAAGAAGACGGTGCTGCGTCCGCCTGAACCGATTTTCGGCCAGGCGTCGCCTGCCAGACGCATCGAAGACGAAAGCATCGACGCTGAAGCGCATCGACGCCAGGCGTATTTTCGCAAGGTCCGTGAACTCGCGGTGCAGGAGGTTCGGCGTTTCGAGCGGCACATCGTGCATGCGCCGGTTGAACTCGCGTCGTTGCGATCGAGAGTGGAAGACGTGATCGCCGCCGCCGATGCGGACGATCCGATCCAGGCGGATCTTGCGGGGCGGCTCGAGCAGATCGAGAAGCATCGGCATCTGCTGCTCAGGCATGTCGAGAGATTGCAGGCTCTGCTCGGCCAACTCGGTGAAGGCGATTGATGATTGATTGGCGGCGCGGGGAACATTGTTGATGATGCGCTACCGGGCGTGCCTGCACATCGCCGCCGCGCTTGCCTTGTGCGCGGCGGCCGCTACCGCTTTTGCCGCAGACACGCGATCGGACCCATCCGGCGACGACCGTGCGCCTTACACGACTGAGCGCGACGTCCATCTCTTCACGATCCAGAAAGACGGTTCTATCGAGGAACACGACGACAGCGTGCTGCGCGCGAACACGACGAGCGGCGTGGACGACATCGCACAACGCTATGTGTGGTTCAACAAGGACATCGAGCAGGTGCAACTGCTCGCGGCCGAGACGATCGACGCCGACGGTGCGACGCACGCGGTCGGTCCAGAAGCGATCCGCGATATTCAGGAGCCTCGCTCGGCGGGCGCGCCGAGCTTTCAGGACGGCGTGTTGCGAACCGTGATTTTTCCCGGCGTCGAGCCCGGTTTGCGCGTGCATCTCACGTTTCGCAAGACGCGCGCGAAGCCGTTGCAGGCGGGTACCTTCGCCTACCTCGTAGAGCCGACGAGCGAACCCGTCGACGAACAGCGCCTGATCTTCGATCTTCCCGCCGACGTGCCGCTCTATGCCGACGCGCGTGGCTATACCGCGATGCCGCCGGTCACGGCGAACGGCCGCACACGCTACGAATTCGACTACCGGCACGGACCGTATGCGCGCCTCGAAGCGGGCGCCGTCGGCTACGCGAATTGGGGCGATCGTCTGATGGTGTCGACCGTGCCCGACTTCGCGAGCTTCGCCGCACGTTACCGGGGACCCGCGGCCGACGCCACCTTCAACGATCCGTCCATCGTGCAGCTTGCACAGTCGCTCACCGCGCGTGCCGCCGATCCCCGCGAGAAGGCGCACATCCTTTACGACTGGGTACGCATGAATATCCGCTACGTCGCGCTTTTTCTGGGCGAGACGGCGGCGATTCCGCACAAGGCGGCTGACATCCTGCGTAACCGTTATGGCGACTGCAAGGATCACGTCGCGCTTTACAGCGCGTTGCTGGCCGCCGTCGGCATCCGCAGCGAGGCTGTGCTGCTCAATCTCGGGCCGTACTACAGCTTGCCGGACGTGCCGGGCTATGGCGCGAGCGCGATCAATCATGCGATCGTCTGGATTCCTGATCTTTCGCTGTACGCGGACACGACGGCGGGCGGCGTGGGCTTCGGTTATCTGCCGGCGGCGGCGATGGACAGGCCGGTGCTGCTGGTCGGCGAGGGCGTGCTATCGCACACGCCGGCCACTCAGGTGCGCGAGCGGCGCGCGCGGGTGCAGATCGACGTCGACGAAAACGGCACTGCCGACTACGCGTACCGGGCGGAAGACGCGGGCTTTACTGCGGAGATCGAACGCAATGTCTTTCGACGCGCTTCGCGTCAGCGCACGCAACAGATTGCCGCCAACCGTCTGTTGCAAACCGGCCTGCATGGCACCGCGCAGTTACGTACCGGCGAAGTAGCGGTGACCGACGGGCCGTTCGCGACGTGGATGCAAGGCAAGGTCGAGCATTTCGTATGGACCGACGGCACCACGGCGATGCCGACGCTTACGAGCTTCTCGGGCGGAATGGGCTCGCAGGTGCAGGCGTGGCTCGCGGAGCCGGTGCGCACGCAGCCGTGGGCATGCATTGGCGGAGACTTCGACGAGACACTGGAAATCACGCTGCCGCGCTTCGCCAACGTGACCGACACGCCCGCCGACACCGACGTGCAGAACCGGTTTCTGATTTTCTCGTCGCGCTATGTGTTCGACCGCGGGGCACGCGTGCTGCAGATCAGGCGGCAACTGCACGCCGCCTTCGGACACCAGATGTGCTCCCCCGCAGAGTTTGCCCAGATCAAAGACGATCTCGTGCGGATCGAGCGCGACCTCGACGCGCAAATCGTCGTCAAGGCCGCGAAGCTTGCGGGGGGCGTAAGCGCGAAGTAGCGCCGCGCTCAGGAGCCGCTCTTGGTCACGATCGGAACCCACGTGCCGTTCTTGACCTGATAGAGCGTCGACGCGCCGCTTTTCAGCGCGCCGGTGTTGTCGAACGAGATCTTGCCGGTCACGCCTTCGAAGTCGATTGCCTTGAGAACCGGCCGGTAATCGGCGGGCGAGGTCGATTTGGCCTGCTGCATGGCCTTGATCGCGGCCCACGCTCCGTCGTAGCCGAACGGTGCATACGACAGGATCTCGCCGCCAAAGCGCTTCTTGAACTTCGCGGAGAAGTCCTTGCCGCCCGGCAGTTGCGCGAGCGGACGGCCGTATTCCCAGGCCATCACGCCTTCGGCTGCGTCGCCGGCAAGCTTGATGAACTCCGGATCCTCCACGCCACCGCCGCCCACCAGTTGCGCCGTCACGCCGAGTTGCTTCATGCGCCTCGCGAAGCCCGCGGCCTGCGTGTCGAGGCCGCCGAAGAAGATCAGGTCCGCGTTCGCCGCCTTGATCTTGGTGATCTGCGTGCTGAAGTCGACTGCGTGATTGTCGGTGTATTCGCGCGCGACGATGTTGCCGCCATGTGCCTTGACTGCCTTCTCGAACTCGTCGGCTTCGCCCTGGCCAAATGCGGTGCGGTCGTCGATGATCGCAATGCGTTTCGCCTTCGACACCTCGACCGCGTAGACGCCTGCGTTGCCGGCATTTTGCGCGTCCGTGGAAATCACCATGAAGGTGTTTGCAAAGCCTCGGCCGGTAATGATCGGGTTTGTCGCGGCGGGGTCGATGACCGGAATGCCGGCCTGCTCATAAACCTGCGAGGCGGGAATCGTCGTGCCCGAGTTGAAGTGGCCGACCACCACCGAAACGCCCGCATCCACAAGCTTCTGCGCGACCTGCACGCCGATGCGCGGGTCCGCCTGGTCGTCCTGCGAGACGATCTGGAACTGCGCGACCTTGTCGCCGATCTTGATCTTCTGCGCGTTGGCTTCCTCGATAGCGAGCCGGACTCCGTTCTCGAGATCCTTGCCGTAGCCGGCATTGGCCCCGGTCATCGGCGCGGCGAAACCGATCTTCACCGGCAGGTCGTCGGCGAAACTGGCGAGCGGCGCGGCTGCGATCATGGCGCCAACGAACAGAGCAAGCGGTTTGAGCGTGTTGTTAAAACTCATGGTCTCTCCTTACTTCGACAGTTCCAGGTTATGAAAGCGGCAAGGCTGTGATGTGTGTCCGGCTTGCAACGAGAGACTAAAGAGGATGGCTCGCGATACACAATGCTGGAATACGCGCACTCGGGTTTGCACGCCGGTCATGTGGCGCGAATATAGAAAGCCAATATGCCGCCGTCTTGGCAGTTCGCTGCGCTTTGGATGAGAATTTCGGCATAAGCCGCGCGCGTGCAGGCGGGGCGCGTAACGCGCGGCAGGGCGGGGATGCGGATTACCGCACATGCTTAAGAGACGTAGGGGAAACGTTCAGGGCACGTGCGGGCGTGGTGCCGCGTCTGGGCGGCATGCGGCGGCGGTGAGTAAAGACAGACTCAACGCAATGCAACGCTTGTTGCGTCGAGCGGTGGGCCCGGCTCTAGCGCTCGCCTTGCTGGCGCAGCACTTCTTCGCGCAGACGCAGCAGGGGCGCCTTGGTTTCGTCGTCAGCCCATGTGTCGAGATCGTCGATCGCGCGCTGGCAGCCGTCGAGCACGAGGTCGAGATCCACTGGCACGCCGTTGTTCAGCGCGAACTCGATGGTCTCGGCAAACTGCTCGCACTCGTCTTCGCCATAGGAGATATCGAGGTTGTCGGCGATCACTTCGGCGATGTTGCTGCGCGCCTTGTCGTCGGGCGTCACCATGTCGATGATGCCGCGCGCCACGGCTGGCGAGTAGTAAAGCGCGATGTCGAGCCACTGCGTGGGATCGAAGTCGGCCTGGTCGAACTGGTTCTCGAAGAACTCGATGGCTTCCTGTTCGTGCACCTCGTCCGCGTCGACGCTGATACACAACTGCTCGAAATACTCTTCCCGCTCGCTGCGGATATAACCGTCCATCGATGCCTCGTCTGCTGAATGCCGGTGCCTGAAAAAGTTGCTGCGCGCGTGAGGTGTTGCTTCGCGCACGCGGCACGCATTATAGGACGACCGGCAGGCCGCCAAGGTTCCGTGCGGCTCAAAGCATCGCGTTGCCGCCTGCGGCAAGCGCAGCGGCTATGCGGTCTCCGCCACCCATGCGTCGAACCACTCACGGGGTTGCGCGATTTCGTTTTGCGCAGCCACCAGTTCGAGCTCGTAGCGCCCGGCTTGCCAGGTCAGCTTGACGACGGCGTTGACTGCCGCGAGCGTGTGCTCGAACGCCGCGCGAATCGTATCGCCCAGCAGCGTGCGAGCGACGAACACCGCGCTCGTCAGATCGCCGACGCCTACCGGTTGCCGCGCGAACGGATAGAGCGGGCGCTGGCACATCCACGCCTCGCGCTCGGTCACCACCAGCATGTTGAAACGATCGGCGGGACTGTTGCGATCGAGCAGGTGTTTGACCAGCACGAGCTTCGGCCCGCGCGCGATGATCTCGCGGCACGCGGTGACGGCTTCTTCGAGCGTCTCGATCTCGCGGCCAACGAGCCGCTGCAACTCGGTATGGTTCGGCGCCATGGCGTCGGCCATCTCCGGCATGGTGTTCACGAGGAATTCCTGGATGCCCGGCTCGACCTTGCAGCCGCTCGCCGCACCCATCACCGGATCGCAGAAGTACCACGCGCGGGGATTCGCGGCCTTTACGGCCTTGACGATTTCCAGTACCGATTGTGCCTGTTCCGGCGTGCCGAGGTAGCCCGAGAGCACGGCGTCGCAACGCGGCAGCATGCCAATGGCGCCGATGCCCTCGGCGAGTTCTTCCATCTGCGCGGCATTGATCGCCGTGCCGGTCCAATGGCCGTACTGCGTGTGGTTCGAGAACTGCACGGTGTTCAGCGGCCACACGTTCACGCCAAGCCTACGCATCGGGAAGACGGCGGCGCTGTTGCCCGCGTGCCCGAAAACGACATGTGACTGAATGCTCAGAACGTTCTTCGTCATGGTATGGCTCGCGCAGTCGTTCGTGCGCGATCGGTGAAAACGGGAGGGATGCGCGGCGACGGTGCCTCGGCATGAGCCGGAATGCCGCGCGCGCAGGACTGCTTCAGACGCTGCAAGAATAATGCACGGTCTGCATCGTCAGGAAACAATACATGAGTTTGACGCGGGGCAGTTGATCCGTCCCCGTGTTGTTGCGCCGAACCATCACCAAAGATGCGCGGCGCCGCGCTGTTTGCGGCCCGGCAATGCAGGCAGGCACCGCCTCAGCAAAGCTCGCGATACAGCGCCAGGTAACGGTCTGCGGAAGCGCCCCAGCCGAAGTCCTGGCGCATCGCGCGCCGCTGCGCCGCTTTCCATTCGGTGCGCCGGCCATAGAGCGCGAACGCCCGGCGAATCGCGGCGGTGAGCCCGCGCGGCTGGAAGTGCTCGAAGACAAAACCGGTGGCGAGATCTTCGGCGAGATTTTCGAGCGATGCGTCCACCACGGTGTCCGCGAGACCGCCGACGCAATGCACGAGCGGCAACGAACCGTAGGCGAGCGCGTAAAGCTGCGTCAGCCCGCAGGGCTCGAACCGCGATGGCACGGCGACCACGTCGCTGCCCGCGATGATCGTATGTGCGAGCTTTTCGTCGAAGCCAAGCTCCACCGCGACCGAATCGGGATGCGTCTGCGCGACGCGTTTCAGGCCGTTTTCGAGCGCCGGGTCGCCGGTACCGAATACGACCAGCTGGCCGCCGCGTTTGACAATTTCCGGCACGGTTTCGAGCAGCAGGTCGAGGCCTTTTTGCTCGGTGAGGCGGCTCACTACGCCGAACAGCAGCGCGTCGGATTTCTGCGCGAGACCGAAGCGTTTTTGCAACGCCTCCTTGCAAGCCAGTTTCCCGGCGAGCCGCGTGGAGGTGTAGCGATTCTCGAGGAGCGCGTCGCTCGCCGGGTTCCACACCGTATAGTCGACGCCGTTCAGAATGCCGGACAGGTCGTGCGAGCGGTTGCGTAAAAGAGCGTCGAGCCCGCCGCCTTGAGCCAGCGTCTGAATTTCGCGGGCGTACGTGGGGCTTACGGTCGTGATGCGGTCGCTGTAGTAAAGCCCCGCCTTCAGAAACGACAGCTGTCCATAGAATTCGACGCCGTACATGCTGAAAAAATCGTCGGGCAGGCCGAGCTGGCCGAACTGATGCGCGGGGAAAACGCCTTGATACGCGAGGTTGTGCACCGTAAAGACGCTGCGCGCGAGCGCCCGGCCATGCTGCCTTTCGGCGGCTTTCAGATAGGCGGCGGCGAGTCCCGCATGCCAGTCGTGCGCATGGACGATCTGCGGCGACCAGGCCGGATCGAGCTGTTGCGCGAGTTGCGCGGCGACCCAGCCGAGCAGTGCGAAACGCTGCGCGTTGTCGCCGTATGGCACATGCTCGTCGTTCAGATAGGGATTGCCGGGCCGGTCATACAGCGAGGCCGCGCGGATCGTGTAGACGATCAGTCCGTTCGACGGCAGCGTTCCCTGTTCGAGGGTGACGCCCGGCGCACCGAAACGGCTGCCAAGCTGGGCGACCGGCCGCACGTCGTGCAAGCCGGCAACCACCGACGGGAAGCCGGGCAGCAGCACGCGGACATCGGCGCCGCGCTCGACCAGCGCGGACGGCAACGCGCCCGCGACGTCGGCGAGACCGCCTGTTTTCAGGAGGGGATACAGCTCGCTTGCGACGTGCAGGGCGCGAATCGTCATAGGCTAAATTGGATTCCTTGATTGATGGTCGGGGAATGCTCGTAATACCGGCCGCGCGCCGCGCCGGGTGAAGCTACGGCAACTGGCACGCAGAGCCGGTCGGACTCAGGTCGCTTCCTGCCGCAGCGATTCGGGCGTGACGAGCACGACGCCGTCGTCGGTGCGATAAAAGCGCTCCGCGTCAGCCACCGGATCTTCGCCGATCACCGTGCCGTCCGGGATCGCGCAGCCGCGGTCCACCACCACTTTCTGCAAGCGGCAACTCGCGCCGACCGTGACCTGCGGCAACAAGACTGCCTCATTGATGTTACAGAACGAACTCACTTTCACATTCGACGACAACACCGAGCGCGAAATCTGCGAACCCGAGATCACGCAGCCGCCGCATGCGAGAAGATTGTTGCCGGAACCTTGCAGACCCTTCAGATCCCGCACGAACTTGGCGGGCGGCAGCTGTTCCTGATACGTCCAGATCGGCCAGCTGCGGTCATAGAGGTCGAGCGTCGGAATCGTGGACGCGAGATCGAGGTTGGCGGCCCAATAGGCGTCGATGGTGCCGACGTCGCGCCAGTACGGCTCCACGTTCGGGTCCGACGATACGCACGACATGCCGAACGGATGTGCGATCGCCGTGCCTTGCGTGACGACGCGCGGCAGGATGTCCTTGCCGAAGTCGTGATCCGTATCGACGGTCGAGATGTTTTCCTCCAGCAGCGAGTAAAGGTAGTCCGCGTTGAACACGTAGATGCCCATGCTCGCCAACGCGGTGTCCGGGCGGCCAGGTATTGCGGGCGGGTCGGCGGGTTTTTCCACGAAGCCGACCACGCGACGGTTTTCGTCGACGGCCATGACGCCGAAGGCCACCGCGTCCATGCGCGGCACCTCGATGCAGCCGACCGTGCAATCCGCGCCGCTATCGGCGTGATCCGCGATCATGCGCGTGTAGTCCATCTTGTAGATGTGGTCGCCCGCCAGCACGACCACGTACTTGGGGCGGATGGAGCGGATGATGTCGAGGTTCTGGAACACGGCGTCGGCGGTGCCGCGATACCAGTGCGCGCCTTCAACGCGCTGCTGCGCGGGCCACAGGTCGATGAATTCGCCGAACTCGCCGCGCAGAAAGCTCCAGCCGCGCTGCAGGTGGCGCAATAGCGAGTGGGCCTTGTACTGTGTGACGACAGCGATACGCCGGATGCCCGAGTTCAGGCAGTTCGACAGTGCGAAGTCGATGATCCTGTACTTACCGCCGAAATGCACGGCGGGTTTGACGCGTTTGTTGGTGAGCGGTCCGAGCCGCGTGCCTCGTCCGCCGGCGAGGACGATGGCGAGGGTGGTGCGTTGAAGGTCGTTCAGCCGTGCCGGAGTATCCATGTCCGTCTCCTTTGTCGACCGGACTTGGCGCTTTAGCGCTTAGTCCGGTCCCATGCAGTTTTATCGCGGTCGACCGGACTTGGCGCTTTAGCGCTTAGTCCGGTCCCA
>NZ_KB911042.1:0-309344 GCF_000383275.1 Paraburkholderia caledonica | reverse complement strand
CATTCCCTAAGCAATCAGCTTTACACAGGGCGATACGCCAAAAGGTTGCGCAGGAAATCGTACGTGATGACAAGCCAGGTAGGACCGGGACTCGCCAAGCCTGAATGATAGGTCGAGCGTCAAGCTCGTCAGTTGAATGAGGTGCGAGTCAGCGGATTTCATAGGGGCCCGCAGCGGCAGTACCAGCTGCAACAAGGCCGGATATAGATCTGCAAGCCAGCCTGTCTGCCACAACACACGATAACTTGCTCAAACGGGACGCGTTCATATAGACCCATCATGACGATTCACTCCCGTCGTTTGATGCCTTCCAGGATACCTAACATTCCGCATCGCCGCCGACTTTTTCAACAGAATCGGCCGAACGGAGACGATTCCTTTCCTAGCAGTCTCACGAATAACGGAAACGAGTGCCGCCAGTCTCGCGAACGCGGATCGTGCGTCCACGAGTGTCGCGACGGAATTGTTGGCTAGCTCGTTGATTTACCGGATGCCCGACTCTCACCAATTGCGCCTCCCGGCAGTACGGGGCAGTGAGGCGGGAGCCTGAAGGCGGTGGAGGTTTCAGCTGACAATCTGATTGTCGAAGTCAGAAATCAGGGAACAACACACTATCCACCAGACCTTGGTGCCGCCGCAATGTTCGATAAAAACAACCTCGAGGCAACGAGGAGCGAATTGTTTTAGTCTGAGAGGTTCGATCCGCATCGCACGGCGGACTGCGCTGCCCAATCTGCCAGCGCGTCGGCATTGCCCGCGAATGCCTGTTCGCGCGCCCCGCGCTTCATCGTCGTCGCCTCGCCGCGGGCCGGGCTTTTTTCTCGAAGCCCGAGGTTCGCGGCATAGCACGCGGACAGCATGCTGGCGGTGGGACACGGTCAGGTGTACGAAGTCGTGCAAAATCTCGCGCTTCCCGCTGCGGTCAGAACGGCTGTGCCGCTCGCCGAACACCTGGATCAATTCCCGTCGTGCTGCCATGCTGAGTTGCATCGCCATATGTCGCTCCGGGCTGCCGTCTCACAGGTAGCAAATACTTGAGGCAACGAGCCCGGCCTGGCAAGAAAAGACCTGAGTCAATGCGCCGACCAACATGTTTGTCGGCGTCCACTCGAGACGCTAACAGGGCCACGACGGACGGCGGTATTAGCGTGGTTTCACACTCGATTCAGGCGTTGGAGACAGTGAGCGTCGAGAGTGCCGCGCGCACGTCGACCGCAGTGATGGTGGCGGACCCGTCGTCAATATGTCGCGCTGCCGCTTCATCGATGACGCGCTGAAGAACCGTGTCCGCGTCGGCAATCGAACATCCCTTGAGGCCCGTAATCAGACATTCCACTGTGTGCCGGGAGATCGCAAAGGTGTCACCCGCCCTGAGCCTCAACTGGATGCGGATATAGGCGTCAAGCGCTTCTCGTGAAGGAACGTCGAAGCGGATCTTTTGCTCCAGACGCCCACCGCGCAGCGCGGCCTGATCTAGTGCTTCAGGATGATTGGTTACAGCAATGACTAGTACGTCCGGCACTCGACCATCGGCTCCGTCGATCGAGGCAAGGATCCGGTTGGTAAGCGGTGCGACACCGGACATGCGCCGATCACCCAGTACGTCATCCGCTTCGTCGATTAGCAAAATGCACGGGCGCAGGTCCTTTGCCGCCCGATAGAGCTTGTTCCAAGCCGAGTGAGTGCCGAGCAACTCGGCGCCGCTGGTCTTGAGGAATGCCCAGTTGCTTGCCTTCGCGAGGGCCATTGCGGCTTGGGTTTTACCGGTACCGGGCGGACCGTAGAAGAGAACTCCTCGCGGCAGTGCGCCACCCAACTGCTCGATTCGGTGAACGTTCTGAAGCCGTCGCGTGAGGCGCCTCAAGTCATCACGTGATCCGTCAGGCATGATGATCTCGTCGATTGCCTTGACTGCCTCGGGCAGGTGTCCCTTCGAGCCCTGAATACGACGCATGGCCTGCATGGCAATACCGAACGACACGGGACCTTTCCCGAAAAGTCCCTCCGTCCGCATATCGGCGAGCTGCGGTCCGACAGCCGTCAGGCGTGCCGCACTGAATCCAGCCCAGCGCGCCGCGAGGCTACGCAGAGTGGACTGGTCAAGCGCATCAGCACCAAGCGCCTTGCCGAACGAACCCTTCAGGATCGCTTCACGGGCTGGCAGATCCGGCGGCGGCACCTCAACCTTGAAGTCAAAGCGTCCTTCCCGGATGGCGGCTGCATCGAGCCAGGCGATGTCGTTGGTGGCGGCAACCAGCACGATGCCTGTGCCACGCAGGCGCACGATCTCGGTGAGCATTGTGTTGGTGAGGTCGCGATCCATCGAATGGGTCTGGTCACTACGTGACTTAATGAAACCATCTATTTCATCGATTAGAAAAACTGCCTGCCGCAAGCGCGCTGCCTGTGCAAAGGCAGCCTTCACGCGTTCGGGCGTTTCATTGATCCATTTCGACGCAATGTCCTGGTAGGAGATCGACAGAAAGGGGATGCCCAATTCGCCAGCGAGCGCTTCAGCAAACATCGTCTTGCCGTTACCCGGCTCCCCCGAGAGCAGGATCCCGTTTCTGGCCCGCTCCGGGTGGGTGAGGATATCGCGTGCCATGTTAAGCAGTCGGGCCTTGACCTCAGCCATGCCTGTGATAGCGTCAAAGCCGAATCTCGGACGAAGTACGCGGTCATGGAACGAATATGCTTGCTGTGCCGCCATCTGCTCCGTATCACGCTGGGCTGTTAAACCCTGCGGCGACGAAGGCGCGCTCCCCGGAAGCGCGCACCGGCGCACCCGGCCATACCGCCGGTTTCCCGCAGCCAGAATTATCCAGAGCGCCGCGCCGACCCCTAACGCGGCAGCGGTGTGCAACGATGCGTGGCCGAGAACGGCAACCAGCAGCACGACAGTAGCCATTGCCATCAGTCGGCGAGCGAGAGGGATGCGGTAATGAAGCGCGAGCGCCACGCAAACACAGACTACTACGATGACAATCATCCAAAGGTTATCAAAATGGAGCGCGAACCCGAGGCCGAAGCCTGCGCCACATCCGATCAGGAGCGGCGGGCAGTCAGGGGCGGTGGAAAGAATGGCATCCTTCATGGACAATTCTCCGTGAAAGCTATCTAAGCGAAAGTGGACTGACAAGGACGGGCGCGGGCAATGCGCGCCTCGCAAAGCATCGGCTATTGGAGGTCCGCGAGCATCTCGTAGATGTCGTTGCGGATGACTTGCGCGAGTTCATTACGTTCGAAAAACGCCCCAGTGACAAATAGCGCTGAGACAGCGATAGCGCCGTCCCTCAGCAGCTCGATGACGCCAAGGGGCAAACCGTGCGTCAGCGCGGGCCATGCATGCTGCAGTTGGTCAAGGCCTAGCACGACACCAAGGCAGGACGTGACGGCCATCGTATAGGGCGAGATGAACAACAGAACGGCGGCGCTGTTCCAGAACGCTCGCACAGCGAGGGGCAGGCTTGCGTGATCCGGATGGATAAAATTGAAGAGCGACTGCTGCTGATCGTTATGCATGACAAGCTCCAGAAGTGTCGGAAAGCATTGACCTGTTGAGAAGGATTTGCCCGGTCCGGTGAAATGAAAGCGTCTGGGCGGGACAAAGCCAGATTCGCATTGGGTCGCCCAGACGCAAGTGCACATGCGGCTTATCTAATCGAAAGAAGGGGGCGGCGGCGGTGTAGCCGGATGCGCACCATTAATCCTCGCTGGCGCTTCCGTTGACGTACCGGCTCGAACACCCGGCGCTGACTCGCACGCTGCAGACGTCGCTGCCGGGCGATAGGGCGCCCGAGGGCCGCACGGAGGCGACGATGCCAAGCCTCGATCACTTCCGGCGGGATGCTGGCGTCGACGTAGCCGGTCGCCCCCGAATCGGTAACAATCTTGACGACCTCGCGCCCGTTTTGCGCCGTAAAGCGTCTGGTTTCCATTTGAGACCTCCGTACTATCGACGTGTTTATCTCCGCGTGTGACGCCGTATCCATCGCGCGACGACGACCAGCGGTATGAAGACGTCTGCGAGGTACTCGCGGCATTCCTGGACAAATACCTGCCATAGCCGGTTTATTGGATTGCTCATTGGGATGTCCTTGCGGGTGGTTGTGGAAAGGGGTCTACACGTCCTTTTGGTCATGGATGTCCGTCGGCCAAAGGGCTGACGGATCTGACAAAGGCAGTGAGGGCAAGATGCAGACAGCGCTGGCCCGGATGGCCCCCCGCCTGTCTGTCCCTGCGAACCTCACTGCAGGAACAGACTCAGGATCGCACGGGCTTTTGCCAACGCAAGTCGGCCGTGGGCGATGGCCGGCGGGCGCACGACCTCAGGATCATTTCGACGCAATTGCGCCCGGTTACCGGAACACGCCGCTCAACGAACAACGTCACTTTTTCGCGGCGATCGATGCGGCGCTGGCGCTCAGTTCTCGGGCGAATGCAGAGGAAGGACGACCAATCGGGAGATGCGATAGCGCCGGCACGTCGCAAATGCGGGCAGCCCCTGGCGTCCGGTTGTCAGTTTGGCAAGGTGCATGAAACCGCTTTGCTGCGGCCCTTTGCGGCCGAAACGGGTGCCACTGAAATTGATCGTCGAGATGCGCACAGCCCGGGATCCGTTGAGCATGACGACGCATTGGCCAAAGACGTATGACCCAGCCGGCGCACTTGTGCAGTGGCGGCCACCATGGGCGGGTCGAAGCAAAATGCTGCGGCGGCTTAGCGGTACAGCGAACGCGTCTTGGTTTGGGTCACTACTCCAACTCTAATGCTAGAGCGAAGACTGGCGAGAATAGCCCTCACCGATGTCGAGCGCCGCCTCGCGGAGCTCATGTAGCTCGCCGTCGTTGCCGGACAGCCGGTGATAACGATTTTCGCTAGGTGCCAGACCCACGCCCTCATAGACCCTTCTTGTGGGAAGGTCTATGCGAGCCCGGTGCGACGGCTACGGATCACTCGCCAACAACGACTTCCAAGGACTCCCGACGGCCGATGCAGTGGCGCGCTCATTCAAGCATCTTCGCAATACTGTCCTGTGAGAGCTTTGCCACGGTCACGCTCCACGCAGAACGCGAGCTCACCGCCGACGACATCGAGCGAGTGGATATAAAACGGCTGGTCGGCAGAAGCTGGCGGTCGGGGCGTGGCACGGCCGCGGCACCTCACCTGCCGCGCCTTATACGTTTCGCATACGCGGTCTTCTGCGCCCTGTCCTGGCCTACGGGCTGGATGCAGTCGCGGCGCCCGCCGATCCCCGCGACCTCGATAATGCGGTCGAGAATGACGTCGAGCGCCGTGAGCAGGTCGGTGCGCTGGGGCTGCGCGACTCCTCTGCGAGAAAGTACACCACTGTACGCAAGAGGCAGGAAATTCTGGTCAGCACGATGCAGTATCGCGTGGCCCGCGGCGCCGGGTTTTGCGCCGGATAGATAATGTCCCTGAACGCGCTTTTGTCGATCGTGGCTGTAGCCCCGATGACGCGGCCCTACCCCGTTGCGGTTCACTCGCCACACTACTCGGCGCTGCTCACCTGAAGGCCTTCAGAT
This sequence comes from Paraburkholderia caledonica, assembly GCF_000383275.1. Taxonomy (NCBI): domain Bacteria; kingdom Pseudomonadati; phylum Pseudomonadota; class Betaproteobacteria; order Burkholderiales; family Burkholderiaceae; genus Paraburkholderia; species Paraburkholderia caledonica. Next base: position 303,798 of record NZ_KB911042.1, on the reverse strand, counting down.
CGCCTTTGGATATTCATCAACCTTCGTCGGACTGTGAGCAAAGCAGACCGCATTCGGCCTCCTCGGAGTCAGCTGGCCGAACCTCGCGAACGTACGTTCAGAGCCGGCGGTACGCGTCTTGCCGTTCCCGGGCTCGAGCACCGGTACCCCTGGCACCTATGCATTGGAGGCTGCAGAGCTTCCAGCTACAAGTTGACCGTCACCGTACGATGCTCGAGAAAGGTCAGCTCTGCACGGAACAGCAGAAGAGCGGCTTCGACTAAGCACTAACGGTTAACGTCCGATTCCGCTTTGCAGGTGGGGGCTCGGCCCGGGTCGTCGGGTGATTCATTCTCACGTTTCCGAACCCTCAACGGGCCAGCGAGCACGCTGACGTGTTCCGGGAAGGGAACTGTGACCGTCTGCAGGGCCTCTTCCCGCGTCGCCAGCGCGAATTGTCTCAACCGTGCACGAAGCTGCTCGGACGTCTCATTAGGAAGAGGCTTGGATCGTTTTTTTTTCTCATTCAGGCTCTTAAGAGGGATATTGCGCGTGCTCCACGTCGCGTGGCCTCAGGGCATTCCGGTAGCGCTTGCGCTGCTGTGCGCGGCGGTTGCTTCCCATACTAGCTAAAGTCACGTATCAAGCAAGCTGACTTGCGGATGAGATTCCGCGTTGTTTGCGTGCCCAGTGGGGGGCGCATCAGGAGCGCAATCTGGGTCGAATAAACTATTGTCGCGGCGAGGATGGATCTGTGGCTTGAGATTTAATGGTCGCGTGGGCCCGATAGTGTCCTGCAGGTGTCGCGAAGCATCTCCCCAAACAAGGCACGGGCCAGACTGCTGCAGCGGGACGATCTCCGCTTCGAAGATCTCTGCCAGAAGATAAGAGTGCCGCCGCTCGTGCGGCGCTTTCTTGCTCGAAGGCAAATGCGGATTTTTTTCTATGCGATAGGCCGTGGCAACGCTGAATCCAGCGCGTGCGGCCGCCGTGGACGGCCTTTCTGTGCGTTTGTATTTCATGTAAAGCGTCATCTGTGGTCGTTGACGTGTCGTCCGGGCACGGCGGCCTCCGTTGCAAGATAGACTCGTTCATATCCTATCCACCGCGACCACCGGCAAGGCTCTGTGCTAAATGCGAGCGCTTCCGGCACGGCGTTGCGTCGCCGTTTCGGGGCTCCGCCCGTCACCGCCCCCCCGGGCTGCGCCTGCATTCTCATCCTGATTGACGCGCGGTTCTCAGCTTGACTGACGCGCGGCGCGCAGGTTTGACTGGCTTCATTTCTTTGGGTGCTTGAAGAGTCGTTTACGAACGGTATGTCCACGTGTACGAGGCCTTCCTGTCGCTCGTGCGTGCGCTGATCGCCGAAGCACGTTCGAGCGGTTCAATTGCCAGTTTTGCATCGCTCGGCGGACGCGTAAGGGGCGTCTGATAGGTCGCGCGATGGCAAAGTGTTGCACTTACCGTCCACTCCGTCGCAGCCCCTGACGGCTTTTGCACGATGAACACCGCTACCGGGTCGTCGATCAGCGACCGCGAATATATTCCGGCCAGCGGACGTAGGTAGACTCGCCGGATGCCTTCCGGGCCACAGATTGAATGTCCTCGACCTGCATCCAGTGCGCACCACTCTCCAGTTGCGAGACGACATCCCAATATTCGTTTTCGATCGCGAGACATTGGGCAGCGCGCGCGCCCTCCCTGATCGCATAGAGTCGCCATTGGGCCGGCCACTGCGTCTCGCCTTCCAAACGGAAGCGCAGTTGTCCATCGATAAGGATGTCGAAAGAGTTTTGACCGTGCGCGACTGCTTGGACGCGGTCCGTGTATCGCTGGCGAGCTGTGCGCCTGGGTGACGTGACAGGGCGTGGGATCAGTGACATGGAGATCTCTTTAGATTGAAGAGGCATCCTCAGTTTCCTATACACCTTTCGTCATGCAACCTGAACAATTGGTCGAATTACTGTCTGTTTGTCTGGCGCTCTGCCATTTCCAAAGATAAGTTGTGCGCCAGGTTTGCTGTTACGGGGACGAAGGTGGTTGCAGGATGTTTGCTTCGCGTCATAACGCAGGCGAAGAAATGACGAGGCGGCGCTCTCACAAGTGGGCAGTCAGACTGCGAACCACTTACAGTGACTTAGGGTTCCCTGTTCGCGTCGCCATGTACATTCATTCGGGATGGGGCTATCTCGACGTACCGCACGACGATGTCCGCATACACAACTCTGACAGTCCAGCGGGGCATTATCGCGACAGCTTGCGTAATGCGAAGGCGGAAGAGATTGCGCCGTGCGATGCCCGCGGACGGCCCGCCTGTGGCTGACGCAGCATCGTCAACCAGAAGGACCTTATTGAATGGGGAGCCACCGGCGCCTGCCAACTCTGCGACTTTGGCTCCCGGGACCGCTTCCTCGACAGGCGCCTCGTTTCGCGCTGCGTGATTTTGGTAATCTGTCAAGCGGCCTGTCCCCGGTTCCCTTGCCCGGTGTCAACTGGAACGCCGTAATTTCGTTCATCGCGACGGCACCTTGATCGGCCACATTATGGCTTCATGGATCGCCCTGAGCGATCCGGCAGGAGCGATGCGGCATTTCCCTCACCGCCGTGCTCGACCGCAGCAGGCATCGATCCCGGTGCCGCATTAGATGCGAAGATACCGGCCGCACACAGACGCGACAGGACCTAAATAACCTGAACAGATAATGTGTCTTTTCGTGGCGATGCAGCACTGTGACTGCCGTAATTCAATGCCACTCGATCACGGACAGCCAATGTTGACACATTGGCATCAAGCCGGAACACCGCTACCGCGTCGCGCAACACACTCGCTTGTTCTTCCAGCGATTTCGCCGCCGCAGCCGCTTCCTCTACGAGTGCCGCGTTGTGCTGCGTGACTTCGTCGATCTGGGAGACGGCCTTGTTGACCTGCTCGATGCCGTCGCTCTGCTCCAGCGCGGCGGCCTCGATTTCTCCCATGATGCCGGTCACGCGCTCGACCGACTGCATCGCCTCGTTCATCGTGCGGCTCGCCTCGGCCACGAGGGACGCGCCCTGCTCGACCTGAGCCGCCGAATCGCCGATCAGTTCCTTGATCTCCTTCGCCGCCGCGCCCGAGCGCTGCGCGAGGCTGCGCACTTCCGACGCCACGACTGCAAAGCCGCGCCCCTGCTCGCCGGCACGCGCCGCTTCCACGGCCGCGTTCAACGCGAGAATGTTGGTCTGAAACGCAATGCCCTCGATCATGCCGATAATCTCTGTCACTTTGCGCGACGACTCGCTGATGCCGTCCATCGTTTCCGTGACACGCGACACCACCTTGCCGCCGCGCGTAACCGTGTCGAGAGCGCCGTGCGCGAGCCGGTTGGCCTGCTTCGCGTTGTCCGCGTTCTGCTTCACCGTTGCCGACAATTGCTCCATGCTCGCCGCCGTCTGCTGAAGCGCCGCGGCTTGCTGCTCCGTGCGCGCGGACAGGTCTGCGTTGCCCGACGCAATTTCATTGGCGCCCTGTGTAATGGCCGTCGTGCTGCCGCGCACTTGCGACACCGTGTCGACGAGACCGTCGCGCATCTTCGTCAGCGCGCTCAGCAACTGGCCCATTTCATTGCGCGACTGGCTCTTGATCGCCACGGTCAGATCGCCTGCAGCCATCCGCTCGAAGTGCTTGACGGTGGCATTGACCGGCTTGATGAGCGCCGCCGACAACGCAACGCGCGCCGCCACGCCGATCACGATGGCGAGTGCGCCGATTGCTGCAAAGAGAAGCGTCGCAATCTGGAAGCGTTGAGCGGCGGTCCCGGCCTGGCGGTGCTGGTTCTCGGTCTGCGCATGTTCGAGCGCGTCGATCGCCTTCGAATACGTGGAGTAAAACCCGTTCGCCGTCTCGCCCTGAATATTGCGGAACGTATTGAAGTCGAAGTCGGTGAGCGCTTTGAACTCCGGTTCGGTTGCCTTATCGACCAGCGCGTTACGGGCCTGCTCGACGTTTTGCGCGAGCTTCTGCTCCGCGTCGCTCGAGAACGGCCCCGCCATGTAATTGCGAAAGTCCTTGTTCGATTCGACCAGCACCTTGTGCGCGGCGGGCAGCAGGTCGTCGGTTTGCTTGCCGACGCTGAAGAGCGTTTGATAAGAGCCCAGCGCGAGTTGCACCTGCAGCAGCTTCTCCGAGCTTGCCTTCAGATGCGAGAGCGCCGCTGCGCTGCGCTGCGTGTCGTCGAGGCTACTGTTGGCAAGCTTCAGTGCGCCATATCCAACGCCGATTACGGTCAGCAGAAAGGCAACGAATACGCTGATCACCAGCGTCAGGCCGCCACGAATTGTGATGTTATTTAGCATTGGGTCTCCGGAACCGTCTTGTCGATCCGCGGCGAGTGTTCTATCCGCCCGCATTGCGCACACGTCGCCGCATCCAGGTTAACGACACGGCGCGACCCTCGCTACATAGGTGAAATCCATGACTGGCGCGGGTTTGCGCGCGATTTGCGCTTCACTATCTGGGATTTATGGCGGCTCTTGCGAGCCCGGCGCTTTTCCGGGCGTCTCGCGTTTCGTTTGTATAATTCGGCGTCTTCGCTCAGGCCCACTTTCATGCTTAGTTTTGCGCTCGGCTTTATCGTTTCACTGCTGATCACGCTGTTGATCGTGCGCTATGCGCATCTGCATGAAAAATTTTCGACCGACACCGATCTGGCCGGCGTACAGAAGTTTCATGTGCGCCCGGTGCCGCGCATCGGCGGAACGGGCATTCTCGTCGGGCTGATCGTTTCGGCCGTGCAACTGCGCTATGCCTACCCGGCGGTATCGGGCGGCATTCTCGGGCTCATTGCGTGCGGCATGCCGGCCTTCGGCTCGGGTCTCGTCGAGGATCTGACCAAGCGTGTGTCGCCGCTCGCGCGCCTCGTCTGCACGATGGCGGCAGCGGCGCTTGCGTATTTTCTGCTGGACATTGCGGTCACGCGCATCAGCGTGCCGCCGCTCGACTTCCTGCTCTCGTATGCGGTGATCTCGTGCGCGGTCACGGTGCTCGCGGTGGCGGCGCTTGCGAACGCGATCAATATCATCGACGGCTTCAACGGCCTTGCGTCGATGGTGGCGTTCATGATGTTTGCGTCGCTCGCTTATGTCGCTTTCCAGGTGCACGATCCGATCGTGCTGTCGGCGTCGTTCATGATGATGGGCGCGGTGCTCGGCTTCTTCATCTGGAACTTCCCGGCGGGGCTGATTTTTCTCGGCGACGGCGGCGCGTACTTCATCGGCTTCATGCTTGCCGAACTGTCGATCATGCTGGTCATGCGCAATCGCGACGTGTCCGCGTGGTATCCGGTACTGCTCTTCATGTACCCGATCTTCGAGACGTGTTTCTCGATTTATCGAAAGAAGTTTATTCGCGGCATGTCGCCCGGCATTCCGGATGGCGTGCATCTGCACATGCTGGTCTATAAGCGGCTGATGCGTTGGGCGGTCGGCGCGCGTACCGCACGCGAACTGACGCGGCGTAATTCGCTGACGTCGCCTTATTTGTGGCTGCTATGTCTGATCGCGGTGGTGCCGGCCACGTTGTTCTGGCGGCATACGCTGCATCTGTTCTGCTTCGTGGTGGTGTTCGCGGCGACCTACGTGTGGCTCTATGTGAGCATTGTCCGGTTCAAGTCGCCGCGGTGGATGGTGGTGAGGAAGGGGAAGTGATGTTGCTTCCATCACGAGGCGTCTCCGATTGTCGTTTCTCGGCGTCTCGCCTACCACTTATTGTCTTGCATAGTAGCTCACCTACACGGCGGGGCCTTCGCATGCATGCGATCGTCGGACGAACTCATTCCTCACGCCATGGATCCGACCGTGCCGTGTTCACTTCTGACGCAATTCTCACGCTTACGCGGGTTTCGCAAGTCAGCATGCCTGCTGACTGCAGAAACTCCTAAGTCGAAACCGAACAGCTGCTTGGACCGTCCAGTGCGCGGTCCTAGGCGGTGGCAAGAGTGGGCGCTCATTTTCCTCACATCTGGCATTCGACCCTTGTAGACTTTGCGCCAGTTCGGTACCGTGGGTGATTTCGATTGACGACGCCATCTGCCCTTCTCGAATGTGCTCCTGGTCATTGCCGTCCATCGGTGTCTGAGAGCGCTGCGGGCGCGCTTGTGCTCAGCCTTGCAAGGCCAAGTGCTAGACCTAGGCGGCTTCGCGGCGAGATGACGAAGGCCGGTAATGTGGAACATTGAAGCCACGAATCGTATCGCTGCGGCGCCGGCCATCAAGGAGAACGCGAAACGCGCACTTTCAGGGCACGGGTCGTATCCGACACAATTGGTAGGGGAAAATTCCCTGCCCTATGTATGCCCGATAATCCGTACAGGTCGTCGCGTTTATGCGGAGTCCATGTCTTTCAGCAACTGACTGAGCGGCATCTATAAGATCGGCATTTTCCTTTCGAATGTCGCGCACGTCGTCGCTGCGAATGTCTAGGTGGCAGACCTGATCTCGGCTCGCCGGGGCATTCCACACCAGGCGAGCATGCAAATGAAGTCTCCTGACCACACGCTCGGATAGATCGCACTGTTGCGCCCCTCGGCCCAGTCCTAACAGCTGAAAGATGTCGTTCATGTTGGCGACGCTTTCTGCTCGCCAGTTGTATTTGCCCTCGACCACTGCGTACGCCTGACCATTTCGGGAGCGGATCATCCGGATTATTTGCTCATCGTAAAGCGGTGTCAGCGGAAAGCTACCGTCAATTTGCGTGAAGGCCGCGTCGACTGGATAGAACTGCGCGAGCCACGCCCATGCCGGGTTGCCTCCTACAAGCACGAGCGTAGCCCCCTTATCAAGCACTGGCACATCTGCACGGAATGCACGCAGCGCCCAGCGTTCGTGTCCCCAAGTCTCAACGCCGCCGAACAGCACTACTGCACTCGTAGCAGCGAGAAGAAAAGCAGCAACCCGGCGTGCAGTCGCATAAGGGAACATTCCCGTCAGCAGCAAATACGCTATAAGAGGCGCTAGCATCTCGATCGGGACAATATAGCGGTAGATGCTGAAAACCACCATCCACAAGATGTACCCTATCGCTACAAACACGAGGAGATAACGTGCTTTTGGCGAAAGCCTGGTTTGATGACGCCGCGACAACACCCGGGACAGCCGGCAGCATACGAATGCGATGAAGAGCACGTATACAACCGGCCAGATGATCTGATGTAAGCGCGCCTGCCCAACCCGCTTTGAATCCAGCGCGAAAACAAAGGGCCAAGCTATGTATTCGAAGAGGTTGCGCGGTAACCACGACCTGTCAGACACGCCAACCGGTGGAGTTAAAGGGTGCGGAAAAATAGAACTGAACTGCGGAAAAAAAGGATTTCCGAATTTCTGCCAGAGGACCCACATCCAATATCCGCCCGTCAGCGCTACGCCGGCCAGCACTCCAATGCCAAAAACGAACGCAACGCGAACCCGCGTCGTCGGAGATCCCGGAACAAACAGCAACGCGAAACACAGCGCGACGGCATACGTGGCATTGGTGAGTTTCAAACCCATCGCAAGGCCAGCAAAAAAACCAGCCGCGACCAGTTGCCCAGCGCTTCGCGGAGTCAAGGCCGCCATCGTCTGCCACTGCCGAAGCAGCAAAAGGGCAGCACCGAGTATAAAGATGGCGGTGGTGTCATCTCCCATCGAGTTGCCTTCCCCCGACAGGAAATTTGCAGTAATCGCTCCTGCAACAGCGAGGAGCAGCGGCGTCCTATATTTATCTTCCTCCGGCAGATCCGGTAGCGCCTCGTGCGCGATGCCCACCAGAACAACGAAGTTAAGACCGTGAAGGTAGCCCATCAGCACGCCCACCATCGGCGCCGGTAGTATCTCATTGAGCCCGAAGTAAAAGACGTCCAGCACTGGATTGAAATACGTCTGCATTCCCGCAGGCGCGAAATCAACGCCAAGCTTCCCATTCAGAAATGAGAACGCGTTATACAAGTGATAATTCATCAGGTCCCAGTTCCGGTCCTGCCCGAGATACAAAGACCATATGGCAAATAGCACCGGAACTGTCACGCATGCGCGTACCGTGGCCTTTCGCGAATTCAGGTCCAGTAACTGAAACGTGTCGAGCAATGCTTTCATTGTTCTCGGTTTTAGCGGTGTTTCCATCTTTGCCAACCCGTTAGCGTTATCTGAATACCCAAAGCTTCGCCCCGATGAAGTCCAATCGACGACTTTCGACAGTGCGCCAATTATCGACACGCTCCCTCAAGATTGTTTCGTGAAGTATCTCGACTACTGGGCGAATTCGTGTCGCCCATAGGTGTTGAGCGCAACAAATGCGGAGGGGTCCTGGCGGGACATTCCTTACCGCTCAACATGTTTGACTCGCGCTTACTGCATAGGACTGGACATTGTCACAACTATTGTCTCGTTCACGGACTACGGTTCAAAGTTGGCGGTTCAATTCTGCGCATCGCGCTTGGCTTCTTAGCCCCTGCGGTTCAGTCACGACGATTCTCGTCGCGAGACAGCTATGAGACACGCATTACCGGGACAGCCACGTTGCGCAATGCGCTCAACGTGGCCGGCTGGTATTCGGCAACCCAACGGCGCAGGTCGCGGCGAACCTCGTCGTCGGTGGGAATGCGGTGCTGCATTAACCACGGCAAAAGGTTGTCGATGAGGCTGTCCGGCACTTCGCGCGCCTTTGCAATACGCAGTTTTGGATGCGGGGTACGCGTCGTAGTTTCGTCATCGGCAAGCAGTTCCTCAAAGAGCTTTTCGCCCGGACGCAGGCCTGTAAACACGACGCGAATCTGCTCGTCGGTAAAGCCGTAGAGACGAATCAGATCGTGAGCAAGATCGGCGATGCGCACAGGCTTGCCCATGTCGAGGATGAAAATTTCACCTCCATGCCCCATGCTCGACGCCTGCAGCACAAGCTGTGACGCTTCGGGAATCGTCATGAAGAAACGCGTGATTTCCGGATGCGTGACTGTGACCGGGCCGCCGCGCGCAATCTGTTCCTGGAACTTTGGGATCACACTGCCTGCGCTGCCGAGCACATTGCCGAATCGCACGGTCTCGAACTGCGTACACCGCGCACCCTGCTGTTGCAAGGACGAGCACACCATTTCCGCAAGACGCTTGCTCGCGCCCATCACATTGGTCGGGTTGACGGCCTTGTCGGTCGAGATCAGCACGAAACGCGCGACGTCGTGACGGATTGCCGCGCGCGCCACGCGATAGGTGCCGAGCACATTGTTGCGTACGGCCTGCCAGGCGTTCACCTCTTCCATCAGTGGCACATGCTTGTATGCCGCGGCGTGGAAGACGATGTGCGGGCTGTAACGTGCCATCACCTGATCTAGGAGCAGTGAGTCCTTGACGTCGCCGATGATCGGGATCACCGACACGTCCGGATACCTGTCGGCGAGCTCTTCGTTGAGCCGATAGATTGAGAACTCAGAGATATCGAACGCCACCAGTTGCACGGGGCCGAAGCGTAAAATCTGCCGGCACAATTCCGAGCCAATGGAGCCGCCCGCGCCCGTCACCATAACGACGCGGTTCTTCAGCAGCGATTCGACGTGGTCGGTGTCGATCATAACCGGGTCACGGCCAAGCAAATCTTCCAGGTCGATCTGGCGCACGCGGGAAAGGAATGCCTGACCTTGGGTGACATCGGTCAATGCTGGGAGCACGAGTGCACGCACGCCCGCTCTCACACACAGCGTCGCAACGCGACGCTGGACATCCACCGACGCGGAAGGGATGGCGATGATCGCGTATTCGGTTTTCAACTCCTCGGCCATTCGCGGCAATTCGCCGATTGAACCGAGAACCTTGTAGCCGTAAATTTCGCGGCCGTGCTTGGCGATATCATCGTCCAGCAGTCCAACGAGGCGCCATTCGCTGGAGCGCGACAACTCGCGGGCGAGGCTGGCACCAGCGTTACCGGCACCGAGCACCACGACAGGCTTCCCCTGAGCGACTAGTCCGCCGTAAAGGTAGAACTCTTTCGTCGCGCGGTAGAGCGCCCGCGCGCCCCCCATAGCCAGAAACAGAAAGAGCGGCGAGACGACAAGGACAGAGCGCGGCACTATTGGCGAAGGCTGCACCAGGACGGATACGACCATGGCGACGAGAGCTCCAGCGGTCACTGCTTTCGCGATCCGAACGAGGTCGGGCAGACTCGCAAACACCCACATGCCACGATACAGCCCAAAAATGCGGAACATCACGCCGTAGACTGGGAGCACCCAGAAGAGGGCGCGCAGCGCGCCGTCGCGAAAATCAACCGGCACTTCGCCGTTGAAACGGATCACGTAGGCCACCAGCCACGCGCCGGAGACGGCGGCCAAGTCGAAGAGAAAAGCGCTGAAGGATAGCCAGGCGGCCTTGGATCTGAGCATCAGCGTCATACCTCGGATTGTTGGGACGGTGTTGACTGGAACCGACGCCAGCGCAAGTCGACGAGGAACCCGGTAACGCCCAGCACTGCGGTCCACCCCGCCACGGTGCTCCACTGAACGGCCGGGGAACGACCAAGTGCAAACAATGCAAGCGCTATGCCGATGAACATGACGGCGTACCAAGCCCACGCGGTGGCTGCATGGCCGACGCCTGAGCGAACCATCCGTTGATAGTAATGCTCGCGGTGAGCTTGCCAAAACTTCTCGCCGCGCGTCAGACGCCTTGCAAGAGTAACCGACGCATCGCCGATGAACGGCGCAAACACCAGCGCCGGAAACCACACCGGCCACGCACCGCCGCGCCACCCCCAGTAGCCCAGCGCGCCCGCCAGATAGCCGAGCGGGATTGAACCCGCGTCGCCGAGGAAAACACGGGCCGGATGAAAATTAAAAAACAGAAAGCCGAGCGCCGCGGCCGATATGGCGACCGATGCCAAGGCGAGTTCTGGCATCGGATGGTCGGAAAGGAGCGCTGCCGCCGAGTAGCCGGCAAAGCCAAACAGCGCCATGCCACCCGCAAGGCCATCCGCGCCATCCATGAAATTGTAGAGATTGACCAGCCAGATCATCAAGAAGGCCAGCGCGCACAGCGCCCACCATGGCGCGACTGCAGGAAACAGCACGACGAGAGCGGTCACCGCGATCAGATGCGCGGCGAAGCGGACGCGCGCGGGCAATCCACGGCGGTCGTCGACCTGCGACACGGCGGCGAGGAAGGCCGTCGCCAGCGCGGCGAACCACAGCGACGGCGCAACCAGCAGCATCGCCACGACGGCGACGGGCACGACGCCCCAGCCGCCGACGCGCGGTGTCGGGCGCACGTGGAGCGAGCGGTCATTCGGGATGTCGGTCGCGAGGCGCCAGGCAAGGCCTGTCTTCAGCAAAACAAGCAGTATCGCCGCGCACACCCAGACGGCCGCGACCGCGACGAGCGGAAGTGTCCACAGAGCCATCATCAGTGAATCTTGCATCGGCACGAGCGGGCTCAATGAGTCGAACGATACCAGTCGGCGGTTGCCGCCAGACCTTCGTCGGTTGAAAACGGGGGGTGCCAGCCGAGCACGTCGCGAATGTGCGACGTATCGACCTGCAGGCTGCCAAGCAGACGGTCAACCCGCGACGATTGCCCCGTCAGCCGGGCCGCCATGCGCAGCCACGCGGCTGGTACGGGCAACAGCCGGACAGGCTTGCCAAGATGGCGCCCGAGCGAGCGCACCAGTTCCGCGACGGTCGGCGCATCGCTGTCCGCAACGTGAAAGCACTGGCGCGCAGCGCGCGCGTCGGTCGCGCAATGGACCAGCGCATCGGCTAGGTTCCCAACGTACACCATGCTGCGCCGCGCATCGGCGCCGCCGAGCGGCAACGGTACGCCGCGCCAAACGGCGTCCATCAAACGCAGGAAGTTAGCGCGCACGTGCGGTCCGTACACGAGTGGTGGCCGCACGATTACGACCTCTAGGCCGGTGTCGTCGCCCATACGGATCAGCGCATCTTCCGCCGCGCGCTTCGAGCGGCCGTAAGCATCCTCGGGGCGCGGAGAATCATTCTCGCATAGCGATTGTCCGCGACTTTGCTCCGCGACCGCCTTTATGCTGCTTACGAACACGAAGCGCGGCACGCCATGCCGCCGGGCCGTCGCTGCGAGGCGCAGCGTGCCGTCGACGTTGGTCGCGCGAAACGCCGTCTCAGGGTCCGCCGCCGTGTCGTGCATCACGTGCACGCGCGCCGCAAGATGCACGACGCAGTCCGCTTTCATGTTGGCGGGCCAGTTGTGTGCAATGCCGTGATAGTCGGTGCTGGCATCGACCCATTCCGTAACGCCGTCCACACAGTTGCCGGAGCGCCGCACGAGACCTGTCACGCAATGGCCCGCGCCGAGCAGCGCGCGGCACAGCGCGCGCCCGACGAACCCGTTTGCCCCGCTAACGACCACATGACTCATAGCCACTTCCAGCCGAATCGGTTGAAGAACTTGAACGCAGATGCTGCGAACATGCGAACGTGCGCGAATCCCTTGCGGGCCGCCCCGCCGCCGTGGTGCAGCACGCGCACTGCGGGCAAATAGGCGATCCGGGCGAATTCGTGGGTGCGTAGGCTTAGGTCGTAGTCCTCGAAGTAAAGAAAATAGCGTGGATCGAAGCCGGCGAGCTTCTTTAGCACGCTCGTTCGGAACAGCATGAAGCAGCCGCTTACGATGGGTGGATCCCAAACGACGTCACACTCGTTGATTAGGTCGTGCATCTCATAGCGCGCGAGGCGCCCCGCAAACAAATGTCGCACGCGCGCCGGCAAAAAGCCGCGGATGAACAAGTCGACCAACGTCGGATAGCGGCGACAGAGATACTGAAGGCGACCGTCTTCGTCTCCGACGCGAGGCGAAAGCAGGCCAACTTGCGAATTGCTTTCGAAAAAATCCACCGCGCGTGCCAGCGCCTGCCGGTCGAGATCGATATCCGGGTTCAGCACGAGGTGGTAGCGGCTCGCCGCACGCTCAATCGCCAGATTGTGTCCGCGGCCATAGCCGACGTTGCCCTGCCCGGCTATGACCGAGCAGGTTGCGCCACGCGCGCGCAGGAGGTCGAAGGCAGCCGTCATGTCTGGCAGCCCGCCGTTGTCGACGACACAGACGTCGAATGCGAACGCAGGATGCGACTCTTTAAGCGCCCCGTAAGCGCGGGCAAGGCTTTTCAGCGTCTGCACCAGCTGTTGGATGTCAGGCCGGTAGACGACCAGTGACACAGAGAGACCCTTAAGCTCGTTACCGGGCTCACGCGTAGTGTTCATGTGGAAGATGCAATGTGTCTTCTCAGCGACACTTTCATAAGACAGGGGCCATATCGAACTCGCAAGTGTGCGGAAAATGTGGGCGTTCGGCAAGCCGTTTTTCGCTTTGCCACGCGAGATACCACAGGAGGTGTAGCATTTTCTAACGACTTCAGCGTAAACGGGACAATGTCCGGTAACAGACCCGCCCCTTAGGAAAGTTACGAGGCCACGGCACTTATCGCCGCGCTGTTCTCCGTAGCCTCTCGGGCTAGCCCAATTACACCGCGGGCCGGCGACAAAAAAGTGGTTGCGTCCAGATTCCGATGCGTCCCGATGTACCGGATTGACAGGATTTGGCACAATGCCGCATTCCGCGCTCTGACACCGCCCCGCTGCGCCCATCTAGCGTTTTCATGTCATGTGACTGCGCACGTCATCCAGAACTTATTGCTCGAGACCTTCCATGGCGAACCTACCTATCGTGCCTGTCATCCTTGCTGGCGGTTCCGGAACGCGCCTGTGGCCTCTATCCAGGGCGTTATTCCCCAAGCAGTTCCTGGCGCTAACCGGGGAACGCACTATGCTGCAGGAAACGCTCGCACGGCTGGCGGGAATTTCGGGACTCGGCAGCCCGATGGTGATCTGTCAAGATGACCATCGGTTCATCGTCGCTGAGCAGCTTCGTGAGCACACTTCGCGGGACGCTACAATCATTTTAGAGCCGGTCGGGCGGAATACGGCGCCTGCCATAGCCATCGCGGCGCTGCAAGCGTTGAAAGATCACCCCGATCCGCTTCTGCTCGTTCTTGCCGCCGACCACGTCATCGCTGATGTCGACGCCTTCCATCGGGCCGTAGACACCGCAGCACACAGCGCCGAGACAGGCGCATTGACTACTTTCGGAATCGAGCCCGTAGCGCCCGAAACGGGATACGGCTACTTGCGGGCGCAGCCAGGCGAGCAAGGCCAAGTGAAGCGGCTCGCTACCTTTGTTGAAAAACCGGATCTGGCTACCGCACAAGCGTATCTGGAGTCCGGTGAGTATTTCTGGAACAGCGGCATGTTCCTGTTTCGCGCGTCGGTTTATCTCAACGAACTTGAAAGGTACGACCCTGACATGCTGAAGGCATGTGTTGAGTCATTGGACAGGGCCACGAAAGACCTCGACTTTGTGCGACTCGATAAGGAAGCGTTCACACAATGTCCGGAGAACTCTATTGACTATGCCGTCATGGAAAAAACGGACAAAGCGGTTATCGTCGCGCTCAATGCCGGCTGGAACGATGTCGGCTCCTGGTCGGCGCTGTGGGACGTCGCAGACAAGGACGATGACGGAAACGTCACGAAGGGCGACGTCATTGAACTGGGGTGCGAAAACTGCTTCCTTCAGTCGTCGGGCGGGAGGCTAGTCGCGGCCGTCGGACTTGACAACCTCATCGTTGTGGACACCGATGACGCCGTCCTCATCGCGAACAAAGATGACGTTCAACACGTTAAGCAGATCGTTGAAAAGCTGAGGCAGGACGGGCGCTCAGAGGCTGTACAACACAGGTTGGTGTACCGGCCGTGGGGAAGCTACGACTGCATCGACCGCGGATCGCGATATCAGGTCAAGCGAATTACCGTCAATCCTGGAGCCCGGCTTTCCGTGCAGATGCATCACCACCGGGCGGAGCACTGGGTGGTCGTCTCGGGAACCGCACGTGTCAAGAACGGAGAGAATGAAACGCTGCTGACGGAAAACGAGTCGATTTACATTCCCGTTGGAAATATTCACGCGCTCGAAAATCCTGGGAAGATTCCGCTCGAATTGATCGAAGTGCAATCCGGCGCTTATCTTGGCGAGGATGACATCATCCGTTTCGATGACCGCTATGGCAGACATGAAAGGACGTGAACGCGGACGGCGTTTAGCGAGGCTCTCGTCGCCCGGTGGCTGATCATGTACCATACGCCACCTGGCATTCTTGCGACGAGAGAAGGATATTCTTGCGCAAACGGCGTGGGCCGTAGAACCCCACGAGGGCAATCACATTATGACTCGTTTCTTCTCGATCGCGTTCCTTAGGGAAATTTTTGCATTCGGAGTCGTCGGTACAATCGGATTTGTTGTCGACACTGCCGTCCTTTACCTGGTGAAAGGTCATATCGGCTTGTTTTACGGCCGAGGGACGTCCTTTGTCTGCGCCGTAGTTACGACTTGGCTCATCAACCGCACGTGGACGTTCAAGGATAAGCGCTCGTCGCTAGACGCAAAATATGAGTTCGCCGTTTATTTGCTGCTGATGCTAATCGGCGGGGCGGTCAACTACTCGGCGTATGCGTTCACAGTGTCAAAATATCCCGTCGCGGCGACGCACCCGATCATCGGTGTTGCCGTCGGCAGCATCGCGGGCATGTTCGTCAATTTCATGACGTCGCGCATGATCTTGTTCAAACACCGGAAACCATCGGCTCAGTCCGATGAACAGTTCCGCACGACTGTGGGTTAACACTTAACACCATCCCGCCACCTTCGTTTTCCGTTGCATCGCCGCTGCACTTCTGCGCACGAGAGTGACGGCTCCGGCCTTACACAATGTCAACTACATCGGCTGGCGGCTTGACCCCGAATCCAGCCGCGTCATTGTTCGTAAAGAGAGGCTACCCTGCAGGGACGCGCGGCTAGCGGCATCGTCGGGCTCTACCTCTCCACAAGGCTAGCAACCGATGGAACGCCCCTGATAAATCGGCGCCAGCGCGCCAGTGACTCTTCCCTCGAATTCAAAGACACTGCTCAAGAGAACGCCATCCATGCATTCTACGGACTCACAACCTTCGGTCGCGCTCGCGCAGAACCTGCTTGCCCCCGAACTTTCTATCATTGTTCCGACGTTTAACGAAAAGGCAAATGTCGGAGAACTCGTCCGGCGGCTCGATCTGGTCCTCCGCGATATCGCGTGGGAAGTGATTTTCGTAGATGACAATAGTCCTGACCGGACATACGAAATTGTCAAGCAAATTGCTCACAAGGATTCGCGCGTTCGTTGTATTCACCGGGTCGGGCGCAGAGGGCTGTCCGGTGCGTGCATCGAGGGCATCATGTCCAGCTCGGCGCCGACGGTCGCCGTCATGGACGCGGACCTCCAGCACGACGAAACGATCCTGCCGAAAATGTACCAGGCGATTCGCGACGGCGCAGATCTTGTCATTGGCACACGATATTCGGGGGAAGACGCCTCTAGCCAAGGGCTGTCGCCAATCCGGCAATGGGGGTCAAATTTGGCCACCGATCTGGCGCGCAAATTTCTGCATATCGACGTCAGTGACCCGATGAGCGGCTTCTTCATGCTGCCGAGGACGCGAGTGGACGCCGTCACCGCGAAGCTTTCGGAGGAAGGGTTCAAGATCCTGCTCGATATCATCGCATCGACGCCGACTCCCTTGAAGACCGTCGAAATTCCGTATCACTTCAGACAGCGGATCGCAGGCGAGTCCAAGCTCGACAGTCTGGTGACGGCCGAGTACCTCGGACTGTTGTGCTCCAAATTATCGGGGGGCTATCTTCCGATCCGCTTTCTAATGTTTTTGATCGTGGGTGCCACGGGTATCGCGGTGCATCTTGCCATGCTGCAGGTCGCGCTTCATGCCTTCGGCTTCGCCTTCCCTACTGCGCAACTGACGGCCACATTGGTGGCCATCGCGTGGAATTTTGTTCTGAATAACCAGCTGACCTACCGCGATCGGCGGCTAAAGGGCATAAAATTCCTGTTCGGCATGGCAACATTTTATGTGGTGTGCAGTCTGGGTACCTTCGCCAATGTCGGTGCATCCAGCTGGCTCTTTGAACGCGAGCCCAACCAGATCATTGCCGGTCTCGCTGGGGCGATTCTTGGGGCGGTCTTCAACTATGCGGCGTCCTCCACGTTGACATGGCACAAGTAGGCTAGCGGCCATCGACTCTGCTTAGGACCACCCCTTAGAAACTGCTCAGTTCACCATGAAAAGATATGTCAACCTCGCCCGCAGAGTGATCGGCCTTGTTAGGCGCGACGGCGCCTATTCCCTGTGGAAAAGGAGCCTGGCCGTGTACAGCCGCGAAGGGTTGACCGGGCTGAGACGGCGCGCTGGCAATAGCGCGATATCCGGTCGGGACTACGCCGACTGGATAGAGTTGTATGACCGCCTTGATGAAGGCGCCCGCAGCCTGATCCAGTTAGAAATCGCGGCGATGGCTATGCCGCCGCGCATCTCCGTAGTCATGCCAACCTACAATGCCGATCCAGTATGGCTGGCCGAAGCGATTGATTCCGTTCGCAACCAGATCTATCCGCATTGGGAACTCTGCATTGCGGACGACGCGTCCACGAGCGCGAAGGTCCGCCCCCTACTCGAACGGTACATGCAGGAAGACGCACGTATCCGCGTCGTGTTTCGCGCGAAAAATGGGCATATCTCGGCGGCTTCAAACAGCGCACTGGAACTCGTGACGTCCGACTGGGTCGGGTTGCTGGATCACGACGACCTCCTCGCGCAGCATGCGCTCTATTGCGTCGCAAAAGAGATTGCCCGCAAGCCCGATGCGCGGCTGATTTACTCCGACGAAGACAAAATCGACGTAAACGGACGGCGTCACGAGCCGTATTTCAAGTGCGACATGAACATTGACCTGTTCTACTCGCACAACATGATCTCGCACTTCGGCGTGTACCAGAAACGCCTGCTCGACGAAATCGGCGGCTTCCGTGTAGGCCTTGAAGGGTCACAGGACTATGACCTCGCTCTGCGTTGCCTGGAGCGCATCGGCCCTGAAGCGATCGCGCACATCCCGCGCGTTCTCTATCATTGGCGAGTCCATCCATCCAGCACGGCTGCGTCGGGAGACGCCAAACCCTACGCGGTGGTGGCCGGCGAGCGCGCTCTGAACGAGCACTTCGGGCGGCGGGGCATCGACGGTAGCGTTGAAGGTCTTGCCTACGGCTATCGCGCGCGCTACGGTTTGCCTGAGCATCGGCCGCTTGTCAGTCTGATCATCCCGACTCGCAATGGCGTCAATCTGCTAAAGCAGTGCGTCGATAGCATTCGCATCAAGACTACATACGCTCCGTACGAGATCATCGTTGTCGATAACGGCTCCGATGAGAAGGCGACACTCGACTACCTGCACGGTCTCGCATCTGCGGACAATATCCGGGTGATTCGCGACCACCGCCCGTTCAACTATTCAGCGCTCAATAACAGCGCGATCGCAAGCGCCAACGGAGAAATCATCGGCCTCATCAACAACGATATCGAAGTGATTTCCGACAGGTGGCTCGACGAGATGGTGTCGTTGGCCATCCAGCCAGGCATCGGTGCGGTCGGGGCGAAACTGCTATACCCGGATGGAAGAATCCAGCACGCGGGAGTCGTCGTCGGCATGGGCGGCGTCGCAGGCCACGCGCACAGACTGTTCCCGCGTGACAGTTTTGGCTATTTTTCCCGCAACGCCCTGATCAGTTCATTCTCGGCCGTGACGGCGGCCTGCCTGATCGTGCGCAAGGCGATCTATGAGCAGGTAGGTGGATTGAACGAGGTCGACTTGACAGTCGCGTTCAACGACGTCGACTTCTGTCTTCGTGTCAGACAGGCCGGCTATCGTAATGTCTACACACCCTACGCAGAGTTGTACCATCACGAGTCAGCAACACGCGGCACCGAAGACAATCCGGAAAAAAAGGCGCGCTTCGCTCGCGAGGTCGCTTATATGCATCAGCGCTGGAGTGAGTCGCTCCGATACGATCCCGCCTACAGTCCGAATCTGGCATTAGACCGGACTGATTTTTCCCTCGCCTGGCCTCCTCGGGTCGAACCGCTGACGGGCCATGCTGCGCCGCACGAAAATAAGGAATTAGCATGAGAATCACTGTCTTCGGCGGCGGCGGGTTCATCGGATCGACGATCGTCGACCGCCTGCTGCGCGATGGCCACGAGATTTGTGTTTTCGAGCGTGCG
Organism: Paraburkholderia caledonica; assembly: GCF_000383275.1. Classification (NCBI taxonomy): domain Bacteria; kingdom Pseudomonadati; phylum Pseudomonadota; class Betaproteobacteria; order Burkholderiales; family Burkholderiaceae; genus Paraburkholderia; species Paraburkholderia caledonica. The sequence goes on along the minus strand of NZ_KB911042.1, from coordinate 284,641 downwards.
CGTGTCGGCCCTTACCGGCGGTTCGACAATGGTGAGGATGTGCGCTGGATGACCGGTGATCTCATGAGCGTGCACGACATCACGGAAGCCATCGACAGTACCGACATCGTCGTTCATCTGGTCTCGACGACACTGCCGAAAAGCTCAAATGACGATCCGATCTACGACGTCCAGAGCAATCTAGTTGCGACGCTACACTTGCTCAACGCGATGGTCGCGAAGAGCGTGAAGAAGATTGTATTCATTTCTTCCGGGGGAACCGTGTATGGCGATCCCATTTACCTGCCGGTCGACGAAAAACACCCGACCAACCCGAAGGTCTCCTACGGGATTACCAAACTGGCGATCGAAAAGTATCTGCTTCTTTACCAGTATCAATACGGGATCAAAGCAAACATCCTGCGCGTTGCGAACCCTTACGGGGAAAGGCAGCGCGTGGAGACGGCACAGGGTGCGATCGCCGTTTTCCTCGACAAGGCGCTCAGAAGGCGGCCAATCGAGATTTGGGGAGACGGTACGATCACTCGCGACTATCTCTACATCGGAGATGTCGCCGAAGCATTCGCCCGCGCAGTCCAATATGATGGTACGGAATCTGTGTTCAATGTCAGCTCGGGTTACGGCACTAGCCTGAACGAAATCGTCGGCAAGATCGAAGCGATACTCGGACACCCGATTGAACGGAGCTACCGCCCGGGCCGTCCCTTCGATGTTCCCGCCAGCGTGCTCGATAACACATTGGCAAAAAGAGAATTGGAATGGCATCCCAAGGTTGACTTGGACGCGGGAATAAAAATGACGGCCGCGTGGCTACGCGCCCAGATTCACGAATAACACCGCGCAACGCGATCGATTTGCGCCCAAATACCGGACCGGTCATACGCCTAGCATCGTAGCGACCGGACAAGGCATCTGCACATGAGTATCGAGATATCATGCCGCGACGCGGTTTGACAAGCGCAACGGAAGATCTTCCGCGCGCAATCAGGTGAGTTCCAATTCCACTCGGGGATGACCTTTTGCCAACGATTATTTGGCGTATTCAGCGAACGGATGCCATTCCGTTGCTTTTACTCATTGCGCTGCCCATCGTTGCGGCGCTGCCGGGACTAATCGGTCTTTATCACGCGAACCCGATGCTGTATCTGGGCGCCGTTGCGCGGAATTATCGGCCCGGTCTGACCCCGGGTTTTCCATACCTCGACCCAAACAACGCTTTTACCGCACAAGCGCTCGGCTATCGTGCCGCGCTGGACTGGATCGGCGGAATCGTTCCCTGGTGGAATTACTTCTCAGGCGTCGGTTTGCCTCTCGCGGCCGAATATCAGCCTGCCGTTTTCTTTCCACCGACGCTGATGCTGCTCTTGCCCAACGGAATGCTGCTGCAGCACATCTTGCTGCAGATTATCGCGGGCTGGGGCGCTTACGGCCTGCTCCGTCAACTCGCGCTCGGCCGCCTCGCCGCCGCAACGGGCGGCATGCTGTTCGCGTTCAACGGCGCGCTCGCTTGGTTCGATCACGCGCCCGCGCTGCCCGTTCCCTTCCTGCCCTGGATCCTGTGGGGCGTCGACCGCGTGTTCGCCAAAGCTGCGCTCGGGATGCCTCGCGGCTGGCGTCTATTCGCGGTCGCGCTGTGGATGAACCTCGTCGCCGGCTTTCCGGAAACCGCGTATCTGAACGGCCTGCTCGCGCTTGTATGGGCGCTTTTGCGCTTTCGGCAGGCGCCTGGATTCAGGCTGGCGTTCATCGTGAGACTTGCGATCGGCGGTGTGGTCGGACTTGCGCTCGGCGCGCCACAAGTGCTTGCGTTCTTCGAGTTTCTGCCGCACGCGTGGCTCGGTGGCCATGACGGCGGGTTCGCCCATTCGGCGCTCGACCCGGCCGGCGTATTGCCCAGTCTGCTGTTCCCGTATGTCTACGGCTCAATTGCGTCCGGCGCGGCGGCTTGGGACCGGCTGGGCGCGATCTGGGGCGGTATAGGGGGCTATGTCAGCATTGCAGTGGTGGTCGTCGGACTGTATGGCGTCATGCTGCGACGCACGGCGATTACCTGGCTGCTGCTGTGCTGGCTGCTTATGGCGTTGGGCAAATCGTTCAATGTGCCTGTCGTGAGCGCGTCGTGGAACATGATTCCCGGCGTCGCGCAAGCCGCGTTCTATCGCTATGCCGTGCCCACTTGGGAACTCTCGTTCATCATCCTGGCGGCGCAGGCTCTTGATGACCTTCGAGGGCAACAGCACGAACGGGCCGCGTATCTATGTCGCATCACGGTCCTCGCCGCGCTGCTGCTGCTCGCGGGCGTCATCTATACGGGATTGCTCTGGCACCACCTTCGCGACTCCGTGGCCGTCCGGAACGCGGCGCTGGCGTCCGTCGCGTGGGGCGTGATTTCCGTCGGCGCTTTCGCCACGATCATGCTGCACTGCCGTCCGGCCCGGGCCGCCACGGCAATCGCCGTGTTTCTCGTCGTCGACAGCGTGCTGATGTTCACCGTTCCGACGCTGAGTAACCCACGTTCGGGCGAAGTGGACATGGACGCGATCGGCTTTCTGCAAAAAAACGTCGGACTGCAGCGCGTCTACTCGCTGGGTCCGATCCAGGCGAACTACGGCGCGTACTTTGGCATCGCCGCCATCAACCACAACTACTTGCCAATCAACCGGCGCTGGGTCGACTGGATTCGCGCGAATCTCGATGCGTACGCTGATCCCATCGCATTCATCGGCAACTATCGGACAGCGGGTTCCACCGTGCCGACGTCCAGCCAGGAACTCGTCCGCCATCTGGAGAACTATGAATGGATCGGCGTCAAATACGTGATCGCGCGCGGCGGCGACAACCCGTTCGTTTCGACACTCTCCAGTAAGACGGATGTCGCGACGCAATCCGCGCTGCCCGTCATGCCGGGCGAAGTCGTGTCGGGGACGCTGCCACCGGGTCTAACCGACAAAACCGTCACGATAGATCACATCGGCATGTTGATCGGCAACTATGGCAATACGTCGGAAGGTATTATCACAGCGGAAGTCTGCGTCGACTCCGTCTGCGCGAGCGGGCAGCGGGACTTGAACGGATCGAGCGACAACTCGATGTTCTACATCCCGTTGGCGCGCCCCTTGCCTGTCGAAGCTCGCTCCGTTGTCAATTACCGATTCACGCGCAGCGGCGGCAGCAAGCCGCTCGCGCTGTGGATGACAACCGTGCACGAACCCGCCGACGACCAGCAACTGAAACGCCTCGACGGCCTGCTCACGGGCCACGGCTTGCAAATCAAGCTGGTGATACGCGATGACAAGCCTTCGCTGGGGAAGCAGGTCTTCGCCGACCAGGTCATGAACATCTACGAGCTGGGCCAACCAAAGCCGTACTTCGAAGAGCTTGGTCAGGCGTGCCAGATCACGTCGCATGATCGGGAGCGTGTGACGGCGTACTGCTCCGCTCCGTCGACCTTGCTGCGCCGCGAGTTGTTCTTTCCCGGATGGTCGGCGAAGGTTAATGGTTCACTCGCGCAGATCTCGGAACATAAAGATCTGTTCCAGACCATCACTTTGCCTGCAGGTGAAAGCAGCGTCGTATTCAGCTACGAACCGCCGCACATGATCTGGGCGTGGACCGCCATGCTCGTCGCTTGTAGCATGTTGTTCATGCCCGTCATAAAAACGAAATCGCAACAAAGGAAACGTCAATGAGGCCGCACAAAATCGCAGTACTGATTCCTTGCTACAACGAAGAAATCGCCATCGGCAAGGTAGTCCGTAACTTCAGGGAGACGCTCCCCGAAGCGGCGATTTATGTCTTCGACAACAATTCCCGCGACAAGACGGCAATCGTGGCCGCGCAGGCGGGCGCGATCGTGCGGACGGAAACGCAGCAGGGGAAGGGGCACGTCGTGCGCCGGATGTTCCGCGACATCGACGCCGACCATTACATCATGGTCGACGGCGACGATACCTATGAGGCCGGTCTCGCGCCCGACATGCTGCGCACGGCCATGGCCGGTCCGTACGATCTGGTGAACTACATCCGCAAGGAAACCGAAGATGCGGCCTATCGTGGGGGACATCGGTTGGGTAACCGCATGCTGACGGGCGTTGTGCGCAAGATCTTCGGCAATCGTGTCAAGGACATGCTCTCGGGATACAAGGTGTTCTCGCGACGCTTTGTGAAATCGTTTCCCGCACTATCGTCGGGCTTCGACATCGAGACCGAGCTCACCATCCACGCGCTCGAACTGTCCATGCCGATTTCGCACGTCGAGGGCCCGTATCGCGGCCGGCCCGAAGGATCAGAAAGCAAGCTGAACACCTATCGCGACGGCTACCGGATCCTCATGCTCATAATGAAACTGATCCGCCACGAACGGCCTATGTTCTTCTTCAGCTGCATCAGCGCGCTGCTGGCGTTGATCGCGCTGGTGCTGGTCGAACCGGTTCTCGTGCAATACTTGGAAACGGGACTCGTGCCCCGCCTGCCGACGGCGATTCTGTCGATGAGCCTCGTGATACTGGCATCGTTGAGTCTGATGACGGGGATGATATTGGACACCGTCAGCCGCGGGCGCAGGGAAGTGCGATTGCTGGCGTATCTGCAGTATTTGCCTTTCAGCACCGTGGAGCGGACTGAACCGGCTTGAAGAGTCGGTACTCTGCCGCACCTGTCCAGCTGTTCCGGCCAATCCCAGCATTAACTAGCTCGACTCATTCGGCCGCATCGCGCCCCGTCACTGAAATTCGCCGACGCAAGCTGGTAATATGCCTGCGCTGATGTCATGGGGATCCTGAATGTAAGGGCGAAACGTCAAGCATTCTGCCTTGAATGAAACGCAGGCGTGATGCGCGGCTCAACTGTGATGTTCCCAAGAAGACGTCAGTCAGAGGTTTGATTCCGCAGAACCGTGACGAACTTTCCCTGAACTAGATTTGATGTCCGCACTCTGGTCGTACCCGAAAATGTGCGGACACCATTCGGGATTTGCTCGCGCGATTGATGCTGAGATCGGACAGATTGTCCCCCATGATCGCGGCGTCTTTTCGTTGCCAATCGGTAATTCGCCCCTGGAGAAGCCCAAAAAATTATCCGTCGCGAGGCTGAAAACAGGGCAGCCACTTCCTCGCGAAACGGCGAGCCGGAACTTTTACCGTCATACATTAAGAACGACCGGGTTTTTTTCGCATCGCTATTAGCAAGGTCGTCCTCGATGAACGAAGCTACGCCAATCTTAAAGATCGCCGATCATCTTGGCACTCATGTGTTGGCAAAATGACAAACAACGAATTGCCAGTTTTCAGGCGTTCGATCGAGCAACCGCCGAACTGTCGGAAACAGTATACCGACAGTATCGCGTCACCCACAAGGATACGAATGCGGAAACCTCTGGTGATAGGAGCCCGCATCCTACCAGCGTATCGACCGAATCGGCATAATCGAGCGCATATGCTGCACGAGATCAACTACTACAAAAAAGAACTGAAAAAATTAATCTTTCTGATCGCAGCCGTAAATAGTGCAGAAAACAGAAAAACAAGTGGAATCGCCAGAATGACAATCTCGGACTGAGAAAATCCACCGATGTGATTCAGCGCATCGAATACAAAAACCATAAACGCGTGATGGAATATATAGATACCCAAAATCAATTTGGCCACTCGCGACAACAACGGCAAGAATGTCGCTTGGATTTTCACGTCCTTGATCATCATGAAAAAAGCAAGTGCTTGCGTAAACACCAGCACCCCGGTATACAACCCGGGATCGAGCAACGGAATATCAACTGCCCTCGCGGCCATCAGCGTGCTAATAGCGGCAATTGCAAAGCTTGCTGCTAAAAATATAAACCAGCAGATTTTTTTGCTGAAACGGAAAATTGAATCTGCGCAGAACCCTAGCAGAAAATACAGCGGCCCTAGCGAACTTTCAACCTGAAAACTGGTCCCGGAGTTTGTTGCCACGACCATCACGCCCGACAGATTTATCAATATGATCGACACAACAACAAACACAAAGACATATTTTTTATCTTCATCCAGAATGCGCATAAAAAGCGGATAGAAGAAATATACAGCGATTAATGCCGGGATAAACCACAAATGGAAATGAGCATGACCCGCAAGGAAATCGACAGGCCACGACTTCATATCCTGGCGCTGGTAGAATCTGTCGAACAGATAATAGGCCAACGAAGCGAATAGGTAGACCTTCACCAAGCCGACCACTTTGGAAAATACGTAGGAAGTCGGTTTTAGGGTGGGTCGGCCGCACAAAAGATAACCGCTAAACATAAAGAAAGCAGGAACAGAGAACCGTGAAAATCCGTTGACTATGTTCGCCAAATAGAACGCTGATGCACTGCTGTCCTTACAAAAGACACCGCTCACGTGGATTGCGATAACACAAATCGCTGCTATACATCGACCGAGATCCATCCATGCGAGTCTCGTGGCCCCACCAGTCGTATCCATGCAGTCTATTTTCCACTGAACTTATTCTTCCGTCCTCACATCGCGAATAGACGATCTGCCGCGAGCAACCGGTTACCGATTGGAGATCGACGAGCGCGCGATGTAGTAAATCGCGCGTCGTTGCGAAGGCGTTTTATGCCTAGGTTGAAGAATACCACCGATTGCTTACCATTGCTTTCGACCACGAAGATTCTCAACGAGCAACGGGACAATGACACCAATCAATGCGTGCGACATCCATAGGTACAGATACGCATAGATCTACGTATGTAGCGCGAGTGTTGAGTAAGTCAGTATGACTCCCGTTCGGCAAGGCTGGCCGCCGCGAGAATTATGCGCGGGTAGCATGGCTGCCAGAGCCGCATTGAGTGCGGCGGAACCGCCACTCAACGGTTTATTCCGCCGCGGAGGCCGGCATGGAACACGATAGCACGCTGTATGTGGCCTGGGTGTCCGCAAGGTTTCGATCACGGTCGCCTATGCGCCCGGATGAGCGAAGTGCAATTGTTCGACAAAGTCGGCACTATGCAGATTGGTGTCGACCGGTTGTGCAAGCGGCTGCAGCCGAACGCGCAGCGCATCTGCCTTGCCTATGAAGCTGGCCTATGTAGGTATGGCCTGTACCGACGGCTGGTCGATAAAGGCCTCGACTGCATGGTCTGCGCGCCCGCGACCTGTCAGCCGTGCACGTGCCGACGGTCGAAGATGAACCCTGGCAGCCGACCAGGCGCGGGCCAGCTCGCGGAAGAGGAAGATCTGAAGGCAGCACGCTGCAGGCTCAAATCTTTCCTGCTGGCCCACGGCGTCCACGATCTCGACCGTCCCAACTGGGGCCAACACACAGGCGCTGTCTCGTTCGACAGCATCTGACAGCAACTGGCGTTCAACTAACATCGGCGCTCGATTGGGGACCGCCTCGCGCAATGCGAGCGGCTGGAGCTGGCTTTGCATCAAGCCGTCATCAGTTGGCGGTTCCATCCAGTGGCACTTGCTTTGCAAGCGATGCGCGGAATCAACTTCACATCGGGAATCGGCCCAATGTCCGAACTGGGTGACCTCACGCGTTTCGAACATCCACGGCAACCGCGCCCCCTGGATTGGCCTGATGCCTTCGGAGCATTCATCAGGCGGAAAGCGACGGCAAGGTAGCATTACCAAGACCGGCAACAGCTATGCATGCAAGCTGCTGGTTGAATCTGCCTAGAGCTGTCGACACCCGGCATGTGTGAGCACCGCTATCCAGCGCCATCATGAAGGTCTATCCAACCGATAATCGATCGTGCCTAGATGCACAACTGAGGCTGTGCAGGCGATATCGTAAACTCCTCGCCGGAGGGAAGACCGCACACGTCGCCATCTTCCCTGTCGCACGCGAACTGGCTGCCTTCATCCGGGACGTCGGTCGGCTTGGGGTGACTCTGGCTGCACCCGCACAGCGAACAAGCAGCATAGACGCAGGATGTAACTGAGGAAAGCCAACTACCAATGAAAGTATCCTGAAAGGCGACGCAGCTTGGTATTCGGGTAACCCGCAGCCGCGTTTGACAAACATCAGTCGACTCGCGTAGTAAGGAAGCGGCATGCTCATGAGACGGAGCTCTGTAGTGCGGAACCCGACTCGCGAATATCAGGTTGATCCACCGTCGAACTTTACTGCTACGCCGCCCCCAGGACATTTGCTCCAACCATGGAGTCGATCTTGAAGACCGATCCCGATCGACATCGGCAGCCATATCAGCGAGGTGCCAGCGACGTCTTGACTCGAGATTGCGATCTCCAGACTCCGGTGCACAGCTATCGACGACGACTTGCGGTGCCAGTGCGTCGATGCGGTTGATCGCGTGCTTCTGGCGATGCGCTCGACGCTCGTCGGGCGGCTTGCGCCCGATCGCTTTCTCAACCTTACCTGGCGCGCCGATGTGCTCGAGCGCCGACCCGAGCTCGACAACCTGCCCGTCGAGCGCGCTGCGGGGCGTGGCCAACCGGCGCAACTACTTGTTTGCCGACGCAGATTCCGGCGGCGAACGGGCCGCCTTGATTTACGGCTTGACCGACACCGCCAAGCTCATCCGAAGTCAATCTGGAGGCGTAGATGCTATGTCCTCGCGCGCATCGCTGAGCACTCGCTCAACCTTGTAGAGGAGCTATTGCCATGGCACGTCGCAGCGGCGTGTACGCCTGCCGCACGTCATCGATCGGTTGCAGCGATGACCAACACTGAATGAACCCCCAAGACTGAAAACACATCGACTCTGCCGGCAACATCCTCGCGCCAAAGCGTCTGTTGAATGCGGACGCTCGGCCTCAAAAGAGATCTGACGTCGCAAAACGTCGACCTCGCAGCAATTCACTTGCCCACGTTCTGATGGCCCGCCGGCGGCCGCAAGTTCATGGTCGCCGCTGAAAATCTGAAGATCGCGGGAGCGACTGCAAAATCTTCGTAGACGAGTCAACGCAGGACCGATTTCACACGCACGCCAACCAGTCAAGACGTTGCTCGGTTGGCGCTTACGATCGTATCCGATGCGCTGACGCGCCCGCAGCGGTCTGCGTCCAAGACTGCGCCGCGCCGTCTTCGGCACGGGCGGCACGCCAGTTTCGGGTATCCGGACGGTTTCTGACGCGAGATCATCCTTATGCGCCTCGCGGGCAGCGATCTGCTTGACCTCATCGAACTGCGGAACTGCATTCGTTGGCGTGCCTGAAGGCTTGCCGTGCGATTGAGCGCCGACGGGAGGCTCGATCGAACATGCGCTGCAGGCTTAACACACTTGAAGCGCGTCAGGGGATTCGTGCTGCTATCGACGCGTTCGCACCGAATGAGTGCTTAACAGCCCCCGTCCTATCGCAGATCCGGCGTCAGAATTACTGTAGGTGAGAAATGAAGTTCTACCTGGCATCAAGCGAGGCCTCGGCACGCAGGGACCTTTTTCTGCCAAACCCAAAGACGTTGTCCTGAGCGGGGCGTAGCGAAGCTCGTAACCCGTTCGTATTCAGATTCGGACAAAACCTGCGTCATAACGCTCACATCTGCACGCGGGAAAAACTCTCCGTGCTGATCATCGAGCATCAACGCAAAACAGGCCGAATCGTGCGGGGCTTGGGCTAGCCAACTGGAATAGGATGCTGCCGTCGGTTCCAGTGCAGCGGGATCGATCTGAACCATTGGTAAAATGGTACCCGCGCCCTTGATCATCTCTAGTCCAATTGAATTAGCATTGAGGATCATGTGCCGAGACAAGAGCAGAACCACGCTTCTACTGCCATCTTCCTCGAGCAAATACGAAGAGACTAACCGATTCAGTTGTCGCCATGCGACAGCCTCGTCGCGCTCTTGGATGAAGTTCGGCTGGTTGTCCGGCGGGAATTCATTAGTCCGCAGATACCCGTGGATACTTGCGACGCAGTTGACCAATGGCCCATAGCCCCAAATTCCCTCCACAAATTCTTTTGGCATTTTGAGGCAGCGATGCAGATCCTCGTGGGCGTAGCTCGCCACCGACAGGAACGTCAGGGACAACGCTATATATGCAATCCGGAGCCATTTAATTCCCGACGTTGCGATCCACATAATTGCACATAGAATCATGACCGGATAGATCGGAGCATCGAATCCGGTGCCCATGTTCTGACTGGTGGATAGAATAAAAAGAGACGAAAGGCAAAGAAGAGCCCCCGATAAAATAAGACTATCGATCGCATTCTTCTTTCTTAAACACACAAGGAAGGCCGCAATAAATGCCGGCACGATCATAATGAAATGCGCCGGGTGTATCTGGGAAATAATAACGTCAAGGCGTGCTTTCCAGTTTGCTAGTGTGAAAATCCCTTGTGAATGCCCGTATTCTGCCGCATGCGAACCATAACCAAACGAAAAGAGATAGCCAAAAACGCTCCTGAAATTTTCCAGATACCATGGCATCGCGACAAGCAGACAAGCCAGAATCGATGCGACGATATTCTTGCAAATCTCGCGCGAGAATCCTCGCACCCGGTAGAAATACACCAAAAACGAAAACGCAAACGCGGGCAAGAAGGCCAATGCCATCGTTCGGGACAGGATCATTGCGCCAAGCGCCATTCCACTTAGCATCGCATACCTTCGGCGACTGAACCCTTCCGAAAAAACGAAAAACACATATGCTGCAAAAAAGAAAAATGTGGTCGCCGAAACGAACTGGAAGCTTCGACTGAACATCACGAAATTGGGCAACGATGCTAACAGAATTGAGGCAACTAGACCGAACAAACTCGAAACGCGGTGCGCCGCGACAAACATCAAAACCAGCGTGCCGACAGCAAAAGCAATGTTGCAGACGAAGCCGAGATTCTCGTTGATTCCAAAAGCGATAAAGACTAGCGACGCGATTAGAGGCACCAACGGAGCAAATCCCAGCGGTGCAGAAATGGCGTGCCACCAGCCAGTCCACCCGCCATTCATTTTGGCCTTCGCAAAGGCCACTGCCACCGCAAGATAGCCCGATTCGTCAATGTCCAGCGATTGATCGAACCGATATTTGATCACCCATTCGACGTTCTGATATACAAAAAAACCAAGCAAAAATATGAACAACAAGTGAACAATCAGATTGCTGTGCTTTAAGTTCGTAAAGTTATTTTTTTTCATTACCGCATCCAATTGGAGACGACCACAATTCGGCGAGCATATCGCTTTCTGGTGTGGCGATGCGTGCGGTGAGCACGAATCCGCGATCACTGACGACCTTGTGCAAGATATCGAGATCTGGTCGCGGAAAGAAGTCACCGGTGGTGTTGCTCATCATTACGACAGCACACGTACTGGCCGGCGCGGAAACAGTATCGAACCATTTTCGGTAGTCAGCATATGACCGCGGAAGGACGGCCGGCTCGATTTGGGCTGCGGGCAGAATGTAGCCGTATCTCTTGATGGATTCCAGCATGACAGTATTCACGTTTACCAGCCGATTACGTGTGACATAAATAACGGCGTTTCTGCTTTTGTCGACATCTGCCAACCTGTCAGCGAGCGCCGCGCTCACATCACGCCAACGACGCTGGTCCCTAACGGAGATGTCGCTCCAATACGGTTTATCTTCGCCCGGTTTATAACCGATGCCCCTTATATATTCGCCGATGGATCCATCGCATAGATTCTTCTGAGACGAGCCCATCAACGAACGGACAATGAAATTGGGACCGCGAGTGCACACAGAGGTGTCGGACTCGAAGTAGCCAACCAGCAGGCATCCCAACACTATGACGACGAGTGCAGTTTGCCTTAAACCGCAATTCGTTATCCACATCGGTAACGCACAAATGGCGCAGAGCGCCATAACCGGATAAAGCGGAGCATCAAAACCAGACCCGATGTTTTTCGAAGATAGCAGGATCGCCGCGCAAAATATCGCAACGGCCGACGGGACGTAGAGACTGGGAATCGTAGATTCACGCCTGCCAACGCATGCCCTTATCTGTTGGAAAACACCAATAACAAATAGCATGAAGAGACATACAAAGTGAAACGGAAATAGCGAATCCATGAAGTATCGATTTCTCATCTTGAGATAGTCGATGGACAGCATTGATTTGGATCCCCCATACTCGGATGAATTCGCGCCATAGCCAAATGAGAAAAGGTATCCGAATATTTCCTTGAAATTCAGCGCATACCAAGGGATAGCAACCAGTAAGAACATTACGACGGCAATACACAGGCCCAACAAATTCTGCCGAAAGGCCTTCCTACTGTCCACGAACCATACAAGGCCGAACGCCGGTAGAAATGCAATGCTCATCGTTCTAGATAAGAGCATCAGCCCTAGTGCGACTCCGACGCAAAACGACCAGAGCAACGACGAAAACCGCTCAGATTTATAATAGGCAAAATTCGCCAGCAAGAAAAAGAACGTGGTAGGCAAGCCGTACTGATATGTCCTCGTATAGAGGACGATAATTGGAAGAGTGGCTACGAGCATGCTGGCGGTGGTCGCCGCCAGCCTCGATGAACACGCTCGCATCCACCAGAAAGTAACAAGCACAGTACCCGCATAAAATAATATGTGTGTGTAAAAGGCGACGTTCTCGTCTAGGCCTAATTCGGCCATTAATATGGACGTGACAATAGGGCTTAGAGGCGCAAACTTCGTCGGGAACGATAGCGCCGACAGCCATGCGGAAATTCCGCCGAATTTGAGCGCATTGGCGTATGCCATAGCCTGAGACATATATCCGGCTTCGTCGATCTCCAAGACCAGTCCGAATCGGTAATGTCTGACCCACAGGAAATGACCGTACGACAAGAGAACGGTCAGCATCAACGCCAAGCCAATATCGATCCCTCGCGCCTTCAGCGCGTCCGGGAGCCTGTTTTCCATTTAGATGTCTCCGGTCAAAAAGGTTTGACCAGTGACACGACTTCCCTCACATACCGCGCCATGTCGAAGCTATCGGCAACTTGCATCTGGAGCGTCGCCTCCACATGAGCCTTCGTCTCCGCGGACAGCAGCAAATGACTCGCCTTCTTAGCGAGATCCTCAACGTTGAGATACTCGGCGACGCAAATCGCTTTCAGTCCGACACGTTCGAGGAACGACACGACCCCGGTCGTATGGTCGAAGCAAACCAGGGGCTTGCTGAAGAACATCGCATCAATGGCAACGTTCGGCAGCGGGTCGAGTCTCGAGCTCAGCAGGAAAAGATCCGACAACGCGTAGGCGGTTTCGATCTGCGTCGTCTCGTCGATGATCTGAACGCTTTCTGTTAAGCCCGCGCGCAAAATCTGGTCTTCGAGATAGACGGAATATGCAGGGTCCTTTCTTGGCTGGTATCCCTGACCGATCCAGACAAAGCGGCACTTGCCCTCGCCAACCATTGCCGAAATTCGGCCGGCGCACTGCAAGAACAGATCAACGCCCTTGCGATAATTCACCGACCCTGCGCCCAGTACAACGAATTGCGTCGAATCATCGCCACTTGGCCGCAAGACAGCGCGCAGCCGATCTCGCTCCTGTTGTGCGGATTCATCGTCGAGACGTTTGCCAGGAATGCCTGAACGCCCCTGCGGCAAGATGTGTATTTTTTCGGGATTGAAGTCGTCAACGAAACGAGCCGCGTCCTTGAAGGTGATTTCGGAAGAAAACACTACCTGGTCCGGAACCGTCATCATGACTTCGAAACGCTCGCGAGGATTCGAATAGCACGGAGCAAACTCGTGGATCAAACTCACTTGGGGAATCCCCGCTTGGCGCAACGGTTCAATGACCAACTGCGACTCGATGCTGTTGACAATGGCAAACGCGGGACTGAATTCGCGAATCAGACGCTCAATCGCATATTCGGCGTACAAGGCGCTGAATCGCGCGTAATGCGCAGGGACGAAGGAAACATCGAGATCCTGAAACAAGGCTTCGAGCATGCCAGGGCCAAGGGAGAGCACCACAACGTTCAGCGAATGGGACAACAGCTGTGCGATGTTGTAGACAAGAACGGGGGCGCCCGTCAGCGAGCACTCATGCGTGACCACCAAAGCGGTTTGGCGGGCCGAATCAAATTTGGCGTTCTTGAAGTACTCGAATGTCGGAAACCGATACACTCGTTTTTCAGCAAGGCCATGTTCGACATAGTGCTGCGACGGATCCACGCCCGCGTCGCGAACGTCGGGGTTCAGCTTTAGATAGGTTGCCGGATCGAAGTCATCGGGCGTCCGTAAAGATGTTTTCGGAACGCTGACGCGAGCCTTCCTGAATATGCTTTTAACTATTCTCACCGGTCTACACCAGAATATTTTGAAACTTTAAAAAGTGATCTGATCAGCTCTTCTTATTCGAGAACATCACGCCGAACAGCTTCCTCGCTCTGGCCTTCCACGATTGCGACATGTCGTCACTTCGCATTTTCTGACGACCAACCTGATGCTCCAGGCGCGTCATCGTAAGCGCATGTCTTTCGCTTGCCAGCCGCTCGTTGTCAAGCTGCAGCTGCGAAATGGTAGCACTGTGCTCTTCGTAGGCAGCATAGAGCTTCGACCATTCAGCAAATATCCGATTTTTTTCGGACTCAAGCTCCACGAATCTTTGTTCACGAACCCGCCTAATATCAAGATAATTCTGGAGCCGATTTCCGTGGTAGATCCGCAAAGGCGGAACGTCGGGGGCCAGGTTCCGATCGCCTTCAAAAGCCTTCAGGAAGGCGTCCTTCGAGTAATAACGCTCGAAATGCCGCAACGCGAACCCGGCATGCGCCTTTAGCAACGCTTCGTTCCAAAGTCTAAAGATGTCAACAAGCCTTTCATAGTCGCTCCAGACAAAGCTCTCCGGATAGGCAAGATTGACGCATCCAAGATAGCGTGACCGATACGACTCGTGCGTGACAACTGGCACGCCCGCAGCCATCGCTTCTACCAGCGCTTTGCCGCCACCGATCGGAAACGAGGGAATATAAACGTCCACTGCATGTTCAATCAGCGCCTGGGACAGCGAAGCGACCCATTCTATGTAAATGAACCGGTCATGGCTCACCGCTGCGACGTCCAATTCGGCGTGAATCTTTTCGATGAATTCTGCGGTCAATTCTCCGATGTGTACGTGATACCCGCCCGTCGCCTTTAGTATGAGCGCCACGGCACGCTCGTACCTGAATGCGTATGTTCCTGCCTCGAATTTCGGCATCCGTCCACACGCGCAGGTTGTCAAGCTTCCACGCCGAAGAAAGCGTGTATTGATCTGGGACGGCCGCACTACGCTGAGCGGCCAAAAGTACTGCTGCGCCACGCCGATCTCGTCTTTGCACAGTTCAAATGTCATGTTGTGCAAATCGACGTGGTGAAACTGCTTGCAAGTCACGCCCAAGGCCAAGTGGTGATCACCATGATGAATGTAGTAGCGGTTCCCAGCGCCGGGAGCAAAGGCCGACATCACACACACCACGTCCTGATTGTGACCAACGCTGACGATCGTGCAAGGTTTCCATTCGGCAAGCCGTGCAGTGAGAACACCGAGTTTGTCGCCAAGGCTGCTCTCTTCCGCGATGAACACTTCGCAACCAAGTAGCGCTTCCCACTCGTCAATATGGTCGCGATCGATACGATTGAACAGATCAGTCAAGGCGACGCGAACCGGTGCCTCGAACAGCTCTAAGGCCAGGTAGTCCTTGATCAGTTCAACGTGCCCGCCGGCCTTGACCAGTTCGGATGCCAGAATAACCGTCCCGCGCCCAGCATTTGCCGGTTCGCCGTGGCGATCGCAATAATACGCATCTGCCAGCGTTTCGCACAGACTGTCCAGCTCCCTGCTCGCAAGCACCACGCCGACGGTTTCCGGGTCATTGATTACCTCTTCGACAAACAACTTGATGCGCGTCATCGCGTCGCCAAACTGCTGCTTTGCAATACATTCCACGACCGTCTCTTGCAAACGGTCGAGATCTAGTTCAAGCATTACTTAAAGTCCGCGATCATTTCACAAACATATTCCGCATGGTCCAACGACATGTGCGGCCCGATAGGCAAACTGAGTTCCGTCTCGGCCAGTAATTCAGCAATGGGAAAATCGCCCTTCTCGAAACCGAGGGACTGATACGCCTGCTGCAAGTGCGGCGGGATCGGATAGTGGATGAGGGTTTCGATGCCCGCCTCCTTCAACTTTGCCTGCAGCGGATCGCGGCGCTCCGTGAACACCGGGAACAGATGCCACGACGACGCGCAATCAGGGTGCGGCGACGGCACACGCACCGCTGCACTCGTCAGGTTCTTCCGATAGTAGTCGGCGATCGCCCCGCGGCGCGCATTCCACTCGTCGAGCAGCGGCAGCTTCGCAGCCAGCGCGGCCGCGTGAAGGGGATCGAGGCGGCTGTTCACCCCGCACACCTCATTCACATACTTCACTTTGGAACCATAGTTCGCAATGGTGCGGATCCGGTCCGCAAGTTCGGCGTCGTTGGTCGTGACGCCGCCCGCATCGCCGAAAGCGCCGAGATTCTTGCCCGGATAGAAGCTCCACGTCACCGCGTCGCCGTGTCCGCCGATCCGTTGACCGCAATAGCGCGCGCCGTGCGCCTGGGCACCGTCCTCGAGAACCCGAACTCTTTTGCTGCGCGCTAACTCGACAATCGGCCCCATCTCCGCAGGCTGCCCATACAGATGCACGGGCAGGATGACCTTGGTCTTGCTGGTCATCGCTTGCTCGATACGCTTTGGATCGATATTGAGCGTCTCGAAGTCGGGCTCGACGGGCACAGGGCGCGCACCACACTGCGTCACGGCCAGCCAGGTCGCGATATAGGTGTTGGACGGCACGATCACTTCGTCGCCTTCAGACACGCCCATCGCCATTAGCGTAACACGCAACGCATCGAGACCGTTGCCCAGACCGACCGCAAAGCGAGTGTCTGTGTATTCGGCAAATGCCTTCTCGAATCCGGCAACCTCTTCTCCAGAGATGTACCAGCCCGATTCGAGTGCGCGCGCAACGGCCTCGTCAAGTTGCGGTTTGAGCTCGATATAAGCGCTCCGGACATCAAGAAATGGCACTTTCACAATTGGGTTCCTTACTGTCGAAGGGGACCGCGGCGGCGGAGGACCGTCAACGTGACTTCAAGGCGGCCAGAAACTGGTCGTAGTCCCGATAGTAGTCCGATTCGTTGAACGCCATCGACGCCAGAACCAGGCACACCGAACCCGGGTCGAAATTCAGTTCGGCCGCCCAGATCATGGGTGGAATGTGCAAACCTTGCCACGGGCGGTTGAGGCGAATCGTCTTTTTGTCTGTCCCGTCGTCCAGCGCAACGTCGAAGCTGCCTGAAAGACAGATCAGAAATTGATGCAGTTCCTTGTGCGCATGCGCGCCGCGGGACCCGCCCGTCGGAATATCGTAGATGTAGAACACCCGTTTGATATCGAAGGGAATATGCCGCCGACCTTCCATAAAGGTCAGATTCCCCCGCGGATCCGCGATCTTGGGCAAATCAATAATCTTGCAGTCAAACAGAGGCATGCCAAGCACCTAATAGATCAATATCGTAGAACTCGTGCACGACGCCTCCGCCTCCGTACTCGTGCTTGTACTGGTAGAGACTTTCATTGAGTACCGTCCCGTCGTGCTCGTTGCTCGTGCCGAAGTCGAAATAACGGACTCCCCCCGCAGCCGCATCGGCAATGATGCGATCGAATACTGCATCAAGCGCGGATACCGCGTAGGCGGCTTCACTGGCAGCGATGTACTGCGCGTGCCACGCAGTACGAGTCTTGAACACGACGACACCCGCCTCAACTTGCCCGTCGATCTGTGCGCAGTATAGGTCGATGAAGCCGGGGAACAGCGCGATCAACTGTTCCATCTCGTCGATACTGTGCACAGGCGCGGCATCATGCTTGCGCGTCAGATTATCTGTCAGCACCTGCCACAACGACTGCACTTGCTCAGCGCCAGCTACGACCAACACCGACCTTAGCGCCTTTTTCAAGCCGCGCCGGCGGCGCTCGGAAGGCTTCGCGCGATCGTTCAGATAGATGGTGCAGGACAGGTCGCAGCGCGAGCGGCCGGCACCCAGCCGGAACAACGCGTAGAGATCGTCCTGCGATGGCCGGGCCTGGTAGAGATGCGGCACTGCCTTGTAGTGCAGCCGCCGGTATCCATCCGCCCGATAATGTTCACGCAGCCGCTCGAACGCTTCGATCGTTTTGCCGCCGCACAACGCGCCGGCGTGCACAATGCCGCCATACGTGATGCCTGGATGGCTGACTACCATCGAGCCATCGGCGGGCGCTTCGGCGGCCGGGAACACGCCGACGATGGCGCCGTCCTGCATGAACATTGCGGACACATCGCGAAAACGGTCGCCGTGATAACCGAGAAAACGGCGCGTATGCAGGAACGTACTATTTACCGCACTCTCGCAGAACGCGTCCCACGCTTCATCGAGGGACGGTTGATATCGAACGACGTTGAGGCTCACGAGACGAGCTCCGCAACGCAAAAGCCCTGCTCGCCAAAGTTGTTGCCGTTGTAGAAGCAGTACGTTTTTGCGCCGATCGATACGACAGCCGAGTACATGATCGCATCCGAATCGATCCCATCCGGCGACACGTCGAGACCCATCTCGTCGTCCTTCCGCACCCAGTTGATCCCGTCGGCGGACTCAGCGTATCCAAGACGATATGCTCCGAAAGACCGGCGCCTGATCGAATAGAACATCTGATACGTGCCGTCGTCACGTTTGACGACCCAAGGACGACCGAAACCGTGCTCGTCGTCACAAGTCAGCGCCATGGACAATGTGCCGCTATCGGACCACGTCACACCATCCGCAGACTCTTGATACCGCAAATTGTACACAGGCATCATTTTTCCGTGAACCTCAGTCCAGTCGCTGCCCGCCACGTACCACAACTTGAAAACGCCACGTTCCTTCATGGCGAAATTGCCGCACCGAAAAAGCCTTTCGGTATCGCTGCGATCGAGGATGGGCGCCCTGCTGTGGCGCCCAAATGTTTCGCCGCCATCCCGGCTGATTGCGAGACCCGTAAAAATCCGGTACCGCACGTTCACGCAAAGCTCGAACCCTGCATAGTACATGTACACGGTATCGGCATCGACAGGCACGAGACTTAGAAGCATCAGTCCGTTGTCATCGAACGCACCCGGCTCGCCGATATCGAGCAACGGCTGCGTCGAGACCTTTACAATTTTCGTCGGATCCGCGCTCGACACGTCGACGTAACCCGGCCGACCGCGCCCCTTGTCGTCCAAGCAAGTCAGATAGACGCGAATCGTGTCGTCGTCGAGCCGATGAGGTGTGGGGCCCATGGCATGCGTTCTCGCCCAATCAAACGACCCGTCGGGTTTCCAGACGACACCCAGCTTATGCCACTTCATGACTTGACCTTGAAGAAACGCCGCGCAGAGACCTTGGCCGCCTGAGGCTGCTCGCCCTTGAAAATGCAATCGGGTTCAGTGTTGCCGAGAATTCTGACGCCCACGCCGAGCCAGTTGTCCGCGCCGATGACGACGTTGTTGGCAATCGCGGAATTGACGCCGATGAACGTATTCGCTCCGATCGTGCAAAACCCGGAAATCACGGCATGCGAAGAGATGAAGCAGTTGTCTTCGATTACGGAGTGATGGCCGATGTGATTCCCGCTCCATAGCACCACGTTGTTGCCGATCTTCACGAACGGCTGGATCGTGTTGTCTTCGAAGATGAAGCAGTGTTCGCCGACGACGGCATTGGGCCATACGAACGCCCGGCTGCTGACGTAGCTGGCCGGCCGATAACCCTTCGCCTTCGCGAGATTGTAAAAGCGCGTCCGCAAGCGATTGAGTTGCGTATAAACGAGCGCCGCATAGAATTCAATCTCAACGGGGTCGAAGAAATTTTCGATCTCCTCGAACGGCACGACGGGCAGGCCGAACAACTGATCGCGACCGAGAAACGCCGAGTCGACGGAGAATCCGATGACTTCATATTCCGAGTCGTGAGTGAAGCACTCGTATGCGACTTCCGCGAAGGCGCTGTCGCCGAGAATGACCAGCTTTTTCGTTTTTGTCATGTCGTGCCCTCAAGGTCTGACGATGAGGATGTCCTCGCGCCGGTTGGCCATCGGCAGCGCGGAATCCTGCGGCACTACATAGGCATCGAATCCCTGCGCACGCGCGCGCTGGACGAGTGACATCATGACGGCATCGTCGATCTGATCGTGCTCGACCTTGTTGAATTCGACGACGGGAGCTTCGTCCGTCTTCATGTAATCCTTGTGGAAGCGCACGCCCGTTTCGCTGCCGAAGAACCGCTTGCGCTTCGAGATGTTGGGTATGTCGCCGATCAGCATCTGGCCGCCCGGCGCCAGCAGCGACAGCGACGCATCGAGAAAGCGGAAGAAACTGACGTCGACGAACACGTAGTGCAGCACGCTGTAGCACAAGATCACATCGACCGTGCCCGCATGGTCCTCAATCCAGTCCCAGCACTGCGGATACATCGCGTCCACCTTTTCGATGAAGGGCGCATCGTCGAGCAGCTTCAGCATTTCTTGGCTGTCAATCAGCGTCAATGGATGACCTTTCGACGCGCACAGGTCGATCAGCATCTTGGGCAAATCGCTGCAGCCCGGCCCGATATCGACGACCTTGCGGCCGTCTTTCTGCAGGTTGGTCAACTTGGCGCAGATGTCCGCGAAGATAGCGGCTTCGTAGCCCTGCCGATAGGAATCGGGAAAGCCGATGCGCTCATATTTCGACATCGACTCGTCCTGCGCGAAACGCCGGAAATCGTCGAAGCCGATATGTTCAAAACGGTTGGGTGACGCCATGCTCATTTCTCCAACAACGATACAGCCCCTTTACGCCGCAACGCGCGCACCGATTTCCCTGATTTCGAACTCTACGTCCTGCCAGACCATCGCCGGGAATATGTTCTCGACGCGCGGGCCAAATGTACTCTGAAACACCCGGCAGTTTTCCAGCACATCTAGGTATTGATGAATTTTGTTCGGCTGAACCATGTTCTCGATGCCGACGTTGACGGTATAACCGCCCTGAGTCAGCGTATTCGTCCCCGTGATATCGATGCAGTAGACCTTGCCCGCTTCAAAGGACGGCATGTCGACGTCGGGGAAGTTGGAATTCATGGCGCCCACCACCTGGTTGCCCTTGAAATCGCGCGCCGAATAACCCACGACGGGCCGCTCGATATCCACGTTCGCCTTGACGATGACGCGCAGCGTATAAGCCTCGTGCAGTTCGAGCAGCTCTGTCGGCTTTCCCTGCCCGTTCATGATGGTCACGTTCAGGATCGTCGCGCGTCCGTCGCCGTAGCGCGTATGACCGTCGAGGAACGACACCGATTGCTGCGGAACGACTTCCGGTGCGGGCTCCGCGTCTGCCTGTTCGGGTGCTGGTTCCACCTGATGTCCGCCCGAAATCCGGTTGATCTCGAGGTTCATCTCGCTGACGTAGGCCCCGACCACCTGCTTGGGGTCGCCATACGCCACCGCCCGACCTTGCTTCAACCAAAGTACCTTGCTGCAAATATTGCGCACGCTGCTCATATCATGGCTCACGAAGAGCACCGTCGTCCCCCGGTCCATCAGTTCGCGAAGTCGGACCATGCACTTGGCCTGGAACGCAAGATCGCCGACAGCCAACGCTTCGTCGACGATCAGAATGCTCGGATCCATGCTCGCAGCGATCGCGAACGCGACACGAACGTACATACCCGACGAATACATTTTGACGGGCTGATCAATGAACATGCCGACGTCGGCGAACGCAACAATATCGTCGTACCGCGCCTCGATTTCCTGCTTGCTGAGTCCAAGCAGCGTGCCGTTCATGAAAATGTTCTCGCGCCCCGTGAAGTCCGGATTGAATCCCGCGCCAAGTTCAAGCAAGGCGGCCACGCGACCATTCACCTCGACATGGCCTTGCGTCGGACTCAAGGTGCCGCAAATCATCTGCAGTAGGGTGGATTTGCCGCTTCCGTTGCGTCCGATGATGCCGACCGTCTCACCCTTCTTCACTTCGAAGGACACATCGTTGAGCGCCCAGAACTCGCTGAAATAATGCTTCGGTTTCGCGCCGAACAGTGTCTGTGCACGCGGCAGCACAAACTGCTTCAGACGGTCACGGGGCGTGTCGTAGATCTGATAGCGTTTGGCGAGTTGATGAACGCCAATAGCAATATCGTCAGAGAACATCCGCGAACCCCTTTCTGGTCTTCTGAAACCACGCGTAGCCCGCCCACGCCACGACACACGCGGCGACCAGGTAGATGGCGAGGCCCAGCCAATCGGGCATTTTCCCCCAAACCAGCACGTCACGCGCCTGCTCGATAATGAACGTCAGCGGATTGGCCATGATGAACGGCCGAAAGCGCGCCGGCACGGCGTCAACGGGATAAAACACGGGTGAAAGAAACATGAGCACTGTGGTCAGCAACGAAATGGTCTGCCCAACGTCGCGAAGGAAAACGCCGAGCGAAGCGAGAATCCACGCCAAACCCAGCGTGACGATGACCAGCGGGAGCAGCACAAGCGGAAAGAACACCACGGTCCATGCAAGGCCACCGTTAAAAATGAGGATCGCGCACAGTAGTACTGCCACACTGATGCAACCGTGGAACAACGCCGCACCCATCGTGGAAACCGGCAGCACTTCGATCGGAAACACGACCTTCTTCACGAAGTTGACGTTCGCAATCACCAGCGTAGGAGCGCGGTTGATCACTTCAGAAAACAGATTCAGCACGATCAGGCCGACAAACAGCAGGACAGCAAATTCGGTCTTGTTTTGCGCTGCACCCGTACCACCCCAGCGCGCCTTGAACACTTCGGAAAATACGAATGTATAGACTGTCAGCATGAACAGCGGCTGAACAAACGACCATGCGAGCCCCATCGCAGATCCCTTGTAGCGGCCCAGCACTTCGCGCCGCGTCATTTGCGCGATGAGCTGCCGGTTCCGCCACAGCCCCGAAACGAGGGAAATCGGGCCGGAAGGCGTCGCCGCGTGCGGGTCGAACGCCCGAATCCTCGGCACGTTCATAAGTAACACTCCAAAATAAGCTCCTTCAATCCATGATCGCGGGCAACGCGGCCGCATTGCCCGCACCGCCCATTACACTCAAACTCGTCTAGCGGTAAAGCTGCGCACCTCTTCGCTCGCGAGCCACGTCGCAATACGTGGCCGGGCACCGTTGTGTCAGTGGCGACCCAGCCGGCCAGCCCAGCCGTCACGCAGTCCCCTCAGGGCCATCGTGATGTGCTGCAAACGCTGGTCGGGGAAGAACGAATAGACCACGAGCCGGGCGGGCAGCTTGACCAACTCAGTGGTTTTCCAGCTCCACGGCATGTACGAGCGCTTGAGCAAAGCGATGACGTTGCGGAACTGATAATAATGGCGCAGCGGGCCGTGCATCGGGTAAGGGCGACCAAAAATGCGCACGGGCTCCGCACCGAGTTCATGACGCATGCGTATCCACGGTAGGCCCAGAATGCGGTAGCCCTTGTGCTTCGCCCGTACACACCACTCCAGATCCACGAAATCAATAAAAAGCGCGTCGTCCATCGGCCCTACCTCGGACCAGTAGCGCAGATTGACACAGGAGCCGGAGGTGATCAGAAAATCTACATCAATTGGCTCGTCACCTTCGGGCGCCAGCCGTTCGAGCTTCCAGTGCCGAAACCTGACGAACGGCGCAACGCCTCCGAGACGTGGGTCGTCATAAGCGGGTCCGACGAGAGCGACCCGCTCTCCCGAGTCGTTCGCTCTGGCGACTGCCACAGGAAGGTCCGAAAGCAGCGCGGCGGGCGGGTCGCTGTCCTGGTCGAACAGAAGCGCCATCTCGGTCCCCGCGCGCCTGAGTGCTTCGATTCCCTGATTGAGCGCAGTCGCAATGCCGACGTTCTCACCATTCGGCAAATAATCGACCAGTTCCGAAAGCCCAAGAGTGGCAGCCGGACGGATCGCGGGGGTGTTGTCAACCACCACGCAACGCATCGTCGACGCGAGCCTGTTGGCTCGTTCAACACACGCTGCATCCGGATTGAAGAAGACGACCACCGCACCGGTACGGGGCGTAATTAGCGTCTGCGTCAAGATACCGCCATGCATAGCCGCAATGCTTCACGCCAGTTGGGAGCACGAACACCAAATGCAGCACCAAGCTTGTCGTTCGACAACGACGAATTGGCGGGTCGGTTTGCCGGAGTTGGGTAAGAGGATGCGGGGATAGGCTTTACGACCGGCTTCCGAGGAAGGTCCGAGAACTCGAAGATCGCTTCAGCAAATCCGCGCCACGAAGTGACGCCAGCGGAGGTCAGGTGATAGACGCCCGAGTGCTCGAGCCACCATTGATCGCCTTCCGAAGCGATCGATTGGGCCAACACATGCGCGGTCGATGTCGCAATGGTGTTCGACCAGGTCGGCGCGCCTAGTTGATCAGCGACGATACCAAGTTCCTCGCGTTCCGAACCGAGGCGCAGCATTGTCAACAGGAAGTTCTTTCCGCGCTTACCGTATACCCAACTCGTTCGGAAGATCAGATACGCACCGCCGACAGCGGCAATCGCCTCCTCGCCGGCAAGCTTGCTGCGCCCGTACACGTTGATGGGATTAACGGAGTCACTCTCAACATAGACACCGGCTTTCGTGCCATCAAACACATAGTCTGTCGAATAGTGAACCATTGCCGCGCCAAGACGCTTCGCCTCCTCGGCAAGCACGGCGGGCGCTTCGGCGTTGAGCCGCATTGCAGCATCAACATCGGTTTCCGCCTTGTCGACAGCCGTGTAAGCCGCCGGGTTCACGATCAAAGCGGGCTTCAGCTCACGTACCACACGCCGGACCTGCGCAAGGTCAGAAAGGTCGAGTTCACTGCGCAGTGGAGCAACGATCGTGCCGAGCCCCTGAAGGCTGCGAGCCAATTCGAACCCGACCTGGCCATTGACCCCCGTCAGCAAGATTGTCCGTTGCGCAGACTCCTTCATATCACCCTCACGCAAAGCATTCGGCCTCGCTCAACCGCTTTCCTGCCGCGTCTTTGGCGGCGAGCACCGGCTCGAAATCGATCGGCCATTCAATGCCTATCTGGGGATCGTCCCAGACAATGCTGCGCTCGTGCTCCGGATACCAGTAGTCGGTCGTCTTGTAGAGGAATTGCGCCGTTTCAGATAACACGACGAAACCGTGTGCAAATCCCGGTGGAATCCACAGTTGCCGGTGGTTGTCGCCTGTCAGCGCCACGCCCTCCCACTTGCCGAAGTTCGGCGAACTCTTGCGGATGTCGACGGCGACGTCGAACACTTCGCCTTCAACCACGCGCACGAGCTTGCCCTGCGCATGTTGAATCTGATAATGCAGGCCGCGCAGCACGCCTTTCGCGGAGCGCGAATGGTTGTCCTGCACGAACGTGACGCCGCTCTCCACGTGCTCCGCGAACTCGACAGCATTGAAGCTCTCGTAGAAATAGCCGCGGGCATCACCGAATACTTTCGGCTCGATGATCTTGACTTCAGGCAGCGCGGTAGCGGTTACTTGGATGGCCATGCCACTTGGTCCGTAAGAATGTTTTGCAGGTACTGCCCATACGCGTTCTTCGCGAGCGGCGCGGCAAGTGTGAGCAACTGCTCGGCGCCGATCCACTGCTGGCGGTACGCGATTTCCTCGGGACACGCCACCACGAGGCCCTGGCGCTTCTGCAAGGTCGCGATGAACGTGGCGGCTTCGATCAGTGAATCGTGCGTGCCCGTGTCGAGCCACGCATAGCCGCGCCCCATGATCTCGACGTTCAGCGCTGCATTGGCGAGGTAGTGCGAGTTGACGTCGGTGATCTCAAGCTCGCCGCGCGGCGACGGCCTGATCTCCGCGGCAATGTCGCACACCTGTTTGTCGTAGAAATAAAGACCCGTGACCGCATAGTTCGAGCGCGGCCTGGCCGGCTTTTCCTCGATCGACAACGCGCGGAACTGCTTGTCGAATTCGACCACGCCGTAGCGCTCCGGATCGTGCACGTGATACGCGAACACGGTGGCGCCATCGGCCTGATCGTTTGCACGCTCGAGCTGCTTTGCGAGGTCGTGGCCGTAGAAAATGTTGTCGCCGAGAATCAGTGCCGACGGGTCATTACCCACGAACTCGCGGCCAATGATGAACGCTTGCGCGAGACCGTCCGGAGACGGCTGAACCGCGTACTGAATGTTCATGCCCCACTGGCTGCCGTCGCCGAGCATCGCTTCGAAGCGCGGCGTGTCCTGCGGCGTGGAGATGATCAGCACGTCGCGAATGCCCGCCACCATCAACGTGGAGAGCGGGTAATAGATCATCGGCTTGTCATAGACAGGCAGTAACTGCTTCGAGACGACATGCGTGATCGGATAGAGCCGGGTGCCCGAACCGCCCGCGAGAATAATGCCTTTGCGCGCCATTGCCGTGCCCTTACGCGCGTTGCGCGTAGTTGGTCTCAACCCACTTCCGGTAGTCTCCCGAAGCGACTTCGTCAGACCACGCCTGATTGTCGAGATACCACTGCACCGTCTTTGCAAGACCCGTTTCAAACGTTTCCGCGGGCTTCCAGCCGAGTTCGCGTTCGAGCTTGCGAGCGTCGATCGCATAACGGCGGTCGTGGCCCGGACGGTCCTTCACGTAGGTGATCTGGTCGCGATACGAAGCGCCCGCCTTCGGGCGCAGCTGATCGAGCAGATCGCACAGCGTGTGCACGACGTCGAGGTTTTTCTTTTCGTTCCAGCCGCCGATGTTGTACGTCTCGCCCGGCGTGCCGCGCGCGAGTACTTCGCGGATCGCGCTGCAATGGTCGCCGACATACAGCCAGTCGCGCACATTCTGACCGTCGCCATAGACGGGCAACGGTTTGCCGCCGAGCGCGTTCGCGATCATCAGCGGAATCAGCTTTTCGGGGAACTGGTACGGACCGTAGTTGTTCGAGCAGTTCGTAGTGAGCGTGGGCAAGCCGTACGTGTGATGGTAGGCGCGCACCAGATGGTCGGAGCCCGCCTTCGTCGCCGAGTAAGGGCTGTTCGGCGCGTATGGCGTGGTTTCGGAGAATTGCGGATCGGTAGCGGAAAGCGAGCCGAAGACTTCGTCGGTCGAGACATGCAGGAAGCGGAATGCGGCCTTGTCTGCGTCGCCGAGCGTGTTCCAGTAGCTTCGCGCGGCTTCGAGCAGCGTGAACGTACCGACCACGTTCGTCTGCACGAAATCGGCCGGGCCGTGAATCGAACGGTCCACGTGGCTTTCGGCCGCGAAGTGCAGCACAGCGCGCGGCTTGTGCTCGGCGAATAGCGCGTCCATGGCGGCGCGGTCACAAATGTCTGCGCGCACGAATACGTGCTTCGCATTGCCCTGCTGCGACTTGAGCGTGCCGAGATTGCCGGCATAGGTCAGCTTGTCTACATTCAGCACCGCTTCGTCCGACGTATTCAGCCAGTCGAGCACGAAATTGGCGCCGATAAAGCCGGCACCGCCCGTAACCAGGATCATGAAATTCCCTTCCAGATGTTTGCGACAGCCCCGGCATTGGTCGGCCGGCCCGCGCGCCACGCGTTGTGGAGTCTGATTTTCTCAGCGGCTGCGCCTCCGCAACAAAGCAGACGCTCAGACACCAATCTTATAAAAGCCCCGATTATAAAGCGGCCCTGAACAAAAACTAGAACCCTAACAACTTGAAACAGCTTGACAAGTTCGCATTCGGGCGGAATTCCCGACGCCCCACTGCCCGGGTGGCCCATGCTTACCGGATCGGCGCTTTATTTATATGAGATATATCGCGGCATGAAGCGTGTAATTTTTTGTCAGCGACGCGATGGTGATGGAAGGCCTCGCCCCTTGCGGAGCGGGCCCGTCATGAAGCACGGGCGAGCGACCGGTCCACGTGCTTCAGGCAGCGAGCATCCAGCGCAGCGTATCCATGAACGGGATAGCGTGCACTTCGGGTACCAGCGAGCGCAACTTCGCGGGCGATCCCGCGAGCACCTTGACATCGGTTTGCCGGACGAAAGCGGGATTGATGTGCACTTGCAACTCATGGCCGGTCAGGTCGCTTGCGGCCGAGAGAATTTCGCGCAACGTATAGGGCGTGCCGGTGCACACGTTCACGGTCTCGGAAGCGGCCTCGGAATCGAGCAGCGCCTCGTAAGCGCTCGCCACATAGCGCACGTCGGAAAAATCGCGTGCAACATCGATATTGCCGAGTTCGATAGAGGGCTCACGCCGCGCGAAGTGCTCGACGATTTTCGGTACGAGGAAGTTCGGCGCCTGCCCGCGCCCCGTGTAGTTGAACGGACGCGCAATCAGGATGGGCAACCGGTCGAACCAGGTGTGCACCATCGTTTCCATCGCAGCCTTGCTGGCCGCGTAGTGATTGACCGGCGTGAGCGGAAAGCTTTCGTCGATCGCGTCGCTCGTCACGTTGCCATACACGTTCGCGCTGCTCGCGATCAGCACCTTGCGCGGCGTATGACCGGTCGCGGCACACGCCTCCAGCAGATTCAGCGTGCCGATCACGTTGACGCGGTAGAAGTCGAGCGGATCGTCGTGGCCGACAAAGCTGATCGCAGCAAGATGAACGATATAGTCGGGCCGCGCCGTTTCGATCACGCGCCGGCAGTTCTCCGGCGAGGTGATATCGAGCCTCAAACGCGTGGGCATTTCCGGCTCGTCGCGGCCGGCGAAGGTTTCGATCACGGTATGGCCGCGACCGAGCAGGTTATCGACCAGATAGCGGCCAGTAAAGCCGCTCGCTCCGGTGACGAGCGTGCGGACGGGTTGCTTCGCATGGGAAGACGACATGCTTTCTCCGTTCACGAGGGTCATCCTGTTGTGATGCAATATCGCGCCGGGCGTTCACTGCATGCTGCGACAACAGCCGTAGCCGCGGCATGGCGCGATGCCGGCGCTTCAAACGGGCTATTATGTCACGCTCGCTTGCTGCACTGCCCAACGCGGCACGCCCCGTTCGCCGCCGCGTGTATCGAACCGCAAACATTTCCTCGATGACTCCCTTCACCGCGCCTTCATCCCCTTCGTCAATTTCGCAGCGGCACCCCGTGCCTCTGGCCTTCGGCGATCTGCAAGGATGCCGCACGCCGTTCCAGCGGCTGCTCGCGAAGGCCGCGCCGCCGGCCGGCACGCCGCTATGGTTCGCGGGCGATCTGATCAACCGCGGCGCCGAATCGCTTGCCACGCTGCGCGACATCATCGCGCTCGGCGATAGGGCGGTGCCGGTGCTCGGCAATCACGATCTGCATCTGCTGTCGGTGTCAGCGGGAATTCGCAAGTCGAAAAAGGGCGACACGATCGACGAAATTCTTGCCGCGCCCGATGCCGCAGACCTGCTCGAATGGGTCCGTCACCGTCCTATCGCGCACTACGAGAACGGCATGCTGATGGTGCACGCGGGTGTGGTGCCGCAATGGGACGTGAACCTCACGCTCGAACTCGCCGACGAATTGCAGCGGGCGCTGCGCGCGCCGGACTGGAAGGAGACACTGGCAGGCCTGTATGGCAACGAGCCGAGCTTATGGACGCCGAATCTGAAAGGCATCGAACGCCTGCGCGTCACGTGCAGCGCGTTGACGCGCGTGCGCTTCTGCAATGCGGAAGGCGCGATGGACTTCAGCAGCAGCGGCGGCCTGAACGCCGCGCCGCCCGGCTGCATGCCCTGGTTCGACGTGCCTTGGCGCAAGACCGCCGACGTGACCGTGGTGTTCGGCCATTGGGCCGCGCTAGGGCTGATGCTGCGCGACAACCTGATCGGACTCGACTCTGGCTGCGTGTGGGGCGAAAAGCTGTCAGCGGTGCGGCTCGCGCAGAATCCCGCGGAGCGCACACTCACGCAGGTCCAATGTGACAACTGCCGCTCGAGCGGCGGCAATTAAGCGGTAAGGGATTTAGACGCCTGGCGAGCGGACTGGGTTGTCGGCGGGTTCAATCATTGTTTCGGCAGATGCGGACGTTTGCGCCTGCTCGGCGACGAGCGCGCCGCTTGTTGCCGCGCCGCCCTGCATCTCGCGCAGCGCCGCTTCGATTACGCCCTGCGCTTGCGCCGCCAATGTACGACGGTCCGCGCCCGCCGCAAGCGGCGCACACACGTACACATGTGCGGTCAACGGCCCGCCGCGCAGCAGCAGGTTAAGCGAGTCCGCGAGCGACAGATCGTCGATATAGGCAGGTGCCGTGGACTGCCGGCCGTGCGCGTCTTCATACATGATGCATAGCGGCTGCACCGGCGCGCACGCCGACACCGCCGCCTGAAACATATTCGCGTGAAACGGCAGCACCGCGAGTCCATTGGACGTCGTGCCTTCCGGAAACACGCACATCAGCTCGCCCGCGCTCAAACGGTCGGACAGCTCATGCATGATCCGCTTTGCGTCGCTGCGCTTCTCACGCTGGATAAACACCGTATCCAGTTGCTGCGCGAGCCAGCCGACCAACGGCCATTGGCGAATCTCCGCTTTCGACACGAACGGCGTGGGCCGCCACGCATTGATCACATAGATGTCGATCCACGAGATGTGATTGGCCACCACGAGCGCACCGCGGTCGAGCCGCGCGCCGTCGTTATGCACGACGAGCCGCATGCCGCACAGGCGCAGCATCTTGAGCGACCATTCGCGATTGAGCGCGTGACGCCGGTCCGCGTCAACCTTCGGAAAGCGCGTCGCCACGATCCACATGCCGTGCAGCAGATGCGCGATGAGACGGGCCTTGCGTAACGCGAGCTTCATGTTCGGAGCTTTCCGTTGCGGGTCGATGCGAAATCCAGGCTGGCCAATGCGTGAGCCATGCCGGGCACGTTAGCGCTGCTCGAATGCGACGCGACCGGCCACGATGGTCGCGCGAACGCGAGCCGGCAATTCGTAGCCGAGGAACGGCGTGTTATGCCCTTGGCTCTTCAGCGCGCGCGGCTCGACGCGCCAATGCGCGTGACGGTCGAATACGCAGAGGTCGGCTACGCTGCCTACCGCAACGCTGCCCGCCGCTGGCAGATCGAGCACGGCGGCCGGCGCTGCGGTGATGCGGTTGAGCGCCTTTGCAAGCGGCACACCGGCTTCGTCGGCCCATTTCACCGTTAGCGACAGAAACAGTTCGAGGCCGGTAGCGCCCGGCGTGGCTTCGCCAAAGGGCAGCAGTTTTTCGTCGTCGTCGACCGGTGTGTGGTCGGAGCAGATTGCGTCGATGGTGCCGTCGACGAGACCCGCGCGGATCGCTTCGCGATCGCGCTGTTGACGCAGCGGCGGGTCGAGCCGGAACTGCGCGTCGAAGTAGCCGATGTCGAGGTCGATCAGATGCACATGGTTCACGGTGACGTCGCACGAAACCGGCAAGCCCTCCGCCTTTGCCTCGCGCATGAGCGCGATGCCCGCCGCCGACGACACATGCGACAGATGCACCCGCGCGCCCGTCACCCGCACGAGTTCGAAGATGGTATGCAGCGCGATGGTTTCCGCCGCGACGGGCACGCCGGAAAGGCCGAGCCGCGACGCCAGCGCGCCGCTCGCCGCCACGCCGCCCTTGCCGAGGTAGGCATCCACAGGACGCAGCCACACCGTGTAGCCATACGTTTTCGCGTATTGAAGCGCGCGCATCAACACCTGCGTATCCACCACCGGCGCGTCGGCCTGCGAAAAACCGATGCAACCCGCTTCGGTCAGTTCGACCATTTCCGTGATGACCTGGCCCTTCAGGCCGACCGTCAACGCGCCGAGCGGATACACATGCGCCTGATCGAGATTACGGGCGCGGAACTTCAGCATTTCGACGAGACCGGGTTCGTCGAGCGTCGGATCGGTGTCCGGCGGACAAACGAGGCTCGTCACGCCGCCAGCGAGCGCCGCGGCCATTTCCGATTCGAGCGTGGCCTTGTGTTCAAAGCCCGGCTCGCGCAGACGCGCGGACAGGTCGACGAGACCGGGCGCGATATGCAGACCGCGCGCGTCGATGGTTTGCGTCGCCTCGAAACCGGCGGGCGCGTTGCCGAGCGCGACGATCTTGCCCGCCTCGATGAAAACGTCCTGCTGCTGTTCGGTACCCGCTGCCGGATCGATCAGCGTGCCGCCTTGAATATGAATCTTCATGCGCTGCCTTAATGTTTCAGCCGGATTCGGCCAGGTTCTGCGTTGTTTGCCGCATGTGCGCCGGGGTGGCTCAGCACGCATGCGTTTGCCGGATCAATCGTTATTGCCTGCGACGATCCCCATCACCGCCATGCGCACTGCAATGCCGAACGTCACCTGATTCAGAATCACCGATTGCGGACCGTCGGCCACCTGAGAATCGATTTCGACGCCGCGATTCATCGGGCCTGGGTGCATCACGATTGCGTCGGGCTTCGCGAGCGCAAGCCGCTCGGGCGTCAGGCCCCAGCTCTTGAAATACTCCTGCGCCGACGGCAGCAGCGCGCCGCTCATCCGCTCGTTCTGCAGACGCAGCATGATGATCACGTCGACGTCCTTCAGCCCTTCGTCGAGGTTGTGGAACACTCGCACGCCCATTTGTTCGAGGCCGCCCGGCAGCAGCGTACGCGGGCCGATCGCGCGCACTTCGGGCACGCCGAGCGTGGTTAGCGCGTGGATGTCCGAGCGCGCGACGCGCGAATGCAGAATGTCGCCGACAATCGCCACACGCAGATTCGTGAAGTCTTTCTTGTAGTGGCGGATCGTGTACATGTCGAGCAGACCCTGGGTGGGGTGCGCATGACGGCCGTCGCCGGCATTGATCACGTGCACGTGCGGTGCGCAGTGCTGGGCGATCAGATACGGCGCGCCGCTCGACGCATGACGCACGACGAACATGTCGGCGTGCATGGCCGACAGATTGTTGATCGTGTCGAGCAGCGATTCGCCCTTGCTCGTGGACGAAGCGTTGATGTTCAGATTCAGCACGTCGGCCGACAACCGTGTCGCGGCAATTTCAAACGTGGTGCGTGTGCGCGTCGAATTCTCGAAGAACAGATTGAAGACCGACTTGCCGCGCAGCAGCGGGACCTTCTTGACCTCGCGATCCGTCACGCTGACGAACTGGCTTGCCGTGTCGAGAATGTGGTTGACGATCGCCTTCGGCAAACCTTCAATCGACAACAGATGCTTCAGCTCGCCGTTTTTCGTGAGCTGCGGGTTGCCCTTCAGGAAGCCGTAGCGAAAGCGCTCGGTGGCGCTGTCGGCTTGGTCGTGAGAGGCCTGGTTCGCGGTGTTCATGAGTTACCTGCTGGAGAAACGGACTTCAACGTGTGTGCGGCGGGCGGCGAGTCGCGGTGCGTGCGCACTCGCGCCCGATGCCGTGCTCAATCGGCGCGGGCTTCGGTGTGAAAGGTGAAACGCGGCTGGCCTGCGCTGCTCTCGTCGCGCGCGAGCACCAGCGTCGCGTCCGCGGGCACATCCACCACGCCGCCGACGAAGCGTGCCGCTACCGGCAACTCGCGCCCGCCGCGATCGGCGAGCACCGCCAGTTCGACCGCCGCCGGGCGGCCGTAGTCGTAGAGTTCATTGAGCGCTGCGCGGATCGTGCGGCCGGTGTACAGCACGTCGTCGACCAGCACGATGCGGCGGCCGTCGACGGAAAACGGCAGCGACGTCGGACTCGCCTGCGAATGCAGACCTTTCTTCGCGTAGTCGTCCCGATGAAGTGCGACATTCACCACGCCGAAACTCGGGAGCTTCAGATCATGCGCGAGCCGTTCGGCGAGCCACGCACCGCCGCTGTAAATGCCGGCGAGCACGGCGCCCTCGGCACCGTTTTGCGCCGCACCGAATTCGTCGCCGTAGGCGGCGCGAATCTGATCGAGCAGCGCGCGATAAAGCGCTTCGGCGTCAATGGAACTCATGATTGTCGGAAAGTCCGTCTAGATATTGCTGAAGGATGATGCTGGCGGCTTCGGCGTCGAGCATGTCGGCACGGCCCTTGCCCTCGCGGATACCCGACTTTGCCTCCACCGATGAATAACGCTCGTCGATCCACGTGACGGGCAAATTGAAGCGGCCGTTCAACTGGTTTCCAAAGCGCTTGGCGAGCTGCGTCATTTCGTGCGGCGTGCCGTCCGGATGCATTGGCAAGCCGACGACGAGCGCGTCCGGCTTCCATTCGGCGATCAGTTTGCCGACCTCTGCGAAGCGAAATTCGCGGCTGCGATTCTGCACGATGACGAGCGGCCGCGCGCTCTTCGTCAGCGAATTGCCGACCGCCACGCCGATGCGCTTTTCACCGTAGTCGAACGCAAGCAGCGTCGCCTCACGTCCGGCCGGCAGGCTCATGCGGCGCCCCTCATGCGTGCCCGGCCTCGCCCGACAGCATGGACAGCGAAATGCCGAGCAGCGCCAGCGCCGCTTCGAGACGCTCTTCGGCCGGCACGTCGAACACGATTTTCGGATCGGCCTCGACCGTCAGCCAGCCGTTTTTCGAAATCTCTTCTTCGAGCTGACCCGCGCCCCAGCCGGCATGACCGAGCGTGAGCAGGAAACGCTCGGGACCGGTGCCGCTGGCAACCGCCTCAAGCACGTCTTTTGACGTGGTCATCTCAAGACCGCCGGGCACCGACATGGACGACGTATAAGTGTTGCCGTCTTTCGGGTCGTGCAGCACGAAGCCGCGCTCGGTTTGCACCGGGCCGCCGAAATACACGGGAACATGAAGGAGAGGCTCGATTTCGAGCTTGAGGTCGATGCGACTGAAGAGCGCTTCCAGGTCGATATCGGTCGGCCGGTTGATCACGAGGCCGAGCGCGCCGCGCTCACTGTGATCGCAAAGGTAGACCACCGTTCCTGAAAACGTCGGATCGGCCATGTTGGGCATGGCGATCAGGAACTGGTTGGTCAGATTGATGCGATCGGTACTCTTGGACATAGTTCGGATTTTAGCAAAGACGGTGCAGGATGGCGGGCTTTGAGCGTGGATTGGCGACGCGAGTCATGGAGCGTGCCGCAAGCCATCGACGGCGATTCATATTGCACTCTATCACGCACGCGGGCCTTGCCACGGTGCAGCTTGGGCCTGCGCGCTTGACTGCCTGGTAGCCCGCCTGGTTGCCTACTTCGTTGCCTGCGTAGTTGCGTACCTCATGCGCTCGCTGCGCGGCCCGGGCGCACGTGACGCCCGCTACGCGCCGCCCTGCTCGATCGCCCGTGTAAGCGCGCTCAGCGCCGCGCCGCTGGCCGGCGGCGCCACGCCGGCCGCCACCTTGTGCAGCGTGGCGCGCAATGCCTCGGCCGCGCCTTCCAGCGCACTGGCCGCGGGCGCGTCAACGATCACGTGCGCACGCACCGCAGGCGTCGACACGCCGGCATGAGCGCGACGCCGCCAGGCGAGCCCCAGCGCATCGGCCAGCAGCGCGACATGGCCAAGACCGAGCGCGCAAGCTGCGGACCCGAGCCGGTACGCGGCGTCGCCCGCCTGGAGCGCTTCGCTCGGATCGGCCTTCTCAGGCTGGTCCGCGGCGCGCGCATGTTCGGCGAGCGCGGAGATGGCCGCGTCGGCCGTCTGCAAAAAGTCTTCGTACGCATGCGTGTTCACGCTCAG
The DNA here is from genome assembly GCF_000383275.1 of Paraburkholderia caledonica. Classification (NCBI taxonomy): domain Bacteria; kingdom Pseudomonadati; phylum Pseudomonadota; class Betaproteobacteria; order Burkholderiales; family Burkholderiaceae; genus Paraburkholderia; species Paraburkholderia caledonica. Next base: position 249,183 of record NZ_KB911042.1, on the reverse strand, counting down.
CACGCCCAGTTCGCGTGTCATGGAAGTGCGTGCGCTGAATGACTGCGCCTCCACGGCTCCGGCTTCCCAAAGCATTTCCGATGCCTGCGTGCCTGCCACGTGCCAATCGACCGTCAAGCCGTAATCGTGCAGCACCTCGACCTGGTCGGCATCTTCAGCGGCGGCGCCGAACAGTGCGTAATCGCGCCACAGCAGCGCGAGGGTGGCTCGCACCAGCGAGCGCTGCGCGCGTTCGATGCCGCGTGCATGATCGGCAAGCGCCAGATTGCAACGCGCGTAGAAACGCCGTGAGTCGGGCTCACCCGCCGCGCGCCCGCTGACTCGCAATGCACGGGCGCAGGCTTTGGCAAGACGCCAGAAGTCGTAGGGATCGGGACCGGCGAGTTCGGTGAATACAGCGTCGAGTTCGTCGAGCGCGGCGTTAGTGGCAGCGCGCGCCGCCACGCTGCCCGTATCCGGCTGCGAGCGCAGCACCGGGAGCAGCGCGCGTTCGTAGCGCGCACGCAGATGAGCCAGTTGCTCGGCCGACTGCGCATGAAACGAAACCGGCGGCACGGGCCGCGCGGTCAGTGCGAGGTCTTCGAAGGCCACCGGAGAAGCCGCGGTGTGTTCGCCGAGATCGGCACACAACTCGCGGTAATGACTGAAGAGCGTAGGCGAGCAAGCCAGTTCGCGCAGGTTGTGACGTTCGAGCGCTGCACGGAAGTCGCGCAGCGCGGCACCGAACGCCGGGCGCACGTGTTCGGCCTCAGACGGATCGCCCCCGGCCAGCGGCGAAAGGCGCACGAGCACGTCGGCGAAGCGCGTGGCACTCAGCCAGCCCGCGCTGCGCAGTGCGTGCGAGGCGCGCACCAGCGCGGTGGTGCAGCCGGTGTGTTGCTCGAACGCCAGCAGCGCTTCGGCTAGCGCCAGTTCCGCAAGGCGAACAGCGCCGCCGCGCGGATTGGGCAATGCGTCGAAGGGAACGGGTGCTGCGGATCGAAGAGTCATGAGTTGGCGACGGAAAGTCGGCGGGCCTCCGTTGGGCGCCGCGCGCAGACTGAGCGCCTAACGCGCGAACCGGCGACTGAACAATGACAAATGCGCGAGGACAGCTGCACAGAGACCAAATGCAGAACGACCAATGCGCCATGACAGACTACGCAACGTCAACCTGCGGTTGGAGACACGGCCAGCACGAGGACGTTCCGGCGCGTGCCACACCTCGGCCGGGCTACGCCGGCCGCCGTTTGTCTTCAGATCTGGACCATCTCGAAGTCTTCCTTGCGCGCGCCGCACTCGGGGCACGTCCAGTTGATGGGAACGTCTTCCCAGCGCGTGCCCGGCGCAATACCCTCGTCCGGCAAACCGGCTTCTTCGTCGTAAATCCAGCCGCAAATCAGGCACATCCAGCTTTGATATTCCATTCTTGTATCGCGTCGTGAAGTCCGTGGAAACGGGAGCCATGATGGTACCGTGTTGCCGCCCTAATGCCTAGCAATCGCAAACGCGCAGTCCCTGTGCCCGCCGACCTTCGGCGATGCCGGATGGGAAAAAGCGCCGCTGCGTGCGGCGTCGCGCCACAGGTTAGCCAGGAAGAACGGGACGAAGCCGACGGGGATGCGAAAAAACGCCCCCGGGCCGTTTTAGGACGCATAATTGAGCCGCTTGCGCACTCACCGCGCCAAAAATACTGCTCCTTTGTAAATCTTCATGCCTAGCGACACGCCTCCGATCGTCCTCACCTTCGGCCTCTCCGATCCCACCGGCGGCTCTGGCCTGCAAGCCGACCTGCTGACTCTTGCCAGCATGGGCTGTCATGGCGTCTCCGTGCTCACCGGCTATACCGTGCGCGACTCGGCGAGTTGCGACGAAGTCAACGGGCTCGACCCCGAGGTCGTCGCGACCCAGGCGCGCATGCTGCTCGAGGACATGCCGATTGCAGCGTTCAAGGTCGGCGCCTGCACGCGCGCCGAGGTAGTGAGCGCGATCGCCGAAGTAGTGGCCGATTACGACGACATTCCGCTAATTCTTGCCCCCGACTTCACACTCGACGACGAGCACGTCCTCGCCGCCGATGAACTGCGTGAAGCCATTGCCGACCTGCTCGCGCCGCAAACCACCTTGCTGGTCGCCGACTCGGCCACCCTGCTCGCGCTCGCCCAGCCAGACGGCGACGCCGAAGCACCGAGCCTCGACGCCGCGATCTCGCATCTGCTGTCGCAGGGCTGCGAATACATTCTGTCGACGGAAACCGGCACGCACCGGCTGGTCAATACGCTTTTCAGCGAAGACGGCCAGTTGCGCCAGGACATGTGGGATCGCGGCAGTCACCGCATCATGGGCCTGACGGATACGCTCGGCTCGGCCATCGCGGCACTTCTTGCCAATGGCCAGGAGCCGGCAGAGGCGGTTCGCGAGGCTCAGGAATATCTGTACCAGGCGGTGCGCAGCGCGTTCCGGCCGGGTATGGGCGCGTATATGCCGGACCGGTTCTTCTGGGCTCGCAGTAGCGACGACGAAACGCCGCCGGCAAGCGGCAAGGACGCGGCGCCCGGCGAAGCGCGGCACTGACGCGCTCTCCTCTTTTCGCCTTACCGCCCATCGCCTGTTTCGACGTTCGCGCGCCGGCACCTCGCCCGGCGTGCGCGGCAGCCGCGTGCTGCGGCGTTTTCCTGTCTCCTGGCGGTTCGCGCATCTGACGCCATCTTTTGTCGCTGGGCAGCGGCCTGTAAATGACGTCCCGCCCCCCGAATCCAGAATCCGTCGCGTAATTAAACGTTACAACGAGAGACAAACGCGCGCGATACACTCAGGAATCGAAATATCTTCATATTTCATATGTCATCGCCCACGTTTTTCATTCACCCGCCCAAAAGCGGGGGATCCACGGTGATTTCATTTTTCGACCTGAATAGAGGCAAAGATCAATTCACCGTATTCGAATGGACCGGCGACGGTTGGGACCGGTGCCGTGCCAAGCTACTTCAAACGCGCATTGGCGGCGGTCATCAACCGTACGGTATTCATAGAAGTCTCAAGACGCCGCTCGCCTATTGCACCATTCTGCGCGATCCGCTCGCCCGGCAAATATCGCATTACCGCTATGCACTGAACGGAAAGAACGGTGATGTCGCACGCGGTGCGAGCGTGTCGGCAACCGAAGCGCTCGTGCTGCGCGGCGCCCTTTCGCTCGACGAGTGGGTCAGCGAGTCGCTCGGCGGCAAAAATGTATTCGTGCAAATGTTGAGCGGTCATCCGGCACCAGATGAACTCAGTCTCGGTATTGCGAAAGCCAACCTGCAGCATCACTTCAGCGCAGTCGGCATCTGCGAAAACATGAGCGAATTTCTCCTCCGGCTTTGTGCCAAAACCGGAATGAAATTGCCGTTCTACTTTGAGACGAACATTACGAGCGGTTCGGCGAAAAACATTGGTCAGTTGAGCGAAAGCGCGAAACAGAAATTTATTCAGGACAATCGCCTGGATTATGAGTTCTTCGAATACGCGAAGCGCGAAATTCAACGCGACGCGCATAAGTCGGGCAGCGTGTTTGCGAATGCCCTCAATCTGGTTCACGTGATCCAGGCAGAAATTAATCAGCTCGAGAATCCGTACCTTCACAGCTCGGTGGTATTCGGCTTCGACGAAGCGTTCCTTGTCAAAGTACACGGCGTGATCAACCGCTTCGACCTCGCGCCGATCAACGAATACCTGCGGTTCGCGCAGGGCGAAGCGCGAACGTTTGCCGATATGTACGACGGCTTTGTCGACTCGGTGCTCGACGGTGTCGTGTCCGGCTGGGCCGTGAACCTCAGTCGCCCGGAACAAAGTGTGCGGCTCGAAGTGCGCGTCGGCAGCGAGGTCGTTGCGAGCGGCTCAACCGGCGAGCATCGGCCGGATGTTGCAAGCGCCGGCTATCCGAGCGCCTACACCGGCTTTTCGATCGCTTTGCCGCCGGACGCGCCGGACGGATTCCATGTCGCCGTGGCCGATTCGGCAGAACGGCTTCATAACGCCGGCGTATGGCGCCGGGGTTGGCACTGCGTTTAAGCCTTCAGGAACACACAATGAAACAGCAGCTCGGCGGCCCGGTGCAACGGTTTCACGGTGCCATTACGCTCGCGGACAGGATGCGTCTTCTCCACCAGAAGCCGGTCACGATCTGGCTGACCGGCCTCTCGGGAGCAGGCAAGTCGACCATCGCGTTCGAACTGGAACGGCAACTCGTCTGCCAAGGCCGGGCCTGCTATGTACTCGACGGCGACAACGTTCGCCACGGCCTTGGCAGCGATCTTGACTTCGATCAGCACGACCGCCACGAAAACATCCGCCGTGTCGCGCATGTCGCCCAGTTGATGAACGACGCAGGACTTATCGTTATTACTGCGCTCATCTCGCCGACGCAGGCCGACCGGACGATGGCGCGCGATATCGTGGGCGCTGACAAATTTGTGGAGATATATCTGTCCGCGCCGTTCGCGGTATGTGCGCGCCGCGACCCGAAAGGTCTGTATGCAAAGGCGCTGGCCGGTGAAATTGCATCGTTCACAGGCGTATCAGCGCCCTACGAATCCCCGGTCGATCCGGATATCACAATCGACACCGCAACGTTGACGCCGGCCGAAAGCGTAGCGGGTATCTTCCGGTACTTGCATGAGCACTGCCTCGCGCAACCGGCTTAGTCGTAAGCCGTTGACCGCTTGTCGTCGCGCAGAAACGCAAAAACGAATGAGCGCAGAAACAAAAAAACCCGCATTTGATTGCGGGTTTTCTCTTTTGCAAGCGCACCTTGCGGCGCGCTTTTCCATGGGCTCCCGGTTGAACCTCTGTACGAGGCGCAACCAGGGAGCGGACATGAATTACATGTCCATGCCCATGCCGCCCATGCCGCCGGGCATGCCACCAGGCATCGGTGCGTCTTCCTTCGGCAGTTCGCAAACAGCTGCGTCGGTCGTCAGCAGGAGACCTGCCACCGATGCTGCGTTTTGCAGTGCAGTGCGCGTGACCTTCGTCGGGTCCACGACACCAGCGTCAACCAGGTCGACGTACTCGCCGGTTGCTGCGTTGTAGCCGTAGTTGCCCTGGCCAGCAGCAACTGCCGCCACCACGACGCTGGCTTCTTCGCCGCCGTTCGTGACGATCTGGCGCAGCGGCTCTTCCATTGCGCGCAGGACGATCTTGATACCTGCGTCCTGATCGGCGTTAGCGCCCTTCAGGCCGGCAATCGCCGTACGTGCGCGGATCAGCGCAACGCCGCCGCCTGCAACGATGCCTTCTTCCACAGCTGCGCGCGTTGCGTGCAGTGCGTCTTCGACACGTGCCTTCTTTTCCTTCATTTCGACTTCGGTCGCAGCGCCGACCTTGATCACTGCAACGCCGCCTGCCAGCTTGGCAACGCGCTCTTGCAGCTTTTCACGGTCGTAGTCCGACGTAGCTTCTTCGATTTGCGTGCGGACTTGCTTGACACGCGCTTCGATGTTTGCAGCTTCGCCAGCGCCGTCGATGATCGTCGTGTTTTCCTTGCCCACTTCGATGCGCTTCGCCTGGCCCAGTTCTGCCAGCGTTGCCTTTTCGAGCGTCAGGCCGGTTTCTTCAGCGATGACTTGGCCGCCGGTCAGGATCGCGATGTCTTCCAGCATGGCCTTACGGCGATCGCCGAAGCCCGGAGCCTTCACGGCAACCGTCTTCAGAATGCCGCGGATGTTGTTCACCACCAGCGTTGCCAGTGCTTCGCCTTCGACGTCTTCTGCGATGATCAGCAGCGGACGGCCAGCCTTGGCGACTTGTTCCAGAACCGGCAGCAGATCGCGGATGTTCGAGACCTTCTTGTCGTGCAGCAGCACGAACGGGTTCTCGAGCACGGCAACTTGCTTGTCCGGGTTGTTGATGAAGTACGGCGACAGGTAGCCGCGGTCGAATTGCATACCTTCGACGACGTCCAGCTCGTCTTGCAGCGACTTGCCGTCTTCGACGGTGATGACGCCTTCCTTGCCGACCTTGTCCATTGCTTCAGCGATACGATCGCCGATCGACGAGTCGCTGTTTGCCGAAATCGCGCCGACTTGTGCGATTTCCTTGTTCGTCGTGCACGGCTTGCTGATCTTGCGCAGTTCTTCGATCGCGGCGCCCACGGCCTTGTCGATACCGCGCTTCAGGTCCATCGGGTTCATGCCCGATGCAACGTACTTCATGCCTTCGCGGACGATCGACTGAGCCAGAACCGTTGCGGTCGTGGTGCCGTCACCTGCGTTGTCGCTGGTCTTGGAAGCCACTTCCTTGACCATTTGCGCGCCCATGTTCTGGAGCTTGTCTTTCAGTTCGATCTCTTTTGCGACCGACACACCGTCCTTGGTGACCGTCGGGCCGCCGAAGCTGCGTTCCAGGACAACGTTGCGGCCCTTCGGACCCAGCGTGACCTTCACAGCGTTCGCGAGGATGTTCACGCCTTCGACCATCTTGGCACGGGCGGAATCACCGAATACGACGTCTTTAGCTGCCATCTTCTAACTCCTTGAATTCTTGGGATATAACCGGGGAAGTAGCGGCTTGCGCTTACTTGTTCACCACGGCCATGATGTCTTCTTCGCGCATCACGAGCAGTTCGTTGCCGTCGACCTTGACGGTCTGGCCTGCGTACTTGCCGAACAGGACGCGGTCACCAACCTTCACGTCGAGGGCGATCTGTGCGCCCTTGTCGTCACGCTTGCCCGGGCCGACTGCCAGGATTTCGCCCTGATCCGGCTTTTCTGCTGCGGCTTCGGGGATCACGATGCCCGACGCGGTCTTGGTTTCTTGATCCAGACGCTTGACGATCACGCGATCATGCAAAGGACGAAGGTTCATACATACTCCTCTCTTGATTGAGACTGAAGAACGCTTGGAAAACCCGGCTGGCCGAGCCAACCGGCGAAGTTGTTAGCACTCTCGTGCAGCGAGTGCTAATTATATGGACGGGTGGTGACAAATTCAAGAAGGGATGTGGGGACAGTTGAGATTTACATGCTCTGCCCCGCCACGGGATAGTTAGCCCGCCCACTCCACCAGATCCGAGGCGGCCAAGGCAGGGAGAAACCCGAACCTGCTCACTCACAAGAAATCTTCTCGACCTTCCCGCCAACCCAAGGGGCGCGCGTCATCGAATCCATAGAAACCCTAATACAGTATCGGTGCGCCGTGCCGTTGATGAGAAACCTGCGCGCTTTTTATACTGATCCGGCGCGGGACCACTGAACAATTGAGGTTTCCAATGAAGGTTTCCACGCGCCTGACGATGCTTGCGCTCGCGGCGCTCGTCGCGCTCCTGGTTGTCGGTTCCTACAGTCTTTACAGCGTCAGACAAGCGATGCTCGACGACAAGCGCGCACAGATCACCAATCTGCTGCGAATGGCAGAGCACCTCGCGACGTACTACCACGACCAGGAAGTGGCCGGGAAGTTGACGACCGAGCAGGCGCAGTCCGCGACGAAAGAGGCGTTGAGCCAACTGAATTATTCGGACGAGAGCTACTTCTGGGCTCGCCTTCCCGACGGCCTCACGCTGGTACACCGCAAGGCTTCGACCGTCGGCAAGATCAACGTCGGAAAGGCACCCGACGGACGTCCCGACGGCGACCTCTACCGTGAAATGCTCGCCCGCGAACATATTCCGATCATGACGGTGCTCGCCAAACATCCCACCAGCGGCGAGATGGTAGAAAAGATCAACGGACTGGTCGAATTCAAGCCGTGGGGATGGTGGATCGGAACGGGCATATTCACCACCGATATCAGCGCGACGTTCTGGCGAACGGGCGCGTTCCTCATCACCCTGATCTCGGTTGCGATTCTGGGTATTGCGGCACTTGCCTGGCAAATCATTCGCCGCGTGACCGGCGCACTTGGCGGCGAACCCGCCGACGTTTCGCAGGCCATGCACCGCATGTCGGTCGGCGACCTGAGTCTTCCGATCGTCGTTACGGGCGCTAATGAAACGAGCTTGCTCGCATCGGTGGCACGCATGCGGCAGTCATTGCTCGACATGGTGGTCCGCATCGGCACGAGCTCCGAGGCCGTAATGAGTGGGACGAGTCAGATCGCAGCGGGCAACACGGACCTCTCGGCACGGACCGAGCAGCAAGCCGCATCGCTGCAGGAAACGGCGGCGAGCATTGAAGAACTGACCGCGACCGTCAAGCAGAACTCGGAAAACGCGAGGCAAGCGAACGGACTCGCCGACAATGCAAATCAGGTTGCGCTCGAAGGACGCAGGATCGTGGGCCAAGTCGTGGACACGATGAGCGGGATTCAGGAGAGCTCGGGCAAGATCGCCGAGATCATCGGCATCATTGAAGGCATTGCGTTTCAGACGAACATTCTTGCGCTCAACGCGGCGGTCGAAGCCGCGAGAGCCGGCGAGGAAGGCAGGGGTTTTGCCGTCGTCGCGAGCGAAGTCCGCAGTCTCGCGCAAAGGTCGTCGAGTGCGGCCAAAGATATCAAGGCGCTCATCGAGGCATCGGGCTCGCGGGTCGAGGCAGGAGCCGAACTTGTCGCGAGCGCAGGGGAAACCATGGAAAAGGTCGGCATCGCGATTCAGCGAGTGACGGACATCATGGGCGAGATCGCGTCGGCGTCGCACGAACAGAGCCGCGGCATTGAGCAGATCAATCAGGCGATCACACAGATGGACGAAGTGACGCAGCAGAACGCCGCGTTAGTCGAAGAGGCGGCTGCGGCCGCCGGCTCTCTCGAACATCAAGCGCAGCAATTGCGCACCGCCGTATCGGTTTTCCGCACCGCCTGACACATGAGCCGGAGGTTCGCGGCGCAATGCTAGATCAACCGTTATCTAACGTTGCTTCGCTCATATAGCGGCCCCGGGCCTGTTGCGTCACCAGCGCGGCGTTGCGTTCATTGTCGTGTCGTCCGCTTACCAGGCCTGGCCGATTTCGTTGATGCCTTTGCCGAAAGCGAGGAGATGTGGAAACGCTGCGGAAATAGGGTTGCTGTATTCTGTTTCTCATGAAGAAACTCGTTCTCTCCGCCGCTGGCGCTGTAACCTCGATGCTTCCCTTGAGGCTTCGGCATGTGATGGCAAAGTCCCTCCTGGAAGATAACTCGCTCGCGAGAGAGTATGGCTATCTCTACCTGTCCAGCCTCTCACGGAAGCTCAATGTTGTGCGGTTCTCGGCAAATGGACAGTACGGCACGATGGTCAGCAGTTCGAATGATCTGAGCATTCTGAAGAAATACGCCGAGACCGGACGTTGGGCGCCTGAGCTTTCCGACAAGTTGAAATTGTTCTTCGCCGGTTCGGGAGGAACATATCTCGACATCGGCGCGAACATCGGCATGACGACCATACCGATTGCGCAGCACAACGAGCGCGTGAAGTGTTATGCGTTCGAACCGGAACCGGTCAATTACCGCAATCTTCTACGCAACATTGCGGAAAATTGCCCGTCACCCAACATAGAGACTTTCCAACTCGCGTTGCACGAACGAGAGGAAGTGCTGCCCTTCGAGATTGCCGACGGCAATCTGGGCGACCACCGCCTTCACTTCGAAACCAACCTTCCCGCAAAACAGAACGAGGTGGGTCGCAAGATCATCGAAGTGCGCTGCGCAAGGCTGGATGATCTTCCTATTCAGTTATCCGGCCCTGTCTTTGCGAAAGTCGACACACAGGGTGCGGAGCCCTATGTCTTTGCTGGCGGCAGCAAGACGCTTGCGAAAGCCGATGCGATTCTCGTGGAATGGTCGCCATATCATATGGCCCGGTTAGGGGGCGATCCCAACGTCGTGCTTAAGTTTCTTGAGGAACACTTCACTTACGGCAAGGTTGAAGAAACCGACGCAAAGGCGGGAATACCAGCCGAGACGGAACCCATGCGAACAATCGCAGCGCGCCTGCGGAGCACAATTACAAAATGGCGCGACGATCCACTCAATTACGTCGATATCTTCGCGACGAAGACGGCGTCACTCGCGCGATAGCAAAAGCGGCTTGCTGCACGCAAGCCGCTTGGCGCTTTAGAACCGCAGCGGATAACAGCCGGGACTAACACGGCCTCCGCTAACTAAGAACGTACCAACGAACCTAACAACGCCCTACCGGCTCACAGCGTCACTCAGTGACCGGTTTTTCGACAGCGTTCGTATGCCCTACGACCGACTCGAAAAACTGCGCGTACTGCCGGGAGCAGGCGTTCCACCCGAACTCGTCGACAGCTTTGCGCTTGGCCGCATTGCCGGCAATGGTCTGCCACGACTCATTGACCGACTTCAGAATCGCAGGAAGCTCGCTTACGTCATTGAACAGCATGACGTTGTCGAACCTCCGCGCGGCCCACGCCATGAAAGGTGTCGATCGTGCGATCAGAACCGGCACGAGACCAATGGCTTCAAAGAAGACGCCGCTGACGAGCATGGAGTCGGCCGCGTGCGGCAAGATCAACACGTCGCTCTGCGCAATGCCTTGCGCGAACTCTGCGTCGGTCAAAAACTTCGAATCGATGCGCACGGCTTCTCGCAGCGATTTCCTGTCGATGATTTCGTTCAGCGTCGCGAGATAAGCTTCGGTGCCGTGGCCGGCGACGTGCAGTTTGCAATCGCCCGGCCAAACGTCGAGTACCGCGTCGATCTGCTTATATGGACGAATCACGCCGAGCATCGTATAAAGCGGCGCCGCGCCGCGGGGCTTCGCCGTACCTGACGGATGGCCGGGAGCGTCCCAATAGAGCGGATGAGGTAAATACTGCGCACGGTAGCGAGCCTGAAAATCCGGCGCGTGTACAACACGGACATCGGCAAGACGATGAACGAGCGCAATAATCCGCATAGACAAGCGCCTGTTGAAGCCGACCGTATCGTGCACTGCCTGATCATGTACGAAACACACGACCTTGGCTCGCCCGATCAACATCAATGAACAGTAGAACGCCAGCAGCAGGCAGCCGGTCACGCTAAGTTGTGCCGTGCCTTTCTGACGCCTGAACGCCCGGTATTCAAGCCAATGAAATACAAGCATGTTCTCCGGCTTGAACAGATCGGCCAACCCGCCGCTCAGCAGTCCCCTGATTGACAGCGGGAACACATCGTAGCCGGCGGATCTATATAGATCCTTCTGAATGTCGATGTAGCGGTTTGTAGGATTTCTAAAAGGGCACATTAACACTCGCGGCCGTCTTTTCACTTCGTCTTTTCCATTCGCGTAACTGGTTTCGTCATTGACCTGCGACATTCGACAATCTCCGGTCAAGCTTCACGCGCGAAAACAACACGCTCAGGCGAATACCCGGACATTTACGATGCCCACCATTCAAACGCCTAAACCAGTATTGGGTGAATTAACGCTCCATCTTTAAGTTCAGCTTAGCATGCGCCAAATCGTTTTGCGAAGTTGCATCACCTTAGAACGCGCCAATCTCACAGGAGCCCAGGGCGTCCGTGTCCGAAAGTGCTGAACGCAGGCATTCGTGTCGTTTTTGCCACGCGAGGATGTGGCGGCGGGAAGCTAAGCCGACGCGCATGAAAGCGGAAAATATGACATCCATCTCTTGGGGTCAAAGCGAAAAAAATGCAGGGCGACCAGTCCCCATACGATAAGGAGAAAGTAAAACTTATTTGGGACAACCCGCGAAATCGGAAACGATCTTGCTTTCTGGCGGGAATTTGCTATTTCTCGTTTTGTCCGACGACTCTTGCGGGTAAGATCTACCCCGTTCGCAGTAGCAACCCCGCAAATTTTACGCATTGCGGGTTCGCTCCCAGCAAACGTTTGCATGGACACCGTTCTGATCCGCGGTTCCGGCAAACAGTTCGGTTGACCCCACTGTTGATGATTCCCCGACGCGCGAATCGGCCCGGCCGTTTCGACTGGCTCGTGCGCGTTTGTTTGAACCGCCTCGTTCATTAAAGCGGCGCGAACCGGTTCGGCAGACGCACGGCATGACGCACTAAATAGCACTGATATTTTATAGAAGATCAGTAGTGCGAATAAAAACAAAGATTTTCTAGTTTCAAGATCAGTAATCAACAAAATACAAAATCAAATTTATAAATTTTTTCGGGGTTTTTTCGATAGCGGATAATTCAAAATGTTGAAAAGACGACAGTTTATTGGCGCACTGACGGCACTGAGCGGTAGTGTTATTTTGAGCGCATGCGGCGGCGGTGGTGCGGAAGAAGGCGGCGCAATTACCGCTAATTCTGCGGCGCAAAAGACGAACGCAACGGCCAAAGGCACGTCGCCGAACGGCGCCGCGATGCCGCCGGCGACATCCCTGGTCGACGGCTCGGGCGCCACCTGGACTCTTTCGGGCGGTGTCGCTTATCGCAATGGCGCGAAGGCCGGGAACAACTACAACGTGATTCTCGCGCTGTGCTTCAACGGCAACATTTACGTTGAGAACACCAGCTCACAGTTTTACCAGTGGACTGGATCGACGTGGCAGTCTACGAGTGACCCGCGCCAAGGCACGACGTCGCCGGACGGTACGACGATGCCGTCGGCTCCCAACATTGTCGACAAGACCGGCGCCGTGTGGACGCTGACCAACGGCGTCATCTCCCGGAACGGCGCGGTTGTTGGCAACAACTACAACGTGTCGCTGGTGCTCTGGTACGGCGGCAAGATCTATTGCCGCAACACCAGCGGACAGTTCTACGCGAACGCAGAGGTGGCCGCCCAATGGTTGCCATGTAGCGATCCGCGTATTGCCACCGCCGCGACCGCCGGAAGCTTCTTTGGCATTAACGGTCACTTCGACTACACGTACACGCCGACGCAACTCATATCGATCCTGAAGGGCCTGGGCTGCACGAGCTACCGCGTCGGCTGCACGGCAGATCCGAATCAATTGAATGCTGTGGTCAAACTGGCACAGGCGTTCCAGTCGGCGGGTATGACGCTGCTCGTGCTGGTCAACTTGGGTCTTTACGACAGCAGCGGCAGACTGCTCGCAGGCGAATCCGCTGCGTACAACGCCACGTATGGACCGGCATTCACAATCGCAAACGCGTTGAAGCCGTACGGCGTGACGTTCTATGAATGCGGAAACGAGTTGACGCGCGACAGGGCGATCATCATCGATTCGACGAACGCAGGAACGAAGGCCCTCGACTTTAACAACGCAAACTGGCCCACCATGCGCGGCGCAATGCGCGGCATGATCGACGGAGTGAAAGCCGCGCAGCCCGGCGCGAAATGCGGTATCAACTTCTGCGTCGCCGACGTCGGTGCCTCGGACGCGCTGTGGGACGGCATGCAACCGGACGGCAGCGGCGGCTATCCGAAGGTGCGCTGGGACATCACGACATGGCACAACTATGAAGTGTATGGCGACATTTTCAACATCGGTACCGATGGCGCGGGTCCGGGCATCAACCTGCCTGCGTACTGCAAGGCCCGATACGGTGTGCCGTTCTTCATCACCGAGTGGAACACCGGCCCGGAGCAGTCGCAAACATATCGAGCGAGTTACATTACGTCGCAACTGGGTTCGTTCTATGCGGCTCGCAAGACGCACAACATTCAGTCCGTCATGTACTACGTGCTCGACAGCGGCAACAACACGTTCGGCATTATGACCAACGGTACTGCGCTGAATCCGCCGTACGGCGCATTCACGAACTTTACGTCGGGCCACGCGGACAGCTGATCCGCCCGACCGGGTTCGATGTACGAAATGGCCTCCCGCTGCTTTCTGGCGGGAGGCCATTTCTTTTTCACGAGACACCGACACGCGGCGCCGCGACTCTGGCCTGAAGAAATCGCCCGAAGCTGGCTCTACAGGCGACACGAGTTTTGGCGCACACTGCGTACAGAACTCAACGGAGCAGCCATGTACGTACCCGACCATTTCAACGAAGCGCGCAAAGACGTGCTGCATGCGTTCATCGCGCACAATCCCTTCGGCACGCTAGTCACTCACGGCACGAGCGGTCTGGACGCTAATCACATTCCGTTCGAACTAGCGCCGGAAGAAGGCGAATTCGGCGTGCTGCACGCGCACGTCGCGCGAAACAATCGGCTGTGGCAGGACGTGGCCAACGGCGATGAAGTACTCGTCGTCTTCCATGCGGGCGACGCCTATATTTCGCCGACGTGGTACCCGAGCAAGCAGGAAACGCACAGACAGGTGCCCACCTGGAACTACATGGTGGTGCACGCGCACGGCCGCATCACGATTCGCGACGATGAGAAATACGTGCGAGGCCTCGTGGCGCGCCTGACTCGCACACATGAGGCGAGCCAGCCTCGTCCTTGGAAAATGGGAGACGCGCCGAGCGAATATATCGACACCATGCTCAAAGCGATTGTCGGCCTGGAGATCGAGATCACGCGGCTCGTGGGCAAAAGCAAGCTAAGCCAGAATAAGGACGCACGCGACATCGAGGGCGCGGCCGAAGCGCTGAAGGAAAACGGCAATCATCGAATCGCCGATGCGATGCTCGAGCACGCGCCGCATAAGCAGTAAGTCATGTTGGCCCCGGCGCCCTCCTCAAGTCGGCCAGTGGGCAACATGCCCGCAGCGTCCAACGCACTACGGGTTAGTGACAAAGCGCCAAAGCGCTGCACACTCGGCACTCGATAGCTCGAAATGAGGCATGGACTTGCGCAACACCACGCTTGCCGGATCTATGCCGTCTTTGACTGCCCGACAGAAAGCAACGGGATCGTACCGACTGGGCGGCCCGCCCCGGCGGCTTCTTGCGTCGAGCAAGTAGCCACGAGTAAGGGGCGGTGCAAAGCCCGGCGATGGATCCGTCCGTGTATGGCAGTTCACGCATCGCGTGGTCCATTCCGGCAGCGATTGATTGTCGTCGCGCAGGTGCGCTACTGCCGCACGTTGCCCAGTGAAAATCGCACAGCCCATATCGCCCGGAGAGCAGCTCAAGTCGGCATGCGCGAAATGCGCATTGCTTAGTATCGCCAGGCAGATCGTCAGCCGAATCGCCCGGCGTAAGGTTGTCGACGTAATCATCAGTGCAGGCGCAGCGTGCGTGACACGCTCGGCACGCCATTGGTGTTCAACGCAAAGAGCATGTAGTAGCCAGGCACGACAACACCAGGATCGGCCGGAATCTTCAGAATGAATTCACCGGCCGTACCTACCGTGAAGCTCAACGGCACGCGTCGCTGCTCGTTATTTACAGCATGCGTGTTGGACGACAGGCGCATGAGCGCGAATGCCTTGACACCACTACTCGCTTTCACGGCGATGGAAGTACCGAGCTGTGCATCGGCGGGTACGTTACTGAGGGTCGGCCGTGTCGCTGCCGATCCATCCGCATTGAGTAGATACGGCGGCGTAAGTATTTCGATGTCCGTGTGGTTAGTCGCGCAGCCGCCGCACAGTCCCCCGCCTCCGCTCAGCACGCGGCCATCCGCCAATAGCAGCGCAACGCTGTGATACGTCCGCGGCACAGCTTGCGGCGCGAGCTGCGAAAAGACTTTCGTCGTCGGGTCCCACAACTCCGGAGTCAGCACCGCAGTGTCGTCCGAGAAAGGCTGCGCAAAGGCTTGACCGCCCACCACGACGACCTGCCCGCTCGGCAACACAACGCTGCTGCTGAATGCCCGCGTATAGCTCATCGGAGGCAGCGCGGTGGCGACCGCTGTGCCGGTGCTGATATCGATGAGCGTCGCATTCGACGTCGCATTCGACTGCTCGTAACTTGGCGCACCACCAACAGCGAGAATCTTGCCGATGTCGTACATGACGGCGTTCCCGTTCATCGCATCGGTATCGTTCGCGCGCTTGCCGGCATCGGTCACGTTGCCGTTACCTGCCGTGTCGAACCAGTGCATGGCCTGGCTCGGGCCGGCGTGGAAAACGCGTCCATTGGACACTGCGAACAACCACGCGTGATTGTCGGCGCGGAATATGCCCGCCGCGTCCTGGGTCAATATGTAGTCGGCGAGTATCGCGCCGTTGATTTGCCAGCCCGAACCGGACGTCCACGTTTCGCCGTTTTTGCCGCCCTCGCCGCCATTCCATGAGCCACCGAGCGTGAATACGCTCCCATTGCTCAACGTAACGGTCCCCTGATAGCCGCGTGGGATCTTCATCAGGTTGCTCGACGACCATTGACCTGTCGAAGGCGTGTAGATGCTCGTCTTCGAGCTGCTCGATCCCCCGTTCACCAGCAGGCGGCCGTCCGGCAGATTCGCGATACCGGGGCAGAACATATCGTGCCCGGTGTTGCTGACCAGCACCTGCTTGTTGGTTCCCGTGGTCGGGTTGAAGACCGCGGTGTAGGTCTTTCCCGGCGTGATTTCACCGGACGTAAAGTCGAGAAGCATATCCGACGACCACACCAGCACATTGCCGTCAGGAAGATTGGCGGCTGCCGCGGGAACCATCGGCACTCCGACAGGCGCCGACCACTTCGACGGCAACGTCTTCACATTCAGGCCGCTCAACTGCCACGTCTGCAGAGCGCTCCCATTGCATACCTGCTGCCGGATTTGCTGACCCCATCCAGTCAGACTCTGCGCCGCCAGACACATGCCGCTGTGCGCCGCGACGATCGCGTAGCCGTTGCCTTGCGGCTTCGCGGTAAATGTCTGGTTCGTCTGACCGTTGCACGCCCACTGGATAATGGCGGCACCAGCATTCAAGCTCTCTCCTGTCACGTCCATGCACAGGCCGCTGTTCTGATTTACGAAGTGGAACTGTGATCCGGTGGGTACGGGCCGCCATTGCTGATTTGCACCGCCCGAGCAGCCCCAGGAAATGACCGAGGCGCCACCCGTTGTCGATGCAGCGTCAACGTCCGCGCACAGATTCATACCGCTGAGCGTGATCGGACCTACCGTTTGCGCCTCTACGCGGGTCGCAAACGTGGTAAGCGCGAACGCTATAGCGGCGACGCAAAGTGCATTCACGCACCTGCCTGCATAGAGCCCGATGAATCTGACAAACGGAATTGGCGCCATGATCTCTGCTCCAGTTAACGTTGAACTACGCGCGCCCCAATGCGCCCAGCGCATTGCAAATTTCGTCTACACGTGGAAGATCCGCGCTGCGCCAGCGCAACCGCGCGCTTGCATCGAAGCAGTAGATCTGGGTTGCATGATCCGCAATGTTGCCGAGCGGCAAGCGGCTGCCTGCAAGCGCCATCCGCATTCCGTCGACGTCTCGTAGTGTCGGAGTCGCAGCAGTCCATGCTGGCCCGGCCTGAAAACGCTTGAGCCACTCATGCAGCGCGGACGGTGAGTCGGAAAGCGGATCGATTCCGATCGAGAGCAATCGAACCGGATAACGTCCACGAGTTTGTTGCAACCGTTGCTGCACCGCGCTGAACAGCGCTCCTTGCAGAGGACATACGGAGCTACATCCGGTATAGATGGTCTGAACTGCTGTCACGCCATCTAGCAGCATGCTGTTCAGCGATCGCTCTGTACCGGTCTGATCGACCAGTCGCGTGTCTTCCAGACGAACTGGCGGAGTGACGAGCCCCGACGTCCCATGCTGTGCGTACGACGACAAAGGCGCCGCCGCGAGTGCAAGCATTGCGGCATCACGCAGGAAGACGCGGCGCGACGATCTTTCAACCGGCGTGGACTCGCCAGGTTCAGCGCGCATGAGAGCTTTTGGATCAAACAAGGCGTCGTCCTCCGCAAAAGCTCACAGAACTGCACACTCGCCTTCGCAAACAGCGTTTGGCGCGGCAGTCAATGAACACGTCGGGTGAGTCGGCGATCGCTACGTTGCTTCGGTTCCGGAGACGGCGAACCGGTTACGTGTTTGGAGGCAGCGATTAACGTCGACGGCATTCGATCGTATGCGAAGACGGCGACGACGGTTTGTTTAGTACCCCACACTTCCTGGTGCTTCGTTACGTGAAACTTGTCCACACGCGGCGGCTCGGGACTTCGGCCAAATGAAAGAATCCGGCAATGCGAAGCGTTGCCGTGATCTATATTGATTCGCGCGCCGCGATGTTATTTTCTCAGCCCGCACTGGCGTTGCTTGCCAGGAGCATGCCGGCACCGCGTGCCTGCGAATAACTCGTGCCACAGCTCATTGCACTGTTTCCCGTCACCGACATGGCAGTGCAGCCGTTCAGATTCATGCCCGTCTCGCAACGGCGAACGAGATTGGCCGACACAACACCGCCAACGCGATTTGCCGCCGCAATTCCACTTCCTCCAGGCCCGCTGAAACCCTCGACCACATTACCCACTACCACGGCCCCCGTCGCGCTCGACTCCAGATAGATGCCATTTTTCGCGCTCTCTTGACCGAGCACGGTATTGCCGTTGATTACCGGGTCGGACACGTCCAGACAATGAATGCCGTGCGCGCCCATGTAACGCAGGTTATTGCCTAAAATCGACGGCGAATCCTGGTAGAGCGCGAGAATGCCAATTGCACCATCCGCAGCATTACAAAGCACACTGTTATTGGTGACAGCTGTGCCTTGTCCGCGCTCGTGCCATATGAAAGTCAATAGCGGCGAGCCGGCGCGTATCGGGTTGCTCGCAACCAGCGCAGTTTCAGCAACACTCACGACAAAGGTTGCTGACGGCACGCCAGGCCCAGTAATAAGTTGGCCGAGTTGAACCGCAGGATTTGCGGATGTCAGCGTCACACGAGCCGTGCCGTTTGTCGTCGCCCGCTGCTCCACTGAGACCGCGTTATCGGTGTCCGAGCCTATCAAGCAAATTGCGGCTCTCGCGTGACCGCGCGTGAGGTCGACCGTGTTGCCCGATATGACGCACTGCACGGCTCCGCCATACACGGCAATGCCTGCGTGAATCGGGTCCCATGCGGACCCGGTGCCGTCGGTTGCGGCGCGGTCGAATATCACCGTGTTACCCGTGACCGAGCACGCCAGCGATCGGACGATAGCTATGCCCCACCACTTCGCGCCCTCGCAGGTGTTGCCCGTAATGGTCGAGTTATTGACGTTCTCCGTCACGATGCTGCGCCGGAACGAACCTCGCACGACGTTGCCCACCACCGTGCACATGTTGTCCTGCAGCGGGAACGAGTCGGCATGGTAGTTCGCCAGCCCTTCCATGTGTATTCCGATGCGGCAGTCCTGACCGGCTCTGGCTGTTACGAGATTGCCGGTGATCGTCGCTGCGCAACCCCAGACCGTGATACCGTCGCCGCGATCCTCGCCATAAGTGGACTTTTGCGTCGGGCCGCCGCCAGCGCCGATACAGTCAATAACCCTGTTATTGGCGATGATGAAATCGTGGTACTCGCCTGTCGACTCGACCTGAATGCCGTTCTGAAAATAACGGATGGTCGAGCGCGTCACGGAGCCGAGACTCGCGCGAAAAATGATGCCGACGTTGCGTTCGCCGCTATTCGACTGAAGCATGTTCGGGTTCGTGAGATAGACTCCGTCGAATTCACAGCCTTGAGCAGTCACCGTGATCGCCGCTGCATTGGCGATGCCGGCTGTAAATCGCAACTCGCCGCCGCCGACTACACGAATTGCCTTCTCAATCCTGAGGGGCTTGGTCACCTTGAACACGTGCCCGCCAGGGACATTCACGACTGCGGCACCGCTGCTAAATGCCGCTTGTATCGCAGCGCTGTGATCGACGGACGGCGCGCCAGAGCGTGCGTCAGCGCGTGCTTCGGGCGACATGAAGTCCAGCACGCTTGCTTCGCCACTCGGCCCGCGTGTATTTGTTGCATTCGACGCAGTTGCCGGTTTAGCCGAAAAGTATCCCGCCACTGCCGCGCATGCGGTCGTGGATAACTTCGTCAGGAAGTTGCGCCTCTGTTCGCTCAAAATTTTTCCCGCAGGTTCGAGTACAAATGGTTTGCCGTCGAGAAGACCTCAGCATCTGCCGCGATGCGATGGCAACATCACCCACTGCACCCTACCGATCAATTAACCGGCATTCGTCTGCGGCTTGCCGATACGAGCGAAGTGAAACGTCCTGATCAATATCGACTTCATCGCGCCCAAAGGTAGCCTTCGCCACGCGAGCGGCACTCCGGTCATTTGCGCGGCAAACCATGGCAATGACGAATCGTCTTCGATATCGAATGCGCTCAGACGAAACGGATCACCTTTTTCGTCGTTCCAGCCGACTGCTGTAGTGCGTCCACTCTTGTATCCGGTCGCCTTTAGCATCGCCACTTCGCGCGACCCATACCGGCCATAGGGATATGCGAAGTGTTCGCAGGGTGCCCCGGTAAGCTCTTCAACCTCACGCTTCGATTGCGCGAGTTCCTCGATGCACTCCCGATCGTCGAGGCGTGTGAGCGTCGGGTGAAAACGCGTGTGGGATTGAAAATCCACGTACGGCAGCATCGCTTCTATCTGGTCTTCGCTGAGTCCGCTGACCGGAGCTTCGTCGCTGCGTGCATTTTGCTGAAACCCGTGCCGCGCCAGCTCTTCGAGCCTTTGCGCGTTGGGAAGCTTGATCAGACGCTTGACGCCCGCATGCTGGGCGCCCGGCGTGAGCCACCAGTGAGTGCGCTCATGTGCCACGATGCTGCTGCAAATATAAATGGTAGGACGAACGCCATGCTTGATGAAAATCGGCAACAGCGCCGCGTTTCCAACATGGCCATCATCGAATGTGAGCGCCGCGCGCCGGCGACCTTTTCCAGGCGTGTTCACTTCGGACATCGGAACAAAGTCGCAATACTGCTTCAAATACGCAAGGTGTGAATCAAGCGTCGCTGGATCGGGGTCGTGATAAAGAAGTACCGCAACCCGGTCTCGCCACAGTAGAAAGCGTGTGAGCGCTGGTAAGCCGCTGAGAAGAATGGCGTGCGTAAAAATCGTGCGCATTAGTCGCTTCGGTTTCATGTCGCCTCTTCAGGTCACGAAATACAGCACGGTTGAGCGCTTCCTTATACCGTTCCCAATAAGGCCCGAACGTGCGGTTAACCACAAAGACGCTGCTTGCCTGCATTTGCCTTTAACGGTTTCACTTTTCGCGAATACCGTCGCCGACAAAGTGCATATTCATATCTTATGCACAGTGGTGCTGCGCCTATGCAGTGCAAATGATCCCGCTCAGGTTGTGCGCTCGCGAACATACGCGTCGAAAATGGCACCCCAGACTTTGGCAGTGCTGACTGGTGCGCATCACGCGCTAGTCCACCTTCACACCGTTCTACACGCGACCCGGTTTCATTCAGGCACGATCCGCGTCTGACGAGTCGCAGCATTCCGACAATGTATGAGCCTTGTTTGCCGCCCTCTTCCATTGAAGCGATGGAAAGACTTTCGTCGGCATATTCAGGGGTTCGAACGACGCTCGCAACTCGGGCGGAAAGTAATGGGCCGCGACGCTTGACGCCGATACGCAGACAAATAGCGTGCGGCAACGTAACTTTGCTGGCATCAGCGCCTGCACATCCATGTGTGCGGGTGGTCGGTTAAACCTCTTCGATGATGGGCTCCTTATGAACGAGTTTTCTCCAAAATCGCAGGCTGCCGGCTCCCGCCAGAATGACGTTGATCTGGTCCGTTACCTCGACGTAGTCCTGGCGAACCGGTGGCTCGTTCTGGCAATCGCGAGCATGGTGCTTGCAATGGGCGTGGCCTACAGTCTTCTCGCACCGCCCGTTTACCAGTCCGATATTCTCCTGCAGGTAGAACAGGAGAGCCCCACCAATACCAAGAGTCTGCTTGGCGACGTATCAAGCCTTTTCGACGTCAAAACAGAAACCACCGCTCAGATCGAGGTACTGCGCTCGCGTATGGTGGTAGGAAATGCGGTCGACAATCTCAAACTCTACATAAGCGCGGAGCCGAAGCGCTTTCCACTGATCGGCAATTGGATTGCGCGTTGGAACAAGGGCTTGTCACAGCCCGGCTTGCTCGGAGCCGGCGGCTATGCGTGGGGCAGCGAATCGGTCAACGTAGGGACGTTCGATGTTCCAGAAGATCTCGAAGGCGACGACTTCAAGCTGACCTCGCTCGGCGGAGGTCGCTATGTTGTCGAACAGAAGCAGCTTGACGCGCCGATCTACGGACGTGTCGGCGAGACGATCGTTTCCAACGAGAGCACGGGAAAGATAACGCTGCGCGTGCAGGCACTCAATGCGAATCCCGGCACGGAATTCCTGCTGGTGAGGAACTCGCGACTGAAGACGCTGGAGAACCTGCAAGACAAGCTGTTCATCGTTGAAAAAGGCAAGCAGAGCGGCATTATTGGCGCGTCGCTGACAGGCACCGACCGGCAACTTACCGCGAAGATCCTGAACAACATTGGCGACGAGTACGTTGCGGCAAACATCGCGCGTAAGGCAGCCGAAGCCGAAAAGTCGCTGGCGTTTCTCAGCGATTTACTCCCCCAACTGAAAAGCGAACTTGAAGATTCCGAGCGCAGCTACAACGCGTTGCGAATGAAGCGCGGCACATTCGACATCAGCGAGGAAGGCAAGACCTATCTGCGCGAAAGCGTCGAGTTACAGGCTAGTGCACTGGCGCTGAAGCAGAAACGCTCCGAACTCACCGCACTTTTCACGAGTGAGCACCCGTCGGTTCGTGCCGTCGATCAACAGCTTGCGGCCTTGAGCGCCAAAGAGGCCGCTGTTTCGCAGCGAATGACGTCACTGCCGGAACTGGAACAGGAGTCGTTGCGCCTGATGCGCGATGTGCGCGTCAATAACGATCTCTACGTCGGCATGCTCAACAACATGCAGCAGTTGAAACTCGTGCGGGCAGGCAAAGTCGGCACCGTGCGACTGCTCGACCGATCCGTCGTACCGAAGGAGCCCATCAAGCCGAATAAGCCGCTGCTGATCGCAGGTTCCGCAGCACTCGGCCTCGTCCTGGGAATAGTGGTGACCTTCATGCGCCACATACTGCGCGGCGGCGTGACAAATCCTCAGGACATCGAGCAGGAAACTGGTTTGACTGTCTATGCGACCGTGCCGGTTTCGCGCACGCAAGCAGCGCTCGAGCATGAATCGCCAAAACGGAACGAGGGCTTGCTGTTGCTCGCCACGCATTCTCCGGGAGATCCATCTGTCGAGAGTCTACGCAGTCTGCGCATCGTGCTGCAGCTTTCAATGCTGGAAGCGGGAAACAATCGCGTGCTGCTCACCGGTCCGAGCGAACAGATCGGCAAATCGTTTCTATCGGCCAATCTGGCAGCCGTGATGACGGGATCGGGCAAGCGTGTGCTGCTAATCGACGCTGATTTGCGCAGGGGCCATCTGAACGAGTATTTCAGCAAGGAATCGCAACCAGGGCTCGCGGACGTTCTGACGCAGAGTGCCACGTTAGACGACGCCCTGCAGCGTAACGTAGCGCCCGGACTCGACTTCCTCCCCAACGGTACTACACCGTCCGACCCCGCGGAGCTTCTGATGGGCGATGCAATGTCCCGTCTTCTGGAGTCGGTAGGCGACAGATACGACATGGTGTTGATCGATACTCCGCCCGTCCTCGCGGTATCCGATGCCGCCGTATTGGCGCACCGCTGCGGCACTGTGTTCCTTGCAACACGCTTTGGCACGACGTCGGTCGAAGAAGTACGCGAGTCCGTCAAGCAACTCAGGCATGCGAACGTGGAAGTCAAAGGCGTGATCTTCAACGCCTTCCATCCCGCCGCCTATCGCTACAGCTTGGGTTCGCATGCGGGCCGTAACCGATATCTGTCGTATCAGTACGCGACCGCCTCGGGCGACTCCAAATCCGGCAGTTGACCCGTGCGTAAGCGCATGCCGCGGAAAGCCTATATGGCCAATGCGGCATAACCGGTACGGCTTTGTCAAACCGAACTCCGAATAGAAGATGATCGTTAATGTAAAGCATTCGGTCGTTAGCATCGCGGGCGTTGTGCTCAGTCAGGCCGCGAACTTCATTGCGGTCATACTGATTGGCAAGTTCTGCGGGCCGAGCGAGCTCGGTTACTTCAGCCAGTTGAATGCGATTGGCCTTTTCGCCGGTTCGGTTCTGGGCTTGCGGCTCGAAGTGGCCTGTATGGCCGCGGATAAAACGCTTGCCGTTCGCGCGCTGGTGAGTTCGAGTTGCGTCGCCATGGCGATCGCACTGCTGCTCGCCGCCGTCGCAGTGGTCAGCGGCGAGCAGAAGTATTTGACCGTAGTGGTGCTGGCGAGCGGTGTATTCCTCCAGCAGGCACTGTCGTCTGCACTGGCAAGCGAGCGCAAGTACGTGAGCATCGCCGTGCAACGCGCATTTCCGAATGTCGCTTTTGCAGTGGCATTCGTTGCGCTGATGATGTTGGCCAGCCACCCGTGGAGCGGGCCGGACATTTTCGCGGTGTACAGCTTCGTGTTTTTTGCTTCAGCCGCCGTTCCGCTGGCTGGCTATCTCTTCACCTCCCGGTCGATGCTTTCGCCGGAGTGCCTGAAGTTCTCCCGGCTGCAACTCGATTACGCCAAATTCTCGCTGCCGACAACGTCACTCAATTCGGTCGTAATCTATTCAATCGCGATCCTCATGCCACTTGCTTTCGCACCCCACGACGCGGGCGTGTTTGCTCTTGCCTATCGCGTCGGCTATTTCCCTGCGTCTCTCCTGTCACAGAGCCTCGGCGCGGTGTTCCGACGGGATCTCATCGATCTGGTGGAAAGAGGAACGGACGTGCGCGGCGCAAGGAATCCGGCAACATCGTTCTCTCTGGTTCTAATGCCACTGAGCGTGGTGCTCATTGCAGCGGGCTACCTCGGTCTCGCGCTCATCATCAACTTCAAGATGGGAGACCTCTGGCAGCAGTCGATGCACGTTTACATGCTGTTTTCGCCGTACTTCCTGACGATGGCCGTGTTCGGTTCGCTTGCGCAGGTATTTATCGTCTTCAAGCAGCAGAAGTTTGATCTGGTGATTCAACTGATGAGCGCTGTCAGCATATTTATCATTTTCGCTTTCACGAGCGTCTTCAAGCTGGACTTTATGTCGGTTGTTCTGCTTCTCAGCCTATCGGGAACGCTTGTGGCATGCGTCGGCATCTACTATTCGGTGAACGTGGCGAAAGGCGGCATGAGCATCAAGCCGCGGGATTCGGTTGCAATCTAAGGGGGTGAACGTGCGTATTGTCAAAGTACCCGGGCTGATCGGGCGAAGCGCGAGTCCCGGTGTGTCGGCGACAATCTGGATGCTTCTGCTCGCCCTTCTTTGCTTCGTTTCCATCGCCCATGAAACGGTGCTGCCGGCCAAGTTCCTGCTCGACGAGCAAGTTATCCTCGAACGAATGCTGACGGTTAGTCGCTTCGAGGCCTTTGGCGACTCCTTCGACAACCTTGCGTGGACGTTCCGGTCCCTCGGCATTAGCACGCCGGGAATATCGTTGATCGGGTTTTTCGCTTCAACAGTCGGACTCGTGCTTGCGATCTGGCGCTCAGGAGTGACGTCGCTAACTTACATGGAATTCCTGCTGGCCTGCTTCTGGCTCTTTGCGCAGACGGTCTACATTGGTATGCCTTCGAAGGAGATCGTTATATCGCTAGCGGTTCTCTTCATCCTGCAGTGCAAGGACTCGCGGTTCATCGTTGTCGTATTCACAGTTTGCGTCGCGCTCATTGCCATCTTCTTTCGCACCTACTGGGCCATCACGTTAGCGCCGGCGCTGTTTCTGTACTTCGCGCCCGCTGTTCTGCGCAGGCCGCCTTTTCTTGCATTGCTGGCTGTCATTCTGTTCGCGTGCGTAGCCGCGAACTTCCGTATGCAATACGGCGAAACGCTGGACTTTGCACGGCAGATGGTCAACGAATCGAGAGATCCGAGCGAGGTCGGCTCGCTTATCGTGCAGATCATTCCCGGCGGCAATATGGTCTCGGACGTGACCAATGCCATGCTTATTCTGGGCACCTTTCTGCTGCCTTTGCCGCTGGTTCTCTCAGGGGTGGCGACACAGACCATCGGCGGAATATGCACGTTCTTTACGCTCGGCTCGATGTTCTCGCGGTATCAGAAAAGAGGTGCGGTCGCAGCGCCTGCTCGCTTTGAGAAGCTGTGCTTCTGCTTCATCGTCAGCTTTCTTGCAACTCAGGCGATCTTCGAACCCGACTATGGGTCGTTTCTCCGTCACCTGTCGCCGATTTCGCCGCTCTTAATGTATCTGCTGCTTTCATCGCGATTGGAGCGCGAGCCGGACGCGCCTCATGTCGCCACGATCCGGGGCGTCCGCTTCCATTTCGGCCAGCCAGAGCGCAGATGGCTCAGGTCCCACGATGGTCAATGAAAGCGCAGCGCGGCGTTCAGGCAGCGGTCGATTCCCGATGACGCAATGACGTTATTCCACCGAAGATGTTCGAGACTGGAAGGGTCGTTGGCCGGCACTGTCTCATCCGACAGCTGACCTATTCCTGCAAAGATGTCGGGCCCCGTGACCTTGCAGAGAATGCCGAATGCGGCCGCCGCAGTGAGGTTTGACGGTGAGTCGTTACAAATGATCCTTTTGCCCAACGCGGCATATTCGAGCAGCTTTGTCGGAGTCTGGACGTTATAGGGGCGTGAGTACGGAATCGTCGATATGGCGTACTCGCAGTTCTTTACTACCTCGAGAGCATCCCGCTGCGGCAGTTTTCCAGTGAATATCAGGCCAGGCGCTCCTTGATAAGCGTCGGCAATCTCCTTTTCCACGGCACCGACAAGTACCAGGGTTTCGGAACCGCGCCGCGCGGACGCGAAACCTGCAAGAAAATCATCGACGCCCCTCTCACGGGTGATCTCGCCCATATAGCAAAACGTTCCCGTCGGCAGCGCCCCGTTACGCGAGCCCTTGCAGGAGAAGATCCAGTCGGGCACGCCCATGGGCAACAGAATGGTTTCGACGCTGTCGTCGAAGTCCATTAGCTTCTGCATCGATTCGTTCTGGAAGATTCTCAGATTTGGACGCGGCTGTAGCAACTTCTTCGCCGCGTCTTTCAGTGTGATATAGCTGCCCACCGACAACGAGCGGTAGTCGTGAATCACGTAGCGCGAGGGCAGTCTCTTTGGGTAGAAGCCCATGATGCACCAGAGCACATAGTTGTGCGGGTCCGCAATTTTCCGGTAGTCAGCCATCGTGCCTGAGTTGACGAAATAGCCGTTCTTTTCGAAATACTCCGTGTACGCGGCCACCTCTGGATAGTTCGCCTTGCCCGTATGCAAAATAAACAGTTTCACTTTTTCCTACCTCCGTTGCTCACACTCGGCACCCACGTGGTCGACGAACTCTTTGCTTGCGAAGGCGTTTGCGTCCTACTGGCTAAAGTTTATTTTTAGCGAAATATAGCTATTGATGTTCGATTTCTCGATAACGTTGTCCCACGCGAGCTGCGTGAAATTTGCCCTTTGATTTGGCTTCGCCGTCTCGATGGTGGCAGCGGTCATACCGGTGAAAATGGAGGAACTGGTGATGATGCTGTTGATGTGCAAATCCTCGCAGCACGCGACGTTCGACGGAGAGTCATTGCACAGAATTTTCTTTCCAAGCGCAGCGTATTCGAGAAGCTTGGTCGGCGTCTGGTAGCAGTGCGGACGGTGGTACGGGAAATACGACACCGCAATCGACGACCTGGCAACCAGGCCAAGTGCCTCGCGCTGTGGCAACGCGCCTGCGAACACCAATCCGCGCTTACCGGCGTACCGCTCGTAAAGACGTGGCTCCGGCTTGCCGACGAGCAGCAGCGAAGCATCCACCTCGCGGAAGTTCTCAAGAAATGCCTCAATGACGAGATGAAAGCCCCGCTCGAAGCTCATGTCGCCGATATAGCAAAAGTCGGCGATATCCTCGGCATCAGGCGGTTGTTGCGGCACCTCGAAGATCCATTTCGGAACACCCATTGGAAGGATCACCGAGGGCACGTCATCATTGAACTTCATGATGTTTTGCTGCCGCGTATTCTGGAAGATCCGCAAGTTGGGCCGCGCGTTCAGATATCGCTTTGCGATGTCTTTCAGGCCAGCCGAGCCGCCCACAGAGAGCGACCTGTAGTCGTGAATGACAAAATCCGACGCCAGCTGCTTCGGATAGAAGCCCATGATCGCCCACACGAGAAAATCTGCCTTATCCGCAAGCGCTTTGTAGTCGCTCAATGTGCCGGCGACCACATCGACACCGCGTGCGGCGTAGTAGTCCTGATATGCCACGAGTTCGGGGTAATTAGCCCGGCCGGGATGTAGCAAGAAGATTTTGTACACGGTTGGTCCCCGTAAATCGTTGGTGCGTTCAACTAGTCGTTCAGATCATGCGACGGAACTACAGTGACTTGTCCGGGTTGGGCTGGATATCGCAAGGGACAATTGAATGGGTGTCCAGTACTTCCTTGACGTGTTTTTCTCCGCTGGACTCATAGGTGTTCAGCCATCTGTGAAAGATGGTGTCCATCGAGAACTTCGCCACCGCGAGTTCTCGTGCGGCCGCACCCATCTGTTCCCTCAGCTTCCGGTCGCCGCGGAGCTGCTTCAGGTAACCCGGCATCTCCTCATCCGACCCAACGAACCCCGTGACGCCGTGAACCACCACGTCGCGGTTGCCGACCACGTCGGTCACGACCGCTGGAATGCCCGCCACCTGCGCTTCGATCAGCGCTACAGGCATGCCTTCCCAGCGTGAAGTCTGCACGTAGATGTCGAGCTCGGACATCAACGAAAGCGCGCGCGAACGCGTTAGCCAGCCGCTGCACGTGAGCGCCGACGCCTGACTCGCGTCGGGCAGTTCTTCGCTGTTTCCGCCAATCCACACAAACCTGGTGGTTGCGTCGTGCAACGTGTTCGCGAGAGAGATAAAGAGCTCGTGGTGTTTCTGAAACGACGCACGGCCATTCATTCCGACGACGACATTTTCGTCCTCGCGATTCTTGCGCAGCGGAATACTGCTGATGTCCACACCGTTCTCTATCAGCGTTGCGTCCTTCACTCGAACCTTCTCTTCAATTTCGCGCAACTCTCCGGGTGAGCACGCAACGACAGTCCCTCCCATCATGTCGGCCATGCGCTCGAACATCAGATACGCGAGCTGCTTCGCGCGAGAGACGTCGCGACGTAAGAATGCAAGGCCGTGCGGTGAGTACAAAACCTTCGCGTTCTGCGTCGCAATTCTGGCGGCCGCTCGCCCCAATACGCCGGCCTTCGACGAGTGCAGGTGGATTACTGTCGGATCGCAGCGCCGGATATGTCTTGCGAGTTCCCACACGCTCGCCCAGTCCTTGCGGACATGGACGTCCCTGCACATGGACACGTGCACCAGGTCGACCTTGGGGTGGAACAGTTCGATGAAGTTCTTGGGAGTTTCCGGCCGTGTCGAATAAAGGACCGTGACATGTGCGCCGATTGCCGCTGCGCGATTGCAAAGCTCCGTGAGCATCGACAGAACGCCTCCTCCGAATGCCTCGGTAACGTGAACGATTCTCATGGGGCTCCCGCGCCAATTAACAATCTGCCAAGTTATCCACCGTGCTCGCCGCCCAGGTACGCGCCAAATTTATCTAATGACCTGGAGCCTGCGTTCGTTTTAAAACGCAAAATGCGAAAATTAATCTGCATAACTTATAAATCATGCGAAGCGTCGTGAAACGCCGATTTCACGACGCCGCGTTTATTTCATGTCGACGCCAAACTGCGTTGGAGCCGCAAAACGCGAAGCAATGCAAGGGATTGGTACCACTTAACGCGAACACGCAATTCAGGCTCGCGAATAGCGCGAGACTTTCAACTTTTTCGGATTCGTGCTTGTCGACCAACAAGCAACCAGGGATGGCTTACTGTTATTGCAAGCAGCGTATTGCGCAAAACGGGATGGAGCACAGCGGGCAAGCAGGTTTGCCTGAATCTTTCGAGTAGCAAACAGTAGAATGCGGAAACCTTGCGTGACGATAAGAGCCTAAAATGTCCCGCTCCGTGCGGAAGGACACATCGCGCGGTAAGTATTGCAAACAACAGTAACAAGTACCGTCAAATAATATTATTACTTTAAGGCAACGTTTCGTTTTATCCTTGGTCCGCGCCTTTCTGGGGAGTACGGTGCCATGGCAATGGGGCGCGCGTTCAGATGACGCCGAGGTCGTTGGATTGATCTAGACAACGGCAGGTCACGGCTAGGACGGCAACGTATGCTTAGGTGAAAAGACAGGCATACGATGCTGCGGGATGATCGCTTCGCTCCAACGTTTCGAGGCAAGCGGGAATAGCTAGCCGCGTTGAATGGTTTGCTCATCTCAGCGTCAGGAGGCGACTTACTTATAACAAGGCGCCGCAACCAGGCCGGAAGGTTCGACGCGAAGGTGACGCGTTGACGGCTTGTTTGCTATTTTTTCGAGTTCGCCTGGCTTAATCTCTGTGGAGTACGGCATTGACGACGATTCCGATGACCCTGAAGATCAAGCGCGCGTTCTCCGTCGCACGGGTTCTATGCATCTTTCTTGTACTCAGCGTGTCCATGCAAGCATTCCAGACAATAGAACGTTTGGCCGGCCGGCGAAGAGCGCGCCGACACAACAAATAGGCTCAGCATCGTGACACCCATGCTGGCGCTGATGTGCTTGCCGGCCCGCCGTCGGAAGAAATAGACCAACGTTACATTTAGTACTTTTCGCAGACCGCTGTGATCCCCACCAAATGCGAATCGACGCGCCACCATGTTCAATGGCGCGCGTCGAAATTGACTCAGTGCATTTATTAAGGCGCGGTTACTGGCCGGTATAACCGAGTGGGACCGTCGAATTGTTTTTCGCCACCGTCGCGTTATTCGACACGATGTACTGCGGCATTTCAGTAAGCGTCAACGTCACAGCACCGTTGCTATAAGGAAGTGTGCTGACATTGCCGTATCCATCGATCCTCGTCACATTGCCCGACGTGCCCGCATTGTCGACCTGCAACGTATAACTGCTCGAGTAGGTCTGGCTGTACACGCCGTTGCTTGCCGGCCATTGCGCGTTGCTATGCGCCCATGCGGCGGTCACCACTTTGCCGTTGCCGAGTTGCTGGAACGCGTACACAAATGCGCCCGACGGCGTGCCCTTTACGCGACCGAGCGTATTAGTGCCGTCGAGTACGCGGGTCATCGTGGCGAATGCCATTGCCTCCGGTTTTGGCGACAGATTAGTCGCGCCAAATGCACCTTGCGCGTTGTTCAGATCGAAGAACGAGCCGTAGCCCACTTCGCCCGGATAGTCGGGGCCGTAGAACAGTGTGGTGACCTGCGCGCCGCCGCCGAGCACGATGATGTGTGCGCGCACGCCGACTGCCGCGTGAGCGAACAACTGGTTCTGCGACGGCACCGTCGGACCATAACTGAGGCCCGGATCGTAGCTGGTACCCGCTTCGGTGAAAAAGAGCTTCATGTTCGGCTTGCCCGCTTGCATCACCGAACGCAATTGCGTCATCTGGTTGTCGAGCGCGTTGGCCTGGTTCGCCGGGTCCGGGTCGGAGTCCTGCAATTCCGGCGGATGTGCCGGATAAGTACCGGCGTTCCAGTAACCATGCGTCGATACGGCGTCGATGTAATTCCACAGACCCAGCGCACCGAACTTCTTCAGATATCCGGCCGTGCAGGTGTCGCAATTCGCAGCGAATGGATTGCCCGTACC
Source organism: Paraburkholderia caledonica (assembly GCF_000383275.1). Lineage (NCBI taxonomy): Bacteria > Pseudomonadati > Pseudomonadota > Betaproteobacteria > Burkholderiales > Burkholderiaceae > Paraburkholderia > Paraburkholderia caledonica. The sequence goes on along the minus strand of NZ_KB911042.1, from coordinate 217,744 downwards.
CATCACGATCGCGCTCGGATCTGTCGAGTGGATGCCTTCGTATGCGGCCTTGTACATGGCAACGAAATTCGCGTCGCTGTCTGCCCAGCCGAGGCTCGGTTCCCACGTTACCTGATAGTAGTTCTTCTGCTGGTTCGGATAGTTCGCGGCGCGAATTGCGCTCGTATCGGTGCCGACTCTTGCCATGAAGTTCTGGAATTCCGGCATGTTCGACGGCGCGTAATAGCTGTCGTTGAACTGCCCCGTCTTCGAGTCCCACGCAGGCAAACCGTCCAGACGCACAATGCGCATCTGATCGGGATTGGCCTTATAGAACGGATCCAGGTCGTTCGCGCTCGGCGTGTAGGTGTTTGGACCGTTGGGTTCCATCGCCGACACTTGCCGATCGTCGATCGTCCATGAGATACCGAGCGCATGAAGTGCCGCGATATTGCCGTTGAAGCCCTGCATACCGAAGCGGTGCTGGTCCTGATGCGCATAGGCGACGGTCCCGATCGCGGAACTCAGATCGGGCAGAACACCGAACGTTGCGATGCCCACCGGTCGCGTCCCGCTTCTGGGCAGTGTGCCGCCGCCGGAGCGCAACGTAGCAGTCAGTGCGCCGTAGCCGGCCCACGTCGACTTGCATGACAGCGTGTTGGTCTGCACGCCCGAACTCACGGCAAAACTGCCCTGCGTCTTGATTGCGCCATTCGAGTCCGCCACTGACCAGACGACGGTGTCGGCGTTCGGTGCATTCGTCGTAATGGCGATCTTGAACGCGGCGTTGTTCGGAAACACGCGCAGACCGTCGGTGGTCGGCGTGTCGGCGCTGATCACGCCGTTAGCAGTTCCGCCTGCCGTTTGCGTCGGGTTGCCACATGAGATGGCAGCGCTCGTAGACGCCGCTGCAGACGAAGACGGTGTAGTGCTTGGTGTCGGTGTCGGTGTTGGCGCGGGAGTGGGCGTTGGTGCAGGCGTTGGCGCGGGTGCAGGTGCAGGTGCAGGCGCGGGTGCAGGCGTTGGCGCGGGTGCAGGTGCAGGTGCAGGTGCAGGCGCGGGTGCAGGCGCGGGTGCAGGCGCAGGTGCGGGCGCAGGTGACGGCGTCGCTGCCGCGGCTCTCATCCAGCACGCCTTGTTGTATCCGAACGCGGGATCGGCCTGCGAAACGGAGCCGACATAACACCCGACGCCGTTACTGAACGTACGGGGACTCGTCAGCATTGTCGACGGTGCATCGGGCGGGACCGCGCCGAACACCACCGAAGCCGTGCCGAGAAACGAGCACTTGCCGTTCTCTTGCGCGCACAGCTTGAATTGTTGACCCGCAACCGTAATCGTACTTGGCTGCGCTTGCGCGCTTTGAGCACCCAGAGATGTCAGCGCCGTCGTCGCCGCGATTCCCACCAACCTCGAATATCTAACCATGTCCCTGTCTTTGTGAAGAGAAGTTATCCCCGAAAAAGTAGGCAGGATCGGCTGCACCGTCACGCCTTTGTCTTATTGGATGTGAGAGAAAAGCTGTCCCCCGGACGCAATGTGGTCCGTCTTGCAGCATCAAACGCGGGACGATCGAAGGCCGGCGCGGCTGTGCCTATGCGCGCGGTGCGAAACAAAAATCACGGCTGTGCGAACGCCGCCGTTCCTAACATTCAATGATTAGGATGGCTAACCTACTACTTCAGCCAGATGGCTTTTCATCAACGATCAATCTGTTCGTTGGTGTGACGTGCGCCACATGAATCAAAGACTGGCCGCAGAAACGAAGCAAGCGACAAACGCCTTGAGAATCTGCGCCATTAGCGCGGCCCCGCGGCGAATGCTCGGCGCGCAGGCCAATAAGGAAAAATTACTCAGAGCCGGTGTCTGACGATAACGCTGCAGCATTAGTTACTGAGCGTCTCGGCGGGAGAATTATAAACGTTTCAAAACTGCAACCAAGGGGGGCGCGCTTCAATAAGTAGCAATTAAAACTGTACTTGCCCTGAAGAGCCGGTGCATTCCCCAATTCGCCGCTGTACGAAAATCTCGCCTCCGCATTGCGTGGAAAACGTAAAAGCTCTATTCGTCGGCGGATAAGGCTATAACTGTTGCGTTTAGAATTATTTGATCGCCCTTTTCGGCCGCATCGGCAGAAGGAACTTAGCAATTTTCGAAGAACGCGTGACACGGGTACGCGTATTGCGTAGTGTTTAACCTAGGCTAAAGGCCATTGCCGACTGTCCTGATTCGACTGCACCATGGCGTTTTCGTGTGTTACGCAACGCACTGATATTACGCACCAGAGTGGTACGCTGAAGAAAGCAGCCTTCGCGGGCAGTGAGCCGCCGCATTGCGGCGACAATCGAGCGACTAGAACGCACCGCGAAGCGCAATTGCCGGCTAACGGCTCAACATCGCTGCGGGAGCCACTGCGATGGGATACAAAACCTATACCTTGATGACCTTACTGGCGGTTAGCAACGCAGCCCAAGCGTGGCAGCCGCTCATCTACCCCATTCGAAGTCAAACCGCGTATCAGCGCAGCGTCGACAGTGCGATGTGCTACGCGTCTGCAAATAAGGAAACCAAAGTCAACACCGTGCGCGAGGCGCAAATTCCGCCGCCAAAGCCAACGGCAACCAAGACGTCTTCTACCGGCGCACCATCGCGTCCGCCGCTACCTCCGAGCACGTTCTCAGCCGCGCCTGCTGGCCCCGCGCTGCCCGATGGCACAGCGCCGGCCGCGCCCAACGCCGCTTCGGCGCCGCAACCCGGTGCCGCCACAGCGAGCAATGGCGCGCCGGCGACTCGTGCGACACTTGCCAGTGGAGTTCCAGCGGCACCCAAAACCGCAGATGCGGGGCACGCTGCATCTGCCGCATTGCCACCTTCCGCGGCAATCGTGCAACAGCCCGCCTCTGAGCCCGCGACTACGGCAAGCGCTGCGGGCGCGTCGCAACCGGGCACCGCCGCCCTGCCGCCACTACCGGCGCCCGAGCCACCCATGACCCGCTACTGGGCCGCCTACGGCTCATGCATGCAGGCACGAGGCTATGTCGTTGCGCAGTGAGCCTTCGCCGCAAGCATGCTTGCGGCGTCCACTACGCCGGCTACGGGGAGCGCCGCACGCCTTCGGCAACATCGCGGATATAACGACATGAATAGAGACCAAAACTATTATTCGGAATGCGAACAATGTGGCGCACCGCTCGTGAGCCGCGACGTTCCCTGCCCCTCATGTCATGCGCGCAGCGTCCCTGCGTACGCCGCGATGGTGCCCACGCTGACCGTGCGACTCACCGACGCGCGGCCGCCGAAAGCACGGCGTCTACCGACGCGAAGAGTCTGGAGCCCGACACGTGCGCTCGCCAATCCATATGCTGCGGTGGAAGATGCAGCCGTCGTGCAGAGCACCTATCAACGGATGCGCCAGCCGCTGGCTCTGGCCGCCTCCGCTGTGATCGTGGCTTCGGCGGTCTACGTCGGCTTCATACACAACCAGGACAGCGATGCAGACGGCGACCCCATAACGGTGTCGGGTGCGATCAGCAGACCGAAGAGCGCGCCGCCGGTCCTGGCGATGCAGCGTCCTGAAACTGCTGCGCCTGCGCGCGCGACAGCGGTCACTTCGGCTCCTCGCGTCGACACGGCGCCCAGGTCGCCAGCGGCAACGACCGCGGAGTCAGCCGCGTTCGCGTCGTTGCCCGCGCGCCGCACCGCGCCGGCCGCTTCGGCTGCCGGGACCATGTCCGCTGCGCCGGCCACCGCCGCTCTCACGACTGCATCCGCGCAAGCAAAACGCAATCCGGACGTCGCACCGCCGCTCAGCCCAGAAGAAAAAGTGCGTGCCGACCTGGCGCGGCATCTGCGTGCCGCGCGTGCAAGCCTTCAGAACAATAATCTATCTGCGACGAAGGCGCGCGTCGCCGCGGCGATCGCGGTACAACCTCAAAGCCGCGACGCTCAGAACCTGCGCGCGGCCGTCAATACACGCGAACAGCAGCGCGACGCATTGTTGAGTCTTGCCCGAGGCTGCGGCCACATCGGCCGGTGGGATTGCGTGTCGCTCAATGCAGGCAGCGCACTCGGTATCGATTCGAGCAGCAAGGAAGCGCGGCATCTGATGACACTTGCGGCACAGGAGTCGGCGCTAGATAGTGCGCGGACCATCGAGCCGACAACCGAAACCGCGGCCGATACACGCGACATCAACTTGCACCATTAAAGCGCACCCGGCTCGAGGTTTAACGCGCCGACACTGCCGGGCACACTTGTCGCGCGATCGCGCGATATCGCTCGGCCGTGTCTCTCAGCGTGAGCCCTGCAAGCGATCTTTGCACGCGCTTCTCGCTCAACGCCTTTACGATGGCGTCGGCGTAAACGCTCACGTTGTCGGCATCGACCAATTGCACGCCGGGGAAACCATTGGCGAATGCGAACGCCGGTATCCTGCTCGCGACGATCGGCACGCCCGAAGCCAACGCCTCCAGAAACGCGACGCTGTGCCCTTCCGAACGCGAAGGCATGACGAAAACGTTCGACTCGGAGAGCACGGTCGCCACATCGCTGCGCGGCCCGGCGACCACGACACGTTCTGCGATGCCCAGTTCTGTTGCGAGCGCAACGACCGCGCGCTGATAGTCGGGGTCCTCGACTACACCGTACAGCACGAGCCGGGCGTCGTCGATCTGTTTGAGCACTTCCCCGAAAGCGCGCACCGTGAGCAGCTGATTTTTGACGGACGCGTATCGGCCGATCTGAACGATCTGCGGAACACTTGCAGCTCGCTGCGCGCCGTCTGTAAATGCGAAGCGGGCTAGATCGACGCCGTTCGGCACCACCGTCATCGACGGATGCACGCCGATTGCCTGGATGTAGTCCGTGACGCCTTGCTGCGATACGCCGATCACGACGCTCGCGCGCCCCGACAGAAGATGTTCGATGCGCCGAAACAGCGGGCGCTCGAAATCGTTGGTCGCGGAATGCATGACGTAGACGACAGGCACGCCCAGCGGCAACGCACGCGCGTAGAACGACGGAATAGTCGCATGCGCGAAGATCACGTCTGGGCGGAACCGCCGCACCGCGACGAACAGATTCCACAGTTTGCGTGCCGCGTGGTGCCGTTTCTGTGGAAACCAGCATTGCACGCCGTGCGCCTGCAACTCGCTCGCCAGCGAAGCGAAGTCGTCATGCGCAGGCAGTAGCGACCCCACGCATACCGCCATGCCGCCGGCGCACTGATCGAGCGCGAGGTCTTTCGCGAGCACTTCAGCACCGGACAAACGCGGCGCCAGTACGAGATGGAAGACGCGCATCATGCAGTCCTTGCTCTCAAGGTTCTATAAAGCATCCACGCCGCGGCACAGCCGAGGCCCAGTGTCATCGACCATGCGATACCAGTCACGCCCCACCAGCGGACCGCGAGCGGCGCGCTGATCAGCAGCACCACGACCTGAATCGCCGACGCATGCACAGTCGCTTTTGCATCGCCGATTGCCCGCAAATACGAAACGAGCACCGCGATCAAAGCGCCTACCGCCATGTTGATGACAAGTATTCTGAAGAGCGGCACCGCGGGCAGCCAGGCCGCGCCGAGAATCAGCGAGAACATTGGCTCCGCGATCAGCCGCAGCACCTCGACAAACGCAGCGAGCCCGATTGCAGCCGCCAGCAGATAAACCCTGATGAGGCGCGACGCCGCCTTGGGATCGCGGCGATGATGCGCGGCAAAAGTCGGAAACAGGTATTGCGACATCGCGATCGCCGCATCGGCCAGCAACATCTGCGCGAGACGCGACGACATCTGATAGCCGCCGAGTTGCGCGGGGCCGAGCAGCTTGCCGACCACCACCTTGTCGAACTGGTTGAGCAGCAGGTTGATCACACTGCTCGCCCAGATCCATCGACTGAAGCCGACATACTGGCCAATGCCGGACCACACCGGGCGCACCGGCGGCCTGGGTGTCATGGTGGCCCACGTCAGCACGCTTTTGAGCGATTCGCCGGCGACGAGGCCGATCAGTACCGAAGCGGCGCCCGCGCCGAAATAAGCGAGTGCAAGGCCGACCGAGCAGTCGACAAACGCCGCGGCCACCTCAACGCCCGCGATATGCTGAAAGCGCCGCTCGCGCTGGACCACGTAATAGGTCGGCGACGCGAGCCCGCGCAACAGCGGCAGCAACGCGGCAAGCTGGATCAGCACGAGCGACCCGTCGAGATGAAACTGACTGCTCAGTAACGGCGCGAGCGCCACCAGTAACAGCGAAATCAATAAGCCACGCGCCGTTAGTGTGGTCCATACCGCGCCGAGCTGCGAGCGCGTCGGTGCGTGCTCGCCTTGAATGACTGCCTGCGCGAGTCCCGTGTCGGATAGCGCCTCGGCAATCGCGACCGCGAGCAAAGCCACGCTCACACTGCCGATCGCCGCCGGCCCGAGCATCCGGCCGATCGCAAGAAATTTGATGGCCACCAGTCCACGCACCGCGAACTGTTGCAATAACACCCATGTCGCCGCGCTCGCGCCGAAACTGCTGGCTATCGAGAGCGCGGGAAGCCTGATCGCCCGCAAGCTGGTTCTCCGTCTAATTGCAGCGCTTTGCAGCGGTTTAACCAGCGTGTCGTGACTCGCTGTGAACGCCGCGGCGCCTGATTGGAATTGGGTCCCGCCAGCAAGCTGGCGACGGTTCATGCATCACCGTAAGCAGGACCATACCGCGAGACATTCGCCGTCAACCGCCATCAACCAGGCGGCTTCGGCCCAAGCCTTTGTCTGGTAGTACGTTTACCCACACAACGGGAGAGATAGGTGTTTTTCATGCGGTGGCGAGTGCTACCGTTATTCATCTGACGCCACGGCAGAGCCCGCGGCTCGGGCCATTTCCGCTCGCTGCGGAGAACCCGCTGACGCAATTCGTCCACCCATGCACGCCTATTTTCACTATGCCTACCGACGTGATCGAACCTGACTTTGTCCTGATCGTGGAGCCCAATCTCACCGGCCACCGGTGGCGGTATGCCGAGTGGACGATGCAAGCCTGCGCAGAGGCCGGCTATCCGTGCATTCTGGTCACTGAGTGCGCCAACGAAGATCACCGGCTCGCCAAACAGATCACTGCAGCCAACCGCCCCGATCAGCAGATCGCTTTTGTCGATCCGGACGAAAGCCGCACTCACCGTTTGCGCGAGCGCAATCAGTACTGGCGCTTTCACAACTATTTCCAGCGTGCATATCGCATTCTCAGCCGCACTCAGTCGATCCGGCTGGTCGTCGTGCCCTATGCCGATTATTTCTTCAATGGACTGCCGTTTCTCGGCTCGCCGTTCGGCAAGACGCCGTGGGTCGGCATTACGATGCGCTCGACGTTTCATCATCACAAGGTCGGCATCAAGGCGCCCGATCGTCCGCTCGTCAACGCCATCAAGGCACAGTTGTTCAAACGCGCGGTTCGCACGCCGGGACTGCGCACGTTGCTGAGCATCGATCCCACTTTGCCGGAATGGGCGGCGCTCAATACGTCGAAAGACAGTGCAAAGGTCGAGTATGTGGCCGATCCTTTCCCGGATGAACGCGCGGAAGACCCTGCACTCGCGCGCGAGCGGCTCGGGCTCGATCCCGCGCAACGCTACCTGCTCGTGTACGGTGCGATTACCGAGCGCAAAGGCATCTACGAACTCGTTCATGCGATGACGCGTCTCGAGAGCGCCCCCACGCTGATCGTTGCAGGCGAACAGGATCCAGTCACGCGGCACTTCATGCGCAATCACGTTCGCAGTCTGACGCCCGCGCCGCTCGTGCTGGATTCGTTTATCTCCATCGACATGGAGCGCGATCTGTTCTCCGCTTGCGACGCGGTATGGCTCGGCTACAAAGGCCATTACGGCATGAGCGGCGTGCTCGTGCAGGCTTACCGATTCGGCAAGCCGGTAATCGCAACAGAAGACGGGCTGATTGGCTGGTTTAGCAGGCGCTGCGAACTGGGACCGATACTGAGCGACCTGAGCTCCGCGTCGATCGGCAAGGCCATTGCCGAAACAATGACTTCGTGGCCGCACGAGCATGCAACGGCATCGTCGCGCGACAATCTACTGTCGCGGAATACGCTCGGCGAATTCAAGCAAACCTTGCTGCAACAGATGGCGTGATTTAACCGCCATCCGCATGATGTGCGCCGCCGGTCACGCCGGCGCACATCATGCGTTTACTCACGACAACTGCCCGCTGGCCACAGGCACTTCCTCGCGCACCGAGCTGCTGCGCTTTTCCGGAAACAACGCGTTGCGCATCAGCAGGAACGGATATTCGATTGCACGCGTAGTCACATAACCGATCACGATTGCAATGACGAACTGCGCCGTGAGCGCAACGATCCAGATGACGCTGGGCGCGAAGCCAAGCGCGGTGGCCTTGCGAATCACCATGTCGCCGGGAGCGAGCGCGAGAGAGTGCCACAAGTAGATTCCGTACGAATACAGACCCACCCAGGCCACGCCGCGATAAATCCATGTCGTGCGCAGCGACCCGGAGTACTCCAGAACCAGCACGATCAGCGCGGCAAAACCGAGTGCCTGAATCGTGTATCCAATGCTTTCGTCGAGTGCGATGTTGCTCGTCGCCAATACGAGCCATGCACATAGCAGCGCGACACTCCCGATCAGCAGCCACTTGCGCTTAGCGATCTGGTGATAGATGCCCGGCTTCATCCAGTAGATCGCGGACAGGATCACACCAATCAGCAAGCTGTCGATGCGGTACTGGGTATAAGCAAACGCCCCTTGCAGATCGCCGCCCGCCACCGCAAAGCAACGCGCTGTGAGCGTTACCGCACAGATTGCCGACAGTACGCCGATAATGGTCCACGCACCGAGTCGCAAGCGTGAGAAAAGTAACAGCAGCGCCGGCAGCACGAGATAAAAATGTTCTTCAACCGCGAGACTCCATGTCTGTGTGATCGAAGTACCGAGGTAATTCTGCAGATGCGTCATGTTCTGGAAAAGAAATGTATTCCACGGATGCCGGCCGGCCAGCACATGGAAAACAATCAGAACGTAATACGCGGGCCAGATACGGAACATCCGCCGCACGATAAAGCGGCGCGCGTCGACATGACCCGTTTCAGCGTATTGCCGAAGCAGCAGGCCTCCGACGAGAAAGCCGCTCAATGTGAAGAAGAGATTGACGCCCTCTCGTCCAAAGTTCTTGAGTGGATACTCGATAATCTGAAGGAGTACATTGTCGGTATGAACAGCGTGAAAGTGAAAGCCCATCACCGCAATGATTGCGATGCCACGAACGAAGTCCAGTTCGATCGCACGTCCGGCTTTCGCGGGTCCCGTCCCGCCAAATAGCTTCATTTTGTTTTCCCCTTTCCGTTTTTTCGGTCGCATCCCCCGTCTTTGCATCTTCGGTGTCGGCAGGTACAAGCGACCGCCAAGATCAAGGCATTCACCGACAATAACGGAGAGCTTGCGTGCGTCTTGCAGGCATAGCCCTTTCCACTGTCGCCAGAATCCAGGCAGGCGGAGACGAACCGCAATTTGCGATATCCGCAAGCACAAAGTTGCGCTCACAATGACTCGACGCGAGACCGTCCGCTTAGACGACGGCAAACGGCGACGGGGAGGAAAAAAGAATGCGCCATCAGTATGCAGCACCTTGGATATGGATTTTTCTATTACCGCTTGCGCTGGACTACAAGGCCACCAACGCGACCACGGGCCATTTCGCCCAATTCATATTCGTCGCTCCAGCAGTGGCAGCGGGGCTCGCCCTCCTGCTCATTGCACCGCGCTTTCACGAGCGCTCCCGGCTTCGCACGATCGTCACCACGAGCCTGCTGTTGTGCGTATTCGGTAGTGTCGTTGCGCAACTCATCCAGGATAACGACGGCGGGAACTATTTACGCGTGCTGCTGCCGTTCATGCTTTTCCTGCTCGGCTATCTTGTCGCGTGCAGACCGTGGAGCGAGCAAAGAATCGCGCAGTTTGAAAAAGCGCTCTTCGCGGCGAACGTAGTCAGTCTCGTGTTCACCTTCGTCTATGGTCTCGCGACGAGCGGCGGCCTCGACGACGCGCGCTTTCGCATCATCTCCGTAACTTTGCTCGGACTGCAAGGCGTGCTGCTTCACGAATTCGTGGTCGCCAAACGCTATTCGCCGTTCACCATCGCTGTCTTTGCCGGCACCGTGATTGTCGAACTGCTGAGCGTGACTCGCAGCCTGCTGGTCGGTACGGTGCTTCTGTTCGTGATAGCAATGGCACTGAGCGCGCCGTCGATGCGGCAGATCTGGCGTGCCGTCGCTCGTGGCCTCATGGTTGTCGTGGTGTTGGCAGGCGTGGCGGGTATCGCGGTATTGGCGGTCCCCAATGTCGCGGAGCACTGGACGCAGCGCATTTTCGTGGCGGAAGCAACCATCTCGGGGAAGGATCCGACCACCATCACGCGTCTGGCTGAAATGCGTGACCAGTATGACCAGGTCACCGCTTCGCCGGAAACGCTGTTGTTCGGTGCGGGCTACGGGCACTACTACCGTTATTCGCCGGACTACCTGCCGGACCTTGCAGGCCAGTTCAGCAAGCAGGATTTCTACGCGATCAACGAATGGGCTGCGGGCCACAACTTCTGGGTCTATCAGCTGTTCGCGGGCGGGCTCGTGTTCGGTATCGCGATGCCTCTCGCCACACTCGGCGCGCTTGCGCTCTGCTTCTTCGCCTATCGCTACTGGCGCTCGGTGGTACCCGATGCACCCATGCTGCCGATACTCGGCCGCGCGATCATGCTGTTCGCAGCATTGCCGGCCACCTCTATTGGTGGCAATCCACTTGGGCCGCGCTTTTCGGGGCTCGTATTCGGCATTGGACTCGGTTTGATGATTGCCACTTACACGCGTTTGCAGCGCGCGCTGCCGGCACGCGCGAACCGCATGAGCGCCGCGCGCCGCATGCGGGCCGCCGCCTCGCCTGACCTGCCGCGCCGGATGCAACCAGGCATGGGCCGCACGGATGTCGCCAGTACGCTGGGCATGTCGCAGACGGCACGGCTGCCGGGTTCCAACCGACCGGATATCGCGCGATGAAAATCCTACACGTGCTTGCAAGCGTCGATCCGCGCGCCGGCGGTCCAGTTGAAGGCGTTCGCCGTAGCGGCGTGGCCATGCAGGATGCCGGTCATGAAGTCGAAGTTGCCACCTGCGATGCCCCGGACGATCCATACCTCGCGGCTTTTCCGTTCCCGGTTCATGCGTTCGGACCCACGACCAACCGCTACAGCTATAGCGCCTATCTCGCGCCGTGGCTCGCGAATCATGCGAAGCGCTTCGACGCCGTCGTCGTGCACGGCCTGTGGCAATACCATGGCTTTGCGACATGGAAAGCGCTGCATGACAGCGGCGTGCCGTACTACGTGTACACGCACGGCATGCTGGACCCGTGGTTCAAAGAAGCGTACCCGCTCAAGCATCTGAAGAAGTGGCTCTACTGGCCGTGGGCTGAGTATCGTGTGCTGCGTGACGCGCGCGCTGTGATCTTCACCACCGAAGAAGAACGCACCAGGGCCCGCCAATCGTTCTGGCTCTATCGCGCTCGCGAGCGCATCGTGCCGTTCGGAACAACGGTGCCCAAGGTCGACGCAGCGTCGGTACGCGAAGCGTTTTTGCAGGCAGTACCCAGCGCACGCGGCAAACGCGTCGTGCTGTTTCTCGGCAGAGTGCACGCGAAAAAAGGCTGTGATCTGCTGATCGACGCATTCGCTCGCGTGGCCAAACGTGACGAGAGGCTACATCTCGTGATCGCCGGCCCGGATGAAACCGGCTGGGCCGCGAGTCTTCGCGCTCAGGCGCAGTCTGCTGGGATCGCACATCGCATGAGCTTGCCGGGTATGCTGCAGGGCGATCTGAAGTGGGGAGCCTTTCACGCAAGCGACGTATTCGCGCTGCCGTCACATCAGGAGAACTTTGGCGTCGCGGTAGCCGAGGCGCTCGGCTGCGGTTTGCCCGCGCTGATCTCCGATAAGGTCAACGTGTGGCGCGAAATCGAAGAAGACGGCGCTGGGCTGATCGGACCGGACACCGTCGAGGGCACCGAAAAGAGCCTGGTTCGCTGGCTGGAACTGGACGACGCTGCTCGTGAAGCGATGCGTGTGCAAGCCGCGCGCACATTCAACGCCCGCTTCAGGATCGAAACCATGGTGAGCGCGTTGACCACTTTGCTTGAAACGAGAGGCGGTCACCACGACGAAGCAGAGAAGGCCACGCTCCCCGCTTTTCGCAAAGCCACTCAGCAGGCTCGCTGACATCCATAAAAAAGGCGGCGCTTATATAAGCGCCGCCTTTTTTTATTCCTGGCGACGCCGCGTTCACCGCGCCGTCGCCTTTTCATTGCACTGCCGGTTCACTGCTCCTTCATCAACGGCGTCAACGTCGAGGCCGCGATCGGCAGCGTCTCTACCGGCGACTGCGCCGGCGTAACACCGCTATTGGCCGCTTCGGCGCGCGTATTGCCGACGATGTTCGGAACGTCGAGCTGCCGGGCCAGGTGGCCGGCGAGCCGCAACGACAGTGCGGCGATCGTAATGGTCGGGAAGTTCGCGCCGACAGTCGGGAACACCGAACTGCCGCCAATGTAAAGATTGCTGATGCCGTGTACCTTGCAATCGCGATCGACCACGCCCTCGCGCGGCGAATCATGCATGCGCGTCGTGCCCATGTGATGCCACGTCCCTTCCAGTTTTTGCGGCCAGGCCCTGCCTTCGAGCGGCGCATCGAGCTGGACTTCGGCGACGCGTGCGAGCCGCAGTTCCTTCGCGAGCGCGTCGAACGTTTTGTCGAAGGTGCGCTTTACCTGGTCGCCGAGGCGCCAGTCGACCTTCACGCGCGGCATGCCGAACTGATCGCGTTTATCGGCGCTCAGTGTGACGCGGCTGTCCGGATCGGGCACCGCCTCGACGATTGCCTGCAGCGTGACGTCGGTGATCAGCGCGGGCCACTGTAGCAGCCGCGTCAAGCCATATCCCACCGTATGCAGAGGGTGCGCCGCCATCGTCGCAATGTCCGCCTTCAGGCTGCGCCCCGGCTGGTCCTTGTGCATCAGCGCTTCCTTGCAGCGGATCAGCGCCTCGGAGCCCGCACTGCCTTCGCCGTACCACCGCGAATAAAGCCACACGCGAGAATTGAGCAGTTTTTCGCGCTCCATCATCTCCGGTCTCGGCGCGAACTGAGAAGAGATCTTCGTTCCGTGTGCCGAGACAGCCGGGTTCTGGTAGTGGTACTTGATGTCATACAGCTTGTTGCGCGCAACGCCCGGCAGGAAACGCACTTTCCCCGACATCATGCGCGGGTGATCCATGAAGTAGCGTCCCACCAGATCGTTCGCGTTGCCGAGTCCCGCCGCCTGCACGTTGTTCGAAGCAAGCAGCAGGCGCGCGTTCTCGATTCCGCCCGTGGCCAGCACGAAGATACGCGCCTTCACGGTCATCCTGCGGCCGCTGAGCGTGCCGACCTGCACTCGTGTGATCGTCGTGCCTTGCGCATCCGCGTCGATGTTCAGGACGTTCGCGTACAGAAACACGCGCACACGCGTAGAGCGCGACAGTTCCTCGCGATACACCTTGCCGAAGCGCACCGGAGGGCTGAACTGAGCGACAGTGTCGCGCATATCGCCGGTACCTAGCGGGATGCGGCGCACGTCCGGGCGGCCGATCTCGCGCTCCCAGTAGGCGGGATCGAAGGTTTGGGGGCCGAGCTTCAGCAGATCGTGCGTGCGCGCATAGTATGGCGCGAGCTCGTCCAGACCGAACGGCCAGCCGCTATGCGGAATCCAGTCGCGCTTCTCGAAGTCCCACGGATCGAGCGGGCGGCACCAGCCGCCCCAGCAGTTGCTGCTGCCGCCAAGATAGCGGCTGCGCGAGCCGTCCGCGAACCGGTACGGCAGCCCGGCGTTCTCGCCGCGATAGAGGTCGCGTGTCTCCTCGTCGGGAACTAGGCCGCCGCTTTCAAGCATGCAGGTATCCACGCCAATCCGCGACATTTCGCGAGCGAGCGTGATGCCCGCGACCCCTCCCCCGATGATGCAAACCGTCGTTTCAATGACCGTGTTTTGCTCGACATTGCGAGTATCGATGAACATCCGCAGCTCCCGTATTCTTCATAATGTTTGTGGGGCGTCGCTGGCTCGCAAGCGAGCGGCTCGCGAGCAACGCGCCCATATGCCGTGACCGGATGTGCCTTTTCTCCGGTTGCCACCACGTCGGTCTCCTCAGCGTATAAACGCTGCGGTTTTACTTCTGTGCTTCAGGTCACGAAAGAAACCTCTTCCGTAAAAAACGGCACGGATTTCCGCCATACACGCCCTCGGCTTCAAGCGAACGATGTACGACCGACAGCGGCGTGACGACTGCCGAGCGGCCGATCGTCACGCCCATTTGCACGACGCATTTCGACGTGATCCACACGCCGTCCTCGATCACAATAGGCGCCACCCGCAGGTCCATCGTGGTGCTCATGTCATGCGAGCCGGCCGTGAGGAACGTCCCTTGAGAGATGCACACATTCGAGCCGATGCGTATCAGAGCCTGGTTGTAGATCCATACGTCGACGCCAAACCAGCACTTGTCACCGACCTCGAGATTCCATGGCGCCTTCACGCGCAATGGATGCACGAAACGGCACCCTGTACCAATCTTTGCACCGAAGAGGCGCAGCAAAGCCACTCGCACGAATGAGAACGGCAGCAGCTTGTTGTTGATCACGCACGCTTCCACGAAGAACCAGATGAGCTCTACGAGCGCACTGCGCCCCGCGCGGTAATTCCCCTTGCCGGCGAGACTCAGGTCGATGACGCGGCGCTCGGCGGCGCCGCTTTCTGCTTGCGGCGCACATGCGAGCCGCGGATCGTCAGCAATGTTGCCCATCATCTTCCTCCACACCTTGCTTTCCTGCGTATATACACAGGCATACTGATTAGTTTGCTGAGAGTGGCATTGGCCGCCAAGGTACGTTCAAACGTGTCGGTCCAGGCAAGCGTTTTGGCGGCTACGTGCATGGATTCTGGCGCACGATATCTTCACCACAACTGTATTAACCCGGGGACCACAATGACCACCTTGCTTCAACGTACTGCCACCTGCATGCTCGTCCTTGCCGCCGCGTGCGCAGGACCCGCGCTCGCCCAGAACGCCGCGCCCGCGCGAGCACCGGCAATGACCGCCACCGCGCCGACCGGCTATGGCGCGCCCCAGCAAGCTCCCATCGATCGCCGCGCAGTGCAGCGCAAGCGGGAGCAGAAGCTGCTCGGCGCGCCCGACGGATACGGCGCCGCCGATGCACGAGGCGGCAATATCGACGACGCACGCCGCGCGGCGTTGATGGACGAGCAACGCATGACTGTTATCGGAGGCGAGCAAGCCGGTCAGCAGGGCGCCGCGGGCAAGCGCAAGGCGCCTGCCGCAGCCAACGGCCAGTTGCGGGTGGCCGACGCGGCCCCCGGCCAACGCGCGGCGGACAAGCTGCTGCCCGAAGGCGCGGCCAAGGCCGCCTACACCGACCCGTACGCAACGGGTAAGCGCTCCGTCTACCGGTCGCCGTGGTGATCGCGCATTCATGAGAAGGCCGCATGCCGGTTCAGTCCGGCGCGGCATCCTCCGTAGTAGCCGGCTTTGCGTGCGGCACCGCCACCGCTGAAGGCCTTGCGTCGAAATACGTCTTGCTCGCTTTCGCACGCCTTCTTCCTGCCGCGCGGCACAGCATTCCAACGCGTTCTTCGAACGTACTAATCGTCGAATCCGGCGACAGCGTGCTCTCCGCATAGTCACGCCCGGCGCGGCCGAGCGCAGCCCGCCGCTGCGAGTCGTTTGCGAGTGCAGTGATAGCGGCGACCAGCGCCTTCACGTTATCCGGCGGCACCACTACGCCACGCGAATGCACCGCCTCGTGAAGCGCCGTGCCGCGCCGTGCCATCGCAATCGTCGCGCGACCGCTCGCGAGCATGCCGGTCAGCTTCGACGGCATCACGAGGTCGGCCGCATCGGCGCGTTGCGGCAGCACGTGAATGTCCGCGAGATTGAGCAGTTCGTTCAGGCGCTCCACCGGCTGCAGCGGAAGAAAGATGCAGTTCGGCAACGCGGCGCAGCGCTTGACGAGGTTCTCTCTGGCGGCGCCGCTACCGCAGAAAACGAACGTGACGTCGGGGCGAAACGCGAGCGAGGCCGCTGCTTCCGCAAGCGTCTCGATACCCTGCTTCGCGCCCATGTTGCCCGAGTACAGAACGACCTTCTGCTCGTCGGATATGTTGAGCAGGCTTCGATACTCGCTCGGCCGCGACAGCGGAAACACCGCTGACACGTCGACCCAGTTGGGCAGGCACACCACCTTCGAAGGCTCGACGCCTTTCGTCGACGCACGCGCGCTCATTTGCCGCGTGATGGACGACACTGCATCGAAGCGGCGCAATAACTGGCTCTCGATCCAGCGTGCGATCCGCGCGGCACGCGAACCTTTGAGCAGGCCGAGTTCAAAGGCGGCGTCGACTTCATAGTCCTGAATGTGCAGCCACGCGCTCGCGCGGGCGACCTTAGCGAGCGCGATCGTCGCGGGGGCGCACATCAAGGTCGGTGCGATCAACAGTACTGCATCGGGGCGCCAGAAGGCCTGCAACGCGAGCAACGGCAAAGAGGTTGCCGCGAAGCTGGCCAGATGAATCATCCGCTTCACGCCGCTCGGGCGTGAAGGCA
Source organism: Paraburkholderia caledonica (assembly GCF_000383275.1). NCBI lineage: Bacteria > Pseudomonadati > Pseudomonadota > Betaproteobacteria > Burkholderiales > Burkholderiaceae > Paraburkholderia > Paraburkholderia caledonica. The sequence continues at coordinate 201,060 of NZ_KB911042.1, read as the reverse complement.
CCCATAGCGGCGCGCGCCATACCGTGACACCGTCGCGCTCTTCCCGACGATAGCGCCACGATGTGTACCCCGAGGAAACTCGCCAATCCGGGTAGTAAGGCGGAGCGCATACCACGCGGACGTCGTGCCCCCGGCTCGCAAGCAGCGCGGCCATTTCTGCCGTGTACTTGCCAGTCCCCGTGAGTTCGGGCGCGTAATTGAGGCCGTAGATCAGGATCTTCATTGTGCGTGTCTGAACGTGTTTAAGGCTGCTATGCCCGACCTCGCGGCGACGCCGCGACGCCCGTCAATCGCTCAGCATCAGCGCACAGCCCCGGGCAATATTGGCGGCTGCAGAAGGCGGATCGAAACGACGAATTACATCCATGCACCGGTGAGCGGTGCGGCTCGCATCGGCGAAAGCCTCCATCGCCTTCAGGAGCGTGCGCTGCAATCCGGCAACGTCGCCGGCGGTAAACGAATAGCCGCTCACTCCATCGACGACGAGTTCCGGCACGCAGCCGCAGCTTTCGCTGACCACTGCCGGACAACCGTGCGCGAGCGCCTCGTTCACCACGAGGCCCCACGGCTCGCTATAGCTCGGCAACACCATGCACGTCGCGCCGTAGTACTCCCGCGTGAGCGGCTCGTCCTGCAGACTGCCGGCGAAAGTCACCGCGCCGGTCAGTCGCAGGTCCGCGACCTTCGCGTGCAAAGCGTCGGCCATCGGCCCCGTGCCGACAATGCGTAACTGAGCTGCAGGAATTCGCTTGCGCAGGCCGGCGAACGCTTCGATCAGCGTGCCGATGCCCTTCTCTTCCGACAGACGTCCCACGTACAGAAAAACCGGGGGATTGCCGGCACGTGCGGCGACGCGCTCCACTAACGCGCGTTCCGGAGAAAACGAGCCCGGCAACGCGGCCGCCTGGCACGGCACGAAAATCTTCTCCCGCTTCGCGCCGAGCGACAGCAGATAATCGCGGCTGCGCTCCCCAAACCCGAAATAGCCGTCGCACAGCGAAAAGAACACGCGCTTTGGAATCGACGTAATGAGCTTCTTCGGCCGATCCCGCGCTGTCGAATCGCAAAACACCGCGCGCCGCTTGCCCGTCACGATGCACGCCGCAAGCATCGCCCAATATTCCGGACGGTGATAGCCGGGAAGCACGATCAGATCGGACTTGGCCTTCAGCACCTCCCATGTGAGCCGGGCGATCATCTTGATTGTCGGCACGTCTTCGTAGCAGCCGTCGAACAGCTTTTGCATCGGATACCGATGGTACGAATAATCGACATCGGAGAAGCCGATGCGGTCGTGCTCGGTATCGGCGATCTGGACCATCGAATACCGAATTGCTCCGGATGCCGAAATATTATGCAACGCAGAAAAGACGACACCTTTGTGACGCGACCATACGACGTTGTGGAAGATGGTGACTGATGCAGACATTTTTATGCAGCTCCTCGACAAGGCGTCATTGCATGGCAGCCGTAGTCGCCGACCCGGTATACGATTCGACGAAGTCCCGATACGTCGACGCGATTCCCTGCTCGAGTCCGATCGTCGAGCGCCAGCCCATCTTCGCAAGACGCGAGACGTCGAGCAGCTTGCGCGGCGTGCCATCCGGCTTCGATGCATCGAACACCAGTTCGCCTTCGAAACCCACCACCTTGCAAATGCACTCCGCCAGCTCGCGAATCGACAAATCTTCGCCGACGCCCACGTTGAAGAGACCTTCGGTCACGTTGTTTTCAAGCACGAACAACGTGGCCGCTGCCAGATCGTCGACATGAAGGAACTCGCGGCGCGGAGTGCCCGAGCCCCACACCGTCAACGTGTCCGCTCCGTTCAGCTTCGCTTCATGCGCCTTGCGCAACAGCGCGGGCAACACGTGACTGCTGTTCAGGTCGTAGTTGTCGTTCGGGCCATACAGATTGGTCGGCATCAACGACACGTATTGCGTGTTGTATTCGCAGTTGTACGCCTCGCACAACTTCACGCCCGCGATCTTCGCAATCGCGTACGCGTCGTTGGTCGGCTCGAGCGACGAGGTCAACAGATATTCCTCGCGAATCGGCTGCGGACACTGCTTCGGATAAATGCACGACGATCCGAAGAAGACGAGCCGTTCCACCTGTGCGCGATACGCCGCGTGAATCACGTTGGTTTCGATCACCAGGTTTTCATAGATGAACTCGCCCGGCCGCGACGCGTTGGCAAGAATGCCGCCCACGCGCGCCGCGGCCAGCAGCACGATATCGATCTTCTCCGCCTGGAAGAAGCGGTTCACGGCTGCCTGATCCGTGAGATCGAGTTCGACGCGCGACCGGGTAATCACGTTGGTATAGCCCGCGGCAGCGAGCCGTCTGACCAGCGCAGAGCCGACCATGCCGCGGTGCCCCGCGACGAAAATGCGTGAATGTTTGTTCATCGCAGTCACTCGTGATGTTCGAGCGCCGTGAAACCGGCGAGCGTGACGAGCGCGTCACGACGTGCAATCTGAAAGTCGGAGCGAACCATCTCCTTGACGAGCGAAGCGAACGACGTGGTCGGCTGCCATCCGAGCTGCGCATGCGCCTTGGACGGATCGCCGAGCAGCGTCTCCACTTCCGCTGGACGGAAGTAGCGCGGATCGACGCGCACGATCACGTCGCCCGGCGACATTCTGGTTTCGCGCCCTTCCACCTTCTCGACAATGCCGATTTCCTCGACACCGCTGCCTTCGAAACGCACGGTAACGCCCAGTTCGGCGGCTGCGTGCTGAACGAACTGACGCACGCTGTACTGCACACCAGTGGCGATGACGTAATCCTCCGGCCGCTCCTGTTGGAGCATGCGCCATTGCATCTCGACGTAGTCGCGCGCATGGCCCCAGTCGCGCAACGCGGAAAGATTGCCGAGATACAGCGTTTTCTGCATGCCGACCGCGATACGTGCAATGGCACGCGTGATCTTGCGCGTCACGAAGGTCTCGCCGCGTACGGGCGATTCGTGATTGAACAGGATCCCGTTGCATGCATAAAGGCCGTAGGCCTCGCGATAGTTGACGGTCGTCCAGTACGCGAACATCTTCGCCACTGCATAAGGGCTGCGCGGATAGAACGGCGTGGTCTCCGATTGCGGCACCTGTTGCACGAGGCCATACAGTTCCGAAGTCGACGCCTGATAAAAGCGCGTCTTGTTCTGGAGTCCCAGGATGCGGATAGCCTCGAGAATACGCAGCGTGCCGAGACCGTCCGCGTTAGCCGTGTATTCCGGCTCTTCAAACGATACTGCAACGTGACTTTGCGCCGCCAGGTTGTAAATCTCGTCCGGCTCCACGCGTTGAATCACGCGCAGAATACTGGTGGAATCCGTCAAATCCGCATGATGCAGAAAGAGCCGCTGTTCCGGATCGTGTGGATCGCGATACAGGTGATCGATTCGATCTGTGTTGAATAGCGACGAGCGGCGTTTGATGCCGTGAACTTCGTAATCCTTAGCGAGCAACAGCTCGGCAAGATACGACCCGTCCTGCCCCGTGATCCCCGTGATCAGCGCGACCTTGCGTTTCATGAAGCTTCCCCTTTTGAACTTTTTAGTACTTGTGGCGAGAAAACTCAGCCCCGATTTTCAACCTGTAATACTGTCTTTCAACCCGCGATACTGTCTTTTCAACCCGCTATACTGTCGTATCCGTAATAGCCGCCCTGATAACCCGAACCGAGGAATGCTCCTTCCTGCGGCACATCAGTCAGCAATACACCTCTGAGTCCGACGCCTCCATTACGAAGACGCTTGGCGGTCTCCGCAATTTCATTCACCGGATGACGGCCATGGCGCACCACCAGCAGTGTCGTACCCGCATGCTTGCCGATCAGCGTCGAATCGGTCACCGCGAGAACCGGCGGCGTGTCGATGATCACCAGGTCGTAACGCGCTTTCAGTTCTTCGAGCATCGACTCGAAGCGCGAACTCATCAGCAGTTCGGACGGATGCGACGGCAGCGTGCCCTTCGCCAGCACGTCCAGACCCGGCAGCACGTCACGCTGGATCATCGACGCGAGATCGCCGCCGCTCAGTACATCCGACAAACCGGGTTGATGCGCGATGCCGAAATGCGAGTGCACGTCACCGCGCCGCATGTCGCCGTCGATAACCAGCACGCGTTTGTTCGCCGACGCCACCAGTGCCGCCAGATTCACCGACAGGAACGACTTGCCCGCGTCGGGCCGCGAACCCGTGATCATCACCACGTTATTCGGAGCGTGGTCGAGTGAAAGCTGCAGCGACGTACGCAGATTCCGCACGCCTTCGACGGCGATATCTTCCGGTGCCTGCTGGGCGAGAACATGCAAGCCGCGACGGCGCAACATGACGTTTTCCTGCAACCGCAACTGCGTCTGGCTGCGCGGCACCACGGCGAACACCGGGACGCCCAGCACCGCTTCGAGCTCGTCAGGACGCTCCACGCCGCCGTACATCGCGCGCTTGAAGAAGGTCAGCATGATGCCGAGCACGAGGCCGCCGCCAAGCGCGATCAGGATTGCGATCACGCGCTTCGGACGGACCGGCTCATCCGGCGCCTCGGCGAAATCGACCACCCGCACGTTGCCGACCTGACCAGCCTTCGCCACGCGCAGTTGTTGCGCGCTATTGAGCAGGTTCGTGTAGAGCTCGGTATTGACATGCACATCACGCAACAGACGCAACGCGGTCTGCTCCGTGTCAGGCATCACCGATACGCTGCGGTTCATATTGGTCTGCGCGCCCTGCAGTGCTGCGATTTGCGCATCCAGCGAAGCGACCGCCGGGTGGTTCGCAGTAAAGCGTTGCGACATCTCCGCACGTTGCGTTTGCAGGTCCAGCAGCTTGGTCTTGTTGTCGACGATCTGCTGAAGCAGCAAGCGGCTCTCTTCGCCAAGATCCACCGTACCGTGCGTGTTGCGGAACTTGTTGTAGCGCTGTTCGGCGTCGTCCAGCTCCTTGCGCAAGCCCGGCAATTGCTGATCGAGGAATGCGAGCATGTGCTCGGCTTCCGTCGAACGGCTCGCAACGTCCTGGCGCACGAATTCACGCGCCATGCTGTTGACGATCGCCGCGGTCAACGCGCTGTCGCCGCCTTCGAGACTCGCGCGGATCACGCCGGACTGCAGCGTGGTTTCCTGCACGACGAGCGCTTTCTGCAAACGATCAACCGTGCTCAACGTCGATGCACGCGACAACTCGAACTGCGAGCCCGGCGCGCCAGTCAGCGAATCGACACGCAGGGCGATCGGACCGTCCGCCGTGTCGGTTTCAACCGTTTCGCCAACGTGGCCAGACAGAATCGCAATGCCGTTCTTGTCGCGCAGCACATACGAACGGTCGTTGCCGGCGATCAGCGTGAACGTCGTGTCGTACATCTCTTTCGACGTGTCGAAACGCGACACCGCGATACTTTCATTGCCCCACGCGTAGCCGGACAGATTGATGAACTGCGGCAGTTTAAAGCCCCACTGCCCGTTCACGAGCCCGGCAATCAGGCTGCCGATAACCGGCATATAGCGCGGCGTAGCGGTGATGTCGAGATGCAGTTTCTTAACGGTCTCCTCGGTCACGAGACGCGATTTGAGCAGCTCGATTTCGGCCGCGGTCGACGGCTTGGTATCGAACATCCCCGTGAGCGGCGGCAAGGAGTCCTTGCCGTTCGCGTTGGCATTCGCCGTCTTGTCCTCGACGTGAAACAACACATCCGCTCGATACGTTGGCGGGGCCAGGAAAGCGTACGCGCACCCCAGCGCGAGCGCGATCAGCGTCACCATAGCAATGGTGCGCCAGCCCCGCACGATCGTGCGGAGATAGTCCGACAGATGAAGCTCGTCCGGTCCGGACACGTCGGTGTAGCGGTTTTCGAAATTGATTGCCATTTTGGTCACCCAGCGGAACCCGGCGGTTCTGATTTACGTTATAGGGTCGTTATTTCGCGAGCACGGCACCAGTCACAGCCGCATTGATTGCCGGCAGCAGCAGGTTCAACACACGGTTAAAGCGAACCAGTCCGCCCTGACCGACATACACCACGTCCTTCGGTTGCAGCTCGAACTGGTTGGCGAGAATCATCGAAACCGGCGAGGTTGCGTCGAGGTGATAGACCTGCGGCGAATCGCTCGTCGAGTTGCGGATCACGAACAGTTGCCGCGTGGCGGCTGTGTTCGAATCGAAGCTGCCGCTATCCGAAATGGCTTGCGAAAGCGTCAGCGAACCGTTGCGCATAGGCGTGATCGTCGCAGGCTTGTTCACTTCGCCCATCACATAGACACCGCTGTCTTCACGCGAGGCCACGCGGATCGCGTCGCCCGGTTGCAGATAGATGTTCGACGGGTTGTGTCCGCGCTTGAGCAGCTCGTCCATGTTCAGCTGATACGTGACGCCATTACGAACCAGCTCGACGCGGCTGCGATCGGCATTCGGGCTGAAGCCACCGCCCTGGTTGATCGCGCTCGTGAGCGACATCGAAATGTCGTTGATCGACTGCGTGCCCGGCGTGCGGACTTCACCGTCTACGTAAATCTGCGCAGCGCGGAAAGACGCTACACGCACGGTCACTTCCGGCTTCTGATAGACCTTGCTCAGGCGGCTATACAGTTCCTTCTGGATCGTGCCGACGTCTTTGCCTGCCACGTGCACCGTGCCCGCGTACGGGAACTGCACATCGCCCTTTTCGTCGATGAGAAAGCCCGATGCCGCGTCGGTCGTCTTGCCGTTCTGCGCCGGCTGGCCCAAAGCTGCCGCGAGTTCCGGGTGATCCCACACGACGATTTGCAGCACGTCGCCGGGGCCCACGCGATAGGGAGTCGGCTTGCCGAAAAGCGCCAGTGTTTCGGGCGGCAGTGCGGCAGTGGATTGCTCGGTGCGCATCTTGCGCACCAGCGACAGATTGATATCGGTAATCGGTATCGTCTGTTGCTGCGCGGGTTCGGTGCTGAAATCGCCACCTGTTTCCTGAAGCATGGCCGGTGTGTCCATCCGCTGACCAGGCGCGGCGGCGCAGCCCGCGAGCAATGCAGCGATGGCGAAAACCGTAAGACTTCCCGTGCGTGTACCAAGCGAGCTCATAACATTTCCTCCTTGCGCGGGAGCGGCGTTCCCCAGATAAGGCGACGCCCCGCGTGCTTTGTTAACAACTAGTAAGCGTTTCGATGCACCAGTCCGGCAACAATCGTCGCGCCGATGATCCGCATGTCGAGTGCGAACGACCAATGCCCCAGGTAGTAGAGGTCATGTTCGACGCGACGTTCCATTTTTTCTATGCGGTCGGTCTCGCCACGAAAGCCGTTGATTTGCGCCCAACCTGTAATGCCCGGCTTGATCCGATAGCGATTGATGTAGCCCGCGACCACTTTCTGATAGAGGTCGTCGTGCTCGAGCGCATGAGGACGCGGTCCTACGACCGACATGTCGCCACGCAATACGTTAAAAAACTGCGGCAGTTCGTCGAGGCTCGTGCGGCGCAGGAACGCACCCACCTTCGTCACGCGCGGATCGTTGCGCGTGGCCTGTTTGACGGTGCCTTTTTCTTCGGTGTGCAGGCGCATCGAACGGAACTTGTAGATGGTGAATACACGTCCGTCCGCACCCTTGCGCTTCTGCCTGAAAAACACCGGCCCACGCGAAGACAGCTTCACCGCAATGGCGATAGCAAGCAGAACCGGAGCGAGACAAAGGAGCGCGGCGGCCGCGAACAGGCGGTCGAAGATCTCCTTCTTCAGCATTGAGTTCGCCGACAGCGGCGACGCGACCAGGTTGATCGCCGGCACGCCGAGAAGGTCGATCACGCCGCTGCCTTCGAAGAGTGCCAGGCTGCGCACGTCGGGCATGAAACGGATGTTCACCAGATCGTCGCGGAACTCGCTGACGAGCGAACAGATCAACGGCTCTTCGGAGAGCGACAACATCAGCCACAACTCGTGAACGTCGTTCGTGCGGATGTATTCAGCGAGCGCATCCACACTGTCGAACACCGGCACCCGCGTACTCGTGACCGGCGACTTCTCCGGGCTCGTGTTGTAGACCGCCGTCGCGCGAAAGCCCGTGGTGGGTGCGGATTCGATGCGCCGAATGATCGCGTCGCATTGCGAGCCGCTCCCTACTATCGCCACCTGATGCAGATTCATGCCCGCACTGCGTGCTCGCGCAAGCACCGCATGCGTGATGAGCCGGTACAAGATCAGCAAGCCACCTGTTACGGCAGTCCAGTACGAGAACCACAAACGCGACACGAAGTCGATCCGATGCAGCGAATACATGAGCACGAGCGCACTGCCCTGCACGATCAGCCATGCAAGCGACACCTGACCGGCCAGCATCAGCTTCGAACGGCCGCGCCACGATTCATACACGCCGAACGCGGGAAAGATCGCCAGCGCGAAGGCAGCGGCAAACATCACCAGCGCCCAATAGAAACCAGATTGAGCGAGGTAATCGAAGCGGATCTGCGACGCTACCGCCGCACCCGCCAGCACCAACGCGACATCGAACATTCGCGCGAGCAAATCCTGAAACTTGCGCATTTTGCTTACCTCGTACTGGCCGTTCCTGTTCGCAACCCGTCCGGCCCGCTGCCTATGAGCAACGGCCGTAGTTGTCGTTGAATCGCACGATGTCGTCTTCGCCCAGATAAGTACCCGACTGAATTTCAATAATTTCGAGCGGCACCTTGCCCGGGTTTTCGAGCCGGTGGCGCGTGCCGAGCGGGATGTAAGTCGACTCGTTCTCGCTCAGCAGGAATTGCTCTTCGCCTCGCGTGACGAGCGCCGTGCCGCGCACCACGACCCAATGTTCCGCGCGGTGATGATGCAGCTGGAGCGAAAGCTGTGCGCCGGGCGACACGACGATGCGCTTCACCTGAAAGCGTTCGCCGTGATCGATCGAATCGTAAAAACCCCACGGGCGATGCACCTTGCGATGCGCATCGGCTTCCGGTGCGTGCTGCGCCTTGATGCGCGACACGAGACCCTTGACGTCCTGCACATGCGAGCGGTCCACCACGAGCACCGCGTCGGCCGTTTCGACGACCACCACATTCGTCGTGCCGACGCACGCAACAAGGCGTCCTTCGGAATGCGCGTAGCTCGACACCGCTCCTTCGAACGTCACGCGGCCACGCCCTGCGTTGCCGTTGGCGTCTTTCTCCATCGCGGCCCACACCGCATCCCACGAACCCAGATCGGACCAGCCGGCCTCCAGCCTGACCACCACACCCGCCGGCGATGCGCCGTCTGCGTGAGCAGGCTCGGTCGCATTTGCGTCCGGTGTATCGGTCAGGCGCTCCATCACGGCGTAGTCGATCGAATCGGCAGGCGCACTGAGGAACGCGTCAACGAGCGGCCGGAAATACGCGCCTTCGCTGCGCCCGTCACGGAATGCGCGCTCGCACGCAGCGTGCATCTCGGGCTGGAGGCGCGCGAGGGTGTCGAGCCACACGCTCGCACGCACGATGAAGATGCCGCTATTCCACCAGTACGTTCCCGCGGCAACGTACTTCGCAGCGAGTTCCTCCGCTGGCTTCTCGACGAAGCCGTCGATCGCATGCCCACCGTCGGGCAACGCGGCACCGATGCGGATATAGCCGAAGCCAGTATCCGGCCGCGTGGGCGGCACGCCCAGCGTCGCGATCGCGCCTCGTTCCGCGTAAAGCGCTGCGCTTTCAAGCGCGGCCTGCAATGCGCCGAGATCCGCGATCGAATGATCGGCCGGCATCACGACGAGAATGCCGTCCTTACCGTCCGCACACGCAAGCGATGCGGCGAGCGTAAGCGCGGGCGCCGTATCGCGACGAGCGGGCTCGACGATCAGGCGGGCCTCGACACCGTTCTCATGCAACTGCTCGGCAATCACGAAGCGGTGCTCTTCTCCGCAAACGATGATGGGTGAAGCGTCGACCTGCCAGTTCGACGGGAATCCGTTCATGCGCCGCGCAGTGGCTTGCAGCAGAGAATCCGAACCCACCACGTCGATGAGCTGCTTCGGATAGTTCTCGCGCGACACCGGCCACAGCCGCGTGCCCGATCCGCCCGCAAGGATGACGGGGACGATGCGCGTGCAACGCGCGCCGGTTGCCTCGCCACTCGCATTGGAAGACGCGCCGTTTTCGGTTCCCTGAGTCAACATATTCGTAATCCTTATGATTCTTCAATAACGCCAGAGCAGACGTGGCGACTGCGTGTATCAGGCGGGCCCGGTTCGCGCCGTCGAGGCTATTGGCCCACCATGCGGCGGCTTTGAATCCGGAACTCCGTAGGCGAAATTCTCATTCGCTTGCGAAACACCTTCGCGAGCCTGTCACCGTTGCCCATGCCGGTGCGTCGCGCGATTTTGTCGACCGGCAGTTCGGACTCGGTCAACAGACTGCACGTCACCGCGAGACGCTCGTGCAGCAGAAAACTGGAGGGCGTAATGCCCATTTCCATCTTGAAGCGGCGCAGAAAGTTGCGCTCGCTCATCGCCGCGAACTGCGCAGCGTCGGCAATCGAAATCGACTGCTGACAGTTTTCCTGCAGCCAGCGCGCCGCCGCGCGGACCTTGTCACCCGGCGTGAGCGCGCCGTCTTCGCTCAGCAGCGGACCGAGGTTCGAGCACGAATCGGCCAGCAAACGCTCCGCAACGGTGCGCGCGGTCGCGGCGCCCAGATCGCGCTTGATCATTGCGAGCGCACTGCGCATGGACTCGAGACGATCGCCTGCGTCGGCGGTCTGCTCGGTCTGGCGCGGCAGTGCCGACGGCTCGCGCAACTCGTTGCCGCCGGTTGCGTCCGGCACGTATGCCGCGTCGAGCAGAGCGCGCCCTTCCGCGATCGGCCGGATCATCCCTGTGTTGTGACGCACGCGGCGCAACCAGGCAATCAGGCGTTCGTCCTTCGCAGCGGCCAGGGCACCCTTGCCCCCCGCCACGTACAAAGCGTCGAAGCCGCTGTAATGTCTCGCGTCGAGTCCATCCGTCCACACTCGCAGAGCCGACGATGAAGTCACCATGCCGCCGTCTGCCGACAGGAAACACACGTCATAAGAGCAGCCGCCGGAGCCCGTGGACGCGAGATCGTTCGCCGCCTGAAACACTTCGGCTACGACGCCGGCGCCTTGCAGCGAGCAGTCGTTGAACATCAATATCGCGATGCGACGCATCCCTTTGTTCGGTGCGTGCACCCAGCGCAGCATTGCTGACTCGAGACTCGCGCAGGTCATAGCTATCCTCACCAGAAAACGGCTTCCTTCACCGTCACGGCCACTACGGGCCGACTCCGAGCAGTGCATCATAGCCACCCTAAATCAAGTATTTAGCCGCCATGACCGATAGTGTTGACATGTTGGCGCATTGACAGGGGTGGCTCGCCGGTGATTTTCGGCAATATTCTGCCGACACCGAATTGCACCGAATTAATTGCCGATTCCGCATATCATTGAATTGGCGTTGTGCGAATGTTAGTGCAAACCAGGAGCGCATTTCGTTCGCCACCGCACACTGGATCACGACTCAAAAAAGGGCGGTTACAATCCAATCCGCGCGCGCCGGTCGCTGTTATAAAACTGTTTTTGCCAGTTTCTGCGCGATGTGCAGATGTTTTCTCCTCCACGCCAGGGCTCGCCGCCCAACTTGCTGCGCAACTTCGCGAGTTCGATGGACACCACGCACTTCAATAGCGCAAAGAAGTGTCTAATATAGGCGCGTTACTGCCCGCTTAAATTATTTAATTTGTTCTTATTGAGCGACTTGAATATAAAGATGCCGATTAATGTTTCAGACCTGAAACATCGAAATAACATCGGATAACGCGGCAGCGCAAATGACGGACCAGAAGCGTAAGGCGTGAGACCGCAAACCGGCGGAAACCGCCACGAAATTGCGGAATTGCACTATGCGCTTTCCGCAACACGGCGAAACGGACGCTACACCGAGGCGGCTCTGACCTGGTGAATTAGCAGTTTGACGACGTTCGCGCGTCCACATACGCCGCGAACCGCACGGGGGAATCTATGTCGAATCGAAGCAAATACGGCGCAACGCGGAGCTTGAGCGATCCATCCGCAGCGCACGGTCAAACGCGGCCCGCCGCCCTCTTTTTCGCCGTCGTCACCCTACTGTGGTGTTTCCCGGCTCAATGCGACGCAGCCGCTGCGGCCGCGGCCGCATCCGCAGCGCCAGCGGATCTTAAAGCGCCGTCGGGTCAAGGTCTGCGCTGCTCGGCGCCGTCATCGCAGACGCGCGCGGCATCCAACGGCGATCTCATCGAAGCCGACACGCCCAGCGACGGCACGCGCCTCTTCGCCGCGTCGAAACCGTTCACGCTCGTCATCACCACGCGCGCACCGCAAAACGACACGCTCAACTGGCAGATACGCGACACGTGGAACGTTGTGCGTGCAAGTGGGAGCTTCGGCGTCGCGGCGGGCACGACGTCGGCGACGCTAAGTTGCTCATCTACCGTAGCGGGCTACTTTGCCGTGTCGGCCTCGCTCGAACGTGCGCGAGGCCAGCTCGAATCGCGCGGCACACGTCCCGCAGGAATCGCGACCTTCGGGGTACTGCCCGATACCGCGCCGGCCTTGCCCCCGGTGCGGTTTCCCTACGACGACCTGCACCGCTTCGGCGGCCAGGGCACCGCTTATCTCGCGCCCGGCCAGCATTGCTGCGACGGCGACGGCTACCGTCCGGTCTATACCGCGCTCGGCCTGACGTGGGCCAACGACAATCGCAACTGGTATATGGAGGAGCCCGATAAGCCGGGCACCTTCAATCCTGCGACGAAGCAGCTCACGCCGTACTTTCAGCGCGGCGACATCATGCGTCTGATCCAGCTCGACGGCATCCCAAAGTGGGCAAGCCCCACGGGCAAGGAGACTCATAGCTACGCACCTACTTCACTCGCGCAGATGAAGGACTTTATGGCAAAGGTCGGCGCGGAATCGAACCGGGTCCGCAGCACGTATTTTCCGAAGCAGCGTGACAACTACTATCAGGTGACGTGGGAGCCCGACGCGGATGGCGGGTTGCCATGGCGCGATAGCGACGCAAATTTCGTCGCGATGTACAAGGCAGTGTGGGAAGGCATCCATCAGACAGACCCGCATGCGGTGGTCATGGGGCTCACGTATTCATCGGTGCAGGGCAACGTGACGTGGATGCGCCGTCTGGGTCCGCTAGGCATCGGCCGCTATATGGACGGCATGACCGTTCACGGTTATTACGACATCGGCACGACGCCATCGCATCCGCCGGAGCGTGTCGCCGACACACGCAATGAGGGCACCGTGTCCGGAGCACTGGCTGCTTCGATGCGTGCGCTGCGCCACGAAATGCGTCAATACCTGAAGCCGGGCGCGCCGCTCTTCGTTACCGAAACGGGCATCAGTTACGACATCGGCGAATCGTACGGTAAGAACTATCCAGGCGCGGACGTGCTGTACGCACAAGCCGCGGTCGTCGCCCGCACGCATTTGATCCTGCTCGGCGAGGGCGCCGACATGACCTACGTGTTCTATCTCGCGGACATGCCGGATGCCGCGCCGGGCTACGGCATCTTCTTCGAGCTCGAACACGCGAAAGGCGCATATGGTCCCTCGCGGATCAGCCCAAAACCCGCGGCGCTCGCGGTTGCGGCAATGACACGCATCATCGACGGAACCAATACGCTTGGGCCTTTGAAGGGCCTGCCAGCAGGTGTCCATGCATATGCGTTCAGACGGCTTGGCGGCGGCAAGATCGTGACTGCGCTGTGGACTCACGACAACGGCCGATGGAGCGCGAAAACCGGTTTCAACGCGGGACAAAGCGTCGACTACCGCTTGCGTGTCGACGCACCCGGCACGAGCGGCGAAGTCACTGCGCTGGACATGATGGGCAACGCAACGGCCGTACCGTATCGCGACGGCGTCGCGAACCTGAAACTGTCGCCCGCGCCTCTCTATGTGCTGTCGGGGAACGCCGACGTGTTCAAGGACGCGGTGACTGCGCCGGAAGGCTACGTTGCCCGATAGAGATCCGGACGCATGACGCGATCGGTACGCGACATCGCGCGGCGAAACCGCCGCGATAGCTAGGTAGCGCACAAAAACTCCGCGCCGGTAAAGCTAGCATTCTTATCGACGCGCTGGAGCCGCTGAATGAACGGCGTTGCATGGATCAAGCTGTTACTCGCGGCGGTGGCCGGCGCGTTTGTGCTTGCGGCGGCGGGCACACTCGTGCTCCTGTCGCTGTTCGCCTATGTAGCCGAGAAGCTGACCCGCGACGATGACAACCGCGGCGATTACTAGCGATCATTAGCCATCCGGGCGCTTGCAACAGAAAAGTCGCGCCGGACATCGCACCTTCGCTTAAGGAACTGAAATGCTGACGGAGATCGACTTTCTCGACGTTGTTCGTCTAACGCCACTCGTCGCGATCGATCTGATCGTGAGGGACGCGGACGGACGAATCCTGATCGGCCATCGCCGGAACCGGCCCGCGCGCGGCACGTGGTTTGTGCCCGGCGGCCGCATTCTGAAAGATGAAACGCTCGACGCCGCGTTCGCGCGCATTGCGGATGCCGAACTGGGTATCGCAAAGCTTGCGCGTTCGTCCGCGCGCTTCGAAGGCGTGTTCGAACATCATTACAGCGACAATTTCGCGGCAGAGCCCGGCGTGTCGACTCACTACATCGTGCTCGCCTATGCGCTGTCGCCCGGCAACACGCAGCAGATCGGGCGGCCCGATCAGCACAGCGACTATCTGTGGCTCACGCCGGCCGAGCTATTCGCTCACCCGGACGTCCACGAAAACACCAAGGCGTACTTCCGCTAATCGCGCGGACATATACGGATCGGCAAAGCGCGGACATCATGTCGCGCGCAGTGTTATCCCGGCAACGTGGAACGTCAGACCATTGCAGTATGATCGAGCCCACTTTTAACGGCTCGAATCGACATGCGATCAGCAGTAGCCAGTTCTGTTCGGGAATCATGCATTGCGCTCGTCGCGGTGCTTGCAGTGCTCGTATTCGCCATGCTCCCGGCGACAGCGCGCGCAGCCGACTGCAGGGCGGGCACACTCGTCACGGTCGTCGCGCATCTCGACGACGATCTGCTGTTTGTCGACCCGGCGATCAGCGAGCGCCTGGATGCAGGCTGGTGCATCACTACGGTGCATCTGATCGGCGGCGCAAACGGTGCAAACTTCTCCTACGTGCTCACGCGCGAACGGGCCTCGCGGCTCGCGTATTCGCGCATGGCGGGGGTGCCTGACGCGTGGAGCGAATCGAACGTCGAGATTGCCGGCAAGCTCGTGCATCAAATGGTGCTGAAAGCAAAGCCCCAGGTTCGCCTGCTCGAATTGCGGCTGCCCGGCGGAGGCGTGCGCGGCGGACGCCAACCGCTCGGCTTGCTGTGGGAGCAGCGCGCAACGCTTTTCTCGTATCCGATGAGCACGGACGGCTCGGGGCGCATGAAATACGACCGCGACACGCTGTCGGCCACATTGAAGGCGATTCTCGCTCAGGCTACGCTGATCTACACGCTTAATCCGGACACCGTACCATTTGTCGAACATCCGGATCACATCGTTGCCGCACGCATTGCGCGTCATGTTGCGCAGACTCTCGCGAAGAGCGTGCCGATCGTCTATCACGTGACATACCCGACGGGCGGCTGGCCGGCCAATGTTCCCGCGACCGAAGTGCAGCGCAAGCGCGACATTGTTGCGAGCTACTTTTCGATCGACGGAAGCGAGTCGTCGCATGTATTCGGCGAGTTCCAGTGGGACGGCAACTGGATCGCGCGGCGCTATGCATTCGCGGATCGCAGCGATCGCCGCGTGCCGGACTTCCAGGCGCGTCCCATACAGCTATTCAATGTCGCGACGAATCGCTGCGTAACTGCAAACGGACCCGGCCGCGCGCCTACGCTCGCCGCATGCAATGGATCCGCCGCGCAGCAATGGCGATGGGAGCCGGTACCGGTCTATCCCGGCAACGCGCGCAATGCGGCGCTTGTCAGCGCGGCGACGTCGCAATGCATCGCCGAGCGCGACGGCTATCTGCGCTCGGAAAGCTGCGATCAGTGGGACCTTGCGCAACGCTGGACGCCGTGGGACTTCGGCCTCGTCTACACGCCTATGCGCCATTGCCTCGGTGAAAACGACGGCAAGCTGACAATGCGCGGCTGCACCGCGCTCACCACGCGTTACCGCTGGGCCACGACGCAACGCATCCAGGCAAACGATCTGCGGCTCGCCACCGCAATGTACGCAGACGTGACGGGCACGGGAGCACAATCCGCAATCTATGTGCAGCGGCAGCACGATGGTCCCGGCTTCAACGTCTACGCAGCGTCGATCGAGAAAGCCGCGCTCCCGGCGCTCTGGTATGCAGCCGCTGTGCCGTTCGACCCGGACGCCACCGCGCCGAGCTGCGCGGGCGACAAACTGTGCTTCGACAGCGCGCGTTTCCTGCTCGGCGACTTCGACGGCGACGGCAAAACTGACCTGATGGTTGTTACTGCGCGAGAGAACGGTACCGCCTTCTGGCTACTGCGCAGTCTGGGCGATCGTTTCGATGCACCGCGCCTCTGGTTGCAAACGGACGCGGCATTCAAACCCGAACTTGCTCAGCAATACGTGGCTGCGGATTTCAGCGGCACGCGTAGAGCCAGTGTGCTCATTGCGCAAAAGCGCGCAGACAGCGGCCTTGACTTGTGGATCGCGTCATCTGTCGGCGCCGCAGATCCCGGCACCGCCCCTGTGCTCGTCGCGCAAGCTCGAGGCCTCGCACAGAACGCTGCGTTGCTTCCGTTCGGCAACGCGGGCTCGCGCTCGTCGCTCGTCGCCATGGAGACGGCGCAAGAACGCGTGTCGCTCACGATCATCTCCAACGACGGGGCACGGATGAGCATCGGCGAACGCAGAATGTTGCCCGCCACTTTCCTACCGGGCTTCGTGAAGACGACGGTCGCATCGTCGCGCGGCGACGATCGCGACACGCTAATGCTGGTCACGCCGCGTGTAAATGGCACCGACGCCGACACGCTGATCGACATCGCCACACTCGACCTCGCTGCATCCGCAGCGACGCCGGTGCACGTAGCTTCGTTGCGCGGCATGTCGTGGTCGGATGTATTCCCTGGCTATGTGCGCGACACGCATGGCGCGGCACTCGTGCTTTATCGCAGAACCGACGCGACGCTCGGCGACTTCTACTTCACTGGCGGCGCACCGGCGCTATTGCGCTATCCGCTGGAAAACGGCTTAGCCCTGGGCGCGCCGCACGATCTCGGCGAGCTACCAGGGCTGTTTTCCGAGACGGTGAGAATAGACCGGCTCGCGCAATAACGCGTGGCGTGCCGGTCCTTAAGCGCAGAATGAACTCAGGATCGACTCAGGCCGATACCTGCATCGGCTGAGCGAACTTGCGCACGATCGACATGTAGCGGTCCGCGGTGTCGTGCAGCGTATAACCCGCGAGTTGCCGGTGCGCGCGCGGCGTTTCCAACGCCTTGACGAGCGCATGAGCATAGGCGTCGACGTCCGTCGTATCGACGAGATTCACGCCGGCCAGATTGCTCGCGAAACCGAATGAAGGAATGCGGTTCGCCACGACCGGAATTCCCGATGCGAGCGCCTCCAGAAATCCTATGCTCTGGGCTTCGAAGCGCGATGGCATCGCGAACACGCGCGAGGAGCGCAGCACCGCGGCAACGTCCGAGCGCGGTCCGCATACGCTGACCTTGCTCTCCAGACCAAGTTGCCTGACGAGCGACACCACCGCGCGGTGATAATCGAGTTCCTCGACCACGCCGCACAGCAGCAAACGCGCTTCGGGTTCGACCTGAAGTACACGCTCGAATGCGCGAACCGTGTCCAGCTGACTCTTTCCTTCTATGTATCGGCCGAGCTGAACGATCTGCTTCGAAGGCACCGCACTGTCGGGTGCGGGCGAACTGTCGTGTCCGGCGAACAGCGACGCGTCGACGCCATTGGGAATGACCACCATCGAAGGATGCCGGCCGATCTCGCGCATATAGTCGTCGATATTCTGCTGCGAGACGCCGATGATGGCTCTCGCCCGGCGCGATAGCAGGCGTTCGGCGCGCTTGAGCGCACCGTTTTCGAAGTCGTTGACGCCCGAGTGCATCACCCATGCGATTGGGGTGTGCACTGGCAACAGACGCACGTACAGCGCAGCAAGCGTCGCATGCGCAATGATGAAATCCGGGCGAAACTCGCGCACCACGCGATACAGGTGCAGCAGTTTGCCGATCCTGCCGTGCCGCACATCGGGAAAACGGCACATGACACCCGCCGCCGCGAGCTCGGCTCGAATAGCGACGAAGTCGTCTTGCTGCGGCAACAGCGAAGTCATGCAGACTTCGTGTCCGGCACGCTGATGGTGAATCGCAAGACCTTTTACGAGTACTTCTGCCCCGGACAATCGTGGTGCGTGAACCAGTTGAAGAATCCTCACGATTTATCTCTCTGATGACCGCCCAGTCTGCAGCGGATAGATGAGTCGGCCCAGCGAACAACGGCACGCCGGGCGCTCTCATCCGATAGTTTGTATGTGGCGCACGCCTTTGCAACGCGCGCCCTTTCCGCAACACGCGACCGGCCAATGCACCGGTTCTCGTCGCGAGAAAACGTTACACCCAAGATCCTGCAAGTTTGCGCCAAGTCCAAGACTTCTTCGGCTTCGAAATGAGCGGTATCGCCCACTTGGGCGGTGAATTTCTTCTGGAGACCGAATAGGCCGGCCGATCCATTACACCATTTCGCCATATGTCTGACGAGCGTTAATGAGCGCTACCGCACATTGGCGAAACGGGCGATGAAAGCGGCGGCACCTGACGGTCTATACGCGAGGCAGGAACCAAAGAAAGACCCTACTTCGAGATGTCCTCCAAAGCGACATCGCGCGTCTTCGGGCCGAGCGTGCCGATAGCGAGCATCACAATTGCCATCGCACCGGAGATGAACACGAACACGCCATTTACGCCGAAGCGGCTCAGGCAACCAGCAATCACGAATGCGGAGAACATTGCCGACAGCCGGCTCCACGAATAAACGAAGCCCACTGCGCGTGCCCGGATACTCGTCGGAAAGAGTTCTGCCTGGTACGCGTGATAGCTATAGGAAATGATGTTGCCCGCGAGCACGAGACACACGCCGAGGCTCACCAGCAGCACCGTCTCGCGCACCTGGCTAAACAGCAGGCCGCACACCACGTTCACGGCCGCCATGAAGATGATCACGGTCTTGCGCTCGAAACGGTCGGCAATCAGCAAGCCGAGCAACGGTCCGAGCGGCGCCGCCACCGCGATGATGCTTGCGTACATCAGGCTCGTCGTCACCGTAATGCCCTGCTTGATCAGCAGCGTCGGAATCCAGTTGGCAAAGCCGTAGTAGCCCATCGTCTGGAATACATGAAAGATGATGAGCATCAGCGTGCGCTTGCGGTACGGCGGCACCAGCAGATCGCGGAACGCTGCGCGGGCCCGAACCGGCTCCGGCAATGCGGGTTCCGGCAGCGCTCGTCCGTATTCGCGTTCGACTCGCGCTTCGAGCCGCGTCATGATCGCGTCCGCTTCGTCGATCCGGCCTTTTTGCGCGAGCCACCGAGGGCTCTCCGGCAAACCCAGCCGGATCCACCACACGACGATCGCGCCCACCACGCCGGTCAACACGACAAGACGCCAGCCGTCCAGACCAAAGAACTGATGAGGCACCAGCAGATAAGAGAGAAAAGCGACGATCGGCACTGCGCAGAAACCGACTGCCTGCGAACACGCAGACGCTCGGCCGCGCACGTGCTTGGGCACGAGTTCGGAGATATACGTGCCGATCGTCACGATTTCCACGCCTATGCCGATGCCCGCAATGAAACGCCATAGATTGAGCCCGAGCGCCGTGTCCTGAAACGCCATGATGACGTTCGCCGCCGTGTACCAAAGCAGCGACCACGTGAAAATTGCGCGGCGCCCGAAGCGGTCGGCGAGAAAGCCACAAGCCGCGGTTCCGATGAAGAGTCCCGCGAACAACGCGGCGATGAAGCTCGCCACGCCGCTCGTGCCGAACAGGCCGTGCGTCGTCGCGGTCAGAATGCCGCTGCGCACGAGTCCCGGCGCGATATAGCCCGAGAACATCAGGTCGTACAGTTCGAAGAAGAGCCCGAGGCTCAACAACATCACCAGCTTCCAGATGGAACGCGTGGCCGGCAAGCGGTCGAGCCGCGCCGAAATGCGCGCGCCGCCCAGCGCTATTTCTTCTGCACGGCTGCCCGCCGACGCACCTGCGCCCGAAGGCAAGCCGAGGGCGCCGGCATCGCCGACCGCTGTCGCATACACCGTCTGATTCGACGACTTCATCGTCTGTCTCCTTGAATGCCGGTCTGCGCCGGATAAGCTTGATTGACTGTGCGCGCTGCGGATTACGCAGCCTCGCGTGGCGCCCGGTTCGAGTCGTTGTTCAACAGCGCGATTTGCGCCTCGTCATAACCCAGCTCGCGTAATACCGCCTCCGTGTGCTCGCCGATCTTCGCGATGGGCTGACGCGGCTGCAAACGCGCGCCGTCGATCGAAATAGGCAGCAACGGCATGGCGGTTTCGCTGCCATCGTCTAGCGTGAGGCGAGCAAGGCCGCCGCTTTCTTTCAGATGCGGGTCGTCGAACAGTTCTTCGGGCTTCGCAATCGACGCGAACGGAATGTGGTCGCGCTCGAACAGCGGCACGAGCGCCGCGCCTTCGAAACGGCTCAAGGTGTCGCCCAACGTTTGCAGCAGCCATGAGCGCGCGAGCACGCGGTCGTTGTTCGTTGCGAGACGCGGGTCGGCGAGCAGATCGCCGCGGCCGAGAATCGCGCACAATGCGCGCCATTGGCCGTCGCCGGTCGCGGCAATGAACATCTGCTCGTTGTTCGCGAGCGTGAAGACGTCGTAGACGGCCCATGCACTGATGCGCTCAGGCATCGGCGCCGGCGGCACGCCGGTCGCGGCGTACTGCTGCATGTGCTGCGCGGACAGCAGCACACAGTTTTCGAAGAGCGCGCTTTGCACTTCCTTGCCACGCCCGCTCGCATGCCGTTCGTGCAGTGCGGCGAGCACGCCGATCGCGCCGAACATGCCGCCCATGATGTCGTTGACCGAACTGCCCGCGCGCAGCGGGCGGCCCACCGGACCGGTCATGTACGCGAGGCCCGCCATCATCTGCACGACTTCGTCGAGCGCGAGGCGGTGTTCGTACGGGCCATTGAGAAAACCCTTGTGCGATACGTAGATCAGCTTCGGGTTGCGCTCGCGCAGCGACGCATAGTCGAGACCGAGCGTCGCCATGCGGCCCGGCTTGAAGTTTTCGACGAACACGTCGGCAGTATCGACAAGCTTGTGAAGTGCAGCCAGTCCCGCTTCGCTATCGAGATCGAGCGCGACGCTCTTCTTGTTGCGATTAAAGGTGCGGAAAAAACCGGCGCCGGTGCCGAGCAAGCGGCGCGTGCCGTCGCCGCGCGGCGGCTCGACCTTGATGACTTCTGCGCCGAGGTCGCCGAGAATCATCCCGCAGGTCGGGCCCATCACCATATGCGACAACTCGATCACGCGAATGCCGGCAAGCGGCAATGCGCTCTGCTGCGGCGCTTCAGTGGCGGAACTGGCGGTAGCGGAATGGGCGTTCATTGCAGCACCTGTGAACAGGAAGAAGGTAAAGATTCGATCTGTCTCGAAGCGGCGAACTGCGTGGGCAAACCGGCACGCGCGAGATAGCCGTAAAGCGGCTCGCCGGGCAATGCATCGGCGAGCACTGCACGCGACGCGATCAGGCGCGTGAGGTCAATGCCGGTTTCATAGCCCATGCTTTCCAGCATGAAGACGAGATCTTCGGTGTTGACGTTGCCGGTCGCGCCAGGCGCGTGCGGGCAACCGCCAAGCCCGGCGAGCGACGCGTCGAATTCGCGAATGCCGTGTTGCAGTCCGACCAACGTGTTGGCGAGCGCAAGGCCGCGCGTGTCGTGCAGATGCAGCGAGCGCAGTTTGTCGCCCGCCACGCCGCGCACGACTTCGATGATTTCGCCGACCTGGCGCGGCGTCGCTTCGCCGGTCGTATCGCCGAGTGCGATCACATCGGCGCCTGCACGCACCGCGTCGCGTGCAATCGCGGCGATGTCTTCATAGGGCACCGCGCCTTGCAGCGTGCAGCCGAATACCGTCGACAAACCGGCAATCAGCTCCACACGCCGCGTGCCTGCAGCCGGCGCACCGTCGATCGCCTCGCGCATTGCCGCGAACACGTCGATCATTTCGGCCGGCGTCTTGCGCACGTTCGCGAGGCTGTGCGCGGCGCTCACCGAGATCGGCGCGACGATCCGATGCACGCCCGCTTCGAGTGCGCGTTGCGCGCCTTTCAGGTTCGGCACGAGTGCGGTCACGATCAGATCGCGGTAACCCAGCGCGTGGGCGATGACCTCATCGGCGTCGGCCATTTGCGGCAGCAGCTTCGCCGGCACAAAAGAAGCCACTTCCATGTGCCGCACGCCGGCGGCATAGGCGGCGTCGATCCAGCGGCGTTTGGATTCGGTGGGCATCGTTTGGGCGATGCTTTGCAGACCGTCGCGCATGCCGACCTCGGTCACGACGACGCGCTCCCTGATATCACTCATGTTTTGAATCCTGCGGAAAATGCGGGGGAAATGAAGCACGGATCACAGCGTGCCTGCGCGACGCCGCGTCGCAAAGTCTGCGTTGACGAAGCACTCCATCGCCGTTGACGATGGCCGCCGACTCAAGCGGGACGGGCATGCGCCGTCGCAAAGGGGAAACCCTTAAGGGCTTTTCAGAGGACGCGAAATGCGGACCTGCGCGGCCATGCACGTCGCTTGAATCGCATATTGAAGAGCGGTTGAGCGGCCTGATTTCGCTTCGGACCGGAAGTCGGGACGCTACTTCTGCGCGTGCCTCAAACGATGCGCAGCAGATGCTCCAGCAGATGCGACGCGGCGAGCGTCAGCGCGTTGCGGTCGCGCACGCAGATCACGAAGCGCCGTTCGGCCCACGCTTCGCGCAACGGCACGGCGACGATCCCATACTCGTCGGCGGCATGACGGGGCAGCGCCTCGCCGGGCAGAATGGCTACCGCGAGGCCGGCCTGGATAAAGCGATAAGCGGCGTCGAAGGTCGACACGTAGGTGCGATAGTTGAGTTCGCGCCCTTTCTCAGCCGCGATCCGCTGCATCAGCGCATTGACCGACGCATTCGACGAGAGCCCGAGGTGATCGAACGCAAGCGTCTGCTCGAAGCCGATGGCCGCCTCACCGGCAAGTGGATGGCCGCGCGGCACGATTAGCGCGAGGTGATCGGCTCGATACGGCAGCGCGTCGAGACTTCCCATCGGCACCACGTCGCGGCAGATGCCGAGATCGGCCACGCCTTCTTCGAGGCCCCGAACGATTTCCGTGCTCACGCGCTCTTCGACATCCACGCGTATCTGCGGGTTCGCCTTCAGAAATTCGGACAACGCCTCGGGCAAAAACTCGACCATTGACGACACGTTCGCCAGCACGCGAACATGGCCGCGCGCGCCGGCTGCATATTGGCTCAGCTCGGCCTGCATGCGTTCATGGCTGCGCATGATGAGCCGTGCATGCCGCAACAGTGCCTCGCCCGCGGCAGTGGCGCGCACACCGCGCTGACTGCGCGAAAGCAGCGCGACGTCCACAAGCGCCTCGAGATCGGCGAGCCGCTTGCTGACCGCAGACGGCGCGATGAACTCGCGTTCCGCGGCGCGCGCGATCGTGCCTTCCTCGCAAACGGCAATGAACAAGCGCAACGTCACCTGATCGATCTGCCACATGCGGGATGGCTCCGAAGTTAGAGTGGGGAAAATTATGCCCGAGTAAAGCGGTGCCCGACCTGATGCCAGGGTATCCACGGTCGATTCATGCGCAGCGCTTGCGCGCCGGCTCTGCCCTTGGACCGCTGGCCGCTTGCTCGCGGCTTGCGCGCTCGCTATGCTGAGCGATGCTCGCGGATGCCGCCGCATTATCTAAATGTTTTGCGATGCATGCGGACCTCCCGGTGACTGTATCGCTACCGACCATGACCACTTCACGGAAATAGCCATGTCCATGACCAGCCTCTTCGTTACCGCTGCCGGCGTCGGCCTTGCGATTGCCGCGCCGGTCGGGCCCATGGGTATGCTTTGCATCCGCCGCACGCTGACGGGCGGCCCGCGCGCCGGACTCGCGATCGGCCTGGGCATTGCGAGCGGCGACGCGTTCTATGGTCTGATCGCGGCGCTCGGGCTCGTCGGCATTTCGCAGTTCATGCTGGCATACGACCGGCCGTTGCATCTGCTTGCCGGATTGTTTTTGCTGTATCTCGGCGTGCGCACGCTGCTGCAAAAGCCTCCGGTCGACGCGGCCAACGGCGAAGCGAACGGCAAGCTCGCGCAAGTGGGCCGTGCGGGGGCGCTGCGCGCCTACGCGAGTTCCTTGCTGCTCACGCTGACCAACCCGCAGACGGTCATCATGTTCGCCGCGTTGTTCACGACGCTGGCGCCTCGGGGCGCGTTTTCGTCGACGATTGCGCTTACGACGGTCGGCGGCGTTTTCTGCGGCTCGATCGCGTGGTGGTGCTTTCTCGTGACGGTGGTCTCGCTCGCGCGGCACGCTATCGGCAGCAAATTGCGGCTCGCGATCGACCGGCTCGTCGGGATCATGCTCGCGGCCTTCGGCGTCGTCGAAATTCGTCGCGCGCTTTGAGCGCTGGGCAGCGCGTTATGCCTCGCGCGGACGGCCGCGGCGCGCGCGTTCCGCGCCGTTCGTACGCTCGCGCGTCAGTTTTGCGACAATAGCGGCTTTCGCTGCGCCGAGCGTTGCCTGATGCCCGATCTGCCGACCTGCGTCGGCGGTGGGGAACACGCGCGCCGCCCGTGCACTAACTGTCAATCCACGGTCAATCCACCGACCGCCAGCGGTCTCATCAATGGCTCTTCCCCATATCGATTTGCTGTACTCCGCCTCCGGCCTGTTCGTCGGCTTTTTGGTCGGGCTGACGGGCGTTGGCGGCGGCTCGCTGATGACGCCGATCCTGGTCCTTCTGTTCAACGTACACCCGGCGACCGCAGTCGGCACTGACCTTTTGTACGCGGCTGCCACCAAGGCGACCGGAACGCTGGTGCACGGCCTGAAAGGCTCCGTGGACTGGCAGGTGACGCTGCGACTCGCCGCCGGTAGCGTGCCGGCCGCGACGGTCACGCTGGTGCTGTTGCACCGCTACGGGATGGACACGCCGGGCGCGAGCCGACTGATCCAGATCGTGCTCGGGGTCGCGCTTCTGGTGACGGCAGTCGCGCTCGTGTTCCGCCCGCAACTCGCGGCGTTGGGCGCGCACCGTCAGCGCACGCCCAGCCAGGGACGCACGCTCGGACTCACCATGCTGACGGGCGCGGTGCTCGGTGTGCTCGTATCGCTGACTTCGGTGGGCGCGGGCGCAATCGGCGTGACCGTTTTGTTGCTGCTTTATCCGATGCTGCCGACAACGCGCATCGTCGGCTCCGACATCGCGCATGCGGTACCGCTTACGCTGCTCGCAGGCGCGGGCCATTGGCTGCTCGGCTCGGTCGACTGGTCGATGCTGCTGTCGCTGCTCGTGGGGTCGCTGCCGGGCATCGCGGTGGGCAGCATGCTCTCCGCGCGCGCGCCGGATGCGCTGCTGCGCAATCTGCTCGCGGCGACGCTCACGCTGGTAGGCGTGCGTCTGGTGCTGGCGTGAAGCCGCGCGATGCTGGCGTCACGCCGGTCTGATTTTCGCCTTGTCTCAGACTGATGACGCAACCCCGATGCCGGGCTCCCGCCGTCACCGTCACCTGAAAAAGCGGCAGGTCAAATCGGCCTCGAACTGTCTGACCCATTGACCCTGGCGGTCGTAATACGATTGAGCCCAGCCGCCACGTCGCACGGTGACGAGGCGCTCATGGGCAGCATCGGCGGGATCGGCGCAAATGCTGACGTCGAAATGCGAGGGCGCAAAGCCGTGCCGCGCGCACACCAGTTCGAATGCGGCCCGGTCGGTGATGGGCAGATCGGTATAGCGCAGGAGCGTAGTTTGCATGGCGTTGACTCCGGTTCTTCATGCATACGGTACGCTTGGCGCGGCGTCGCCAATGTGTCATCCCACACATTGGGCGACGGCGCGTGGCTTGCACTGCAGCGTCTGATGAAACCGTCGCTGCCGCTTTGTCGTCACCCTTTTGCCGCTGGCGTTTCTTCAACGGCGTCGCACAAAACAAAAAAGCTCCGGCATGGCTGCCGGAGCTTTCTCGTCGTACACATCGAAGTGGTGCATTGCGCCGGAAAATGCCCGACGCAGCGTCGCCACCTCATAAGCCGCGCCGTGTGAGGCGCGCTGATCGCTGCGCGGCTAGCCGCCTGATCAGTGCGCCGTCACAGCGGGCTTACCGATGCGCCCGCTCGCCGCACTTACTGCTGCATCACGTTCAGCTTGTTCGACACCGACGTCACGCCGGCAACACCCTTCGCTGCCTCGCCGGCCGCGTCGATCTGACCTTGATCGGGCACCGAGCCCGTGAGCGTCACGGCGCCGCCGCGGGCGCGCACGGCGATGTTGGACACGTCGATGCCTTGCGTCTTGGCGAGCGCGGCGCGCACCTTGCGGCCCAACTGGCTATTGGCCTTCTTGCTCGCCTTCGCGGTGGCGGCGGGAGCGGCTGTCGTGCCCGTTGCCGTTGCATCGCTTGCCTGAGCATAGACGTTGCATGCCACCACCATTGCCACCACCGAGCCCAGCGTCTTCAGAAAACCGACCGATTTCATATTGCTTCTCTCCTTAGCTTCACATTGGACCGCTTGAATAAGCGGCTTCGTTACGACTACCTGCGGCCATGCCCGAGGCGCGACGAGGCGCGCGGCGAGGCAATGGCCGGCTGTGGCTGCGACACGAGATGCGAGAGGCGAAGGGAGGCCGGCTGCCATGTGCCGCACGCGATGGCGAAGACGCTCATGCGATGCGGTCCGCAGACCGGCAAGCCGCGATATTCGCAGACGCGCCCGGTTCTTGTGTGTCGTGCCGGGTCGCGCCGCGCGAAACGTGTGTTCGCGGCAGCGATGCACAATTTAATCTAGCCGCGCCAGAAGCGCAAAGGGTTTAGTTGTGCTCGATGCGAGGGGGCTGAGTTAAATACGGATGTTTGCAGGCGTTCATATGCTGTTCACGTGCTTCTTATATGCGCTTAACCTGCTGAAGCATCTGTCGCCGGAGCGCTTTTTAATAGCCACCTGCGCCCTGCTTGCCGCCGAAGCACTCGCTGGTCACCGAGCCTTCATTGCGCGCTCCTCACCCCGCGCTCGCCGCTTGGCCGCTACTCCGTAGTCACTTTTTGTTACGGGTTTCTCCGCGCCCTGCCCAGTCGTCCATTCCGCCGCCGCGGCAATCTCAGGTACCATCGGCGCCACGCGCAGCGCCCCATTCAGTTCACTCCGGACGTAGCCGTCCTGTCATCCGATGAAGCCAGCCACCGGCCGCAAACGCCCTACCCACCTCGTTGCCCGTTTCGTCGCGATCTCGTGGCGCGATCTGGCTGTGTCGTTCGGGCCGATCGTGCTGATCGCTGTCGTCGCGATCTGGCTCGCGGTGCGCCTGATCCAGCCCGCGCCGCCCAGCACGCTCACCATTAGCGCCGGCCCGCAAGGCAGCAGCTTCTGGACGGCGGCTCAAAAGTACAAAGAGATTCTGGCGCGCAACCGCATCACGTTGAATGTTCTGCCGTCGGAAGGCTCGCTGCAAAATCTCAAACGGCTGTCAGACCCGAACTCGAACGTCGACGTGGGCTTCGTGCAGGACGGCGTCGCGCCCGGCGCAGCAAGCAACGGCCTGATGTCGCTCGGCAGCGTGTCGTATGTGCCGCTCGCAATCTTCTATCACGGGCCGACGGTCGCGCGGCTTTCCGAATTCAAGGGCCAGCGGCTCGCAGTCGGCGCCGAAGGCAGCGGCACCCGGGAACTGGCGCTCGCGCTCCTGAAGGCCAACGGCATCGAGCCGGGCGGCGCGACCAAACTGCTGCCGCTATCCGGCGAAGACGCGGCGCAGGCCCTCATCTCCGGGAAGGTCGACGCGGCTTTCCTCGCCGGCGATTCCGCGCAACCCGCGGTCATGGGCAAGCTTTACCGCACGCCAAACGTGCAGTTCTACGATTTCACGCAGGCCGACGCATACACCCGCCGCTTTCCGTACCTGACGCAACTCGAATTGCCGATGGGCGCGTTCGATCTCGGTAAGAACCTGCCGTCCGCGCCGATCCATATGGTCGCGCCGACCGCCGAACTGGTGGCGCGCGACTCGCTGCACCCGGCGCTGTCGGACCTGCTGATCGAAGCCGCGCGCGAAGTGCACGGCAGGGCCAACATCATGCAGCGCGCGGGTGAATTCCCTGCCCCGCTGGCCCATGACTTCACGATTAGCGACGACGCCGCGCGCTATTACAAGTCGGGCAAGAGCTTTCTGTACCGCCTGTTGCCGTTCTGGCTCGCGAGCCTTGCCGACCGGCTGCTCGTGGTGGTCGTGCCGCTCGTGGTGCTGCTGATCCCGGCGCTGCGGCTCGTACCGTCGCTGTATGCATGGCGGGTGAAGTCACGCATCTATCGCTGGTACGGCGCACTGATCGCTATCGAGCGCAGCGCGCTTAGC
This sequence comes from Paraburkholderia caledonica, assembly GCF_000383275.1. Taxonomy (NCBI): domain Bacteria; kingdom Pseudomonadati; phylum Pseudomonadota; class Betaproteobacteria; order Burkholderiales; family Burkholderiaceae; genus Paraburkholderia; species Paraburkholderia caledonica. Next base: position 172,414 of record NZ_KB911042.1, on the reverse strand, counting down.
GACCATTCGCCGGCCGAGCGCGCGTCGCTTCTGCAACGGCTCGACGCGATCGAAGACTCGGTGAATGGTCTGAAGATGCCTCTCGCCTATGCCGATCAGTTCTATGTGCTGCGCGAGCACATCGGTTTTGTGCGGGCAAGGCTCATGCAAAGCCGCGAAGCGCAGCGCGAGATGTCCGAAGAAGAGCCGGACGAAGGTACCGGCCAGGACTTCGACACGGTGACCGAAGCCGGCGACGCGGCCGCCGCGCCCGGCGCGCCGAACGAAGCCGCAGAGATCGGCGAGTCACGCGCCGACGAGCGCCGCAAACCAGATTGACGGTGCAAGCCGCCGCCGCACCGCGTAAGATCGTTACAATTCCGACGATCTGGCAGACGCAACCGCCGATCTGTCGGACAGGCAATCCGGGAGACACATATGACCGTTGGCATCGACGCCGCGCAGCCGCTGTGGTTTTACGATTTCGTCTCGCCGTTCACGTATCTGCTGCTCGAGCAACACGACAAATGGCCGGGCTTCGACTTCGCATTCACGCCGGTGGTGCTGAACGACCTGTATCGTCACTGGGGGCAACGGCCGGCTTACAGCGTGCCGGCCAAACGCACCTTCCTGTACCGGCACGCGCTCTTTCGCGCGGAGCAACTCGGCATACCGTACAAGATGCCGCCGGCTCATCCTTTCGACTCCATGAAGCCGCTGCTGCTTGCCACCGCCGCTCAGGCAGACGTGGTCTGTGTGCGCGAAATCTTCCGCTTCATCTGGCGTGAAGGCCGCGATCCGTCGAGCGACGCGGCGTTCGCCGAATTGTGCGAACGGGTGGGCATACCGGACGGCCCCGAACTCATCAAGAGCGAAGAAGTGAAGGCGCAGTTGCAGCGCAATACCGCCGACGCCATCGGCCTCGGCGTGTACGGCGTGCCGACCTTCCGGCTGAACGACCAGTTGTTCTGGGGCGAAGATGCGTTGCCGATGGTGTTGTACTGCGCACGCACGCCCAACTGGCTGGAATCGAGCGAAGTGAAGCGGATCAGTGCGCTGCCGTCGGGTTTGCCCAACATCTGAGCGTTCGGTTCGGTGCAGTGGAGTGCGTGGGGCGCGCGTGGGGCTACCGGGCGCTGCTGATGCCGGACATACCGCGTCCGCTATGGCGGCCGCAGTGCAATCGGGCCTAAGGTTATAACCTTTGCGCCACGCATAGACCGCGTGCTGATCGCCTCTCGTGCGGTGCGGATTCTTGTGACGCCCGCTCGACTTCGCCTCCCTCTTTTCCATGGACGACACCGCCGCCTCCCTCGATATCTGGCTCGTGCGTGTGCTGCGCACGCTGCTGGTCGAGCGCAGCGTCACGCAAACCGCGCTGCGCCTGAACCAGACACAGCCCGCAATCAGCACTGCGCTGCGCAAGCTTCGAGAGACGCTGAACGACCCCATCCTCGTACGCGGCAAGTCGGGCATGGTGCCGACCGAATATGGCGAGTCGCTGCTCGCATCCGCGCAACGGGTGCTGCGTGAGGTCGATTTCGTGGCCACGCCGCACGGCGACTTCGACCCCGGCCGTTCGCGCCGGACCTTTCGGGTAGCCGCACCGGATTATCTGAACGACTTCTTCATGCCGACCGTGATCGCGCAGTTCCGCGAGGCGGCACCGCACGCCCGGCTCGAAATCGATTCGCTGAGCCCGATGCTCGACCACACTGCCTCGCTCGATGCGGGCGAACTCGACCTGGTAATCGGCAACTGGCCGAAGCCCGATCCGCGTTTCGAGCGCAGCGACCTGTTTTCGGACACGGTTGTGTGCCTGATGCGGGCGGACCATCCGTTGGCGCGCGCGCCGCTCACGCGCGACGCGTATCTCGCGGCGCCGCATCTTGCGCCGACTCCTTATAGCGGCGCGCGCGGTGGCGCCATCGACATCGGGTTTGCGAGAGCGCGCGCCGAGCGGCGCATCGTCGCCACGCTGCCGTACTTCGGCCTCGTACCGCAGACGCTGCTGCAATCCGATCTGATCTTCACGACGACGCGGCGCTTCGCAACGCACTACGCGAGCATTCTGCCGCTCGCGGTTGTCGAGGCGCCCATCCCCTTTCCGCGTATCAAGTGCTATCAGATGTGGCATCCGCAGCCGGCTCGCCCGAGCGATCTCGGCTGGCTGCGCGCATTGATGTCACAGGTGTCGGACGGGCTGGTCGCGCAGAAGGTTCGGCGCGCGAAGCAGCCGCGGCAAGGGTCCACCTGAGGGCGAGGCGAACGCGCTAATGGAGCGATGGAGCGTCCATGCGGTGGAGACGGTTAAGGAGTGATCGGCGGCTGATGTTGTCGTGCGGATGACTTAGTCGATCAGGCCGCGTCGGCTAATGGTGCTAACGGCGCTAAACGCAGCCAATCCATTTCAGACGTTTGCCGCCACAGGTTGAAGCGCCGCTTGGGTTCCGTTTGCCGTTGCGGGCTGAACCGTGGCTCGCCGCCCGCGAACCTGCAGCAACTCCGCGCATACCGCCACCGCGATCATGGCCGGCGCCTTGTCGACGATGCCTGGCACGCCGATCGGACATGTCATCTGCTGCAACCGTTCGAGCTCTACCCCACGCGCGAGCAGGCGCCGCTCGAACTTCACGCGCTTTGTCTTCGAACCGATCATGCCGAAGTAGCTGAAATCGCGTCGCCGCATGATGCGTTCAGCAAGCGAGAAATCGAGCGCATGGTTATGCGTCATCACCAGAAACCAGGCGCCGGGCGGTGCCGTATCGACGATCGCGTCTGGCGTGTCGGTGGCTTCGATCTGCACATTCGCGGGCGTTTCGTCGGGGAACAGTTCATCGCGCTCGTCCACCCACTGAACCACGCACGGCAGGTTGCCGAGCAATTGAATAAGCGCATGACCCACATGGCCCGCGCCGAACAGCACGACGTGCATGGGCGCGGGGCGGGACTCGTCGACCTCGCTGCGCCGGCCGATGCGAACCGAAGAACAGTGGTTGATCGCGTTCATCTTCAATTACCTCGCGGCCGACGTGGCGGCCCGCACCGCGCCGATCGCCCTGAGGATTTCCTCGCTCGTGGCAGGTGCATTGAGCGGCGGATTCACCCGATGACCGCCGACTGCCGACACCGCGTCGCGAATCGCAAAGAATACCGAGAACGGCAACAGCAGCGGCGGCTCGCCAGTCGCTTTCGAGCGATGGATGCTGTCCTCTGCGTTGCGGTTCTTGAACAGACGCACGTTGAAAACCGGCGGCGTATCGTTGACAGTCGGAATCTTGTACGTGGACGGCGCGTGCGTCATCAGCTTGCCGCCGGCGTTCCACCACAACTCCTCGGTGGTGAGCCAGCCCATGCCCTGAATGAACGCGCCTTCTACCTGGCCGATGTCGAGCGCCGGATTCAGCGACGCGCCTACGTCATGCAGCGCGTCCGCGCGCAGCACGCGCATTTCGCCGGTCAGCGTGTCGATCACCACTTCGGACACGGCCGCGCCATACGAGTAGTAGTAGAACGGCCGGCCTTGCAGCTTCGCCTGATCCCAGTAGAGCTTCGGTGTCGCGTAAAAACCATCGGACCACAGCTGGATTCGCGCGAGATATGCCTTTGCGACGACTTCTTCGAACGGCACCACTGCCTCGCCGACAATCACGCGGTCATGCGCGAAGCGCACGTCGGAAGCATTGACCTGGCCGCCGCCGAAACGCTCGGCGGCAAACGCGGCGAGCCGTTCGCGCAGCTGGCGCGCCGCGTCCTGTGCAGCCTTGCCGTTCAGATCCGAACCCGTCGAAGCCGCCGTCGCGGAGGTATTCGCGACCTTGCTCGTATCCGTCGCCGTTACGCGAATCCGGTTGAAGCCGACGCCCAGTTCATGTGCGACGACCTGTGCGACTTTCGTGTTCAAGCCCTGGCCCATTTCGGTGCCGCCGTGATTCACGAGCACCGAACCGTCGGTGTAGATATGCACGAGCGCGCCGGCCTGATTGAAGTGCGTGACGTTGAACGCAATGCCGAACTTGACCGGCGTCAGTGCGAGGCCTTTTTTCAACACCTCGTTGTTGGCGTTGAATTCGTTGATCGCTGCGCGGCGCGCGCGATATTCGCTGGTCGCTTCCAGTTCGTCGATCAGTTCGTGAATCACGTTGTCTTCGACGATCTGGCCATACGGCGTCTGATTACGCTCGGTCTTGCCATACAGATTGCGGCGGCGCACGTCGAGCGAATCCTCGCCGATCGAACGCGCCACGTTGTCCATAATGTATTCGATCGCAAACGCACCTTGCGGACCGCCGAAGCCGCGAAACGCGGTATTCGATTGCGTGTTGGTCTTGCCGCAAAAGCCGTCGATGGTCACATCGGACAGCCAGTACGCGTTGTCGAAGTGGCACAGCGCGCGCGTCATCACCGGGCCGGACAGGTCGGCCGAAAAACCGCAGCGCGAGGTCATGTCGACGGCCACGCCTTCGATCACGCCCTTGTCGTCGTAGCCGACTTCATACGTGTAGTGGAAGTCGTGCCGCTTGCCCGTCACCATCATGTCGTCGTCGCGATCCGGGCGAAGCTTGACGGGGCACAACAGCTTCCATGCGGCGAGCGCTGCGCAGCACGCGAAGAGACCCGACTGCGATTCCTTGCCGCCGAAGCCGCCACCCATTCGGCGACATTCGATCAGCACGTTATGGGACGCAATGCCCAACGCGTGAGCGACAAGATGCTGCATTTCAGTCGGATGCTGCGTTGAGCAATAGACGTGCATGCCGTCGTCGTCCTTCGGCACCGCATACGAAATCTGCCCTTCCAGATAGAACTGCTCCTGGCCGCCGAGCAGCATTTCGCCAGCCTCACGATGCGACGCGCGCGCGATCTTCGTGCCGGCCTCGCCGCGCGCGAGTTTCATCGGCGGCAGCACGTGCTGATTGGCGGCACGCGCCTGCTGCGCGGTCAGGATGGCAGGCAATTCCTCATAGACGATCTCCGCGCGGCGCGCGGCGAGCCGCGCGGTTTCGTGCGACGTCGCGACCACGATGAACACCGGCTGACCGACGTACTGAACAATGCCGTCGGCGAGAATCGGGTCGTCGCCGTGGACGATCGGCGCGACGTCGTTGGCGCCGGGAATATCGTCCGCAGTAAAGATAGCGACCACGCCGGGCGTCGCGCGCACCTTGTCGAGCGACACGGACACGATCTTCGCGTGTGCTTTGCTCGACAGGCCGAGCGCGGCGTGCAGCGTGCCGGCGACCGTCGGGATGTCGTCGGTATAAGTCGCGCGGCCGCTCACGTGCAGATGCGCCGATTCATGCGGGCGCGACACATGAACCTGCGTGAAGTCGTCGAGCGCCTGAGCGTCCTTCAGAAAGGGTTCAGCATGCTGATTCATTGTTGGGTTCTCCGTATTCTTCGTGCGCTTCGTGCGCTTCAGGCATTCGCTTCGACGCGTCCGCCGACACCGGTGTCCGCAGTCGCGCACGCCGCAGCCACCGCGCGCACATCGAGCGAGCTTTTCGGCAACGGATTGTTGGGACGCGTTTCGAGCCAGAAGCGATACAGCGTGTTCTTTGCAGCTTCGAGACGATAATTGCTGGTCGCGCGCATATCGGAAAGCGGCGCGTAGTCGTTGCCGAGCGCGAGCATCGCGGCTTGCGCGGTGGCTTCATGCCATTCGGCGTCGCGCAGCACGGCTTCTGCGTGCGTTGCCCGCTTCGGCGTCGCGGCCATGCCGCCGAACGCGATGCGCGGCTCGCGAATCAACTCGCCGTCCGCGATAAACGAGAATGCGGCACACACGGCGGAGATGTCCGAGTCGAAGCGCTTCGACAGCTTATAGGTGCGGAATTGCAGCTTTGCACGCGCGCCCGTGCAAGTCGGCACCTTCAGGCCGACGACGAACTCGTGCTCGGCCATATTCTTCTTCTGGTACGCGACGTACAGGTCTTCGAGCGGCATTTCGCGTTCGACGTCGCCACCTCGGACAATCACGCGCGCGCCGAGCGCGATGAGACCGGGCATCGAATCACCGATCGGCGAGCCGTTCGCGATGTTGCCGCCGAGCGTGCCCGCGTTGCGAATGGGCAGCGAAGCGAAGCGTAGCCACATTTCGGTAAGCTCGGGATACTGCTTTGCGATCGCCGCGTAGGCGTTTTCTACCGTCACGCCCGCGCCAATTTCGATCCAGTCGGCACGCGTTTCGAGCTTCTGCAATTCGGCGATCTGTCCAACGTACACGACATTGCCGAGTTCGCGCATTTGCTTGGTGACCCACAGGCCGATGTCGGTACTGCCCGCGAGAATGCGCGCGGCCGACTCGGCCTGCTTGATCTGCGCGAGCGCTTCGACCGTGCGCGGCGCGTCGAAGCGCTGGCCGGCGTGCTCGTAATGGAACGTGTCGTCGCGTTGCAGCGTCGCGAGCGTGCGTGCGAGCGCCTCCACATTCACCGGTGCCTTGGGCGCGGGGACTTCGAACATGCGCACGGCCGCATCCACGATCGGACGATAGCCGGTGCAGCGGCACAGATTGCCTGTGAGCGCGTTGCTGATTGCTTCCCGCGAGGGCACCGTCCTGTTTGCGCAGCCATGCTCGTGGCCGTGCTTTTCGTAGAGCGACCACATCGACATGACGAAGCCCGGCGTGCAGAAACCGCACTGCGAGCCATGGCATTCGACCATCGCCTGCTGTACCGGATGCAGCGAGCCGTCGGGCTGACGCAGATCTTCGACGGTGAAGAGCGCCTTGCCGTCGAGCGTCGGCATGAACTGGATGCAGGCATTGACCGCCTTGAAGTCGACGCCGCCCTTTTCGTTGCGCTCGCCAACCACGACCGTGCACGCGCCGCAATCGCCTTCGGCGCAGCCTTCCTTGGTGCCGGTGCAGCGCGCATCTTCACGCAGATACTGCAGGACCGTGCGGGTGACAGGCGCGTCCTTGATTTCGCGGATCGCGTTGCGATGGTAAAAGCGGATTGGCTCAGTCATGTCTTATCGCTCTCGAATTTTCTTTGTCCAGCAGGGATGGTTCGAAAACTATCACCGTCAATAAATACAACCCATAGCCCGGGTCGCATGCGGAACATATGCGCAATGCGATATAGAGATGAAATCGACGCGTTGTTGGCTTATGTTGGGCTGGCTGGTTCTAGAAGTTTGTTGGCGGAATGCTTGATTTCAGCCATTTTGTAGAGGCGCGCGGTGAGCATTTCGCCCTTCGCCGAAGGCAATTGAGCGTCCGACGCCCCACTATCTGGGCTTCGCGCCGGCTTAAGTCTGACCAATTATTAAGCAAATGCTGCAAGAGAATCGGTTCCATGGGAAAATCACGCCTTCCCGCCGTTTTCAAGTCTGGTTTTCCCCATGTCCACCGACACAGCGACACCCCGCAGCGAATTCGCCACGACCATGCAGATCATTCCGGTCGTCTTTTTCACGTTTCTTTGCTATCTGACGATCGGCATTCCGCTGGCGGTGCTGCCAGGCTACGTGCATGACGACCTCGGCTACAGCGCGGTGCTCGCGGGCGCGGCGATCAGCGTGCAGTATCTGGCGACTCTGGCGTCGCGGCCGCTGGCAGGACGTTCGGCAGACACGTTGGGACCAAAGCGCACGGTGACGATCGGCTTGCTCGGATGCGGCGCGAGCGGCGTTCTTTTGCTGCTGGCGGTTTTGTGCGGACGCTGGCCCGGGCTGAGCCTTGGCCTGCTCGTGTGCAGCCGGCTCGTGCTGGGATTCGGCGAGAGTCTGTGCGGCACCGGCGCGATTCTGTGGGGGATCGGCCGAGTGGGCACGAGCAACAACGCACGAGTGATCTCGTGGAACGGCATCGCCACGTATGGCGCACTGGCGGTCGGCGCGCCGCTCGGCGTTGCGATCGAGCGGACGGTCGGATTTGCGGCGCTCGGCATTCTAGTGATTCTGCTGGCGGCGCTCGGCTTCTACCTTGCGCGGCCGATGGCATCCGTGCCGATCGTGCACGGTGAGCGGATGTCGTACCGAAGCGTGTTCACGCGCGTTCTGCCGCACGGCATCGGCCTCGCGCTCGGCTCGGCCGGTTTTGGATCGATTGCAACGTTTATCACATTGTTCTATGCGGCGAAGCAGTGGCCGAACGCGGCGTTGTCGCTGACGGTGTTCGGCACGCTGTTCATCGGCGCGCGGCTGCTGTTCGCCAACACGATCAAGACCTACGGGGGTTTCCGGGTCGCGATTGTTTCGTTTTCGTTTGAATGTGTCGGCCTGCTGATGCTGTGGCTTGCGCCTGAGCCGCATATTGCGCTCGCGGGGGCGGCGTTGACCGGATTCGGGTTTGCGTTGGTATTTCCGGCGCTCGGCGTCGAGGCAGTCGGACTCGTGCCGCCCGCGAGCCGTGGTGCGGCGTTGTCGGCTTACTCGGTGTTTCTGGATCTGTCGCTGGGTATTACAGGGCCGTTGGCGGGGTATATTGCCGGCGAGTTTGGGTATGGGTCAGTGTTTCTGTTTGCAGCAATTGCCGCTGCAGCGGCAGTGGGGCTTTCCGGTTTTCTTTATCTTCGGGATGTGAAGGTTGGGAAGATGCCTGCGGCGCTTTGAGGGTTTCTTCTGCTCAACGCACCAATTCACAAACGAGTTCCGTGCCTCGGGGCAGGCAGCGGCGTAATCAGGACCGGCGCCGTGGAACGCCTGGCCTTGGTGAGCAGGTAGTCGTACGTTCAGCTGGTACTCGTGGGAACGCTCGGCCTCGAGTCGCCCCGAGTTGCGTTTGTCGAGCGGCTAAAGCGATCATCGTTGCGACAGGCTGGAAATCAATCGGCAACCACACGTCGCACGATGTCCATGATGAGCAACAGGAAGGCTGTCGTCCATCATCGACTCATCACTCGCAACAATTAGGTTCGGTCTAATTTCCGGATGCCGCGGGCAGAAGACTTCGTCGCCCATACGGGCGACCGGACGACCATCGAAGATCATCGTTGGTGCTGGGAACAGCTACATCCGGAGGTACGCGCGTGACGTTCAACTTCGGCGGGCGCAAAGCGATATTCAACATTGTGCGGGCGGGCAGCGTTGCCAATCCACTGACGAGCGATGTGCTGAAGACGTTCCACTGTCCGAGTTCCATGTCAGCGTTCAGTTTGACCGACAGTGGTCCGCCGTCAAGACTACCTCCGGCAGGCGGACTTTCGAGCGTGTCGCATTAGCGGAGTGGTCCCCAACTCGCTACTTGCCTTCCGACAATCCACGCTCCAACGCCGCGACCCCGGCGGGCAAATCGACCTTAACCCCGAGATCGACCATCGTCCGGCCCAACGCGTGCAGAGTGCGAAACAGATTGTGCTCGCGGCATTGCTCGCCCATTTGCCCGATCCGGACAATCGGCAATCCGAACGACCCCGAAATTTCGACCTGATGCTGCCGCGAAATATGCGCGCATACGTCACCTGGACTCAGCCCCGCGGGCACTTCGATGCCCACCACCGAATTCAGCCGGCAAGCAACCGGCGCATATAGTTGCAAGCCGAGCGCGGTCACGCCTTCCTGCAACGCCACCGAACACTTGAGGTGCCGCGCAAAACGCTTTTCAAGCGTCTCTGCGCATACGAGCCGCAGTGCCTCATGTAAAGCCAGCACGCCCGAGACCGGCGCCGTGTAGTGATATCCCGCGTTATGCCAGAAGTTCTCGGCGAGCGAGGCGTCGAGACACCAGTGCGCATTGGGCGCGGTACGTCCTTTCACGCGCTCCCAGGCCGCATCTGAAAACGCAATCAGCGAGACTCCCGGAATAGACGACAAGCCCTTCTGCCCGCCCGTGATCACAGCGTCGATACCCCACGCGTCCATGGCGAGCGGCATGGTGCTCAATGTGCACACCGCGTCGACGATCACCAGCGCGCCTGCCGCCTTCGCCAGTGCGGCGATGTCTTTCAACTGGTAATTCCAGACCGTATTCGAAGTCTCGCCCTGCACCACCGTGACGATCTCCGGACGCTCACGGCGGATTGCCTCGGCGATCTCGTCGAGACTCGCCACCGTGCGGTCGGCCACTTCCAGTTCCGTCACTCGCGCGCCGACGCGGCGGCCCATCTCCGCCATGCGCCCGCTGAAGAAACCGTTCTTGATGCTCAGCACGCGCGTGCCTTCCCACGCGAGATTCGAGATTGCCATTTCCATCGCGGCCGAACCGGGTCCCGCCACGCCCAGCACCCATTTCGAATTGGTCTGGAACACGTAGCGCGCCATCGTCTTCACCTGACCGATCACCTTCACCATGGTTGCGCCCAGATGGTTGATGACGATCGTATTGGCCTTGGCGACCGCTGCAGGAATCGGCACGGGGCCGGCGCCCATCATCAGTAACGGCTCTTCGGGGAGAATGGCGTCGAGCGATTCGACAACCGGACACGGCACAGCAGTAGACGCAACGTTAGATGATGAAGTCGGCATGATCGGTACTTGAAGGAAAGCGCAAAGATGGAATGCACAGGAGCCAACGGCCTCGCCAGCTATGACACTGGCGAGGCCGTCGTCCGATCATTCACCGATCCGCGCAATTGCGCAAGTTTTTTGACCATGCTTTACCGGCGGCGCCGCAAACGCGCGTAGGCGACACGCCTGGCCGCACCGCCGCAAAACCTCATTTCACCTTCGTCTTGTCGAGCTTCTTGCCGGTTTCCGCATTGAAACGCTCGACGTATTCTTCGATCAGCCGCCGCACCGCGCGTCCGATCTGCCGGTAGTCCGACTCGTTGAGGTTGGCCAGCGACACACGCCCCGACGCATGCTGCGTGCCGAAGCCGAGTCCCGGCAACAGCACGACCCGAGCCTCGCGCGCGAGCCGGAACAGCAATTCGGTAGGCTGCGTGCTCTTCAACTGCCAATCGACGAACTCGCGCCCGAACATCCGTTCGCCAAGGTACTCGGCGTCGAGAATCGTGTAGTAGTCGACCTGGTTCGGGTCGCTGTCGTCGAATGCAATGCCGACCTCCTCATAAAGCGCCTGCTTGCGCTTGCGGATCAGGCGCTTCAGCGCGTTCTTGTATGCGTCGGGCGTATCCATCAGCGAGAACAGTGAGAACAGCACCATCTGCACCTGCTGCGGCGTCGACAGCCCTGCCGTGTGATTCAGCGCGACGGTGCGGCTGTCGGCCACCAGACGATCGATGAATTTGAGCTTTTCAGGCTCTGTCGTGATCGACTCATAACGTTCGTGCAACTGCTTCTTCACGTCTTTCGGCAGCTCCGAAATCAGCCTGTCGAGCACGTTGTCGCGATGCGTCGCAATCGTGCCGAGACGCCAGCCGGTTGCACCGAAATATTTGGAGTACGAGTACACGAGAATCGTGTTCTTCGGCGCAAGCGCGAACAGCGACACGAAGTCGTCCGCGAATGTTCCGTACACGTCGTCGGTGAGCAGAATCAGATCGGGCCGTTCCTTGACGATGTCGGCAATGTACTGAAGGCTCTCGTCGTCCATTTTCACCGAAGGCGGATTACTCGGATTCACGAGAAAGAAGGCCTTCACTTTCGGATCGCGCAGCTTGTCGAGCTCTTCTTTGGTGTACTGCCAGCCATTCTCAACACCGGCGTTCAGATTCACCACGTTCAACTGGTAGTCGTTCAGCCGCGGAATCTCGATGTACGGCGTGAAGATCGGCATGCCGAGCGCGATGGTGTCGCCCGGCTTGATCAGGTGATTCTCGCGCATCGTGTTGAAGATGTACGTCATGGCCGCCGTGCCGCCCTCCACCGCGAACACGTCGAATTCGCCGACGAACGGATGCCGGCCGATCATCTCCCGGCGCAGATATTGTCCGACGATAACTTCGGATAGCTTGAGCATCCGGTCGGGCACCGGATAGTTCGATCCGAGAATCCCCTCGCACATTTCATAAAGGAAGTCGCCGGCGGAAAGCCCCAGCTGATCGCGCACGTACGATACCGCGCCGCGCAAAAAATCGATCCCCGCGACGCCTTTGTTTTCGCGCAGGAACAGGTCGAAGCGCTCTTCGAGGCCTTCGCGCCGCGGAAATCCGCCGACGCCTTCAGGCATATAAGCGAACGAGCGCTCCGACTCGCGCATGGCGAAGAGCCCGAGTTGCCAGAAGCCGTGACGCGGGATCGTTGCGAGAAAATTCGGGTTGCCCCGACCGGCGTTCAGCATCGACGCATTGGCTGGCCGCTCGACTGCGCCCCCGCCCGCAGCCTTGATGAGTTCGTCCTTCAGCTCGAACGGGCTGAGCGCGGCAAGACCCGGCTGTGCCATGTCGCCATGTTTCTTGTCGTCCTTCTCTTTTGCCATGATGTGTTCTCCTGAGCCATGTGAAAGACGCCGCCGGGCATTGATCAATGCGATGCCGCGGCCGGCGCGAAGAGATCGATACAACGCGTTTGCTACACGAGTCCCACCACGAGCGGGCCGAGCAACGTCAACGCGACGTTCGCGATTGCATAGGTAATGGCGAACGGCACGGTCGGCACCGCGCTTTCCGCCTTGTCCAGCACGCCGCCAAAAGCCGGATTGGCACTACGTGAGCCCGACAGCGCACCTGCCAGAATGGCCGCGTTGTTGTAGCGAAGCACGTAGCGGCCGAACAGCATCGTGAGCAGGAGCGGGAACAGCGTGACGAACACGCCGAGCAGGAAGATCGTCATGCCGCTTTGCTTGACCGTGACCACGGCCTGCAGGCCGGAATTCAGACCGACCACGGCGACGAAGGCCGCGAGCCCGAAGTCCTTCAGCAGTTGCGAGGCTGCCGTGGGCATCACGCCGTACATGGGATGCTTGCCGCGCATCCAGCCGAACAGCAGGCCGGCGAGCAGACAGCCGCCGCCTGAACCGAGCGTGAGCGGAATTCCACCCACGTTGATAACGATGAGCCCGATCAGCAAGCCGAGCACGAGACCGACGCCCATGTAGATGAAGTCGGTTTTGTTGCTGTACGGCAGCTCGTAACCCGCGGCTTCCACGGCGCGCTTGGTGTCTTTCGGCGAGCCATAAAACGTCAGCACGTCGCCATGTTCCAGATGGGTTTCCGGCAGCAGCGGCAGCGGCTGCCCGGCGCGCGTCACGCCTTGCAGATAGACGCCATGGCGCATGTCGCGATCCACCATTTCCCGCGCGGCCGCGATCGTCGTGTGGTTCATGCCTTTGCGGGTGAATACGCCTTCGCGCGTTTGCATGACGACGCCGACATCGCCAATGTCTGCAACTTCGCTGCCGTTCGAGCCGAACTCGACGACGGCTTCGCGACGGCCGACGACGAGCACGACATCGTCGTGATCCAATACCAGGTCGGGCGTGGGGTCGAGCGTATGGCCGCCTCGCTTGACGCGCTCGATTGTCAGCATGTCGCGATGCAGTGTCTCGACCTGCTTCACCGTCTTGCCCGCGCTGACGTCGATCCGGTACGCGCGCCCTACCAGTTCCGGCAACGCCAGAAGCTGTCCTGGCCCGCGAGCCGGCGCGCCCGCGGTGAGCTCCCGTTCTGCTTCGATGGACGCATCGCGCAGACTCTGCCCCATGAACTTCGGCAAAATGTTCACGCATACGATGATCGCGCCGAGCGAGCCGAACACGTACGTCACCGCATAGGCGATCGCAACGTCGGATTGCAGCGATTTCACCTCGTCGGCGGGCAGCCCGAGGCGCGCGATCGCGTCGCCCGCAGTGCCGATGATCGCCGACTGCGTCAGCGCGCCGCCAGCGAGCCCGGCCGCCAGCCCCTTGTTCAGGTGGAACAGCTTTGCGCAGACCACCACGGTGATCAGCGCGGTAACCGCGAGGAAAACGGCCATCGCGATTTCGCGCAGCGTCTTGCGGTTCAGCGAATTGAAGAAACCCGGACCGGAGTCGTAGCCGACCGCGTAGATGAATACGGCGAACATCACCGACTTCACGCCGTTGTCGATCGTCACGCCTGCCTGACTGATTACCACCGCCGCCAGCAGCGATCCGCCGACGCCGCCCAGCTGGAACTTGCCGAAGTTGATCTGGCCAATGAAGTAGCCAGCCGCGAGCGACAAAAACAGCGCGATCTCAGGTGATTTCTGGAATATGTGATGTAGCCAGTCCATCATGTCCTCGCTGAATAGTTTGCGATGCTAATTACCCGACACTGCCCGCCGCGGGTGTTCGACCCCCGCGCGGTGAATCCGACCGGCTAGCTGAGCTTACCGGCCAGGCCGACCACGACCGGTCCCATCAACGGCAGAAAGATGTTGGACAGCGCGTAGGTGATCGTGTAGCCGATCACCGGCGTGGAGTTGCCGGTCACACCGACGAGCGCGCTGATTGCCGGCGTGCTGCACTGCTGACCGGCGATGGCGCCGAGCAGCATCGGCGTTTCGAGCTTGAGGAACATGCGGCCAATCCACAACGACAGCAGCCCCGGCACGAGCACCATCAGAATGCCGGCCACGGGCAGCGCGAGGCCGTATTCGCGCACCAGCTTGATGGCGTCCGGTCCCGCCGACAATCCCACCGCGGCAATGAAAGTGGCGAGCCCGAAGTCCTTGAGAATCTGCGCAGCCGCCGGAGGCAGCGAGCCGACGAGCGGATGGCGCGAGCGGATCCAGCCGAACAGCAGCCCGGACAGCAAACAGCCGCCGCCGGTGCCCAATGCGAGCGACACGCCGCCGATGCGCCCGCCCAGGTGGCCAATCGCCATGCCGACCAGCACGCCGAGGCCCAGATAGACGAAGTCGGTCTTCTGCGTTGCGACGAGCACATAGCCGAGACGCCGCGCGCCGCGCTCGACATCGGCCTTGGCGCCGACAAGCGTCAGCACGTCGCCGCGATTCAGTTCGGTGCCGGGCAACGCGGGTATCGTCGTCTCCAGTCGCGTGACGGCCGCGATGTAGACGCCACGCGCCTCGTCCGGCGGTGCCCGCTCACGCATCTGGGCAACCGTGAGACCGTGCGCGTCGCGCCGTGTCAACACGACGTCGAGCTTCTCGGCAAGCACCTGGCCGAAGCCGGCGCCGTCGACTTCATCGCCGAGATCGGGTGCCGCGGCGACGATCGCTTCGCGGCGGCCCGCGACGAGCACAATGTCGCCCGAGGCCAGCGCGAGGTGCGGATCTACCGGCACATTCGCGCCGTGGCGCCGCACCTGCTCGATGGTGAGATTGAAGCCGTGCTGCTGTTCGATGGTGAGAACTGTTGCACCATGCGCCGCCCCGACGCGAAAAACGCGGCCCACCAGCGCCGGTGCGGCGGCATGCTGGCCCTCGCCCAACGCTCCGTCGCCGCCGAGCTTGCGCCATACGCGCGCCGCCTCCTCGCGCAAATCGACGCGCAACAGCAAAGGTGCGAACTGGCTCGTAAAGAGGACGATAGTGACCAGCCCGAACAGGTAACTCACGCTGTACGCGGTCACGATGTTGGCTTGCAGACGCAGCGTCTGCGCTTCGTCGAAGCCAAGCCTGGCAATCGCCTCGGAGGCTGTGCCGATCACGGCCGACTCGGTCGCCGCGCCGGCCAGCAGACCAGCCGCAGTGCCGGCATCGAGCCTCATGACGGTCACCGCGATCATGATCAGCACGAGCACCGACACGATCTCGACCACTGACAGCAGCCCATAGCGCCACCCCCGACCGATATTGGCGAAGAATTGCGGCCCACCAGTGAAGCCCAGCGCAAAGATGAACAATGCGAAGGCGATGTTCTTCAGATCGGGCGCGAGGCGCGCGCCTGTCTGGCCAAGTAACAACGCAACGATCAATGTGCCGCAAACACCGCCCAACTGGATAGGACCAATACGGAAAGAGCCAATCAAATAGCCGATTGCGAGGCTCGTGAACAGAGCGATCTCCGGTTGAGTCCTCAGCAATTCACTGGTCATGTTGACTAGCCGATTTTTGAAATTATTCGCAAATTGCTAAATATCTACGTAAGAGAAATTAAGCCCGTTGCCGTTGTCGATAGTTGACTTAAATCAGCTATCCCACGGAAAAGATGGAATGGCGTCATATTGCGCAAAGATAGCGCGCAGCAAATCACGAATGCCGCGCTGACTACTGCGTCATTAGACGGAACACATTGCTGACCGGACTTCGCTTGATGCGCCCGGCAGGGTGACACACCGCAAGTGCGGTTTGCACGAAATGCCTTTACTCATGAATGGAGCGGTGATTCACGAGCTTTTTTAAATTATGAAAGTTTAGTATCCCTGTCAATGCTATTTTTTTGCCATGAACACTTGACTTCACAGAGCGCGGACCTAAACAAACTCCATCCGCATTCGCTTTAGCGCATTGCTTATTGCGATAGCTCCCTTATACTCATTCGCTCCAGGCAGACTTGACTCGCCATCATTAGCCGGGAATTCGCGAGCGCCGCGAAACGTTCATGGGGATACGCGATGCGCATCATTCTCTTCAGCAGCCGCCAATACGACATCGAAACTTTCACTGGAGCGAACAGCCGCCATGGCTATGAGCTGCATTTCCAGGAATCGCATCTGGACAGCGAAACTGCTGTTCTGGCGCAGGGCTACGAGGTGGTGTGCCCGTTCGTCAACGACCTGGTCGACGCGGCCGTGCTGGAGCGGCTGTATGCAGGCGGCACGCGGATGATTGCCTTGCGTTCGGCGGGCTTCAACCACGTGGACCTCGCAACGGCCGAACGTCTCGGCATCGCGGTCGCCCGGGTGCCCGCGTATTCGCCGCACGCGGTGGCCGAGCACGCAGTCGGCTTGATCCTCGCGCTGAACCGGCGCATTCCGCGAGCCGTCGCCCGTACACGGGAAGGCGATTTCTCGCTGCATGGGCTGCTCGGTTTCGATTTACACGGCAAGACGGTGGGCGTGATAGGCACCGGCATGATCGGCCGCGTGTTCGGCCGCATCATGGCGGGCTTCGGCATGCGCGTTCTCGCGCACGACCCCGGCACGCCCGCGAGCGACCTGCTCGCGCTCGGCGCGCGCTATGTCGCACTCGACACGCTTCTGGCGGAATCGGACATCGTGAGTTTGCACTGTCCGTTGGTGCCGTCGACCTACCATCTGATCGACGCCGCCGCGCTGGCCAAAATGAAGCGTGGCGCGATGCTGATCAACACGGGGCGCGGCGGACTCGTCGAAAGCAATGCGCTGGTCGGTGCCTTGAAGGACGGCCAGCTTGGCCATCTGGGGCTAGACGTCTACGAGGAAGAAAGCGGACTCTTCTTCGAAGACCATTCGAATCTCCCGCTGCAAGACGACGTGCTCGCGCGTCTCCTGATGTTCCCGAACGTCATCGTGACCGCGCACCAGGCGTTTTTCACACGCGAGGCGATGAACGAGATCGCGCAGACCACGCTCGATAACGTCGCCGCCTGGCAAACGGGTGTGCCTCGCAACACGGTCTCTGCAACGGGCACAACGAGCGCAACGGGCACAGCAAGCTAGACGCCGCCGACCTTCAGCGAAACGGGGCGGATCGCGGTGCGGGCGTCGTCCGGCGCACCGCACATCTCACGCAGCAAGGCGGCCTCGCGCTCGTGCACTTCCACCGGAAACCAGCGTGCGCCGGCGTCGGCAAGATAACGTGCGCGATGCTGGCCATTGCGAAACGCCACCACACCCTCGCGCTCGAAACCGAACCAACCCAGTAGACCCGGTGCGCGGCGCGTGCAAATCGTCACGTAGGGCATCTGCGGAATACGAGGATTGTCCGGATCGAGAAATTCGCGAATGCCCCGCACCTTGCCCGCATGCCATTCGGCGATAGGCTTCAGAACGTAGTCGGTGTTGTCGCGATCGGCGCAGGCAAGCAGCTTGCGCACGTCGACCAGCACGACCTGATGCCGGGTGCCGTCGGCGACGAACACGCGTTTCAGGCGCACATGGTCGTACCATGAATGTTGATGCAGCGGCACGATCCAGGCCGTCTCAGCGCAGGCCGGCGCAGTTCCGGACGATGAATTGATTAGAGGCAAAGGCAGGCTCGAAGAGCCGGCGAAGATTCGCCAGCGCGTTAAGAGAGCGCTAACGCTACGAGTCGATTGTGAAAGAAGCATGTCAAGCCACGGTATTAACTGCTCTGCATGAGTGCCGACGAGCGCGGCACAAACGCCCGAACTGACGGGCGAACGCGGACCTTCAAGGACACAACGATGAAAGACACCCTGAATTTCAATCGATATGTGCGCATAGAGGCTAACCAGGATAACGGCGTAGCAACGGTCGTGCTTGAGCGCCCCGAGCGCCGGAATGCTGTCGACCGCGTTGTCGCCGACGCTTTGAGCGCCGCGTTCCAATGCTTCGAGGCTGAACCGGCGTGGCGCGCCGCAGTGCTGTTCGGCGCAGGCGGCACCTTTTGCGCGGGCGCGGATCTGAGCGCGCTGGCC
Source organism: Paraburkholderia caledonica (assembly GCF_000383275.1). Classification (NCBI taxonomy): domain Bacteria; kingdom Pseudomonadati; phylum Pseudomonadota; class Betaproteobacteria; order Burkholderiales; family Burkholderiaceae; genus Paraburkholderia; species Paraburkholderia caledonica. The sequence continues at coordinate 154,140 of NZ_KB911042.1, read as the reverse complement.
GACGAAAACCTCCGCAACGAAATACACGCAGACGGCAGCGGACCTGGGCCAATGGGACCGACTCGCACGAGCTTCACGAAGCCGGTCATCGCGGCCATCGCGGGCTATGCGGTGGCGGGCGGCCTGGAACTGGCTGCGATGTGCGACCTGCGTGTCGCGGAAGACGATGCGGTGCTCGGCGTGTTCTGCCGGCGCGTCGGCATTCCGTTGATCGACGGCGGCACGATCCGCTTGCCGCGGCTGATCGGCATGTCGCGCGCGCTCGATCTGATTCTGACGGGACGTGCGGTGAGCGCCCAGGAAGCGCTCGGTTTCGGCCTCGTCAACCGGGTGGTTGCAAGGGGCGAGGCGCGCGCCGCGGCAGAGCAACTGGCCGCGGATCTCGCAGCATTCCCGCAGGCGGCGCTACTGGCTGACCGCCTTTCGGTGCTCGAAAACAGCATACTCGGCGACCTGGCCGAGGCACTCCAGCGCGAAGGCGCCGGCGGATATCGGGCTGTATTCGACGAAGGTATCGCCGGTGCCGCGCGTTTTGCAAAAGGCGTTGGATGTCACGGCGAGACGCCGGATTCGCATGAAGGAAGCAACTAGCGGGGCGCGGAAAAGGAGTGGCTGCAGCTATCGGCACCGCGGGTCGTACACACTCAAGCGGCGTGGAATCCCGCGGTGTTCAGCGAAAAACAACATGTGCATCGGCGCTCAGCACTATCGTTTTGACTTAGGTAGAATCCCTGACTGTTTTGCATCCCGCACGGCGCATGCGCTCTCGTCCCGAAAACGCGCGCCGGCCGCGCGACGCTTCGCGCCGCGCCGATCCACAGTCTGCCGCCATGCCTTTGCCCCTGCTTGCTCTTGCCGTTGCCGCCTTTGGCATCGGCACCACCGAATTTGTCATCATGGGGCTGTTGCCCAACGTCGCCCGCGACCTGTCTGTCTCGATCCCGGCAGCGGGCATGCTGGTCTCGGCATATGCGCTTGGCGTGACCATCGGCGCGCCGATCGTGGCAATCGCGGTCGCCAACATGCCGCGCAAGAAAGCGCTGATGAGCCTGATCGGCGTATTCATCGTCGGCAATCTGCTGTGCGCGTTGGCGCCGGGCTATGCGGTGTTGATGGCCGCGCGGATCGTCACGGCGTTCTGCCATGGCGCGTTCTTCGGCATCGGCTCGGTGGTCGCCGCGGGTCTCGTCGCGCCGAACCGCCGCGCGCAGGCCATCGCGCTGATGTTCACCGGCCTCACGCTCGCGAATGTGCTCGGCGTGCCGCTCGGCACCGCGCTCGGCCAGGCTGTCGGCTGGCGCGCGACCTTCTGGGCCGTGACGGCCATCGGCATTGCCGCAGCTGCCGCGCTCGCCGTGTGCCTGCCGGCGCAGATCGAGATGCAGAAGGCGAGCCTCGTGCGCGAATTCAGCGTACTGAAAAATCCGCAGGTGTTGATGGTGCTCGGCATCAGCGTGCTCGCTTCAGCGAGCCTCTTCTCCACGTTCACGTACATCACGCCGATTCTCGAAGACGTGACCGGCTTCACGCCGCACGCCGTCACACTCGTGCTGCTGCTGTTCGGGCTCGGCCTGACGGTCGGCAGCACGCTTGGCGGCAAGCTCGCCGACTGGCGCCTGATGCCGTCGCTGGTGGCCTTTCTGCTCGCCATCGTCGTGATTCTCGCGATCTTTGCCGGCACCATGCATGCCGAAGTTCCGGCAATGATCACCGTTTTCGTTTGGGGTGTTCTGGCATTTGCAATCGTGCCGCCATTGCAGATGCTGATCGTCAATCGGGCGAGCCACGCGCCGAATCTTGCGTCGACGTTGAACCAGGGCGCGTTCAACCTCGGCAACGCAACCGGCGCATGGCTCGGCGGCATGGCGATCGGCGCGGGCGCGCCGTTGACCACGCTGCCGTGGGTCGGCGTCGCGACGTCCATCGGGGCGGTCGTGCTCACGCTGTGGTCGGTGTCCATCGACCGGCGCGCGCAGCGGATGGCGGTGGCGGGTTGACAGCAGCCTGCGCGGGCTCGCGCCGGTTCATGCCGGCGCGCTTCGCGCGAGCGCGGCCGTTTCTTCCTCAGGCCTTCGCCGGCAGAATCTCGCCGACGCACGTTCCAAAGCCCACGCGATAACCGTCCGCCTGGCACCAGCCCGAGAGCGTCAACTCGTCGCCGTCTTCGATAAAGCTGCGCGTGCCGCCCTCGTTCAATTCCAGCGGCTTCTTGCCGTTCAACGTGAGTTCGAGCAGGCTGCCGTACGAGTCTTCCGTCGGCCCGCTGATCGTGCCCGAGCCCATCAGGTCGCCCACTCGCGTGTTGCACCCCCCCACCGTGTGATGCGCGAGTTGCTGAGCCATCGTCCAGTACATGTACTTGAAGTTGGTTCGCGCAATGGTCGTGGCCTGTTTCGCGCCTTGCGGACGTAGCGTCACTTCCAGCGCTATGTCGAATGCATGCTCGCCGTCGTGCCGCAGATACGCAAGCGGCTGCGGCTCCTGCACGGGCTGTGCGACGCGGAACGGCTCGAGCGCATCCAGCGTGACGATCCACGGCGAAATGGTGGTCGTGAATGATTTTGAATTGAACGGGCCGAGCGGCACGTATTCCCATTGCTGGATGTCGCGCGCACTCCAGTCGTTCAACAGCACCATGCCGAAGATATGCGCTTCGGCATCGGTACAGGCGATCGGCTCGCCCAATGCGTTGCCGCCGCCGATCACGAAGCCGGTCTCCAGCTCGATGTCCAGCTTACGGCACGCGCCGAACACGGGACGCTCCTGATCGGGCAACTTCAATTGACCGTTCGGCCGGCGCACCGGCGTGCCGCTCACCACGACCGACGACGCGCGTCCGTTGTAGCCAATCGGCATCTCGGACCAGTTCGGCAGCAGCGCATCCTTCGGATTGCGGAACATGGAGCCGACATTCGTTGCGTGCTCTTTCGACGAATAGAAATCCGTGTAGCCGGGAATTTGCACGGGCAGATGGAGCCGCGCGTCGGCCTGACGCACCAGCGCCTTCGCGCGCAATGCAGCGTCGTCGCGCAAAGTCGCGGTGTCGCGCGAAAGCAGATTACTCAACTGGATGCGCACGCTGCGCCATGCGTCGCGGCCGAGCGCGATGAACTCGTTCAAAGTATCGCGCGCGAAAACGCCTGCGTTCGAGGGCACCGTGAGCAAGCCCGCCGCCTCTAGCGCGGCCAGATCGACGATCTCATCGCCAATCGCAACGCCCACGCGCGGCGTGTCGTCTTTGCTATCGCTGAAAATGCCGAACGGCAAGTTCTGAATCGAAAAATCGTTGCTCGGTTCGTTGGCCGACTGCACCCAACTTTTGCGCGACGGATCGAGCGTCGCCTGAAGATCGCTCAATGCGCTCATCGTTGCTCCGGGTTGAAGTGTTTCTTAAGACCTTGCCAGCACTCGTAGTAGTGCGCCTGAAGTTGCGCGGTTTCGAGCGCAAAACGGGTCGGCTTGATCAGCGTCCTGGTTTCGAACATGAACGCCATGGTGTCGCCAACCTTGACCGGCTTCGACGTATCGCTGTGCGAAGCTTTCTCGAAGGTATCCGCGTCCGGGCCGTGACCGGACATGCAGTTGTGCAGGCTCGCGCCACCCGGCACGAAGCCCTCGGCCTTCGCGTCGTAGACGCCGTGCACAAGCCCCATGAATTCGCTTGCGACATTGCGATGAAACCATGGGGGGCGGAACGTGTCTTCGGCGGCGAGCCAGCGCGGCGGGAAGATCACGAAGTCGAGTGAATCCACGCCCGGCGTGTCGCTTTGCGATTGCAACACCAGAAAGATCGACGGGTCCGGATGGTCGAAGCTAATCGAGCCGATGGTGTTGAAGCGCCGCAAGTCGTATTTATACGGCGCGTAATTGCCGTGCCACGCGACCACGTCGAGCGGCGAATGTCCGATGTCCGCGCGCCACAAGTTGCCGTTCATCTTCGCGACGAGTTCGAAGTCGCCTTCGCGGTCCTCGTAAGCCGCATGCGGCGTGAGGAAGTCGCGCGGATTGGCAAGGCCGTTCGAGCCGATTGGCCCGAGGTCCGGCAAGCGAAGCAAGGCGCCGAAGTTTTCGCAGATGTAGCCGCGCGCCGTGCCGTCCGGCAAGCTCACCGCGAAGCGCACGCCGCGCGGAATCACCGCGATCTCGAACGGCCGCACTTCGAGCCGGCCCAGTTCCGTCGCGATATCGAGGCGCCCTTCCTGCGGCACGATCAGCAACTCGCCGTCGGCACTGTAGAAGAAACGGTCCGTCATCGAACGGTTCGCTGCGTACAAGTGAATCGCGCAGCCGCTCATCGAGTCGGCGGCGCCGTTGCCCGCCATCGTGACCCAGCCGTCGACGAAATCCGTCGGCTCGCCTGGCATCGGCAATGCGTCCCAGCGCAACTGATTCGGCGGCGTCGGCGGCACTTCGGCGAAATTCGCGACGAGCCGCTCCGAAGGCAGCGGCGTGAACGGCTTATGCACTGCCGCGGGACGAATGCGGTACAGCCAGGTGCGCCGATTGTGCCCGCGCGGTGCGGTGAAAGCGGTGCCGGACAACTGTTCGGCGTACAAACCATAAGCCGCGCGCTGTGGCGAATTGCGCCCTTCCGGCAGCGCGCCCGGTAAAGCCTCGGTCGCGAATTCGTTGCCGAAGCCCGACTGATAGCCGGGTTCGATCTCGAGCCGCGACCTGACTGTATTCGGCTGACGTGTTGAGGTATCCATGCAAGATTCTCCGTTGACCCTAGACATCACTTCACGCGGTTTGCGGTTCGGACGGGCGGCTGCGTTGCCGCGTCGCCGCGGCGAGCGCGATCACCAGCAACGCGGAACACAGCACCGGCACCGCGGCCGCATGGAACAGCGATTCGTTCGACCAGTTCAGCGCAATCAGTTGACCGCCGACCAGCGGCCCGATCACCGAGCCGATACGCCCGATTCCGAGGCTCCAGCCGATGCCCGTCGATCGCAGTGTGGTCGGGTAAAAGTGGCCCGCGAGCGCGTTCACGGCCGGCTGCCCGCCGACTACACAGAAGCCGCCTGCGAACACAACGATTAGCAGCCACGGCAAAGCATGCGCCACGCTGCCGATGGTGCCGACAGCGAGTGCCGCGCCCGCGAAGCACACGAACAGCACGCGCACGAAACCAAAGCGTTCGATGAACCAGCCGAGCAGCAACGTGCCGACCACGCCGCCAGTCTGCAACACCGTGCCGACGATCACCGCCGTGCCCGGCGAATAGCCTGCATCGCGCATGACGGTCGGCAGCCAGTTCGACAGAAAGTACAGATCGATCAGGTTCATGAAGCTGATCGCCCACAGAATCAAGGTGACCGGAGCACGCCCCGCGCGGAACAACTCCGCGACCGGCGCACCGGCATTGCCCTTCTCGCGCACGACGACGCGTGTGTTCGCATCGATCGGCAGGCTGGGATTGAACTTCGCGAGCCAGCGCAACGCGCGCTCGCTGCGGCCCTTCAGTACGAGAAATTGCAACGACTCGGGCAGCGCGACGAGCATGGCGACCGCCAGCACCAGCGGCACCGCGCCGCCGACCCAGAACACCGCGCGCCAGCCGTAGGCCGGAATCAGCGCAGCGCTGATGAAGCCGCCCAGCGCCGCGCCCAACGTGAAGCCGCACGACACCAGCATCATGCGCTTGACGCGATGGGCGGGCGTCGAAAATTCGCCTACTAGCGCCATTGCGTTCGGCATGATGCAACCGAGGCCGAGGCCCGTGATGAAGCGCAGCGCGATCAATGCGGGAATCGTCGAGACAAACGGCGTGGCCAGCATCGACAGCGCAAAGAAAAACGTTGCACCGATCAGCACCGGACGCCGACCGATGCGGTCCGCCAGCACCGACAGCCCCAATGCCCCGAGCAGCATGCCGAACAGGCTTGCGCTGAATACCGGGCCGAGCGCCGCCTTCGACACATGCCATTCGCCGATCACGCTCGGCGCGACGTAACCCATGGCCTGCGCGTCGAAGCCGTCGATCACGAGGCAGAGTCCGCACAGCGCGAGCAGCATGAACTGGAATGCCGGGTGATGCGTCTCGCCGAGCACCCGCTCGACTTCGATCACGTTAGTGGCGGCTGATGCCGGCTTGGCGCTCATGGGAATTGTCTCCACGTGTAATGGTTGGAATGTCGGCGGCTGCGGGCCAATGCGAATTGCACGAAACGGCGCGAGTCGGCTCTCGTCAGTCGCGCGACAATTTACGCATGGTAAAACGAATTACGTTAAGTGAAATTAACGTATACCCTGGAAGCGGGACAACAAACGCGCGGCGGCGCCGCCAGGCAAGGGCTGGCGGATATCGTTAGCAGCATTTTGTTCATGTGCGCGCGATGCGGACTGCTACCATCGAAGCATGCGGCGCATGAGCTCTGTCTGGAGTCTCTAGCGAACGCACCACTTACCCTACCCATTCGCCTAAATGATTCCGCCGACCATTCCCAGCCTCGTTGCCCGCGCCTCTGAGCATCCGTTCCTCGGCACACATCTGGCGATGGGACATGGCGCGCACGGCGAGATTGCGCTCGCCCGGTTCCACGACCTCGAACTCACGAGCGCCTACGAACCGATCTTCGACATCAGCGTGCATGCGCTGGCGCAATCGATGTCGTCGGATGTCGAAAACGTCGACCGTTTCGGCGATGAGTTGGGCTTCCAGGCAGTCACGCAACGGCTCGACGCCGCGCCGTTCGATATGTTCGACGCGTTCGACCGCATCGCCGACGACCAGGAGGTCGTCGCGCTCGACCGCATGTCGCGCGCGCTTCACTCAGTCAATTTCTTCGGCGCACAACGGCACGGGCTGCTATTTCTACGCGTACACGAGCGGCTTCTGAAGAGCGTGAAATACGATCACGGGCGGCACTTTTCGAGCGTGCTCACGTCGTTCGGGTTGAACCCGTCGAGGATAGTGATCGAACTGCCGGCAGCCGCGGTCGCGCATAAGACGTTTCTCGGCTATTTGACCAAGAGCTATCAGCACTACGGCTTCAAGGTGGCGGGCAACCTGTCCAACGCGGGGCAGATTCTGTCGGTGTCGGACACCGCTCGCCTGGACTTCATCAAGATGGATGCGGCGACCGCGTTACGCGACGCGACGGTCAAGCCGTTAGTGGGATACGCGAGCCGGCTGCGGATTCCGCTGATCTTCAATCGCGTGATGGACGAACCGCAATTCGAAGCGTTGCAGCAATACGATGTGCGCTTCGTGCAAGGGCCGCTGTTCAATGCGCATTATCACGACCGCGCGGCTTGATCTACTGGTTTGGCTTGATCCACTCGGGGCGATTCGCGTGGCTTGATCCGGTTGATGCGCTTGATGCGCTTGATGCAAGCCACTCGGCTCGAACGCGAATCCTCAGCCAGCGTCGCCGAGGCGCCGCGCAAGCGCCTTCAGCCGCGGCGCAACCTTCTCCCGAAACACGTCTTCTCCCATCGACGAAGCCGGCCCGCTGCAACTGAGCACAAGCCAGCGCCCTTCGCGCGGCTCGCGAAACGGCACGGCAACCGCGTTGACGTCGTCGTGCCAGGCGCGGAACGAATAGCAGCAGCGCTCCTTTTCGAACGCGGCGATTTCCTTCACTGCGTCGGCCACCAGCGCCGCACCGCCCTTCCCCGCCGCTTTCCTGAGTTCCGCAAGCAACGCGGCGCGCACGTCGACAGGTTGCACAGCGAGATATGCGCGACCCATGGAACTCGTCAGCATCGACAGTTTCGAGCCGGGCGCGAGGCCGAGCGTGAGCGCGGTTTCGCTGCGTATGGTGTCGAGGTAGATCATGTCGAGGCCGTCACGGCAGCCAAGCGAAACAGCCGCGCCTACCTCGCGCGCAAACCCGCGCATGTGCGGGCGGGCGAGTTCGAGCGTGTCGGTGCCCGAGAGCAGCGCAAACCCGAGCGACAGCACGCCGGCATCGAGCGCGTACTTTCCCAACGCCTCATCGAGCCGAAGATAGCCGAGCACGGTCAGCGTATAGGCGAGACGGTTCACAGTCGCCTTGGGCAAACCCGTGCGTTCGACGAAGTCCCGATTCCCGAGCATCGTTTCGCCAGGCTTGAATGCGCGCAGCAAATCGAGCCCGCGTGCGAGGGCGACAACGAATTTGCGCTCGTCGAGCGGATCGGACACAGTGGATGCGGGCGTCATCGGGTGATACACTCAGTCGTGGTTTGCAAAACATTGTTCTGCATAGCGGAACTCTAGTCAAGCTTGAATCAAGCAAAGAATCAGGAGATACGTCATGGCCGAGGCCGCGCAGTTTCACTGGGAAGACCCGCTGCTGCTGGATCAGCAGCTCACCGAAGACGAACGCATGGTGCGCGACGCCGCCGCGGCGTATGCGCAGGACAAGCTGCAGCCGCGCGTGCTAGAAGCGTTCCGTCACGAGAAGACCGACATCGAAATCTTCCGCGAAATGGGCGAACTGGGCCTGCTCGGTCCGACCATTCCCGAGCAATACGGCGGTCCCGGGCTGAACTACGTGGCGTATGGCTTGATCGCGCGGGAAGTGGAGCGTGTCGACTCCGGCTACCGGTCAATGATGTCGGTCCAGTCTTCGCTGGTCATGGTGCCGATCTACGAGTTCGGCTCCGAGGCACAGAAGCAGAAATACCTGCCGAAGCTCGCCACCGGCGAATGGATCGGCTGCTTCGGACTGACCGAGCCTAATCACGGCTCCGACCCGGGCAGCATGGTGACGCGCGCAAAGAAGGTCGACGGCGGCTATTCGCTGTCGGGCTCGAAAATGTGGATCACCAATTCGCCGATCGCCGACGTTTTCGTGGTGTGGGCCAAGCTCGAGGAAAACGGCAAGGACGCGATTCGCGGCTTCATCCTCGAGAAGGGCTGGAAGGGACTGTCCGCGCCGACCATCCATAGCAAGGTGGGCCTGCGCGCGTCGATCACCGGCGAGATCGTGCTCGACGAAGTGTTCGTTCCGGAAGAAAACCGCTTCCCGGAAGTGAGCGGCCTTCGAGGCCCGTTCACGTGCCTGAACTCAGCCCGCTACGGCATCGCGTGGGGCGCGCTGGGCGCCGCGGAATCCTGCTGGCACACCGCGCGTCAGTACGTGCTCGACCGTAAGCAGTTCGGCCGGCCGCTCGCGGCAAACCAGTTGATTCAGAAAAAACTCGCGGATATGCAAACGGAGATTACGCTCGGGCTGCAAGGCGTGCTGCGCCTCGGTCGTATGAAGGATGAAGGCACGGCGGCCGTCGAGATCACGTCGATCATGAAACGCAATTCATGCGGCAAGGCACTCGACATTGCGCGGCTCGCGCGGGACATGCTGGGCGGGAACGGGATCTCCGACGAGTTCGGCATCGCGCGGCATCTGGTGAATCTCGAAGTGGTCAACACCTACGAAGGCACGCACGACATTCACGCGCTGATTCTCGGACGCGCGCAAACGGGCATCCAGGCGTTTTTCTAAAGCCTTTCCGACGGCAAACCGAGGTTTGTCGCGGCGCGGTTTGCTCCTGCGTCGAAAGTAAAAGGCCGGTTCGCGATGAACCGGCCTTTTGTCCGTGTATGGCGCGACTTTAGGCTTCCGGCTTTCTGCTCGGGGCTTTCTGCTCCGAACGCCTCTGGCCTTGCGCCGAGCCCGCGCTTACTTGTTCGGCTGCGGCGTCATGCGCAGATACGGACGCAGCGCCTTGTAGCCTTTCGGGAATTTCTGTTTGATCACCTCTTCGTCCTTCAGCGACGGCACGATCACAACATCGTCGCCCTGCTTCCAGTTGCCGGGCGTTGCAACCGAGTGGCTGTCGGTGAGTTGAAGGGAATCGATTACGCGCAGCACTTCGTCGAAGTTGCGCCCCGTGCTTGCCGGGTACGTAATGATCAGACGCACCTTCTTCTTCGGATCGATGATGAACAGCGAGCGAACCGTGAGCGTTTCATTGGCGTTCGGGTGAATCATGTCGTACAACTCGGACACTTTGCGGTCGCCATCGGCCAGAATCGGAAACCCGACGTTGGCGGCCTGCGTCTCGTTGATGTCCTTGATCCACTCCTTGTGCGACTCGGCGCTGTCGACCGACAACGCAATGGTCTTCACGTTGCGCTTCTCGAATTCCTCGGCGAGCTTGGCAGTCAGGCCGAGTTCCGTGGTGCAGACCGGCGTAAAGTCGGCCGGGTGCGAGAACAGCACGCCCCAGCTGTCGCCGAGCCATTCATGAAACTTGATGCGGCCGATACTGGATTCCTGCTCGAAATCCGGTGCGGTATCGCCAAGACGTAGACTCATGTGCATCTCCTTAAGTATTCGGACACCAGCGCGAGCATTTGCCCGCAGCGCTTGGCAAAGATAAAGCATACGGCAGCGACCGTACATGACGAACGAACATCGGCTCACTACTTTATGCCTTTTTGTAATTTTCGCCGATTTAGTGGAAACTTTGCGGGACAGATCAACTCAATCATGCACTAACATCATCTGTGAGAGTCATGCAGATGTTGTCCGGAAGTGTTTAGCCTCGCCGGGAACGGTTCGTGCGTTCGGCTCCGCAGACCGGGCAGTGCGCTCGCCAGCCGCCGTTTCTTTGGTTAGGATTCACGCGTGGCGTGAGAACGAAAAGGGGAGCTGTCAATGTCGGAAGTCAACAAGGAGAGATTGATGTCGGATATCAAAACCGTCCTCGCGGACGCGGAAGACCTGCTGAAACAGGCCGCAAGCGCAACGGGCGAGCGCGCTTCGGAACTGCGCGAAACGGCGCTGTCCCGTCTGAAGCAAGCCCGGGAAAAAGCTGCCGACGTGCAAGTCGTCGTGGTCGAGAAAGGCAAGAAGGCTGCTCGCGCGACCGACGACTACGTTCACGAGCATCCGTGGGCATCCATCGGCATTGCTGCGGGCGCCGGCGTGTTGCTGGGTCTGCTGATCAACCGCAAGTAACACCATTGCACGTTGCCGGACGAACTAAGTCCGGCTTGCCAGCGAATCAAGCGGACCGGCGCACGTCCGGCCGGTCCGCTTATCTTGGCGCGCACGTTTGCACGCGCCGCTTAGGCCACCACGCGCAACGCCCACAGCCATGACGACCGACACACATTCGCAGCGCGAACTACATAGCCCGTTACGCCGCATCATCAGTTCGGTGTCTGCCATTCTGCAAACACGCCTTGAACTGGTCGGCATTGAACTGGCTGAGGAAAAAGACCGCCTTCTGGGCGTGCTCTTTCTTGGCCTTGCGGCGATGATGCTGACCACGATGGCCCTGATCGCTCTTACCGCGCTGGTCGCCATCGCGTTCTGGGACACATACCGGTGGCAGGCGCTTGCCGGCATCACACTGGTTTATGCGATTGCCGGACTGATCTGCGCGCTAAAAGCGCGCAGTGGTCTGCGTAATGCGCCGATGGTCTTCGAGTCCACCATCGCCGAATTCGAAAAAGACCGCGACGTATTTCGTAGACCGTAGCAGCGCGAGCGCGCGGAGCGCGAGACGTTTTTTGTCGATTGGCAAGTTCGTGAACCGGTTGTTCAGCGTATGTGAAGCGCACCGGTTGCACCCACTCTTTTCATGCCGTTCTTTGCGCCGCTCGTTGTGCCGTTCCGTGCGCTGTTCCTAGCCCTCCATAATGCCGATACGCCATGAGCCAGAGCCATTCAAGTTCCGCATTCCGCAACAAGCGCCAGCCGGCGAGAGACCTCAGCGCGCCGCACTTGCGAGCGCTACGCAAGGAATTGCTGCTCGTGCGCGCGGACGTCGAGCGCATGGAATTGGCCCAGGCGACGATCGAATTGCGCGAAGCCGTCACACACTTCAGTTGGCTCAAGTTCATCGTGCCGGGTTTCGGCGGATTGCGCATGGGCACCGGCTCTAAGGCGAACTTCCTGAACGCCGGGACCATTGGCGCTCTTCTCAAACAGTATCCGCTTGTCAGCTCGATCGCCTCGCTCGTCCTCGCGAAGCCGCTGCGCGCGACCGTTGCTGCTGGCGCAAAGCCCGCGCTGAAATGGGGTGGCCTCGCGCTTGCCGCGTGGGAAGCGTACCGCGTGTGGCAGCAGATCAAAGGGGAGTCGCGTGCATCGTATGGTCCGGGCGGTTCGGGCGACGAAAGGTGACGTGCCGGGGTTGTTGGCTGATTACTTGAGCGCCCAGTGGTTGCCTGCTCTCCTGGCCGTCAACGAACGCACTGCCGCGTGTGCCGACTTCGTAGCTCTTGCTAGCCAGTGCCCCAACACTGCCCGGTGGACGGTGCCGACCCGTTCGCGACATTCTTGTTACTTCGCATCCCTGTTGCGTCGAGCGTGAAGACGCCACACGGGTCATCGCGCATCGGCCCCGATTCGTCCGGGGCCGCTTCAATTGAATAGCCGCCGTTAGCATCGTCCGCCGGCAGTACATGCAACCGATAGACAGCCGTGCCGAATTGCGGAGCCTGATCGAGGCCCGGCGGCAGCGAGGCAATGCTGTCACTTGCTGCACCTTCGACGAACTGCGCCGCCCGAAACAGCGCCGATGCCGCGTCGACTCGATGCGTTCGTGCGACGTGGTTGCAATACGACGGCACGGCAAAGACGGCCAGCACCGCGACTATCGCGAGAGTGATAATCAGCTCGAGCAAGGTGAATGCGGATACGTGCGCCCTTCTCATCTATGCCTCACTAAAATGGCCGCGCGGCGACGCGCCGCCAATGGCGTTCGATCCTGTCGCCGTCGATAACAAGTTGCATTTGCAGCCATACCTGCGAGTCGTTGTTCATGCCGAACCCGCGCGATGTCAGCAGGTACGCGCGCGCGTCGGGGCGAGCCGGCAGACTCCATCCTTCGACCATGCATTGCGGCGCGCGCAGTGCCCCGGGCCACTGAGCGACGGGTGTCGCGGCTGCGGCCTCGAACGTAGCTTCGACTTTCCACTGGGTCGGCTCGCGGGCGACTGACGGCGATGCCAATGCGCCGATGCCCGTGCCTGCGACGACGCTGCGGGCACACAAGCTCAAGGCCGAGTCGGCAGCGTGGAATGCCTCCAAGTAGTCGCGCACATTGACGGCGCTACGCGCGGCCGCGACCGATGCTTCGAACCAGGCCGCCGATGTCGCCAACAGCATCGCCGAAATCAGCAGAACGATGGGTATCACGGCGCCACGGCAACGCGTGCGATACGCGTGGCGGTGTGGACGCGAAGCACGGTGCGTCTTGCCACCAGACGCCACCTGCAACGTCGCCAATTGCTGCGAGCAGCCGCACAACGCATGAGCGACGCAGCGGCAAGCCGTTCTGCGTAGTGTGTCAGTCACGAAATAGCCTCCGCGTAGTTACGCAATGCGATCCGACGCCAGAATGCCTGCCGCGGACGCAGGTCGCTCGCAATGCTGCTGACGCCATCGCAATCCGCATAGCGCGAGCGCTGCCCTTGGGGCGCGCCCCGCACGAGCACACACAGATCGACCGCGACAACGCTCGCCCACTGGTCGGGCATTACCGCCGACGCGTCGATTGCATTCACCGCGCCGGCCAGCCAATACCTGATGCGCAACCGCTCGACGCCTTCGACCAGCGGTTGCGCAGAGCCTGTCTTGCCATTGCCTTCGCAATAGAGCTCCGGCTCGCCGGTCGAGCCGCTCGCCTTGGCGTAGAAGCGATTGACCACCGGCACGCCGCGCTCGCCAAGCGCAGCGCTGTTACTGGTCACGGCTTGCCCGAGACAGTCCGTTGTTTGTCCCATGGATGACGGCCACGTCGACACGCTATCGCCGACATATCGCACCGCGACGCCGTCTGATTTACCAGGCAATGTCTCGCAAGTCAGACGGCTGTCATCCGTGCCGGCGGGGTGACCTCCGGAACAGCCGAACAATGGCGCCGGTGCGCGGTATTGCGAAGCGTCTGCCGGCACGAACCCTGCCATTTGCAACTGCTGCCCGACAACGGTCAGCGCCGTCCAACCGGCCTCGCGGATTCCCAGCCCGTTGCTCGCATGCTCAAAGGCTGCGCGCTGCGTCGTATAGAGCGACACCGTCCCTGCGGTCACCACGAGCCCCAGCGCGACGGCAATAACAAACTCGACCAGCGTATGACCGCACGCACGATGCAAGCGCGACATCATTTGACGAACGCCAGTGCGATGCACGAGAAGCCCACGGGCGCGCTCACTCCGCCACACGGCTCGGGCTTGTCGATCACGTCGTTTGCGCGCGGCAAGTTCTGCGAAGCCGACCATGTCACGCGAGCCGCCGACACGCCACCTGTCGCGACGACCGACGCGTCGCCGCGCGGCAACACTGTCGCCGCTCGCAAGTTCCACCACGCGAGCGCGGCCTCGTTGCCTGACGGCGCAGACATCGCCTCAGCCACGGAATCGGCTATCCACGCGGCCTGTTCCCGCATCGACATTGCTCGGGCCTCGCGCGCTGTCCACAACTGCCCGGCGATCAAACCGAGTGCCGTGACCGCGAGCACTGCGACGGCCAGCATCACTTCGATCAACGAGCTGCCGCCGCACTTGCTGCTGCAACGCTGCGATGGTGCTTGCGCCAAAGATGGTTCGGTGAGCCGCCTCATGACGCCGCCCCGCACGCACCTTCTGCAATCCGCGTCCGACCACCCGCCGCAATGCGAATGCAGCGCCGCCACTTATCGCCCTGAGTCGCTTTCGATGGCGCACGCGGCGCAATGTCGAAACTGCGGAAAGTGCCGATCAACTGACCCGCGGGCGGCGTGAACGTCAAATTCGTCTGCGTACCCACAATGCTCACCGATCGAAGCGAGGGATGGGCGCGCAGCAACGTAAGAGTGCCGCCTCGATCCGCCAGTACCGCCCAGCCGCAAGACCAGTCGGTCGGGCCCGTGCCGCACGGTTGCCCGGCGGCCAGGCAGTGCCGCGCCGCATCTGCCCGGCATACGGTCACGCGAGCGCCGCGACGCAAAGCCTCGCTGCGCGCATAGCCGAGCGTCGATACGAGCGCCTTTGCGCGGGCATCGACCTGATCCCGCACCTGCCACGCTACGAACGATGGAGTCGCCATCAACACGACCACCGCCAGCAGCGCGACCACGACCAGCGTTTCGACAAGCGTAAATCCGCCGCACGGCGGCGGAGCGATTGCATGCTGTTTCATTTGCATCCCTGAATATTTCAAAGAATGCGACCAATCTAGCGGTTCGAGAACGGCTCAACAATCGGCCGAATGGCCAGGTGGCATTCAGACGCTATTGCGCGCAAGAATTCACGCGACGAACGATGAGGGAGCGGGAAATGCAGAGACTCGAAGCGACGCGGCACAACACGAATAGTCGGACGCGACGCGAGGGACGTGGGCGCTCAGCGCTTGCGCGACGGCTTGGGAGGAGAGGAAGCGTGGCGGAACTCTTCGATCACGTCTTCAAATTCAGAGACGTCTTCGAAGCGCCGGTAAACGGAGGCGAAACGAACGTAGGCAATGGTGTCGAGCGCGCGCAACTCGTTCATTACGAGTTCGCCGAGGCGCTCGCTGCGCACTTCGCGCTCGCCGCTGCCGAGCAGTTGGTACTCGATCCGGGCGACGGCCGCGTCGATCGCGTCTGCTGCAACCGGGCGCTTGCGCAGCGCCAGTTGCATGCTCGCGACAATCTTGCGGCGATCGAATTCGGTACGGCTGCCGTCTTTCTTGACGACCGACGGCAACGCCAGCTCGACCCGCTCATACGTCGTAAAACGTTTGTCGCAGGCCGGGCAGCGGCGGCGCCGGCGAATCGTCGCGCCGTCTTCGGAGACACGCGAGTCGACAACCTGCGTATCGGCGTGACGGCAGAAAGGGCAATGCATGGCGGCTTAGCCGTAAACCGGGAAACGCTGCGTCAACTCGGCGACCTGGCCGCGCACGCGGTCGATCGTGGCCGTGTCTTCCGGGTTGTCCAGCACGTCGGCGATCAGGTTACCCACCTGCTCGGCTTCCTTGGTGCCGAAGCCGCGTGTGGTCATGGCCGGCGAACCCAGACGAATACCGCTCGTCACAAACGGCTTTTCCGGGTCGTTCGGAATCGCGTTCTTGTTGACCGTGATGTGAGCGGCGCCGAGCGCGGCTTCCGCAGCCTTGCCGGTAATCTTCTTCGCGCGCAGATCGACCAGCATCACGTGGCTTTCAGTACGGCCCGACACGATGCGCAGACCGCGCTTGACGAGCGTTTCCGCCAGCACGCGGGCATTCTCAACGACTTGTTGCTGGTAAGCCTTGAATTCCGGCGACAGCGCTTCCTTGAACGCAACCGCCTTGCCGGCGATCACGTGCATCAGCGGGCCGCCCTGAATTCCCGGGAAGATTGCCGAGTTGATCTGCTTTTCGAATTCGGCCTTCATCAGGATCACCCCGCCGCGCGGGCCACGCAGGCTCTTGTGCGTGGTGGTGGTGACGAAGTCTGCATGCGGCACCGGGTTCGGATACACGCCCGCAGCGATCAGACCCGCGTAGTGCGCCATGTCGACCATGAAGTACGCGCCGACCGACTTCGCAATTTTCGACAGACGTTCGAAGTCGATGCGCAGCGCGAACGCGGACGCACCGGCAACGATCAACTTCGGCTTGTGTTCCTGGGCCAGCTTCTCGGCAGCGTCGTAGTCGATGTCTTCGGCTTCGTTCAGGCCGTAGCTCACGACGTTGAACCACTTGCCCGACATGTTGACGGGCGAGCCGTGAGTCAGGTGGCCGCCGTGCGCGAGGCTCATGCCCATGATCGTGTCGCCCGGCTTGAGCATGGCGAAGAACACGCCTTGGTTCGCCTGCGAGCCCGAGTTCGGCTGCACGTTGGCGGCCTCGGCGCCGAACAGTTGCTTCACGCGGTCGATCGCGAGCTGCTCCGCCACGTCGACGTATTCGCACCCGCCGTAGTAGCGCTTGCCCGGGTACCCTTCGGCGTACTTGTTCGTGAGTTGCGAGCCTTGTGCAGCCATCACAGCCGGGCTCGTGTAGTTTTCCGACGCAATCAGTTCGATATGCTCTTCCTGACGACGGTTTTCCTGTTCGATCACCTTCCAGAGTTCAGGGTCGACGTTGGCGATGGTGCTTTGGGCTCTGTCAAACATACGGATTCCGTTGAGTGTGTTCAGGTTGACCGGATCGTGCGCCGAATCTTGCGTAGAGGGTACGCGGCGCTGCTGGCGGCTGGGCCAGCCCTGACGTGGCGAGAGGAGAGTCGCCGCACACGCGAGGCAGGACAGCCACCGTCAACGCAGATTGATGCGCGCGGATCACGGCTGCCCAGGCGAACGGCAAAACGGCACCCTGCGCTTCACGGTGGGTTTTTCCACCTTGAACCCGATTTGTTGGATCGGTTCTATCGCCAGTCACGCAGGGATGAGCGCGTTAGTTTATTGGAAGAGGATCGAATAGGCAACCAGGTTTTCCCCGTCGCGCAAGGCACCGGCACGACGGCACCCGAGGGCGCGAAACACAGCGCACAGCCGTCCCGCGAAGGCCCGCCAGGAAGCGTGCGCGGACGTCTTGCGGCGCAATCCATCCGGCTCGCCTATCCTTGCCGCAGCGCCGCATTGGAAGTAGGCTTGGGGCCTTTGTCTTCTACCGACCAGGGAACTGTAATGATCGTGTTCGTCACCGGTGCGTCCGCAGGATTCGGCGCCGCCATCGCTCGTGCCTTCGTCAAGGGCGGCCATCGCGTCGTCGCCACGGCCCGCCGCAAAGACCGTCTGGATGCGCTTGCCGCCGAACTCGGCGACGCCCTCCTGCCCTATGAACTGGACGTGCGGGACCGCGCGGCGGTGGAAGCGGTCCCAGCAGCGTTGCCGGCCGACTTCGCCGCGATCGACGTGCTCGTGAACAACGCCGGGCTCGCTCTCGGCGTCGAGCCGGCGCAGAAAGCGAGCCTCGACGAATGGCAGACGATGATCGAAACGAACTGCACCGGCCTCGTTCAGGTCACGCACGCGCTGCTGCCCGGCATGGTCGAGCGCAACCGCGGCCATATCTTCAACCTCGGCTCGGTAGCGGGCCGCTGGCCTTATGCGGGCGGCAACGTCTACGGCGCCACCAAGGCGTTCGTGCGCCAGTTCAGCTTGAACCTGCGCGCGGACCTCGCGGGCACTGCGCTTCGCGTGACGGACATCGAACCCGGTCTGTGTGGCGGCACCGAATTTTCGAACGTACGCTTTCGGGGCGACGACGAAAAGGCCGACAAGGTCTACGAAAACGTCCAGCCGCTGACGGCCGAAGATATCGCCGATTCGATCTACTGGATCGCCACGCGCCCGGCACACGTCAACATCAACACGATCGAACTGATGCCGGTGGCGCAATCGTTCGCGGGCTTGTCCGTTCATCGGGGCTAAACGCCCGCCAGACGGCGCGCACATCTTGAAACAGACCTCGCAGTGTGCGATCCGGTAAAATGCGCCGCATGAATATGACGACCAGCCAGCCAGGCACGGAAATCGGCCATTCGTGGGGCATCCGCGTGTACTACGAAGATACCGACGCCGGCGGCATCGTGTTTTACGCGAATTACCTGAAGTTCTTTGAACGGGCGCGCACCGAATGGCTGCGCGCGTGCGGCATCGACCAGAACCGGCTCGCCGATGAAACGGGCGCGATCTTTATCGTCCGCAGCACCGCGGTCGACTATCGGGCGCCCGCGCGTCTCGACGACGTCGTCAAAGTGGTGAGCCGGATCGAGCGGCTCGGCAGAGCTTCCGTCGACTTCGCGCAAGAAGCGTGGCGCGACGGCACGTTGCTTGCTACCGGCTCGATCCGGGTCGGTTGCGTCGAGCGTACAGCGCTGCGCCCCGCCGCGATTCCGCCGCAGGTTCTGGCAGCTTTGCGGCGCGGACCAGGCGTGCGCGACGGCGGCGTGTCAACGAACGCATGCTGACTCTCGTTGTTACGGGGCCAGTGAACTCGCATCGACCAAGCAGCACAAAAGCATGGTTCGGCTTGCAGTACCGCCGACGCTTCCGTTTTGCTCACGGAAAGCTTCGCGTGGCCTTGCAAAGCCGGACGCCCCTTTCGGGACGATAAAACGAACCTTTATGAACACTACACAAGATCTGTCGATCGTTTCTCTCGTACTCAACGCGAGCCTGCTGGCGCAGGCCGTCATGGCGCTCCTGCTGTTGCTGTCACTGCTTTCGTGGACTTTCATCTTCCGCAAGTGGTTTGCGATCCGTCGCGCCCGCGCGCAGACTGAGCGTTTCGAACGTGATTTCTGGTCGGGCGGCGACCTGCAGGCGCTGTATCAGAGCGCTGCCAATAACCGTCACACCATCGGCGCGCTCGAGCGGATTTTCGAGTCTGGCATGCGCGAATTCCTCAAGGGCAAGGAAAAACGCCTGAACGACCCGGGCGCGATTCTCGACGGCGCGCGCCGTGCAATGCGTGCGGCGTTCCAGCGTGAGATGGACGTGCTCGAAGCGAACCTCGCGTTTCTGGCGTCGGTCGGTTCGGTCAGCCCGTATATCGGTTTGTTCGGTACGGTGTGGGGGATCATGAATGCATTCCGCGGACTCGCCAACGTGCAACAGGCCACGCTTGCGAACGTGGCGCCGGGCATCGCCGAAGCGCTGACTGCAACCGCGATCGGCCTGTTCGCCGCGATCCCGGCCGTGGTCGCATACAACCGCTACGCGCACGACATCGACCGTCTGGCGATCCGCTTCGAGACCTTCATCGAAGAGTTCTCGAACATCTTGCAGCGCCAGGCGCACTAAGGAGTCCACGATGGCAGGCTCTCGCTCCTCCAGCATGCGCGGCGGCCGCTCGCGCCGCGCGATGTCCGACATCAACGTCGTGCCGTATATCGACGTGATGCTCGTGCTGCTCGTCATCTTCATGGTGACCGCGCCGCTCGTCGCGCCGTCCATCGTCAATCTGCCGACTGTCGGCGGCGCAGCGCCGCAGCAGCAAACGCCGCCTGTGATCGTCAACATTCGCGCGGACGGCAACATGAGCGTCAAATACAAGGACGATTCCGGCGCGCAGCAGCAGGAGGACATGACCAAAGCGGGCCTCAACGGCTTTATCGCCGATCGCGCGCAGTCGCATCCCGATCAGCCCGTCGTGATCGCCGCCGACAAGACCGTGAAGTATGAAGCCGTGATGAACGTGATGTCCGAGCTGAAGGCACGGGGCGTCAAACGCGTTGGATTGCTCGTCAAATCGCAATGATCCGTAAGAACACCGACTATCCGCTCCAGCCACCGCGTGAACGCGGCACCGGCCGCGCCTTTGCGTTCGCGCTGGTGATGCATGCGCTGCTCGGGTTCTTCCTCTATCACGGCATTCAGTGGCAGAACAGCACGCCCGAAGGCGCCGAAGCGGAACTGTGGACCGAAGTGCCGGACACCGCGATCCCGCGCGTGGCGCCACCGCCGCCCGCGCCTGTGGTCCCTGCTCCGCCGGTGGCGGACGAACAGGCCGAGATCGCGCTGCAGGAGAAGAAACGCAAGCAACAGGAAGCGGCTCGTCAGGCGCAACTTGCGGAGCAGCAACGTCAGGAAAAGCTGCAGGCTCAGCAGGAAGCCGAGGCGAAGCGTCAGCAACAGTTGGCCGAACAGGCGGCGCAACTGGCTGCCCAGAAAGCGGCGGCCGCGAAGCAGAAGCAACAACAGCAGCAGGCGGAAAAGCTGAAGCAACAGCAGTTGGCCGAGCAGCAAAAGCAGCAGCAGTTGAAGGAACAACAGCAGGAAAAGCAGCAGGAACAGCAAAAGCAGGCTGAGGCCGAAGCGCAGAAAAAGGCGGACGCGCAAAAGGCGGCGAAGGCAAAAGCACAAGCCGCACAAGCCGAAGCAGCGGCGCAAGCGAAGAAGGTCGACGCGGAACGCCGCGCGCGCCTCGCGCAAATGCAAGGCATGGCCGGGCCTCCGGGCTCGACTGGCAATGGCCTCGGCAAGAGCGGCACGGGCAGCGGCTCGGGTGGTAATGCGGCATCGCCGGGTTACGCTGACAAGGTGCGTCGCGTGGTGCGGCCAAACATTTCGTGGGGCGGTGAGACGGAGGGCCTCGAGACTGTGATCGCCGTTCGTTGTTCACCGACAGGCACCCTGTTGAGCGCAACGATCGCTCACAGCAGCGGCAATTCCGCGTGGGACGACGCGGCGTTGCGAGCCGTTCAGCGTTCGGACCCAATGCCTCAGGACATCGACGGCAAGACACCGGCGAGCTTCAGAATTACGTTGCGACCGGCAGGTTGATGAAAGCCTGACAGTACCTTGACAGCAGACCCAGCGCCCCGCCCGGCGCGGCGTGCTCGGGAACGAATTAGCTCTTTTCCGGTCTGTCTGCTGTCGCGAAGCTTTAGTAAAACCGTTTTTTGGGGAATCCATACAGCATGAGTTTGATGACCAAGCTAGGCCTGCGGACACTTGTAGCGTCGTGCCTGATCGCCGTCGGCGGCGCCGCGAACGCACAACTCAACGTCCTCGTGACGGGCGTCGGGTCCACCCAGTTCCCGATCGCAACGGCGAACTTCGCCAACGAAGCGAGCTCGCCGCAACAGGTCAGCACCATCGTGCGTCAGGACCTGCAACGCAGCGGCAAATTCACCAATATCGACGCAGGCTCGACGCCGGTTCCCGAAACGGCTTCGGTCGACCTCGGTAGCTGGAAGGCCAAAGGCGCGAATGCATTCGTAGCCGGCAGCGTGAACCGCCTGCCGAACGGCCAGTACGAAGTGCGCTTCAAGCTGTACGACACGGTCAAGGGCGAGAGCCTCGGCGGCCTCGTGCTGGTCAGCCCCGAAAGCGGCCTGCGCATGAGCGCGCACAAGGTGGCCGACTACATATACGCGAAGCTGATGGGCGGCCGCGGCGTGTTCGCGACGCGGCTGTCGTATGTCATCAAGACCGGCAACCGTTATCAGTTGCAGATCTCGGATTCGGACGGTCAGGACGCGCACATTGCGTTGTCGAGCCCCGAGCCGATCATCTCGCCGGCATGGTCGCCCGATGGCACCAAGGTGGCTTACGTATCGTTCGAAAAGAAGAAACCGATCGTCTATATCCACGATCTGCCTACGGGTCGGCGTATTGTCGTTTCGGACCAGAAAGGCAATAACAGCGCGCCTGCATGGTCGCCGGACGGGCGCACGCTCGCCGTGGCGCTCTCGCGCACGGGCAACACGCAAATCTTCGCCGTCAATGCGGACGGCACCGGCATGCGCCGTCTCACGCAGGGCAGCTCGATCGACACGGAGCCGACTTTCTCGCCAGACGGCCAGACGATCTATTTCACGAGCGACCGCGGCGGTCAACCGCAGATCTACAAGATGTCGGCGCAGGGTGAAAGCGCCGGCGCGGCACAACGGGTCACGTTCACCGGCAGCTACAACACCAGTCCGCGCGTGAGCCCGGACGGCAAGCAACTCGCGTATATTTCGCGCGTCGGCGGCGGTTTCAAGCTGTATATCCAGGACCTGCAAGGCGGAACGGCCACGGGCCTGACGGACACGACACATGACGAATCGCCGAGCTTCGCGGCGAACGGTCAGTACATTCTTTACGCCACTCAGGTGAACGGCCGTGGCGTATTGGCTGCGGTTTCGACCGACGGTCGCACCCGGCAGGTCCTGTCAGTGCAGGGCGGCAGCGTACGTGAGCCGTCCTGGGGCCCTTTCATGCAATAACGTTGATGCAATAACACAAGGAGAGTAAAAAATGATGTCTAAACTTCGCTTCGCATTCGCAGTCCTCATGGTCGGTGCACTGGCCGCATGTCATTCGGGCGTCAAGCTCGACGAAAACGCAAACAAGGGCGGCGCCGTCTCGACGCAACCTAACCCGAACGATGTCGCGCAAGTGAACGTCGACCCGCTGAACGATCCGAACAGCCCGCTCGCAAAGCGCAGCATTTACTTCGACTTCGACAGCTATTCGGTGAAGGACGACTACCAGTCGCTGCTGCAACAACACGCGCAGTATCTGAAGAGCCATCCGCAACGCCACGTGCTGATCCAGGGCAACACCGACGAGCGCGGCACGAGCGAGTACAACCTGGCACTGGGCCAGAAGCGTGCTGAAGCAGTGCGTCGTTCGCTGTCGCTGATGGGCGTGACCGACTCGCAAATGGAAGCCGTGAGCCTCGGCAAGGAAAAGCCGCAAGCTACCGGTCATGACGAATCGTCGTGGGCACAGAACCGCCGCGCCGATCTCGTGTACCAACAGTAAGTAACAGGTGATGAGCCGAATGACGCATCGTTTCTCCTGGCTGCGATTTGCCGCAGCGGCCTGCGTCGCGGGCACGGTCTTCATGGCTATGCCCGCGCACGCCGGTATCTTCGACGACGATCAGGCCCGCCAGGCCATTCTCGATCTTCGGTCGAAGACTGACAGCCTGTCGAGCCAGTTGTCGGCAGCACAGCGCACGATCCTCGATCAGTCCAACCGTCTCGACCAGATGAATCAACAGGTCGCGACGCTGCGCGGGCAGAACGAGGACATGGCCAATCAGCTCGCCACGCTGCAAAAACAGCAGAAGGACTACTACACCGATCTGGACACGCGCCTGAAGAAATTCGAGCCGCAGCAGCAAACGGTGGATGGCGTTCAGGGCGAGGTGCAGCCGGGCGAAACGGAGTCGTTCAATGCGGCCTCACAGCAGTTCCGCAACGGCGACTTCAAGAATGCGGCGGCGTCGTTCCGCAGCTTCATCTCCAAGTATCCGAACAGCCCCTATCAGCCGACCGCGCAGTACTGGCTCGGCAACGCGCTGTATGCGTTGCGCGATTACAAGGGCTCGACGGCGACCTGGCAAGGTGTGGTGAAGAATTATCCGCAGCATCCGCGAGCGCCTGAAGCATTGATGGCAATCGCGAACAATCAGCTCGAGCAAGGTCAGAAGGCCGCGGCCAAGAAGACGCTCGAGCAGATCGTCGCGCAATACGGCGGCTCGGACGTCGCGCAGTCGGCGCAAAGCAAGCTGTCGCAGATCAAGTAGTCGTAGTCGTGTCGAGCAGTTGGCAGTAACGCGCAGTGTCCGTGAGCGCCAAAAAGATGGTCACGCGCGCCTCTCGCTGAAAAGCCCGGGTCTTCACGCCCCGGGCTTTTCACTATCTGGACTGCACTGACGTGTATATCGGATTGCTCGGAACGGGTTGACAGTCGTCCAGGGCTATCGCTATAATTTCGCTTCTCTTTTGGGTCGTTAGCTCAGCTGGTAGAGCAGCGGACTTTTAATCCGTTGGTCACAGGTTCGAATCCCGTACGGCCTACCAAAAGATTCGAGGGCTTACACGCGTCAGCGTCGTAAGCCCTTTTCTTTTTTCGTCGCGGTTTCTTTGCAGCGCGCGCTCCCCTAGTCTCTTAGCAACACTCTTCTCTCCAAGAAGAAGTAGCGCAAACCACACGGCGAAGTCCAAAGCAAAACAGCCCACAACTCGCCGCGATTTCTCGTTACGCCCCTGACTTTTCTCACGCGATACCTCGCACATTCCGACAACGCTACGGACTGCGAACGTGAGCATTTATTGAGACATAAAGACGTGCAATGATCGCCGCCGTCTGTCAATCCGCCGAGAACCGACGGACGCAGACGCTCTCGCAACACCGCAACCTGCGGCGCTTTCATTCCATCGATATGACCAATTTTCTGTTCGATCTCGCTTCGAATCTTGCGTTGCTGGCGATCGTGCTTGTCGCGTGCAATGGGTGTAATCGCCTGATACCCGGCGCAGCGATAGACGGCTCTCGCGTGTTTTCCGCGCTGGCGCTCGCCGCAATGCTGCTGGATGCAGCCCTCACTTTCCTTGTCTTTGCCGACGCCCGCACACGTTACGGCCAGTTCAGCACGCCGACCGCGTTCTTCGTACGCAGCGCCGCATATGCGCTCGCAATCGTTGCGGCAGTTGCGTGGCGCAGTTTTGGTCGCCGAAACCGCCCCGCCAGATCGACGTTAGGCAAGACGTTGGTCATTCCGACATCGCCCTACTCCGACTCTCACCTGCCGATGTAAAACGCGTCGTGCGAGCGCGAGGCGCGGCGGGAACGGTCCTTGCGCAGCCTCGCGCCTTCACCTATAACTTCCCAAGACCAGGCAGCATCCGGTTGGATTCAGCCACCCAGGCGCCCGCCCGCAGCATCGCGTCACGTCGTAATCAGTCAAAGCAAGTTCACCGATTGGGGAACATCTTGGATTTCGAAACCGTACGCGTTTTCATGATGACCCGCGGCATCGACCTCGGCGTCAAAGTGCTCGGTGCGATCGTCTTGTGGATCGTCGGCCGCTGGGTCATTGGACTGATTACCCGCTTGCTGCGTGCGGTGCTAACGCGTAACAGCCGCGTCGACCCGACACTCGCGCATTACCTCGGCTCGATTCTCGGCGCGCTATTGAACCTGCTTCTGATCCTCGCGATCTTGCAGGTATTCGGCGTGCAAACCACTTCGTTCGCGGCGTTGCTCGCCGGGCTCGGCCTCGCGATCGGCACGGCGTGGGGCGGATTGCTCGCGCACTTCGCGGCCGGCATCTTCATGCAGGTGTTGCGTCCGTTCAAGGTCGGCGACTTCGTGACCGCGGGCGGCGTCACGGGCACCGTCTCTGAACTCGGTTTGTTCGGCACGACCATCGTTACACCAGATAACGTGACGACAATCATCGGCAACAACAAGATTTTCTCCGACACGATTTCCAATTACAGCGTGCTGCCGGTGCGACGGGTCGAACTGACAGCGAAGATCGCGAACGGCGTCGACGCGACGGACGCGATGAACCGGCTGAAGGCTGCCATCGCCGACATACCGAACGTTGCGGAAAGCCCCGCGCCCGATGTCGAAGTGCTGAGCTTCACGCCCGAAGGACCGCTGCTTTGCGTGCGACCCTACGCACACAATGAGCATTACTGGCAGGTGTACTTCGACACTAACCGCGCGATCATTCAAACATTCCGCGAGGCCGGTTACCCAACGCCCGAAACACCGCTCGCGCCGCGTGCAGTCACGTGAACGCGCACGCAGGCGTGTGGCCGCGCACGCAAAAAAAACGGCGTCGCAATTTACGCGACGCCGTTTGCTCATCCGACTAGGTCAGCGGACTAAGTGCCCGCGCCAGCGTTAGCCAGGCTTCGACGCACTCTTGCGCATCATCTTCCAGAGCGCGCCGAGCACCACCGGCACGATTGCAGCGCCAATCCCGACGAGCACGATCACATTCAGATACTGGCGGATAAACGGAATATTGCCGAAGAAATAGCCGAGCAGAACAAGCAGCAATACCCAGAACAGCGCGCCGGCGACATTGAACAGCTGAAACCGGCTAACCGTCATCTCCGAAGCGCCCGCGACAAACGGCGCAAACGTCCGCACAACCGGAATGAAACGCGCAAGCACGATGGTCTTGCCGCCATGCCTCTCGTAGAAGTCATGTGTTTTCTGCAGCGCGCGCCGGTCGAGAAAACGCTCGAGCACTGGAATACGCGAATTGAAAACCTTCGGCCCGATCGCTCGCCCGATCATATAGTTGACGGTATTGCCCGTGGTCGCCGCGACGAACAGCAACAGGATCAGCAGACCGAGATTCATCTGCCCAGACGCGCAGAAAGCCCCGCCGATAAACAGCAACGAATCGCCCGGAAGAAACGGCACAATCACGAGCCCCGTTTCGCAGAACACGATCAGGAACAGCACCGCATAGACCCAGGCGCCGTACACGTGGATGAATTCTCCCAGGAACTTGTCGATGTGCAGCACAAGATTGGCTAAATGTAGCAGCGTGTCCAAAAAGCGTCCTTTATGAGGCAAGAGTGAACGTGGTGTGAGGGTCGGCAGCAGACCCGCGGGATAATGGCGAGCGCTCGCTCGCCGCCCGAATTGACCGCGTCATGATACAGAAAGTGCCCGGGCGAACTTCGAAAATCTCCGGCGTGTTTCCGCCATTCGAGGGCCGCCGCGCTGAATCGCTATAATTTCGCCATGTCCGAATTTTCCGAAACGCCTGTCGACGCCACGGCCGCCGCCGCTACACCGGCTGTGCGCCCGCTGCGGGCAATCCTGCCGCTGCCCGATCAGCTCATCAGCCAGATTGCCGCCGGCGAAGTGGTCGAGCGGCCCGCATCGGTGGTGAAGGAGTTGCTTGAAAACGCGCTCGACGCGGGCGCGCGCACGCTTCGCATCATGCTGGACGAGGGCGGCGTCAAACGTATTTCGATCACCGACGACGGCTGCGGCATTCCCGAGAACGAACTTGCACTCGCGTTGATGCGCCACGCGACCAGCAAAATCCGCTCGCTCGCCGAGCTCGAGGCCGTCGCGACGCTCGGGTTTCGCGGCGAGGCGCTGGCGTCGATCGCGTCGGTCGCGCAGATGACCATCACGAGCCGCACAGCCGACGCGCCGCATGCAGTGCGCGTCGATGCACAAACCGGGGTGCTGAGCCCGGCTGCGGGCACGCAAGGCACCACCATCGAAGTGCGCGAGCTGTACTTCAATACGCCCGCGCGTCGCAAATTCCTGAAAAGCGAACAGACCGAACTCGGCCATTGTCTCGAACAGATCCGTCGTGCCGCCTTGGCGCGACCGGACGTCGCCATTTCGGTCCTGCACAACGGCAAGGCCGTCGAGCATTGGAACGCCAGCGAACCGCCCGCGCGAGTCGCAAAGATACTGGGCGAAACTTTCGCGACGGCTCATCTGCCGCTCGATGAATCCGCCGGTCCGCTCGCCGTCTACGGTTGCGCGGGTTTGCCGACCGCGAGCCGCGGACGCTCCGATCAGCAGTACTTCTTCGTCAATGGCCGTTTCGTGCGCGACAAGCTGCTGACGCACGCGGTGCGCGCCGCTTATGAAGACGTGCTGCATGGCGACCGTTATCCGTCGTATGTGCTGTTTCTCGATTTGCCGCCCGAAGCGGTCGACGTGAACGTGCATCCGTCGAAAATCGAAGTCCGGTTCCGCGATTCACGCTCGATTCATCAGTTCGTTTTCCACGCGGTCCAGCGTGCGCTGGCGCGCCATGCGGGCGCGTCGCCGGAGACGACCGCAGGCGGGCACGCGGCGCATCTGCAAGCGTCGGCGGACGGAGCGGTTTCGTTCGGAACGTCGCCGGGCAGTGCCGGCGTTGCAGGGTTCGGCGCTTCCGCTGCGGGCAGCTTTGTCGGCGGCTTGAGTTCCAATGGCACCCCTGGATCGACGGGTAGCGGCTTCAGCGCGTCGCAAGCGGGCAATACGTGGATGCGCCAGTCGCGCATGACACAGGGCACGCTGCCGGTCGCCCAACCGCTCGCATTCTATGACGCGTTGTTCGGCCGCAAGGACACCAGCGCAGGCACTGCGCAAGGCGCGACGCTCTTCGAAGCACGCGATTCCGCCGCCGAGGGTCCGTCGCCCTATAACGCGTCAGCGTCCTACGCGCCGCCCGCGTTCAATCCCGCCGACGACCAGCCGCTCGGCTTCGCGCTCGGCCAGATTCACGGCATCTACGTGCTTGCGCAGAACGCCCATGGACTCGTGATCGTCGATATGCACGCCGCGCACGAGCGCATTCTTTACGAGCAGTTCAAGAACGCGCTCGCCGACCGTACGATCGCCGTGCAGCCGTTGTTGATTCCGCAGACGATGCAGGCGGATCCCGTCGAAATCGGCACAGTCGAAGAAGAGCGCGACACGCTCGACGCACTCGGCTTCGACCTGGCGGTTCTGTCGCCGACTACCCTCGCCATCCGCGCGGTGCCGGCGCTGCTGAAAGACGCAGACCTTCAGGCATTGGCGCGCGCGGTGCTGGCCGATCTGCATGCTTACGGCGGCTCGCGTGTCCTGACCGAGCGTCAGCACGAACTGCTCGGCACGCTCGCCTGCCATCACGCGGTGCGCGCGAACCGGCGTCTCACGCTGGACGAAATGAACGCGCTGCTGCGTCAGATGGAAGCGACCGAGCGCGCCGACCAGTGCAACCACGGGCGTCCCACGTGGTATCAGTTGACGCTCTCCGACCTCGACCGCCTCTTCATGCGTGGACAGTGACGGTGCGCTTCTTGAGGCGCGATTGCCGGGCGCCGGCACGTTCATGAACGCACGCACCGCCACGCCCATTCCATGCCTGCTCGGCCCGACTGCGTCGGGCAAGACCGCGGCCGCATTGGCTCTCGCCGCGCGGCGGCCGGTGGAAATCATCAGCGTCGATTCGGCGCTCGTGTATCGCGAGATGAACATCGGCACGGCAAAGCCTACTGCCGACGAGCGCGCGGTGGCGCCGCATCATCTGATCGACATTGTCGATCCCGCCGACGCCTACTCCGCCGCGGAATTTCGCGCCGACGCACTCCGGTTGACCGCAGAGATCACTGCGCGCGGCCGGCTGCCCCTGCTGGTCGGCGGAACGATGCTGTACTACAAGGCGCTGACTCAAGGGCTCAACGACTTGCCCGCAGCCGACGCGAATGTCCGCGCGCAACTCGACGCCGACGCAGCACGCGATGGCTGGCCCGCGCTGCATGCACGTCTGGCTACCGTCGATCCGGCGACTGCCGCGCGCCTTGCGCCCAACGATTCGCAGCGAATCCAGCGCGCGCTCGAAGTCTTCTTGCTAACGGGTCAAGCGATGTCCGCATTGCTGGCCGCGCCCGCTCGCATCGACGACGCCGCGGCGCAGTGGCGCTTCGCGCCGATCGCACTCGAGCCGTCGGACCGAAGCGTGCTGCACGCGCGCATCGAGCAGCGTTTCGATGCCATGCTGGCGAACGGCTTTGTCGATGAAGTGGTGACGCTGCGCGAACGCGGAGATTTATCGCCCGAGATGCCGTCGATGCGTTGCGTCGGCTACCGGCAGGTCTGGGAGTATCTCGATGGAACCGTCGACTATCCGACCATGCGCGACAAAGGCGTGTTCGCGACGCGGCAATTGTGCAAACGGCAACTCACATGGCTGCGCAGCATGAACGAGCGGGTGGTGGTGGACTGTTGCGACCCAAACGCGAGCGCGCGGGTGATTGATTTGATCGAAGCGCTGGTTTCGCAACCTGTTTAATGCGCTTTGGTGAAGCACGCCGAAGTGCTGCGCTTTCCAGCAAACTAGATGACGAGCACACTGGGGAACTACGAGACCTCAGAAAACCTTGAACTTGCGAGCCTGCGCGGCGTTTAGTATTCACGCCGCGCAGGCTGCCAATCTTTACACCACTACCGTCTGTGCTTCACCCGGCGCGCTCTCGCGAATCGTGCCGATCTTCCAGACCTGCTCGCCGGCTGCGGACAACAGACCGATTGCAGCGTCCGCGTCAGCAGCCGAGACGACCACCGCCATCCCGATACCGCAGTTGAATACGCGATGCATTTCCGCATCCGCCACGCCGCCGTGCTTTTGCAGCCACGAGAAGAGCGGCGGCAGCGGCCAGCCGCGATGATCCAGCTCGGCCGTCAGGCCTTCGCGCAAAACCCGCGGAATATTTTCGACCAACCCGCCACCGGTGATGTGCGCCATGCCCTTCACCGCGATTTGCTGCATCAGCGAGAGAAGCGGCTTAACGTAAATGTGCGTGGGCGCCATCAAAGCGTCGGCTAGCGAACGGCCGTCGAAATCCGCATTGAGATCGGGCTGCGCGCGCTCGATGATCTTGCGCACCAGCGAAAAACCGTTCGAATGAATGCCGCTCGAAGCGAGGCCCAGCACCACGTCGCCGGGAGCGATGGTGCTGCCGTCGATAATCTTGCTCTTTTCCACCGCACCGACCGCGAAGCCCGCGAGATCGTATTCGCCGTCCGGATACATGCCCGGCATTTCAGCCGTTTCGCCGCCGATCAAGGCACAGCCCGCCAGTTCGCAGCCGTAGGCGATACCCTTGACGACCGTTGCCGCCGTGTTCACGTCCAGCTTGCCGCAGGCAAAGTAGTCGAGGAAAAACAGCGGCTCGGCGCCTTGCACGAGAATGTCGTTCACGCTCATGGCGACCAGGTCCTGGCCGACGGTGTCGTGCTTGTTCAACTCGAACGCGAGGCGCAGCTTCGTGCCCACGCCGTCTGTGCCCGATACCAGCACAGGTTCTTTGTACCTCTTCGGCACTTCGAACAGCGCGCCGAATCCGCCAATGCCGCCCAGCACGCCGTCGCGCATCGTCTTTTTGGCAAAGGGCTTGATCGCGTCGACAAGGGCGTCGCCCGCGTCGATGTCCACGCCGGCGTCGCGGTACGACAGACCTTGGGCCGAACCGGTTGAATTCGGGGCGGATTTCGGTTGATTCATGGGGGAGAGCTCGAAGGTCGGTAAAATGCGATTTTACCCGATGCCGATCCAGAGTAGGCGCTTCAGCGCTTACTCCGGTCCCATACAGAGTTGCCGGCCGGCTGGATTTTGAATCATCCGTTCCGGCGACACCAGGGAAACAACTTTGCAACAGAACTCCTCGATACTGACTCCGGTCCAGCGCCGCGCTTTCATCTGGCTAGCCATCGCGCTTGGCGTCGGCATTCTGCTGTGGCTCTTGAGCCCCGTCCTCACGCCGTTTCTGCTCGGCGCGATTCTCGCGTACATTCTGCAGCCGGGCGTCGCGTGGATGGTGCGCCGGCGTGTGCCGCGCGCGATCGCTGCCTTGCTGATGATGCTGCTTTTCACGTTGCTGGTGACAATGCTCGCGCTGCTGGTTTTCGCCGTCATCCAGAAGGAAGGCCCGCAGCTGCGGCAGCAGGTGCCGCAACTGTTCGCCCATGTGAATGCGTGGCTGCAGCCCAAGCTCGCCATGCTGGGGCTCGCCGATTCGCTGGATTTCGCAAGCGTACGCGATCTCGTGATGGGCCAGTTGGAAGGCAGCGCGCAGACCGTCGCGCGTTATGCATGGACTTCGATCGTGACGAGCGGCAACGTCATGATGACCGTGATCGGCAATCTCGTGCTGGTGCCGCTCGTACTGTTCTATCTGCTGTACGACTGGAACCGCATGCTGCTTCGCGTACAAGGCGTGGTGCCGCGCCGCTGGCTCGACAAGACGCTGCAACTCGCGCGCGACATGGATCAGATGCTGTCGCAATACCTGCGCGGCCAGTTACTCGTGATGGGCGTGCTCGCGGCGTTCTATGCGGTGGCGCTCAGCATCGCCCGCTTCGAGATCGCGCTGCCGGTGGGCATCTTCACCGGGCTAGCAGTGTTCATCCCGTACATTGGCTTCGCGACCGGCCTCGCGCTGGCGCTTCTCGCGGCATTGCTGCAGTTCGGCAACTGGTACGGCTTCGGTGCGGTGGCTGTGATCTACGGCGTCGGTCAAATCGTGGAGAGCTTCTTCCTGACGCCGCGCCTCGTCGGCGAGCGGATCGGGCTGCACCCGCTCGCGGTCATTTTCGCGTTGCTCGCGTTCGGGCAACTGTTCGGCTTTTTCGGCGTGCTCCTTGCGTTGCCCGTGAGTGCGATTTTGTCCGTGGCGGTGCGCGAATTGCGGCAAAGCTATCTGGAAAGCACCCTGTACAACAATTGACCTTCTGCTCCAGTGACCCGGCTCGCCAGGACCATCGGCAGCCTCAGCCCTACTTTCGGCATCAACCTACTGTGCTTCGTCAACTGACGCTCGATCTCGGCACTCCGCCGCCATCGACATTCGATAATTTTTTCGCTGGCGCAAACGCCGAGCTGGTGACGCGCCTGCGTGAACTCGACGGCGCGCTCGCGGCCGGGCCTGTCGCCGATCGCACCTTCTATATCTGGGGCGAAGCGGGCAGCGGCCGCACTCACCTGTTGCAAGCGCTCGTGCACGAAGCGCCGCCGGGCCACGCGCGCTTCGCGGGTCCGCAAAGCAGCCTTGCCGCGTTCAGTTTCGATCCGCGCGTGGCGCTCTATGCGATCGACGATTGCGACGGTCTGTCGGCCGCGCAGCAGATCGCCGTGTTCAATCTCTTCAACGAAGTGCGCGCGCATCCGACGAGCGCGCTCGTCGCCACCGGCAACGCGGCGCCGATCGGCATGACGGTGCGCGAGGACCTGCGCACGCGGCTCGGCTGGGGACTCGTTTTCCACCTTGCCCCGCTGCCCGACGAAGGCAAGGCAGCGGTGCTCAAGCACGCGGCTCGCGAGCGGGGCATCATGCTGGCCGACGACGTGCCGGCCTATCTGCTCACGCATTTTCGTCGCGACATGCCAAGCCTGATGGCGCTTCTCGACGCGCTCGACCGTTTTTCGCTCGAACAGAAGCGGGCGGTTACGTTGCCGCTTTTGCGCACGATGCTGGCTTCGCCGGGCGCGGACGGGCCCGCCGCGTCGTCCGCCGCTTCAAGTAAAATAGATCCCCATGGCTAATCTCGCACTCTTCGACCTCGATCACACGCTCATTCCCACCGACAGCGACCACGAATGGGGCCGCTTCATGGTGAAACACGGTATGGTCGACGGCGAAAATTTCGCTCGTGAAAACGACCGCTTCTATGCCGACTACAAAGCCGGCAAGCTGGACATTCACGCCTATCTGATCGCCATGCTCACGCCGCTCGCGAAATACACGCGCGCGCAACTCGCGGACTTTCACGCGCAGTACATGCACGAAGTGATCACGCCGGCCATCCTCCCGGCGGCCGTCGAACTGGTCAAGCGGCACCGCGAAGCCGGCGACCTGTGCTGCGTGGTCACGGCGACAAACGAATTCATCACCCGTCCCATCGCGAGCGCGTTCGGCGTCGACACGCTGATTGCCTGCGAAGCGGAAACCGTCGACGGCCAGCCGCATTCGGCCTACACCGGCCGCCCCACCGGCACGCCGAGCTACAAGGAAGGCAAGATCGTGCGCACCGAGGCATGGCTTGCGTCGCTCGGCAAAAGCTGGAGCGACTTCGAGCGCAGCTACTTCTACAGCGATTCGCACAACGACATTCCGCTGCTCGAAAAAGTCACCGATCCGATCGCAACGAATCCCGACGACACATTGCGCGCCCATGCGCAGGCCAAAGGCTGGCGCATCCTCGAACTCTTTCAACCCACGTGATCAAAAAACTCATCCGTAAGCTATTCGGCCAGGACACAGCGTCCGCCGACGACACCGTGCCGGCTGAAGCCGACTCAGACGAACCCGGCAGCGCACCGGCACGCAATGCAGCAGGCGCCGCGGGAACCGGCCGCGCGCGCCGGAAGCCCGTCCGAAATGGCGCGCCCGCAAAGACAGTGCGCGACCCGGACGTGCCGGTCATCATTCCGCACGACGTACACGGCATCGACCCCACGCTGATCTCGCGCAACGCGATTCGCGTGACCGAAGGCCTGCAACAGGCGGGGCACCGGGCGTTTATCGTCGGCGGTGCGGTGCGCGACCTGTTGCTCGGCATCAAGCCGAAAGACTTTGACGTAGCGACCGACGCCACGCCCGAACAGGTGCAGAAGCTGTTCCGCCGCGCGCGCATCATCGGCCGCAGGTTTCAGATCGTGCATGTGCAGTTCGGCCAGGAAATCATCGAAACTTCCACGTTCCGCGCGCTGGTCGATCCGCCCGCCGCTGACGCCGCGCCGCCGCGGCGCCTGAAACGCGACGAGCTCGACCGGCGCACGCACGCGGTCGACGCAAGCGGGCGCGTATTGCGCGACAACGTGTGGGGCGAGCAGCACGAAGACGCCACGCGCCGCGACTTCACGATCAACGCGATGTACTACGATCCCGCCACCGAAACGGTGCTGGACTATCACAACGGCATGGCGGACGTACGCGCGCGCCTGCTGCGCATGATCGGCGACCCGGCCACGCGATATCGCGAAGATCCTGTGCGCATGCTGCGCGTGGTGCGTTTTGCGGCAAAGCTCGACTTCGAGATCGAAGACGCGACCCGCGCGCCGATCGCCGAAATGGCCGATCTGATCAACAACGTGCCGGCCGCGCGTCTGTTCGACGAGATGCTGAAGCTCATGCTGTCCGGCCACGCGCTCGCCTGCCTGAAGCGCCTGCGTCAGGAAGGCCTGCATCATGGTTTGCTGCCCCTGCTCGACGTCGTGCTCGAGCAGCCCACCGGCGAAAAATTCATCACGCTCGCGCTCACCAACACGGACGCACGCGTGCGCGCCGGCAAACCGGTGTCGCCAGGCTTCCTGTTCGCCACGCTGCTCTGGCACGACGTGCAGCAGCGCTGGCAGAAGTTTGAAGCGAACGGTGAGTATCCGGTGCCGGCGCTGCATCGCGCGATGGACGAAGTCCTCGACATGCAGACGGAAAAACTCGCTATCCACAAGCGCTTCTCGTCCGACATGCGCGAGATCTGGGGCTTGCAGCTGCGCCTCGAAAAACGCTCGGGAAGAAGCGCGCTGAAGCTGCTGGAACACCAAAGATTTAGAGCGGGGTATGATTTCCTCCTGTTGCGCTGCGAATCGGGCGAACTCGACGAGTCGGTCGGAGCGTGGTGGACGGAGTTCATTGAAGGAGACATCGCGGCGCGTGAAACATTGCTTACGCAAGGCGGGAAGGACCGAAGCCCCAGAAAACGACGGAGACGCAGCAGTGGCGCGAGAAACCGCAAATCGGGCGACGGAATGGAGGGCGGCACGCCAGCCGAACGCACAGACGCCGAAGCGGGCCATGAAGGCCCGCACGAAGACTGACGCAGCGTTCGCTGAAGCCGTCGAACGATAGTTGCAGGAAGTTATGCCATGACGGTTGCTTATCTCGGCCTCGGCGCGAATCTCGGGGACGCGCGCCAGACCCTGAAAGACGCAGTGGTGTGCCTCGCACAACAGCACACCATCACCGTGCTCGCCAAGTCGAGCCTGTATCGCACGGCCCCGATCGACGCGGGCGGTGACGACTATTTCAACTGCGTCGTCAAGATCGACACAACGCTCCCCGTGCGGCATCTGCTCGCGCTGTGCCACAAGATCGAGCATCAGTTCGGCCGGGAGCGGCCCTTTCGCAATGCACCGCGAACGCTCGATCTCGACATCCTGCTTTTCGGCGATCAATCGATCGACGAAGCCGATCTGATCGTTCCGCATCCTCGCCTCGTCGAGCGTGCTTTCGCGCTGGTGCCGCTTGTCGAAATCGACGCTGCGCTGATCATTCCGCGACATGGGCGCGCCGACGCGCTGCTCGACGCCGTGCGCGATCAGCGCATCGAGAAAGTCAAAGGACCCTGCCAGTGCCCGATGCTGAACGCACTCGCCGCGGGCAAGGGCCGCTGCGAATGAATTCCACACCGCTTACCGTCACCGCGCCGCAATTGCGGCCTCCATTCGGCTATCTGGCGATCGAAGGGCCTATTGGCGTCGGCAAGACTTCGCTCGCGCGGCGTCTTGCGCAACGCTGGTCGATGCAGGAACTGTTCGAGAGGCCGCAGGACAATCCTTTCCTCGAGCGCTTTTATCGCGACACCGCGCGTTATGCGTTGCCCGCGCAATTGCATTTCGCGTTGCAACGCGCGCAGCAGGCCCAGGAAGTGAACGCGGCGCAAGTGGCGGGCACGCCGCTCGTCGCCGATTTCATGACGCAAAAGAACGACATCTTCGCGCGCCTCACGCTGCAGGAAGACGAGTGGCATCTGTATCGCGCGCTCGCCGCGCGGCTGGAAGTGAGCGCGCCGGCACCGGACTTCGTCGTGTATCTGCAAGCGAGTCCCGAAGTGCTCTTCTCGCGCATTCAAAAGCGCGCAGTGCCGATGGAGTTGCAGATTTCCGATGCGTATCTGCATGCCCTTTGCGACGCCTACAACGAATTCTTCTATCACTACGACCGCACGCCGGTGCTGACGGTTAACGCCGAACATCTGAATCCGCTCGACTCCGACGCGGACCTTGCGCTGCTCGCCGAGCGCATCGAAACCATGCGCGGACGCAAGGAATTCTTTGTCAAGGGCACGTCGCTCTGAGCGGCGCCTCTCTCTTCAACGGATCGACCATGACCTATTTGCAGGAGACGAGCCGCAGCGCCGTCACCGTGCCGAAACTGCAGGCAATGCGCGATGCTGGCGAGAAAATCGCCATGCTCACCTGTTACGACGCAAGCTTCGCCGCACTGCTGGATCGCGCGGGTGTCGACGTCATGCTGATCGGCGACTCGCTCGGCAACGTCCTGCAAGGACAGACGACCACACTGCCGGTTTCGCTCGCCGACATCGCCTATCACACGGCGAGCGTGGCGCGCGCGCGGCCGTCTGCGTTGATCGTCGCGGACTTGCCGTTCGGCACGTATGGCACGCCGGAAGAAGCGTATAGAAGCTCCGTCGAATTAATGCGCGCGGGCGCGCAGATGGTGAAGCTCGAAGGCGGTGAATGGCTCACGGATACTGTCCGTTTCCTCGTGGAACGCTCAATTCCGGTGTGTGCGCATGTCGGGCTGACGCCGCAGTCGGTGCATGCTTTTGGCGGCTTCAAGGTGCAGGGCAAGACCGAGGAAGGCGCGAACCAGTTGCTGCGCGACTCGCTTGCCATGCAAACGGCCGGCGCCCAGCTCATCGTGATGGAAGCGATTCCGACGCTGCTCGCGAGCGAAGTCACGAAGCAGTTGCGGATTCCAACCATCGGCATCGGCGCGGGCCTCGACTGCTCAGGTCAGGTGCTGGTATTGCACGACATGCTGGGCATCTTTCCCGGCAAACGGCCGCGTTTCGTGAAGGATTTCATGGTCGGGCAGCCGAGCATTCTTGCTGCGGTGGAAGCGTATGTGCAGGCCGTGAAGGACGGGACTTTTCCTGGGCCTGAGCACTCGTTCTGAGAGTGCTTTCGCGGGGGCGATATTAGCGTGGCCGCGCTTCGGTGTTTCTAGCGGACAATCCGGGCCGGCAGCGCGCCGCGCAATGCATTGCAGATCAGCAGTGCTTCGGCGTTGAATACGTCAGCCTCTGTCAGCACCTTTTCAGCCGCCTGCAGATTAGCGTCGTCTTCAAGCAGGATGCTTCGCATCACACCGGGCAGCACGCCCGACGCGAGCGGCGGCGTCCACCACCGCCCCGCCAGCTTCACGAATACGTTCGAGCGCCCGCCTTCCGTCAACTCGCCTCGTTCGTTGAAGAACAACGTATCGAAGGCGCCTTTTGCCTCGGCTTCGCGCCAGCCGCGATCGTACTGTGCTCGGTGCGTGGTCTTATGACGCAGCAGTAGATCGCCGGATTGGGTCGATGCAAAATCGTGATCCGTTGCGAGCAGAACGTTGACCGTCGAATCGGCCAACGGCACCAACACCGCGGCCGTAATTTGGGTCACACCGCTCTTGCCTAGCGCGACGCGCATGCGGTGCGGTGTGGCTGCGGGCAACGATGAGCATCGCTCCGCGATCTGCGCGCGAATGCTTGCCGCATCGAATTGAAAGCCTAGCGTCGCTGCACTCGCCGACAGCCTCGCGAGATGGCGCGACACATGGCGCACGCCCTCTTCCCGCGTCGCGTACATGGTTTCGAACAGCTCGAAGCCGGGTTCCGCACCGGTCAGGAAACGCGCTTTCAATCGACACTCCGCATATTCGTCTTCGGCGACGCTGTCGAGCACGATGCCCGCGCCTATGCCCATCGTGCCGCGCAATTCTCCCGTGGGCGCTAACGGCTTCAAGGTCAGCGTGCGAATCGCGACGGACATGCAGAAGTCGCCGCCGCTATTTTCATTCGCCGCCGGCTCGAGCACGGGTGCGTCCAGCCAGCCGATCGCGCCGGTGTAAAGGCCGCGCGGCGTGCTCTCCAGTTCGTCGATCAACTGCATCGTGCGATGCTTCGGCGCACCGGTGATCGAGCCGCAAGGAAAGAGCGCGCGCACTATCGCGGCGAACGACGTGCCGGGCCGCAAAGCGGCTTCAACCGTCGACGTCATCTGCCAAACCGACGCATACGGCTCGACGGAAAAGAGCGCGGGCACTTTGACGGAGCCCGTCTGAGCGACGCGCGACAGATCGTTCCTCAGCAGATCGACGATCATCACGTTTTCGGCGCGGTTCTTGGGGTCGTTGCCGAGGAATTCAGCGGCGCCGCGATCCGCTGACGGATCGGCTGAACGTGGCGCGGTGCCTTTCATCGGGCGCGCGCGCAACGTTGCATTCTGCTTTTCGACGAAAAGCTCCGGGGAACACGACAGCACCCAGCCGTTACCAGGCATCGCGATCAATGCGCCGTACCGAACGGGTTGACGCGCCCGCAACCGCCGATAAAGCGCGATAGGCGAGCCGAATACGTCGAAGCCGAGCCGGTATGTGTAGTTGACCTGATAGGACTCGCCGTCGCGCAGGGCGGCATGAATTGCGCCG
This sequence comes from Paraburkholderia caledonica, assembly GCF_000383275.1. NCBI lineage: Bacteria > Pseudomonadati > Pseudomonadota > Betaproteobacteria > Burkholderiales > Burkholderiaceae > Paraburkholderia > Paraburkholderia caledonica. The sequence continues at coordinate 115,119 of NZ_KB911042.1, read as the reverse complement.
ATGGCCGCATTGAACTCCGCGGGTTCGACACTCTCGCGCACATTGGCTGTGCCCGCCACAGACGGCTCTGCGAGGTCGCCGTCTTGTTTTACGAGCCACGCGTCCACTTCGTCGCGTGAGAGTTTCTCGCAACGCTCGAACAATAAAAAACGCAGCGTGGCGTCGCCATGCTGCGTTTTGAACGACGGATCTGATGCCCCGCCGAGAAGATGCCGGCCGAACTCGTAGTCGGCGAGCACGATAGCGTGCAGGCCGTGGCGTGCATCCGATTCGGCGGCCTCGCAAACGGCTTCCATCTGCGCGGGGTCGGCGCATACCCGTTCATGCGCGAAACCGGTGTACAGCCTGCTCGAGCGGCGCGCCGCCGACGCGTCGCAATCATCGAGCAATGCAAATACAGCGCCGCGCTCATCTGCCGTCATGCGTACCGCCAACTTCTAACTGCCGTTAATCGAAGAAGCTCTTCACCCGATCGAACCAGCTCTTGCTTTGCGGGCTGTGCCGCGCGCCGCCTTCCACCAAAGCTTTTTCGAACTGCTTGAGCAGATCGCGCTGCGGTTCCGTGAGCTTGACCGGCGTTTCGACCTGCACATGCACGTACAGATCGCCGGCAATGCTCGAACGCAAGCCCTTGATACCCTTGCCGCGCAACCGGAACGTCTTGCCCGACTGCGTGCCTTCGGGCACCGTGAAGCTCGCGCGGCCCGCGAGCGTGGGCACCTCGATTTCGCCGCCCAACGCCGCCGTGGTAAACGGAATCGGCATCTGGCAATGCAAATCGTCGCCGTCGCGCTCGAATACCGAATGCTGCTTGATATGAATCTCGACGTACAGATCGCCTGACGGCCCGCCGTTGATGCCCGGTTCGCCGTTGCCGGCCGAACGGATGCGCATGCCGTCGTCGATACCTGCCGGAATCTTTACTTCGAGCGTCTTGGTTTCCTTTACCTTGCCCGCGCCGTGGCAGTGCGCGCACGGCTCAGGAATATAGGTGCCGGTGCCGTGACACTTCGGACAGGTTTGCTGGATGCTGAAAAAGCCTTGCGACATCCGCACCGCGCCCGAACCGCTACAGGTCGGGCAGGTTTCCGGCTTGGTGCCGGGCTTCGCGCCCGAACCGTGACAGACTTCGCACGAGACCCAGCTCGGCACGCGAATCTGCGTGTCGTAACCGTGCGCCGCCTGTTCCAGCGTGATTTCCATGCTGTAGCGCAGATCGGCGCCGCGATACACCTGCGGGCCCGCACGTCCGCCGCCGCCTCGCGCCGCGCCGCCGGCCGCCTGGCCGAAGATGTCGCCGAAAATATCGCCGAACGCATCGGCAAAGCCGCCGAAGCCTTGCGCACCGGCGCCGCCCATGTTCGGATCGACGCCCGCGTGACCATACTGGTCATATGCCGCACGCTTTTGCGAGTCCGAGAGCATTTCATAGGCTTCCTTCACCTCCTTGAAATGCTCTTCCGCATCCTTGTTGCCCGGATTGCGGTCGGGGTGGTGCTTCATCGCCAGCTTGCGATAAGCCTTCTTGATTTCGTCGTCGCTCGCGTTCTTTGCGACGCCCAGAACCTCGTAGTAATCCCGTTTCGCCATATCGGTTCAACGCCCCTCGCGAGAGTGCCGCGCGGTGGCTCCTCTTGAATGCTGGAGTCTCACGACTCGTCCGGTCGTGTTTCGTGCCGCCTGAACGCGGTTCAAAACAACGGCCTCCATAAAACAAATGTGCCCGGAGAGCCTAAAAGGCTCGCCAGGCGTGATAACCGCTCTTGCACGTTCCCGCGTTCAGATGCCCGCGGTCCTTCGTGCAGCCGGGCCGCACACATGACCCGTGTGCGGCTTTACGGTCGGAATGCGACCTGGCTTTAGTCTTTCTTGACTTCCTTGAAGTCGGCGTCGACCACGTCGTCCTGCTGCTGGCTCGCGCCACCAGCCGACGGGCCTGCGCTCGCGCCCGCCGCGCCTGCTGCCGCAGCTTCGGCACCTTGCGCAGCCTGCATGTCGGCGTACATCTTTTCGCCCATCTTCTGCGAGGCAGTCGCCACCGCTTCGATCTTGGCTTCGAGTGCAGCCTTGTCGGTCGAACCGCTCTTCAGTGCGTCTTCCAGGTCCTTCAGCGCGGTTTCGATCTTTTCCTTCTCGCCGGCTTCCAGCTTGTCGCCGTACTCGGTGAGCGCCTTCTTCGTGCTGTGGACGAGCGCGTCGCCCTGGTTGCGGGCGTCGGCCAGCTCACGCAGCTTGTGATCTTCTTCCGCGTTCGCTTCGGCGTCCTTCACCATCTTCTCGATTTCGGCTTCGGACAGACCCGAGTTCGCCTTGATCGTGATGCGGTTTTCCTTGCCGGTCGCCTTGTCTTTCGCGCCGACGTGCAGAATGCCGTTCGCGTCGATGTCGAAGCTCACTTCGATCTGCGGCGTGCCGCGCGGTGCCGGCGGAATGCCTTCAAGGTTGAACTCGCCCAGCAGCTTGTTGCCCGCCGCCATTTCGCGCTCGCCCTGATACACCTTGATCGTCACGGCGCTCTGATTGTCGTCAGCCGTCGAGTACACCTGCGAATGCTTGGTCGGGATCGTGGTGTTCTTGTTGATCATCTTCGTCATCACGCCGCCGAGCGTTTCAATGCCGAGCGACAACGGGGTCACGTCGAGCAGCAGAACGTCCTTGCGGTCGCCGGACAACACCTGACCCTGGATCGCGGCGCCAACGGCCACGGCTTCGTCCGGGTTCACGTCGCGGCGCGGATCTTTGCCGAAGAATTCCTTAACCTTTTCCTGCACCTTCGGCATGCGGGTCATACCGCCGACCAGAATCACGTCGTCGATTTCGCCGACCTTCACGCCTGCGTCCTTGATAGCGACGCGGCACGGTTCGATCGTGCGCTCGATCAGTTCTTCAACCAGCGCTTCGAGCTTGGCGCGCGTGATCTTCAGGTTCAAGTGCTTCGGACCCGACGCGTCGGCCGTGATGTACGGCAGGTTGATTTCGGTTTGCTGGCTCGACGACAGTTCGATCTTTGCCTTTTCAGCCGATTCCTTCAGGCGCTGCAACGCGAGCACGTCTTTCGAGAGATCGACGCCCTGCTCTTTCTTGAACTCGCCGATGATGTAGTCGATGATGCGCTGGTCGAAGTCTTCACCGCCGAGGAACGTATCGCCGTTCGTGGACAGCACTTCGAACTGCTTTTCACCGTCGACATCGGCGATTTCGATGATCGACACGTCGAACGTACCGCCGCCCAGGTCATACACGGCGATCTTGCGGTCACCCTTCTCGTTCTTGTCGAGACCGAACGCGAGCGCGGCTGCGGTCGGTTCGTTGATGATGCGCTTGACTTCCAGACCGGCGATGCGGCCTGCATCTTTGGTTGCCTGACGCTGGCTGTCGTTGAAGTACGCGGGAACCGTGATCACAGCTTCGGTGACCGGCTCGCCGAGGTAGTCTTCAGCGGTCTTCTTCATCTTGCGCAGCACTTCCGCGGAGATTTGCGGCGGAGCGAGCTTCTGATCGCGTACTTCGACCCATGCGTCGCCGTTGTCGGCCTTCATGATCTTGTACGGCATCAGGCCGATATCTTTCTGAACTTCCTTCTCTTCGAAGCGGCGGCCGATCAGGCGCTTAACCGCGTACAGCGTGTTCTTCGGATTCGTGACCGACTGACGCTTGGCAGGCGCGCCGACGAGAATCTCGCCGTCTTCCATGTAGGCGATGATCGACGGCGTGGTGCGTGCACCTTCCGAGTTCTCGATCACCTTGACCGAATTGCCTTCCATGATCGCCACGCACGAGTTGGTCGTGCCGAGGTCGATACCGATGATTTTGCCCATTTTTACTAATCTCCTGACTTTGATCGCTGCGGGAATCGCCCTGTTTGCCGTCCGGCGGCAAGGCAATCCGCCCTAAATTCATACCTGCACTCAACATAAGTGCGTCCGCATCGTTTTCAAGACCTCTTTTGCGATGCGGTCTTTAATTTTTTTCAATCGACCGAACTTTTGCCCGAATCCGCTCCGTCGGTTTGCGAACCGCCTGCGGCATTGGCCGGGCGGATCTTCTCGCGCGCCGCGGCGACCGCCGCCTCGAACTGCGCGAGGCCGTGCCAGCCTGTCGCCCTACCCAGCCGTTTGCCGCGGTGAAAGAAGAACCACGTCGGCACACCATGAAGCATGAAACGCCGGCCAAGCTCGCGGTGCTCGTAGACATTGCTGTGAAACCACCGCAAGCCGAGCGCACGGATCGCGTCCGGTTGCGCAAGCATGGCCTTCTTGGCGATCTCGCAGTTGAAGCAGTCGAGTCCCCAGAAGAACACCACCGCGAGTTGGTCACCCGCTTCGGCGAGACTGGCGTCGAATGACTCGGCGCTTAGCTCCTGCATGTCAAACGCCGAAAACGCGGTTGCGTCGACGGGAATTTTGGCCATGACGATGCCTACTTGATGCCTACTCGTTGTCTACGGCTGTGTCTAGCGAACGCCGGCGAAACCCGAACGGAATACGGAGCAAACCGGCCTTACTTCGGCGCGGCGACAGTGACGAGCGCCGGGCGCAGCACGCGATCGGCAATCACGAAGCCCTTTTGCAGCACGGCAACAACCGTGTTCGGCTCCTGGTCTGCCGGCACCATGGAGATAGCCTGATGGCGGTGCGGGTCGAACTTCTCGCCCACCGGATTCAGCGCGACGACGCGGCCCTTCTCCAGCGCGCCTGTGAGCTGACGCAGCGTGAGTTCGACACCTTCGCGCACTTTCTGAAGGTCGTCGGTCGAGTGAGCGACGGCTGCTTCCAGACTGTCGATCACCGGCAGCAGATGCTCCGCGAAGCTCTCGATTGCAAACTTATGTGCCTTCGCAACGTCTTCTTGCGCGCGGCGGCGCACGTTCTCCGTCTCGGCTTTCGCGCGCAGGAAGCTTTCCTGCAATTCGGCGATCTTCGCCTGCGCTTCGGCCAATGCAGCTTCCGCACCCGTCGCCGGCGTGTCCGTGGCGACGCTCGCAGCGGCTTCCTGCTCCGGAGTGACCGCCTCGGCGGCCTGGCGCGCGGTTTCGTCCGCGGGCGTGGGATTCTGGCTCGTCGGGTTCTCTTGCGTGTTTTCCATGTCGCTGAAAGTCGTTAAAAAATTAAAAGCCAACGGCAGCAACGGCGCATGACACCAACGCGATTTGTGCGTTGCAAAATCGCGACAGTTATCCAGGCGCGCTACCACGTATCGAAACGGCAGTTGGGGCCGCAAATGCGCCATTTCAAGCGCCTTCGCCGAAATTTTCAAACCGGCAGCAGCCGGCCGAAACGCGCGGTTACAACCATGAGTGCGCGGCGATCAGATTCAGATTGAGCGCGGCGTGCAAGTGACCTATGCTCCAGTTACGCGGCGGAAAAACAGCGTTAACCCTAATCTGACATAAACCTTTCCGCCTTTTTGCAATTTCCACCTGGCTAGCTCGTTTCTTTTCCGCACCATCCCAAAAGGGGGTACCGTGAAACTGACCTTTGCAATCTCGGTGGTCGCACTGGTACTCGTTGCGGGCACCACGACCATCTGTATGTCTGGGGCGGTCAACGATCACACAACCGAATACGGCGGCGTGAACGCGACCATGGAACAACTGTTCAATCCCCACCTGAAAATCTGTCGATAGTCCGGCGGTCGCGCTTGGTCGGGCGGCCGTGTAGTGCCTCGGCCGGCTCTCGATAGGTCTTGCGGCGTTCGTGCTCGGCCTGCCGCTTTTGCCGGCTCTCGTCCGTCTCGGCGTAAAGCGTCTGCGCGACGCTTGCTGGGCCGCGCACGTCGCATACGCCCAGCACCTGCACTTGCCATACGAATCGCTCGATTTCGATCTCGACGAGATCGCCGACCCGCACGTCCTTGGCCGGCTTCACGTTGGCTCCGCCTATGCGGACGCGCCCCTTCTCGACCGCGTCCGCGGCAAGCGATCGCGTCTTGAAGAAGCGTGCCGCCCAAAGCCACTTGTCGATGCGCAGCTTCGCGCCCGGTTCCGTCGAAATTCGGTAGTTCATAAGCGTGCTCAAGCCGGAGTGTGATGCGGTACGGGGACCGCCTGCACCGGCCAGCCTTGCAGATTCTGCGCGACGATTTCGCCAAGCGCGGCAATCCACGCCTGCGACGCGTTCACGCAAGGAATGCGATGGAACTCCTTGCCGCCGGCATGCAGGAACTCGTCACGCACTTCCATGCCGATCTCTTCGATCGTCTCGAGGCAATCAGCGGTGAAGCCGGGACAAAATACGTCAGCACGCCGCACGCCTGCTGCCCCGAGCTCCTTCAGCGTGGGTGCCGTATACGGCTGCAACCACTCCGCCTTGCCGAAACGCGACTGGAACGTGATCCGGCATTCCACCGGCGTGAGGCCGAGCGCCTGCATCAGCAGCGCGCCTGTCGTCTGGCACTGCTCGTGGTACGGATCGCCAAGATCGAGCGTTCGCTTGGGCACGCCATGAAAACTGAGAACGAGCTTGTCGCCGGCAGCGAAATCCGGACGGCCATGGAGATGCCAGTAGTGGTGCACCTGCGCAGCGAGCGCTGAAACGTACGCGGGATGATCGGCGTACTGGCGCACCGTGCGGATCTCGGGCTGGTTACGCATGCGCTTCAGGGCGGAGAACGCGTCGTCGAATGCGGTTGCCGTGGTCGACGACGAGTATTGCGGATACATCGGCACCAGCAGCACCCGTTCGGCACCGGCGAGCTTCAGCTGATTGAGCATGGCGGGAATGCCGGGCGTGCCGTAGCGCATGGCGTACTCGACGAGCACCGTGTAGTCATTCAATTGCAGCAGGTGGCGCAAACCTTCCACCTGCTTTTCCGTGTAGACGCGCAGCGGCGAGCCTTCGGGCATCCACACGGCCGCATATTTCTTCGCGGATGCGCGACCCCGGAACGGCAGGATCAGAAGCCGCAAAATGATTTGCCATAGCAGCGCCGGAATTTCCACCACGCGAGGATCGGAGAGGAACTGCGCGAGATAGCGGCGAACCGCTCGAGGCGTTGGCGCGTCGGGCGTGCCGAGATTGATCAGCAGCACGGCAACGCGGTGCGACGTGGCGTTCTGCGAGGGCCGCTCGAGGTCGAAGCGCATAGGCAGCAGGGACAACCGCTCAAGGCGGGAAGTGGAATCAGGTGAGATTCATTATAGCGGCGCGCCTCGTGGCCGCGCGCCCTGGAGACCCCTGGCCGTTCGGCCAATTGGCAGGCGGCGCCGGCTCGCGCATCATGTACTGGATGAAACGCCGCAGCGCCGACGCGCTACTGCTGACTGAGCGTCAGCGAGAGCAGTCTCGCGGTGATGTCCACGATCGGGATCACGCGGTTGTAGGCCATTCGCGTGGGTCCGATCACGCCAAGTGTGCCGACGATCTTGCCATTCACCTCGTACGGCGCGGTAACGACGCTCATTTCCTCGATAGGCACGAGGTTCGACTCGCCGCCTATGAAGATCTGCACGCCAGCCGCATGACTCGACACATCCAGCAACTGAAGGAGACTGGTCTTTTGATCGAACACATCGAAGAGCTTGCGCAAGCGCGCCATGTCCGAGGAAAGATCCGCGACCTCGAGCAGATTGCGCTCGCCCGAAATGAGCACGGTCTCGCCGGTGTCCGATTCGTCGGTGCTCGCGGTGACGGCCGCGTGCATGAGCGTGGTCATGTCGCCGCGCAACTGGTCGATCTCTTCGCGCAGGCGGCGGCGCACTTCGTCGAACGAAAGACCGGCGAAGTGGGCGTTGATGTAGTTGGACGCTTCGACCAGTTCGGACGGCGTGAAGTCGCGTTGGGTCGCCATCATGCGGTTCTGCACGTCGCCTTCGGGCGTAACGATGATCAGCAGAATGCGCTTGTCCGACAGGCGCATGAATTCGATCTGCTTGAACACGTGGCTGCGTCGCGGCGTGAGCACGACCCCGGCAAACTGCGACAGATTCGAGAGCACGCTCGCCGCCGCAGCGACGATTTTCTGCGGCTCACCGGCCTGCAGCGTAGTCTTGACGGTACGCGTGACTGCTTCTTCGTCTGCGGCCGACTCGACAGTCAACATTGTGTCGACAAAAAGCCGGTAGCCGCGCGGCGTGGGAATGCGTCCAGCCGAAGTATGCGGGCTGATCACAAGGCCCAGATCCTCGAGATCCGACATGACGTTGCGGATGGTCGCCGGACTCAGCTCCAGGCCGGAATAGCGCGACAACGTGCGCGAGCCGACCGGCTGACCTTCGGCAATGTAGCGCTCGATCAGAGTTTTTAGGAGGGTTTGTGCGCGAGGATCTAGCATGACGGAAAATTTTAGCTCAATGGTGCGACTACCGCGAGCGCTAACGGCGCCCAACACCGGCGGATCAACCGCCGCTCGCCAGGACTGCGTCTTGCGCTGGTTTCAGCGCCGGTCTCAACGCCCGGTGCCGCGTTCGGTCCGGTGCGCCGCCAGCCCTGTTGCCGACGGCCCCGCCCGCAGCGCGCCGTTGCAGTTTGCAGGGCGCGCATGTCATCAAGGCTTCACCATTCTAACGATAATCCCTAACTGCGCTGGCGGCCTGCCCGTGCCGGCGGGCCACCGGGTCCGCGCGCGGTTCTTTTCGGGCCTTACCTATGGTGTAATGCCGGCATGCAAGTAACCAGCCAGTTCAAGACCGTGGCGCTCGTCGGGCGCAACAACACCCCGGGCATTCGCGAGCCCCTGACGGCGCTCGCCTCCTGCATCGCGAAGCGCGGCTTCGAAGTCTTTTTCGAAGCCGACACCGCCGCGGAAATCGGCGTCACCGAGTATCCGGCGCTGCGTCCGGCCGAGATCGGCGCGCGTGCAGATGTGGCGATCGTGTTGGGCGGCGACGGCACGATGCTGGGCATCGGGCGGCAGCTGGCGCCTTACCGCACTCCGCTCATCGGCATCAACCACGGACGGCTGGGTTTCATTACCGACATCCCGATCTCGGACATGAGCGAGATCGTGCCGCAAATGCTGGCGGGCAACTTCGAACGCGAGGAGCGCGTGCTGCTTGAGGCGCGCATCATGCGCCAGGGCAATCCGATCTATCACGCGCTTGCCTTCAACGACGTGGTGGTCAATCGCAGCGGCTTCTCCGGCATGGCGGAACTGCACGTTTCGGTGGACGGGCGCTTCATGTACAACCAGCGCTCGGACGGCCTGATCGTAGCAACGCCCACCGGCTCGACGGCTTATGCGCTGTCGTCGCAAGGGCCGATTCTTCATCCGCAGCTGCAGGGCATCGTACTCGTGCCGATCGCGCCGCACGCGCTGTCAAACCGGCCCATCGTGTTGCCGGACGATTCGAAGGTCAGTATCCAGATCGTTTCGGGGCGCGAGGTCAACGTCAATTTCGACATGCAGTCGTTCACATCGCTCGAACTGGGCGACGCGATCGAAGTGCGCCGCTCGCGTCATACGGTGCCCATGCTGCATCCGGTCGGCTACAGCTATTTCGCGACGCTGCGCAAGAAGCTGCACTGGAACGAATACCCGTCGCACGAAGAAGACGGCAAGCTCTGACCGGCGGAATGCCCGGATACAAGCGCCGCCAGAGAAACCCGAATATCAGGCTCACAGACCACCTTCATGCTTCGCCACCTCTCGATACGCGACTTCGTCATCGTCGCCGCGCTCGATCTTGAATTCGACAGCGGCTTTACCGTTTTTTCCGGCGAGACCGGCGCCGGCAAGTCGATCCTCATCGACGCGCTGGCACTCGCGCTCGGCGCGCGCGCCGACGCGAGCGTCGTTCGCACCGGCGAGAGCCGCGCCGACATCACCGCGGAATTCGACACGCACGCGCAGGTGGATCAGTGGCTCGACGAGCAGGCGTTCAGCGCGTCGGCAGCCGACGGCCAGAACGGCGGCACGGTGATGCTGCGCCGCGTAGTGGATGCAAATGGGCGCTCGCGCGCTTTCATCAACGGCACGGCCGCGACACTGGCGCAACTGCGCAAGGTCGGCGAAATGCTGGTGGATATTCATGGCCAGCACGCGCACCAGTTGCTGATGCGTCCCGACGCCCAGCGCGAACTGTTCGATACCCACGCGGGCCTGAGCGAACTTTCCGCGGGCGTCACGCGCGCGTGGCGCACATGGCGCGAGAAGGTTCAGGCGGTCGAGCATGCGCATACGCGCGACCGCGAGTTGCAACTGGAACGCGAGCGGCTTGCCTGGCAGCTTGCGGAGCTGGACAAGCTGTCGCCCCAGCCGGGCGAATGGGAAGAAGTTAACACGGAGCATCGGCGGCTGTCGCATTCGGCGAATTTGATCGACGGCGTGCAAGGCGCGCTGACTGCGTTATCCGAATCGGACGAAGCCATGATCACGCATCTTGCGTCGATCGTGTCGAAGGTGCGCGACCTCGCGGAAATCGATCCGGCCTTGAACGACGTGCTGGCCGCGCTCGAACCCGCCGAGATTCAACTTCAGGAAGCTGCGTACTCGCTGAGCCACTACGCACAAAAGCTCGAACTCGATCCCGACCGGCTTGCCCAGGTCGAAAAGCGCCTCGACGCATTGCATTCGGCGGCGCGCAAGTTCCGCTTGCAGCCCGAAACGCTGCCCGACGAACACGAAACACGCCGTGCGCAGCTTGCCGCGCTTGACGCTGCCGCCGACCTCGATAGCCTGCATGCAGCAGAAGCGAAGGCGCGTGAGGTATTCGTCGCGGAAGCTAAAAAGCTGTCCAAGGCACGCGCAAAGGCCGGCAAGGCCCTCGGCGCGGCGGTCACCACGGGCATGCAGGAACTGTCGATGAAAGGCGGCAGCTTCGAAGTAGCGCTCGTGCCGCTGCCGGAAGGCGGCGCGCATGGGCTGGAGCAGGTCGAATTCCGCGTTGCCGGGCATGCAGGTGTGCCGCTGCGGCCGCTTGCTAAAGTCGCATCGGGCGGCGAACTCGCGCGGATCAGCCTTGCGCTGGCCGTGATTGCCAGCGCCGCAAGCCCGACGCCCACGCTGATCTTCGACGAAGTGGATACGGGCATTGGCGGCGGCGTCGCCGAAGTGGTCGGACGGCTACTGCATCAACTCGGAGAAGCGCGCCAGGTGCTTTGCGTGACGCATTTGCCGCAGGTCGCCGCACGGGGCGATCATCATTTCCAGGTCGCGAAGACCGGCAATGGCAAGGGCGGTACGGTCAGCAGCGTCGTTTCCCTCGACAAGGCGAGCCGCGTGGAAGAAGTCGCGCGAATGCTCGGCGGGCTCGAAATCACGCCGACCACTCGCAAGCACGCGAAGGAAATGCTGGCGGCTTAGTCGCCCCGAGGCTGCGGCGAAGGCCGGCCTTCAGCGCGGGCACAGGTCTTTACCGCCGCAGCGGCAAGGGGCAAGCGCCGGCAACACGCGCTTGTGCCGCGGCCCGCCATAACGCACGTCTCCTTCAACGCTCGCCAAACACCCGCTCCCAAAGTCCGAGCACGGCATCGCGTTCCGTCGCGACGAGAGCCGGCTCCACGCGCGCCTTCTCCATCCCATCCAGCCGCAGCTTGTGCTGCAGCTTCCGGTACGTGCGGTAAGCCGCGCCGACCGTCTCGGCTTCGGCCTCGCTCATCAGCCCGAGGCGCGACACTTCGCGCAGCAAAGCAATGTTCCCGGTATTGCGGATCAACTCGGGATCGCGCGCCGCGTGCAGCAAGACCCAGTACTGCACAGTGAATTCGATATCCACCATGCCGCCGCGATCATGCTTGAGGTCGAACAGCGTCGTATGGTTAGGGTGCCCGGCTATCACCCGCTCGCGCATCTCGACAATCTCGGCGGCAAGCTGCGCGGCGTCGCGCGGCGTGGTCAATACCTGTTCACGGATCGCCTCGAACTGCGCGCCGATCTGCGCGTCGCCCGCACAGTAACGCGCGCGGGTCAGTGCCTGGTGCTCCCAGACCCACGCGGTGTTGGCTGCGTCGCCCTCGCGCAACTGATAGCGGCGGAACGCGTCCAGATCGGTGACGAGCAAACCCGACTCGCCGTTCGGCCGCAGGCGCAGGTCGATATCGAACAATGTGCCTGCGCCGGTCGCCGTGGTCAGCCAGGTAATGAGCCGGCGGGTGTACGTGGAATAGATATCGGCTGCGGCGTCGTCGGGATCGTCGTAGAGGAAAATGACGTCGAGGTCGGACGCATAGCCCAACTCTTTGCCACCCAGCTTGCCGTATGCGATCACCGCGAAACGCGGCACCTCGCGGTGGCGCTTCGGCAACTGGTTCCACACGGCTTCGAGCGTTACATCGAGCACAGCATCGGCGAGTTCGGACAGGCGGTCGCTCACATGTTCGACGCTCAGCTTGCCGGCAAGGTCGATCAGCAGAATCCGGAACACTTCGGCCTGGTGCGCATGGCGCAGCAAGTCCATTTGCTGCTCGACGCCGTCCGCGGCGGCAAGCCGCAAGCGCAACGTGCGCTTGAACTCCGACCAGTCGAATGGACTATTGATCGCTTCGTCGTCGAGCAGCTCGTCGAGCAATTGCGGATGGCGGATCAGATAGCCGGCCGCCCAGCGCGAGGCGCCCAGCACCGACAACACCCGATGCAGCGCTTGCGGATATTCGGTCAGCAGCGCCAGATACGCACCGCGCCGGCTCACGGCTTCGAGCAGATCGAAAAGACGTGCGAGCGTATCGCCGCGCCGCTCGGGCGGCTCCAGCGTGCGTGCGGCTTCGAGTGCGCGCTGCGCGACGATGTCGAAACGCTGCCGGCTGCGCTCCGCGAGCCCCGCATAACGCGACGATTGCCACACGCCGCGCAGCCGCGCGAGCAGATCGCCCGGCTCCGCCACACCCAGTTCGACGATACGCGCGCGCAACGCATCTTCGGCGCTGTCGTCCGAGAGTGCGCTGCTCCAGACCCAGGCCGCCGCGCCGTCTTCGGGGGCGCCGCAGCCATCGCGGCCGCTTACCTTGTCGGCAAATATCTGATCGAACTGCTGTTCGACAAACTCGCGATGCGCGTCGAGCCGAGCCATCAACGTCGAATAGTCGTCGCAGCCCATGGCACGGGCGAGCGCCGCACGGTCCTCGGGATCGACGGGCATCGCGTGAGTTTGCGCGTCGTTGCGATATTGCAGCCGGTGTTCCAGTTCGCGCAGGAACCGATACGCCTGCGAAAGCTTCACGCAGACCGACGTGTCGATCAACCCATGCGTCGCGGCGTGCCGCAACACGGCGAGCGTCGGACGCACACGAAAACCGGCGTCCTGGCCGCCGCGGATCAACTGGAACACCTGCGCGCTAAATTCGATTTCGCGGATGCCACCGCGCCCTAGCTTGATGTCGTCGGCCTTGTCAGGGCGCATCGACGCGCGGCGCTGCGCCTCCTGGCGAATCTGCAGATGCAACGCGCGAATCGCGCTGATCACGCCAAAGTCGAGATAGCGGCGATAGACGAACGGCGTGACGATCGCATCGAGCTGTTTCGAGAGACGCCGCGCCGCCTCGCTCGTGGCTTCGGAAACGAGCCGGCCCTTGATCCACGCATAGCGTTCCCACTCGCGGCCCTGCACGTAGAAATACTCTTCGAGCATGCCGAGGCTGCAGACGAGCGGCCCCGAATCGCCGTTCGGGCGCAAACGCATGTCGACGCGAAACACATAGCCATCGGCGGTGACTTCAGCGAGAGCGCCGATCAGCCGCTTGCCGAGCCGTGTGAAAAAGTCCTGCGTGGCAATCGCCGCGCGCTGCCCGCCGCCGGTCTCGCCGTCCTCTTCATATATGAAGATCAGGTCGATGTCCGACGACACGTTCAGTTCCCGACCGCCGAGCTTGCCCATGCCGACCACACCCAGCGTGAGCCGCTCGCCCTGCGGGCCGCGCGGCTCGCCAAAGAGGGCCTCGAGTTCGGCGGAAAGCACGGCAAGCGCGCGCTGGATTGTCGTCTCGGCCAGATCGGTCATCGCTCCGGTGACTTCGGCGACGTCCGCCTCGCCAGCCAGGTCGCGCTCCATCACGGCGCAAAACACCTCGGTGCGCAACCGGCGCAGCGCCCGTTTCAGTGCCTCTTCGGTCAAGGGAACGGAAGCGCCGCCGGCGGCCTCCGCGCAAAGCATGTCAAAGCGGGCGTCGATGCGCTCGCGGGTCAGCGGCGCGGACGCAAGCTCCGCCACCTGCACGGCGAGTTTGGGATGCGCCGCGGCGGCGCGCGCCGCATAGTGCGAATAGTCGGAACTCAGAAGAGTAGCGTGAGTCATCAAAGGTCTGGCTCGCTCGTTGCTTGATTGTCGGGGACTGTGCGCCAGAGTCATGACCGCTTCGTCGCACCACGACTTCCCGCACGCGGATGAAGCTCGCGCGGCGGCGTGCTGACAGGGCTTGCACGAAGTCCTGCCGACGCTTTCCCGTGTGTTACATTTCGTCGTTAAATCGCAAAACTACCATACGCCCACCCGCCGCAGCATGTCCGAGCGAAACGAATCCGCCGACCCGCAGGAAACCGGGCAGGCCCGGCCTCTGAGCGGAAGCGACCACGTCGTGCTGCGCCGGACTCTTCACGTCGTTCTGGCGCTGGCGCTCGTCCTCTATTTCATCGCGGCTGGACTGTACCTCGGCTTGCGCTATGTGGTGTTGCCGCGCGCCGACGCTTTCCGCCCGCGCATTGAAGCCGCCGTCTCCGAAAAGCTGCACGCGCAGTTCACCATCGGCAAGCTGGCGCCGCATTGGACCGGGTTCCAGCCAGGGCTCGACATCACTAACCTGGTGATTCGAGACCGTGAAGGCAAACCCGCGCTCACCATACCGCACGCCACCGCGAGCTTGTCGTGGCGCTCGCTCTGGCAGTTCTATCCGACGCTCTCCAGCCTGATCGTCGATCAACCGGATGTGCTGATTGCGCGCGGCGGCGACGGAGAACTGTCGGTCGCCGGCGTGCCGGTGCCGACTCGTCACAGCGGCAACGACACGTTGTCGACGTGGCTCGTGCGACAGCAGGCGATCGTCGTGCGCGGCGGTGTGCTGCGCTGGCGCGACGTCCAGCGTGACGAACCGGAACTCGCGCTGCGCGACATTCGCATAGCGATTTTGAACGACGGCTACGATCACCGTCTTGCGCTGCAGGCGCCGCCGGACGGCCGGTTGCTACACGGCCCAATCGATTTCCGCACGCATTTCCGGCACACGCCGCTCGCGGCGATCGGCAAGCCGATCAACTGGAAGGGACAGGCCTATGTGTCGACCGGGCCGGTCGATCTGCCGACGCTTGCGCGTTACGTCAGGTTTCCGATCGAAACGTTCGCAGGCCGCATCGACAACGCAATCTGGGTCGATTTCGCCGACGGCCGCATGAAGTCGGCCAGCGGCCAGATGGCCGGCGCAGATGTCGCGTTACGCGTGCGGCCCACGCAGCCGAAGCTGCTTGTGCCGGTCGCCCATTTCGGGTGGCGCATGGAAGCCGATCAGGGCGACTACAAGCTTCAACTGAGTGACATGCGCGCCGAACTCGGCCAGCCGCCGCTCGAGGACGGCACGCCGCTTACGCGCACACTGACGTTCAACACGCTCGACGGACGCTATCGCAAAGCTTCGCAGCAAAACGGACAGCTCATGAGCGTGTCGGGCGACCGCGTGGACCTGGGCATTCTGGCGGAATTCAGCCGCGCGTTGCCGCTGCCGCGGCCCCTTCTGAACGGGCTGGTGCGGTTCAACCCGCGCGGCATCGTCGCCAACTATCTGATCGAAGTGGAACGCGGCAAGCCGGAATCGGGCGAGCCTGGCGGCGACCGTCACGCGACAGGCGCCGAGCCAGTCGAGCGTTATCGCTTCAAGGGCGATCTGCAAGGCATCAGCTTCGCCGCACAAGAACCGCCGCCTGGGCTCACCGCGCGCAATCACCCGCGTGCGGGCATTCCGGGTATCGAAAATCTTTGGGGCACTGTCGACGCCGATCAACGTCACGGTACGGCTTTGCTCGACACGTCCAACGTGGCGATCACGCTGCCAGGCGTCTTCGACGATCCGCGCCTCAAGCTCGACCATCTGCACGGTCGCGCCGACTGGACCATCGGCAAGAAAGCGCCCGGCGACAATCACCCGGCGTTCACAGTGAAACTGGCCGACTTCGGCGTCTCGAATGCAGACGTCGCGGCGAGCGCCACCGCCGACTACAGCAACCCCGGCCACGGCCGCGGCTCGCTTGATCTGAAAGCGGACTTCGAGCGCGCGCAGGTCTCGCGCATCGCCCGCTATCTTCCGACCAGCATCAGCGAAAAGCTGCGCATCTATCTCGGTCACGGCTTGCAGGCCGGCATGTCGCGCGGCGCGACGATCGAGATACATGGCGATCTGACGAAATTCCCCTACTCGCGCGATCCCGACGCGGGCGTCTTTCACATTGTCGCGCCGTTCAAGGGCGGCAAATTCGATCCTTCGCCATACCCGCCGCGCAAGATGAGGAACGGCACGCCGAACGTGTGGCCGCCGCTCGACGGCATCGACGGCGTGTTCGAACTCAAAGAGAAGATGTTGCGCTTCGACATCGACCGCGCACGCTACAAACGCGTGGCGCTGCATGGCGTGAACGGCAGAATCGAGGACCTCGGTACGCGCGAGTCGAACCTCGTGATCAAGGGCGACGGTCTAGGGCCGCTCGCCGACATGCTCGACTACGTGAACGAAAGCTCGCTCGGCATCATGGCGCGGCACCAGACCGAGAAGATCCGTGCCGAAGGGCCGGCCTCGCTCGCGCTCAAGCTGACGGTTCCGCGCACCCCCAAGCCGCATATCGGCGTGGAAGGCGCGATTGGCTTCGAGAATAATCGACTGACGGTAGAAAACGTGCCGCCGTTGTCGCAGGTAAGGGGCAAAGTGCACTTTACCGAACGCAGCGCGCAGACCGACCGGCTCACCGCGCAGTTTCTTGGCGGCGACTTGCGGGCAAGCGGCGGACTGAAGCAGGACGGCACTTACGCGCTCGATCTGGACGGCCATCTCGCCGTCGATGCGGCGCGCGGTCTCGGCCTGCATGGTCCGGCGGCTCAGGTGCTCTCGCGCATGAGCGGCAGCGCCCCTTACGCGCTCAATGTGAGCGGCGCAAAAGGCAGGCTGCCGCAACTCACCATGAACTCGGACCTGACCGGCCTCGCGCTCGACTTTCCGGCGCCGTTCAACAAGCCGGTCGGCGCACCGATGCCGCTACGGCTCGCCGCCGGGCCGTCCACGGTTGCCGGCGAAAGCGGGCTGGAGCGTGCGGAACTCAACTTCGGTCCGATCGCCGCGCGCTACTTGCTGGACTACAAGCCGAAAAGCCCGCCGACGGTGCTGCGCGGCGCAATCGGCGTGAACCGGCCGGCCGACCTGCCTTCAGAAGGGGTAATCGCCGCGGTCGACCTCGAAGCATTCGATGCCGACGCATGGCGCGCGCTCGTTACACAGATGCGCAACAAGGAAGCGCCCGCCGCATCGGCCACGCCTTCCACCCCCAACCCGACTGTCGCGCAATTCCTGCCGAGCCGCTTCGCGCTCCACATCGGCACCTTGACGCTGCTCAAGCGCCATTGGGACAGCGTAATCGTCGGCGCTTCGCACGCTGACGGCAAATGGCAGGCGAATATCGCGTCCAATCAGGTGTCGGGTCACGTTTCGTGGCTGCCGGGCGCCGACAAGGCGTCGCCGGGCACGCTGCAGGCGCGCTTTGCGCGCGTCGTGATTCCGTCGGTGGCCGACAAGGATCTGCTCGGTCAAGCTATCTCGGCTCCGGCGCAGAACATGCCGTCGATCGATCTGGTCGTGAACGAACTGATCGTGCGCGACCGCGATATCGGCCGGCTCGAAGTGCTGGCGCACAATTTCAACGAAGACGGCGTGCCCGTCTGGCAACTCGACAAGCTGGACATTGCAAACCCCTCGGCGACGCTCACCGCGACGGCGAACTGGCGCACGTCGGCGGAACTGGCCAACTCCGCCGACGACACCACGTCGCGGCGCACCGTGTTCGATTTCAAGCTCGACATCAAGGACGCGGGCGGATTGCTCCAGCGCTTCGGCCAGCCGCGCACGCTGAAGGCGGGCAGCGGCACGCTATCGGGCAAGATGGTGTGGCGCGGTGGCCCGACCGCGATCGACTACCCGACGCTAAACGGCAATATGGCCGTCGATCTTCGTCACGGCCAGATTCTCAAGGTCGATCCGGGCGTCGCCAAGCTGCTCGGCGTGCTCAGTCTGCAAAGCCTCGCGCGCTTCGCGACGCTGAACTTTCGCGACGTGATCGGCGAAGGTCTGCCGTTCGAGCACGTCACGGGAACCGCGCAGATTCACAACGGCATCGGCCACACCGATAACTTCGAAATGGTGACCGCGCCGGCCCGCGCCGAAATGAAAGGCTCCGTCGATCTGGCTCAGGAAACGCAGGATCTGCATGTCCAGATCGTGCCGACGGTGAGTGCCGGCGCAGCGGTCGTCGCGGCCGCGGTAATCAATCCATTGCTCGGCCTTGGCGCGCTGGTGGCGGATCTGGCGTTCAGCCAGTCGATCTCGCACGCGTTCGCGCGGGAGTACGCGATCACCGGCTCGTGGTCGAAACCGCACATCGAGCGGGTCAAGAACGATCGGGGTAAGATGGACGCTCCAGCTTCGACCGCGGTCGCGCAGTAAGTGTCTTCGGTTGAAGCGTTGGCTCGAGCTTCAAGTCGGCGGCGGGTTCGACGCTGTCGGTGGGTTACGGAGTGCCCAAGCCAGCCACAAACGACGTACGCGGCGCCAGCATTTCGCGCCGCCGCCTTTGCCGGGAGTTTCTCGAAACGCTCATGAGCGAAACACACGTCTCTTCATCTTCGTCCCCTGCTTTGTCGGCCGCAGCACCTGGCGATTCACAGCTTGGGCAGGCAAACGGCACACAGAGCACGTTCCGCGTCGCGGCGCTGCAGATGGTGAGCACGCCGGATCGCGATCGAAATCTGGCCGACGCCGAGCGCCTGATTGCTGAAGCCGCGGCCGATGGCGCGCAGCTTGTCCTCCTGCCGGAATACTTCTGCTTCATGGGCTTCAAGGACACGGACAAGCTCGCCGTGCGCGAGGCTTACCGCGACGGCCCGATTCAGCGCTTTCTCGCGGATGCCGCGCGCCGTCACAAGCTGTGGGTGATCGGCGGCACGCTGCCGGTCACGGCGCCCGAACCGTCGCGAGTGTTGAACACCACACTTGTATTCGATCCGCAGGGACACGTGGCGGCCCGCTACGACAAGATTCATCTGTTCAACTTCGAGAAAGGCGAGGAATCGTTCGACGAGGCGCGCACCATCTGCCCCGGTGACGAGGTCCGCACCTTCCAGTCGCCCTTCGGCCGTGTCGGTCTGTCGGTCTGCTACGATTTGCGCTTTCCCGAGCTGTACCGGCGCATGGGCGATTGCGCGCTGATGGTGGTGCCATCGGCGTTTACCTACACGACCGGCCGCGCGCATTGGGAGATGCTGCTACGCGCCCGCGCCGTCGAAAATCAGTGCTATGTGCTGGCTGCGGCGCAAGGCGGCAAGCACGAGAATGGCCGCCGTACGTGGGGCCACAGCATGTTGATCGACCCGTGGGGCGAAATCGTGGCAGTGCGTGACGAAGGCGCCGGCGTGGTCGCCGGCACCCTGGAGCGCACACGTATCGACGAAGTGCGGCAGAGCCTGCCCGCCTGGCGTCACCGGGTGCTGAGCTAGACTCATTGACATTGAAACTGCGGCGCCCCTCACCCATATAGTGTTGGTAGTGTTGGTGGCGCTAACCGAATCCTTCGTATCGAGCAGAACATACTTCGCATGAATATCATCGAACCCGGTATCCGTAATCTCGCCACCGCCAAGGACATCCTCCTGACGCCCTACGGTCTCGACGAGTCCCTGCTCACCCGCACACTGGCTGAGATCTTCACGCATCGCGTCGACTACGCGGACCTGTACTTTCAGGCAACCCGCAGCGAAGCATGGAGTCTGGAAGAAGGCATCGTGAAGTCGGGCAGTTTCAGCATCGACCAGGGCGTCGGCGTGCGCGCCGTGTCGGGCGAGCGCACGGCTTTCGCGTATTCGGACGACCTGTCGCCCGAAGCGATCCGCCAGGCGGCCATTGCCACACGTGCAATTGCCAAGGCCGGCGGCGGCAAGCAGAAGATCAAGGTGGCGTCGTCGTTGACCGGCATTGCCGGGCGCGATCTGTACCTGCCCGCCGATCCTCTGCATTCACTCGACGCGACCGCCAAGGTCAAGCTGCTCGAACGCATCGAACACATGGCGCGCGGTCGCGACCGGCGCATCCAGCAAGTCATGGCGGGCCTCGCCGGTGAATACGACGTCGTGCTGGTCGCGCGCGGCGACGGCGGGTTCGCAGCAGATATCCGTCCGCTCGTGCGGGTGTCGGTCACGGTGATCGCCGAGCAGAACGGTCGCCGCGAGATCGGCAGCGGCGGCGGCGGTGGCCGCTTCGACTACAGCTACTTCACCGACGAAGTGCTGTCGCGTTACGTCGACGACGCGGTGCACGCAGCGCTCGTGAACCTCGAAGCGCGCCCGGCTCCGGCCGGCGCGATGACTGTCGTGCTCGGACCGGGCTGGCCCGGCGTGCTGCTGCACGAAGCGATCGGCCACGGTCTGGAAGGCGACTTCAATCGCAAGGGATCGTCGGCGTTCGCGGGACGCATCGGCGAGCAGGTCGCGGCCAAGGGCGTGACCGTCGTCGACGACGGTACGCTGCCGAACCGGCGCGGCTCGCTCAATATCGACGACGAAGGCAATCCGACGCAGTGCACGACGCTGATCGAAGACGGCATTCTCAAGGGCTATATTCAGGACACGCTCAACGCGCGTCTGATGAAAATGCCGGTCACGGGCAATGCACGCCGTGAGTCGTACGCGGCGCTGCCCATGCCGCGCATGACCAACACGTACATGCTCAACGGCGACAAGGACCCGCAGGAAATCATCGAATCGGTGAAAAACGGTTTGTACGCGGTGAATTTCGGCGGCGGCCAGGTCGACATCACCAACGGCAAGTTCGTATTCTCGGCCTCCGAGGCCTACATGATCGAAGACGGCAAGATCACGTACCCGGTCAAGGGCGCGACGCTGATCGGCAGCGGTCCGGAATCGCTGAAATACGTCAGCATGATCGGCAACGACATGAAGCTCGATTCAGGCGTCGGCGTGTGCGGCAAGGAAGGCCAAAGCGTGCCGGTCGGGGTCGGGCAGCCGACGTTGCGCATCGACCGGATGACGGTTGGCGGCACGGCTTAAAACTGAACTCGCCGCATGATTCGTGCATCGATTGCATGAATCATGCGGGTTTTCCGCATTTTCTCGCCCTACAGCTTGTCAGTCGAGCTTAGCCGGGTTATAAAGTCACTCACCCTTTTTGACCAGCGACTCCATTTCGCCATGTCCGCCAAGTTTTATTTTTACTTTTTCTGGTATCTCAGACCGCTGGCGGATCGAGAGGGGTGTTAGTGCACGTAGAACACCGAGAATTCCCGAAAAACCGCCAGCGAGTCTGGCGGTTTTTTTTCGCCTTCCGTCTTTGAACATTATGTTTTGCACGCACCGCCTGCGCGAACACGCTACGAACCGATTCAGGAGAACAACATGCCCCCGCACAACACCGACGATGTCCGCATTCGCGAATTGAAAGAGCTCACTCCTCCCGCGCACCTGATCCGCGAATTTGCCTGCGACGAAGCGGTGTCCGACCTGATCTACAACTCACGCACCGCCATGCATCGCATTCTGCACGGCATGGACGACCGCTTGATCGTGATCGTCGGGCCGTGCTCGATTCACGATACGAAGGCGGCGCTGGAATACGCGGGGCGCCTCGTCGAACAGCGCAAGCGCTTCGCGGGCGAACTCGAAGTCGTGATGCGCGTGTACTTCGAAAAGCCGCGCACGACGGTCGGCTGGAAGGGTCTTATCAACGACCCGCATATGGACAACAGCTTCAAGATCAACGAAGGGCTGCGCACGGCGCGCGAGCTGCTGTTGCGCATCAACGAACTGGGTCTGCCGGCCGCCACCGAGTATCTCGACATGATCAGCCCGCAATACATCGCCGATCTGATCTCGTGGGGCGCGATCGGCGCGCGGACCACCGAGTCGCAAGTGCACCGCGAACTCGCTTCGGGACTGTCGTGCCCGGTCGGCTTCAAGAACGGCACGGACGGCAATGTGAAGATTGCCGTCGACGCAATCAAAGCCGCGTCGCAGCCGCACCATTTCCTGTCGGTCACCAAGGGCGGCCACTCGGCGATCGTATCGACGGCGGGCAACGAGGATTGCCATATCATCCTGCGCGGAGGCAAGACGCCGAATTATGACGCGGACAGCGTCAACGCGGCGTGTTCGGACATCGGCAAATCAGGTCTCGCCGCGCGCCTGATGATCGACGCAAGCCATGCGAACAGTTCGAAGAAGCATGAGAACCAGATTCCGGTGTGCGCGGACATCGGCCGGCAAGTTGCTTCGGGTGACGAACGAATTATCGGCGTGATGCTGGAATCGCATCTGGTGGCCGGCCGCCAGGACTTGCAGGAAGGCTGCGCACTCACGTACGGGCAGAGCGTGACCGATGCATGCATCGGCTGGGACGAAAGCGTTGCCGTACTCGAAGGTCTCGCCGACGCCGTCAAGCAACGGCGCGTGGCGCGCGGAAGCGGCAATTGATCGCTATTCGGCCGCGTCGTGTGACGCAATTGGCAGATGAAAAACCCGGCTCGTCGAGCCGGGTTTTTTGTTTGGTTGGCCAAACGGATGAATGTCGCTCGATGGACCGCCTAAGTACCGTGACAAGTCGTGGTCGCTCTCAGCATGACTTGCGTTGGGCCGAAGCCGCCGGTTACGTGGACACTGCCTCGCATGGCTCGCTTCTTCTTTTTGGAGCTTGCCATGCACGGCTACGTTTCACTCGACCACGCCCGAACCGAAGACTTCAGTGTGAATCCGCGCCGGGTCCACGCCGAGCGCCGCCAGCGCATCGCACTGCGCGCGCATGAACGGCACCGGTCCACAGATGTAGTAGTCGGCATCCGGCACGATGACCTGACCGGCAATTCCTGCTACGTCGAGACGACCGTCGAAATCGTAGTCGACGCCCCGCCGGTCGCCCTCGCCGACCGCTTCGTAGAACACCACGCGCTTCACGTTCGAATGCGACGCGACCGTCTCGTTGAGCCACTGACGGAACGCGTGCACGCGGCCGTTGCGGCATGCGTGAACGAAAGTCACGCTCCGCTCGCTGCCGTCGGCGAGGATAGTTGAGAGCATCGAGGTCATGGGCGTCACGCCCACGCCGCCGCTCATCAGCACCACGGGCGTGGTTTTCTTGCGATCGAGCGTGAAGTCGCCCATCGGCGCGCTCACATGCACGACGGTGCCCTCTTCGACATCTGCGTGCAGCAGGTTGGACACGTGGCCGGGCGCTATGTCTTCGCGGCCGTCTTCGCGCTTCACGGAGATGCGCAGCCACTTGCCATGCGGTGCGTCCGACAAGCTGTACTGACGCGGCTGATCGACACCGAGCTTGTCGACGAAACGTTTCACGCTCACGTACTGACCCGGTTCGAAATCACACGCGGCCGAACCGTCGGCTGGCGTCAGATAGAACGACGTGATTTCGTCGCTCTCCACCTGTTTGCGCGCCACCTTGAACGGGCGGAAGCCGCTCCACGCCGCGCCTTCATACAGCTTCGCCTCGGTGCCCACAAAGATGTTCGCGAGCTGACCATACGCGACTTGCCAGGCGTCGAGCGTGGGTTGATCGACCGCGTCGCCGAGCACGTCGACGATCGCACCCAGCAGGTGGCGGCCCACAATCGGGTAATGCTCGGGCCGTATGTTCAGGCTCGCGTGCTTATTGGCGATCCGCGAGACAGTCGGGCCGAGCGCGCCCAGATTGTCGATGTTGGCTGCGTACGCATAGACCGCGCGCGCCAGCGTTTCGGGCTGGTTGCCGCTTTGCTGATGCGTCTGGTTGAACAGATTCTTCAGTTCCGGATGACGCGCGAACATGCGCTTGTAGAAGTGCTTCGTGATGGTCGTGCCATGTTCAGCAAGCACGGGCACCGTGGCTTTGACGCGGGCAATCTGTTCGGCGGTCAGGGCGGTCATTTGTACTTCTCCTTAAAGATGCACATACAATACATCTTTAAGCCGTGACTTGCTCTGACAGATTGTCGCAGGCCACTGCAGACTGCTGAAAGCCGGCCGTGCGCCTAGTTTTGCCCGCGATCGTGCTGCCAGAGCACGTCCGCGCCGCCGTCAGCGCGATTGAGCACGCGTGCGAGGACAAACAGAAGGTCCGACAGACGGTTCACATACTGACGCGGCGCGGCGTTGACGGCCTCCTCGTCACCGAGGGCGACGATGGAGCGTTCGGCGCGGCGGCAAACCGTACGGCAAACGTGGGCGAGAGACGCCGCGCGCGAGCCGCCCGGCAAGATGAACTCCTTCAGCGGCGGAAGCGCGGAGTTGTAGTCGGCAAGCCAGCCGTCAAGTTGCGCGAGATGGCGGTCGGTAATCATTGTGTGACCGGGAATGCAAAGTTCGCCGCCGAGATCGAACAAGTCGTGCTGGATCGAGATCAGCGCCGCTTGCACGTCATCTGGCAAGGGCTCGCACAGCAGCACGCCAAGATTCGAATTGAGTTCGTCGACGTCGCCGATCGCCGCAATGCGCGCGCTGTCCTTGCGAACCCGCCGGCCGTCGCCGAGACCGGTGGTGCCGTCGTCGCCGGTACGAGTGGCAATCTTGCTCAGACGGTTACCCATGATTTCTCCCTGCGTTCAATGATGAAGCCCGCGTCGATAGCGCACCGGTCGCCGACTGCAGTCCCGGTTTCTTGCACTGTGGCGGCGGCAGACCGGTTACCGCATCATCTGCCGCGTTATCTATGTCTTCTCACCGCGTTAACCATGTTGCGCGGAGCCACTAGCCGCCGCCATTATAGGAGCGTTAGCCGGCGCGAAACCCCAGAAGCAACCGAAGCGGCCCACCCCGGCAGAAAGCGATCGGCGTAAAATGAAGTGCCTGCTGCAAAAAGCAGCTTCGCCTGACAACTACTAACAAACCTTTTCATGCGGCTGACCGGCGTAAGTGCTGAAGCACTAACGTGAATGCACGTTATTGATGGGACCGGCGTAAGTGCTGAAGCACTAACGTGAATACACATTATTGATGGGACCGGCGTAAGTGCTGAAGCACTAACGTGAATACACATTATTGATGGGACCGGCGTAAGTGCTGAAGCACTAACGCCGGTCGACACAGGAGACATGCGTGAATCATTCCGTTTCGCCGGCCACGCTGCGCCGGCCATTCCCTGCCGAATTGCTGAGCGCGCTCACCAACGCCTTCGGTGAGCGCGTGTCGATCGCGCAAGCCGTACGCGAACACCACGGCCGCGACGAATCGCCGTTCGATCCCCAACTGCCCGACGCCGTCGTCTTCGCACGCAACACCGAAGACGTGCAGACCGCCGTCAAGTTGTGCGGCCAGTACAACGTACCGATCATTCCGTACGGCAACGGCTCGTCGCTGGAAGGGCATCTGCTTGCGGTGCAGGGCGGCGTGTCGATCGATCTGTCGGAAATGAACCGCGTGCTGTCCATCAACGCCGAAGACCTCACGGTCACCGTCGAGCCGGGTATTTCGCGCAAGCAGTTGAACGAAGCGCTACGCGACACCGGCCTCTTTTTCCCGATCGATCCGGGCGCGGACGCGAGCATCGGCGGCATGTCGGCCACGCGTGCGTCAGGTACCAACGCCGTGCGCTACGGCACGATGCGCGAGAACGTACTCGGGCTCACCGTGGTGCTGGCCGACGGCCGCGTGATCAAGACGGGCACGCGGGCGCGCAAATCGTCCGCAGGCTACGACCTCACGCGTCTGTTCGTCGGTTCGGAAGGCACGCTCGGCGTGATCACCGAAGTCACCGTGCGCCTTTATCCGCAGCCGGAGGCCGTGTCCGCCGCGGTCTGCGCATTTCCGTCGATGGGCGATGCGGTTCGCGCCGTCATCGAAACAATTCAGATCGGCGTACCGATTGCGCGCGTGGAATTCGTCGACGCGCTTGCGATCCGCTCGATTAACCGGCATTCGAATCTCACGCTGCGCGAGGCGCCCACACTGTTCTTCGAATTCCACGGCACCGAGGCCGGCGTCAAGGAACAAGCCGAACTCGTGCAGGAACTCGCCGCGCAGAACGGCGGCGAAGGATTCGAATGGGCGACCCGTCCAGAAGACCGCAGCCGTCTGTGGAACGCGCGTCACAATGCCTATTTCGCCATGCTGCAACTGAAGCCCGGTTGCCGCGCCGTCACGACCGACGTCTGCGTGCCGATCTCGCGACTTGCCGAATGCGTCGTCGAAACGGAGCAGGACTTGAAGGCGTCGCCGCTGCCCTGCCCGATTGTCGGCCATGTCGGCGACGGCAATTTCCACGTCGCGATCCTGATCGATCCGAACAAGCCGGAAGAACTCGCGGAAGCCGAGCGGTTGAACCATCGCATCGTGCAGCGCGCGCTGCGCATGGACGGCACCTGCACCGGCGAGCACGGAGTCGGTCTGCACAAGATGGGTTTTCTGCTGGAAGAACATGGCGACGTTGCGGTAGACACCATGCGCTCTATCAAACACGCGCTCGATCCGCACAATCTGATGAACCCCGGCAAGATTTTTAGCTGGGCCGCATGACGCGTCGTTTCAAGGCGCGTTGCCGCGAACGATTGGGCAGGACTGAACGCGGCTGAGCGTTATCAAGCCGCGGCGGCCGCAAACGGGCCGCCACGCAAGCGCCGGATAGCGCTGGGTGAAACAGGAGGAGACGACTCACATGAATGCACCCGCCGAACTGTCAGCAGAGGTTCTCGCCCAGCGCCAGCGCGAAGTCGTGCAGGCGCTGATGGCGGTGTTGCCAAACCACTGTCTGCTATATCGCGACGAAGATACCGTCGCGTACGACTGCGACGGCCTCGCCGCCTATCGTCGTCTGCCGCTCGCCGTCGCGTTGCCCGAGACGGAGTCGCAAGTGCAGCGCATCGTGCAGATCTGCCATCGTCTCGGGGTGCCCATCGTGCCGCGCGGCGCCGGCACGGGCCTGTCCGGCGGTGCGATGCCGATTCGCCACGGCGTGGTGGTATCGCTCGCACGCTTCCGGAAGATCATCGAGGTGGACTCTTACGCGCGAACCGCCACGGTGCAACCCGGCGTGCGCAATCTGTCGATTTCCGAAGCCGCTGCGCCGTATGGTTTGTACTACGCGCCGGACCCGTCGTCGCAGATCGCCTGCACGATCGGCGGCAACGTGTCGGAGAACTCGGGCGGCGTGCATTGCCTCAAGTACGGCCTCACCGTGCACAACGTGCTGCGCGTGCGGGCCGTGACAATGGAAGGCGAAATCGTCGAGTTCGGCTCGCTCGCGCCCGACGCGCCCGGCCTCGATCTGCTTGCGGTGCTGATCGGCAGCGAAGGCATGTTCGCGATCGTCACCGAGGTCACCGTCAAGCTGATCCCAAAACCGCAAACGGCGCAGGTCATCATGGCCAGCTTCGACGACGTCGTAAAAGGCGGCGATGCGGTCGCCGGCATCGTTGCCGCGGGCATCATTCCGGCCGGCCTCGAGATGATGGACAAGCCGGCCACGCGCGCGGTCGAGGAATTCGTCCACGCGGGCTACGATCTCGACGCAGCGGCAATCTTGCTGTGCGAATCCGACGGCACGCCCGAGGAAGTCGCCGACGAAATCGTCCGCATGACCGCGGTGCTGCGCGAGCACGGCGCAACCCGTATCCAGATTTCGCGCACGGAAAACGAGCGGCTGCGCTTCTGGTCCGGTCGCAAAAACGCGTTTCCGGCTGCGGGCCGGATTTCGCCGGACTACTACTGCATGGACGGAACCGTGCCGCGCCGCAGTATCGGACCGCTGCTTTCGCGCATCGAGGAGATGGAGAAGAAGTACGCGCTGCGCTGCATCAACGTCTTTCATGCGGGCGACGGCAACATGCATCCTCTGATTCTCTTTAACGGCAACGACCAGGATGAATGGCACAGAGCCGAGGCGTTCGGCTGCGACATCCTGGAAGCATGCGTCGAACTGGGCGGCACGGTGACGGGCGAGCACGGCGTCGGCATCGAGAAGATCAACTCGATGTGCGTGCAATTCTCGCCGGAAGAGCGCGATGCATTTCACGCGGTCAAGCGCGCCTTCGATCCACCGGGTCTGCTGAACCCGGACAAGGGTATCCCCACGCGAGCGCGGTGCGCGGAGTACGGCAAGATGCATGTGCGCGGCGGTCTGTTGCCGCATCCGGAGCTACCGCGCTTCTAACACCACGCAATACGCATAGCCCGCCGCGGCGGCGTTTGCCGCCATCCCACCCTGATTACCCGATGCGGGTCCGCTCCGGGTTGTCAGCGAGCCCCCGCCCGGTACAATCGATCGAAACATAACGAAGCAGGGCATCATGGAAGAGGACGACATCGTCGCCATGTGGTCGGAACGCGTGCGTTCCGCCAGCGCCGCAGGCCGCGCGTTGCGCGTTCGCGGCGGCGGTACAAAAGACTGGTATGGTCAGACGCTGGAAGGCGAGATCCTCGACACGCGCGCTTATCGCGGCATCATCGCTTACGACCCGGCGGAGCTGGTCATCACCGCGCGCGCCGGCACGCCGTTGCTCGAAATCGAAGCCGCGCTCGCCGAACACCATCAGATGCTCGCTTTCGAGCCGCCGCACTTCGGACCGCAAGCCACCTTCGGCGGCTGCATCGCTGCGGGCATCGCCGGCCCGCGCCGTCCGTCGGCCGGTGCGGCGCGCGACTTCGTACTAGGTGCGGTCGTCATGAACGGCCAGGGACAAGCGCTGCATTTCGGCGGCCAGGTGGTGAAAAACGTCGCCGGCTATGACGTCTCGCGCTTGATGGCGGGCTCGCTCGGCACGCTGGGGCTCATCCTCGAACTCTCGGTGAAGGTGCTGCCGCAGCCCCAAGCTGAAGCCACGCTCAAGTTCGACGTGAACGGCACCGACGCTGTCCGTAAGCTCAACGAATGGGGCGGCCGCCCATTGCCGATCACCGCGAGCGCGTGGCGTCACGGCACGCTTGCCGTGCGTCTCGCGGGCGCAGAGAGCGCGGTCAAGTCGGCGCGTGCGTCGCTGGGCGGCGAGGTTGTCGATGCTGTCGAGGCAGAACGCTTCTGGGCAGGCCTGCGCGAGCAGACCGACACATTCTTCGCCGCAATTCCGCCGAAAGCCGCGCTGTGGCGGCTCGCGCTGCCGTCCATCACCGAGCCGCTTCAATTGCCCGGTGCTCAATTAATGGAATGGGGCGGCGCGCAGCGCTGGTGGATCACGGACACCGATGCGCAAACCGTGCGCATCAGCGCGAAGCAAGCCGGCGGTCACGCGACCATCTTCCGCACCGGCCACGGCTATGACCGCGGAGCCGGGGTGTTCACACCGCTGCCCGCGCCGCTGATGAAAATCCATCGCGGCCTGAAAACCGCTTTCGACCCGGCCCGCATCTTCAATCGCGGCCGTCTCTACCCCGACTTCTGAGCGCGCGATGCAAACCAATCTCGCGGACTTCATTCGCAACACGCCCGACGGCGACGAAGCCGACGCCATTCTGCGCAATTGCGTTCACTGCGGCTTTTGCACGGCCACGTGCCCGACTTATCAACTGCTCGGCGACGAACTCGACGGCCCGCGCGGCCGCATCTATCTGATCAAGCAGATGGTGGAAGGCGCCGAAGTCACGCGTAGCACGCAGGTTCACCTCGACCGCTGCCTTACTTGCCGCAATTGCGAATCGACCTGCCCGTCCGGCGTGCAGTACGGCAAGCTGGTAGAGATTGGCCGCAAGATCACCGAGAAAAAAGTGACGCGTCCGCTCGGTCAGCGTCTTACGCGCCGCTTCCTTGCGAGCTTCGTGCCGAACAGCGCGCTATTCACGCCGGCCATGCGTCTCGGCCAGCATTTCCGGGCGCTGCTGCCGCGAAAATTGCGCGACAAGGTGCCCGCGCGACAGCGTCCGCTCGAGTGGCCGACCGCAAGACACACGCGCAAGATGCTGATGCTCGCGGGCTGCGTGCAACCTTCGATGATGCCCAACGTCAACGTCGCCACCGCGCGCGTGCTCGATGCGCTCGGTGTGGAAACGCTCGTCGCGCCCGACGCCGGCTGCTGCGGTGCCGTGCGCCTGCACCTCGGCTATAACGACGAAGCGCTCGTGGACATGCGCGCGAATATCGACGCATGGTGGCCGTATGTCGAACAGGGCGTCGAGGCGATCGTGATGAACGCATCGGGCTGCGGCGCGACCGTCAAGGAATACGCGCATCTGTTGCGCCATGACCCGGCGTATGCGGAGAAAGCGCGCCGCATCGTCGAATTGACACGCGACATTGCCGAGATCCTGCCGGACTTCGAGGAACAACTCGCGTCGATCACGCGCCGCCGCGCGATCCACACGGTCGCGTTTCATCCGCCCTGCACGTTGCAGCACGGACAGCAGGTGCGCGGCACAGTGGAACATCTGCTGACGCGACTCGGCGTCGAAGTGCGCCTGCCCGCCGACAACCACCTTTGCTGCGGTTCCGCCGGCACTTACTCGCTCACGCAGCCGAGGCTCTCGTATGCGTTGCGCGATCAGAAGCTCGAGCGACTGCACGCGCAGGAGCCGCAAATGATCGTGTCCGCGAATGTGGGCTGTATTTCTCACCTGCAGAGCGGCACGTCCACACCGGTCGCGCACTGGATCGAACTGGTGGAGCACATGCTGTCCGTATAATCGGGGCATCGACTTCCGTCCGTTCCCCGTTCGCTCCATGCCAGATCTGATTCATAACCTCGAAGCGGTTAAGCAGCGCATCGCAATGGCCGCACACGTGGCCGGGCGCGACGCGCGTTCCATCGCGCTTCTCGCGGTCTCGAAAACTTTCCCCGCCGAAGACGTGCGCGCGGCGCACGCCGCCGGTCAACGCGCATTCGGTGAAAACTACGTGCAGGAAGCCCTCACGAAGGTCGAAGCGCTCGCCGATTTGCGCGGCTCGCTCGAATGGCATTTCATCGGGCCGTTGCAGTCGAACAAGACACGTCCGGTGGCCGAGCAGTTCAACTGGGTGCATTCGGTCGATCGCCTGAAGATCGCGCAGCGGCTTTCCGAACAGCGGCCCGATAACCTACCGGCGCTGAATGTCTGCCTGCAGGTCAACATTAGCGGCGAGAGCTCGAAAAGCGGCGTGAGCGTCGAGGAAGCCGCCGAAGTCGCCCGGGAAATCGCCACGCTGCCCAAGCTGAAGTTGCGCGGCCTGATGGCAATTCCCGAACCGGTGGGGAGCATCGACGAACAGCGCGTGCCGCATCGCCGGTTGCGCGAACTGTTCGAGCGTTTGCGCGAAGAAGGTCTCGCGCTCGATACGCTTTCGATCGGCATGTCGGGCGACCTGGAGGCTGCTGTGCTCGAAGGCGCGACCATCGTGCGGGTGGGCACCGCCATTTTCGGTGCGCGCGATTACTCGAACTAGCGGCTGCAAACGTGGTTGCAAGCGCGGCTGCAAGCGCGGCTGCAAGCGCGGCTGCAAGCGCGGCTGCAAGCGCAGTTTCAACTGCGGCTGCAAGCTCATTTGTAAGCGCGAACTCATACGCTCAATCAAACCTTCCGGACCATCATGAAAATTGCTTTTATCGGCGGCGGCAACATGGCTGCGGCGTTGATCGGCGGCCTTATCAAGCGTGGCGTCGCGCCCACCGATCTCTATGCGATCGACCCTAACGAAGACGCGCGCAAGCGTAACGAAGAACAGTTTGGTATCAATACCGGCGCCGCCGCCGACGCGGCGCTCACTGCGTATGACGCCGTCGTGCTCGCGGTGAAGCCGCAAATTCTGAAGAGCGTTGCCGAATCGCTCGCGCCGCATCTCAAGGCGTCGCAACTGGCAATCAGCATTGTCGCCGGCATTCGCATGGACGACATGTCGCGCTGGCTGAACGGCCATACGCGGATCGTGCGCGTCATGCCGAATACGCCGGCGTTGATCGGCATGGGCGTCGCCGGATTAGCCGCAACCGCGAGTGTCGACGAAGCGGGCCGCGCGCTTGCATCGCAAGTGCTAGGCGCCGTCGGCGAAACGGTATGGTTCGACGACGAAGCGAAAATCGACGCCGTCACCGCCATTTCGGGAAGCGGCCCGGCCTACGTCTTCTATTTCATCGAAGCGCTGCAGGAAGCCGCGCGTCAGCTCGGCATGAATGAAGCGCAAGGCCGCGCGCTCGCCGTGGCGACCTTCACGGGAGCCGCGCAACTTGCAGCCAATTCGGACGAGCCGCCGAGCCTGTTGCGCGAACGCGTGACGTCGAAGGGCGGCACGACTGCGGCAGCGCTTGCCTCGTTTGACGCAAGCGGCGTGAAGGAAGCAATCGTTCGCGGCGCGCTCGCCGCCGACGCACGTGCGAAAGAAATGGGCGACGAGTTCGGTAAGCAATAAGCGCGGCTATCGCTGGTTACTGTCTATCGCTTACTGCCTGCTGCAATGGGATAGGCCGTGCGACGCGGAGTCTGTTCAACCCACTCCGCGTCCAGCGAAAAACGACATGCGGCCAATGGACAGGCCGCACCAAAACTCAGAACGACGCCACCGCATAATGCGCGGCAATGCCCACGAACAACGCGCCGCCCAGCCAGTTGTTGTGCCGGAACGCCGCGAAGCACGCCATCCGGTCACGGTTGCGAATGAGCGTGTAGTGATAGACCGCGCAGCCCGCCGCAGCAACCCAGCCTAACCAGTACAGAACGCCGAAACCCAGCATCACGCCGATGCCGACGTAGATTCCAAGCGTCACCGCATAGCAGAGCATGATCGCGGCCACGTCGAAGCGGCCAAAAGTGAGCGCCGAAGTACGGATGCCGATTTTGATGTCGTCGTCGCGATCGACCATTGCATATTCGGTGTCGTAAGCGACCGACCAGAACACGTTCGCCAGCAGCATGACCCAGGCGAGCATCGGCACGTGGTTCTGCACGGCGGCGAACGCCATCGGAATGCCGAATCCGAATGCGATACCCAGGTACGCCTGCGGAATCGCGAAGAAACGCTTGGTGAACGGATACGAGCCGGCAACGAACAGCGCGGCCACCGACAACTCTTTCGTCAACGCATTGAGCGGCAGAATCAGCAGAAAAGCCAGCAAGGACAAACCGGCGGCGAGCGCGACCGCTTCCCATGCTTTGACCTTGCCTGAGGTGATCGGACGATTTTCGGTGCGCTTTACGTAGCGGTCGAAATCGCGATCGGCGTAGTCGTTGATCGCACATCCCGCCGAGCGCATCAGCACGGTACCGACCGTGAAGATGACGAGAAGCGGCCACGACGGACGACCGTCGGACGCGATCCACAGCGCGTTGAGCGTCGGCCACAGCAGCAGCAGACTGCCGATAGGCTTGTCCATACGCACAAGGCGCAGATAGAGCGGAAGTCGGGCGAACATG
Organism: Paraburkholderia caledonica; assembly: GCF_000383275.1. Lineage (NCBI taxonomy): Bacteria > Pseudomonadati > Pseudomonadota > Betaproteobacteria > Burkholderiales > Burkholderiaceae > Paraburkholderia > Paraburkholderia caledonica. The sequence goes on along the minus strand of NZ_KB911042.1, from coordinate 81,713 downwards.
GCGGACTCTGTAAAAGCGGGCGGAATGCGGAAACAGTGCCGACATTTTACGGGATGCAGCCGGCGTCCAGCGTCGTGCGGCCCGCGCGGTGAACGCTCATGCCGCAACTGCGGTTGCGAAAGCGGCGTCGGAAAAGACAAAGCCTCCCGCGAGGGAGGCTTTGACCGGCTGTATCTGAGTGCGTCTGGACGTTTTCGCCTGTGCCGCCGGCCGATTCCGGTTCCTGGAACCGGAATCAGATCGTGCTCCGGCCGGCGACGGACCGGCAAACGAACGGCCGCAGCGCGAAATCAGGCCAGCATCGAGCGCAACATCCACGCGGTCTTTTCGTGCGTCTGCATGCGCTGCGTCAGCAGGTCGGCGGTCGGCTCGTCGTTCGCGGCTTCCGTCGACGGGAAAATTGCGCGCGCGGTACGCACCACCGCTTCCTGACCTTCCACCAGCTGGCGGATCATTTCCTCTGCAGCCGGCACGCCGTCCGCTTCGGGAATGGACGACAGCTTCGCGAAATCCTTGTAGCTGCCCGGCGCATGCACGCCAAGCGCACGAATCCGTTCAGCGATCGAATCGACGGCGAGTGCCAGTTCGTTGTATTGCGTTTCAAACATCAGATGCAGCGTGTTGAACATCGGACCCGTCACGTTCCAGTGGAAGTTGTGGGTCTTCAGGTACAGCGTATAGGTGTCAGCGAGCAAACGCGACAGACCTTCCGCAATCTTCTTGCGGTCCTTGTCGCTGATTCCAATATTGACGTGTTGTACAGCTTCTTTTTTGGCCATGATGACTCCTTTGAAGAGTGATACGAACCGGTGGCAAAGTAACGGCGTGCTATGGACTGACTGACGACGAAGCCGGTAGAACGGGCGCTCGACAGTTTATCGTAGAAAAGTGCCTGACTCGTGTGACGCGTGGTCACTACGGCGCGCACTAGCGGGCGCGCGGTGTTGCGCAACTGGCAACGGTGGCCCGCCCTGCCCCGCCCTACCCGCCCTTCACACATTGCTACGCGCCCACACGCGCCCGCTGTTGCATGTCGCTGCCTGCCATCGCCCGCTACCCGCCCACTGCATGCTGCAGCACCTGCGCCGCGATAACCGCGAGCCCGCTCGTCACAATCGCGAAACCCACGGCTCTGCGCAATCCCAGCGCGTAGTGCAACTGCGCGCGATGAGCGGTTCGTGATTTGCCCGCAGTGGCTTTCATCATCTCGATCATCAGCGTGCTCCTCGGTTAGCGCCGTTCACTCCGTTCACCCATCGCGGGACCCCATTGCGTCCCGCTCGTGCTGCCTGTTACTTCTTGCCGCCTTCCGCGAGTTCTGCCATCGCGGCGATCACGCCTTCGGCATAAGCGGGATCGATGCGGCGGAAATGTTCAACCGCGCGCGCAACGATGTCTTGCGGTACGCCGTTGATGTGACGCGCGATGTTGCCGAACAACCGCTCGCGTTGAGCCGCGTCAAAGAGCGCAAACAGCATGCCCGGCTGCGTGTAGTAGTCGTCGTCCGCGCGATGATCGTAGCGGTCGACCGCACCTGCTGCGAGTGCGGGCTCCAATGCGTTGGTGTCCTGCGCGAAGTCGCCGAAGCGATTCGGCTCGTAGTTCACGTTGCCGCCGAGGTTGCCGTCCGTACGCATTGCCCCGTCGCGATGGAACGAGTGCGGGTTCGGCACGCGCGACGCATTCACCGGAATCTGGTGGTGATTGATGCCGAGACGATAGCGCTGCGTGTCGCCGTACGAGAAGAGACGCCCCTGCAACAGCCGGTCCGGCGAGAACCCGATGCCTGGCACCACATTGGCCGGCGTGAACGCTGCCTGCTCCACATCCGAGAAATAGTTGGCCGCGTTGCGGTTCAACTCGATCATGCCAACGTCGATCAGCGGATAGTCTTTCTGCGACCACACCTTCGTGATGTCGAACGGATTGAAGCGATACGCTGCGGCTTCCGCCTCCGGCATCACCTGGATCGCAAAGCGCCATTTGGGGAAGTTGCCCGCGTCGATGTTGCCCACCAGATCGCGCTGCGCACTTTCACGGTCTTGCGCGACCACTTGCGACGCTTCGCCATCGGTGAAATTTTCAATGCCTTGCTGCGATTTGAAGTGGAACTTCACCCAGAAACGCTCGTTGTTCGCGTTGATGAACGAGTACGTGTGCGAACCGAACCCGTGCATCTGACGGTAGTTTTTCGGAATGCCGCGGTCGCTCATCAGGATCGTGACCTGATGCATCGACTCCGGATGGCGCGTCCAGAAATCCCACGCGGCGATGTTGCTGCGCAGGTTGGTGTACGGGTCACGCTTTTGCGTGTGGATGAAGTCCGGAAACTTCAACGGATCGCGAATGAAGAACACCGGCGTGTTGTTGCCCACCACGTCCCAGTTGCCTTCTTCGGTGTAGAACTTGATCGAGAAGCCGCGCACGTCGCGTTCCGCATCGGCCGCGCCGCGTTCGCCCGCGACCGTCGAAAACCGCATGAACAGCGGCGTTTCCTTGCCCACTTCGGCGAACACTTTGGCCTTCGTGTAGCGCGAAATATCGTGGGTCACCTTCAGCGTGCCGAACGCGCCCGAGCCCTTTGCATGAACGCGGCGCTCGGGAATCACTTCGCGGTCGAAGTGAGCGAGTTTTTCGATCAGCCATACGTCTTGCAGGACGACCGGGCCGCGCACGCCGGCTGTCATCGAGTTCTGGTTATCTGCGACGGGCGCGCCGGCGGCATTGGTGAGCTTCTGTTCTGACATGCGGAACTCCTGGATGGTTTTCGTTGGAAAGGAATGTGGGGAGAAGCGCGGCAAAGCAATGCCGAAGGCTTATGCGAACAATCAGGCCGACAGAGCGCGGTCGACGAGGAGAGAAAGCGCGACCGTGCGCATACCGAGCAAGGCGGCGGCAAAACCGGTGTTGGCGCCGGCTGCGTTGGCGGCGAATGTCTGAGTTTGCGGCGAGTCTGATTGAGTCATGGTGTTCTCCGGGCCTTGGGGATCTTGCGATCCATGGAAAACACTATATCAATACTATTGGAAACGCGTGTTTTATAAATTTAATCTATCCAATAGGCGCACCCCGGCGCACCGCGGCGAAGATTGGCGCGCCGCAGCCAGGCGAAGCGGGGGCTGCGGCGAGAAGCCGTCAGCGCCCGTGCGCCTTGCCGCCGTTCAGTTCACGGCGACCGGCAAATCCAGCTTTTTGACGCCCGGCAGGTCGCAGGCGCTGATTGCGTCGCAAATTGCGTCGATGGCAGGCATCCGTGTAAAACTCTTTCGCCACGCGAGCACGACGCGGCGGTCGGGCACCGGTTCGCCGAACGGGACATACGACAAAAGCCCCGAGTCGATGCCGCCCGCGTGCGGCTTGACCTCGTGCACGGACATGCGCGGCAACACGGTGATGCCCACGCCGCTTGCGACCATGTGGCGAATTGTTTCCAGCGACGATCCTTCGAACGTCTTCTGGATGCCGTCGGCGTTCTGCGAGAAACGCATCAATTCCGGACAAACACCCAGCACATGATCGCGGAAGCAATGGCCGCTGCCGAGCAGCAGCATGGTTTCCTGCTTGAGATCGTCGGCGTCGATCTTCTGACGGTTTTCCCACGCGTGACCCGACGGCAGCGCGACGACGAACGGCTCGTCGTAGAGCGGACGCAGCATCAGTCCGGTTTCGGGAAACGGCAGCGCCATGATTGCAACGTCGATCTCGCCCTGCTTGAGCAGTTCGATCAGCTTCAGCGTGTAGTTTTCCTGCAGCATCAACGGCATTTGCGGAACGCGCTTGATCATCTGCTTGACGAGCGTGGGCAGCAGATACGGTCCGATCGTGTAGATCACGCCGAGGCGCAGCGGTCCGACGAGCGGATCTTTGCCCTGCTTCGCGATTTCCTTGATGGCGAGCGTCTGTTCCAGCACCCGCTGAGCTTGCGTGACGATCTGCTCACCGATCGGCGTGACGCTCACTTCACTGGTACCGCGCTCGAAAATCTGTACGTTGAGCTCGTCTTCGAGCTTCTTGATGGCCACCGACAGGGTCGGCTGGCTGACGAAACACGCTTCGGCGGCCCGGCCGAAGTGCCGTTCGCGGGCAACGGCAACGATGTACTTCAATTCGGTGAGCGTCATTGGGGGACCAATCAGTGCAGTGGATTCGATAGGTTTCAGTTATACACCCATAGGGTCGGTTCGCCAACCCGGTACGCGGGCTTTCAATATCCGCGAAACGCGCCACGGGTGCGGCACCAGGCGAAGGCCGACGGCCGGTGCGTTCGTTTATGCCTTCAGATACTGCTCGCGAGCCCCCAGCCAGCGCGCCAGATGCTGAGTGACGACATCCGGATACGTCTCCAGCAAAGCCGCAGCCGCTTCGCGCGCGGGCTCGATCAGCCATTGATCGTTCTGCAGATCGGCAAAACGAAGCATCGCCGCGCCGGATTGCCGTGCGCCGAGGAACTCGCCCGGACCACGAATTTCGAGGTCCCGGCGCGCGATTTCAAAGCCGTCCGTCGTTTCGCGCATGGTCTGCAAGCGCGCGCGCGCCGTCATCGACAACGGTCCGGTGTACAGCAGCACGCACACCGACGCCGCGCTGCCGCGTCCGACACGCCCGCGCAACTGGTGCAACTGTGCGAGGCCGAAGCGCTCGGCGTGCTCGATCACCATCAACGACGCATTAGGCACGTCGACGCCCACTTCGATCACCGTCGTCGCGACCAGCAACTGCACTTCGTTGCGCGTAAAGGCGTCCATGACAGCCGCTTTTTCAGCCGGTGCCAGCCGGCCGTGCACGAGTCCGACGTTCAGTTCAGGCAGCGCCGCGACCAGAGTTTCGTACGTCTCGACCGCGGTCTGCAGTTGCAGCGTTTCGCTTTCCTCGATCAGCGGACAGACCCAGTAGACCTGACGCCCGGTCAGCGCGGCCTCGCGCACCCGGCCGATCACTTCTTCACGGCGCGCGTCGGACACGAGCTTGGTCAGGATCGGCGTGCGCCCGGGCGGCAATTCGTCGATGGTCGATACGTCCAGATCCGCGTAGTAGGTCATGGCGAGCGTGCGCGGAATCGGCGTGGCGGACATCATCAGTTGATGCGGCTGGAAGTCGCGCGCGCCGTCGGCAGCGTTCTTCGCTTTTGCACGCAACGCGAGCCGCTGCGCGACGCCGAAACGGTGCTGTTCGTCGACGATCACGAGCCCGAGACGCGCGAATTCCACGGCGTCCTGAATGATCGCGTGCGTGCCGATCACGAGTTGGGCAGTGCCGAGCGCCGCGGCTTCGATCGCGGCGCGTTTCTCCTTGGCCTTCAGACTACCGGCGAGCCACGCGACGTTCACGCCGAGCGGCTCCAGCCAGCCGCGCAATTTGCGTGCGTGCTGTTCGGCGAGGATTTCGGTCGGCGCCATCAGCGCGGCCTGATAACCGGCGTCGATAGCCTGCGCCGCGGCCAGCGCGGCCACAATTGTCTTGCCACTGCCGACGTCGCCTTGCAAGAGCCGTTGCATCGGATGCGGCTGCGTCAGATCAAGCGCGATCTCGCCGCCGACGCGCTCCTGCGCGCGGGTCAACGAAAACGGCAACGCCTTGAGCAGACGTGCGACCAAAGCGGATTCGTCGCCCAGCTTGCGGCGCGGCATGGGCGGCGCGGAGCGCGTGCGGCGCTCTTCGTGCGCGCGCTTGAGCGACATCTGCTGCGCGAGCAATTCCTCGAATTTGATGCGCACCCATGCCGGATGCGTGCCGTCGATCAACGCGGTTTCATCGGATTGCGCGCCGGGATGATGCAGCGTGCGCACCGCGTCCATCAGCGAGGGCACGCCAAGCGGCTGCAACCATTGACGCGCGACCGCCTCGGGCAGCAGTTCCGGCAAAGACGTGCGCGACAGCGCGTTGTCGATCGACTTGCGCAAATACGCCTGCGTCACGCCGGCTGTGCTGGGGTAGACCGGCGTGAGCGCTTGCGGCAGCGGTGTGTCTTCGTCGACCACACGCACCACCGGATGCACCATCTCCATGCCGAAGAAGCCGCCGCGCACGTCGCCGCGCACGCGCAGCCGCGCGCCGATCGCCATCTGCTTGACCTGCGAACCGTAGAAGTTCAGAAAGCGCAGCACGAGTTCGTCGCCCGCGTCGTCGCGCAATTTGACGAGCAACTGCCGACGCGGACGATAGGCGATCTCGTTGTCGAACACGACGCCCTCGGTCTGCGCAATGCCGCCTGGCAGCAGGTGGCCGATCGGCGTCAACGAGGTTTCGTCTTCGTAGCGCATCGGCAGATGCAGCACCAGGTCGATGTCGCGCGTGAGGCCGAGTTTGGCGAGCTTGTCGACGGGTTTGGCGGCGGGCTTGGCGGACGATTTCGCCGATGACTTCGCCGCCGATTTCGCCGACGCCCTCGCTTTTCCAGCCGCAGCCTGCGGTGCGGGGGCGGTCATTCCGTCTGGTGTTTGCTGACGCGCTTGCTGCGATGTTCGCCGGGACGCTTCATCAGGCTCGTCACCGGATGTCTGGTCCGCTCGCTTCACAGCGCGCGCCGTCCGCCCGGGTTGCGCCGCGCCGTCGGCCTGCCCGCTTGCATCCGCCGCCGTGCCGCCTCGCGCGACCGGGGCTGCCGGTTCGGCGCTGACTTCATCGGTAGCGGAGGGCAATCGGCGGTCGGACAAAGGCATGGGCTGCTTCGCAAGTACAATATCGGCTGTCAAAAGTATCGAAGGGCGCGTCGCTATCTGGCTGGCGCGCAAGCGCGGGCTCGCGGCACGCCGTGGCGCCCCGCAATCATAGCCGCCCGGCCCGGCCTTCGGCTCAATTCAGTCTCCATTCGCTTCCAGTCGTTCGCATGTTCAAGCTTTCCGATTTCGATTTCGATCTGCCGCCTGAGCTGATCGCGCAAGTCGCACTACCCGAGCGCAGCGCCAGTCGCCTGCTTCAGGTGGACAACGCGGCACATGCCGACGGCGCCGCGCGTCTCGTCGACCGCCGCTTCGCCGAACTGCCCGAATGCATTTCGGCCGGCGACCTGCTGGTCTTCAACGATACCAAAGTCCTGAAGGCGCGCTTCCTCGGCCAGAAGGCCAGTGGCGGAAAGATCGAAGTTCTGGTCGAACGCCTCACCGGCGAGCGCACGGCGCTCGCGCAGATCCGCGCGAGCAAGAGCCCGCAGCAGGGCACGACGATTCGTCTCGCCGATGCGTTCGACGTGACCGTCGGCGAGCGCGTCGAGCCGTTCTACACGCTGCATTTCCCCGACGACTGCCTGACGCTGATCGAGCAGTTCGGGCGTTTGCCGCTGCCGCCGTACATCGAGCACGACCCCGACTCGACGGACGAAACCCGCTATCAGACCGTGTTCGCGCAAAATCCCGGCGCGGTCGCGGCGCCCACGGCGGGCCTTCACTTCGACGACGCGCTGCTCGCGCGGCTCGACACCGCGGGCGTTGAGCGAGCCACACTGACGCTGCACGTCGGCGCCGGTACGTTCCAGCCGGTGCGCGTCGAGAATCTGGCCGAGCACAAGATGCACAGCGAGTGGTATCACTTGCCGCAGTCTCTGGCCGACAGAATCGCGGCGACGAAGGCGCGCGGCAACCGCGTGATAGCAGTGGGCACGACGTCGATGCGCGCACTCGAAGCCGCCGCGCGCGACGCCGAAGCGGCCGGCCGCCCGCTTGCTGCGGCGAGCACCGAGACAGACATTTTCATCACGCCGGGCTACCGGTTTCGCGTCGTCGACCGGTTGGTAACGAACTTTCATTTGCCAAAGTCGACGCTGCTGATGCTGGTGTCGGCATTCGCGGGCGTCGAGACGATTCGTGCCGCGTATCGCCATGCGATCGAGGAGCGCTACCGCTTTTTCAGTTACGGCGACGCGATGCTGTTGACGCGGCGCGACGACCGAGCCGTCTGACGCGCCGTCCACGAGTTTGCAGTTTCCTCAGCCGCCGAACATCTTCGGCGGCGTTTCATTGTTTGCGCCGGACTGTTTTCCGGTTGCCCATGGAGTTACCTCAATGACCTCCGGTCACCACTCGCAACAGACAACCACCGAGCGCCCCGCCAACGGCCTCCACTTCGAATTGCTCGGCACCGACGGCCAGGCGCGCCGCGGCCGCGTCACGCTGAATCACGGCGTCGTCGAAACGCCGATCTTCATGCCCGTCGGCACGTACGGCACCGTGAAAGCCGTCCAGCCGCGCGAACTCGAGGAAATGCATGCGCAGATCATCCTCGGTAATACGTTTCACCTCTGGCTGCGCCCGGGCCTCGAAACGATCGGCGCGCACGGCGGCCTGCACGGTTTCATGGGCTGGAAAAAGCCGATCCTGACCGACTCCGGCGGCTTCCAGGTGTTTTCGCTCGGCGACCTGCGCAAAATCACTGAAGACGGCGTCACGTTCGCGTCGCCGATCAACGGCGACAAGCTGTTCCTGTCACCGGAAGTGTCGATGCAGATCCAGAAGGTGCTGAACTCGGACATCGTCATGCAGTTCGACGAATGCACGCCCTACGCAACGAACAACGTGCCGACTTCGCACAAGGAAGCGGCCGACTCCATGCGCATGTCGATGCGCTGGGCGCAGCGCTCGATCGACGAATTCCAGCGGCTCGGCAATCCGAACGCGCTCTTCGGTATTGTTCAGGGCGGCATGTTCGAGGACCTGCGCGACGAGTCGCTCGCGGGTCTCGCGGAGAAAGACTTCCACGGCCTCGCGATCGGCGGCTTGTCGGTCGGCGAGCCGAAAGAAGACATGATGCGCGTGCTGAATCACATCGGCCCGAAGCTGCCGGCCGACAAGCCGCACTATCTGATGGGCGTCGGCACGCCCGAAGATCTGGTGGCCGGCGTGGCTGCAGGCGTCGACATGTTCGATTGCGTAATGCCTACCCGCAACGCGCGCAACGGCTGGCTCTTCACGCGCTTCGGCGACATCAAGATCCGCAACGCCACGCACAAGAATTCGCTGCGTCCGCTCGACGAGCAATGCGGTTGTTACACGTGCCGAAATTTCACTCGCGGCTACCTGCATCATCTGCATCGCGTGGGGGAAATTCTCGGCGCGCAACTGAATACGATTCACAACCTGCACTACTACCTGGAACTGATGCAGGAAATGCGCGACGCCATCGACGCAAAAATGTTCGAGCCGTTCCGCAAGCGCTTTCACGAGAACCGCGCGCGCGGCATCGACGAGGCGCCTTGATCGCCTGGTTGTTCGGATTCGGCGGAAGAATCCGTCAGATGCTTGCGGAAAACCTTACAATCTACTTTCGCGGACGGCGAAAAACGGCTTTAAACGATTGATCCCAAAGCCGAATCGCCGCGCCGACGCGCGCAATGCCGGTGGTAGAATAACCGGCTGATTTTTTTGATTGAATTGATCTATAACGGAGAGACCAACGTGTCGTTCATTTCCAATGCCTTCGCCCAAGGCACAGCCGCAGGTGGCATCGAATCGAACTTGATGAGCTTCCTGCCGCTGATCCTGATGTTCGGCGTGCTGTACTTCATCATGATTCGCCCGCAAATGAAGCGCCAGAAAGAACATCGCAACATGCTCGCCGCCATGGCCAAGGGCGACGAAGTTGTGACGAACGGCGGCATCGTCGGCAAGGTGACCAAGGTGGGCGAGGCTTACGTCGGCGTCGAAATCTCGGAAGGCACGGAAATCACCGTGCAAAAAGCGTCGGTCACGACGATTCTCCCGAAGGGCACGATCAAGTCGCTGTAAAGGCCTGCTCTCTCGCGTCCGGCGCGGCCTCGCCGGCGATCAGGCAAGCAGACGCCGGATCGCCCGCGCTCATCGCCGGGCGCATCGCTTTCAAGCCAACCTTCCGTTGGACTACTCATGAATCGTTACCCCCTCTGGAAATATGCCGTGATGCTGGTGGCTCTCGTCATCGGCCTCGTGTACACGCTGCCCAACCTGTTCGGCGAAGCGCCGGCGGTGCAGGTGTCGAGCGGCAAGGCAACGGTCAAGCTCGACTCGACCACGCTGTCGGCAGTCGAAGCCGCGCTCGCAGCCAATCAGATCAAAGCAGACGACGTCACGTTCGACAACACGTCGGCCAACGCAAACATTCGCGTGCGCCTGCCCGACACCGACACGCAATTGCGCGTGAAAGACCTGCTGCAGAAGTCGCTGAACAGTGATCCCACCGACCCGCAGTTCATCGTGGCGCTCAACCTGCAAAGTGCGTCGCCGCGCTGGCTGACCGCATTGCACGCGCTGCCCATGTACCTCGGTCTCGACTTGCGCGGCGGTGTGCACTTCCTGCTGCAGGTCGACATGGCGGGCGCGCTGAACAAGAAGCTCGACTCCGACGCGTCCGACGCGCGCACGCTCCTGCGCGACAACAACATTCGCGACGGCGGCGTGAACCGCGTCAACCAGACGGTGGTGATCAATTTCGCCGACCAGGCCACGGCGGACAACGCAGCGAAGCAACTGAGCCGCAGTATTAGCGAGCTCCAGTGGACGTCGCAGAACAGCACTGACGGCTCCGTGCAGCTCGTCGGCACCTTCACGCCGGCTGTGCAAAGAGCCGTGCAGGACGCCGCGCTCAAGCAGAACATCACCACGTTGCATAACCGCGTGAACGAACTCGGCGTGGCCGAGCCGGTGATCCAGCAACAGGGCGCCGACCGCATCGTGGTCGAACTGCCGGGCGTGCAGGACACGGCGAAGGCGAAGGACATCATCGGCCGCACGGCAACGCTCGAAGCGCGCCTCGCCGATCCGGTCAACACGCATCCGAATCCGTCCGACCCGGTGCCCCCGGGCGACGAGCTGTTCACGCACGGCAACCAGACGCCGGTGCTGCTCAAGAAGCAGATCATTTTCACCGGCGACCGCATTATCGACGCGTCGGCGGGCTTCGACGAACATCAGCGTCCGTCCGTCAACATTCGCCTCGACTCGGCCGGCGGCCGCGCGGTGCGCAGCGTGTCGCGCGACAACATCGGCAAGCCGATGGCAATGGTGCTGTTCGAAAAAGGCAAGGGCGAAGTGCTGACGGTCGCGACCATCCAGTCGGAACTCGGCGATCGCTTCCAGATCACCGGCCAGGCCACGCCGCAAGGCGCCGCCGACCTCGCGCTGCTGCTGCGCGCCGGTTCGCTGGCCGCGCCGATGGACATCATCGAGGAACGCACGATCGGCCCGAGCCTTGGCGCCGACAACATCAAGAAGGGCTTCCACTCGGTCGTGTGGGGCTTCGCGGCGATCGCCGTCTTCATGATTGCGTACTACATGCTGTTCGGCGTGATCTCGATGATCGGCCTGTCCGTGAACCTGTTGCTGCTGATCGCGGTGCTGTCGATGCTGCAGGCCACGCTCACGTTGCCCGGCATCGCCGCAATCGCGCTCGCGCTCGGTATGGCGATCGACGCCAACGTGCTGATCAACGAACGCGTGCGTGAAGAACTGCGCAACGGCGCGCCGCCGCAACTGGCCATCCAGAACGGCTACGCGCATGCATGGGCGACGATTCTCGACTCGAACGTCACCACGCTGATCGCTGGTATCGCGCTGCTCGCATTCGGCTCAGGCCCCGTGCGCGGTTTCGCGATCGTGCACTGTATCGGCATTCTGACGTCGATGTTTTCGGCAGTGTTCTTCTCGCGCGGCATCGTCAACCTTTGGTACGGCGGCAAGAAGAAGCTGAAGTCGCTGGCAATCGGCCAGGTGTGGCGTCCGGACACGGCGCCTGCGGGCTCCGCTGCTTATCTCGGCACCGACGACGCAGCGACCGACACGGCTCAGGCCATGCGTGCCGCATCGGCCGCCGCCGTGAAGCCAAAAGCGCCGGCCGCTGCCGCGCAGTCGCGCGCGGGCAAGCCGACCGTACGCCGCCGCAATGCACAGGGCACGCCGAACACGCCGCAGAAACCGGGTTCATCCCGCTGAGTCCCGGAGAACAAGACCATGGAATTTTTCCGCTTTCGTAAAGACATTCCGTTCATGCAGCGTGCGTTGATCTTCAACGCAATTTCGCTGCTGACGTTCCTCGCCGCGGTGTTTTTTCTCGTGCACCGGGGACTGCATCTGTCGGTGGAGTTCACCGGCGGTACCGTGATCGAAGTCCAGTATCCGGGTGCCGCGCCGCTCGATCCGGTGCGTGGCACGCTGAGCAAGCTCGGCTACGCCGACGCGCAGGTGCAGAACTTCGGCACCTCACGCGACGTGCTAATCCGTTTGCCGCTCAAGCAGGGTTTGACGTCCGCGCAGCAAAGCGATCAGGTCATGAGCGCGCTGAAAACCGAAACGCCGCAGGTGCAGTTGCAGCGCGTCGAGTTCGTCGGTCCGCAGGTCGGCAAGGAACTCGCCACCGACGGCTTGCTGGCGCTCGCCTGCGTGGTCGCGGGCATCGTGATCTATCTGTCGTTCCGCTTCGAATGGAAGTACGCGGTGGCGGGCGTGATCGCGAACTTGCACGACGTCGTGATCATTCTCGGTTTTTTCGCGTTTTTCCAGTGGGAGTTCTCGCTGTCGGTGCTGGCCGCCGTGCTCGCGGTGCTCGGCTATTCGGTGAACGAATCGGTGGTTATCTTCGACCGGATTCGTGAGACGTTCCGCCGCGAGCGCAAGATGACCGTGATCGAAGTGATCAACCACGCAATCACGAGCACCATGTCGCGAACCGTCATCACGCACGGATGTACGCAGATGATGGTGCTGTCGATGTTCCTGTTCGGCGGCCCGACACTGCACTACTTCGCTTTGGCGCTGACGGTCGGTATTCTGTTCGGTATCTACTCGTCGGTGTTCGTTGCCGCGGCGCTTGCCATGTGGTTCGGCGTGAAGCGCGACGATCTGATCAAAGACAAGAAAGATCGCGTCGATCCGAACGATCCGAACGCGGGCGCTCAGGTTTGATCGCGTTAAAGTAAGTAACGCATTGGCAACAAAAAAGGCCGGTTCATCGCGAACCGGCCTTTTTGTTTGTGGCGTTGTCCTCAGCGCTTCACTGTCCGACTCGCCGGGCTCGCCGACTGACTGAAACCGCCGACATTCTACCGAAAGCCCAATTTGCGCCGCGCCGCAATCAGCGCCGCGACACTCAGGAGCGCGGCAAAAATCAGGTAGTAACTGGGCGCGGCCTTCGAACCCGTGAAGCCGATCAACCACGCGATGATGAACGGCCCGAAGCCGCCGAAAACGGTCACCGCGATGTTATAGGCAAGCGACATGCCGGTCGTGCGTGTCTGCACCGGAAACATCTCAGACAGCAAACCCGGCAACGCCGCGAAATAGCCTGTCATGAGAAAGCCGAGCACCACCTGGAGTGCGATCAGCGTGCCAAAGGTTGGATGCGCGACGAGATACACGAACGCCGGATAAATCAGTACGAGAAGCAGCACTGCCGAAATCAGCATGATCGTGGTGCGCCCATGCCGGTCCGACAGATGCCCGACCACCGGCGCAAACACCATCTGAATCAGGCCCGTCAGCGCGATGGCGGAGAACGCGACCGAAGGTGCGAGCCCCAGTTGCTTCACGCCGAAGGTCGGCATGAACAGCACGAGGTAAGTCGACACAGTCCCAAGCACCACCGCGCCGATTGCGATCAGTAGCCGCAGTTTCTGACTCGTGAACGTGTCGCGCAGCGGCGTGCTCGTCGTTTCGGCAGCGAGAAACTCCGGCGTTTCATCGAGCTTCGTGCGGATGTACCAGGCGACTGGTCCGATCAGGAGCCCGAAGAAGAACGGCACGCGCCATCCCCATGACGCCATCTGGTCCGGCGTCAGATTGCCCGTCAGTGCGACGCCGAAACCCGCGGCAAGCAGCGTAGTGAGCCCCTGGCTTGCGACCTGCCAGCTTGCGAAAAAGCCGCGCCGCCCCGGCACATGTTCCGCGAGGAAGGCGGTGGCGCTGCCGAACTCACCGCCCGCCGAAAAACCCTGCATCAATCGCGCGATGACGAGAATCACGGGCGCGGCAATGCCAATGCTCCTGTAAGTCGGCAAAACCGCGATGATCAGGGTGCCGCCCATCATCAGCAGAATGGACAGCGTGAGCGCGGCCTTGCGCCCGGCGCGGTCCGCGTATGCGCCAATCACGATTGCACCGAGCGGACGCATGAAGAACGACACGCCGAACGTGCCGAGCGTGAGCAGCAGCGAAACGGTGTCGTTGCCGGCGGGAAAGAACAGCTTGGCGATGACCACGGCGAAAAAGCCGTAGACGACCAGATCGAACCACTCCAGCGCGTTGCCGATCGATGCGGCGATCACCGCCCGCCACGAATTTCGCCGGCTTCCCGCAAGGCTTGCTGCTGTCGTTGCGTTCATGCAGATCTCCAGTTTGCGCGAATATTATGGATGCGGACTCAGGCCCCATCTCGCCGTATTGGATGCGCGCACAACCAACGCGGTGCCAGCGCTCTATGTACCCGAAAAATTAAACCGAGGCGAGCGGCAAATTACGCGCCCGCGCCGCATAACGCTCGCACGGCTTGATGCGCGGCCGGCTCCATGAAAAAACCGCTTCGTCGCGGAAGCGAACGAAGCGGTCATATATTCAGCGAGACGCGAAGCGCTGTTCGTGCTGCGCCGCAACGGCGGCGTCATCGCGTCATTGTGAATCGGTGCGCATGCACGCACCTCAGCGGTTACTGTTGCTTGATGCCTTCAGCCTGAATGTGCAGCTTGGTGTCCATATTGAAGCCGTACTTTGTGCCGAAGTCGATACCGTAGTCCGCGCGGTCGAAATGACCGCTCGCTTCCACGCCGCACACTTCGCGCTTGAGCACCGGGTGCTGCATGCACTTGAACGACTCGACCTTCAGGTTCAGCGGCTTCGTCACGCCGTGCAGCGTCAAGGTGCCGATCACTTCCGAAGGCTTGTCGCCGTCGAACTTGATGTCCGTTCCTTTGTAGGTCGCGGCGGGAAACTTCGACACGTCGAAGAATTCAGCCGACTTCAGATGGTCGTCGAGCTTGCCGTTCCCGGTGGCGATCGAAGCGGGATCCACGTTCACTTCGACGGTACCCGTCTTTGCGGTGCGGTCCAGCGTGACAGTGCCGGAACTCTTCGTGAACTTGCCGCGCCACACGGACAGGCCGCCGAAGTGGTCTGCTTCGAAGCTCGGATAGGTGTGAGTCGGGTCGAGCTGATAAGTGTCCGCGGCGGCGAATGCGCTGAGCGAAACACAGGAGGCCAATGCACCGGCGGCGATCAACATGGATGTCTTCAATTCATGCTCCCAGTCAGTTAAAAACGGCTGCACTGAACCGCGCGGCGCAAGTTATTTATGTGCGGCGACGATATGAAACTTGATGACCACGTCATCGGCAACAACCGACGTGTCTTTCCATTCGCCCGTGCCGATGTCGAATTGCGAGCGCTTGATCGGCAATGAACCGTCGAACGTTTGCGTCGCGCCTTGCTGCGTCACGGTGACCGGCACCACCACCGTCTGCGATTTGCCCTTGATGGTCAGCTTGCCAGTCACTTTGTACTGGTTGCCGCCGGCCGGCGCAATGGCGCTGGAAACGAACGTGGCGCTGGGATAGCTCTTTGCGTCGAACCATTCCTTGCCGCGCACCTGATCGTTGTAGCTCTCGTCGCCTAGATCGTAGCTGCCGACGTCGATGTTCAGCTGAGCGCTGCCTTCGGTCGGCTTGGCCGGGTCGAACTTGATCTGCGCGCTGAATTTGCCGAACTTGCCTTCCACCGGCACGTTCATCTGCTTGGACGTGGCCGTCACCGAACTCTTTGCGACATCGACCTGGGCCAGCGCGCTGCCAGTTGCGGTCAGCGAAAGCGCGGCAAATGCGGCGAGCATATAGCGATAAAACGAGACCTTCATGGTTGTCCTTATTTGAGGAAGGGAAGCATGCGCGACAGCAAGCCGTCGCGGTCCAGCCACTGATGCTTGAGCGCCGCCGCTACATGCAGTCCGACCAGCACCAGCAATGTGTAATTCAGCGCGATATGGACGTTCTTGAGCAATTCCTTCAGATGCGGGTCCGGCGCGATCAGACGCGGCAGCGGAATCAACCCGAGATAGACAACCGGCACATTTGCCGCCGAGCTGTACAGATAGCCGGAAACGGGAATCGCGATCATCAATACATAGAGCAGCACATGCACGAAGTGCGCGGCGCCGCGCTGCCAGGCGGGCATGCGGCGCGGCATCGCCGGAGCGCCATGCGTTGCGCGCCAGAGAATGCGCACGATAGCCAGCGCAAATACCGTCACGCCAATCCATTTATGCCACGAGAAATAGCGCAGTTTGGTCGGCGTGAAGCCAGGGATGTCGGTCATCACCCAGCCGAGCGCAAAGCCGCAGACGATCAGCAATGCGATCAGCCAATGAAAGGCAATGGCAGTCCGCGTGTACGACTCCCGGCCACCGAATGAAGGGTTGTGTGCCATGACAGGTGAACGCTTGCTAAGAGAGGTTAACGGTGCGGCAGGCCCGGCTATTCCGTGCCGATGCAAAGTCTATCGGCGGATAACCCGGTGCCGCGGCCTTCGAGACACGCCAGGCCGCCATGCTACCCGAAGCGGAAAAAGCTGGCTGCGGCAACGCGAAATTTACCGAAAGGCGACTTGGGGCGCGCCTCGCCACGCCGTTGAACAATTGGGGACGGACGCTGTCAGAGCTTTCATTCACAAGGCGCAGCGCCCACGCGCGCGCCTGCAACGCGTTTGGTACTATTGCTGCACAAATTTTTTCGAACTGCGTTATTCGCCCACACTTGCGACCGGCATTGCACGCTTACTCACATATCGTTGGCCCGCTGCCGTATGGAAAATGACAACCTGATTGCGTGCCACGAGTGCGATACGCTATTCCGCAAGCCGCGGCTTGCCGGGCGCAAACTCGCGCGCTGTCCGCGTTGCCGTGCGACGCTCTACAGCGGCGTGTCGCGCAAGCTGGAGGGCATCAGCGCCATGACGCTCGCCGCGCTGATCACATTCCTGATCGCGCAGGGATTTCCCATCGTCGAACTCGAGACCAATGGCATTACCTCGCAGACCACGCTGTTCGGCGCGCTCGTCGCGCTCTGGAACGAGGACATGCAGATCGTCGCCGTCATGGTGTTCTGCTCGACCATTCTGTTTCCGCTCACCGAACTCGTCGCGCTGCTCTACGTTCTGATCCCGCTGCGCTCCGGCTATGTGCCTGCGGGCTTCAACCGCGTCTTGCGCGCAATCCAGTTCGTGCGTCCCTGGGGGATGATCGAAGTGTTCATGCTCGGTGTGCTGATCACCATCGTGAAGATGGTCAGTCTCGCGCGCGTGATACCCGAGGCGGCGCTCTTCGCGTTCGGCGCGCTGACACTGATGTTCGCCGTGGTCGTCACCTTCGACCCGCGCATTCTGTGGGATCTCGCGGACGAACTCGGCGCACGCAGTCAGCGGCCACTGCCGCGCAGTTCGGCCGATAGCGCGGCACTCGCGGTCGGCGCGGTTGCCGGCCCGCCCGCTCCGCCCGCGCTGCAAGTCGACGCTGAGCCGGGCGTAGACCGCGGCCAGGCCCCCGACGCAAGCCCCGGCGTACCGCCGGCGCCGCATCGAGGGTGAGCCGCGCATGAAATACATCACCGCAAGACGCGCGGGCCTCGTCGCCTGCCACGCGTGTGGACGTGTCGAACCGCGCATCCGCTCGATCACGCCGCAGCATTGCTCACGGTGCGGCTCGCGCCTGCACTCACGCAATCCGGACAGCCTCATGCGCACGTGGGCGCTGCTGATCGCGGCGGCGTTGCTGTATATTCCGGCAAATTTGTTGCCGGTCATGCATACCTCGTCGCTGCTGGGTTCGGAGGACGACACCATCATGAGCGGCGTCGTGTACTTCTGGACGTCCGGCGACTGGCCGCTTGCGGTAATCGTGTTCGTCGCCAGCATCATGGTGCCGATGCTCAAGCTGAGCGTGCTCGCGCTCCTCACCATTACCGCGCAGCGCCGCTCGCGCTGGCGTCCGGAGCAACGCACCACGCTTTACCGGATGGTCGAACGGATCGGCCGCTGGTCGATGCTCGACGTGTTCGTGGTCACATTGACGGTCGCGCTGGTGCGCTTCAAGTCGCTTGCAGTCATCACGGCTGGACCGGGCGCGATCGCGTTCGGCTCGGTGGTGATCCTCACGATGATGGCATCCATGCAATTCGATCCACGGCTCATCTGGGACGACGTGGACGGCAGTACTCAAAAACCTCAGGATCTCGAACATGACTAGCCCGCCAGGACCGACGCCCGCCTCCGATGCGCCGCGCAACGATTCGAACGGACCGCAGTTGCCGCCCCAACTCCCAGACCCCCAGATCGAGCCGCGCAGCCGCTGGCTGCCGTCGCTCGTCTGGGTGATTCCCTTGATCGCCGCGCTGATCGGTATTGCGCTCGTCATCAAGTCGGCGACGGAGAAAGGCCCGACCATCACGATCAGTTTCGTCAGCGCCGAAGGGCTCGAGCCCGGCAAAACCAAGGTCAAGTACAAGGACGTCGACGTTGGCGCGGTGAAGTCGATCACGTTGTCGAAAGATCTTTCTCACGTACTCGTGCAGGTGCAGTTGACGAAGGAAGGCGAAGACTTCGCGGTCAAGGACTCCCGCTTCTGGGTCGTGCGCCCGCGGGTGGGCGCAAGCGGCGTGTCCGGGCTCACCACGCTCCTTTCGGGCGCCTATATCGGCGCGGACGCCGGCCATTCGCCCGACAGCGAGAAAAATTTTGTCGGCCTCGAGACGCCCCCACCTATTACCGGCGACCAGAAGGGTCACCAGTTCATCCTGCACGGCGATTCGCTAGGCTCGATCGACATCGGTTCGCCGATTTTCTACCGTCGCGTGCAGGTCGGCCAGGTGGTGGGCTTCTCGCTCGACAAGGACGGCACCGGCGTGACGATGCAGGTGTTCGTGTCCGCACCGTTCGACCAGTACGTCGGCACCAATTCACGCTGGTGGCATGCGAGTGGCGTCGATCTGCGGCTCGATTCGAGCGGTTTCAAGCTGAATACGCAGTCGCTCGCGACGGTGATCGTCGGCGGTTTGTCGTTCCAGTCGCCGCCCGGCCAGGGCGTGGGCGCGCAGGCGCCGAACAACATGACGTTCCGCCTCGGCTCGGACGAGGGCGACGCGATGCGCGAGCCGGACGGCGAGCCGCTGCGCGTCGTGATGAACTTCAACCAGTCGCTGCGTGGGCTGTCGGTCGGCGCCACGGTGGACTTCCGCGGCATCGTGCTAGGTCAGGTGACGAACATCGGCATCGACTACGATCCGAAAACGCGCAGCTTCACGATGCCCGTGACCATGAACATCTACCCGGACCGCCTCGGCAAGCGCTTCCGCGAAACGGCTCCGGCGCCGGGCAGCCTTGCTGGTCAGAACCTGTTGCAACAACTGGTCAAACACGGTCTGCGCGGCCAGTTGCGCACGGGCAATCTGATCACGAGCCAGCTCTATGTTGCGCTCGATATCTTCCCGAAGGCGCCGCCGGCCACTGTCGACGTAGCAAGCGATCCGCTCGAATTGCCGACCATTCCGAACACGCTCGACGAGTTGCAGCTCCAGGTGGCGGACATCGCGAAGAAGCTCGACAAGGTACCGTTCGACCAGATCGGCAACAACCTGAACAGCGCGCTCAAGAATGCCGATCAGCTCTTCAAGCGCCTCGACACGGAAGTCGTGCCGCAAGCCCGCGACACGCTGGCGGCGGCGAAGCAGACCTTCGGCTCGGCGGAGGCGACGTTGCAGCAGGACTCGCCGTTGCAGTCGGACGTGCATCAGGCGTTGCAGGAATTGACGCGGACGTTGCAGTCGCTGAATGCGCTGTCGGATTATCTGGAGCGCCACCCCGAATCGTTATTGCGCGGTAAAGCAGGAGATAAACCATGATGTTTGCCCGCCTTTCCAGACTGTCCCGGCTTTCGCGCCTGCCGGGCGGGCCCGCGCGCAACGCTTTCCAAGCCGGTGCACTCGTCGCCGTGCTCGCACTGGCGGCGTGTGCATCGCCGAGTAGCCGGTTCTATACGCTCGGCGGCGCAAGTGTGGGCGCTTCAGGGAGCACGCCAGCGGGCGCGTCGAGCGTGCGTACGGCGGCGGCGCCGGCGTGGCTGATCGAAGTCGCACCGATCGACGTGCCGCCGCAAGTTGCCAAGACGCAGTTGGTCGTGCAGACGGGACCGACCCAGGTGAAGGTGCTGGAAGAAGAGCGTTGGGCGTCATTGCCAGGCGACGAACTGCGCCGGGCGTTGTCGACAAGTCTCACGCAGCAGTTGAATACGATCGATGTGTATGGCACCGCTTATTCGGATACGACGCCCGTGTATCGGGTCAGCGTGAATGTGCAGCGGTTCGAATCGTGGCCGGTGTCGCATGCGCTGATCGACGCGGTGTGGAGCGTGCGGGCTGTTCGGAGTACTGCTGTGATGACTTGTCGCAGTGTCGTGAGCGAGCAGGTCGGGAGTGGGTACGACTCGCTTGTCGATGGGCATCGGAGGGCTTTGCAGCGGGTTTCCGAGCAGGTGGCGGGGGCTTTGCGGGCGATGGCTGCTGCTTCTTCTGCTTCTGCCGGTGCCGCTGCTGCTGGCGCTTCTGCTTCGCAGGCAAAGGGGGCGGCGCGGGTCAATGTGCCGGCTTGTCCCTCCGACGGGGCAGCTGTTGCTGCGGGGTAGGTTTCGAAGGAGCTTGGGTTCCTTTGCCGTTTGAACCCCTTGGCCTTTCCTTGATTTCACGGTGGTCTATTGGCACTGCCCCTGTGCGGGGCGGCACTTACTTTCTTTGCATGCCGCAAAGAAAGTAAGCAAAGAAAGCGGCTTTGCACCGCTAGCTCATAAGCGGGTCCCCTGGCTCGGAGGGGGTAGTGGTGCATCTGGAATCTGTGCCCTCGCACACCCCGCGTTTTTGACAAGGCAGTCATACCTCCCGCCTTGCACCGCGTGCTCGTCGGAAAGGTCTGCTCTCGAACCGCTCGCCTTGATTCCGTCAGCGAAAAAACGCGCCAGCCAACCGCGTACAATACGCCCTTACCCAACGCCCACCGGCTCGCCCCACCCCATGTCCTTTGATTTCTTCCTCCCCTGCCCGCGCGGCCTCGAAGCCTCGCTCGCCACTGAACTCGCCGAAATCGCCGCGAAACATCTGAACGGCGCGCCATTCTCGGCGGGGTCGCAAGTCCCCGGCGGCGTGCACTTCCGCGGCGGTTGGGCGGCCGGCATGGCGGCCAATCTGCATTCGCGCATCGCGAGCCGCGTGTTGCTGAAAATCGCGCATCGCCCGTATCGCAGTGAACAGGACATCTACGCGCTCGCCGTCGAACAACGTTGGGAGCAGTGGTTCTCCGCGAACGAAACTTTGCGCGTCGACGTTACCGCGATCAAGTCGCCGCTGCGCAGCCTCGAATTCACCACGCTGCGCGTAAAGGATGCCATCTGCGATCGGCTGCGCGAAGTCAGCGGCGCGCGCCCGAACATCGACACCGCGACGCCCGACGTCCGCGTGTTCGCGTTTCTCACGGCGACCGACTGCACGCTCTACCTCGACACGTCCGGCGATCCGCTCTTCAAGCGCGGCTGGCGCCTCGACAAGGGCGCCGCGCCGCTGCGCGAGAATCTCGCGGCGGGCATCCTGCGTCTGACGGGCTGGAATGCAGGCACGCCGCTGTACGACCCGATGTGCGGCAGCGGCACATTCCTCGCCGAAGCCGCGCAAGTCGCGCTGAACATCGCGCCAGGCGCGGAACGCCGCTTCGGCTTCGAAAAGCTCAAGCAATACGACAGCAAAACCTGGCAAACACTGAAGGCCGCCGCGCTCGACGCCAAGCACGCCGCTCGTACCTCGCGCGCCGATCTGCAAATATTCGGCAGCGACATTTCCGGCGACATGCTCGACAAAGCGCGTGCGAATTTCCAGCGCGCAGGCTTGCCGTCGATCCCGCTCAAACAGGTCGACGCGCGCGGCATGACGCCGCCGAGCTCCGAGCCGGGCATTCTCGTCGCGAATCCCCCGTACGGCGAACGGATCGAAGTGCGCGGACGCAACGCGCGCGGCGAAATCCGCGAACCGCGCAACCGCGATAATCGCGATGACGACAGCTTCCGCCGCGCCCAGGAAGAAACGCCGGACAGCGAATTTTTCCAGTCGCTCGGCGACGCGCTCAAGCAACGCTTTACCGGCTGGCACGCGTTCATCCTGACTTCGGACCGCAAGTTGCCCGGCCAGTTGCGTCTGCGCGAATCGACCAAGACGCCGCTTTTCAACGGCGCGCTCGAATGCCGACTGTTCCGCTTCGACCTCATCGCAGGCAGCGTGCGCCAGCGGCCGCAGAACGACACGCCCGCCGATTGACGCTAGCCGCTCGCCACGCACCGTTTTTCCGGCGTAGAGGCGCGGCTTGCGCACCTCATAAACCCGAGCACAGACCGAAGCACAAGTAAAAGCAGAAGCAGGCCAAAGAAACCGCGGAACCGACTCCCGCGGTTTTTTTTCGCGTCGCCGAAACCGCACGCCCGACTCCTCCTTCTCGCACCCTACTGACACCACGCTGTCAGCAGCACGCCCGCACACTTCTCCTCACGCCATCCGGCGCTTTATACGGCTTATCCGCCGTCCATCCACCGAACCATCTTGCATGGGACCAGAGCAAGCGCTGAAGCACTGGCTCGGTCAACAGGAGAGTGTCATGTCTGCATCGTCGAAAGTTGTTGCATGGTTTGAGATCCCGTCCGTCGATTTCGATCGCGCTGTCCGCTTCTATGAAACCGCGCTCGACGTCAAACTGAATCGCCAGGAAATCGGTGGCCAGCCGATTGCGGTGTTCGGCTACGAAGAACCGGCCACGGGCGGCGCGATCGTCCATAGTCCGTCGATGACGCCGAACGGCGACGGCGTGCTCGTCTATCTGAACGCGCAGCCGACCGTGGACGCCGCTCTTGCCCGCATCGAAGAAGCCGGCGGCAAGACCGACGGTCCGGTCGTCAAGCTGCCGCAGGATATCGGCTATATCGCGTTCTTCACCGATACCGAAGGCAACCGCCTCGGCCTGCACTCGCGGACCAACGGCTAGGTCGCAGAGTGCACGCAGCGCAGCGCTAAACACCACGCGCACAGCGCCCGAAACGCTGACCGGAGCGCGGCATGCGGCGCTATCATCGCGGGACTGTCCCTGTCCTCTTCTACAAGACGCCCACGATGACGCGCCGCGCCGACCGCCTGTTCCAGATCGCCGAACTGCTGCGCGGCCGGCGTCTGACCACCGCGCAACAACTCGCCGACTGGCTCAACATCTCGCTGCGCACGGTCTATCGCGATGTGCGCGATCTGCAATTGTCGGGCGTGCCGATCGAGGGCGAGGCCGGCATTGGCTACCGGCTGAGCCGCGCGGCGAGTTTGCCGCCGCTCACCTTCACCGCCGACGAACTCGCGGCACTCGCCGCCGGCGCGCGCATGCTGGAATCCTGGGGCGGCTCCGACTTTGCAAGTGGAGCGCGCGGCGCGCTCGCCAAGATTGCCTCGGCGATGCCGGCGGACAAGCGCGCGTCGCTCGAAAGACTCGCTGTCTTCGCGCCGTCGTTCCATATCAGGAGTGATTTCTCGGCACAGCTCGACACGCTGCATCGAGCAATCGACACCCGGCAAATGGTGAGCTTTTCGTACACCGATGCAAACGGCGCGGCAACCGAGCGCCGCGTGTGGCCGCTCGCGCTCGCGTATTGGGGTGCGCGCTGGACGCTAGGCGCGTGGTGTGAATTGCGCGGCGACTTCCGCAACTTTGGACTGGAGCGGATTCAGGAACTGGAAGTGCGCGAACCTTATCCGGACCAGCAAGGCAGGCGGCTCGCGGACCTGTTGCGGCACGTCAACGCAAAGCCGCGCTAGCGCGACAATGCGAGCGATGCGTCGCGGCGGCCGGATTTTGAAATACAGACTTCCGGTGTGGATGGAGTCCCGCGTCAAAGGTCAAGAATCCGCGAGACTCCACACGCTTCTAGTCGACCGCCTTCACCATATCTTCGATCACCTTCTTGGCGTCGCCGAACACCATCATCGTCTTGTCCATGTAGAAGAGGTCGTTGTCGAGCCCGGCATAACCCGCCGCCATCGAGCGCTTGTTCACAATGACAGTGCGTGCCTTGTAAGCCTCGATGATCGGCATGCCCGCAATCGGCGACTTGGGATCGTTCTTCGCGGCCGGGTTCACCACGTCGTTCGCGCCGAGCACGAGCACCACGTCGACCTGGCCGAACTCGCCGTTGATGTCGTCCATTTCGAACACCATGTCGTACGGCACTTCGGCTTCGGCGAGCAGCACGTTCATATGGCCAGGCATCCGTCCCGCCACCGGGTGAATCGCGTACTTCACTTCAATGCCCTTCTCGACGAGCTTGTCGGTCAGCTCCTTCAACGCATGCTGCGCGCGCGCCACCGCAAGGCCATAACCCGGCACGATCACGACCGTTTCGGCGTTGCCGAGCATGAACGACGCATCGTCGGCGGAACCGGATTTCACCGGACGCTGCTCGGCCGAGCCGCCCGCTGCCGCCGCGCCCGCCTCATTGCCGAAGCCGCCCAGAATCACGTTGAAGAACGAGCGGTTCATCGCGCGGCACATGATGTACGACAGAATCGCACCCGAGGACCCAACCAGCGAGCCCGCGATGATCAGCATCGGATTGTTGAGCGAGAAGCCGATCCCTGCCGCCGCCCAGCCCGAGTACGAGTTGAGCATGGACACGACGACCGGCATATCCGCGCCGCCGATCGGAATGATGATCAGCACGCCGAGCACGAACGCGATCACCGTCATGACGATGAACGGCAGCCACGACTGCGTAAAAAAGAAGATGATGCCGAAGCCGAGCATCGCGATGGCGAGCATCAGGTTGATCAGGTGCTGGCCTGCGTACACGACCGGTGCGCCCTGAAAGAGGCGAAACTTGTATTTGCCCGAGAGCTTGCCAAACGCGATCACCGAACCGCTAAAAGTAATTGCGCCGACGAACGTACCGATAAACAGCTCGACGCGATTGCCGTAAGGCAGAAAGCCCGGCACCGGATACTCGGGATCGACGAGACCGAATGCGGCCGGCTCCGACACCACCGCATACGCAATGCAGACCGCCGCGAGACCGATCAGCGAGTGCATGGCCGCGACGAGCTCCGGCATCTTGGTCATCTCGACGCGCGCGGCGACGAACGCGCCGATAGCGCCGCCAATGATCAAAGCGACCAGCAGCAGTCCAAGACCCAGGCCAAGATTCGATCCGAGCGCGGTGGCCTGCTTGGCGATCAAGGCAATGGTCGTGAGAATCGCAATCGCCATCCCGACCATGCCGAACGTATTGCCGATGCGCGCGGTCTTCGGATTCGACAGCCCCTTGAGCGCCTGAATGAAGCAGACGGACGCGACCAGATAAAGCAGCGTGACGACGTTCAGGCTCATTACGCGTTCTCCTTGCTCTTGTCGGCGATCAGCTTCTTCGGCTCTTTCTTGCGGAACATCTCCAGCATTCGCCGCGTGACGAGGAAGCCGCCGAACACATTGACCGCCGCGAGCGCGACGGCGAGCGTGCCAAAGAACTTGCCCGGCGTGCCGAGCGTGAGGCCGGTTGCCAGCATCGCGCCGACAATCACGATCGCCGAAATGGCATTCGTCACGGCCATGAGCGGCGTGTGCAGAGCCGGCGTGACGTTCCAGACCACGTGGTAGCCGACGTAAATCGCCAGCACGAAAATGATCAGGTTGATGACGGTGTGGTTGAGCACTTCCATCGCCGTTTCTCCTCGGTGGATTCGTTTTATGCCTTGCGCGCGACTTCGCCGTCGCGGGCAAGCAGCGTAGCGGCGACGATGTCGTCGGCGAGGTCGATATTCAGCGCGCCTTCCTTCGTCACGATCAGCTTGAGGAAGTCGAGCAGATTGCGCGCATAGAGCGACGAAGCGTCGGCGGGCACCATCGATGCCAGATTCGTGTAGCCGACAATCGTCACGCCATGCTTGACGACCACCTTGTCAGCTTCGGTCAGCGGACAGTTGCCGCCGCGCTGCCCTTCATAGTCCGCGCCGCGGCCCGCGGCAAGGTCGACCAGCACGGAGCCGGGTTTCATCGCCTGCACGGTTTCGACTGAGATCAGCGTCGGCGCCGCGCGGCCTGGAATCAATGCTGTGGAGATCACCACGTCGGCCTGCTTCGCGCGCTCGTGGACGAGCGCCGACTGTCGCTGCAGCCACGAGGGCGGCATGGGACGCGCATAGCCGCCGACGCCTTGGGCTGCTTCGCGCTCTTCATCGGTTTCATAAGGCACGTCGAGAAACTTCGCGCCAAGCGATTCGATCTGCTCTTTCACAGCCGGACGGACGTCGGACGCTTCGATCACGGCACCGAGGCGCTTGGCCGTCGCGATTGCCTGCAGGCCCGCCACGCCCGCGCCGAGAATCAGCACGCGCGCGGCTTTCACGGTGCCGGCCGCGGTCATCAGCATCGGCATGAAGCGCGGATACAGCGTCGCCGCGAGCAGCACGGCCTTGTATCCGGCGATGTTCGCCTGCGACGACAGCACGTCGAGGCTTTGCGCGCGAGTCGTTCTGGGCGCGGCTTCGAGCGCGAACGCGGTAACGCCGGCCGCAGCGAGTTTTAGCGCATTCTCTGCGTTGAACGGATCGAGCATGCCGACCAGCACTGCGCCGCGCTTGAGAAGCGGCAGTTCGGCTTCGGTTGGAGACTGCACTTTGAGGACGAGCTCGGCGCCAAACGCGCTGGCGGCGTCGACGATTTCCGCTCCGGCGGCTGTGAAGGCGTCGTCGGGAAAGCTGGCGCCAGCACCGGCGCCGCTCTGGATGGTGACCCGATGGCCCTGGCTCACGTACTTCTTGACCGTTTCGGGCGTCGCGGCGACGCGGGTTTCGTGCGCGCGCGTCTCGGCTGGCACTCCGATGTGCATCGTGCTTCCTCCTCGACTTACTGTTTGACGACAGATCGGCCGACGAGGCACGCCGGCTTGCAAGTGCAACGGCTAACGCCTCACTTTACCCGAAACATGGGGGGCGGCAGAAATCGGGGACAATCCGGGGGTGCCGGTGGGCTGGCGCGCCCGGGACCGTGCGTGTCGGGGTTCGGCGGCCGTTCTGGGTCGCGTCCGAGCCGCGCGCCCCGCAGCCTGCGATCCAACCGCCCGGCGTGCCGGCCGCCCGCTTCCCGGCAGCGAGTGCCTATAAACGGTAAAATGCGCACCCATGAAACCGGAAACCTGGCTACCGCACGTGACCGTCGCGGCCATCGTCGAGCGTGACGGGCGCTTTCTCGTGGTCGAGGAACACACGGCGGCCGGTCTGCGCCTGAATCAGCCGGCCGGTCATCTGGAAGCCGGCGAAACGCTGCTGGAAGCCGTGGTCCGCGAAACGCTCGAAGAAACCGCGCACCCGTTCACGCCCGAGGCGCTGGTCGGCATGTACATGACGCATTTCGAGCGGCCGGACAGCGAAGGCGTCACGTATTTGCGCTTCACTTATTGCGGCACCGGCGGCGAACGCGAGGCAACCCGCGCGCTCGATCCCGACATTGTGCGAACGTTGTGGATGAGCGCCGACGAACTGCGCGCCTGCCCCGAACGGCACCGCACGCCGCTCGTCATGCAATGCATCGACGATTACCTGGCAGGCCGGCGTTTCCCGCTCGACTTCGTGCATACGCATTCGGTCGGGCCGAAAAGGTAACCGCGGATAAAACCGCGCGTCAGCATCGACCCACGATCCATGAAGTTTCGCAGTACCCAGTGAGCATCTTATGAGCAAGCAGAAAGTCGTAGTAGGCATGTCGGGCGGCGTCGATTCGTCGGTTACCGCGTGGCTGCTCAAGGAACAGGGCTACGACGTGGTCGGCCTGTTCATGAAGAACTGGGAAGACGACGACGACAGCGAATACTGCTCGACGCGCCAGGACTGGATCGACGTGGTGTCGGTCGCGGACCTGATCGGCATCGACGTGGAAGCGGTCAACTTCGCGTCCGAATACAAAGACCGCGTGTTCGCCGAGTTCCTGCGCGAATATTCCGCGGGTCGCACGCCGAACCCGGACGTGCTGTGCAACGCCGAGATCAAATTCAAGGCCTTTCTCGACCACGCAATGTCGCTCGGCGCGGAAACCATCGCGACCGGCCACTACGCGCGCGTGCGTGAGAACAATGGCCGCTTCGAACTGCTGAAGGCGTTCGACCATACGAAAGATCAGTCGTACTTTCTTCATAGGTTGAACCAGGCGCAGTTGTCGAAGACGCTGTTTCCGCTCGGCGAAATTCCCAAAACGAAGGTGCGCGAAATCGCCGAACAGATCGCGCTGCCCAATGCGAAGAAGAAAGATTCCACCGGCATCTGCTTTATCGGCGAACGGCCGTTCCGCGACTTCCTGAACCGCTATCTGCCGACCAGGCCGGGCCCGATGAAAACTACCGACGGCAAAACGGTCGGCGAGCATATCGGACTTGCGTTTTACACGTTCGGACAGCGCAAGGGCATCGGTCTCGGCGGCAGCAAGGAAGGCAGCGGCGAGCCGTGGTTCGTGGCGGGCAAGGACATCGCGTCGAACACGCTGTATGTCGCGCAAGGTCACGATCATCCGTGGCTCCTGAGTCATACGCTCAGCGCGGGCAACACGAGCTGGGTCGCGGGCGAACCGCCGGCGGAAGGCTTCGCCTGCGGCGCGAAGACCCGCTACCGGCAGGCTGATGCACGCTGCACGTTCACGACGGCGAACTACGGCGAAAGCCTCTTCGAACTCAATTTCGACGATGCGCAATGGGCTGTCACACCGGGGCAATCGGCGGTGCTCTACGATGGCGACGTGTGCCTCGGCGGCGGCATCATCGAACATGCTGCGACTGCGCAGCCAACCGCGAGCGAGCCGCAACAAGCGGCGTTGCTGAGCGCGCGTTAAAGCCGCTCGCAGCTACCGGCAGTCCGCTTTTCCCGGCAGTCCGCTTTTCCCGACGGGCAGTCGCTCGTTCTCTTTCGCGGTAGATCCGTCCGCGCCGCCGGCGCCGGCAATCCCTCCGCGACGATCTTCACTGCACCGGAGTCCCCATGTTTGCTCGACGTTATCTGGCCATGTGGAGCGCAGTCGCGCTCCTCGCCGTTTGCGCGGCGCTCGCCGCGACGCATCATATGTCGTGGCTGTGGATCGCCGTGCCGCTCGCACTCGTCGCGCTCGGCCTCTTCGATCTGGGTCAGCAGCGGCACGCAATTCTTCGCAACTATCCACTGTGGGGCCATTTCCGTTTTCTGTTCGAGTTCATTCGCCCGGAAATCCGCCAATATTTCGTCGAAGGCGATACCGACGAAAAGCCGTTTTCGCGCGCTCAACGCAGCATCGTCTATCAGCGTGCAAAAAACGACGTCGATAGCCGCCCATATGGCACCGAGGTCGACGTCAAAGCCGTCGCGCACGAATGGATCAGCCACTCGCTTGCGCCCACCACGCTCGATAGTCACGACTTCCGCATCGTCGTCGGCGCCGAACGCGCGCAGCCCTACTCGATGTCGATCTTCAACGTCTCGGCAATGAGCTTCGGCTCGCTGTCCGCAAACGCAATCATGGCGCTGAACCTCGGCGCGAAGAAAGGCAACTTCGCGCACGACACCGGCGAAGGCTCGATGTCGAAGTATCACCGCGAGCACGGCGGCGACATCATCTGGGAAATCGCATCGGGCTATTTCGGCTGCCGTAACGACGACGGCACCTTCAGCGCGGAAAAATTCGCGAAGCAGGCGGCCGAACCGCAAGTGAAAATGATCGAGGTCAAGCTGTCGCAAGGCGCGAAGCCGGGTCATGGCGGCGTGTTGCCGGCCGCCAAAATCACACCTGAAATTGCGGAGACGCGCGGCGTGCCGATGGGCCGCGACTGCATTTCGCCGGCCACGCATTCGGAGTTTTCGACGCCGCGCGGGCTGCTCGAATTCGTCGACCGCTTGCGCACGTTATCGGGCGGCAAGCCGACCGGGTTCAAGCTATGTATCGGGCACCCGTGGGAATTTTTCGGCATTGCCAAGGCGATGCTGGAGACGGGCATTCTGCCGGACTTCATCGTAGTAGACGGCGCGGAAGGCGGCACGGGCGCAGCGCCGCTCGAGTTCACCGATCACGTCGGCGTGCCGTTGCAGGAAGGCCTGCTGCTCGTGCACAACACGCTGGTTGGCATCGGCTTGCGGCAACGGATTCGCATCGGCGCGAGCGGCAAGATGATCACCGCGTTCGACATCACGAAGACACTCGCGATTGGCGCGGACTGGGTCAACGCGGCCCGCGGCTTCATGTTCGCGGTGGGCTGCATTCAGGCGCAAACCTGCCACACGGGACGCTGCCCGACCGGCGTCGCGACGCAAGACCCGGTGCGCCAGCGTGCGCTCGTCGTACCGGACAAGGCCGACCGCGTGTTCAGCTTCCACCACAACACGCTGCATGCGCTGAAGGAAATCATTCAGGCCGCCGGGTTGAAACACCCCGCCGAGTTGCGCGCGCATCACATCGTGCGGCGAGTGTCGTCGCATGAGGTGCAGTTGATGTCCGAGTTGCTCAAGTATCTCGAACCGGACGATCTGCTCAACGGGAAATACCGCTACTCGTTGTATGAGAAGTGGTGGCCGGTCGCACAAAGCGATTCCTTTTCGCCGAAGGTGGAGTTGGCGGTGGCGTGAGGGAGCGCCGCTCGTCCTGCCAGTCCCTCCCCAAAACCGGACGCCCCCCCGCCTTTCCGTTAAAATCGCAGGTTTAGCACTTCGCTCCACGGCCGCCTCGCGCGCTCACGCGCTCGCGGCGCGGCCTCATGCCCGAAAGGCACTTCATGCTCACGTTTCAGCAAATCATTCTGACACTGCAATCCTATTGGGATAAGCAGGGTTGCGCGTTGCTCCAACCGATCGACATGGAAGTCGGCGCGGGCACCTCGCACGTCCACACTTTCCTGCGCGCGGTCGGCCCGGAACCGTGGCGCGCCGCCTACGTGCAGCCGTCGCGCCGCCCGAAAGACGGCCGCTATGGCGAGAACCCGAACCGCCTGCAGCATTACTACCAGTATCAGGTGGTGCTGAAGCCGGCGCCGGAGAACATCCTCGATCTGTATCTCGGCTCGCTGGAAGCACTCGGCTTCGACCTGAAGCAGAACGACGTGCGCTTCGTCGAAGACGACTGGGAAAATCCCACGCTCGGCGCGTGGGGGCTCGGCTGGGAAGTGTGGCTGAACGGC
This sequence comes from Paraburkholderia caledonica, assembly GCF_000383275.1. Classification (NCBI taxonomy): domain Bacteria; kingdom Pseudomonadati; phylum Pseudomonadota; class Betaproteobacteria; order Burkholderiales; family Burkholderiaceae; genus Paraburkholderia; species Paraburkholderia caledonica. The sequence goes on along the minus strand of NZ_KB911042.1, from coordinate 50,546 downwards.
ATGGAAGTGACCCAGTTCACTTATTTTCAGCAGGTCGGCGGCCTTGACTGCAAGCCGGTGCTCGGCGAAATCACGTACGGTCTCGAGCGCCTCGCGATGTATCTGCAAAAGGTCGAGAACGTCTACGACCTCGTCTGGACCGAGTGGGAGGAGCAAGGCCCGAACGGCCCGGAAACGCGCCGCCTCACTTATGGCGACGTGTACCACCAGAACGAAGTGGAACAGTCCACGTATAACTTCGAGCACGCGAACGTCGATCTTCTGTTCACGTTCTTCAACAGCTACGAAGCCGAAGCGAAGCGCATGATCGAAGCGCAGATCGCGCTGCCCGCCTATGAGCTCGTGCTGAAGGCCGGCCACACATTCAATCTGCTCGACGCGCGCGGCGCGATCTCGGTCACCGAGCGCGCGGCCTACATCGGCCGGATTCGCGCGCTGTCGCGCCTGGTCGCGCAGGCCTACTACGATTCACGCGAGAAGCTCGGCTTTCCGATGCTCGGCAATCCGGTGCACGCCGTGCCCGGCCTCACCACCGACGAGCAGGACGCCGCCATGCCCGCGTGGGCGCCGCCGCTGAAAGTCGAACGCAAGATCGACCCGGACTGACGAGAACATCAAGAAATGACTCAATCCCATCAAGCTACCCTGCTGGTCGAACTGCTGACCGAGGAACTGCCGCCGAAAGCGCTTGCCCGTCTCGGCGACGCCTTCGCGGAAGGTATTGCGGAGCGCCTCGCGGCGCGCGATCTGATCGAAGGCGAGCTGTCATTCGAGCGTTATGCGACGCCGCGCCGCCTCGCAGTCACAATCAAAAACGTGCGTACGGTTGCGCCGGAAAAGCATGTGCGCGAAAAGGTTCTACCGGTTTCCGTCGCGCTCGATAAAGACGGTCAGCCCACCGCGCCGCTCGCGAAAAAGCTCGCCGCGCTCGGCTTCCCCGACTTTTCAGTGAACGACCTGGAGCGCGCGCAGGACGGTAAGGCCGAAGCCTTCTTCCTGCGCTACGCCGCGCCGGGCGCCACGCTGGCAGAAGGCCTGCAGGCTGCTCTCGACGAAACGCTCGCCAAGCTGCCTATTCCCAAGGTGATGACCTACCAGCGCCCCGACGGCACGAACGTGCAGTTCGTGCGGCCGGCGCATCGCCTGACCGCGCTGCATGGCGAGCAGATCGTTCCGGTCAGTGCGCTCGGCATCGACGCAGACGACACCACGCTGGGTCATCGCTTCTTGTCCGAAGGCTTCGTGCAGATCCAGCACGCGGATTCGTATGCCGACACGCTGATGCACAAAGGCCGTGTGGTGCCGAACTTCGCCGACCGCAAGGAAACCATCCGCACGCATCTGCTTGCGCACGCTGACGGCGATCAGGTCGTGATGCCTGAATCGCTGCTGGACGAAGTGACGTCGCTGGTCGAATGGCCGGTCGTCTACGCATGCCGTTTCGAGGACGAATTCCTGCAAGTGCCGCAGGAATGTCTGATCCTCACCATGCAGACGAACCAGAAATACTTCGCGTTGACGGACGAGAACGGCAAGCTGCGCTCGCGCTTCCTGATCGTGTCGAACATCGAAACGTCCACGCCTGGCGATATCGTCGAAGGCAATGAGCGTGTGGTGCGCCCGCGTTTGGCCGATGCGAAATTCTTCTTCGAGCAGGACAAGAAGAAGCCGCTCGCCGACCGCGTGCCGTTGCTTGCGAACGTCGTGTATCACAACAAGCTCGGCTCGGCGCTGCAACGCGTGGAGCGCGTCGAAGCGCTGGCCGGCGCGATCGCCGGACTGATCGGCGCGGACGTGGCGCTCGCGAAGCGCGCCGCGCGTCTGGCCAAGGCCGATCTGATCACCGACATGGTCGGCGAGTTCCCCGAGCTGCAAGGCACGATGGGCACCTACTACGCGCGCCACGACGGCGAGCCGGAAGAAGTCGCGCTCGCATGCTCGGAACATTATCAGCCGCGTTTTTCCGGCGACGCGTTGCCGGGCACGGCAACCGGCACGGTCGTCGCGCTGGCCGACAAGCTCGAAACGCTGGTCGGCATCTGGGGCATCGGTCTGCAACCCACCGGCGAGAAAGACCCGTTCGCGTTGCGCCGTCACGCGCTCGGCGTGCTGCGCATTCTGGTCGAGAAGCAACTGGCCGTGGACTTCGTCGAACTGCTGCGCACCGCTTACGCGCAATTTGCCGCAGTGCCGAACGTCGTCGATTCGACGCAAGCCATCTACGACTTCAGCATGGATCGTCTGCGTGGTTTGTTGCGCGAACGCGGTCACGCGCCGGGCGAAATCGACGCGGTGCTCGCGCTCAACCCGACGCGTCTCGACGATATCGTCGCGCGCCTCGATGCAGTACGCGAGTTCGCGGCGTTGCCGGAAGCGGCATCGCTCGCGGCAGCCAACAAGCGCATCTCGAACATCCTGAAGAAGTCAGAAGGCGCGACCGCCACCGGCGGCGTGCAGGTCACGCTGCTCTTCGAACCGGCGGAAAAGGCCTTGCATGCGCAGCTGGAGCAGGTCGCGCCGCGTGTGCAGTCGCAACTCGCCGCACGCGATTACACGGGCGCGCTTACCGCGCTTGCCGCGTTGCGCGAACCGGTCGACACGTTCTTCAACGACGTGATGGTCAACGCTGAAGATCCGGCGCTGCGCGCGAATCGTCTGGCGCTGCTCGGCGCGCTGCATCAGCAGATGAATTGCGTCGCCGACATTTCCCGACTCGCCGCCTGAGCCGCACGCCATGCCGACCAAAAAAGTGGTGATCCTCGACCGCGACGGCGTGATCAACGCCGATTCCGACGCGTTCATCAAGTCGCCGGACGAGTGGGTCGCGTTGCCGGGTTCGCTCGAAGCGATTGCGCGTCTCAGCCAGGCGGGCTATCGCGTGGCGATCGCAACGAACCAGTCGGGCATCGGCCGGGGCCTGTTCGACATGAACGCACTCAATGCAATGCACCTCAAGATGCATCGCATGGCGGCGTCCGTAGGCGGGCGCATCGACGCGGTGTTCTTCTGCCCGCACACGGCGGAAGACCACTGCGAATGTCGCAAGCCGAAGCCCGGCATGCTGAAGATGATCAACGAGCGTTTCGAGGTCGACCCTGAGAACACGCCGGTGGTCGGCGACGCGATGCGCGACCTGCAAGCGGGCGCGGCGCTCGGCCACCCGGTTCATCTGGTGCTCACGGGCAAGGGCCGCAAGACGCTCACGGCCGGCGGCCTGCCGGATGGCACCGTCGTCCACGACGACCTGAGAGCGTTCGTGCTCGACTTCCTCGCCGACGCTCAAGAGTGATGCGTACCACGCGCGTCCCCACCCCTTACTGACCACGCCGATGCGCTTCATTCGTTCTATGCTGCTGCTGATTTACTTCATCGTGTTCACGGTGCCGTACGCGACCGCATGCTTCATTGCGTTCCCGTTCATGCGCGCCGATAGCCGCTACTGGATGGCGGCCGGCTGGTGCCGCGCAACGCTCAACGCGGTGCGCTGGCTCAACGGTATCCGCTACAAGATCGAGGGCATGGAGAACCTGCCCAACGGTCCGGCGGTGTTGTTGTCGAAGCATCAATCGGCATGGGAAACGCTGGCGTTTCCTGCCTTGATGCCTCGGCCGCTGTGCTACGTGTTCAAGCGCGAGTTGCTGTATGTGCCGTTTTTCGGCTGGGCGCTCGGCCTCCTGAAGATGGTTCATATCGACCGTAAAGAAGGCAAGTACGCGTTCGAATCGGTGATCAGGCAGGGCAAGGCACGCATGGCGGAAGGCGCGTGGGTGATCATGTTTCCGGAAGGCACACGCACGCCGACTGGCAAGCAGGGCAAGTACAAAACCGGCGGTGCGCGTTTTGCGATTGCAACCGGCGCGCCGGTCGTGCCGATCGCGCACAACGCCGGACGCGTGTGGCCTCGCAACTCGTTTATCAAATATGCGGGTATAGTCACAGTGTCGATCGGCAAGCCGATCGAGACCACGGGGCTCACGCCCGACGAAGTGAACACGCGCGTCGAACAGTGGATCGAAGCTGAAATGCGTCGCATCGATCCTACTGCGTATCGCGCGGCGGGAAGCAGTTCCGCCGCCGCACCTATCTGACGCGCCCACGCCCTCGAAGGCGTACTTGCGCGAAGCCGAATCCGATGCAGAAGTCTCCTACGCCGCAGCCCGCTGCGGCGCTCGATAACCGGCAACTCGATCTCCCGCTCTTCGCAGAGCCGGGGTCGACTTCGTCGTCCCCTTCACCGTCCGCGCCTTCGGCAACGCCTCAGGGTCAGCAGTCCGCGGTGCCGCTTGCACCAGACGGCAGCAAGCTGCGCAGTCTCGTCATCGGGTCGCGCACGCTGCATTACGCGCTCAAGCGTTCGGCGCGCCGCTCGATCGGCTTCGCAATCGACAGCACCGGTCTCACGATCACGGCGCCGCGCTGGGTCACGCTCGCCGATATCGAAACCGCGATCACCGAAAAACAGCGCTGGATTTTCACGAAGCTGATCGAATGGCAAACGCGCGTCGAACAGCGCGCGTTGCCGAAGGTCGACTGGAAAGACGGCGCCGAGGTGCCCTATCTCGGGCAGCCGGTGCGCGTAACGCTCGGCTCGCCGCAAGGCACGCTCGCATTTAGCGCGACCGACTCCGCCCTGCAAGTGCCGCTGCCTCTGCAAGCGGACCCGCAGCAGATCAAGGACCACGTGCAAGGCTGGTTGCAGAACGAAGCGAAGCGTGTGTTCGGCGAGCGCCTCGCTATTTATGCGGAGAAGCTGGGCGTCAACTATCGCGCGTATGCGCTTTCTTCAGCGGCCACGCGCTGGGGTAGTTGTTCGAGTGACGGCAAGATTCGCCTGAATTGGCGGCTGATTCACTTTCCGCTTTCCATCATCGATTACGTCGTCGCGCATGAGTTGGCGCATCTGCGGGAAATGAATCACAGCCCGCGCTTCTGGCAAACGGTCGAATCGATTTTTCCGGAATTCCGCGAAGCGCGGCAGACGCTGAAGTCGCATCCGCCGGAACTGCTGCCGACGCTCTAGAGCCGGCGTTTTGTCCCGCTTGCCGCAGTGCCGTGAGAGGCCGACGCGGCGTGGACAGTGATCAACGCCGCGCGACCTACTCCGCGCAAAACGTCTCATGCAAATGACGCCACGTCACCTTGCCTTGCGCGTCGACGTCCATCACTGCGGTTGAGCGCCGCACGTTCGCATTGCCCGCATTGTCCCGCTGATACTCGCGATATTTCACCACCGCGCCAGACGGATATTCGACGACGATCTCCCTGTCGCGAATGTCGATCTGCGAGCCTGGCCGCGCGCCGCGCAGCCTCGCGAACGTCTCGCGTAGCGCGGCGCGATCGAGCGCGGCGCCGGACGGCATGATCAACGTGAACTGCGGCGCGAAGCGCGCCATGATCCGTTCGAGCGCGAGGTCGTCCGCGGAACCGTCGAACAAGGCCTCGATTTCGACGTGGATAGCATCGAGTTCGTTGAAGTAGGGATTGTTGTTGTTCATGACGTGAGCGAATGAGACCCCGGCTCGCCGGCGCTGGCGTTTATTTTTTCTTCTGGATGAACTCGATCTTGTAGCCGTCCGGATCGGTGACGAACGCAATCACGGTGGTGCCGTGTTTCATCGGCCCCGCTTCGCGCACAACCGTGCCGCCTTGCGCCTTGATTTTGTCGCATGCTGCATAGGCGTCTTCCACCTCGACGGCGAGATGCCCGAAGCCGTTGCCGAGATCATAGGCCGGCGTGTCCCAGTTGTGCGTCAGTTCGATGACAGTGCCGTCGCGCTCGTCCGTGTAGCCGACGAACGCCAGTGTGAATTTGCCGTCCGGATAATCTTCGCGGCGCAGTAACTTCATGCCGAGCAGTTCGGTGTAGAACGCGATCGAACGGTCCAGGTCGCCGACCCTGAGCATGGTGTGAAGCAGGCGCATCGTGTACTCCCTGTTGCTTGATGTCGAGACCGTAAATGTACCCGGAATCGACCGTCGTTGCAGGGACGCCGGCGCTCAGCGGGCGACGTGGAGCGCGCGCCGCGCGGCCTTGTACCCGATATGTCAGAACTGATGCCGCAGCCCCGCCATCAAGCCGATTTGCGAGCCTTTCTGCGCGAGCCCGACGCCATTCACGCCTTGCAGTTGCGCGCCGATCAGATCGCCGCGATACAGCGAATAATCGCCTTCCACATAGACGTCCGTACGCTTTGACAGGTTGTAGTCCGCGACGAGCTGGTATTGCCATGCCGAACCGTCTTTGGCCGCGGTCTTGCCGTCCTGCAGCGTGCGCCAGACGTTTGCCGCGAGGTGCCAGGCGTCGCCCACCTGCTGCGTGATGCCGCCCATGAACATGCGTCGCCGCGAAAAGTCCGTGTATTTCAGCGCGGTCAGCGCGGCAGCCGTAAACGGTCCGTTCGCGAAAGTGGAGAAACCGGCGTCGGCCCGATTGACGATGTAACCCAGCGCAAAGCGCGTTTTGTTCCACGTGTACGAGCCGCCGAATGTCCACGCTTTGGCCGACGCTCCGTTGACCGAGTCTTTCGACTCCTCGTATGCGCCGCCGACGGTGAATGGTCCTCCCGGGGGCGCATAAGCGGCCGCCGCGCCGATCTGGCTGCCGTACGAATTGCCGGCGTTGCCGCCGAACGCGTAGCCCGCCGCGAAGCTCAAGCCGTTGTACTTTGCCTGGTACTGCACCTGATTACTGGTCCAGATGCCGCCCGTCATCGTCACCTCGGGCTGGAAGCTGAAGTCGTAAGGAATCCACGGATTGCTGCCGTAACCGCCTACCGTGATGCCCTCGATCATCACGTTGTACTGACGGCCCAAAATGACCTGCCCGTAGGAAGTGGAGCGCACACCGACCTGCGCTTCGTTGAAGAACGGCAAGGTCGGATCGCTCTGTCCACTGTTGATGTACAGGCGATTTTCGAGTTTGAAAAAGGTGGACCACCCGCCGCCAAGGTCCTCGACGCCTTTCAGCCCCCAGCGGCTTTGCGTCATGCCGCCCGTGCCCAGCCCGAGAGAAGAGTCGCCCGCTTTGTTGGCAAGCGTCAGGTAGCGCACGCTCTCGTCGACCACGCCGTAAAGCGTCACGCTCGATTGAGCCTGCGCAACTGGACAACCGAACGATACCAACGCCACGACCGCCGCGCCTCTGCTGAGGGTCTTCATGCCGTTTCCTCGTACAGGCTCCGCTTTGCGCGGATGGAGTTTGTCTGCTCACGCGACGCATCGCCCGGTGGCCCGCCTCTTACTGAAGCGACTGAAGCTACTGAAGCCCGATTCCGCGACGCAGCGCGTACGAAAGTACCGACAGAAATCATGTCGTCGAACCTTAGCGCGAAATCAGGATGGTAAGAAATAGATGTTGCGCGAGGTGTTGCGCGGGAGTTGCGCAGGCCTCCCGGAATTCGCAAATGACTTGCGACTTGTCGGAAGCACGCGTAGGCGGTGGGGTCATCGAATGGACGCGTGGGCGGGTTTGGTATCGTACGCGCTGCGCCGGACAACCCCGTCCTGCCCTTTTCGTCACCACAACGCCATGAGCACCACTGCCCTTCCCACGCGCCGCGCCCCCGATGGCTTCGCCATCCTGCTGATGGTCGGCTTGTGCGCGATCTGGGGATTCCAGCAAGTGGCGATCAAAAGCGCCAACGCCGCGTTGCCACCGTTTTTCCAGGCGGGCTTGCGTTCGGCGATCGCCACGCTGCTGGTGTGGGGCTGGGCGCGCTCGCGCGGCACGCCGCTTTTCCGCGACGACGGCACGCTGAGCGCCGGTCTGCTGGCGGGCGTCCTGTTCGCTGCCGAGTTCGTGTGCATCTTCCTCGGACTCACACTCACGAGTGCGTCGCGCATGGCGGTTTTTCTCTACACCGCGCCCTGCTTTACGGCGTTGGGCTTGCACTGGTTCGTCGATGGCGAGCGGATGCGGCGCATTCAATGGCTCGGCATTCTCGTGGCTTTTGCCGGCATCACGCTGGCTTTCGCGGATGGCTTCCTGCATGGCGCAACGGCGCGCAGCGCGTCGCTGGCCGCTGTAGCCGGCGACGCACTCGGCGTGCTCGCAGGCATTGCCTGGGCGGCGACGACCGTCGTGGTGCGCGCGACGCGGCTTGCGCACTCCAGCGCAAGCAAGACGCTCTTCTATCAACTGGCGGTATCCGCCGTGGTGCTGCTTGCGCTGGCGCTTGCGTTCGGCGAGGCGCACGTGGACACGGTCACGCCGTTGGCGATCGCGAGCCTCGCGTATCAGGCGGTGGTGGTCGCGTTCGTCAGCTATCTGGTGTGGTTCTGGCTGCTCACGCGCTATGTCGCCTCGCGCCTGTCGGTGTTCTCGTTTCTCACACCGATGTTCGGGGTCACCTTCGGCGTGCTGCTGCTCGGCGAGTCATTCAGCTTGCGGTTTCTGATGGCCGCAGCACTCGTGCTGACCGGCATCGCGCTGGTCAATGCGCCGGGAAAGCGGTGAGCGGCTCGAGCTTTCGTCCGGAACCATTGCGCCTGGACTCCCGGCTTAACGGCTCGGAACTCCTACCGACGCTTCAGCCCACGAACCTCAGCGCCCCGCCCCCCGCGCCCACCGCTTAACGCTTAACGCTTACCCGCCACGATCTGCGCGACGCGCACGTATTCGGCCACCGGCACGTCTTCGGCGCGGCGCTGGAGGTCGAAGCCAATGGCGTCGAAATCGACGGTATCGCGCAACGCAGCCAACGTATTGCGCAACATCTTGCGACGCTGGGAGAAAGCCGCCGTCACCACTTCGCCGAGTACGCGCTGGTCCACGGGCGTGAGTTCGTGCGGCGCATACGGGATCATTCGCACAATTGCCGAATCGACTTTGGGCGGCGGCTGGAATGCCTCGGGCGGCACGTCCAGCTGCTTGTCGATGACGTAGCGGTATTGCAGCATCACCGAGAGACGGCTGAAGGCCTTGGTGCCTGGCTCGGCCACCATCCGCTCGACCACTTCGTTCTGCAGCATGAAGTGCTGGTCGATCACACGGTGCGCGAACGCAGTGAGATGAAACAGCAGCGGGCTCGAAATGTTGTACGGCAAGTTGCCGACAATGCGTAGCGACGGCTCGTCGCCCGGCGCGGCGAGCGAGCCGAAGTCGAACGCGAGTGCGTCGCCGGCGTGCAGCTGGAGCAGCTCGCCGAACTTGTTCTTCAGACGCCCGATCAGATCGCGGTCCAGTTCGACCGCGTGCAAGGGCGCCTCGGGCGTCGCGAGACGCTCGATCAACGGTTCGGTCAATGCGCCGAGCCCCGGCCCGATTTCGACCATGCGCTGGCCGCGCTGCGGCCCGATCACATCGACGATCGAATCGATCACGCCCATGTCGACCAGGAAGTTCTGCCCGAAACGCTTGCGCGCGATATGGCCTTGGTGCCGGCCCTGCTGCTGTCTGCTGGTGGACATCGAAGAAACGCTAAAGAAAGAAAACTGCCTGGAAATGATTACGCGCGAGGCGCCGATGCGACGTTGAATCAGCCCGCGCGGCGATGTTGCGCCATGAGAACGGCCGTGTCGATGGCGGCGATCAGGCTGCCCGCGTCGGCGCGGCCCGTGCCCGCGAGATCGAGCGCAGTACCGTGATCGACCGACGTGCGGATGATCGGCAAGCCCAGCGTGACGTTAATGCCTTCGCCGAACGTCGCGTATTTGAGCACCGGTAAGCCCTGATCGTGGAACATCGCGAGCACGCAGTCGGCCTCGTCCAGATAACGCGGCTGAAACAGCGTGTCCGCCGGATACGGACCGCGCGCGTCGATGCCTTCACCGTTCGCGAGCTTGAGCGCCGGTGAGATCACGTCGATTTCCTCGCGACCAAGATAACCGTTCTCGCCAGCATGCGGGTTCAAACCTGTGACGAGAATGCGCGGCGCGGGCAACCCGAAATGATGCCGCAAATCGTGATCGATAATACGCAGCGTTTCGACGATGCCCTCCACCGAAAGCGCGGAAGAAACGTCCTTCAGCGGCAGATGCGTGGTGGCGAGCGCAACCCGCAACGGACGCTCGCCGGTGCCCGCCAGCATCATCACCACGCGCGGCGTGCGCGTGCGCTCGGCGAGATACTCGGTGTGGCCGGTGAACGGCACGCCTGCGTCGTTGATCGTGCTTTTTTGCAGCGGCGCGGTAACGATGGCGTCGAATGTGCCGGCCATCGCGCCGTCGATCGCGCTGTCCAGCAGATCCAGCACGTAGCGTCCATTGGCCGCGTTGAGCTTGCCCGCCACAGCCGGCGCACCGAGCGGCCGGTGCTGCACCTGAATGTGCGACGCGTCGGCCACGAGCGCCGGCCAGTCTACGCCGACTGAGCGCGCCCGTTCGGCGACAAGAGCCGCATCGCCCAGCACGGTGAACCGCGCGCCGGGCCAGTGTGCCGCCGCGCCCGCAAGCGCCTGCACGGTCAGCTCGGGACCGACGCCGGCGGGTTCGCCCGTCGTGATCGCGATCTGCAACGGCAAGCTGGCTGACGGGGCGGCGGAATTCATGAGGCTTATTGAACGCGAGACAGATCGGGCTTGACTTCGACGTAGGCGGTGTCGCGCAGTTCGCGCAGCCAGTCGGCGTAAGCCTGCTCCGCCTTGCGCTGACCGATGGCCTGGCGCGCAAGATCCATTTGCTGCGCGATGGAGCCTTCAGACTCGCGGCGTTCCAGCACCTGAATCAGGTGATAGCCGTATTCGCTGCGCACCGGGTCGCTGATCTGTCCGTCCTGCAACGTGTTCATCGCGCGTTCGAATTCGGGCACAGTCTCGCCGGGGCTGATCCAGCCCAGGTCGCCGCCTTGCGACGAAGAACCGTCTTGCGAATACGTGTGGGCAAACTTCGCGAAGTCGCCGCCCGCAGCGATTTCCTTCTTGATTTCGAGCAGCTTCTGGCGCGCTTGCGGCTCGGACATGCCGTCGCCCACGCGCAGCAGGATGTGCCGCACGTGCGTTTGCACGAGCTTCGGCGCGTCCGAACTCGTGCCCTGACCGCTGCGACGGTCGACGAGGCGCACGACTTCAAAGCCGTCGTTGGTGCGGATCACTTCCGGATTGACCTGCCCCGGACGCAACGCCGAGGCGGCCTTGACGAATTCCGGCGGCAGCTTCGACGGCGCAGCAAAACCCATGTCGCCGCCCTTCGACGCGTCCGGCGCCTGCGAATTCGATTTCGCGAGCTTCTCGAAGTTGGCGCCGCCCTTGGCTTCGGCGAGCAATGCCTCGGCCTTCTTCTGGGCCGCTTCGATATCCGTTTGCGGCGCGTTCAGCGGCGCCTTCAGCAGGATATGCTGCATGTGCAGGTCGCTCGTCGCGCCGGCATTCGGGCCGCGCTGACTGGCGATGTAGTTCGCGACTTCAGCGTCCGACACCGTGACCTTGCTGTCCACTTCCTTTTCACGCAGACGCGAAAGCGTGAGCTCGGTGCGCGCGTCGCTCGTGAACGTGGCCCAAGGCACGCCTTGCGCCTCGATCCGCGAGCGGTACACGTCGAGCGACAGGTTGTTCGCCTGCGCGAGCCGCTCAAGCGTTTTCTGCACCGCTGCGTCGTCGATATTGATGCCGTCTTCTTTCGCCTTCTGCAACTGGATGCGCTCCAGCACCATCTGGTTGAGCACCTGCTGACGCAACTGATCGGCCGGCGGAATCGGGGCGTTCTGCTGGCTCAGACGCCGGGTAATCAGGCCCACGCGCTCTTCGAGCTCGCGCCGTGTGATGACACCGTTGTTGACCACTGCGGCGATCGTGTCGACGGTCTGGCCGCCGCGGTTGCCGCCCAGCGCCTGCGCCTGTACCGGCGCAACCGACAGGAAAGACGCCGCGGCGGCAAGACCTGCCGCGAGCGTTGCCAAGCGAAGCTTTTTCATGATTGCCACAGATACTCCAATGATGTCGGGCACGCCTGGCCCGTCTTTTCGCATTCGATGAACGACCGGGCGAGCGTCATTCGTAATTGATGAACCGCGACTCGGGCGGCGGCGGAGGCGGCAGCGGCGTGTAGCCCGCCACGCTGCCGCGGAACGCGGAAATCAGCCCGTTGTCGACGCTCGACAAGCCCTTGAACGTCAACTGCGCGAGAAAACGCGTGCTCGACTGATGCTGCCCCGACGTATTCAGGCCGTTTGCGTAGCGCTGGATACCGGCGCCGAGCGTCCAGCAGTCCGCGTCGTATTGCAAGCCCACGAGCCCGTCGACGATCCGATGCCCGCCCAGATCGTAATTGAACCGCCCGACCCCGAATACCCGATGCGTGAGCGGCCATTGCCCCGACACCAGCACCTGATTGATAGGCTGGTTTTCCAGCGTGGTGTTCGCACGCGTGTAGCGATACCCGACGTTCAGCACCTTGCCGGTCGCCGGACTGAACCCGAAACCGACGCTCGTCTTGACCAGCTGATTGTTGTCGGCATTATATTGGAACGCGGTTTCCGACGCGAAACCAGCCCCGAGCTTGAGCGACGCGCCCACGATCAGGTCGGAATGCGTGGCTTGGGTGCTCGTCTGATTCGGGAGCAGCGTGACACGCTGATCCTGGAAGTAGTACTGCTGCGCGATCACGAAACGCGCGCGTTCGTCGCCCGTTGCCGGGTTGATGAAGCGCGTGGTGATGGCCGCGGTCAGACGGTTCGCGTCCGCAATGCGGTCGTTGCCGACGAACGTGTTCGGCGTGAAGATTTCCGCGAGCCCGAAGTCCGATTCGGCGGTGTCGAAGAGCGGCGCCGACTCCTGATTGCGATACGGCGTGTACACGTAGTACAGACGCGGCTCGAGCGTCTGGATGTAATCCTCGCCGAAGAGCCGGACCGAACGGTCGAAAATGAGCCCCGTGTCGAAGCTCAGCGTCGGGATTGATTCGGTGAAATTCTTCGGCGTCCCGACCGGCACGTCGCCGCTGATGTTGCGCAGGTTATACGACGCGAAATGCCATTGCACCTTCGGCGTGACGAAGTAGCCGGGCCCGACGACCGAGTACGAAATGTACGGGTTGAACAGCACCCGCTGACCTTCGGTCATGTCCGCGGTCGTAATGTGGAAGTTCGTGTAGTCCGCTTCGGCGCCGAAGTCGAAGCCACCCACGTTGTACTTCGAGTACTTCACGTTCAACTGCGGCTCGCGGCCATACGGCGCGACCGACGGCGTCAGCGTCTGCCAGTGCTGCTCGCGCGCGAGCACCGACCACGGGCCGTTGTTATACGTCAACCCGGCTTCCTGTTGATACAGGAGCTGGGTGCCGTTCATGAACTGATTGACCGACGACGACAGGTCTTCCGGATACGTGTTGTCCGAAACCTTGTTGTAGTAGATGTAGCCGCCGAACCCGTTGCCGAAGTTCTGGTTGTGCTGGATGTACAGCGCGTACCGGTTCGTCTTGGTCAGCCGGTCGTCCGGCAGGAACTCGCCGGAGATCGACCCGGAATACGTAGGCGAAAGATAGCGGAACGTGCTCTGCAACTGCACACCGCGCTTCGAAATGATGCGCGGCGTGACCGTCAGATCGCGATTTGGCGCGATGTTGAAGTAATACGGCACCGACAGTTCGAAGCCGTTCGTCGAACTGAGCGAAAACGTGGGCGGCAGAATACCGCTGCGCCGCTCGCCGGACAGCGGAAACGACAGCCACGGCGACGCGAAAACCGGCACGCCCTGGAAGAACAGCACGCCGTTGTGGGCCACACCCTCGTCGGCGCCGGTGTCGAAGTCGAATTCGCTGCCCTTGATGTACCACGCCGGATCGTCCGCGCACGCGCAGGCGGTGTAAGTACCCTTGGTGAACACCGAGCGCTCGTTATCGAGCAGGTCGACGCGCTCCGCACTGCCCGAGCCGCCCGTTACGTTGAAGTGGTACTTCGGCGCGGTCATGAAGCCTTCGCTCGAATCCACGCGCATGTGCGCTTCCGGTCCGGCGAACGTGGTGCCGTTGTTGTTCATGCGGACCTGGCCGTATGCGTCGGCCATGTCCGTGTCCTGATCGTAATGCAGCGCGTCGGCCTTGATCACGACAGTATTGCGGCGCACTTCAGCCGAGCCCTTGACGGCCATGTCCTGATCGGTCGTGCCGTTGGTCGAATCGCCGAGGACGAACGTGGCCGGCTTCTGCCCCGGCTGCAGCACATGGTCTTCGAGTTGCGGGGCGAGCTGCATGCCCCAGGGCGGGTCGATGGGCTGCGGCTGCGCGGCCTCGCCCGCCAGTTGGGCGTGAGCGAGCGCGGGCATGAGACCCGGAACGGCGATCAACGCCGCGACGAGCCGCCTTTTGCGCGGCACCGCGGCACAAGAGGGAATCGTTTGGGAAAGCTGTCTAGGCGGCATGTATCGTTTGGCGAATCGGCCCGTCCGTCAGCTTCTGCAGTCACGATCCACCGCCTGCACACCACGACCGTGACAGTCGGCTGCACATCAATATTTACAATCTTCGAACGGTGAGGCGGGCGGTAAAGCGGAATACGCGAAAGCTGGCGTGAGTCGCGTCAAAAAAGTCGTGGGGTATTATATGGCAAGACGTTGCCCCCCTGAATTTGCCGCCGGTTTTCATGACGCTGCCCCCTTCCCAAGACTTCACACACCACTCCGCCGACCGCCGCCTCGAACTGCTCGAGGCCTGGCTGCAAAGCCACGCGGCGCGCTATTCGCTCGATCTCGGCACGCTCGCACCGGCTTCGTCCGACGCCAGTTTTCGCCGCTATTTCCGGCTCGCCGGTAAGGCGGCGCAAGGCGAAAGCGCCGGCACGCTGATCGCGGTCGACGCCCCTCCGCCCGAAAAGTGCCGCGAATTCGTGCAGGTCGCGCATCTGCTCGGCGACGCCGGCGTGCACGTGCCGCGCGTGCTGGAGGCCGACTTCGACGCCGGGTTCATGCTCGTCACCGACCTGGGCACCGAGTCGTACCTCGGCGCGCTCACCGCCGCGCAAAACGACAACGACCCGCGCCGCGCCCGCACGTTGATGCGTGACGCACTCGACGCGCTGATCCGCTGGCAGCTCACGTCGCGCGAAGACGTGCTGCCGCCGTTCGACGAAGCCTTCCTGCGCCGCGAGATGGAGTTGATGCCCGAGTGGTTCATCGGCCGGCACCTTGGCCGCGAAGTGGACGACAACACCCGCGGCCTGCTCGACCGCACGTTCGCGTTGCTGATAGCGAGCGCGCGGGCGCAGCCGCAAGCGTTCATGCTGCGCGATTTCATGCCGCGCAATCTGATGGTCTGCGCCGCGCCGAACGCGGCGAGCGAAGCGAGCCCCAAGGCCAATCCCGGCGTACTCGACTTCCAGGACGCGGTGTACGGCCCCATTACCTACGACGTCGCATCGTTGCTGCGCGACGCGTTCCTCAGTTGGGACGAGGAGTTCGAGCTCGATTGCTTCGTGTATTACTGGGAGCGCGCAAAGAAAGCCGGCTTGCCCGTCGATCCCGATTTCGGAGAGTTCTACCGCCAGATCGAGTGGATGGGACTGCAACGGCATATCAAGGTGCTGGGTCTGTTCTGCCGCATCAATTACCGCGACAGCAAACCGCACTACATGAAAGATCTGCCGCGCTTCATCGGCTATGCGCGCAAGGTGGCCGAGCGTTATGCGCCGCTGCGTCCGTTCGCGAAGCTGCTCGACGATCTCGAAGGCCGCTCGAACGAAGTCGGCTACACATTCTGACCCAACACAATGTCTCTGAAGAAAGCGATGATTTTCGCCGCGGGCCGCGGCGAGCGCATGCGTCCGTTGACCGACGCGTGCCCCAAGCCTTTGCTCGAAGTAGGCGGCAAACCGCTGATCGTGTGGCAGATCGAGCGGCTCGCCCGCTCGGGCCTCGAGACGATTGTCATCAATCACGCGTGGCTCGGCGAGCAGATCGAAGCCGCGCTCGGCGACGGTTCGCGCTGGCATGTGCAGTTGCGTTTTTCGCCCGAGCAGGAAGCGCTCGAGACGGCGGGCGGCATTGTCAACGCGCTGCCGCTTATCGAGGATAACGGCGTGAGCGAGGTGTTCCTCGCAGTAAGCGGCGACGTGTACGCGGATTTCGACTATCGCGCATTGAATGCGCATGCGCAGGCAATGAAGTCGCTGGCGGAGCCGGGCATGCATCTGGTGATGGTGCCCAATCCGGCGTTCCATCCGAACGGCGACTTTGCGCTCACGGACGGCGTGTTGTCGCTCGACGCCGAGCCGCGCTTCACGTTCGGCAATATCGGGCTCTACGACACGCGCATGTTCCGCGATCTCCCGCGCGGTACGCGGCGCGCGCTCAAGCCGTACTACCGCGAGACGATCGCGCGCGGTCTCGCGACTGGCGAGCTATACGAAGGCCTGTGGGAAAACGTCGGAACGCCGGCGCAGCTTCAGGCGCTGAATCAGCGGTTGGTCGAGCGCTGAGCGACGCCGCGCGAGGGCACGCTCCGGGTGCGCGGCGCCATACGCGCGCCGCCCGCCGGTTCACGCCTCGCCATTGCCCGCCCCCACAATTTCCGCCGACTCCGGGGCTTCGGCCGCGCGTTGCTGCTGCAACGCCCACATCTGAGCGAAGAGGCCATTCGCGCGCAACAGTTCGGCGTGCGTGCCGCGCTCGACAATGCGCCCCTTGTCCATCACGATGATCTGCTGTGCGTGTACCACCGTCGAAAGCCGGTGCGCGATGATGAGCGTCGTGCGTTCGCGTGCGATCTGATCGAGCTCGTGCTGGATGGCGCGCTCTGAACCCGAGTCGAGCGCCGACGTGGCTTCGTCGAACAACAGGATCGGCGGGTTCTTCAGGATGGTCCGCGCGATCGCGACACGCTGCTTCTCGCCGCCCGAGAGCTTCAGCCCACGTTCGCCCACGGGCGTGTCATATCCTTTCGGCAGTCCTTCGATGAACTCATGAATGTGCGCGGCGCGCGCCGCCGCGATTACTTCGTCGCGCGTCGCGGACGGCCGTCCATAGGCGATGTTGTAGTAGATCGAATCGTTGAACAGCACCGTGTCCTGCGGCACGATGCCGATCGAAGCGCGCAGCGAAGCTTGCGCCACGTCACGAATGTCCTGACCGTCGATAGTAATTGCGCCGCCCGTCGCGCGGTCCAGGTCGTAGAAGCGGAACATGAGCCGCGCGAGCGTCGACTTGCCCGAGCCGCTATGGCCTACCACCGCCGTGGTGGTGCCGGCTGGAATCGTAAAGCTCACGTCGTGCAGAATCTGCCGCGCCGGTTCGTATGAGAAGTTCACCCGGTCAAAGCGCACTTGCGCGCCGCTCACCTGCAACGCGGGCGCGTCGGGAAGGTCCGGCACTTCCTGCGCGGCCCCGAGGAGCGTGAACATGCGGTCCATGTCGGTGAGGCTTTGCTTCAGTTCCCGATAGACCACGCCAAGAAAATTCAACGGAATATAAAGCTGCAGCATGAACGTGTTGATCAGCACGAGATCGCCGAGCGTGAGGCGCCCCGCCATCACGCCTTCGGTCGCGCGCCACAGAATGAACACGAGCCCCGTGCCGATAATCGCCTGCTGTCCAAAATTCAGCGCCGACAGCGAACGCTGTGACTTGATGGCCGCCGTGCGATAGCGCTTCAGATTTTCGTCGTAGCGGCTCGCTTCCCACTCTTCATTGCCGAAATATTTGACGGTCTCATAGTTGAGCAGCGAGTCGATTGCGCGCGAGTTCGCTTTCGAATCGAGTTCGTTCATCGTGCGGCGAAAATGCGTGCGCCACTCGGTCACCTTCACCGTGAACACGATGTACACCGCAAGAGCCACGAACGTGACCACCGCGTAATACGCCTCGTATTTGACGACGAAAAACCCCAGCACGAGCCCGACTTCGACCAGCGTCGGCAGAATGCTGTACAGCGAATAGGAAATGAGCTGCGTAATGCCGCGCGTGCCGCGTTCGATGTCGCGCGACATGCCGCCCGTCTGCCGGTCCAGATGAAAGCGCAACGACAAGCCATGCAGATGCCGGAACACCTTGAGCGCAAGCTGGCGCACCGCGCTTTCTGTCACTTTCGAAAACAGGATTTCCCGCAATTCGGTGAAGAGCGAAGTAGAAAGCCGGACCACCGCATACGCGACCACCAGCAGGCCGACGCCGCCGAGCAGCACGATGCCCGGCGAATCGTGCGCGCGGCCGAGTGCGGTCAGATGCTGCACCGACGCGAGGCTGTCGACAATACGCTTCATCACGATCGGCACGCCAAGATTGGCGATCTTCGCGCCGATCAGGCAACTGAGCGCGAAGATCACACGCCACTTGTAGGTCGCAAGGTAAGGCAGCAGCGACAGGATGGTCTGCCAGTCGTTGCGCGGTTGGGTGGAGATGGGCGAGGGTTCTGACGGAAGCGAGCGGCGCATGGATTCGGCTGGGGAGGAGGTGGAAATGCCGGAGTTCACAGCGGTACGCCGGCCATTGTGTGCACGTGGCACGTTGCCTGGTGGCGCAACCTCGCTGGGCGCTTTCCCGTACAATTCCTGATCTTCCTATTGTCGCAGAAGCCGGCCGGCGCCGCTTTTCGTGGGCTATCCGGGCATCCGGTCGAAGGTTGACCGAGCGGGCTCGCCGTCTGGCGATGTCCGCAGTTTGCGTGGAGCGGTTGCCGCGTAGTCCACCTGCTGGGCCGGCTGACAGAGCCAAACAGATCAACACGCGTTTCCAGGGTACCAATGACCGATATTCTCCAACTCCCGCAAAAGCCTTGCGCACTGCGCGTCATGCCGCAACCGTCGGACGCGAACGTTCACGGCGACGTGTTCGGCGGCTGGATCATGGCGCAAGTGGATATTGCCGGTTCGATTCCGGCGAGCCGCCGCGCGAATGGACGGGTCGCGACCATCGCGGTCAACTCGTTCGTGTTCAAGCAACCAGTGTTCGTCGGCGATCTGTTGAGCTTTTACGCGGACATCGTCAAAACGGGCAATACGTCGATCACCGTTTCCGTCGAGGTCTACGCGCAACGTATGAGCCTCACAGAAGATCTCGTGAAGGTAACCGAGGCGATCCTCACCTACGTCGCTACCGACAGCGACCGCCGTCCGCGCGCGCTGCCCGCACTCGATTGAACTCGACCGGGTTCATTGAGGCATTGCATTCCGGCGCTCAATAGCGCATGTATCGCGCACGTATGGCGCATGTATTGCGCAATCACGAACCGGCACCCGCCGCTATTGAGACGCTAGCGCACCATCGGCGCGCAGATATGCGTCGACTTGTCCTTCTATCCACTGCGCAAAATGCGCCTGCTGGGCAGTGAGCGTTTCGCGTTGCTGCCACACGAGCCAGTACGGGTAGCGATAAGGCACGCGAATCGACGTGATCTGCACCAGTTCGCCCCGGCTCAGCGCATGCGAGACGAGACTGCGCCGCTCCAGCGCGACACCTTGGCCCAGCAACACCGCGCTGATCACCACGTTCGAGTCGTTCGCGGACAACACCATGCGCGCGGCAACCGGCTGCGCGACCTTCGCCGCTTCGCACCAGTCGCCCCACGGTGCGTCGGGGCTCGAAATCAGCGGGCACGCGACCACGTCTTCGGCGGTGACGGGAAAGCGGCCGTTCGGCCCGAGCGCGAAATGCGGTGCCGCGACGACGACCATTTCATCGTCGAACAATTTCTGCTGCGCGACGTCGGGCCAATGGCCCTGCCCCATACGAATGGCGATATCGCTCACGCCGTGGCGCAAGTCTTCGAGTTGCAAGCCGGTGGCAAGACGCACGCGATAGTACGGATGCGCTTCACGAAAGCTCTGCAGACGCGGCACGAGCCAATGCTGCGCGAACGACGGCAACGTCGCGATCACCAGTTCGCTGTCATGCGGACGAGCCTGCGCGCGTCGCGTGGCCTGTGTGATGTCACGCAACGCCGCGCGTATATCGAGTGCGTAGAGGCGGCCTTCTTCGGTTGGGCGCAACCCGCGCGCCTCGCGTACGAAAAGCGCGACGCCCATTACATCTTCGAGCACCTTGATCTGCTGGCTCACCGCCGAATGCGTGACATGCAACTCGCGCGCGGCCTGGGTGACGCCGCCCAGCCGGGCGACGGCCTCGAAGCAGCGCAGAGCGGTCAAAGGCGGGATCGGTTTCATGTAAGAGATTCTGACGTAAACCGTCGATTAATTTCGCTTTTTCTGCCGCGCGGAGATGCTTAATCTATTGCCCTGACGCGCGCCATGCTGCACCGGCGGCCAGATGCACGCCACCGCGAGCACCTGCGCATCGCGATAGAACTTCTAACGGGAGCAACATGAAACTGATCGGAATGCTGGACTCGCCTTACGTACGCCGGGTAGCTATCTGCATGAAGATGCTGAAGCTGGATTTCGAACATGCGCCCATTTCCGTGTTCAGTACCTACGACCAGTTCGCGGCCATCAACCCGGTGGTCAAGGCGCCGACGCTCGTCGCCGACAACGGCAAGACGGTGATGGATTCGACGGTGATCCTTCAATATCTCGCGTCGCTCGCCGGTTCCGGGCAGCGGCTATTTCCGTCCAGTCCCGAAGACTGCCTGCGCGCCGCGCGCCTGACGGGACTCTCGCTCGCCGCGTGCGACAAGACGGTGCAGATCGTCTACGAACGCAATCTGCGGCCGGTGGACAAGCAGCACGAGCCGTGGATGGAACGGGTGCGCGGGCAGATGCTCGCCGCGTATGCCGAACTCGAACAGGAAGCCGCGGCCGCGCCGTTGCCAACCGAGGCAGAACGCTTCGGCGCGGCAGAGGTGACGCTCGCGGTCGCGTGGAACTTCACCCGGGCAATGCTGCCGCAGATCGTGAGCGCCAGCGCGCATCCGCATTTGCAGGCATTTTCGGCTGCGGCGGAGCAGTTGCCGGTTTTCGCGAGCACGCCGGCAGTGTGAGGTCGGCGGCGTTAACCTAAGCGTAGGTGCATCGCGACCGACCCAGCAGCAGCGACCGCCCGCGCCGCCGCCGCATTCAAACCAGCGCGAGTTCGCGCGCCGCGCCGCCTTGCATCAAGTCGTAAATTGCCTCGGTGGACAAAGGTTTCGCGAAGTAGAAGCCTTGCATCTCGTCGCAAGCACGCTCCTTCAGGAAGTCGAGTTGTGCCGACGTTTCGACGCCTTCGGCTATCACCTGCAGCTTCAGCGAATGAGCGAGCGCGATGATGGCCGAGGTAATCGTCTCGTCGTCGCCGGATATGCCGATGTCGGACACGAACGAGCGGTCGATCTTCAGCCGGTCCACTGGGAAACGCTTCAGGTAGCTGAGGCTCGAATAGCCCGTGCCGAAGTCGTCGATGGCAAGGCCAATACCGAGCGCGTGCAACTCGTTGAGCATGGACACCGCTTCTTCGGCGTTGCGCATGATCGCGCTCTCGGTCAGTTCCAGTTCGAGGTATTGCGGCTCGAGGCCGGTCTCGTCGAGCACCTGCATGACGAGTTTTGCAATATCGCGCTGCTGGAACACACGCGCCGACAGGTTGACCGACACACGCGCCGGCGGCAAGCCGAGGTCTTGCCAGGCTTTATTTTGACGGCACGCCTCGCGCAGCACCCACTCGGACAGCGGCCCGATGAGACCGCTTTCCTCGGCAACCGGAATGAACGACGACGGCGGCACGAGCCCCACTTCAGGATCGCTCCAACGCACCAGCGCCTCGGTACCGACGATCTGCCCGCTGTCGATATCGACCTGCGGCTGATAGTGCAGCAGGAATTCGTTGTCGCGCAGCGCACGGCGCAAGCGCCTTTCGAGATTCAAACGCGCGCCCGCGCTCGCGTTCATCTCCGGCTGATAGAACTGGAACGTGTTGCGGCCCATATCCTTCGCGCGATACATCGCGAGGTCCGCCTTTTTCATCAGCGTTTCGGCGTCGTCGCCGTCTTGCGGGAACAGACTCGCCCCCATGCTGCACCCGACGTACAGCTCCGTGCCGTCGAGCCAGACCGGCTCCGAAATCGAAGCGCGCACGCGCTCCATCCACGCAATCAGTGATTGTTCGTCGACAGTGTCCGTCATCACGATCACGAACTCGTCGCCGCCGTGTCGCGCGACGGTATCGCTCGTGCGAGTGCAGCGCGCGAGCCGTTCCGCCACGACGCCGAGCAGCCGATCGCCGACGCTGTGGCCGAGGCTGTCGTTGACGTTCTTGAAACCGTCGAGGTCCATGAACACCACGGCCACGCCCTTGTGCTGACGCTGCGCGACGATCAGCGCGTGCTGCAGACGGTCGCGAAGCAGATTGCGGTTGGGCAGGCGCGTGAGGCTGTCGTAGTTGGCCTGATATTCGAGCTGTTCCTGATAGCGCATCAGGTCGGTGACGTCGTTGATCACGCCGATGTGATGCGTAATCACACCTTCCGCGTTCGGCACGGGCGCAATGAACAACTGATTCCAGAACAGCGCGCCGTCCTTGCGATAGTTGCGCACCACCGCGCTCACTTCGCGATTCGCGGCGAGCGCCTTGCGGATCGACGCAACGCCTTCCTGCTCGCGGTCGTCGCGTTGCAAGACCCGGCAATCGTGGCCTATCACCTCGGCGGGATCGTAGCCTGTGATCCGCATGAACGCCGGATTCACGTATTCGATCAGATTGCCCGACGGCGAGGGAGCCGTAATCAGAATTGCGTTGACGCTCGCGTCGAGCGCGCGGCTTTGCAGACGCAGCGCGAGATCGGCGCGCTTGCGCTCCGTGATGTCGGTGTATGAGCCGAGCACGCCGATCACGCGGCCTTCGCCGTCGGTGAACGGCAGCTTGCTCGTCACCGTCGTGCGATGCACGCCGTCGATCACCATGTCGACCTCGAAGTTCATCTTCGGCACGCCAGTGTCGATCACTTCCTTGTCGTGCGCGCTCAGCAGTTCGGCGAAGGCGCGCCACGGCATGTCGGCGTCGCTCTTGCCGACCACCTGCTCTGGATACGAGAGCCCGCCGTCGCGCGCGAACGCCATGTTGCAGCCCAGATAGCGCGACTCCAGATCTTTCCAGAAAATGCGCTGCGGAATGTTGTCGATCACCGCTTCGAGCATCTGATTGGAACGCTGCGCCTCGGCTTCGGCGTTGATCTGTTCGGTGACGTCGTCGGCGAGAACGAAAAACGCGGCGCGTCCCATGAAATTCAGCGCGTGATACGAGATGTCCGCGCTGATAGTCGAGCCGTCCTTGCGCCGGTGATGCCAGATGCCCGCCATCGTGCGGCCGTGCTGCACGCTGTCGGCGCGCTGCAGGTGCGACTCGAGGCGCGCGATCTCCACATTCGGCCGGATCGCGCGAATCGTCATGTCGAGAAACTCGGCCTCCGAATAGCCGTACTGCTGAATCGCCGCAGAATTGACGGCGAGAAAGCGCAGCGTCTCGCGGTCGAAGATATACATGGGCACCGGATGATCGTCGAAGAGGCTGCGAAAACGCTCGTCGTTGCGGCCAAGCGCCCGCGCGCTGTGCAGTTTCTTGCGCGCACTGCTTTCGCGCATACCGAAAGTAAAAATGAGGAGCGCACTGCCCGCGATCATGGTCACGACCAACATGAACATGGCGTGCTTCGCCCGCTTCGTCGAAGCCGCGAGGGACTCTTTGAACGCACGGTTTTCGGCGTCGCGCAGCGCGGCGAGGCCCGCTTCGACACGTTGCAGCCCGAGCCCGACATGCATATACGACGCGGCCGCCCATGCGCGTGACGCAGCCGGCTCGGCAGCATCGCGGCCCAGCAGCGCATCGTCGATGTCGCGTTGCAGCGCGCGGCTGTCGGCGTCGACCTGCGCCAGCGTGGCGAGCATGGCCGGCTCATCGGCAAGCTCGTCGCGCAATTCGCGCTGGAGACTGGCGAGCGTAGCGCTCATCGTCGCGGCGGCGTTTCCCGGCGACGGTTCAGCGGACGCTTCGAACCGGGCGAGCGCGGCGAGGCCGGCGTCGAGCGCCGTCTGGTAGGCGTCGAGACTCTGGCGAACATGCGTCGAATGCAGCATGCGGGCGTCGGCATCGCGCTGCCCGCCGATCTGCAAATACGCGACGAACACGTTTGCGCCGAGCGCGGCGGCTACGACCGCGATATTGATCAGCAGCCGCTTCGAGATGAAATGGGTCATGGGTTCCGAACGTCGATCGTTCTTCAGGCGGGAGCGCGAGGCCGCTTCCGATGCGTCCGGCCGCATCGATGCGAGTCTTTTACGCGCCAACCCATGGATAACGGCAGCGTTCGGAATAGGTTGAGGGTTGGGAGTGAAAAAAATTTCGGTGGCGCCTAGCCGGCCGCTCCTAGCCGGCAGCGCCTAGCCGGCCGCACCTAGCCGGCCGCTCCAAATTCCTTCATCGCCGGGATGAAGTCGTGGTTGATCTCCTGCTTGCGCGAAAGCTTGGCCAGCACGTAGCGCTTGAACGGATCGAGCTGCGCCCACAGCGCGGCGCTCGGCGCCGCCAGGCCGGCCTGTTTCGCCTGACGCAGTACGCTCTCGGGCACGCCGTCCGTGTTGCGCCAGGCTGGCGCCTCGTCGGGCGTGAACCACTCCGGTTCGACGTTCGCGTGAGTGCGCAGCATTTCGAACAGCGCGTGATCGAAGTTCGGCTCGATCTCCGCGTCCTCCTCGACGGGGAAACGCGCGAGCAGCTTGCGGTCTTCGAGCGGCAGCATTTGCCACTGCGCGAGCGAAATGCGCAGGCCGAAACGATCGAGATTGAAGCGAACCGACATCGGGATGTAAGTGAAATTCTCCGACGACTTCACCTCGAAGTTGAACAGCAGCGGTGCCTCGTTGAGTCCCATGACAGTGTTCCTCATTGTTGACGGGCAACGCACAAGCCCGGCTTGAGGTATTTTAGAACCTTATTTGCACACCGGCGGCGCAGTCCGGTACGGTGCGCACGCAGCATAAATGGAGTGAATCAGCTTGAACGAACTGGAAACAGCCGGCCAGCCAGGCGCGGTGGAGCGTCAGGTGCACCGTCATCGCGGTGCGGCGGTCGAAACGGTCACCGACCACGTCGGTCAGGAGTGGCCGGTCGCGCTCGTCTTCAACGGCATTTCGCATGCGGTGATGATGTGCACCCCGCGCGACCTCGAAGCGTTCGCGGTGGGCTTCGCGATCTCGGAAGGAATCGTCGGGCGTGGCAGCGACATTCAGGACATCGAGGTCGAATTGCATGACGACGGCGAATTGCCGCACGCCGAAGTGCAGTTGCAGGTCGTGCAGCAGGCGTTCGTCGCGCTGAAAGAAAAGCGCCGTGCGCTCGCCGGCCGCACCGGCTGCGGCGTGTGCGGCATCGAAAGCATCGACTTGCTCGATCTGAAACCCGAACGCGTGCCCGACACTGGCTTTCTGCAGCGTCTCGCGCCGGACGCGATTGCGCGCGCCGCTCGCGAGTTGCCGCAGCATCAGGCGCTCACGCGCCTCACGGGCGGCTTGCACGCCGCCGCATGGTGCGACGCGGCGGGCGCAATACGCTACGCGTTCGAAGACGTGGGCCGCCACAATGCGCTCGACAAACTGATCGGCCAACTCGTGCTCGATCGCGTGGATACGAAAGAGGGCTTCGTGTTCCTGTCGAGCCGCGCGAGTTACGAGCTCGTGCGCAAAGCTGCTCGCGTCGACGTGCCGATGGTCGCGACGATCTCGGCGCCCTCGTCGCTCGCAATTGCGATTGCCCGCAAGGCGGGCGTGCGGCTCGTCAGCTTCTGCCGTGAAACCAGCTACGTCGATTACGACACGGCGCAGCCGTCACAAAGCTGAGCAGCCGCTCAGTCGAATTGCCGAAAGTCAGGCTTGCGCTTTTCGAAGAACGCCTTGAACGCCTCGCGCGCTTCGGGCGCGATCAGCATCTTGCCGAAATGCACGGCTTCTTCCGACATCTGCGTTTGCAGTTCCTGGTGGCTCGCGCGCTTCATCAGGCTTTTCGTCACCCGCAATGACGACGCCGGCAGCGCGGCCAGCTTCGCTGCCTGCGATGCCGCGAACGCATCGACTTCCGCAGCCGGGAGTACGCGGTTCACGAAGCCCATGCGCTGTGCCTCAGCGACGTCGAACGCCTCGCCAAGAAGCAGTTTTTCCGCTGCCGCCTGGTAGCCGGCGACGCGCGGCAGCAGCAGGCTCGACGCCGCTTCCGGGCACAGCCCGAGTTGCGCGAACGGCAGCGAGAAGCTCGCGGAGTCGGCGGCATAGACAAGATCGCAATGCAGCAGCAGCGTTGTGCCGATGCCCACCGCCGGCCCCGCCACTGATGCGACCACCGGCTTCTCTGCCGAACTGATCGCACGCAGGAACTGGAACACCGGCGCGTTTTCGCCCATTGGCGGCGACTTCATGAAGTCTTCGAGGTCGTTGCCGGCGCTGAAGATGTTTGCGCTGCCGCGAATCAGGATCGCGCGCACCGACGCGTCGCCTTGCGCCTGCACCAGCGTGTCGGCCATCGTTTGGTACATCGCGGCCGTGATTGCGTTCTTCTTGTCCGGCCGGTTGAAGGCAATTGTCAGCACGCCATTTGCGCGCTCGACCAGAATATCCGTCGTCATTTTGTCTCCTCGACTGCTGCGGAAACTGCTGGAAAACTGCTGCTGCGAATGCGAAAACGGTTCGCAAGCGGCAAGCCTGCGAACCGTTCTGCGCGCCTTAACGTCTTGCCGCTAACACCGGCGGGGACTGTGTCACAGCCGCTCGATAATGCCGGCTGCGCCCATGCCCGTGCCCACGCACATCGTCACCATGCCGTACTTGTAGTTGCGGCGGCGTAGACCGTGCACGACCGTGGACGCACGAATCGCGCCCGTCGCGCCAAGCGGATGACCCAGCGCGATCGCGCCGCCGAGCGGGTTGATCTTCGACGGATCGAGACCGAGGTCCTGAATCACCGCGAGCGACTGCGCGGCGAACGCTTCATTCAGCTCGATCCAGTCGATGTCGTCCTGCTTGAGACCGGCAGCCTTCAGCGCGGCCGGAATCGCTTCCTTCGGCCCAATGCCCATGATTTCCGGCGGCACGCCTCGCACCGCAAAGCTCACGAAGCGTGCGAGCGGTGTCAGATTGAATTGCTTCAAGATCTTTTCCGACACGACAATCAGCGCGCCCGCGCCGTCCGACGTCTGCGAGCTGTTGCCCGCCGTCACTGAGCCCTTGTTCGCGAACACCGTGCGCAGCTTCGCGAGACCTTCGAGCGAGGTATCCGCCCGCGGGCCCTCGTCGAGCGCGACTTCACGCGTTTTGACGCGCACTTCGCCGGTGGCCAGATCGGGGAAGCGTTCGGTGATCGTGTAAGCGGCGATTTCGTCGTTGAACTCGCCGGCTTGCTGCGCGGCGATTGCACGGCGATGCGATTCGACCGAGAACGCATCTTGCGCTTCGCGGCTGATCTTCCAGCGCTCGGCGACTTTTTCCGCGGTCAGGCCCATGCCGTACGCGATGCCGACGTCTTCGTTGCGATCGAAGATATGCGGCGACAGCGACGGCTTGTTGCCCATCATCGGCACCATGCTCATGGATTCGCAGCCGCCCGCGATCATCGCGTCCGATTCACCCACGCGGATGCGGTCCGCGGCCATAGCCAACGCGGTGAGGCCCGATGCGCAGAAGCGGTTCACCGTGACGCCGCCGACCGAATTGGGCAAACCGGCCAGCAATGCGCCCATCCGCGCGACGTTCAAGCCCTGTTCCGCTTCGGGAATCGCGCAGCCGACGATGGCGTCTTCGATCACCTTGGTGTCGAGACCAGGCACCTGCGCAACGGCCGATCTGATCGCGTGAACCAGCAGTTCGTCGGGGCGCGTATTCCTGAACATGCCGCGCGGCGCCTTGCCGATCGGCGTACGGCTCGCGGCGACGATGTATGCGTCTTGCAATTGCTTTGTCATTTGAAGCTCCGATGTAGGCGGCGGTGACGCTTTCGCGCTTACTCCCGCCCCATGCAAATGTATTTGCGCTAGTCGCTCAATTCCGCACCGGCTTGCCGGTCTGCAGCATGCCCATGATCCGTTCCTGGGTCTTTTGCGTGCCCAGCAGATCCACGAACGCGCGACGCTCCAGTTGCAGCAGCCATTCTTCGTCGACGAAGCTGCCTGCTTCCACGTCGCCGCCGCACACGGCTTCCGCGATACGGCTTGCGATCACGAAGTCGTGCTCGCTGATGAAGCGCCCGTCGCGCATGTTCACGAGCGAAGCCTTGATCGTCGAGATCGCCGAACGTCCGGCGACCGGCACTTGCGTGACGCGCAGCGGCGGGCGATAACCCGCGCCGGCCAGCGCGCGCGCTTCTTTCTTCGCGACGTCGAGCAACTCGAACACGTTGAAGACGATCGTGTCGGACGGCTTCAGATAACCCATTGCGCGAGCATCGAGCGCGGAGGCGGAGACTTTCGCCATCGCCGCGTTTTCGAACGACTTCTGCACGAACTTCAACAGGTCGTTGGTCGCGCCGACTTGCGTCGCGGCTTCCGCTGCGCGCAGCGCCGCTTCCTTCAGGCCGCCGCCCGCGGGCACCAGACCCACGCCGACTTCCACCAGACCGATATAGCTTTCGATGTGCGCGACCCGCTTCGCGCTATGTAGCAGCAACTCGCAGCCGCCGCCAAGCGCAATGCCCGACACCGCGGAAACGACCGGCACGCTCGCATACTTCACGCGCAGCATGCCTTGCTGGAATTTCTTCACGAACGGCTCGATGCCCTTGGCGCCGCCCATCATGAACGCGGGCATCGCTTCTTCAAGGTTGGCGCCCGCAGAGAACGGGCCGCCCGGCGTGCCGAGCTTCAGCGATGTCGGCTGCCATACGACGAGACCTTTGTACTCTTTCTCAGCGAGTTCGATTGCCTGCGTGAGACCGTCTATCACCGACGGTCCGATCGTGTTCATCTTGCTCTTGAACGACACGATCAGCACGTCGTTTTCGCCGGCGCGGTCGTCCACCCAGGCGCGCACGGCGTCGGTTTCGAACAGCGTCTTGCCATAGGTCTTCGGGTCAGCAACCGTTTCGCCGACGAGCGGTGCGCGAAACACCTGCCGGTCGTACACACCGAGCGACGAACGCGGCACGAAAGTCTTCGAAGCGGGCGACCATGAACCTTCGTTCGTATGCACGCCGCCCTTCTCGGCGACCGGGCCGTCGAGCACCCACGACGGCAGCGGCACGTTCGAAAGCGCCTTGCCCGCTGCGATATCTTCCTGCACCCATTCGGCGACCTGCTTCCAGCCCGCCGTCTGCCAGCCTTCGAACGGGCCTTCGTTCCAGCCAAAGCCCCAGCGGATTGCCAGGTCGACGTCGCGCGCGTTATCGGCGATCGATTCCAGATGCACGCCGATGTAGTGGAACACGTCGCGGAAAATCGACCACAGGAATTGGGCCTGCGGATGCTGCGATTCGCGCAGCAGTTTGAGGCGCTCGGCCGGCGGGCGCTTCAGGATGCGGCCGACCAGTTCGTCCGCCTTCGCACCACCATCCACGTAGTCGCCCGTTTTCGGGTCGAGCACCTTGATCGCCTTGCCTTCTTTGCGATAGAAGCCGCCGCCGGTTTTCTGACCGAGTGCGCCCTTCTTCACGAGTTCGGCGAGCACGGCCGGCGTTTCGTAGACGGGGAAGAACGGATCGTCCTTCAGGTTGTCCTGCATCGTCTTGATGACGTGCGCCATTGTGTCCAGACCGACCACGTCGGCGGTCCGGAACGTGGCCGACTTCGCACGGCCGAGACGCGATCCGGTCAGATCGTCCACCTCGTCGAAACGCAGTCCGAATTTCGCGGCTTCGGTAATGACGGCGAGAATCGAGAAAATGCCGACGCGATTCGCGATGAAGTTCGGCGTGTCCTTCGCGCGCACGACGCCCTTGCCGACCACGCTCGTCAGGAACGTTTCCAGCTGATCGAGAATTTCCGGGCGCGTCGTCGCGGTCGGAATCAGTTCGACGAGATGCATGTAGCGCGGCGGATTGAAAAAGTGCACGCCGCAAAAGCGCGCCTTCAGCTCGTCCGCGAAACCTTGCGAGAGTTCGGTGATCGACAGGCCCGACGTGTTGGTCGCGAAAATCGCGTTCGGCGCGATATGCGGCGACACCTTCTTGTACAAGTCGTGCTTCCAGTCCATGCGCTCGGCGATCGCTTCAATCACGAGGTCGCATTCGGCGAGCTTCTCGATGTCGTCGTCGTAATTCGCCGGCTGAATGTATTGCGCGTCGTCTTTCACGCCGAACGGCGCCGGCGACAGCTTCTTCAGATTCTCGATCGCCTTCAGCGCGATTGCGTTCTTCGGGCCTTCCTTGGCGGGCAGGTCGAACAGCAGCACGGGCACCTTGGCGTTGATCAGGTGCGCGGCGATCTGCGCGCCCATCACGCCGGCGCCGAGCACGGCTACCTTGCGAATGATCAGATTGCTCACGTCGTTCCTCCGGGGAGTTATGCGGTGTCGCGAATGTGTCGGCTGGTTCGCGACATGTGTGGCTGGCGAACGCGTCGCGCTGTTCGAATGAGCGCGACGCGTTCCGTGAGATGGCTTAGAACAGCGCTTCTTCGACTTCCATGAGCGGCTTCGAACCTGCGCGCGCCTGACGGATCGTCATGGCGGTTTCAGGCAGCAGCTTCGCGAAATAGAAGCGCGCGGTGGCGAGCTTCGCCTTGTAGAACGGATCGCCCGACGCTTCCTTGTCCAGCGCGATGCGCGCCATGCGCGCCCAGAAGTACGAGAACACGAGATGGCCGACAGTGCGCAAGTACGGCACGGCAGCGGCGCCGACTTCGTCCGGGTTCTGCATGGCCTTCATGCCGATTTCCATTGTCAGCTTCTGCACCTTTTCGCCGATGTCGGCGAGCGGGTTGATGAATTCCTGCATTTCCGGCTTCACGCCTTCCGCTTCGACGAACTCCGTGACGAGCTTGCCGAACTTCTTCATCTTCGCGCCCATGTCGCCGAGAATCTTGCGGCCGAGCAGGTCGAGCGCCTGAATCGCGTTAGTGCCTTCGTAGATCATGTTGATACGCGCGTCGCGCACGTACTGCTCCATGCCCCACTCGGCGATGAAGCCGTGGCCGCCGTAAATCTGCATCGCGTGATTGGTGCCTTCGAACGCGTTGTCCGACAGGAACGCTTTCAGGATCGGCGTGAGCAGCGCGACGAGATCGGCGGCTTCCTTACGCACCGCTTCGTCGGCGTGCGACAGTTCCTTGTCGATGTGCAGCGCGGACCAGTATGAGAACGCGCGCGCGCCTTCCGCATAGGCCTTCTGCGTGAGCAGCATGCGGCGCACGTCGGGATGCACGATGATCGGATCAGCGGCCTTCTCGGGCGCCTTCGGGCCGGTCAGCGAACGCATCTGCAGGCGTTCTTTCGCGTACGTGAGCGAGTTCTGATACGCAACTTCGGTGAGGCCGAGACTCTGCATGCCGACGCCAAGGCGAGCCGCGTTCATCATCACGAACATCGCGTTCAGGCCTTTGTTCGGCTCACCGACGAGCCAGCCCTTCGCGTTGTCTAGATTGATCACGCAGGTCGCGTTGCCGTGAATGCCCATCTTGTGTTCGATGGAGCCGCACTTCACGCCATTGCGTTCGCCCAGCTCACCGGCTTCGTTCGGAACGAACTTCGGCACGATGAAAAGCGAAATGCCTTTGGTGCCCTTGGGTGCATCCGGCAAACGCGCGAGCACGAGGTGGACGATGTTCTCTGCGAGATCGTGCTCACCGCTGGAGATGAAAATCTTCGTACCGCTGATCGAGTACGAACCGTCGCTGTTCGGCTCGGCCTTGGTGCGCAGAATGCCGAGATCGGTGCCGCAATGCGGTTCGGTCAGGCACATCGTGCCGGTCCATACGCCGGAAACGAGCTTCGGCAGATAGCGCTGCTGCAGCTCGGCCGTGCCGTGTGCGTGCAGACATTCGTAGGCGCCGTGCGAGAGACCCGGATACATGGTCCACGCCTGATTCGCCGAGTTCAGCATTTCGTACAACGCGTTGTTGACGAACGCGGGCAGCCCTTGGCCGCCGTATTCCGGATCGCAGCCAAGCGCCGGCCAGCCAGCTTCCACATACTGCTGATAGGCTTCCTTGAAGCCCTTCGGCGTGGTGACGACGCCGTCGCCGACGTAGGTGCAGCCTTCCTGGTCGCCGCTGTGATTGAGCGGGAACAACACTTCGGAGCAGAACTTGCCGGCCTCTTCGAGCACGGCGTTGATCGTCTCCGCGTCGAGATCCGCGTGCTTCGGCATCTCCTTGATCTCGGCTTCGACGTTAAGCAGTTCGTGCAACACGAATTGCATGTCGCGCAGCGGCGCGGCGTACTGTCCCATGACTCTCTCCAAAGTTTGACAAGAAGCCAGGCCGTTAGCGCAAGTGCGTCACGCGGATGTTGTTCGCGTTCTCGCCGACGAACCTTGTTCAGGTTTCGCGGTTTGCCGCGGTTTGCACTAACGGCTTTCGCTCTGATACGAAACAATCAATTTTTCCAGCGCGGCCCACGTGAGACGCACCGCATCCGGCAGATGCAGGAAGCGCGCGTCGTGATGCAGGCCGAGCGTGAAGCTGTAAAGTTCGAAGAGCATCAACTGCGGGTCCGTATCGGCCCGCAAATGCCCTTCCTCTACCGCCTGCGAAATCGCGCGAGTCAGCGCCGCGCGCCAGATCGTCACGCTCGACACGAGTTGCTCGCGCACCTGGCTATCCGCGCGGTCGTCGTACTCGACGGCGCCGCTGATGTAGATGCACCCGGTCGTGACTTCCTGGATGCGCTTCTCGATCCAGCGGGAAATCATCGCTCGCAAGCGCGGCAGTCCGCGAGGTTCGCGCAGGCTCGGGAAGAACACCTCGTCTTCGAAACGACGGTGATATTCGCGCACCACTTCGACCTGCAAGTCTTCGCGCGATCCGAAATGCGCGAACACACCGCTTTTGCTCATCTGCATGCGCTCGGCCAGGAGGCCAATCGTCAGACCTTCAAGTCCGTCGCGGCTTGCGAGATCAAGTGCTGCATCGAGAATCGCGACTCGCGTCTGTTCGCCTTTTCGCATAGCTTTTTACCGTTCTAATGTGACCGAAATGAAAATCGAACGGCCGTACTATTATTGAGTGGCGCCGTCCGCGAAACAAGGACTTTATTAGAAACCGGTTTCTAACCAGGTTTCAATTCTGCGGCATCTGGCAATCGGAGGAAGCTGATTTTTTAGAGGGGTTCGCCTTGAGGCAATTGTTGCTCAGGGTGACGGCCGTTTGATTGCTGCTTCCGTTGCCGTTTTCGCCGTAAGGCCGGCATGATGCCGTACAAAGGCCGCCATCAGGAAGGGGCGGGGCGCCATGTTGGCATTGCGTCTGTGTTGCGTCGGCGAGGAGCGCGCACGCCACGACTGGGGCCATCGACTCCGCCCCTTCAATCGTAGCCGCCCACCGTGAGCACCTTCATCACCGCCCGGTAGGTCGTGTAGGCGAGCCAGTTGAGCAGGCGCTCGCCGGCCGGACGCGCATCGTAGTGCGCTTCGTCGATACGCCGTGAGTCCTTGAAAGCGACCAGAATCGCTTCGCGAAGCGCGTCGATCGACGGATCGTTCACCAGCACGACATTAGCCTCGTTATTGAGCATCAGGCTCAGCGCGTCGAGATTGGACGAACCCACGGTCGCCCAGTTCGAGTCGACCACCGCCACCTTGCCGTGCAGCAGGGTTTTCTCGTACTCGGCGATCTGCACGCCTGCTCGAAGCAACGCGCGATAGAGAAACGGCACGGCGTAATCGAGCGCCTTGAATTCCTTGCGCCCGATGATCAGCTTCACCACCACGCCCCGCCGCGCCGCATACACCAGCGCGCGCCGCAGCTTGCGGCCCGGCATGAAGTACGGGTTCGCCAGCAGCACCTCGTGGCGAGCCTGGCCGATCGCTGTCAGATACGCCTTTTCGATCGCCCGGCGATTGATCAGGTTGTCGCGTGCGACGAAGGCGACGCAGGGTTCGCCGCCCGCCCACAACTCCTCGTTGCGGCGCCGGCGGCGACGTCTCAGGTTGCCGAGGGACGATGCCGTCTTCGGAGTCAGATCCGGCTCCAACGAATCGAGCGGACGATGCCCGACGCGAATCCGGCGCCACTGCACTTCAAAGGCCTCGCGGATGTCGTTAACCACCGGCCCGTGCAATTCCACCGCGAAATCCCAGCGTCGATAGGGCAGCCTTTCGCCGTCGTTCTCGTAATCGTCGACGATGTTGATGCCGCCGCAGTACCCGAACTGATCGTCGATCACGGCGAGCTTGCGGTGCGTGCGCGAAAAACCGAAGCGCCCGAAGATATGCGGGTTGTAGATCCGATGCTCGATGCCCGCGCTGGCCCACTCGTCGAACATCGACAGGCGCGCAGTGCCGATGCCGTCGGTAATCACTCGCACGCGCACGCCGCGCGCCGCCGCTCGCAGCAACGCTGCGCCGACCGACTGGCCGGCCTCGTCGTTGCAGAAGATGTAGGTTTCGAGAACGACGTCGCGCTCCGCGGCATCGACGCGCTCGATGAGCGCGCTGAAGTACTCGCCGCCCGAGCGCAGCAGCTTGACGTCGTTGCCGCTCGTGAAGCGATAGCGCTGCCAATAGCGGCGGCCGAGCAGCGATTGCCGCAGGCGGGCGAAACGGCGTGCGCCGCCGACGCTCATGCGCGAGACTCCGAACGCTCGCGCAGCCTCTTGGGCAATTGCAGAATCGCATCCGCATTCGACGAAGAGAAACAACGCGACGCCGCCTCTTCATATGGCAGCCAGAGAAATGCGGTGTGTTCGCGCGGCGCCAATGTCACTTCGAGCTGTTCGGGCACTTGTACGCTGAACCAATGCTCGGTGTTATGGATCACGCCTTCGCCGTAACGATGCAAGAACTGCGGATAGATCTCGTACTCGATCGAGTATTGCCAGTCGAACAAGGCGCTCTCCGGCACCAGTGCGCTGCCGATCACGATGCCCG
Organism: Paraburkholderia caledonica; assembly: GCF_000383275.1. Classification (NCBI taxonomy): domain Bacteria; kingdom Pseudomonadati; phylum Pseudomonadota; class Betaproteobacteria; order Burkholderiales; family Burkholderiaceae; genus Paraburkholderia; species Paraburkholderia caledonica. Next base: position 15,765 of record NZ_KB911042.1, on the reverse strand, counting down.
TTTCTTCGGCCACTTCACGGATCGCCGTCTCGGCGAGCGGCTCATCGAGCCGGTCTTTGGAACCCGTCACCGATTGCCAGAAGCCCGGAATATCGGCGCGCTCGATCAACAGCACGTCGAGCGAGGGCGTATGAATGACGACAAGTACGGACTGCGGGATCTTTGGCGGTTTCGGCATGGCGTGAAAACTGGGCGCAACGCTTGCGCGGTACATGTCGGCGAGTGGTCCAATGAGCGAGCAGAAGCTGTTGCATGGACTGTAACGCAAAAAGCAAAAAAGGCGCATGACGCGCCTTTCTCGTTTTGCTATTTCATCAAGCGTATCTTGCTCGACGTTGCTGATGCCAGCTTGCGTGCTAGCCCGCGTTGCCGTTCACAGGCAGCCGCGGGTCGCCTCGATTACGCCTTCGGTTCCGGCGTACGCAAGCGGATGTGCAACTCGCGCAACTGGCGCTCGTCCACTTCGCTCGGCGCTTGTGTGAGCAAGTCTTGCGCGCGCTGCGTCTTGGGGAACGCGATCACGTCGCGGATCGAGTCGGCGCCGGCCATCATCGTGACGATGCGGTCCAGACCGAACGCGATGCCGCCGTGCGGAGGCGCGCCGTATTGCAGCGCGTCGAGCAGGAAGCCGAACTTGGCTTGCGCTTCTTCCGCGTTGATCTTCAGCGCACGGAACACCTTGCTCTGCACTTCTTCACGATGAATACGCACCGAGCCGCCGCCGATTTCCCAGCCGTTCAGCACCATGTCGTAAGCCTTGGCGAGACAGCGCGCCGGGTCCGTTTCCAGATACTCGAGGTGCTCGTCTTTCGGGCTCGTGAACGGGTGATGCGCGGCGACGTAGCGGTTGTCTTCCTCGTCGTATTCGAACATCGGGAAGTCGACCACCCACAGCGGCTTCCAGCCCGATTCGACGAGGCCGTTTGCCTTGCCGAATTCCGAGTGGCCGATCTTCAGGCGCAGCGCGCCGAGGCTGTCGTTCACCACCTTCGCGCGGTCCGCCGCGAAGAAAATGATGTCGCCGTCTTGCGCGCCGGTGCGCTCGATGATCGCCTTGACCGCTTCGTCGTGCAGGTTCTTGACGATCGGGCTTTGCAGGCCGTCACGGCCCTTCGCCACTTCGTTGACCTTGATCCACGCGAGACCCTTGGCACCGTAAATGCGCACGAATTCCGTGTAGCTGTCGATGTCGCCACGTGAAAGCTCGCCGCCCTTCGGCACGCGGATCGCCGCGACGCGGCCGTCTTTGGTGTTGGCCGGCGTGCTGAACACCTTGAAGTCGACGTCTTTGACCGCGTCGGTCAGGTCGGTGAACTCGAGCTTTACGCGCAGGTCCGGCTTGTCCGAACCAAAGCGGCGCATGGCTTCCGAATACTGCATAACCGGGAATTTCTCGTCCAGCTCGACCCCGATCGTTTCCTTGAACACGTGACGGATCATCGCTTCGAACAGATCGCGGATTTCCTGTTCCGACAGGAACGAGGTTTCGCAGTCGATCTGGGTGAATTCCGGCTGACGGTCGGCGCGCAGGTCTTCGTCGCGGAAGCACTTGACGATCTGGTAGTAGCGATCGAAGTTCGCCACCATCAGCAGCTGCTTGAAGAGTTGCGGCGATTGCGGCAGCGCGAAGAACTGGCCCGGGTTGGTGCGCGACGGCACCAGGTAGTCGCGTGCGCCTTCCGGCGTGCTCTTGGTGAGCATCGGCGTTTCAATGTCGACGAAGCCCTGCGCGTCCAGATACTTGCGCACTTCGATCGCGACACGGTAGCGCAGACGCAGGTTGTGCTGCATCTGCGGACGGCGCAGGTCCAGCACGCGATGCGTGAGACGCGTGGTTTCCGACAGGTTGTCGTCGTCGAGCTGGAACGGCGGCGTGATCGACGCGTTCAGCACGATCAGCTCGTGGCACAGCACTTCGATCTTGCCGCTTTTCAGCGCGGCGTTCGTCGTGCCTTCCGGACGGTTCCGCACCACGCCCTTGATTTGCAGACAGAATTCGTTGCGCACGCCTTCGGCGGCCTTGAACATCTCCGCGCGGTCCGGGTCGCAGACGACCTGAACGAGGCCTTCGCGGTCGCGCAGGTCGATGAAGATAACGCCGCCATGGTCGCGGCGGCGGCTTACCCAGCCGCACAGCGAGACGGTTTGGCCCAGCAGTTCTTCGGTCACCAGACCGCAGTATTCAGATCTCATCGACATGATGTTTGACTTTCGTTTTGCATTAGTTGAACGGCGCGCCGCAGCTGAACACTGCGTGAAACGTTGCGCGCCGGCATTACAGCGGAGGCTCGACTGTCGTGCGGCGCACCGGCGCCGGCGGCGCGGACGGCGCCACCACGCCCATCGAGACGATGTACTTGAGCGCGGCGTCGACGGTCATGTCGAGTTCGATCACTTCGCTCTTCGGCACCATCAGAAAGAAGCCGGACGTTGGGTTCGGTGTAGTCGGCACGTAGACGCTGACGTGATCTTCCTTCAGGTGATTGATCACGTCGCCGCCCGGAATGCCGGTGAGAAACGCGATCGTATAGGAGCCACGGCGCGGATATTCGATTAGAAGCGCCTTACGAAAGGCGTTGCCGCTGCTCGACAGCAGCGTGTCGGACACCTGCTTGACGCTCGTGTAGATCGGTCCGACCACGGGAATGTGCGCGACGACGACTTCCCACCACTTCACGAGCTTCTGCCCGACGAAGTTCTGCGTCAGCAGCCCGACGACAAAGATGAACGCCAGTGTCAGCACCGCGCCGAGACCCGGCAGACGGAAGCCGAACACACGCTCCGGTTGCCATGCGCGCGGCAGCAGCAACAGCGTCTGGTCCATCGTGCCGATGATCAGACCGAGCACCCACAGTGTGATGGCCAAAGGCACCAGCACCAGCAGGCCAGTCAGAAACACCGATTTGAGTGTCGTTTTTTTCGTCGTCATGTGTACCGCCAGAAAGCCGCGCCGCGAAAGCGCTGCGCGGCGTGTGCGCCGCCCGCGAGGGCGGCAGTCCCACTAGGCGCTGCCCGAACTGCTAGCGCCTGTGCTAGCCGCCGGCGCCGCAGCGGGCGCGGCCGGCGTGGCGGCTGCGCTGCTGGCCGTGGCCGTGTCGGATTTCGCGGCGCCATTGCCGGCAGGTGCGGCAGTCCCGGCCGGGCTGCCGTTGGACGCACCGTCTGCGTCCGCCTTCGCCGGCGCGCTCGTGCCGGTATTGCCGCCGCGGAAGTCGGTCACGTACCAGCCGGAGCCCTTCAACTGGAAGCCTGCGGCCGTGACCTGTTTCCGAAAAGTGTCTTTCCCGCATTCGGGACATTGCGTCAACTGGGCGTCGCTCATCTTCTGAAGCACGTCTTTCCCGAAGCCGCATGACTCGCAACGATAAGCGTAGATCGGCATGACCTGTTCCCTACTGAAATCTTGTAAACGCTTGCAAAGCCTTGAATTATAGCCGCAAACGATAACGCTCCCCGCATTTTGGGGATAAGCGTCCGACGCGACCGCCGATGCGCCAGATGAGGGCGGCTACCGGGAAAATCAAGGGCCGCGCTGACGCCGGAAGCGCGTTACACGTCTCGCACGTAGCCGCTTCCAGTTGCCGCTATAGTCGCCCGCCAATTCCCGTCGCGCCACGCTCACGCGCGGCGGCGCCAGGTCAGCCAGCGCTCGCGCCCGGCGAATACGGCGATCGAATCGGTCACGGGCTCGTCTTCGAGCACTTCGAAAAACGGCGTCAGCAGCGCTTCCAGTTCGCCACGCTCGATACCGAACGGCGGCCCCTTCGGCGTCGTGCCGAAAAAGAAGAATCCGGCGAGCAGCGCGCCCGCCGGCAACAGATCCGCCATTCGACGCGCATAGTCGACGCGCCGCGCCAACGGCAACGCGCAGAGAAACGCCCGCTCGTAGATCCACGCCGGCCTGAACGGCGGCTCGTAGGTGAAGAAATCGGCTTCTTCCACGAGTTCGGCATGTTGCTCGCCCAATTGCGCGCGCGCCGCCGCAACCGCTGCCTGCGAGAAATCAATCGCCCGCACCGGGCTGCCGTGCTCTGCCAGCCAGACGGCTTCATATGCGCTGCCGCAACCAGGAATCAGCACCGCCTCTCCGGTGTGCCGGCTCGCAAACGACTGAAACGCCGACGGCACACCCGCCTGATCCCACGGCATGAAATGCTGCTCGAACCGCTCGTTCCAGAACGCCGGCGAATTCGGATCACGGTTTTCAAAATCGGGGACCGGGGATTGGGTCGTGTCGCTCATCACGTGCCTCGCAAACTCATTAGCTGCCGTAGGCCAGCGCGAGGACCACTCGCGCAAGCGCCGCGCCGACGCCGACCGCTACGCCAAACAGCAGCAAGCCCTGCAGCAGCCGGTTAGTACGCTTCTGTTCGAGCAGGATCTGCCGGATCATGTCGTCGTTGCCGACCCGCCCGTGATCGTGGCGCTCGGCCAGCACATGATGGATCAGGCGCGGCAACTGTGGCAGCGTCTTGCTCCACTGCGGCGCCTCGATCTTGAGCCGCTCGTACCAGCCGCGCAGGCCGATTTGCTCATTCATCCAGCGCTCGAGATAGGGCTTTGCCGTCTTCCACAAATCCAGTTCGGGGTCGAGCGATCGGCCGAGACCTTCCACGTTGAGCATGGTCTTTTGCAACAGCACCAGTTGCGGCTGAATTTCGACGTTGAAGCGGCGCGACGTAGAAAACAGACGCATTAGCACCTGCCCCAGCGAGATGTCCTTCAGCGCGCGGTCGAAATACGGCTCGCACACAGCGCGGATGGCGCTTTCGAGTTCTTCCACGCGTGTAGTTGGCGGCACCCAGCCCGATTCCAGATGCAGCGTTGCGACGCGGTGGTAGTCGCGCTTGAAAAACGCGAGGAAATTCTGCGCGAGGTAGTTCTTGTCGAAGTCCGACAGCGCCCCGATGATCCCGAAATCCAGCGCGATATAACGGCCGAAATGCGCCGGATCGAGGCTCACCTGAATGTTGCCGGGGTGCATGTCCGCGTGGAAAAAGCCGTCGCGGAACACCTGCGTGAAGAAAATTTCGACGCCTTCGCGCGCCAGCTTCGGGATATCCACGCCCGCCGCCCGCAGTGTATCCACCTGGCTGATCGGCACGCCGACCATGCGCTCCATGACGAGCACGGTCGGCGTGCAGAACTCCCAGTACATTTCCGGCACGAGCAGCAGATCGAGCCCGGCGAAATTACGGCGCAACTGGCTGCCGTTGGCCGCCTCGCGCATGAGATCGAGTTCGTCGTGCAGGTACTTGTCGAACTCAGCGACCACCTCGCGCGGCTTCAGGCGCTTGCCGTCCGCCCACAAACGCTCGGCCCACACGGCGATGTCGCGCAGCAACGCGAGGTCCGAATCGATAACGGGCAGCATGTTCGGACGCAGAACCTTCACAGCGACGGCCTTGCCCGCATGCTGTCCGGCCTTCACCGTCGCGAAGTGCACCTGCGCGATGGACGCGCTCGCCACAGGCACCCGCTCAAAATCGTCGAACAGCACGTCGACCGGCGCGCCCAACGACTTTTCGACCAGTCCTATCGCCACCGCCGAATCGAACGGCGGCACCTGGTCCTGAAGCTTCGCGAGTTCGTTGGCAATATCGACCGGCAACAGGTCGCGCCGCGTCGACAATACCTGCCCGAACTTGACGAAGATCGGCCCGAGGCTTTCAAGTGCGAGCCGCAAACGCACGCCGGGCGGCGCGTCGAACTTGCGGCCGATCGTGGTGATACGCAGCAGCATGCGCACGCGCCGGTCGTTGACGCGGCCGAGCATCATCTCGTCGAGACCGAAGCGGATAACCGTGAAAAATATCTTGAGGAAACGCAGAAAACGCATGGTTGTGCCCGGTGACTAGCGCGTGCCGCGCAACGTGGCGGCGCCGCCCGGCACAACTGCGCCGTGGGCTTCGACCTTCTGTTCAAGACGCTGGATACGTTTTTCCACTCGCGCCAACGCGTCGCGGGCCTGCGCCAGCTCGGCGTTGAAATCTTGCAGCGCGGCGCGGCGCACGAGCTGAGGATTCTCGTCGAGCAGATATTCGGTGGCCGTATCGAGCAGATTGCGGCCGGTGCGCTGGACATGTTCGCCGACCGTCCGCACGATCGACGCAACCCGCCACGCGGGGCCGTCGCCGATCAGCTTTGCGAGATCCTCCTCCGGCTCCCAGCGCAAATGCTCGGCGAGGTGGGCAATGACCGTGGCGAACTCCGCGTCGCCTTCGATCTTCACGTGTTTCATGACGGCCGCCTGGCCGCCCTGCACGAACGCGGGCAACGCGTCGGACGGGACCGAGATGGTCACGTCGAACTGTTGGGCGTCGCTTGCGCCGAGCGTAGTCAGATAGCCGTCCGGCTGCACCAGCAGCATCAGCACGACAGGTGGCGACGACAGTCTGGCGGTCCTGCCCGCGTAAGGGGCGAGGCGCTCACGGGCCCACGATTCGCGGGCGAGCAGATGATTGACAGCAGCAGCGAAAGGCTTGGCGGCGAGGGTCATTGAAAGTGGCAAGAAAAAACCCGCGCAAGCGAGTGCTCGCGCGGGTTCCTATTGTAACGTCCGTTCGCTTCGCGGCTTGCTCGGCTGAACGGCTAACTGCGGGCCGGCCGCAGGCCAACGTTGCACGCGCACGCGGGGCAAGCAGCGCCGCGAGCCCGCGCCATCTCAATGCTGCGCGAGCTGCTGAATGCCCGCCAGCAGCCAGCCTTCGCCCGGACGGTTCGCTTTCGACAGGTTCCACACTTCGACGAACGGCTGCGCCGCCGCACCCGGCGTTTCGCGAATCAGGCCGGAGAAGCGCACGCTCGCGAAGTATTCGTTTGCACGTTCTTCCACGCCCAACAGATCGGCGTTGAGCTGAACGACGTCTGTCTGATTCGTTTCGGCGCCGCGTGAAGCGAGGTCGACGCGGATCTCCGCGAACATTTCCGGCGTGGTGAATTCGCGGATATCGTCGATATTGCCGACGTCCCACGCGGCCTGCAGACGCACGAAGTACACCTTCGCGTTACGCAGGAACGCTTCGGAATCGAAGCCCGCCGGCACGCTCGGCGTTGTATTGATGGACGGCGTGGTCAGCGGATTGCCCTGCGGTTCGAGATACGAGCCAGTAGGCGGCGCGCTGTAGCGCGGCTCCTGCGTGTAGCCCGTGGCACCCGAATTCAGCGACGGCGACTGACCCGCGTAAGCCGGCTGCGACGTATCGCGCTTGCGGCCCATGAAGCGGCGGATCAGCCAGATGCCAACCATGACGAGCAACGCAATGACGATGATATTGGCCATTGCGCCAGCAAACGCACCACCCAGACCGAAGTGCGACAGCAGTGCCGCGATACCGAGACCGGCTGCCAGACCCGCGATCGGACCGAGCCAGCGCGAGCGGTTAGGTTGCGGGGCAGGAGCCGGCGCAGGCGCGGGCGCCGGTTGCGCGCGCTGCATGCCCTGATTGGACGGGGAAGGCTGCGACGGCGCAGCCTGTTGCTGAACGGTGTTCGACTGACGGCCAAAACTACGGCCACCGCCCATGCGACGAGCTTCCGCATCGAGCGAGGCGACGGAGCCGGCCACGATCAGGCCGACCATCGCGATCAGTCCGATTCGTCTCGCCAGCGACCGCTTCACCTTACGGGGAGATAACACGGCTGAATCGGACATTTTGGCACTTTCCTTTAAAAACGATGGGTTAGGAACCCTAGTATTTGGTCCCCACATGTAAAGCTACCACGCCAGCTGACAAATTGTAATATTTGACGCCATCAAGGCCGGCTTGTTCCATCATTGTTTTTAAGGTTTCCTGATCCGGATGCATCCGGATCGATTCCGCGAGGTAACGGTAGCTTTCCGCGTCTTTCGCAAAGCGCTCGCCGAGCCACGGCAAGACCTTGAACGAATAGACATCGTAGGCTTTTTTCAACGGATCCCATACCTTCGAGAATTCGAGAACGAGCAGACGGCCCGCCGGCTTCAGGACGCGGCGCATTTCCGCCAGCGCAACGTCCTTATGCGTCATATTGCGCAAGCCGAATGCCACGGTCACGACGTCGAAGTAATTGTCCGGGAAAGGGATCTTCTCGGCGTCGCAGAGCAGCGCCGGTGTGATCACGCCTTTGTCGAGCAAACGGTCGCGGCCGACGCGCAGCATGGATTCGTTGATGTCCGTGTGCCAGACCTCGCCGGTTTCGCCGGCCTGCTTTGCAAACGCTTTTGACAGATCGCCCGTGCCGCCCGCGATGTCGAGCACCTTGTAGCCCGGCCGCACGTTGGCCTGGGCGATCGTGAACATCTTCCACGCCCGGTGCAATCCGCCCGACATCAGGTCGTTCATCAAGTCGTAGTTGGCGGCAACCGAGTGGAACACGCCCGCCACCTTCTGCGCCTTTTCCTGTTCGTCGACCGATTGAAAGCCGAAGTGGGTTTTGCTCATCGCGCTTGTCCTTTCGCGTATTCTGAAATGTTGCGCCGCATCAGTGCAGCGGGTCAGGCGAATCGTATCAGTGACGGTGGCCGTGCGCAGCGCCAGGTGAAGGCATTGGCGCGTCGCGGTCGACGCCCGCCGCCGCCAGTCTGTCGAGATACGCGCGCCAGAGTTCGTCCTGGCGCCGCGCCATGTCGTAGAGCAGGTCCCACGAATAGATGCCGGTGGAGTGCCCGTCGGAGAATGTCGGCTGGATCGCGTAGTTGCCCACGCCCTCGATCATCGTGATCGTGACGTCGCGCTTTCCGGTTTGCAGCGTTTCCTGGCCGGGGCCGTGGCCCTGCACTTCCGCGGAGGGCGAATACACACGCAGCAGTTCGAACGGCAGCCGATACGATTCGCCGCTTGCGTACTGCAGTTCCAGCACGCGCGACTTGGAATGCACGACGACGCCGGTCGGCACCGGGGTATCGGGAGTCAATCCGCTCATCATGGCCTCTTTAGAAAGCGCCGCCGCACCACAAGTCGCCTTTGAAACGGCGCGGCGCGAAGGAATGGTTAGTGGCGCTCAGCCAAGAGCCTGTTCGATTTCCTGTCGCACCGCTTCGCGCAACAGGGTGGCTTGTGCGCGGCGTGACGACAGCATTGCCTCGGACACCGTGCGCTGACGCGGCGCCCAGATGGGCAGCGGGAAATGCGCGTCGTTCGAGAAACGCGGAATGACGTGCCAGTGCACATGCGGCACCTGGTTGCCGAGGCTCGCGAGATTCACCTTGGCCGGCTGCAGGATACGCCGCATTGCGCGTTCCACGGCGTATACCGCCTTCATTACGCGATCGCGGCCGGCGGCGTCGAGGTCCGAGAACTCCGCCACATGCTCATTCCAGATCACACGGCAAAAACCCGGGTAATCGTGTTCGTCGGCAAGGACGACGCGCAAGGTGTCGTCCTGCCACAGCACATCGCCGCCATCTTCACGGCAAAAAACGCAGTCCATCGTCGTCCTCAGGCAAAAATCGTCAGTCGTGCCATTAAACCAGCACGCGCTCGATTCCGCCATTGTTCGCCCGCTGCACGTAGTCGACCATCCAGTCTTCTCCGAGCACGTGACGTGCCATTTCGACGACGATGTAGTCCGCCTCGATGCCCGCGTCTTCGTTGTAACGCGACAAGCCTTGCAGGCAGGACGGGCAGCTCGTCAGGATCTTCACGTCGGTGGCGCCCTTGGGCTGCGGACCGTCGCCGGCCTTCAGCACCGAGCCGTTCGCCGCGCCCGCCGTGCCGGCCGATGCATTGGCCGGGTTGATCGCGTTCGCGCCGGCTTCAGCGAGCAGAGGAATGCCGCGCAACTTCGCAGCGCCCTTGCGGATTTCCTCTTCCTTGCGGAAACGCACCTGCGTCGAAATGTCAGGACGCGTAACCGCGAGCGTGCCCGACTCACCACAGCAGCGATCGTTCTTCTCGATCTTGTAGCCGTCTTTCTCCGAACCCATCAGTGAGTTGACGAGTTTGACCGGATCCATCGTTTTGATCGGCGTGTGGCAAGGGTCGTGATACATGTAACGCACGCCGTTCACGCCGTCGAGCTTCATGCCCTTTTCCAGCAGGAACTCATGAATGTCGATGATCCGGCAGCCCGGGAAAATCTTGTCGAATTCATAACCGGCGAGCTGGTCGTAACACGTGCCGCACGACACCACCACCGTCTTGATGTCGAGGTAGTTCAGCGTATTGGCTACACGGTGAAACAGCACGCGATTGTCGGTGACGATCTGTTCGGCCTTGTCGTACTGCCCGGAGCCGCGCTGCGGATAGCCGCAGCACAGGTAGCCCGGCGGCAACACCGTTTGCACGCCCGCTTCCCACAACATGGCCTGCGTCGCGAGGCCGACTTGCGAGAAGAGCCGCTCGGAACCGCAACCGGGGAAGTAGAACACCGCTTCTGTGTCGGCCGTGGTCGTCTTCGGATTGCGGATGATCGGGACGATCTTGTTGTCCTCGATATCGAGCAATGCGCGCGCGGTTTTCTTCGGCAGATTGCCCGGCATCTTCTTGTTCATGAAGTGGATCACCTGCTGCGTGACCGGCGGCTTGCCGACGGTTGCGGGCGGGTGCGCCGTCTGCTTCTTCGCAAACTTTTTCAGCACGTCGTTACCGAGGCGCTGCGCCTTGTAGCCGATACCCATCATCGCCGTACGTGCGAGGTTGATGGTCTGCGGATTCGTTGCGTTGAGGAAGAACATGCCGGCCGCGTTGCCCGGATTGAACTTCTTCTTGCCCATCTTGCGCAGCAGGTTGCGCATGTTCATGGTCACGTCGCCGAAGTCGATCTTCACCGGACACGGCGTCACGCATTTGTGACACACGGTGCAGTGATCGGCGACGTCGTTGAACTCGTCCCAGTGCTTGATCGACACGCCGCGGCGCGTCTGCTCCTCGTACAGGAACGCCTCGACCAGCAGCGAAGTCGCGAGAATCTTGTTGCGCGGGCTGTACAGCAGGTTCGCGCGCGGCACGTGCGTCGCGCACACCGGCTTGCACTTGCCGCAGCGCAGGCAGTCCTTGATGGACTCGGAAATCGCCCCGATGTCGGACTGCTGCATGATCAGCGATTCGTAGCCCATCAGGCCGAAGCTCGGCGTGTAGGCATTGCGCAGATCGGCGCCTTCGAGCAGCTTGCCCGCGTTGAAGCGGCCATGCGGATCGACGCGCTGTTTATACGCGCGGAATTCGCCGATCTCGTCGTCGGTCAGGAATTCGAGCTTGGTAATGCCGATGCCGTGCTCGCCGGAAATCACGCCGTCGAGCGAGCGGGCGAGCTTCATGATGCGCGCGACCGCAGTGTGGGCGTCCTGCAGCATCTCGTAGTTATCCGAGTTCACCGGCAGGTTCGTGTGCACATTGCCGTCGCCCGCGTGCATGTGCAGCGCGACGAACACGCGGCCGCGCAGCACCTGCTTGTGGATCGCCTGCGCTTCGTCGAGGATCGGCTTGAACTCGCCGCCGTTGAAGATTTGCCGCAACTCGGCGCGAATCTCCTGCTTCCAGGACACGCGGATGGTGCGGTCCTGCGTGACGTCGAACACCGTGGCGCCGGTTTGCGCGTCGACACGGTCGGCGAATTTCTCCGCGAGCGCTTCGTAGCCCAGACCGACCAGATAGTGCTGCGCTTCACGCAACGACAGATCGAGCTTGTCGCGCAGGAATTCCCAACGCGTGCGCACGCGCTTCAGCAGATCCAGCGCCTGCTGAACGCGGTCTTCCAGCAGTTCGGCGCTTGGAATTTCATTGGCGTCGTCGCTCTTGCCGAGCGGCAGCTTGCCAGCCTGGAAGAACGCTTCCAGCGCGTCGACCAGTTGGAGCTTGTTCTTGATCGACAACTCGATGTTGATACGCTCGATGCCGTCCGTGTACTCGCCCATGCGGTCGAGCGGGATCACCACGTCTTCGTTGATCTTGAACGCGTTCGTGTGCTTTGCGATTGCGGCGGTACGGCTACGGTCGAGCCAGAAGCGCTTGCGCGCCTCGGCGCTCACCGCGACAAAGCCTTCGCCGCTCTTGCCGTTGGCCATGCGCACCACTTCGGACGTGGCTTGCGCGACCGCGTCCGCGTCGTTGCCGACGATGTCGCCTATCAGCACCATCTTCGGAAATGCGTTGCGCTTGCTCTTGGTCGCATAGCCGACCGCGCGCAGATAGCGCTCGTCGAGGTGTTCGAGACCGGCGAGAATCGCGCCGCCCTGCTTCGACGTTTCGAACAGGTAGTCCTTGATTTCGACGATGCTCGGAATTGCCTCGCGCGCCTGGCCGAAGAATTCAAGGCAGACGGTGCGCGTATGCGCGGGCATCTTGTGCAGCACCCAGCGTGCGGACGTGATGAGACCGTCGCAGCCTTCCTTCTGCACGCCGGGCAAGCCGGCCAGGAACTTGTCGGTGACGTCCTTGCCGAGCCCTTCCTTACGGAACACCCGGCCTTTGATGTCGAGCGACTCGGTACGCAGCAGCTTTTCGCCCGGCGCATGGTTGCCGTCGAACCATTTGAGTTCGAAGCGCGCGACCTCGATATCGTGAATCTTGCCCAGGTTGTGATCCAGACGCGTGACTTCGAGCCAGTTGCCTTCCGGGTCGACCATGCGCCACCAGGCGAGGTTGTCGAGCGCCGTGCCCCACAACACCGCTTTCTTGCCGCCCGCGTTCATCGCGACGTTGCCGCCGACGCAGGACGCGTCGAGCGAGGTCGGATCGACGGCGAACACGAACCCGGCCTGCTCGGCCGCCTCGGTCACGCGCCGCGTGACCACGCCTGCGCCAGAGAAAATGGTCGGCACTTTGCGGTCGACGCCCGGCAGTTCGGTCATTTCCACCGCGCCGAGCTGTTCGAGCTTTTCGGTGTTGATGACGGCCGAGAACGGCGTGAGCGGAACTGCGCCGCCCGTGTAACCCGTGCCGCCTCCCCGCGGAATCACCGTCAGCCCGAGCTCGAAACACGCCTTGATCATGCCGGCAATTTCGGCTTCGGTATCCGGCGTGAGAACGACGAACGGATACTCGACGCGCCAGTCTGTCGCGTCGGTCACGTGCGAAACGCGGGACAAACCGTCGAACTTGATGTTGTCCTTTTCGGTGACGCGGCCCAGCACCTTCGTTGCGCGGCGGCGCAGATCGTAAGTCTTCTGGAATTCGCTTTCGAATTCGTCGACGGCGCGGCGCGCGGCCTGCACCAACGTTTCGACACGCGCGGCACGGTCGACGCCCGCTTCATCGCCATGTTCGGTCAGATCGGCGCGGCGGCGCTTCTCGATCTCCGACAGACGGTGATGCAACGCCTCGATCAGCATTGCGCGCCGTTTCGGGTTGTCGAGCAGATCGTCCTGCAAATACGGATTGCGGCGCACCACCCAGATGTCGCCGAGCACTTCGTACAGCATGCGCGCCGAGCGGCCGGTGCGGCGTTCCGCACGCAGTTCGGCAAGCGCCGCCCATGCGTCGTCGCCTAGCAGGCGGATGACGATTTCGCGGTCGGAGAACGACGTGTAGTTGTAGGGAATTTCGCGCAGGCGCGCTTCGGGATCGGCGACCACCGCAGCGGCGGCTCCGTGCGGATCGAAAACTTGAGGTGCGTTCATGTTTGGACGACTCGGTGGGTCAGTCCTGCGCGCTCATGGCGAGGCGCCGGCTGACGGTGCGCGTGGGGCGCAATGCTTGGAAATCTTCTTGGGGAGCGAAGCGCCACCGACGGCTTGCCCACGTCGGTCGCTTCGCGGCGCTCAGATACTGCTACACGATCGTGCGTGGCGGACATGACGCTCCGCCGCGGGACAAGACTCACGCGGGGCGGGCATCAAGTGGGCGATCCGAGGCTGCCAGTGCATCTTCCGATCCTTATTCCAAAATGGAATTCTACCGCATCGGCCCGCCACGCGTTGCAGGTGGAAATGCGAGCGCGGCGGGTTCGACGGCGCCCAAGCCGCGCTGCGGCGCGGGCCGCGCGGCATCGATGGTTTTCTATCGATCAGCCGACTTTTGTCACCATCAGCCAGAAGATGCGGACGAACGCAAAGACCGCGGCATGCCGGATGCTGATCGGCTACAGGAAACCAGCGATCCACGGAGGCCCATGATGTCCGACCCCGACACGAAGAACGCCGAGCATATCGAGCAGCAACCGGTGCCCGGCCATACCGAGAACATTCCCAGCGACGGCTCGGACGACCGGCGCGACGGGGAATCCGGGACCCAACGCCTGGAAGACGTCGCACCGGACGCGGGCCCCGACACGAAACCCGGCACGCCGCCCGGCACGCAAAGCGACGCCGACCGCACGCGCTCGCAGGACTGAGCACGACTTTCACCGATCGACACGACCAGGAGCCCATGATGACCAGCGAATCCGCCCGCCCGACGCCGCCGCGCCAAACGCCGAACGACCCGACTGCCGGCGACCGGCGTCTGTCCGACGAACAGAAGCAATCGGCCAGGAACGAACCCGCGCCGCCTAAGCCCGGTGGCGGCGCGAACCTGCCCGACCCGAAGGAAGTCGGGGAAGCCGGCTGAATCACATCTGCGACACGAAATCACAAGGAGAATCGCGATGGCAACCAAGCAACCCGCCGCGTCCGCGGCGCTTCGGGCCACGTTCAGGCTGTTTGCCAACGGCGAGCGCGTCATTGCGCAAAACCCGGACGGTAAGCTGATCGACGTCGGCGCCATGGAAACGAAAGGCGACCGCTACACCGTGCGGCTCGACGTCGATCCGCTCGATCTGCAACCGTCGCATTCGGTCGACGCGGCGTTGCGCGCCGTCTCATCGCAGCTGAACTTCGATTATCTCGATGGGCTTTTCACGAGCGAGGGCCCGGTCGAATTTCACGGCGACCTGTTCGCGCTGCCGCACGTCGAATGGCAACTCGACGAACCGCTGCCGCGCGAACTCACCGACGGCAGGCCGCCGCATATTTTCTAGACCGCGCGCGGCGGGGCGCTGCCCGGCGACCCGTGAGGGCAGTGCATGCGGCGTTGGCGCTATCATTGATGCTTTTCCGCCTTCCAAAGCGCATCGCGCCACCCGCATGGCCTCCCACGACTATCTGAAGAAAACCCTCACCGCACGCGTCTACGACGTGGCGCGCGAGACCGAACTCGAACGCGCGCCGCAACTGTCGGCGCGCCTGCGCAATCCGGTCTATCTGAAGCGCGAGGACAACCAGCCGGTGTTCTCGTTCAAGGTGCGCGGCGCGTACAACAAGATGGCGCACATTCCCGCCGAGGCGCTCACGCGCGGCGTGATCACCGCGTCGGCAGGCAATCATGCGCAGGGCGTCGCGCTGTCTGCGGCGCGCATGGGCGTGAAGGCGATCATCGTGGTCCCGGTCACCACGCCGCAGGTGAAGGTCGACGCGGTGCGCGCGCATGGCGGCCCGACCGTCGAGGTCGTGCAGTTCGGCGAATCGTATAGCGACGCCTACGGCCACGCGGTGCAATTGCAGGAAGAGCGCGGGCTGACCTTCGTGCATCCGTTCGACGATCCGTATGTGATCGCCGGGCAAGGCACGGTTGCGATGGAAATCCTGAGCCAGCATCAGGGCCCGATTCACGCGATCTTCGTGCCGATCGGCGGCGGCGGACTCGCGGCGGGTGTCGCGGCGTATGTGAAATCGGTGCGTCCCGAGATCAAGGTGATCGGCGTGCAGACCGACGACTCGTGCGCGATGGCCGCATCGCTGAAAGCCGGCGAGCGCGTCACGCTAAACGAGGTCGGCCTGTTCTCCGACGGCACCGCGGTGAAGCTCGTCGGCGAAGAAACCTTCCGCCTGTGCAGCGAATATCTGGACGACGTGCTGCTCGTGAACAC
>NZ_KB911041.1:0-338543 GCF_000383275.1 Paraburkholderia caledonica | reverse complement strand
CCTGAACCTGCCGCCACCGCTCGAAGCCTTGCCACTACTGGCTTTCCCGCTTCCCGTGCCCCGGCGTCCGGAGCACGAAAGAGCGAGATTCTAGCGAGCCGGCCAGCGCCTTGCAAGCGTTATTTGCTCTTATTCAAGGCGTCTTTTCTATCCGGCCAACTTCTTCCGCAACGGCAGGTTTGGCACCCGACGCCAGCGCACCGCCAGCGGTCGCTCCGATAGTCCAGTCGTGCAGCACCGTGTACGCGACTGCGAGCAAAGTCGGTCCAATGAAAACCCCGAGGAAGCCAAAAGCGAACGCGCCGCCCAAGATACCTAGCATGACCAGGATCAACGGCATGTCGCTGCTCTTGCCGATCAGGATCGGCTTAATAACGTTGTCGGACATGCCCACGACGAGCACACCCCACACCACCAGGAAGAGCGCCCATCCTGTCGCACCGCCGTGGTAGAGCCAGATTGCCGCCGGCAACCATACGATCACGGGGCCTCCAGGGATTACGGACAGGAAAAACGTCGCCAGACCAAGCAATGCAGGCGCCGGCACGCCAGCTATCCAGCATCCGAACCCAGCAAGAATGCCCTGAACAAGCGCAGTGCCCAGGATTCCATAGACGACGCCCTTGACCGTACTCCCGGCGAGCGCCAGGAGGTAATCGGCACGATCACCGGCGATACGCCGCATGCCCGCGTTCAACCACGCGCCCGCACCCTCTCCCCCGGTATAAAAGAAGAAAGCCAGCACAATGCTTAGCGCCAATAGCCCAAGACCGTGCGTGACGGCAATGGCCGCCGCAAGTATCCACTTGCCGGCCGGCGCAGCAAGCGTACGCAACTGAGCGATCAGTTCTGAATTGCTGCTTGTCAGACGCTCCCAGAAACTTTGGATGCTCGACCCGATCACCGGAACCCGCGCCACCCAAGGTGGCAAATCCGGCAAACCTGCTTCGAACAACCTTTGAACCAGAGCGACTATGTCGTGAACGTGCGCACCAAACGCAAACCCCGCGTAGACGAACGGCCCCAGCACCACGATCAGAATAATGAACACAATCAATGTGGCAGCCGACTTGCGCCTGCCGCCAAGTGCCGCGGTCAGCTTCCGGTATAGCCCCCAGGAGCTGTAGCTAAGAATTGCGCCCCACAGTAAAGCAGTCGTGAATGGCGCGAGGACCAGTAACGAGCCGCCCACCAGGACGATCAGCGCGAACACCGCGGCGAGGCGTTCAATCAGTTGGTCCGATTTCACAATGAATCTCCCGTTGCGCCAGACCGAGGCGACAAGTACAAACGCCGCGTTCGGCGCCCGTCAAATCGGCCAGTATACAAAAGCCACTTTCGCTAGCCGACGCGCTTACATTATTTGACGAATTAACGGGGGAAGCACGAACGAACATACGCCCACGGTCCGATTTCTCGCGCAGAAACGTCCGAATCGTTGCGGCACCGCGCGCCAAATAATATGGCGCCGTGGAAACGACTACAATAAAAGGTTCTGTGCACCCAACTTCCGGATTTATGCGCTCGCGAATCGCCAAACGTCTCCCCCCCGATGCCGACAAGCTTGTCGGTCTCTCGCTCGCGCTTTTCGCGTCGGGCAGCCGCACCGAGGACCGCTTCTGGGAAGCGAAGCTCGACGCGCTGCTGGCCAAGATCGTGCGCAACGCCAATCAGACTACGCTCGACGCAGCCCTCGACCATCTGCAGCAGAATCATCCCGATGCTTATGGGGCGCTGGCCGACATGGCGGAAACGCACAGCGAGTCGTTCGTCGTCGAGCATGAAGGCGTGGCGTATGAGGCATTGCTGATTGCGGCGCCCATCCTCGCGTGGACTCGCTACATGATCCCATCCGGGCCGCTCAAAGCCGACGCCGCCGACGCTTTGCGCGCGCACCTGCAGGCTCACGTGCTCGCCGCGAACACGCGTGTGGCCATGGCGCCGTTCCTTTACAGCATCGACCAGCTGCCGCGCCATCACGTCGAAACATGGCGCATTGCCCAGCAGCTTGCACAAGCAGCCATGGCTGGCGGCAGCCTCAAGCTCAACTTCGGCGAACTGCCGGAAACCTCGCCGATTCTTGCCGACCCGCGCTTCCTGCTCGCCGTGGTCGCGGCGCCCGTCGGCGAGCCCACGTTCCGCTGGCAAGAAGAGGAGCACGGAACTCGGATCGAACGAGGACAGTGCCTCGAGCAATGGGCGACGCAAGGCGGTGCGAACCTGTCGCTAGTGCTGCCGGGTTGTGAGTTCGAGTGTCTGTTGCCGGATGCCTACTACTCGGCATGCCGCGACGCCGACGAACGCGTGCGTCCTCACACGGTGCGCACTGCCGTGCGTTATCTGTTCGACACAATTGGTGCCGCTCCGCAGGACCTGCGCGCGGTGGTTGCGGGCTTCGGCGAGCGCCGCATCGACGAGTACCGCGTCGGCTTTACGCGCCGCGGCAGCAATGAAGTGATCTACGGCGTCGTATGGCCGCTGTATGGCCGTGAAAATGGCGAGGCCGGCATTGACGAAGAGCCGCAGGAAAGCGCACCGCCGGACGCTCCCCTCGAAGAAATCGTCGCGCTCCTCAAGGAAACCGGCGTGACGGACGTGCGCCGCCACGCCGGCCGCTTCGAGCCTGAATATTGCGATGACTGCGGCGTCCCGTTGTACGCCGATCCGCTCGGCGAAATCGTCCACGCGGAAATGCCCGAAGACGCCGAACCCGCGCAACCGCACTTCCACTAGGAAGCCGCGCGCCTTCGGCGTATTGCAGTTCGTTGACGAACCCCGCCGCGTGCGGGGTTTTTTGTACGTCATTTCTCCTATGCCTTTTGGACAGGCCGTCAAATCCCAGGGAATTTGTCATCATAGGAACGGCGACGCATCGCACACCCGCCCGGCCCAACGCCTGGCGAATGCATCGCGCCATTTCGCCCGATTCATCTGGAGACATGCATGCGATTCTCGATTCTCAACTCTGACGCGGAACGACGCGACGGCCTCAAGGCGCTGTTACGGCAAATCAACCGGCTAGCGCGTTTCAACGAAGCACAAGACTGGCGCCAAGTCGAGCGCACGCTCAAACGTCAGTGGCCCGACCTGCTCGTGGTCGACTGGCAGGACTGGATGTCGGTCACCGACATCCGCAACCTGCTTAGCCACTACCCGGATCTGCGCATTGCAGTGCTGACGGACAAAATTTCGCCGAAGGTGGTGAGCGAACTCATGGACGAGGGTGTGCTCGGCGTCGTGCCGCGCGAAACCGATCCGTGCCTGATCGTGCGCGCCTTCGAAATGGTGATGCTGGGCGGCCACTACGTGCCTTCCGGCGCGCTGGCGCTCAACCCTCCGCTCCCCGCGGATACCGCTATCCGCCCGTTTGACGAGAAGAGCCCGCCACCGCGCCGGCCGAGACTATCGAACGGACTCTCGCCTCGCCAGGAGCAGATCATGCGCTGCGTCCATATGGGAAGTACCAACAAGATGATTGCGCGCACACTGGGCATAAGCGAGGGCACGGTCAAAATCCATTTGACGAGCATATTCCAGCAGCTGGGCGCGCCCAATCGCGCCGCCGCTGTCGCGCTTTACAACGGTTGGCTGACAAATCATTTGCAAGTACTGCGCAGCAACGCAGAAGGCTTGCTCCGACCAGTCATGGGCGAGCCCGGCGCCGTACCGCTGCGGCGCGCCACAGGGCGGCGCTTCCGATATCCCCTGTCCGCTAACGATTCAACTGCTCCGTTGCCGATGGTGGCCGAGCCGGGCACGTCCTATGACGACGCGTCCGCGGCGGAGCCCTCCTCCGGGCCGGTCACAGGAGGCTCCACGTGAGCTGACGCCTGCGCGTCACGGGCGTGATCCGCGATTTGTGCCAGTGCTCGCACCGGCTGGCATGGAATCCGCTCACACCTTTTCTCGTCCAACGAGTAATATGAGACTCATGGGTTTCCTCTACACACCGCTTCCGTTCTGGGTTGCTGTCGGTGGCTGGATCGTCACTGCGATAGCGGTCGCGCTCGCGCTGTGGAAAAATCCTTTCAAACGACTTCAAGACGGCACATTGCAGCATGTCTGGCTGGCGATCATCGTCGCCCTGTCGGTACTGTGGGCCAGCAACGCCTGGCTCGACGACGGCACGGTCATGCACCTGCTCGGCGCAACCCTCGTCGTGACGCTATTCGACTGGGCGCTGGCATTGATTGCAATGGCTGTGGTCACCGGCCTTGCCGGCCTGATCTTCGACGCTCCGTGGCAAGGCATCGCACTCACCTTCCTCGTGTTCGGCGCGCTGCCCGTCGGCATCTCGACATTGCTTCAGCGAGCGAGCATTGCGTGGTTGCCGCGCAATCTTTTCATGTTCATCTTCGGCCAAGGCTTCGTGTCGCCGGCTATCACAGTGTCGCTCACCGCGGCTGCGGCGCTCGGCGTTCACGTGGCGCTTGCCGACGGCTCAGTGACCGTCGTGCCCGCAGGCTACGCGCTCAGCGTACTTCTCCTCGCTACCGGCGAGGCATGGTTCACGGGAATGTCCACGGCGTTGATCGCCGTCTACCGCCCTGCCTGGGTCACCACTTATGATGTGCGGCGATACCGGCTCGGCGGGCCGCGCACGTGAGACGCGCGCAAAGCTCAACGCATGATCAACGTGCTGCTGAGCTTGCCGCGTCAATGCGTTCAGTCGCGCGCCCAGCATCGCAAAGCGCGGTGAAAACCGCGGCCGAAAAATAGTTGCGGCACGATTGAACTCAACCCTGCCGCCAGGCATCTTACGTGCCTCACGTCTCGATAGCGCTTAACGAACTAGATGGATTGCACCAACGTACCGCGCCGATTACTGCGGCTGGTCGGCCGGTTGGCAACACTCGCAGCGAGCTTCTCCCTCGCATGCACTGCGCCCGCATTCGCCGATCAACTCGAACAGCACAACGACCTCGTCAACAGATTTGTCAATGAATTGCACGCCGATCCGCTCGTCGCGGATTGCGCCGCACATGGCAACTTCGTCGCGAGCACCTCGACCGCGTTCGATCATGTCGAGTTTCCACCTAGTTCGTTCGACAGCGCGCACGCCTCAATCACGCCGTGGAACGATTCGTTCGACGAAGGCAAGCAACGCGTCAAGGTCGACAACATCGTCACAGTCGAAGGGCTCGGTATTCGTCAAAGCGGCGGGGGCGACGCTGCCGACCTGAAGTTCCGCTGTGGCTATGTCGGCGCGCAGATGCTGGCGTTCAGCTGGAACGATCCGGTGCCCCCGGCGCGGGCGCGCAGCTCGGAGCCCTCATCGTCGCGCGCAGTATCTGGTAAGCATCGCGGGGCGAAGGGCAAGCAGGCGGTAAGCGGCAAAAGCGCGAAGAAGAGTTCCGCGAAGTCGTCGAAAAGCACTTCGGGCAAGTCGTCCAGCAAGACTACGCCTGCAAAGAAAAAGCACTAAGACAAAGCTAACGCTGCGAATCGTGCAAGCACCAATGCACGATGGCAGCGTTACTGAATTCGACGATCAGGCGAATTCGCGCCCCTTGTCAGCAAATCGGGAAGGCGCATAAACGCGCTGGCCGTTCCGACCAGCCAACAAAAAAAGGCACACATACAATGCATGTGTGCCTTCGTCAATGCGGCGAACTCAGGCGAACGTCTCTACATGCCGCAAGATGGCTTGCAGCATTGCCGCGCCGAGCGACGCGCTGCGCTCGCCGTTCCAGCCCACTCTTTCGTCCGGCAAGTTGGCGTTGTCCTTGAAGGGCATCTCGAGCGTCAATGAAAGGCAGCCAAACTCGTTGCCGATATATTTCGAAGCGAGCTTGAGCGCGTCTTCGCGATACTTGCTCGCGGCGTAGCCGTACTCGTTCTGGAAATCGGGGCTTGCCTGTTTGAACGCTTCGATGAACGCCCTTTGTTCCTCGCCTTGCCGCTCAGTGAATCCCGGCAGCATCTCCGAGCCGGCCACGAAGACGTAAGGCAGCGCCTCATCGCCGTGAATATCGAAAAAGAGGTCGCAGCCGGTTGCGTGAATCGCGTCACGCACTACTAGCACCTCGGGACTGCGCGCGGCGTCCGGTTCCATCCACTCACGGTTCAGGTTGGCGCCGGCTGCATTGGTGCGCAGGTTGCCGCGCACGCTGCCGTCCGGATTCATGTTCGGCACAATGTAGAACACCGCGTGGTCGTACAGTTTGCGCGCCACCGGATCGCCCGCCCAATCGCCCCAGCCGACCAGCCGCTTCACGAGTCCTTCGATGAACCATTCGGCCATGGTCTCGCCCGGATGCTGACGCGCGATCAGCCAGATCTTTTTCTTTGCGACGTCGCCGGTTTGCGGTGTGCCGAGCGTGAGCAGCGACACCGGCCGGCCTTCGACGGTCGTGCCCAACTCGGTAAGCGTGGCTTGCGGCATCTGTTGAACTGCGCCGAGAAACTCGGAGTGGCGTTCCTCGCTATACGGTTCGAAGTACGCGTAATAAATGCGATCGAATTCCGGCGTGTGATCGATGGTCAGCACACGGCCGTCGTACGACGTGGGCACGCGAAACCAGTTCACGCGGTCGTAGCTGGCGACAGCCTGGTAGTCGCGCCAGCCTTCCGCGAACGCGCACGCCGCCGCGTTCTCGAAGGTCATCACGCAGCGCTCGCCGGCCGCGCCGGAGAGGCGGAAGTAAAACCACTGCGCGAACTCCGCGTGGCTGTCGGTACGCACGCGCAAACGGATATTGCCGGCCTCGGCGCAAGACAGCACCTCGATTGCGCCGCCGTCGAAGTTGCTCGTAATCGATAAACTCATGATGTCATTTCCTGCATATGTGGGCGGCAACCCGCTGGGCGGCACCGCGCTCATTCAGCGACGCGGCGGCGAAATACGTACGTGGAATCGTTCGAGGCTTCGGCGTCGAACGCATAGCCTTCGGAATCGAACCCCTTCAGCTGCTCGGGCTCGTCGAGGCGATTTTCTACGGCGTAGCGCGCCATCAAACCGCGAGCCCGCTTCGCATGAAAGCTGATGATCTTATAGCGGCCGCCCTTCCAGTCCTCGAACACGGGCGTGACGACCGGTGCTTCAAGCAGCTTCGGCTTGACCGACTTGAAATACTCGCCCGACGCGCAATTCACCAGCACACGGGATTTAGCAGCGCGCTTTTTCAACTGGGCGTTCAACGCCTGCGTGATCCGCTCGCCCCAGAAGGCATATAGATCTTTGCCGCGCGGATTGGGCAGGCGTGTACCCATTTCCAGCCGGTACGGCTGCAGCAGGTCGAGCGGACGCAGCAAGCCATACAGACCTGACAACACGCGCACATGGTTCTGCGCAAAATCCAGATCTGCCGAGGACAGCGTCTTGGCGTTGAAGCCCTCGTACACGTCGCCATTGAACGCGAGCACGGCCTGCTTCGCGTTGTCCGTGCCGAAGCGCGGCGACCACTGCGCGTAGCGCTCGAAATTGAGGTGCGCCAACTGGTCGGAAATGCTCATTAGCGAAGCGATCTGCTGCGGCGACAAACGGCGCAAACCGCCGATCAATTCGGCGGCATCGTCGACGAAATCGGGGATTGTGTGTTTTTTGACGTGCGGTGGAGTTTCGTAGTCGAGCGATTTCGCCGGCGACAGAACGATTATCATAGAGGCTTGCAGGCACGCCGTGCCTGGCGATCAAAGACGAAAGCCAGATTGTAACGAATGCCCGGTTCCCATGCCTCACACGACGCTTTGCGCGTCGTTCTCGATTCCAATGTGTGGATCGATATTCTCGTGTTCGACGATCCGCACACGCGCCCAATTCGCGCCGCGCTGGAAAACGGCACGCTCGCCGCAGTGATCGACGCCCGCTGCCTCGCCGAACTGACCTACGTGCTGGACTATCCGCAATTCGCCGGTCGCAATGTGGATAAGTCCGCCGCGCTCGCCGTCGTCGCTCGGCTCGCACAAATGGTCGAAGTTGTCGCCGAGCTGGACGACCCGCGTCCGCTGCCGAAATGCAAAGACCGCGACGATCAGAAATTCCTCGAACTCGCGCACGCCGCCCGCGCAGACTGGCTCGTGTCGAAAGATCGCGCGGTGCTGAAACTTGCGAAGCGGGTCGCACGGGATTTCGGGTTCCAGATTGCACAGCCGGCGCCGTTCGCCGCTCTGCTGACTGGCCTGGTCAGCGGTTCAACCAGCGGGGCCGCTGCACCAGCGGAAAGTCCGGTATAACCCTGGCCGAACGGCTACCGGCACACGGCAGGCGCGCACGCCCTGCCGCTATTCCCTACAATCAGGCTTCGCCGGTTTGAAAACGATGCCTTCGTCCACTCACTCGTCACGCCCGAACAGCGCTATGAATGCACCGCACGACACGCCCATGAGTCCCTCGTTTCCATCGCGTCTGCCGAATGTGGGCACGACGATCTTCACCGTTATGAGCGCGCTCGCCGCCGAAAAAGGCGCCGTCAATCTTGGCCAGGGCTTTCCCGACTTCGGTTGCGATCCCCGAATCGTGGATGCGGTTGCGAACGCAATGCGCGACGGCCACAACCAGTATCCGCCGATGGCCGGCGCCGCGCCACTGCGCGAGGCGATCTCGGACAAGATCGCAAACGTGTATGGCCGCCGCTACGACGCCACCACCGAAATAACGGTCACGGCTGGAGCAACGCAGGCACTGCTCACGGCGATTCTCTGCGCGGTCCACCCAGGCGACGAAGTAGTCGTAATCGAGCCGACCTACGACAGCTACTTACCGTCAATCGAACTGGCGGGCGGCAAGCCGGTATTCGTCACACTCGACGCGCCCGACTACGCAATCCCCTTTGACAAGCTCGCCGCCGCGATTACGCCGAAAACCCGGCTCCTGCTGATCAATACGCCGCACAATCCGACCGGCACCGTCTGGCGCGCCGAAGACATGCGCAAGCTCGAAGAAATCGTGCGCGGCACCAACGTGCTCATCCTGTCGGACGAAGTATATGAACACATGGTCTACGACGGAGCGCCGCACGAAAGCGTGGCGCGTTACCCAGAACTGGCGCAGCGCAGCTTCGTCGTGTCGAGCTTCGGTAAGACGTATCACGTCACTGGCTGGAAAGTCGGCTACGTCGCGGCGCCGGCCGCGCTCACCGCTGAATTTCGCAAAGTGCATCAGTTCAACGTGTTCACAGTGAACACGCCAATGCAGATCGGACTGGCCGAATACATGAAGGACCCGGCGCCTTATCTGGAACTGCCGGCGTTCTATCAGAGCAAGCGCGACTTCTTCCGCGCCGGCCTCGCGAATTCGCGCTTCAAACTGTTGCCTTGTACCGGCACGTACTTCCAGTGTGTCGATTATTCGGCGATCAGCGATCTGCCCGAAGCAGAATTCGCACAGTGGCTGACCGGCGAAATCGGCGTCGCGGCCATTCCGGTGTCGGCCTTCTATCACGAAGCGCATGAGTCGGGTGTCGTACGCTTCTGTTTCGCGAAGCAGGAAAGCACGCTCGCCACCGCGCTCGAACGGCTCGCGCGTCTCTAGCATGTCACGCGCGATGCTGCGAACGAACCCACGTTCCTCGCCATCGCGCGCAATCGTCAACGCGTGCGTTACGCGTCGAAGTTCGCGTCGCGGTTCGCCTCAGATCTCACAGGGCTATGCGTCAGGCCGGACGCGACGCCGCAATGTACGCCTTCCGGTCTTCGGTCACACGCTGCGCAGCCGGCCGGCTGTTGATCGTCTTCACGTAGCTCTTCCAGTCGAGACCCGCGTCGAGCAGGAAATCGCGACCGTAGACAGCCTGTGTGGCCATGCCGACGAGCGGCAAACTCACGTAACCCGCTGCGTCCGCGACACTGAACCGTTCACCGCGCAAATACGGCGTGAATCGGGCGATCCGCCTGAAGCCCGCAATGTGATGCGTGAGCAGTTTCTCGACCCGGCCCTTGGTCGCGTCGGTCAACGCGCCGCCGAAAAATGCTTCCTTGTACAGATTGCGGGCCGTCAACTCCAGGTGCACGTCGACGAAGGTGATCAGCTCGCGCTCCTTGGCCGCCTCCCATGGATCGGCGGAAAAAATGGGCTTGTCGGGAAAGCGCGCGGCCAGGTACTCGACAATACATTGCGATTCCGACAGATCGCCCTCTTCGGTTTGCAGATAAGGCACTTTGCCAAGCGGCGAGTGTGCGAGCATGGCCTCGTCCTGGCTCGGCTGTACGAGCACCTCTTCGAACTCGATACCGTGTTCGAGCAGAACGAACTTCACCTTGTTGTAGTAGTTAGAGAGCGCGAACCCGCAGAGCTTGATCATCGTTGTCTCCTTCCTTGTTGGTGTGTGAGACCGCCGCATCGAAGGAAGGCGGCCTTCGGGCGATCGTCAAATGAATTGTACGAGCGTGCTATTCTAAAATAACCATGGAGTCGAGCAACACAATGACCTCTCGCAACTTCAGCATAGAGACAATCGGCATTGTCGGAACCGGGGCAATGGGCCGCGGCATTGCACAGATCGCTGCACTCGCGGGCCTCACCGTGCGTCTGTACGACGCCAACCCCGCTGCGATCGGCGCCGCACGCGACTATCTCGCCGAAACTTTCGCCAAACTGACCGCTAAAGGCAAGCTCGAGCAGGCGCGCTCGCTTGCGGCGCTCGCCAACGTCACGGCCGCGCACGCGATCACCGATCTGGCGGATTGCGATCTGGTCATCGAGGCGATCGTCGAGAAGCTGGAAGTCAAGCAGGCACTATTTCGCGAACTCGAGACCGTAGTGAGCGGACGTTGCGTGCTCGCGTCGAACACGTCCTCGCTATCCATCACGGCAATCGCGGCCGGCTGCACCGATCCCTCGCGCGTGGCCGGCTATCACTTCTTCAATCCGGTCCCGTTGATGAAAGTCGTCGAAGTGATCGACGGTCTGCGCAGCGACCGTCAGGCAGGCGACGCATTAATGGACCTCGCGCGCCGCATGGGCCACACGCCGGTGCGTGCGAAAGACATGCCTGGCTTCATCGTCAATCACGCGGGCCGCGGCATGAACACCGAGGGCCTGCGCGTGGCGGGCGAAGGCGTGGCGAGCTTCGTGGATATCGACAGGATCATGCGCGAGCAGGCGGGTTTTCGTCTCGGCCCGTTCGAACTGCTCGATCTGACCGCACTCGACGTATCGCATCCGGTCATGGAGTCGATCTACCATCAGTTTTATGAAGAGCCGCGCTTTACGCCCTCGCCTATCACCGGCACACGGCTCGCGGGTGGACTGCTTGGCCGCAAGACGGGCGAAGGTTTTTATCGCTACGAAGACGGCAAGCAGCAGGCGCCTGCCGAAACCCCGGCGCCGGCCGCGCTGCCGACCAGCGTGTGGGTCAGCAAGCGCTATCGCGAGGCTTATCAGGCCGTCGTGGAACTCGTCGGCAAAGCGGGCGTGAAGCTCGACGACGGCGCCTCGCCCGCTGCGGACTCGCTGATCGTCGTCACGCCGTTCGGTCACGACGCGACCACGGCCGCGGTCGACGAAGCGCTGGACGCGAGCCGCGTCGTGGCTATCGACGCACTCTTTCCGCTCGTCGGCACGCAGCGCCGTACGTTGATGACCACGCCCGCGACAACCCGTGCCGCGCGTGACGCCGGACATGCGCTTTTTTCGGCCGACGGCGTGCCCGTCACCGTGATCCGCGATTCGACCGGCTTCGTCGCGCAACGCGTGGTCGCTACGATCGTCAACATCGGCTGCGATATCGCGCAAAAGCAGATTGCGACGCCAGAGGACATCGACCTCGCTGTCATGCTCGGCCTCGGCTATCCACGCGGGCCGCTCGCGCTCGGCGACGCGCTCGGTGCGAAAACCATCCTCACTATCCTGCGCAATATGTTCGACGTGCTCGGCGATCCACGCTACCGCCCCTCGCCGTGGCTCGCGCGCCGCGCACAACTCGGCATGTCGCTGACCCAGAGCGACGCCGCCGACACTCAAACAGAGAATCCGGAGACCCAACAATGAGCGCCGAACTGCTGACCTCGCGCCCTACCGAAAGCGAATCGACGCTGGTACTCACGCTGTCCAACCCGGGCGCACGCAACGCACTGCATCCCGACATGTACGCGGCCGGCATCGAGGCGCTCGATTCAGTGGAACGCGATCCGTCGATCCGCGCCGTTGTGATCACGGGCGCAGACAATTTCTTCTGTGCAGGCGGCAACCTGAACCGACTGCTCGAGAACCGCGCGAAGGATCCGTCGGTCCAGGCGCAGAGTATCGATTTGCTAGCCGAGTGGATCTCGGCGCTGCGGCTATCCTCGAAACCCGTGATTGCCGCCGTCGACGGCGCGGCAGCCGGCGCGGGATTCTCGCTTGCGCTCGCGTGCGACCTGATCGTCGCGGCCGACGACGCCAAGTTCGTGATGTCGTATGCCCGGGTCGGCCTCACGCCCGACGGCGGCGGCTCGTGGTTTCTCGCGCAGGCCTTGCCTCGCCAGCTCGCGACCGAAGTGCTGATCGAAGGCAAGCCGATCGGCGCGGCACGTTTGCACGAACTAGGCGTCGTCAACAAACTGACGAAGCCGGGCACCGCGCGCGACGCCGCCATCGCATGGGCCGACGAACTTGGCAAGATATCGCCGAACTCGGTGGCGCGCATCAAGACCCTCGTCTGTGCGGCCGGCACGCAACCGCTTTCCGAGCATCTGGTCGCAGAGCGCGATAACTTCGTCGCGTCGCTGCATCATCGGGAGGGACTTGAAGGCATCTCCGCGTTCCTCGAAAAACGCGCGCCCGTTTATAAGTGAGCGCGAAGCCATGCCCACTTCCATGCCCGCTTCCATGCCCGCTTCCACCCCCACTTATCAGTTACCTAAACGCCGCCGCATTTTCTTAATGCGTCACGGCGACGTGACGTACTTTGACGATTCAGGCCGCACGATCGATCCGGAAACGGTGCCGCTCAACGCCAATGGCCGCGAGCAGGCGAGCGCGGCGGGCCGGGTGTTTGCAGAGCAGCAGGTTCGGTTCGATCGCGTGATCGTGAGCGGCTTGCCGCGCACTGTCGAAACCGCGCAGCGCGTGCTGGCCGAGACGGGCCAGCAGATCACACTGGAGATCGAGCCTGCATGGCAGGAGATTCGCGGCGGCAAGCTACGCCATATCCCGTTAGAAGATATCGAGGCCGCGTTTCTCGGTGTGTTCGACGGTATCGTGCCGGAGAGCACGCGCTTTCTCGACGGTGAAACGATCGGCGAGTTGTTCGATCGCGTGCTGCCCGCCGTGGCGGCCCTGCGCGAGGACACTTCGTGGGACACGGTTCTGCTAGTGCTGCATGGCGGCGTGAATCGCGCAATCCTTTCGCATGCGCTTACCGCCGGCGGACGCACATTTTTCGGCCATCTCGCGCAGGCCACCGGCTGCATTAACGCGCTCGACGTCGGCGCAGCACCGCGCGACTGGGTGCTGCGCGCGATCAATTATTCACCGCCGTCGCCGCTGCATCGCGACATCCGCAATACGACGATGGAAATCCTCTACGCACAATTCATCCAATACACGCGTAGCTGAACCCAAACCGGAGGAGACACATGGTGCAAGCCACACAAAGCGGCGAGCCGGCACAGCAAGCGGACTACTCTGCCTTCGAGGGCACGCGCCCGGTCAATGATCGGCAGCGCTTCAACGACGAAGCGCTTGCCGCCTGGCTGACACAGCATGTCGATGGGTTCTCCGGACCGCTTACGGTCGAGCAGTTCGCCGGCGGCCAGTCGAATCCGACATTCAAACTGGTCACGCCGTCGCGAGCCTACGTGATGCGCGCGAAGCCTGGTCCGGCGGCAAAGTTGCTGCCGTCTGCGCACGCGATCGAACGTGAATACCGCGTAATGCATGCGCTCGCAGACACCGACGTGCCTGTCGCGCAAATGCTCGCCCTGTGCGAAGACGAAAGCGTGATAGGCCGTGCGTTCTATGTCATGGAGTTCGTCGATGGCCGCGTGTTGTGGGACCAGTCGCTGCCAGGCATGACTGCCAGTGAACGAAACGCAATCTATGACGAGATGAACCGCGTGATTGCAGCGCTGCACAGCGTCGATGCCACGAGCGTGGGACTATCGGACTACGGCAAGCCTGGCAACTATTTCGCGCGTCAGATCGGCCGTTGGAGCAAGCAGTATCTTGCGTCCGAGACCGAGCCTATCGACGCAATGCAGCGCCTGATCGAATGGCTGCCGCAGCACATGCCGACGCAATCCGGCGAGCGCGCGTCCATCGTGCATGGCGACTACCGGCTCGATAACCTCGTTTTCGATCGCGAGGAACCGAAAGTGCTTGCGGTGCTCGATTGGGAACTGTCTACGTTAGGCGATCCGCTCGCCGACTTCGCCTATCACTGCATGTCGTGGCATGTCGATCCCGCACAGTTTCGCGGCATCGCCGGTCTCGATTGGTCGGCGCTCGGCATTCCCGACGAACAGCAGTACGTCGCGCGCTATTGCAAGCGCACGGGCTTTGAAATTCAGGGCGACTGGAATTTCTACCTCGCGTACAACATGTTCCGCATCGCCGCGATTCTTCAGGGCATCATGAAGCGTGTAGTCGACGGCACTGCGGCCAGCGCGCAGGCGCTCGACGCCGGCCGGCGGGCAAAGCCGATGGCCGAACTCGCCTGGCAATATGCGCAGAAAGTGCGTTGACCGCGCTTGAATGCGCCTGGAGACTGCTGAACACGCCTGCGCGCAGCAAATAGCGAATGGCAAACAGCGCAGCAAATGGCAAACAGCACAGCAAGCAGCGCCCACATTAAATTTCGTCCGTTATCCGCGAGGTCCATAGATGAATTTCGATTACACGCCGAAAGTTCAGGCATTGCGCGAAAAACTGCTCGCCTTCTTCGACGCGCACATTTATCCGAACGAACAAGCGTTCTACGCGGAGATTGCGCAAAACCGGCTGAACGGCAACGCATGGCAGCCGACCGAACTGATTGAGCGACTCAAGCAGAATGCGCGCGACGCGGGCTTGTGGAATCTGTTCCTACCCGACTCGGTGCGCGGCGCCGGCTTGACCAACCTCGAATATGCGCCGCTGTGCGAAATCATGGGCCGGGTGCCATGGGCGCCGGAGGTGTTCAATTGCAATGCGCCCGACACCGGCAACATGGAAACGATCGAGCGATACGGCAGCGAAGAGAACAAACGCGAATGGCTCGAACCTCTTCTGCAAGGGCAGATTCGTTCTGCCTTTCTGATGACGGAGCCGGAAGTGGCGTCGTCCGATGCGACCAATATCCAGACCAGCATCGTGCGCGATGGCGACTACTACGTGATCAATGGTCACAAGTGGTGGTCCTCGGGCGCGGGCGATCCGCGCTGCAAAATTTATATCGTGATGGGCAAGACGGATGCCGATGCGCCGCGCCATCAGCAGCAGTCAATGATTCTCGTGCCCGCCGACGCGACAGGCGTTACGGTGCACCGCCCTCTTTCCGTTTTCGGTTACGACGACGCGCCGCATGGCCATATGGAAATCACGCTCGACAATGTACGCGTGCCCGCAACGAACATGCTGCTCGGCGAAGGCCGCGGCTTCGAGATTGCACAAGGGCGTCTAGGACCGGGACGCATTCACCACTGCATGCGTCTGATCGGACTTGCGGAGCGCGCGCTCGAATTGATGTGCAAACGCTCGATGCAACGCGTCGCGTTCGGCAAGCCTGTTGCTACGCAAGGCGTCACGCAGGAACGCATCGCCGAGGCACGCTGCATGATCGAGCAGGCACGGCTGCTCACGCTCAAAACCGCGTACATGATGGACACCGTCGGCAACAAGGGCGCGCGCGGCGAGATCGCGATGATCAAGGTCGTGGCGCCGAACATGGCGTGTCAGGTAATCGACTGGGCCATTCAGGCGCACGGCGGCGGCGGCGTCAGCGACGACTTCCCGCTGGCTTACGCTTACGCCTCCGCGCGGACCTTGCGCTTCGCCGACGGTCCTGACGAAGTGCATCGCAACGCAATCGCGAAACTGGAGCTTGCGCGGTACATCGAACCCGCGGCGGCTAGTGTGGAGACGCCGGCTGCGCGCGTTTGACGTCCTGCTCGAACTTCGTTTCGAGCACTGCTGGCCTGGCGCGCATCTGTGGGCGCCGCCAGCATCATCGTGCGATCTATGCTCTAATTTTCGTCAAGCGCGGCGCTCCCAGGAGCGCCGCTTTACAGAGCGAAAGGAGCGAGGATGATCGACGTCTATAGCTGGGCGACCCCGAACGGCCACAAGGTTCATATCATGCTCGAGGAGACGGGACTCGAGTACGCGGTGCATGCAGTGAACATCGGCGCTGGCGATCAGTTCAAGGCCGAATTTCTCGATATCAGTCCAAACAACAAAATTCCCGCCATTGTGGATTCCGAAGGTCCAAAGAGCGCGGACGGCAAACCGTTCGCGTTGTTCGAGTCCGGCGCGATCCTGATTTATCTCGCCGAAAAAGCGGGCCGCTTCCTGCCGACCGATCCGGCTGAGCGTTATTCCGTTCTGCAATGGCTGATGTTCCAGATGGGCGGTCTCGGTCCGATGCTGGGGCAGACACACCACTTCCGTGTCTATGCGCCCGAGCCGATCGAGTACGCGATCAACCGTTATACGAACGAAACGCGGCGCCTGTATGGCGTCATGGACAAGCAGCTTGGCAAAACCCAGTACCTCGCCGGAAACGTCTATACGATCGCGGACATCGCTTCGTTCCCGTGGACCCGCTCGTGGCAGAACCAGGGCATCGAACTTGATGCGTTTCCGAATGTGAAGCGATGGCACGAGGAAATCGCGGCGCGCCCGGCGGTTGTACGCGGCGTCGAAGTGCTGGCGTCCGCTCGCAAGCCTCTGATGGACGACAAGGCGAAAGAAGTGCTGTTCGGCGCGACGCAATACGCGAAGCATTAAAAAATCGAGATGTTGGACGGCAAGGTGGCAAGCAAGCGTGAGCCGGAGAGCTTGCCGTCCACGCCGTCTTTCCGTATCGGCCGCAGGCGTCAGAAATAGTGGCGAGTGATGAACTCGGCGACACACACGGGCCGTTCGCTGCCCTCCCGCTCCAACGTGACGTTCCACACTACTTGCACGCCGGCATCGCTGGCATCGATGTCGGCGACGGACGCGACGGCGAACCGTGCGCGCAATCGCGAGCCGACAAGTACCGGCGAAGTAAACCGCACGCGGTTCAACCCGTAGTTCACGCCCATCCGCTGCTCGATCCGTACTGTTTTTTCGAGCAGCGCGGGGATCAGTGAAAGAGTCATGAAGCCGTGCGCGATTGCGCCGCCGAAGGGCGACTCGCGCAACGCCCGCTCCGGATCGACGTGAATCCATTGATGGTCGCCGGTGGCTTGCGCGAAACGATCAACGCTCTGCTGGTCGATCGTCACCCAGTCGCTAGTGAGCGGCGCCGCTCCGACAAGCGCACGCAACGCCGCGGCATTCCGGAACGCGACAGCCGGTGGCGTGCTCTCCATTGTTACGACGCCGCGCCCGGATTGCGCAGTCCGAACATTCCTTTCGAACGCACCGTAACGACCGTCTCGCCATGCTGGTTGATACCCGCCCATTGCGTGGAGACGATGCCGCGATCCGGCTTGCTTTCGGAGATGCGCTTGTCGAGCACGGAATTCGTCATGGTGATCGTATCGCCGACGCGTACCGGTTTGAGCCAGCGTATCTCGTCGATGCCGGGCGACCCCATCGACGTGGAGTCCGCCAGCGCGTTACGCACCAGCATGCCCATCATGACGGAACACGTATGCCAGCCGCTCGCCACCAATCCCCCGAACGGCGACTTCTCAGCCGCGGCCTCGTTCAGATGGAACGGCTGCGGATCGAACTTCTCAGCGAATTCGACGATCTCGTCGCGCGTGAAAGTATGCTTGCCGATCTCGGTCGTTGATCCGACCGTCATGTCCTCGTAACTCAAAGCCATCGCGCTATCTCCTTGCGTGTCGATTCAATCGGCCACTTAAACTTCGATGCTGGCAAAACCGGGCAGCGCGGCGAACCGCGCTAGATGATGATCGACATCGCCCAGTGTGGTCTCAATAATAGCGAGACGTTTGAACAGATGCGCGGCCGCGACCTCGTTCGTCACGCCCATGCCGCCATGCAATTGAACCGCTTGTTGGCCGACAAAACGCGCCGCTTGCCCCACACGTACTTTCGCGGCGGAGATCGCGCGGCGACGCTGATCGGCGTCTTCGCTCGAATAGCGCATGGCGGCAAGGTACGTGACCGAGCGGGCCTGCTCGGCGTGAATCAGCATCTCGACCATGCGGTGCTGCAATGCCTGAAAGCGCGCAATCGGCTGGCCGAACTGCTGTCGAGTTTTTGTGTAGTCGACGGTTGCGGTGTTCAATGCGTCCAGCGCGCCGACCGCTTCAGCACAGAGCAGCAGCGTGCCGTAGTCGGCGATGTGCTCCAGCGCCGCCGCGCCTGAGTGCTGGCCGCGCAATTGGCGTGCGGGCGTGCCGTTGAATTCGAGCGTCGCCGCGCGTTGGCCGTCGATGGTTCGGTAATCGGTGATCTTGACGCCTGCCGCGTCGCGCGGCACGACAAAGAGCGCGATCTCGCCGTTCGAACGCGCAGGCACGATCCAGTAATTCGCCTGCGCGCCGTGCAGCACGACTGACTTCGTACCGGTCAGCGTGTGCTGTTCGCCTTGCGAGGTCGCGACTGTAGCGATCTCGAACAGATCGTAGCGCGCCTTCGGCTCGTGAAACGCCACGGCGAGCTTGATCTCGCCTTGCGCCGCGCGCTCCAGCAGCGACGCGTCCTCGCCCTGCCCCGTGCCTGCAAGACGCAGCGCTTCGACGCCAACCGCGGTGGCCCAGTAAGGCTCGACCACCAACGCGCGACCGAGCTCCTGCATGACGACCAGCATATCGACGGCTCCGCCATTGAAGCCGCCTTGCGCCTCGGGCACAGGCAATGCCGGCAAGCCCAGTTCAGTGAAAGCGGCCCAATGCGTTTCCGAGATACCGGCATCCGATCTCACGATCGCCTGGCGCGCTTCGAAGCCGTAGTTCCTGTCCAGATAGCGGCGCAGCGCGTCGGCAAGTTGCTGTTGCTCGTCGTTGAAAGTGAAGTCCATGCGCCGCTCCTCAAAGTCCGAGAATCATCTGCGCGATGATGTTCTTTTGAATTTCGTTCGAGCCGCCGTAAATCGACGTCTTGCGGAAGTTGAAGTAATACGCAGCCAACGGCGCAGCGTCGTCGTCTCCGGCGATGCTGTGCTCGCGCTCGCCTTCGAGGAACGGTACGTCAAACGGCGCGGCGGCAGGTCCCACCGCCTCGAACATAAGCTCAGTCAACGCTTGCTGCACTTCCGTGCCCTTGATCTTCAGCATCGACGCCTCCGGTCCCGGTCCGCGTCCGCCCGCTTCATTCGCGACGACGCGTTGCACGGTGACTTCGAGCGCCATCAGTTCGATTTCGAGATTCGCGACTTTTGCAGCGAATACCGGGTCACGGAGTAGCGGCTTGCCGTTCTTGTTTGTGTCGAGCGCAAGGCGCTTCAGAAAAACCAGTTCGCGCTTGGATTGACCGACGCGCGCGATGCCGGTGCGCTCATGTCCCAACAGATACTTCGCGTATGTCCAGCCGCGATTTTCTCCGCCGACCAGATTTTCGACGGGCACCTTTACGTCTTCAAAGAAGACTTCGTTGACCTCATGGTCTTCGTCGAGTGTGATGATGGGCCGTACCGTAATACCCGGCGTTTTCATGTCGATGAGCAGGAATGAGATGCCCTCCTGCTTTTTCGCGCCGCTGTCCGTGCGCACGAGGCAGAACATCATGTCTGCGTGCTGCCCCAGCGTGGTCCAGGTCTTCTGGCCATTGACGACGTAGTGGTCGCCGACACGTTCGGCGCGTGTTCGCAGCGACGCGAGGTCGGAGCCTGAACCGGGCTCCGAGTAACCTTGGCACCACCAGTCGGTGCCGTCGAGAATACGCGGCAAGTAATAGCGTTTCTGGGCTTCGCTACCGTACTTCATGAGAACGGGCGCCACCATCGACACGCCGAACGGCAATACGGTAGGCGCACCAACACGTGCGCACTCTTCGTCCCAGATATGTCGCTGGGTCGCGTCCCAACCCGGGCCGCCATACTCTTTGGGCCAAGCCACAGCCGACCAGCCTCGCGTACCCAGCAGCTTGTGCCAGCTTGCGAAGTCTTCGCGATTCAAACGCTTATGGTTGAGTACTTTCTCGCTCAGCTCGCGAGGCAGATTGGCTTCGAGCCAAACGCGGATCTCGGCGCGAAACGCCGTTTCAGTAGGGGAATAGTCCAGATTCATACGTAGTGTCTCCTGGCCGCCACCGCCCGCCGCCAGAAAGCCACTGCGTTACTGCAGAGGTTCCTTCAAAGCAGCCGGGACCGGCAACGGCATCACTTCGATGCCTTCTTCGACCAAAGCTCGCGCGTCTTCTGGTATTGTGACACCGCGAATATTGCGTGCGGGCGCTTCGTTGTAGTGAATGCGCCGCGCTTCCTCAGCGAAGCGGTCGCCCACGTTCTCGGTCTTTTCCAGTACCTCGCGCAACGCACGCATGACACGCGCCTGCAATTCGCCGGGTGCCGCCGGCGCCTTTGTTTCCGTCGCACCCGACAGATTGAGGCGCGGGGCTGACGGCAAACGGCTCACCTCTTTCGCGCCGCAAAGTGGACATTCGACCAGCTTGCGAGACTGCTGCGATTCGAAGTCATCAGCCGAAGCAAACCAGCCTTCGAACCGATGGCCGTGCGGACACTGTAAATCGAGGACCTTCATGTGGAATCAGGGCTTGCGTGCCAGTTTAGCGCAAATACAAAATTTGTGAACGGTCGTTCGTAAAAACTTCATGCGGGCGAGCCGCGATAACGCGCTGCTCAGAAGTTCAGACGTGGTGGGCGATTTTAACGCGTTGGACAAACCGCTGCCGAAGGCCGGATACCGCAAAGCGCGAGGTCAACCTTAGAACGTAAGCGGCGGTACGAGCCGCGATCGGTCTGCCGACGAAGCCGCATTGCTGTCTCTGCTGATTGCCGGATTCAAGCCACGAGGCATTCCAGCCGTCGATTAAGCCGCGGCTCAAGTCCTCGTGCCTCTTTGGCCAGGTTGATCTGTTTGGCCGATCTGGCAACGTCGAATACCTCTGCGTTGATATCGTACCCGCCGCGCGAGTTCAGCCAGTCAAGCACGTCGGACAAATGCCAGACTGACGCACTTCCCTCATGCACCGGCGGCGGGAATTCAACCGCATGACTCAGCATCAGCTTGCGCATGTTCTGCCGCGACACGCCGGCAATCTCCGCTACGTCGGTCAGGCCCACAAAATCCGGGCCTGCCTCGACCAGTCGCGCCGACGGCACCGCCTCTTTAATGTCACCGAGCGCGCTGACCAACGCCTCCAGCGCGGACGTCCCTTCGCGCGAAAACACCAGCGCGAGCCGCCCCGGTTGCCCCACGCCGATCGTGGCGTCGTCGCAACCCGCTTCACCCAACCTCTCGACGATCGCGTCAAGATCGCAGTCTTGCGCGGCAAGCTTGTACTTCAACGTAAATGTGTATTCCATGTGCTACTCCTGCTTGTTCATTCAAGGCTTGCCACTCAGCGTTTGCTAACGTTGCGCCGTGCAATTATCGACAACGCGCCGCAAGTGTCTGGCGTGATTCACGGCGTTTTTCGGCGTGCTCCATACGCTCGAAATGCAGAATTCTCCGCAGCGACATTCCGCCTCTTTATAAGGGCAATACATCTTTCCCCAGGCGTGGCCCGTTCCGCCGCTTTGTATGCGCCAGCCGCGCCGCTCGGCATAGGTCAACGCGGCCTCTATCTCTTTCTTTGCATGGGTTCGACGAACCATTCGGACCTCCAATTTAGTACTCGCGACACAGGTTGTCAAGTGACAACTTATGCCTACCTCATCCGACTCAAGCGCTTCAGATGTTTCGTTATCCGAAACACATGAGCGATGAAGACGTCTTGAGAGATCCATACTAGAGTTACCACGGCAACGAAGCGAGACTGCCTGATGGCATAAGACAAAGGCGCGCTTATTCAGACAAGGCGGCAGATGCTGTGGCCCGGCGGCGCGTCGCCATGAAAAAGCCCCCGCCGGTCATCGACCGACAGGGGCTTGATGTATGCGATGCAAGCGCCGCCCGGCGCCCGACGGCGGGATTATTGCGACTGCGGCTGCGCGAGCGGCCAGGCGCCCGACAACACCTTTTCCAGCCAGAACGTGCCGATTATTGTTTTCACGTCGGTGATCTTGCCGGTCCGTACCCACTCCGACACTTCGGGAACCGTCGCAGTGAAGAGCTCCAGGAACTCGCCGTCGTCCAGCTTGCGCTCGCCGGCCGTGAGGCCGCGCGCAAGATAGATGTCGATGAACTCAGTGGAATACGAAATGATCGGGTGAACGCGCGTCAGATACACGTACTCACGCGCCGTATATCCGGTTTCTTCACGCAACTCGCGCACCGCGCAAGTTAGTGCGCCTTCGTTCGGATCGAGCTTGCCGGCCGGATATTCGACCATGACCTTGCCCATCGGATAGCGATACTGGCTCTCCAGCAGCACACGGCCGTCGTCGAACATGGGAATCACCATCACGGCGCCCGGATGCTGCACGTATTCGCGGGTGGCATGCTTGCCGTCCGGCAGGCGAACCGTGTCGCACTTGAGCGTCAGAAATGGGCCTTGATGAACCGTTTTGCTCTCGACACACGTCTCGGTGAGCGCGGCGTCGTGATCGGGAAGTTCAGCCATATGCGGACCTCGGAACAGC
Source organism: Paraburkholderia caledonica (assembly GCF_000383275.1). NCBI lineage: Bacteria > Pseudomonadati > Pseudomonadota > Betaproteobacteria > Burkholderiales > Burkholderiaceae > Paraburkholderia > Paraburkholderia caledonica. Next base: position 315,819 of record NZ_KB911041.1, on the reverse strand, counting down.
GTGGTGCGCGACGGCGGGACGCCGTCAGCGGCGTTTGACGAGATACTGGAAGGTGAAGCCGGGGAACGCGAACACAACGAATAGTGCGAATGTGATCGCGAAGAACTGCCAGCCCTGATCGAAGCGATTGCCCGCACGCGCTTCAAGCAGAAAACCCAACGCGCCGACCACAAAGTACAGCACGATCAGTTCCGCAATCCGGATCCATGCGCTTTTCTTCGCCGCCTTGAGCGGCACGGCGGCGAAGAGTCGCTGATTCAGGAACGGCAGGTTGGCACCGACCAGTGCCAACAGCACGATAAACCAGCCCGCTGCGGACATCAGAACGACAGGGTGTGCTGAATAGCCTGCAGGCAAGCCTTCAACAGCGGGTCGGGCACGATACCGAGCACCAGCACGGCAACGCCATTGAGCGCGAGCAACGCGCGCGTACCCGTGTCTGCCACGATCGCCGACTTGTCTTGCGGCTCGTCGAAATACATCAGCTTGACGATACGCAGGTAGTAGAACGCGCCGAACAGCGACGTGACCACGGCCAGCACCGTCAGCCAGGTCAGGCCAGCGTTCATGGTGGCCTGCAGCACTGCGAGCTTCGCGTAAAAACCGACCGCGGGCGGAATGCCGGCGAGCGAGAACATCATGACCATCATGACGAACGCGAACACCGGGCTGCGCTGATTCAGACCCTTGAAGTCCTCCAGCGTGTCGGCTTCGAATTCGCGGCGTGCGAGCAGCATGATGACGCCGAACGTCCCCATTGTCGTGATCAGATAGACGATGCTGTAGTACATCGCCGAGCCGTACGCGCTGGCCGCGCCCGTGGTCTTGTGGTCGACCACGCCGGCCAGCAGACCGAGCAGCACGAAGCCCATGTTCGAGATCGCCGAGTACGCGAGCATACGCTTGACGTTGCGCTGCACGATACCGGTGATATTGCCGACGATCAGCGAAAGCGCCGCCAGGATCACCAGCATTTGCTGCCATTCGACGGCGAGCGGCAAGAGTCCCATGACGAGGAAGCGCAGACCCCAGGCAAATGCCGCGACTTTCGGACCACCGCCAACCAGCAGCGTCATGGCCGTCGGCGCGCCTTGATACACGTCAGGCACCCACATGTGGAACGGCACAGCACCCATCTTGAACGCAACACCCGCCACGATGAAGATCACGCCGAACAGCAGCACGCTCGGGTCGTAATGGCTCTGGCCGATTGCCTTGAAAACCTCGTTCAGGTCGAGCGAGCCGGTCGCGCCGTACAGCATCGAAATGCCGTAAAGCAGGAAACCGGAAGCCAGCGCGCCGAGCACGTAGTACTTCATCGCAGCTTCGTTCGACGGCGCAGCTTCGCGGCGCAGCGCGATCACGCCATACAGCGACAGCGACATCAGTTCCAGACCGAGGTACAGCGTCAGGAAATTGTTGCCCGAGATCATGACGAGCTGTCCGAGCAACGAGAACATGCCCAGTAGGAAGAACTCGCCGCGGAACAGGCTGCGATCTTCGAGGTAGCGGCGCGAATACACGATCGAGACCGTGTAGCCAAGCGTCACCACCGCTTTCATCAAACTCGCGAACGAGTCGACCACATACATGCGGCTAAAGAAATAGTGCACCGACGGGTCGAACGCATTGACCGCGAACCAGATGCCGGCGACGAGCGTCGACAGGACCGCGATCAGGTACGTGGTACGGCGACCGGCCTGGCCGACGAACGTGTCGTTGAGCCACGCGACGACAACGGCGAGCATCACCAGCGCGTCGGGCAACAGGGCAGTCATAGGGGCGTTTTGCATGGTCTTTAATTCCTCCGCTCTGCGTTACTGAGACAACGGCAGCTTGGACTGCGCAACGTGGGAGAGGAGGTTTTCCACGGATACGTGCATCACATCGGTAAAGGGCTTCGGATACAGGCCCATGAACAGTGTCAGTGCGGCAAGCACTGCCAGCATGAAAAACTCGCGGCGGCTGATGTCGACAAGGCTCTTCACGTGGTCGTTGGCGACCGCGCCGAAGTACACGCGCTTGTACATCCACAACGTGTAGGCCGCGCCGAGAATCAGGGTGACAGCCGCGCCGCCCGCAATCCAGAAGTTGTACTGGACGGCAGCCAGAATCACCATGAATTCGCCGACAAAACCGGAGGTGCCCGGCAAGCCGCAATTTGCCATTGAGAACAGCATCACGAAGGCCGCAAACTTCGGCATGACATTGACGACGCCGCCGTAATCCGCGATCTGACGCGAGTGCATGCGGTCGTACAGCACGCCGATGCTCAGGAACATTGCGCCCGACACGAAGCCGTGCGAGATCATCTGGACGATCGCGCCTTCAACGCCGAGCTGATTGAAGATGAAAAAGCCGAGCGTGACGAAGCCCATGTGTGCAATCGACGAATACGCGACCAGCTTCTTCATGTCGGCCTGCACCATCGCGACGAGACCGATGTAGATCACCGCGATCAGCGACAGCGTAATCACAACCGGCGCGAGGAAGTGGCTGGCGTCCGGCGCGATCGGCATCGAGAAGCGCAGGAAACCGTAGGCGCCGAGCTTCAGCATGATCGCCGCCAGCACCACCGAGCCGCCCGTCGGCGCTTCCACGTGGGCGTCAGGCAACCACGTGTGAACCGGCCACATCGGCACCTTCACGGCGAACGCCATGAAGAACGCTATGAATAGCAACACCTGGGGCGTCATCGCGATCTGTGCATGCTGCCAGGTCGCCAGGTCGAACGTGCCGGTCTGAACGTACAGATAGAGCAGCGCGACCAGCATCAGCAGCGAACCCATCAACGTGTACAGGAAGAACTTGAACGCCGCGTACACGCGGTTCGCCCCGCCCCACACGCCGATGATGATGTACATCGGGATCAGCGTCGCTTCGAAGAACACGTAGAACAGCATGCCGTCGGCCGCGCTGAACACGCCGACCATGATGCCCGACAGAATCAGGAACGACGCGAGATACTGGCCCACGTTCTTCGTGATCACTTCCCACGCGGCGATCACGACGATCACGGTAATCAATGCGGTCAACACGACAAACCACATCGAGATGCCGTCGACACCCAGGTGATAAGTAATGTTGAATCGTTCGATCCAGTTCGCCTTTTCGACGAACTGCAGATCCGCGCTGCTCGAATCAAAACCGGTGATCAGCGGGATCGTCACGATGAAGCTGGCGACCGAGCCGATCAGCGCGACCCAGCGCGTGGGGCCCGGGTTCCGGTCAGAACCGATGGCCAGAACCAGCAGGCCAAAAAGGATCGGCAACCAGATGGCGATACTAAGAATCGGATAAGCGTGCATTAGTGTCCCTCGCCTTATTTGCCGCCGAGCGTTACAAACAGGGTCAGGAGCCCCAACATGCCGATAATCATGGCGAACGCGTAGTGATAGATGTAGCCGGATTGGAGGAAGCGGATCACGCCGGCGAACCAGCCGATGAAGCGTGCGCTGCCATTGACGATACCGTCGATCACGACGACGTCGCCTTCCTTCCAGAGACCACGGCCAATTGCCACGGCGCCCCGCGCGAACACGACTTCGTTGATCTTGTCCATGTAGTACTTGTTGTCGAGCAGCGTGTAGATCGGTCCGAATGCGCGCTTGATGGTAGCCGGCAATTCGGGACGAACGAGATACAGGAACCACGCGACGACCACACCCGCGAGCGCCAGCCAGACCGGCAGACCCGCCACCGAGTGCAGCCCCATTGCCGCCCAGCCGTGGAACTCTTCCGCCATTTCATGCAATGCGGGATGGTTTTCGCCGATGAAGATCACCTTGTCGAACGCCACACCGTGCTGGAAGAAGTCGCCGAACAGCATCGGACCGATTGCGATTGCACCGATCACGACAGAAGGAATCGCCAGCAGCACGAGCGGCAGCCACACCACCCAAGGCGTTTCATGCGGCTCGTGAGCGTGACCGTGGTCGTCGTGACCATGACCGTGACCGTGGTCGTCGTGCCCATTGCCATGACCGTGTGCCGCGGCTTCCGCGCCCATCGGCGATTCCGGATGCTTCGGATCGCGGAAGCGCTCCTTGCCGTGGAACACCATGAAGTACATACGGAACGAATACAGCGCGGTAACGAAAACGCTGGCCACCACGGCGAAGTATGCAAAGCCCGAACCCGGCAGATGCGACAGCTTCACCGCGTCGATGATCGAGTCTTTCGAATAGAAGCCCGAGAAGAACGGCGTGCCGATCAGCGCGAGCGAACCGACGAGCGACGTGATCCACGTAATGGGCATGTACTTGCGCAGGCCGCCCATGTTGCGCATGTCCTGATCGTGGTGCATACCGATGATCACCGAACCGGCGCCAAGGAACAGCAGTGCCTTGAAGAACGCGTGCGTCATCAGGTGGAACACGGCGACCGGGTAAGCCGACGCGCCGAGCGCGACCGTCATGTAGCCGAGTTGCGACAACGTGGAATACGCCACCACACGCTTGATGTCGTTCTGGACAATCCCGAGGAAGCCCATGAACAGCGCAGTAATCGCACCGATCACCATCACAAACGACAGCGCCGAATCCGACAGTTCGAACAGCGGCGACATGCGCGTGACCATGAAGATACCGGCCGTCACCATGGTTGCCGCGTGAATCAGCGCGGAAATCGGCGTCGGGCCTTCCATCGAATCGGGCAGCCACACGTGCAGCGGAAACTGCGCCGACTTACCCATTGCGCCGATGAAGAGACAGATGCAGGCCACCGTCAGCAGGCCCCAATCGGTACCCGGAAAGCTCAATGCCGCGAGTTCGGTGCGCTTTGCAAACACGTCGCCGTAGTTCATCGATCCGGCGAACGCGAACAGCAGGCCGATACCCAGCAGAAAGCCAAAGTCGCCGATGCGGTTCACGATAAACGCCTTCATGTTCGCGTACACCGCGGACTGACGCGTGAAGTAGAAGCCGATCAGCAGATACGACACGAGACCCACCGCTTCCCAGCCGAAGAACAGCTGCAGGAAGTTGTTGCTCATTACGAGCATCAGCATCGAGAACGTGAAGAGCGAGATGTACGAGAAGAAGCGCTGATAACCGTCGTCGTCGGCCATGTAGCCGATCGTGTAGATGTGCACCATCAGCGACACGAAGGTCACGACGCACATCATCATTGCCGTCAGCGAATCGACGAGGAAGCCGACCTCGAACTTCGTCTTGCCGATCGTCATCCATTCGTAGACGGTCGCGTTGAAGCTCGCGCCGTCCAGCACCTGGAAGAACACCATCATCGACAGCACGAACGAAATCGCAACGCCGAGAATGGTGACCGAGTGCGCACCCGCGCGCCCTACCGCCTTGCCGAACAGCCCAGCAATCAGGGAACCGGCCAGCGGTGCCAGCGGAATCGCCAGCAGCAGGTTTTCATTGAGTATCGTGGACATAACCGCTTTTCCTGAAATTAACCTTTGAGCTGATCGAGATCTTCGACATTGATCGTGTCGAGGCTACGGAACAGGGTCACCAGAATTGCGAGGCCGATCGCCGCTTCCGCTGCCGCAACCGTCAGCACAAAGAAGACGAAAATCTGGCCATGCACGTCGCCGAGGTAATGCGAGAAAGCGACGAAGTTGGTGTTCACCGCGAGCAGCATCAGTTCGATCGCCATCAGGATGATGATGACGTTGCGACGGTTCAGGAAAATGCCAACGACGCTTATCGCAAAGAGAATCGCGCCGAGCACAAGGTAATGAGCAAGGGTCAACATGGTTTCTATCTCCTGTCCGCTCAGCTGTTCTTGGCAGATGCCGATTCGGCAGCTGCCGCCGCTGCTGCGGCTTCTTCCGCCGCGACGGTTGCCGCGCTCTTTTCCGACGGCATCTTGACGACGCGCACACGGTCCTGGGCACGCACCTTCACCTGCTGGCTGACGTTCTGGCGTTTGCTGTCTTTCTTGTGGCTCGTGGTCAGCGCGATTGCCGCGATGATCGCCACCAGCAGCACGAGGCCGGCGACTTCGAACGCAAAGATGTAGTCGGTGTAGATCACCTTGCCGATCAGGCGGGTGTTCGACCAGTCGCCCATGCCGTTCGCGGCAGCGGTCGTGTCACGCACTACGGTGCTGGTCGCGCCGTAGCCGTGCCACAGGATCAGCGCGGTTTCGAGCACGATGATCGCGCCCACCACGGTGGCCATTGGCACGAAGCGTTTGAAGTCCTTGCGCAGCACGTCGATGTTGATGTCGAGCATCATCACGACGAACAGGAACAGCACCATCACGGCGCCCACATAGACCAGCACCAGCAGGATTGCGAGGAACTCGGCTTGCAGAAGCATCCAGATCGCGGCTGCGTTGAAGAACGCCAGCACGAGAAACAGTGCGGACGACACCGGGTTGCGCGAGGTGATCACCTTCAGCCCTGAAACCACCAGGAGCAGCGCGAAGATGTAGAACAGTACGGTCGTGAATTCCATGATTACCGGTTCATCGTTAGGCCATCGTCAGGCATTTTCTTTGGCACGTGTGTCTGGCAACAGCGCAAAAACCGCCAGAACAGCCGCACAGGTGCGCCGTGCCACGGCGCTCAGGCCGCGGCGCTCGGCCCGACAACAGGCCGTGTTACTGCTGCATTTACTGATATCGATGCGCGACTGCCGCATCTACCGCTTCGACAACTCGAACGTTTAACGATACGGTGCGTCGGCAGCCTTGTTCACGGCGATCTCCGCTTCGTAGCGATCGCCCACGGCCAGCAGCATTTCCTTCGTGAAGTACAGATCGCCGCGCTTCTCGCCGTGATATTCGAGGATGTGCGTCTCCACGATCGAGTCGACCGGACAGCTCTCTTCACAAAAACCGCAGAAGATGCACTTGGTCAGGTCGATGTCGTAACGCGTCGTGCGGCGCGTGTTGTCCTCGCGCGTTTCCGACTCGATCGTGATGGCGAGCGCGGGACACACCGCTTCACACAGCTTGCATGCGATGCAGCGCTCTTCGCCATTCTCATAACGGCGCAACGCGTGCAGGCCACGAAAACGCGGCGACATCGGCGTCTTCTCTTCCGGGAACTGCACCGTGACTTTGCGCTGGAACGTATAACGTCCGGTCAGCGCGAGGCCCTTGAGGAGCTCCGTCAGAAAGAAGGTCTTGAAAAAATTTTGGATTGCGGTCATGAGTTCATCCGCCCTTTATTTCCAGATATTCCACGGCGACATAATCCAGAAGCCGACCACCACCAGCCATACCACGCAAACCGGAATGAAAATCTTCCAGCCGAGACGCATGATCTGGTCATAGCGGTAACGCGGGAATGTGGCACGCGCCCAGATGAACACCGACAACAACAGGAAGACCTTGAGGACGAGCCAGAAGATGCCGGGGATAAACGACAGGAACCCGAACGGTGCGCTCCAGCCCCCGAGGAACAGTGTCGACGCCAATGCCGAGATCACGATCATGTTGATGTACTCGGCGAGGAAGAACAGCGCAAACGCCATCCCCGAGTAATCGATCATGTGGCCCGCGACGATTTCCGACTCCCCTTCCACCACGTCGAACGGGTGACGGTTCGTTTCGGCAATGCCCGAGATGAAGTACACCACGAACATGGGCAGCAGCGGCAGCCAGTTCCACGACAGGAAGTTCAGGCCGTGCGATGCAAAGAAGCCCTGCTCCTGCGAATTGACGATGCCCGACAGGTTCAGCGTGCCCGCCGTCATCAGGACGACGACCAACGCGAAGCCCATTGAAATTTCGTAGGAGACCATTTGCGCCGCGGCACGCATCGCGCCGAGGAACGCATATTTCGAATTCGACGCCCAGCCGGCCAGAATCACGCCGTACACGCCGATCGACGAAATCGCGATCGCATACAGCAGACCCGCGTTGATGTCGCCGAGCACCGCGCCCGCCTGGAACGGAATGACCGCCCAGACCGCGAAGGCCGGCACCACCACCATGATCGGCGCGATGAGGTAAATCCAGCGGCTTGCCTGAGCAGGCTGAATCACTTCTTTCAGCAACAGCTTCAGCACGTCGGCGATAGGCTGCAGGAGACCCGCCGGGCCGACGCGGTTCGGGCCGAGACGCACGTGCATCCAGCCGATCAGCTTACGCTCCCACAGAATCAGGTAAGCCACGCACAGCAGGATCACGACGGCCACCACAAGGATGCGCACCAGTGCCCACACCGTGGGCCATGCCACACCGAGAAGCTGGGTGCCGCCCGAGTTGATCGTATCGAACAAGCTCATTTACGCCTTCTCCACCACCAGTTCACCGAACAGGCTGCCCAGCGCTGCACCGGCAGGCGTAGCCGCCGATACGCGGACGACCGTCTCCGCAAGATTCGCGTCGCGCACGGCCGGCAACTGCACCGATTGCTCGCCCTGGCGCACGCGAACCGCGTCGCCTTCTTTCAAACCCAGTTTGTCGAACAGCGCAGCCGGCAGGCCGACGTTGTTCGCGGCACGCGCCGCGGCGGTCAGATGCAGCGACTCCGCGCGACGGACGAGCGCGTCGGCGTGATAGATCGGCACATCGGCGATTCGCTCGAACTTGCCTTCCGCCGCCTTAGCCGTCTTGCCGCGCGCAACTGCCACGCCGGTTCTGTTCGACAGACGCGACTGCAGTTCGCCGTCGCCGAGAGCGGCCTGGCGAACTTCTTCCGCCGTGTCGTATTCAAAGCCGGGCACGCCCAGCAGGCTACCCAACACGCGCAACACCTTCCATGCCGGGCGCGTGTCGCCGAGCGGGCGCACTACGCCGTTGAACGACTGCACCGTACCTTCAGCGTTGACGAACGTGCCGGCCGTTTCCGTGAACGGCGCGATCGGCAGCAGCACGTCGGCGTATTCCGCGCCGGTCTGGAACGGCGACATCACGACAACCATTTCAGCTTGCTTGAGCGCCGCCAAAGCCTGAGCCGGATTCGCTGTATCGAATTCCGGTTCGACGTTCAGCAGCAGATAGCCCTTGCGCGGCTGTTCGAACACTTCGCGAGCGTTCAGACCGCCCTCCCCCGGCAATGCGTTCACCAGATGCGCACCAACCGTATTGGCAGCTTCCGTCATGAAACCGAGCGTGGCGCCGGTTGCGTCCGCGATCCATTGGGCGGCAGCATGAATGACCGCGAAATCCGGATGACGCACCGCGCCGTTGCCGAGCAGCACGAGACGGCGTTCGCCGGTTGCGAGCGATTTCGCGACTTCCTTGTCCGAGTCCGTAGCCTGTGCGCTCGAGAAAGCTTCAGGCAGCGCTGTACCGTTCGCTTGCGAGACCGCCGATGCAATGCCAGCCAGCGTATCGAGCCACGCCGACGGCGCTGCGGACAGGCGTTGACCTTGCGGAATCAGCGCGTCGTCGCCCGTTGCCTGGACCAGCGTAAGCTTCGCGCCGCCCTTTGCGGCCTGACGCAGGCGTGCGGCGAACAGAGGATGATCGCGACGCAGATCGGAGCCGATCACCAGAGCCGAGTCGATGTTCGACAGATCCGCAATCGCGGTGCCGAGCCACGGCGTGCCGCTGACCGGAGCCGAGAAATCCGACTGACGCAGGCGGAAGTCGACGTTAGGCGTGCCGACCGCTTGAGCGAGCTGCTTCAGCAGGAACAGTTCTTCGACCGTGCTATGGGCGCTGCCGAGCGCGGCCAGCGCGTTCGCGCCGTGGTCGCCCTTGATGCCCTTCAGACCCTTCACCACGTAGTCGAGCGCGGTCTGCCAGTCGGTTTCGACCCACTTGCCGCCCTGCTTCAGCATCGGCTGCGTCAGACGTTCCGGGCTATTCAGGCCTTCGTACGAGAAGCGGTCCTTGTCCGAAATCCAGCATTCGTTGATCGCTTCGTTTTCGAACGGCAGAACACGCATCACGCGATTGTTCTTCACTTGCACCACGAGGTTCGCGCCGACCGAATCATGCGGACTCACCGACCTGCGGCGCGACAGTTCCCACGTACGTGCGCTGTAGCGGAACGGCTTGCTGGTCAGCGCGCCGACCGGGCACAGGTCGATCATGTTGCCCGACAGTTCGGAGTCGACCGTCTTGCCGACGAACGACGTGATTTCCGAATGTTCGCCGCGGCCCAGCATGCCGAGTTCCATCACGCCGGCCACTTCCTGTCCGAAGCGCACGCAGCGCGTGCAGTGAATGCAACGCGACATTTCTTCCATCGAGATCAGCGGGCCGACGTTCTTGTGGAACACGACACGCTTTTCTTCGCTATAACGCGACGACGACTTGCCGTAGCCCACCGCGAGATCCTGCAACTGGCACTCGCCGCCCTGATCGCAGATCGGGCAATCCAGCGGGTGGTTGATCAGCAGGAATTCCATCACGGCTTGCTGGCCCTTCACCGCCTTGTCCGACTTGGTGCGCACGATCATGCCGGCCGACACCGGCGTCGCGCATGCGGGCACGGCCTTCGGCATTTTCTCGACATCGACGAGACACATCCGGCAGTTGGCCGCAATCGACAGCTTCTTGTGATAGCAGAAGTGAGGAATGTACGTGTCGACCTTATGCGCAGCCTGGATCACCATGCTGCCTTCAGGCACTTCTACTTTCTTGCCGTCTATTTCAAGTTCAACCATGATGGTCAATCTTCCTTAACCTGTTACCGCTCAATCGTTCGCCCCGTTCATCGCCCGTTCAGGCAATGAAATCCCGTGGTTGACGTGTTCTGGTACGTACCTGTGCAGCGTTCTTATGGACCGCTTGTCCGGTCGCTGACCGGGGTCGCTTAGCGCCCGCTCAGGCAGCCACTGTTTCCGCAGCCGCCGCGGCGCCCGCATGACCGCCGACGAGGCAATGCTTGTGAGCGACGTGATATTCGAATTCGTCCCAGTAATGCTTGAGCATGCCGCGCACCGGCATGGCCGCTGCATCGCCGAGCGCGCAAATCGTGCGGCCCATGATGTTTTCCGCAACCGAGTTCAGCAGATCCAGATCTTCCGGACGGCCGAGGCCGTGCTCGATACGATGCACGACGCGGTACAGCCAGCCCGTGCCCTCACGGCAAGGCGTGCATTGACCACACGACTCTTCGTAGTAGAAGTACGACAAACGCAGCAGCGAACGCACCATGCAGCGCGTCTCGTCCATCACGATGACCGCGCCCGAGCCGAGCATCGAGCCGGCCTTGGCGATGGAATCGTAGTCCAGGTCGGTCTGCATCATGACGTCGCCCGGGATCACCGGCGCCGACGAACCGCCAGGAATCACAGCCTTGATCTTCCTGCCGCCGCGCATGCCACCAGCGAGCTCCATGAGCGTCGCGAACGGCGTGCCGAGAGGAACTTCATAGTTGCCCGGACGCTCGACGTCGCCCGAGATCGAGAAGATCTTCGTGCCGCCGTTGTTCGGCTTGCCGATTTCCAGATAATTCTGCGGCCCGATCGCGAGCAGGAACGGCACAGCCGCGAATGTCTCGGTGTTGTTGATCGTGGTCGGCTTGCCGTACACGCCAAAGCTCGCCGGGAACGGCGGCTTGAAGCGCGGCTGGCCTTTCTTACCTTCCAGCGACTCGAGCAACGCGGTTTCTTCGCCGCAGATATAGGCGCCGTAACCGTGGTGCGCATGCAGTTCGAACGAGAAGCCCGAACCCATGATGTTCTCGCCGAGGAAACCGGCGCGGCGAGCTTCGTCCAGCGCTTCTTCGAAGCGTTTGTAGACTTCCCAGATTTCGCCGTGGATGTAGTTGTAGCCGACCGTGATGCCCATCGCGTATGCGCCGATGGCCATGCCTTCGATCAGCGAATGCGGATTGAAGCGCAGGATGTCACGGTCTTTGAACGTACCCGGCTCGCCTTCGTCCGAATTGCAGACCAGGTACTTCTGGCCCGGAAACTGACGCGGCATGAAGCTCCACTTCAGGCCGGTGGGGAAACCCGCACCGCCGCGGCCGCGCAGACCCGACGCCTTGACGTCGGCGATCACCTGCTCGGGCGGAATCTTTTCTTCCAGAATGCGACGCAGCTGGGCGTAACCGCCGCGCGCCACATAGTCTTCGAGATGCCAGTTGTCGCCGTTCAGGCCAGCGAGAATCAGCGGTTTGATGTGACGATCGTGTAAAGACGTCATTTCGAAAGTTCCTCGAGCAGCTGGTCGATCTTCTCGCGGCTCATGAAGCTGCACATGCGATGGTTGTTCACCAGCATCACCGGCGCGTCGCCGCACGACCCCATGCACTCACCTTCTTTCAAGGTAAATTTGCCGTCCGCCGTGGTTTCGCCGAAGTCGATGCCGAGCTTCTGCTTCAGATATTCAGCGGCGCTGTCGGAGCCGCCGTCCGGGCCGAGTTGACACGGCAGGTTCGTGCAGAGCGTGATCTTGTGCTTGCCGACCGGCGACGTCTCGTACATCGTGTAGAAGGTTGCCACCTCCTGCACGGCGACTGCCGGCATGCCGAGATAGTCCGCGACGAACTGCATGAGTTCGGGCGACAGCCAGCCATGCTCTTCCTGAGCAGTGGCCAACGCCGACATTACGGCGGACTGTTTCTGATCGGCGGGATACTTCGCGATCGCACGATCGATTTCTTTCAGGCCTTCAGCTGAGATCATTTTCAGACACGACTCTTTCAATTCCTACCGAACGAAAACCTGTCGCTCACTTCGTGCTGCGACAGACCCGGCGTTCCTTGCTTGACGCGCGCCTTCGGAACTTCCTGAAGGCGCGCACCGATGATTACGTCCTAGCGATCTACTTCGCCGAACACGATATCCTGCGTGCCGATGATCGTTACGGCGTCGGCGATCATGTGACCGCGCGCCATTTCGTCGAGCGCGGACAGATGCGCGTAGCCGGGTGCGCGGATCTTCAGGCGATACGGCTTGTTCGCGCCGTCCGACACCAGGTAGATACCGAACTCGCCCTTCGGGTGTTCGACGGCGGCGTAAGCCTCGCCTTCCGGTACGTGGAAGCCTTCCGTAAACAGCTTGAAGTGGTGAATCAGTTCTTCCATGTTCGACTTCATGCCCACGCGCGACGGCGGAGCAACCTTGTGATTGTCGATCATCACAGGGCCCGGATTCTTGCGTAGCCACTCAATGCACTGTTTCACGATTCGCGTGGACTGGCGCATTTCTTCGACGCGAACCAGATAGCGGTCGTAACAGTCGCCGTTCACGCCGACGGGAATGTCGAAATCGAGCTTTTCATAGACTTCGTACGGCTGCTTCTTGCGCAAATCCCATTCGATGCCCGAACCGCGCAGCATTGCACCGGACATACCCATTTGCAGGGCGCGCTCCGGGCTGACCACGCCAATGCCGACCAGACGCTGTTTCCAGATCCGGTTGTCGGTGAGCAGCGTTTCGTATTCGTCGACGCACTTCGGAAAACGCGTGAAGAAATCGTCGATGAAGTCGAGCAACGAACCTTGACGGTTCTCGTTCATCTTAGACAATGCCTTCGCATTGCGAATCTTCGACGCCTTGTACTGCGGCATGGCGTCCGGCAGATCGCGATAGACACCGCCCGGACGATAGTAAGCCGCGTGCATCCGTGCGCCGGACACTGCTTCGTACACGTCCATCAGATCTTCACGCTCGCGGAACGCATACAGAAACACTGCCATTGCGCCGACGTCGAGCGCGTGTGCGCCGATCCACATAAGGTGGTTCAACACGCGCGTGACTTCATCGAACATCACGCGGATGTATTGAGCACGTACCGGCACGTCGATGCCAAGCAGCTTTTCGATTGCCATTACATAGCCGTGCTCGTTGACCATCATCGACACATAGTCGAGACGGTCCATGTACGGCACCGACTGAATGAACGTTTTCGTTTCGGCGAGCTTTTCAGTCGCGCGATGCAGCAGGCCGATGTGCGGATCGGCGCGCTGGATGACTTCGCCGTCGAGTTCCAGCACGAGACGCAGCACGCCGTGCGCTGCCGGGTGCTGAGGACCGAAATTGAGCGTGTAGTTCTTGATCTCTGCCATGGCGTTCTCTTAGTGTTTCAGACCGCCATAGCGATCTTCGCGGATCACGCGCGGCGTGATTTCCCGCGGCTCGATCGTCACAGGCTGATAGACGACGCGCTTTTCTTCCGGGTCGTAACGCATTTCGACGTACCCGGAGACAGGGAAATCTTTGCGGAACGGGTGACCAATGAAACCGTAGTCGGTCAGAATGCGGCGCAGATCCGGATGGCCTTCGAAGACGATGCCGTACAGGTCGAATGCCTCGCGCTCGTACCAGTTAGCCGAATTCCAGACGTCGACCACCGATGGCAGGATGGGCATTTCGTCGTCGGGCGCGAACACACGAAGCCGCACGCGCCAGTTGTTCTGCACCGACAACAACTGCAGAACGGCCGCGAAACGCGGACCGTCATAAGCGCCGTCAGCATAGGTTTGATAGTCGACGCCGCACAGGTCCATCATCTGCTCGAAACCGAGCGAGCGGTCGTCGCGCAGACGCGTTGCCACGTTGAGGTAGTCGCTTGCTTTCACGACGATCGTCAACTCACCGATTGCCTCGGTGGTGCTCAGCAGGAGGCCGCCAAATGCCGCCTCGAGGTTCGCTTTCAGGGTCTCGAGTTTGCTTGCCATATTGTGGGGGAGGCGTTGCCTTATTGACGGGCGATTGTGTTAGTGCGGCGAATCTTGGCCTGCAACTGGATCACGCCGTACACCAGCGCTTCCGCTGTTGGCGGGCAGCCCGGTACGTAGACGTCGACGGGCACGATGCGATCGCAGCCACGCACTACCGAATACGAGTAGTGGTAATAGCCGCCGCCGTTCGCGCACGAGCCCATCGAAATCACCCAACGCGGCTCGGCCATCTGGTCGTACACCTTGCGCAGAGCCGGCGCCATTTTGTTGCAAAGCGTGCCGGCGACGATCATCACGTCCGACTGACGCGGACTCGGACGAAACACCACGCCAAAGCGGTCGAGGTCATAACGGGCAGCGCCCGCATGCATCATCTCGACCGCGCAGCATGCAAGACCGAACGTCATCGGCCACAGGGAGCCGGTACGCGTCCAGTTGATTAGTTTGTCAGCCGTTGTGGTGACAAACCCTTCCTTCAAGACCCCTTCGATACTCATTTGCTTTCCACTCCAGACGGGGCGGCAAGCCTTGGCCACCCACGCAAACCGGCGATTAAACCATCATTCCCAGTCGAGGCCGCCCTTCTTCCAGATATAGGCGAAGCCCAGCAGGAATTCGAGCAGGAAAATCATCATCGCCATGAAACCGGGCCAGCCGATGTCGCGCAGGGCGACGCCCCACGGGAACAGGAACGCGGTTTCAAGGTCGAAAATGATGAAGAGAATGGCGACGAGGTAGTAGCGCACGTCGAACTTCATGCGCGCATCTTCGAATGCTTCGAAGCCGCACTCGTACGGTGCGTTCTTCTCGGTGTCGGGCTTGTTGGGACCGAGGATCTTGCCAATACTGACCAGTGCTACGCCTAAACCGGTGCCCACAACGAGGAACAACAAGACGGGGAAATAGGCTGCGAGGTTCAAGACTATCCTCAATCGGTTGGTTCTGAGTGCCGTCAGGAGCATAGCACCCCTGACGCGAAATCACTTCTGAGACGTACATGTCACGGATTGAGCGCAATCCGTGCGCCAGAAGTGAAAATGCCAGCCGAAGCGAAGCAAGCGGCTGGCATTAGATAACATTTGGTGCCGACGGCGAGACTCGAACTCGCACAGCTTTCGCCACTACCCCCTCAAGATAGCGTGTCTACCAATTTCACCACGTCGGCACTGTATGCAATCCGGGAAAACAACTTATAAAACCCGCGAATCGCTTCAAGACTTAGATTGTAACTGCTCTAAACAGTTTGTTCAACGCACAAAACCACTTTCTACGAAAATTTATTTCGGCACGTCGGTAGCAGGCACGGACGCAGCCGATGCCGCCAACGCACCCGAACCACCAGCCGGCGCGGAAGCGGCAGAAGCCACAACCGGTGCCGTAGCCGTTGCGCCGAGCACGCCTGCAGAAGGCTTTGCGCGATACGCACCGAGATAGGTCAGCGTCAACGTAGTTACAAAAAACACCGCCGCGAGCACTGCGGTTGTCCGCGACAAAAAGTTTGCGGACCCGGTGGCACCGAACAGGCTGCCCGACGCTCCACTACCAAAAGCCGCGCCCATATCGGCGCCTTTGCCGTGCTGCAGCAACACGAGGCCGATGACCCCGAGCGCCGACAACAGCTGAACGACGATAATCAATGTTTTCAAATACAGCATTACACTCACCTGAGTCTTTATTAGCCGGGCCCCGCAGGCTGCGAGACCCCGGAATGGGTCATCCTCGACTACAGCAATCCACCTAAGTCGCGGCTGTCGTTGCAGCCGCCGCCTTGCAGATCGCCAGAAAATCCTTGTCCTTCAACGACGCGCCGCCGATCAGGCCACCGTCGATATCCTGCTGGCTGAACAACTCTTCCGCGTTGTCCGGCTTCACACTGCCGCCATACAGCAGCGTCACGTTTGCAACACCGGCGCCCTTTGCCGCAAGACGCGAGCGCAAGAAAGCGTGCACAGCCTGCGCCTGCTCGGACGTCGCGCTCTTGCCGGTGCCGATCGCCCAAACGGGCTCGTACGCAACCACGATATGCGCTGCTTCCTCCGCCGACAGCTTGGCCAGCACCTCGTCGAGCTGCGCGCCGACTACCTGCTCGGTCGATCCGGCTTCGCGCTCCTCGAGCGTTTCGCCGACGCATACGATAGGCGTCAATCCCGCCTCGAGCGCGCGCTGTGTCTTTACGGCGACCAGCTCGGCGCTTTCGCGATGATAGGCGCGGCGCTCCGAATGCCCGACGATGGCAAACGCGGCGCTGAAATCCGCCACCATTTGCGCAGCCACCTCACCGGTATAAGCACCGTGCGTGAAAGCGGAAATGTCCTGCACGCCCCACACCACCCGGCTGCCTTCCAGCAACGACTGCGCTTGCGCGAGGTACGGGCTCGGCACGCAAACACCCACGCGCACGTCGGCCGGGAGTTCTGCGGCACCCTTCGCCACCGCCTGCAACAGCCCCGCGTTGTCGGCGAGACACCCGTGCATCTTCCAGTTACCAACTACCAGTTTCGCTCGTTGCGTGGACATCGTCTCGTCTTGCCCCTTGTCGTCTGCTTGCGGTGCCTTGGGGGCGGGCTTCGTGTGCACTCTCTGTGCGCACCGTTTGCGTACCTCGCAACCCGCCTTTCGAATTCATGCAGCGTGCGCAAAACGCGCAATTTTACTGCGTGGGCGAGATCGGGTCAAACAAGCCTGTGCGCACCGAATCCCGCCCGTAAGCCAGCATCAACCGTCCTGACCCCAAGTCAGCACGATTTTGCCGACGTGCGTGCTGCTTTCCATCAGCGCATGTGCTTCAGCAGCCTGCGCGGCAGGAAACACGCGATGCACCACCGGCTTGATCCGACCGTCTTCCAGATGCGGCCACACCTGCGCCTTGAGTTGTGCGGCAATTTTCGCCTTAAATTCGACCGGCCGAGGACGCAACGTCGAACCGGTCACCGTCAACCGGCGGCGCAGCACCTCGTTCAAATTCAATTCCGCCTTCGCGCCGCCCAGCAGCGCGATTAGCACAATGCGCCCGCCGTCGGCGAGTGCCGTAAGTTCGCGCGACACGTAGCTGCCCGCCACCATGTCGAGGACCACGTCCACGCCGCGGTCGTTTGTCAGCGACTTGATGACTTCGACGAAGTCTTCCGTCTTGTAGTTGATGGCACGCTCCGCGCCCAATGCCTCGCACGCACGACACTTTTCGTCCGAGCCGGCGGTTGCGAACACGCGAAAACCCAGCGCATGGGCAATCTGGATCGCGGTGACGCCGATACCGCTCGAGCCGCCCTGCACCAGCAACGTTTCGTTCGGGCCGCCCTCGCCCTTGCCGAGCTGCGCGCGATCGAACACATTGCTCCAGACCGTAAAAAAAGTCTCCGGAAGCGAAGCTGCTTCGACATCGGACAGGCCGCTCGGCACCGGCAAGCATTGCAATAGCGGCGCGGTCGCATACTCGGCGTAGCCGCCGCCCGCTAGCAACGCACATACGCGATCGCCGATTTTCAGGCCGAACGGGTTGTTCTTCGCGTCGATGTCGCCGCCGACGATCTCGCCCGCCACTTCGAGCCCCGGCAGATCGGAGGCGCCCGGAGGCGGCGCATAGGCGCCCTTGCGTTGAAACACGTCCGGACGGTTGATGCCAAAAGCCGCCACCTTGATCAGCACCTCGCCCGCTTTCGGCTGCGGCGTGGGCCGCTCCGCGAGCTTGAGAACTTCCGGCGCTCCGAATTCCGTGATTTCGATCGCTTTCATCTGCGTCAACTCCAAGATTGGATTGCGTTGCGTACCCGCGTTCGTCCGCGTTCCCTGCATTGTCGCCGGATCACGGCAATCAGGCACGAGCCGCGTGAACCGCCGAAAAAGCCGCCGCTTCGACCCGGTTATTCACCTGTCGAATCGATTCGTCTGCAAGGCAATCCACCCTGCGCCCATCATGAAAAACGGCCGGCGCGCATACGCGCTGCCGGCCGTTGTGCTGCTACCGCTTTACTGCGGCGTCGGCTCGCCTTGCGGCGCGCTCGGCGCGCCGTCGTTCAGCAACGCCTTTGCCGACAGACGCACACGACCCTTTTCGTCCGTCTGGATGACCTTGACCTTCACTTGCTGGCCATCCTTCAGGTAGTCGTTGATGTCCTTGATACGCTCGTTGGCGATTTCGGAGATGTGCAGCAGACCGTCCTTGCCCGGCAGGATGTTCACGATCGCGCCGAAATCGAGCAACTTGAGCACGGTGCCTTCGTACACCTGACCCACTTCGACTTCAAGCGTGATGTTCTCGATACGCTTCTTCGCTTCGGCCATGCCTTCGCTGCTGGTGCTCGCGATGGTCACGACGCCGTCGTCGGAAATATCGATCGTCGTGCCGGTTTCTTCCGTCAGCGCGCGGATCACCGAACCGCCCTTGCCGATCACGTCGCGGATCTTTTCCGGATTGATCTTGATGGTGATCATGCGCGGTGCGAACTCCGACAATTGCGTGTTCGCGCCCGACACCGCCGAAGTCATCTTGCTCAGGATATGCATACGGCCTTCCTTCGCTTGCGCGAGGGCGACCTGCATGATTTCCTTCGTGATGCCCTGGATCTTGATGTCCATCTGCAGTGCGGTCACGCCGTGTTCGGTGCCTGCCACCTTGAAGTCCATGTCGCCGAGGTGATCTTCGTCGCCGAGGATGTCGGTCAGCACGGCAAACTTGTTGCCTTCGAGAATCAGGCCCATTGCGATGCCGGCGACGTGCGCCTTCATCGGCACGCCGGCGTCCATCAGCGCGAGGCAGCCGCCGCACACCGAAGCCATCGACGAAGAGCCGTTTGATTCCGTGATTTCCGACACGACGCGGATCGAGTAACCGAACTCGTCGGCGCTCGGCAGGCACGCGGCCAGCGCGCGCTTGGCGAGACGGCCGTGACCGATTTCACGGCGCTTCGGCGAACCGACGCGGCCCGTTTCGCCGGTCGCGAACGGAGGCATGTTGTAGTGAAGCATGAAACGTTCGCGATACTCGCCTTCCAGCGCGTCGATGTTCTGCTCGTCGCCCTTCGTGCCGAGCGTCGCCACCACCAGCGCCTGCGTTTCGCCGCGCGTGAACAGTGCCGAGCCGTGCGTACGCGGCAGCACGCCGGTACGGATTTCGATCGGGCGCACGGTGCGCGTGTCGCGGCCGTCGATACGCGGTTCGCCGTTCAGGATCTGCGTACGGACGATCTTTGCTTCGATGTCGAACAGCACGTTGCCGACGGTTGCCTTGTCGGCCGCCACGGTGCCGTTTGCCGACGCGTCTTGCTCCAGCTTCGCGGAAACTGCTGCGTAGATTTCTTTCAGCTTGGTCGAACGCGCCTGCTTGTCACGGATCTGGTAAGCGGCGAGCAGTTCGGCTTGCGCCAGTTCGGTCACGCGCGCGATCAGCGGCTCGTTCTTCGCGGCCGGTTGCCAATCCCATTCCGGCTTGCCGCCTTCGCGGACCAGATCGTGGATCGCGTCGATCGCGATTTGCATCTGCTCATGGCCGAACACCACGCCGCCGAGCATCACTTCTTCGCTCAGTTGCTGCGCTTCCGATTCCACCATCAACACCGCGCGTTCCGTGCCGGCGACGATCAGGTCGAGCGCCGATTCCTTCATTTGCGGACGCGTCGGGTTCAACACATATTCGTTGTTGATGTAGGCCACGCGTGCAGCGCCGACCGGGCCGTTGAACGGCAAACCGGACACGGCGAGCGCCGCCGACGCGCCGATCAGCGCGGGAATGTCAGCGGGGATCTCCGGGTTCAGCGACAGGACGTGGATCACGACCTGGACTTCGTTGTAGAAGCCTTCCGGGAAAAGCGGACGCAACGGGCGGTCGATCAGGCGCGAGATCAGCGTTTCGCCCTCAGACGGACGGCCTTCGCGGCGGAAGAAACCGCCCGGAATCTTGCCGGCCGCGTAGGTCTTCTCGAGATAGTCGACGGTCAGCGGGAAAAAGTCCTGGCCCGGCTTGGCCGTCTTGGCGCCAACCACGGTCGCCAGAACCACGGTGTCTTCGACGTCGACGATCACCGCACCGCTCGCCTGGCGAGCAATCTCGCCGGTTTCGAGGCGAACGTTATGTTGTCCCCACTTAAATTCTTTGACGATCTTGCTGAACATAGTCATTGCTTTTCCTCATCGTTATGCCGCGCGGACCAGAAGCGGCGCGGCAACGCCAGGACCGGCGCCGCATGGGAAGAGTAGTGTTATGCCATTCCAGAGAGCCACGCTCTGCGCCGTCTGCATTGCTACGTCGACTAAGCGCGCGAATCGCTGGAATGACACAAAGCTCCGCCCTGAAGCCCGGCCATGTTTCTGTATTTGCTGCCTTTCTACTGCTTTTACTGCTTACTGCCCCGCCGCATGAACCGGCACGCCGCGGCGGACTACAGGCTGTGCGCCCCACATGAAGCGCACCGCGCAAAAACAAAATGCCTGTATCAGTGGAACTGACACAGGCATCTTGCTGAACGACTGGCCGATTACTTACGCAGACCCAGCTTCTCGATCAGTGCGCGGTAACGATCCGCGTCCTTACCCTTCAGGTAGTCGAGCAGCTTACGGCGGCGGCTCACCATGCGCAGCAGACCGCGGCGGCTGTGGTGATCTTTCGCGTGTGCCTTGAAGTGAACGGTCAGTTCGTTGATGCGGGTCGTGAGCAGCGCGACCTGAACTTCGGGGGAGCCGGTGTCGTTAGCTGCGCGTGCGAATTGCGCAACGACTTCGGACTTCTTGCTTGTATCAACTGCGGACATGTCGATTTCCTTGAGAACTAGACAGGCGGTCACGGAAGAAAGGCCGTGCCGTGGGTTACCCGTGCGAACTAGCGCTGCCAGACAGCTTGCATGACAGCCGGTACCGCAACGGGACGCGTATTGTAGCACAGTGCGATCCCGCCGCGAACCCTGCCCTGCCGCGCCGGACAGCGACCACGAGGACGCCGCTCGCGGGCATCGACCGGTCAGGGTCGCTTCATCTTGCACACGCTCGCCGGCACGGTGCGCTCAGCCGGCAACGCCAGCGCCGTGCGGAAACCGAAGCCGGAGCCCTCGTTATCGAAGCGCACGCCGCGCGTGCCGACCTTGTCCATTTCCATCACGTAGAGCGGCTGAATCAGTTGATGATCGTCCGCGCGCATCCACGATGGGTGGAAGCCGTTGTCGAACCGGATGCCTTCGAGCGCCCGCGCGACCGCCGCGGGATCGGCGCTTTTCGCGCGATTCATCGCCGCGGCGAGGGTTTCAATCATCAGCGGCATGCGCAATACCGGGTAGTCGTCCTGCGCGGCCGGGAAGCGGGCGCGAAATGCCTCGTACCAGGCGTCGGAGGCCGCGCCGCCCGCATTCGGATGCCAGTCGGCGACGGCAATCACCCGCCCGACGCCCGCGTCGCCCAGCGCGGCAGGCGCGCCGAGACTGTTGCCGTAGAACGTGTAGAACTTCGTGTCGAGCCCCTGCTCACGCGCCGCCTTGACAAGCAGTGTCAGGTCGTTGCCCCAATTGCCGGTAATGACGGCGTTCGCGCCGCTCGCACGGATTTTCGCGACGTACGGTGAAAAATCCTTTACACGGCCAATCGGATGGAACTCGTCGCCGACCACGGCAATGTCCGGGCGCTTCGCCGACAGCGCCGAACGCGCGAGACGGCTCACGTCGTGGCCAAAGCTGTAATCCTGGTTCAGCAGATACACCTTCTTCACCGCCCCGTCGCGCTGGATCACGTCGGCAAGCGCGTCCATGCGCATACCCGCATGCGCGTCGAAGCGAAAGTGCCAGAAACTGCAATTTGCGTTGGTCAGTGCGGGATCGTCGGCGGAATAGTTGAGAAATAGCTCGCGGTTGCCCGGCTCGCGGCTGTTCTGCTTTTCGATCGCGCCGATGAGCGCCGCCGCGACCGCCGAACTGTTGCCCTGCAGGATATAGCCGATGTGACGGTCGGCTGCGCTACGCAGTTGCGTCAGCGCCTCTTCGGTGCCGCCCTTGCTGTCCAGCACGACCAGCTCGAGCGGATGAGCGCCGTCCGCAAGCTTCACACCGCCGTGCGCATTCACCTGTTCGACGCCGTAGCGCAAGTTGCGCTCCACTGCCGCGCCGGCGTTCGCGAACGGACCTGACATGCCTTCGATCAGCGCCAGCTGGATCGGCGCGCCGGTCGACCCCGGCGCCGCTTCCGGTGTCTGGGTCGGTTGCGGCGTCTGCGCCGCAGCCGCGCAGGCCACCGCCACCGTTACCGATAGTGCCGCCAATGCTACGGCCGTCTTCCATTGCCACTTCGCCATCGTCCGTTCCGTCTGATTCGTCGAAGCGCGGATCATAGGGCGCCGACAACGGAATAAGCAAGCCGCCGCAACCGTTATCGTGCAGACCGGCAAACGCGCGCGCATCGCAATTCTTTTGCGGCGGCGCGTGTCAAAATAATCCGTCTTGATGATAAAAACGCTAATTGAAAGCCATCGGAGGAATCATGTTGAACCGCCATCGCCGTCAGGCGGCCCTGATCGTGGCGCCGCATGCCGGGCGCGTGCGCCGCGCGGCGCTCGTGTGCCTGAGCGCGCTCGCCCTTGCCGGCTGCGCGCAGCCCTGGCAGCAATACCTGGCGGGCGCGGACGAATCGACCATCGTCGCGCGCCTCGGCCCGCCGCGCGAAAGCTACGATTTGCCCAACGGCGGCAAGCGGCTGATGTGGCCAACCCAGCCAATGGGCGAAACGACCACCGCCGCGGACGTCGACGCCTCCGGCAAGATCCTGAACGTCCGCCAGGTACTGCAGCCGAACGAGTTTTATCGCGCGGAGATCGGCAAGTGGACGAGAAGCGACGTGCTGGTGAATTTTGGCCGCCCGGTGGAGACGTCCTACTTCCCGCTGATGAAGCGCGAAGTCTGGACCTATCGTTACCTCGAGGACAACTACTGGTACATGATGTTCAGCTTCTATTTCGACGACCAGGGTGTGCTGCGTCTCACGCAGAAAACGCCGGACCCGTTGCATGATCCTGACCGCCGCAACTTGTTCTAGCCCTGCCGCGCGTCCTGCCCGCGCATCTCCCAAAACCGCTCCCTGGAGCGGTTTTTTTTATTTATTTCGCATCGCAACGAATTTTATTTCACACACAGGCCATTATTTTTTTGATAGAAAGGCTTTTGTAAGCATTGATCCGGTGCAGGTCCGACTGCGGAACAACGAGCGCGACCACACGGCACAGCCGTGATTGCTGCATCGGACGATGCGCCCTTTATGGAGCCGCTATCGATGAATCGTCCCAAACGCCTTCTCGTCGCCAACGTCGCATGGGCGCATGAAACCGCCGAGCGTAACCCCGAGTTTTTCCGCGATCTGGTCCGCGGACAGAATCCGCACGTACTGTGGATCGGCTGCTCCGATAGCCGTGTGCCGGCCGAAACCATCACGCACTGCGAGCCCGGCGACCTGTTCGTACACCGCAATATCGCCAACCTGTTCCGTCCCGACGACGACAACTCCGCGAGCGTCCTCGAATATGCAGTGCGCGTGCTCAAGGTCGGTCATGTGATCGTCTGCGGACATTATGGTTGCGGCGGCGTGCGTGCCTCGTTGTTGCCGCCCGACCCGGGCCTGCCGCACGTAAATCGCCGTATCGCGCCGCTCTGTTCACTCGCCAGGATTCATCGCGATGAACTCGACGCACACGCAAGCGAGCGCGAGCGCGTCGACCGCCTCGCCGAACTCAACGTGCTCGAACAGGTCAGCCAGCTTCGTGCGAATCCGATCGTGCGCGACGCCGAGACTGCGCCGCTCGTGCACGGCTGGATCTTTGCGCTCGAAGACGGGCGCATCAAGGTGCTCGCGTCCGGTTACGAAGCCGACGACGCAATGACCTGCGAGACCGCCGCCCATAGCGCCGCCTGATACGCGGCATCGTTCAGGGCCTATCCGGTTCAGCCTTCGCCTGCGATCAGGCATCACTCATTCCAGCACCGACACCATGAACCTTCGAGCTTTCTTTTCGACATTTCAGCGCGACGTGCTTGCGGGCACTGTCGTTTTCCTCGTGGCTCTGCCGCTCTGCCTTGGCATCGCCAATGCGTCGGGCGTCGAGCCGTTTGCCGGACTCGTGTCGGGCATCGTCGGCGGCCTCGTGGTCGCGGTTCTCAGCGGCTCGCGCCTGAGCGTCAGCGGACCGGCGGCGGGTCTCGTCGTGATCGTCGTCGACGGAATCGCGCAGCTCGGAAGCTTTTCTGCGTTCCTCGCGGCCGTGCTGCTGTCCGGCGCGATCCAGTTCGGTTTCGGTATGCTCAAGGCGGGCCGTTTCGCCGCCTATGTGCCGTCGCCGGTCATCAAAGGCATGCTGGCCGCGATCGGCGTCCTGCTGATCGTCAAACAGTTTCCGCTTGCGCTCGGGCTGGTCGCCGGACAAGCGGCAAACGACGCGCCTGCCGCCGCGCAAGCTGCCGGCACGATAGTCGCGCCGTTCGGCTCGGTGTCACTCGTGGCCTGCGTGATCACGCTGCTGTCTCTAGCAATCCTGATCGGCTGGGAAACTCGCCCGATGCGCCGCTTTGCGCTGGTACGCATCGTCCCAGCGCCGCTCGCGGTCGTCTTGCTGGGTATCGGCGCCACGTTGCTGCTGCACGTGCTCGCGCCTTCGCTCGCGCCGCCCGCCGAGCATCGCGTTGCGTTACCGTCGCTGGAATCGTTCGCGGCGTTGAGCGTCGCACTCGAGTGGGCCGACTTCGGGCCGCATTTCGCGCAACTCGCGAACCCGGACGTGTGGCGCGTCGCGATCACGCTGGCGATCGTCGCAAGTCTCGAAACCTTGCTGAGCCTCGAAGCGGTCGAGCAGATCGATCCCGAACGACGCCCCGCGCCGCCCGATCGTGAACTGAAGGCCCAAGGCGTCGGCAATCTGATTGCGGGCGCGATAGGCGGCCTGCCGATTACGGCGGTGATCGTGCGCAGTTCCACCAACGTGCATGCAGGCGCACAAAGCCGTCTGTCGGCGATCATTCACGGCGTGCTGCTGCTAGTCAGCGTGTTTGCGTTGACGAGCGTCATCAACCTGATTCCGCTCGCCTGTCTTGCAGCGATTCTGATCTTCACGGGACTCAAGCTCGCCAAGCCGTCGCTGTTCGTCGCGGTCGCGAAGCAGGGTTTTGCGCCCTTCGCGCCGTTCATCGTCACGCTCGTCGGCGTGCTCGCGACCGATCTGTTGATCGGCATCGTGCTCGGCATTCTGTGCAGCGTGATGCTTGCGCTGTATGCGAACCTGCGCAGTCCGATCGTGCTTGCGCAACACGGCGATCATTACCTGCTGTCGTTCCGCAAAGACGTGTCGTTTCTCGGCAAGGTGCCGCTCAAGCACTACCTGCAGCAGATTCCCGACGGCGCGACACTGATAGTCGATGCGACGCGCGCCGATTTCGTCGACCACGATGTGCGTGAACTGCTCGATACGTTTGTGGAGGATGCGCCGCGCCGCGGCATTGCAGTCGAAGTGCGGCATCAGGCGCGAGGCCAGGCACGCGCGGCGCGCGGCTGGTCGATGCGACGTACGGCGACCGAGTAACGTGGGGAGACTGCGGCGAACGAGCGAGACCAGCATGCCGCAATAAAAAATGCCCCGCGCCACTCAAGGCGCGGGGCATCGTTTTCTAGCGACGGCAGCGCGTGAGCCGCTGCCGCGAACTTATTCGGAACGCTGCGGATTCACTTTGTCGACGTTCGAATAGAGCTTGTTGAGCGCAGAGATATAAGCCTTCGCGGAAGCCGCAACGATATCCGGATCGGTGCCCACGCCGTTCACGATGCGTCCGCTCTTCGAAAGCCGCACGGTCACTTCGCCCTGCGCCTGAGTGCCGGTGGTGATCGCGTTCACCGAGTAAAGCAGCAACTCGGAGCCGCTGCCGACTTCCGTTTCGATTGCGTTGAGCGTGGCATCCACGGGACCGTTGCCGCGCGCCTCGCCGGTGATTTCCTTGCCGTCCATTGCGAATACGATCTTTGCATGCGGTTGTTCGCCGGTCTCGGAATGCTGCGAGAGCGACAGGAACTTGTAGTGCTCTTTTTGCTGCGCCTCAGCCGATTCTTCGGTGACGATCGCAATGATGTCCTCGTCGAAAATCTCCGCCTTGCGATCGGCTAGCTCCTTGAAGCGGGCAAACGCCGTGTTCAGTTCGGCCTCGCTGTCGAGCGCGATGCCCAACTCCTGCAGACGTTGCTTGAACGCATTGCGCCCCGACAACTTGCCGAGCACGATCTTGTTCGCGCTCCAGCCCACGTCTTCCGCGCGCATGATCTCGTAAGTGTCGCGCGCCTTCAGCACGCCATCCTGGTGAATGCCCGACGCGTGCGCAAATGCGTTCGCGCCCACCACCGCCTTATTCGGCTGTACGACAAAACCGGTGATTTGCGATACGAGCTTCGAAGCCGGGACGATTTGCGTCGTATCGAGACCGAGTTCGAGGCCGAAATAGTCTTTGCGAGTCTTCACGGCCATCACGATTTCTTCGAGCGACGTATTGCCCGCACGCTCGCCGAGACCGTTGATCGTGCACTCGACCTGACGTGCGCCGCCAATCTGCACGCCGGCCAGCGAATTCGCCACCGCCATGCCGAGATCGTTATGGCAATGCACGGAGAACACCGCCTTGTGCGAGTTCGGAATGCGCTCGCGCAGCGTCTTCACGAGGTTGCCGTAGAGTTCGGGCACGCCGTAACCAACGGTGTCCGCGATGTTGATGGTGGTCGCGCCTTCTGCGATCACCGCCTCCAGCACGCGGCACAGGAAGTCCATGTCCGAGCGGCTGCCGTCTTCCGGCGAGAACTCGACGTCGTCGGTGAATTTGCGGGCGAAACGAACAGCCAGCTTCGCCTGCTCGAACACCTGGTCCGGCGTCATGCGCAGCTTCTTTTCCATGTGCAGCGGCGACGTGGCGATAAACGTGTGAATGCGGAAACGCTCAGCGGGTTTGAGCGCGTCAGCTGCACGCTGGATATCTTTGTCGTTCGCCCGGGCGAGCGAGCACACCATGCTCTCTTTGATCAGACCCGCGATTGTCTGGATCGAGTCGAAGTCGCCATTCGAACTTGCCGCGAAGCCTGCTTCGATCACGTCGACTTTCATCCGTTCGAGTTGCTTCGCGATACGGATTTTTTCTTCTTTCGTCATCGACGCGCCGGGCGATTGTTCGCCGTCACGCAGCGTGGTGTCGAAAATGATCAGTTTGTCGGACATGTCGAGTCTCCTGCGGAGTCGTTCAATTGTGGGAATCGGATATTGGAATGTGGATGCCGCCGCCGTGAGCGCCGCAAGCAACGCTCGACCATGGATGAAGCGCAACGGGCACCAGCCGGGTCAGTGCGACGGTCAGCGCAATCGATGCGCCGGCTTGCCGAGGTTCGCGGCGCGGCCGGATCGTAGCTCTTGGTGGGTCTTGATGATTCCTGGTGGCTCGATCGTGGCTCGTAGCGCCGCCCCGTCCCTGCCGCATTTACTGCGACTGGAAAGCCAACGCGGACGCAGTCATCCAACGACTATAGCGGCATTCCCTTCGCCGTGCAATTGACGTCAAACCTCCGTGCAGCGCGCGTTGGAGCGAGATTGAGAGCGGCGTCCGCAAATGAAAACGGCGACCCAAAGGTCGCCGTTTCGATACTTCGCAAGCTCTCAGACTGGACGTGCATAGCGTGCATGCACACCGGACTATCTGTCGTGCGCGACCGAACGAGCGGGATTTGCTCTGCCGCGGAGCGCCTGGTAGCCCCAGAACACATAGCCGGACAGACCGTACAACACGAACAGGCCGAACAGCATCAGAGGCGGATCCGACGACACCAGCACGAACGCCACCACCACCAGCAGAATGACGCCGAACGGCACGCGATGCCGCACGTCGAGCGCCTTGCCGCTGTAGAACGGCGCGTTGGACACCATCGTCACGCCCGCGTAGATCGTCAGCACAAAAGCGACCCACGGCAGCCAGACGAGCTTGAGCGGCACGCGGTTGTCGGTGGCAAGCCACACGAAGCCCGCGATGAGCGCTGCGGCTGCCGGGCTCGGCATGCCCTGGAAGAAACGCTTGTCGACCACGCCGATGTTGGTGTTGAAGCGTGCAAGCCGCAACGCCGCGCCCGAACAGTAGACGAATGCCGCAAGCCAGCCCCACCGGCCCAGGTCTTTGAGGATCCACTCATACATGACGAGCGCCGGCGCAACGCCGAACGACACCATGTCGGACAGACTGTCGAACTGCTCGCCGAATGCGCTTTGCGTATGCGTCATACGGGCGACGCGGCCGTCCATGCCGTCGAGCACCATGGCTACGAAAATCGCGATTGCCGCGACTTCGAAACGCACGTTCATTGCCTGGACGACTGCAAAGAAGCCGCAGAAGAGCGCCGCCGTGGTGAACGCGTTCGGCAGCAGATAGATGCCGCGCTTTCTCAGAAATTGCTGACGCTGCGCGCGGCGACTCTCCACCACTGGTGAATCCGTAACGAGCGGCTTGTTGCGGCGAAACGGACGCGGTAACGGTCCACTGGTGCGCGGTCGGCGCGGTTTGAATGCGGCCATTCGGACAATCTCCTTTGTGCCGCTTTACAGTTCAGCGAGGATCGTGGACGACGCCGACACCTTCTCGCCGATAGACACTCGCGGACGGCTACCCACAGGCAGGTACACATCGACACGCGAACCGAAGCGGATAAAGCCATAGCGCTGGCCGCGCGAAAGCGGCTCGCCAGCACGTACATAGCAAAGAATGCGCCGCGCGATCAGACCGGCGATCTGCACCGACGTAACCGTTTGCCCGCCGGCCATTTCAATCACGATTGCATTGCGTTCGTTTTCGAGCGAAGCCTTCTCCACTGCGGCATTCAGATAAGCGCCGGGGAAATATTCGACCTTCGAGATCGCACCGTCGACAGGCGAGCGCTGCGAATGGACATTGAACACGTTCATGAAGACGCTGATTTTCAGCGCTTCGCGATTGGCGTACGGATCATGCGCGGTTTCCACTGCGACGATGCGTCCGTCGGCCGGGCATAGCACGGCATTCGCCTGAGTCGGAATCGGGCGCGCCGGATCGCGGAAGAACTGCACGATAAAGATCAGGATCAGCCAGAACAGCCACGCAAAGCCGAATCCCGCGAAGGCGTGAACCAGTAATGCAACGACGGCCGCGATGGCGATGAACGGCCAGCCTTCTCGCGCGATGATCGGATGTGGGTAATTCATGGGTGGCTTCAGTATTTTTGTAAAACCGTAGGATAGCAAAAGCCGCCCGGGGTTCAGCACCCTCGGGCGGCTTTTTGCATTACCGGCGCATGCGGCGGTGCGCCGCGCCGGTATGAGGCGATAAAACGGACTTCTTAGTTCTTCGACTGGTCGACCAGCTTGTTCTTCGCGATCCACGGCATCATGGCGCGAAGCTTCGAGCCGACCTGCTCGATCTGGTGCTCGGCTGTCAGACGGCGGCGCGATTGCAGCGTCGGTGCGCCTGCCTTGTTCTCGATGATGAAGCTCTTTGCGTACTCGCCCGTCTGAATGTCGGTCAGCACGGCCTTCATCGCCTTCTTGGTTTCAGCCGTCACGATGCGCGGACCCGTCACGTACTCGCCGTATTCGGCGTTGTTCGAGATCGAGTAGTTCATGTTCGCGATGCCGCCTTCGTAGATCAGGTCGACGATCAGCTTCAGTTCGTGCAGGCATTCGAAGTACGCCATTTCCGGCGCATAGCCGGCTTCAACCAGCGTTTCGAAACCGGCCTTGATGAGGTCGACGGTACCGCCGCACAGCACGGCCTGTTCGCCGAACAGGTCGGTTTCGGTTTCTTCGCGGAAGTTCGTTTCGATGATGCCCGCACGGCCGCCGCCGTTCGCTGCCGCGTACGACAGAGCGATGTCACGTGCCGCGCCCGACTTGTCTTGCGCAACAGCGATCAGGTGGGGCACGCCGCCACCTTGCGTGTAGGTGCCGCGAACCGTGTGGCCGGGCGCCTTGGGCGCGATCATGATCACGTCCAGATCCGCACGCGGGATCACCTGACCGTAGTGAACGTTGAAGCCGTGCGCGAATGCGAGTGCCGCGCCTTGCTTGGCGTTGCCGTGCACTTCCTTGGCATAGACTTCGGCGATCTGCTCGTCCGGCAGCAGCATCATGACGACATCCGCGCCCTTCACGGCTTCCGCCACTTCCTTGACCTGCAGGCCGGCGTTCTCAGCCTTGCTCCACGATGCGCCGCCCTTGCGCAGACCGACCGTGATGTTCACGCCGCTTTCCTTCAGGTTCAGCGCGTGCGCATGGCCTTGCGAGCCATAGCCGATGATGGTGACCTGCTTGCCCTTGATGAGGGAGAGATCGGCGTCCTTGTCGTAGAAAACTTTCATGTCGGTTCCTTGGCTAAATTCGGATGATTCAGAGAGATTCAGATACTGCGAATGTTGTGTTGCAAGGCCGGATGGTGATGAACGCCACCCGGCCGGATCGAAGCGGTGCGGGTCACACCTTCAGAATGCGCTCGCCGCGCCCAATGCCCGAACTGCCCGTGCGGACCGTTTCGAGAATCGCTGTGGCGTCGAGCCCTTCGATGAAGGCGTCGAGCTTGTCGGCTGCGCCCGTCAGTTCGATCGTGTAGGTCTTTTCGGTGACGTCGATGATGCGGCCGCGGAAAATATCCGACATCCGCTTCATCTCCTCACGTTCCTTGCCGACCGCCCTCACCTTGATCAGCATCAGCTCGCGCTCGATGTGGGCGCCCTCGGTAAGGTCGACCACTTTCACCACCTCGATCAGGCGGTTCAGATGCTTCGTGATCTGTTCGATCACGTCGTCCGAGCCAATGGAGACGATGGTCATGCGCGACAGCGAACGGTCTTCGGTCGGAGCCACCGTCAAGGTTTCGATGTTGTAGCCGCGTGCCGAGAAGAGACCCACCACGCGTGACAACGCGCCCGGTTCGTTTTCCAGCAGGACGGAAATAATGTGTCTCATGTTTCGCTTCTTCCAGATGTTTGTCGATGTACGCGAGCGGTTTCGCGCCGCTTCGTCCGCGCTCGCCCTTCGTGAAGGCGTGCGCGACGAAGCCGGCGTCAGAAACGGTCGTTATAGATCTTCCGAACCCATGAGCATCTCGGTGATGCCCTTGCCGGCCTGTACCATTGGCCAGACGTTTTCGGTGGGATCGGTCTGGAAGTCGAGAAACACCGTGCGATCTTTCAGGCGCAGCGCTTCCTTGAGCGCCGGCTCGACGTCGGCCGTGCGCTCGATGCGCATGCCGACGTGGCCGTACGCCTCAGCGAGCTTCACGAAATCCGGCAAGGCGTCCATATACGAATGCGAATAGCGCTTGCTGTATTCGATCTGCTGCCACTGGCGCACCATGCCCAGATAGCGGTTGTTCAGCGAAATGATCTTCACAGGCGTCTCGTACTGCTTGCAGGTCGAGAGTTCCTGGATGCACATCTGGATCGAGCCTTCGCCCGTGATGCACAGCACGTCGTCGTCAGGGTGCGCCATCTTTACGCCCATCGCCGCGGGCAAGCCGAAGCCCATCGTGCCGAGGCCGCCCGAATTGATCCAGCGGCGCGGCTTGTTGAAGCGATAGAACTGCGCAGCCCACATCTGGTGCTGGCCGACGTCGGAACAGACGAACGCATTGCCGTCGGTCAATTCCCACGCCTTTTCCACCACGTACTGCGGCTTGATGACGTCGCTCTTGCGGTCGAACTTCAGGCAGTCTTTCGCGCGCCAGGCTTCGATGTCCTTCCACCAGTCGGCGAGCGCCGCGGTGTCCGGGCCATGCTCGGCCGTTTGCAGCTGCTCGATCAGTTCCTTCAACACTTCCTTCACGTCGCCGACGATCGGAATGTCGACCTTGACGCGCTTGGAAATGGAAGACGGATCGATGTCGATATGAATGATCTTGCGCGGACGCGACGCGAAGTGCGCCGGGTCGCCGATCACACGGTCGTCGAAGCGCGCGCCGATTGCGATCAGCACGTCGCAGTGCTGCATCGCCATGTTGGCTTCGTACGTGCCATGCATGCCGAGCATGCCGAGAAATTTCTTGTCGCTCGCGCGGTAGCCGCCCAGACCCATCAGCGTATTCGTGATGGGGTAGCCGAGAAGATCCGCGAACTGGTTGAGTTCGCGCGATGCATCGGCCAGGATGATGCCGCCGCCGGTGTAGATGTACGGGCGCTTCGCCGACAGCAGCAGCGAAACCGCCTTGCGGATCTGACCGGAGTGGCCCTTCGTGACGGGGTTATACGAGCGCAGCGAAACCGTCTTGATCGGCTCGTACTGGCAAGGCGCCTTCGACACGTCTTTCGGAATGTCGATCAGCACCGGGCCGGGCCGGCCGGTACGGGCAATGTAGAACGCTTTCTTGACGGTCGCGGCGAGATCGCGCACGTCTTTCACGAGAAAGTTGTGCTTCACACAGGGACGCGTGATGCCGACCGTATCGCACTCCTGGAACGCGTCCTGGCCGATCGCGGCAGTCGGCACCTGGCCGCTGATCACGACCATCGGAATCGAATCCATGTAGGCGGTGGCGATACCGGTCACCGCATTGGTGACGCCGGGGCCGGAGGTCACGAGGCACACACCGACCTTGCCGGTGGAACGCGAATAAGCGTCGGCGGCGTGAACCGCGGCCTGCTCGTGACGCACGAGGATGTGCTGAAACTTGTCCTGCTTGTACAGCTCGTCGTAAATGTAGAGTACCGAGCCGCCGGGATAGCCCCAAACAAATTCGACGTCTTCGTCGGCCAGTGCCTTCATGAGCACGGTGGCGCCGATAG
The DNA here is from genome assembly GCF_000383275.1 of Paraburkholderia caledonica. Classification (NCBI taxonomy): domain Bacteria; kingdom Pseudomonadati; phylum Pseudomonadota; class Betaproteobacteria; order Burkholderiales; family Burkholderiaceae; genus Paraburkholderia; species Paraburkholderia caledonica. The sequence goes on along the minus strand of NZ_KB911041.1, from coordinate 282,539 downwards.
AGTCAGCTTCGTGTTGTGGAGTGGTATCCGACGTGGAGAATTCCGCGCTGGGCATATTCATTCAATTCACCTTTCGAATTTTCGGCAAAAAATTGATCGGGTGCTCTCTGCCGGGCTTGTGGCTCGGGTTCAAGCGGCGCGTCCAGTTGACAGGTGAGCTTCTTGGGCCACACCTCAATGAGACAAGTCACTTATGTTGCGAACCAGCGACGATAGCGGCAGACGCCCGCGCGGTCAAGCAAATATTGCCCGAACCCCCGTCCCTGGCGCGCTCTTCTGACCGGCGACCAACGTCATGACGATGTCGACCGGTCCAGCTTTCGCCCCTGCTTTCGCAAAAGTTTGTTAGCATCCGCGAGTTTTACGACATTTTTCGACCGATTACGCGCACGCTCGCTGCGCCGACCCCCAAACGGATGGCATCAGACAAGGAACTCGCCGACTTTCTGGCGGGCGTCGAAAGGCGCGCATTCAAGCAGACGGTCTACGCCGTGCGGGACGACGACGCCTCGCTGGATATCGTGCAGGACGCGATGATCAAGCTCGCCGAAAAATACGGCGACCGTCCGGCGGCCGAGCTTCCGCTGCTGTTTCAGCGTATTCTGCAGAATGCGATGCACGACCATTTCCGTCGTGCGAAAGTACGCAATACGTGGGTCAGCCTCTTCTCGTCGCTAGGCAATGCCGACGACGACGAATTCGATCCGCTGGAAACGTTCGAGGCCCAGCAGGGCTCGGCGGGCGCCGAGAGCAACGAACAGAAGCTCGAACGCGAACAGGTCTTGCAGATGATCGACGACGAGATCCGAAAGTTACCGGCACGTCAACGGGAGGCGTTTCTCATGCGTTATTGGGAAGATATGGATGTCGCCGAGACTGCCGCCGCAATGGGCTGCTCCGAAGGCAGTGTGAAGACGCACTGCTCGCGGGCCACCCACACGCTGGCGCAAGCGCTCAAGGCCAAAGGAATCACGCTATGAGCTCCCAAGAAACAAAAGAACTCGAGTTCGCGCGCCAGGTGCGCCGCGCGCTCGACGAAAACGCCGCCAGCATTCCGCCCGCCACCGTCGATCGACTCGCCGCGGCGCGCCGCGCCGCGCTCGCCCGCAAGAAGCCCGAAACCGTGAGCGCGCCGGTGTTCGCGCCCGCTCTCGCCGGAGCGGGTATGCCGGGCGGTATGTCGCATGGCGAACTGCCACAACGCCGCCGTTCGCCGCTGCGCCGCTTCGCTCTCGCGTGGCCGCTCGCTGCGCTCGTCGTGAGCCTCGTCGGCATTGCCTACTGGGAAGACCAGCAGCGCACGGCTGAACTCGCCGATATCGATGCCGCCATGTTAAGCGACGACCTGCCGCTCAATGCCTATCTCGACCACGGTTTCAACGCGTATCTTTCGCGCGCCCACTGAGCGGGAGAGTGTTCGGGTGAGCTACAAGCGCGGTCTTGCCGTTGTTTTCGGATGTGCGATTGCGGCTCTTGTGTCGTTTGCCGCGACGTATCCGCGCTTTTACCCGACCCCTTCTTCCGCCGGCGCGCCCGCCGCGACCGGTAACGGCGCGGCGCGCCCGCCCGCGCCCGCACTCGGCGTCGAATTGCCTGGCCTGCCCGGCAGCAAAAGTCCGCTGGCGTGGTCGCGGCTGAGCGCCGCGGAGCATGTGGCGCTGGCGCCATTCGAGGCGCAGTGGGATTCGTTCAGCGACGAACGCAAACGAAAATGGCTGAAGATCGCATCGCGTTACTCGAAATTGTCACCCGATGCACAAAAACGCCTGCATGAACGGATGACCGAATGGGTGCGCATGACGCCCGATCAGCGCCGCGTCGCGCGTGAAAATTACCAGGTTTCGAAGCAATTGCCCCGTGAAGCGCGCCAGAACGCGTGGAAGGCCTATCAGGAATTGCCGGAAGAACTGAAGCAGCGGCTTGCCGCGAGCGAGCACAAGCGGCGTCCGAGCGTGGTCAGCGCGCCGCCGTCGGGCCGCAGCGAGATCAAGGGGCTCGACCGGCTTGTCAATGCACGCGAGCGTGCCGCGAGCGGCACGTCGTCGGCGAGCGCGGCGGCGGCCGTGTCATTACCGAGCCCGGCTTCGCTGCCGGGTATCCCGGCCGCCGGCAGCTTCGTGCCGGCCACGCCGCTGCCCGTCTCCCCGGCGGAAGCGCCGTCGATTTTCAACGGTTCGTGAGCCGCTCCCGCCCGTGTCAGAACCGCGCGTGACTTCCGGATCCAGTTCGAACTCCAACGCGAGTCCGTCCCCGGCCAAGCCGGCCGGTTCAACGGACACCCCGCCGACCGTGCGTCGCCGTCTCGCCGCGCTGCTTTACGAAGCGCTGCTGCTGTTCGGCGTCGTTTTCGTCGCCGGTTATCTGTTCAGCACGCTCACGCAGCAGCGCAACGGACTCACGCACCACAATCTGCTGGCGGCGTGGATCGGCCTTGTCGTCGGTCTGTATTTCGTGTGGTTCTGGACCCACAGCGGCCAGACCCTGCCGATGAAAACCTGGCGTCTGCGCGTTGTCGCGGCCAGCGGCGCGCCGCTCTCCGCGTGGCGGGCGATTGCACGCTACGTGCTCGCGTGGCTATGGTTTCTGCCGCCGCTCGCATTGCATCCGCTCCTCGGCCTGCGCTTGCCGCAAACCCTCACGATCGCCGCTATCTGGTTCGTGTTGTGGGCGGCCACCGGCCGCTTCGGCGCCAGCCGTCAGTTTCTGCATGACCGTCTTGCTGGAACGCGCGTCATCGACGTCGCGCACTGAGCGGCTCGACCCAACTCCCCGCGTTCTCCCGCAGTCCCCGCTCGCCCTTCTTTGCCCTTCTCCGCCCGCCGCAGTAATAAGAACTTCTCATGACTGTCACGGCACAGTCACGCGCCGTAGGCCCAATACAGGCACCGCAACTCGACGCGTGAGCCATGGACTCCAAAACGTCCGCGACTTCCCTGTTCCGCCAGACTGGCCCGAGCGTCGACTCCGTCGCGTTCCGCCCCGAATCCACCCATAGCCACGGCTTGCCGCTTCCCGTCGCACCGCTGCCGCTCGACACACACGCGCCCCAGCACGACGACGAGCACGCAGAGCCACAGCGTTACCGCACGATCTGGCTGTCGGACATCCACCTCGGATCGAGCGGCTGCCAGGCGCCTTATCTGCTCGATTTCCTGCGCTACAACGAGTCGGAGTATCTGTATCTCGTCGGCGACATCATCGACGGCTGGCAGTTGAAAAAAGGCTGGTACTGGCCGCAGGCCCACAACGACGTCGTGCAGAAAGTGCTGCGCAAGGCGCGTAAAGGCACGCAGGTAGTCTATGTGCCCGGCAATCACGACGAAGCGGCGCGCCAGTTCTGCGACCTCGCGTTCGGCGACATCCACGTGCGCGGCGAAGCCTTCCACACGACGCTCGCCGGCAAGCGCCTGTGGATCGTGCACGGCGATCTGTTCGACGGCGTGATCCAGCACGCGAAGTGGCTCGCCTACCTCGGCGACACGCTCTACACGATGATCCTGATCCTGAACCGCTGGTTCAACCGGATCCGCAGCCGGCTCGGCTTTCCGTACTGGTCGCTTTCGCAATACCTGAAGCATCAGGTCAAGAACGCGGTGAACTTCATCTCGTCGTTCGAACGCGTGATGACCGACGAAGCCCGCCGCCGCGGCTGCGACGGCGTGGTCTGCGGGCACATCCACAAGGCCGAGATACGCGACATCGACGGCGTGCTGTACTGCAATGACGGCGACTGGGTCGAAAGCCTGTCGGCGCTCGTCGAGACGTACGAAGGCGAACTCAAGGTGATCTACTGGACCGTGATGCGAGCCCCGGAAGCGGGCGTGCAAAAGGCCCGGGCGACGGCGTAATCCCTCTCAACCTCTGCTGGCTCGAATCGAGGAAAACCAATCGATGAAGATCATGATCGTCACCGACGCATGGGAACCGCAGGTCAACGGCGTCGTGCGCACGCTGAAGAACACCACGCGCGAGCTGACCGAGCTCGGCCACAACGTCGACTTGCTGACGCCGCTCGAATTCCGGACGATTCCCTGCCCGACGTATCCCGAGATTCGCCTGTCGCTGCTGCCGCGCCGCAAGCTGCGCCAGCGTATCGACGAATTTGCGCCCGACGCGCTCCACATCGCGACAGAAGGCCCGCTCGGCATGGCCGCGCGCGCTTACGCGATCCAGCACAAGCTACCGTTCACAACCGCGTATCACACGCGCTTTCCCGAATATGTGCAGGCGCGTTTCGGCATTCCGCTCGCCGCGACTTACAAGTTCCTGCACTGGTTTCATAAGCCGTCGCTTGCCGTGATGGCGCCGACGCCGGTCGTCAAAAGCGACCTCGAAAAATACGGCTTTACGAATGTCGTGTTGTGGACGCGCGGCGTCGATCTCGACATTTTTCACCCGATGGATTCGAAGGTTCTGAATACCGCGCGGCCGATCTTTCTGTACGTAGGGCGCGTGGCCGTCGAGAAAAACGTCGAGGCATTCCTGAAGCTCGATTTGCCCGGCTCGAAATGGGTTGCGGGCGAAGGGCCCGCGCTGGCCGAGCTGAAATCGCGCTATCCGACCGCCAACTATCTGGGCGTGCTGACACAGGCTGAACTCGCCCGGGTCTATGCTGCAGCGGACGTGTTCGTCTTTCCGAGCCGAACGGACACGTTCGGGCTCGTGCTGCTCGAGGCGCTCGCCTGCGGCACGCCGGTCGCCGCCTATCCGGTTACCGGCCCGATCGACGTGCTCGGCAACGGCGGCGCCGGCGCGATGAACGAAGACCTGCGCGACGCGTGTCTGGAAGCGCTCAAGATCGACCGCGCGCACGCGCGCGCATGGGCCGAGCGCTTTTCGTGGGCGGCGGCCTCGGAGCAGTTCGCCGCGCATCTGAAGCCGTTGCCGCGTGCGTCGTATCGCGAGGAGAGCGCGGCCGCGTGACGCGGCGCGCCTGGCTGCCCATGCGAAGCAGATACTCTCCCGCAAGCCGCGCGTCCGCGAACGGCGCGCTGCGCGCCGTTCACGCCCCCAACGAGCACGACACCGCGGGCGTCGAGCCGTTCGACGACGTCAGCGAATCCACCGTGCCGGATCGAATCGACGGGCATCGCCGGAACGGCCAAAGCGCGGAGCGCGCCCACAACGGCACACCCGCGAACAGCGACACCCAGCACGAACCGCTCGGTCCCGACGACCCGCTCGCGCCCCTGCCCTTCAATCCATACAAGGGCAACCGCGGCCTGACCCGCGCCTGGCACGCGATGAAAAACTCGCTCGCGGGCTTTCGTGTCGCTATCCGCGAGGAGAGCGCGTTTCGCCAGGAGCTGACACTTGCCGCGATTCTGCTTCCGTGCGGCGTGCTGGTCCCGGTCGAACCGGTATCGCGCGTGTTGCTGCTTGGCTCCGTGCTGCTGGTGCTGATCGTCGAGTTGCTGAATTCGAGCGTGGAAGCGGCGATTGACCGTATTTCGCTGGAACGGCACGAACTGTCGCGCCGTGCGAAAGACCTGGGCAGCGCGGCGGTGATGGTTGCGCTCGGCATGTGCCTGATGACTTGGGTGCTGATCGTGGGCCCGCTCGTCGTGCGCTGGGTGAAGGCGTGGCTTTGACGCCAACGCAAGGACAACGCAACGACAACGCAACGACAACCCAACGACGCCAGGCGGCGCGAGCGAAGCGATAAAAAACGCAGCTTGCAGACGACCCGCGTCCGCCGCAAAAATGAAAACCCTCGGTATCCGTTTGATATTAGAACGCTCGGTTTATAATCGTCCGGCAGTCTCAAAATAGCAACCGCGTCCGGGTGGAATACGCAGCAGCGGCACACCGCCGCGCGTCCGACCCGGCGTAACCAGGGCCGGACGACATGGAAGCCAAACCTCCCCGCCGCACGCGCGAACGGATACTCGAACTGTCGTTGAAACTGTTCAACGAAATCGGCGAGCCGAACGTCACGACGACGACTATCGCCGAGGAAATGGAGATCAGTCCAGGCAACCTGTACTACCACTTCCGCAACAAAGACGACATCATCAACAGCATCTTCAGCCAGTTCGAGCAGGAGATCGAAAAGCGTCTGCGTTTTCCCGACGACCACCGTGCGACCATCGACGAAATGTGGTCGTATCTGCAATACATGGTCGATTTCACATGGCGCTACCGTTTCCTGTATCGCGATCTGAACGATCTGCTCGCGCGCAACCGCACGCTCGAAACGCACTTCAAGCAGATCATCAGTCACAAAGTGCGTTTTGCCAGCCAGTTCTGCGATCAACTCGTGGCTGACGGCGAGATGGTCGCCACGCCTGACGAACTGCAAGTGATCGCGACCAACATCGGCGTGATAGCAACGTATTGGCTGTCGTATCAGTTCGTGATGAACCCGCGCAAATACAACGAGCAGGAAGCGATTCGCGCGGAACTCCACCAGGTAAGCGTACAGATCGTGTCGTTGATGGCACCTTATCTGCGCGGCCGCTCGCGGCAGATCTTCGACGACCTGGTGTCGGGCAAGCTGCCCAAGCGCGAGTTCTACGACTATCTGCCGCCGAAAGAAGGCGCCGCGCCTCGCAACGAATAGGACGTTTCTCCATGAAGTCGGTGTGTGTGTATTGCGGCTCCGCGAACGGGGCCAAACCGTTGTATGCAAAAGCGGCGCGCGCGTTCGGCCGCACGCTCGTAGAAGCCGATCTCGCGCTGGTGTACGGCGGCGGCAAGGTTGGCCTGATGGGCGTGATCGCCGACACGGTGATGGCCGAAGGCGGCCGCGCGATCGGCGTGATTCCCGAGTTGCTCGTCAATAAGGAAGTGGGCCATAACGGGCTGACCGAACTGCACGTGGTGCCCGACATGCATCATCGCAAGAAGATGATGGCCGATCTGTCCGATGCGTTCGTTGCAATGCCGGGCGGCGCGGGCACGCTGGAGGAACTCTTCGAGGTCTACACCTGGGCGCAGCTCGGCTATCACCAGAAACCGGTGGCACTGCTCAATATCGACGGCTTTTACGATCCATTGATCAATCTCTTGCAGCACACTGTCGACGAAGGCTTCATGCGCAAAGCGTATCTCGACATCCTGCAGATCGACGCCGATCCCGGCGCATTGATCGGCAAGCTGCAACGCTATCAACCGCCCGCCGCCGACAAGTGGGCGATCAACCGCGACGCCGTCTGACTTCGGCCGCGATTGAAAGCCCGCCGCGTTTGCCTGGCGCCCACTCTCCCTGCACGTTGAGGTTGCGATGACGCAAACCGTTCTGATCACCGGCGGCAGCCGCGGTATAGGCCGCGCGACGGCGCGCTTGCTGGGCGCGCGCGGCTGGTCCGTCGTCGTGAATTACACGCAGAATCTGGCCGCCGCGCAGGAGACCGTCGCCGAAGTCGAGCGGGCCGGCGGGCGCGCATTGCCGGTTGCCGGCGACGTCGCAAACGAAGCCGACGTGATTGCGATGTTCGACCAAACGGAGCAGACCTTTGGCCGGCTCGATGCGCTCGTCAACAACGCGGGTATCGTTGCACCGTCGATGCAACTCGCCGACATGGACCTGGCGCGCCTCACGCGTATCTTCGACGTCAATGTGCTGGGCGCGTATCTGTGCGCGCGCGAAGCCGCGCGTCGCATGTCGACGGATCGCGGTGGCGCGGGCGGCGTGATCGTCAATGTGTCATCGGCGGCGGCGCGGCTGGGTTCGCCGAACGAATACGTCGACTACGCAGGCGCCAAAGGCGCGGTCGACACCATGACGCTCGGGCTCGCGAAGGAACTCGGCCCGCGAGGCGTGCGTGTGAACGCAGTACGGCCGGGTCTCATCGACACTGAGATCCACGCGAGCGGCGGCAAGCCGGATCGCGCCGCACAACTGGGTTCGACAACCCCGCTCGGCCGTCCCGGCCGCGCCGACGAAGTTGCAGAAACCATCGTCTGGCTGCTGAGCGATGCCGCGTCGTATGTGACTGGCGCTCTCATCGACGTTGCGGGCGGCCGCTAGGCGCCCTTTCTTCACCGTCTATTTACGCGGCGGCCGATGTCACGCCGCGTCTCCTTCCTGTTCCCGTTTGCAGCCCATCAGGCATAGGTATTGCCCCGGCACGTTCAACTGCCGCGTCTGTGCGCCGCCGCGCGTGTAATCGTTCGTAAGAATAGGAGATTACAATCGCGGCCGATCGCGCGCCATGCCCGCGACGCCGAATAAAGAACCGGTACGCGCGCCTGAGTTGGCGCTTGCCGCTTGCCGCGATAAGAGATCGTCTTATGCAAGAAAAGCCCGTCGCACCATCTCCGGCCGCCGGCTCGCCAGCCGCCGATCGCGCGCCTTACCTCGAGCGTTGGCGTGCGCTCGGCAACGTGCGTTCGCTGCTTTGGCTCGTGGCGATGGCGATCGTCTGCGCGTGGCTTTTGCCGGGCACGCTGGGTCACGATCCCTGGAAACAGGACGAGACTTATACATTCGGCATCGTCCAGCACATGCTCGACACCGGCGATCTCGTAGTGCCGACCAACGCGGGCCAGCCGTTCGTGGAAAAACCGCCTGTGTACGACTGGGTGGCCGCCGGCCTCGCATGGATGTTCGGCCGCTACATGCCACTGCATGACGCGGCGCGTCTCGCGAGCGCGCTGTTCGCCGGGTTGACCGTGTACTACACGGCCCGTGTCGCGCGCCGCGCCGTGGATGCCACGAACTGGCGCGACTTGCGCGTGGTCAGCACGCTGGCGTTGTTTGGAGGCACCCTCGTCGTCGTCAAACACGTGCACGACATGATGACCGACGTCGCGCTGATGGCCGGTGCGGCGATCGGATTCTGCGGGCTGTTCGAACTCGTGCTCGCGCATCTTCGTTATGACGGAGAACGAAACAACGACGCCGCGCAGCGTCGCCACGCGATACTAAGCGGCGCCGCGATGTTCGGCGCGGGCGTCGGCCTGTCGTTTCTCGCGAAAGGCCTGTTCGTGCCACTCGTGTTCGGCGCGACGGTCTGCGCGGTGCTCGTGCTTTATCCGACCTGCCGCAGCCGCAGCTTCGCCGGCGCGCTCGGCGTGGCCGCGCTGGTGTGCGCGCCGTTCGCACTGATCTGGCCGCTCTGCTTCTATCTACGGTCTGAAGCGCTCTTCAAGGTCTGGCTTTGGGATAACAACGTCGGCCGCTTTTTTGGTTTTTCGGTGGCCGAACTTGGCTCGGAAAGCGAGAACCGGCTATTCGTGCTGCGCACCGTGCTGACCGTCGGGTTTCCCGTCGTGCCGCTGGCAGTGGCCGCGCTCGCGGGCGGCGCATGGCGGCGCTGGCGCGACCCGCGCGTCGCTTTGCCGGCGATTTTCGCGGGCACTGGTTTCGCCGTGCTGCAAAGCTCCGCGACGATCCGCGAACTCTACATTCTGCCTTTCATTGCGCCGCTGGCGTTGCTCGCGATGCAAGGCGCCGAGCGGTTGCCGCAGCGTTTCCATACGGCGTGGGACATTACGAGCCGCGTGTTGTTCGGCAGCACGGCAGCGCTCGCCTGGATTGTCTGGTCCATCGCGAGCAGCCCGGTGAACACGCATGCATCGCTGCACCGGCTCGGCCGATGGCTGCCGCTCGACTTCGTCTTACCCGTCCGCCCCGGGCTGATCGCCGCCGCGCTGTTGATGACTATCGGCTGGCTGTGGCTGCTGCCCGCGTTCAAATACACGGGCAAGTGGCGCGGCTCGCTCAGCTGGTGCGCGGGCGCTGTCGTCGCGTGGGGCTTGGTGAGCACGCTGCTGCTGCCCTGGCTCGATTACGCGAAGAGCTACCGCTCGGTGTTCGAAAACCTCGGCGAGGCGTTGAACGTGGAATGGAATGACGGCGATTGCATGGCGAGCATCGGCTTAGGCGAGTCCGAAGCGCCGATGCTCGAATATTTTGCTGGCATCGAGCACCAGCCGACCGTCGACGCCCGCACGACCGGGTGCACGTGGCTGATTGTCGGAGGCCGGCGGGACAACCCGTCCACACCGGCTGGCGACTGGCGTCTCTTCTGGTCGGGCGCGCGTCCGGGCGATACCGACGAGTTGTTGCGCGTCTTCGTGCGTACCCCGGCTGTCGGTGCAGGGACGCGATAACGCGAGAATCGTGCGTTGATAAAGCGGCGTTCGCCTAAGAGAGAATCCGGGCAACGCGCCCATTCAAGAGGACCCGCCGTACGCGCATTAGCCCGCAACGCGGTGCGTCAGGCGGCCAGAACGCACGTCAACTACCGGCGGCCGGCTTTTTCGCGCGCGATTGAAACGACGAGCCCGGCTCGCGCAGAAAGGCGATTTCATCGGCTGTGGACTCGCGTCCGAGCACCGCGTTCCGATGCGGAAAGCGTCCAAAGCGCTCGATGATCTTTGCGTGCCTCACCGCGAACGAATAATAAGACGCACCGCCCGGCTCGGCGGCAAGGGCCTTGAAAAGACGCAGCGACTCATGCTGGCTTGCGAGCGATTCGTCGTGTTCGAACGGCAGATAAGCGAACGCGCGATGATGCACGCCCGGCAACAGCCGGTCCGCTCCACTCGCAACCATCTGCTGTGCAATAGCCAGCGCTTTCCGGTCGGCCGCGAATGCCGTAACCGTGTCGCGGTGGCAATTGCGCGAAAACTGATCCAGCACGATAACGAGCGACAGCGCTCCTAACGGCGTTGCGGCCCAACTGTCGAGCTGGGACTCGCGGGCGGCATCGATCAGCGTTGCGATACGTTCGCGCAAGCTCGCATCGAATGATTCGTCGGCGGTGAACCAGAGCTTGCGCGGCTCGCCAAAGTCCGGCGAGTCCGGCGCACCGAACCAGCAGTCGAGCACGGCGCGCGCCTGCGGATCGAGCGCGGCGTAGTCAGCCGACCTGCGGTCGGCCACCTCGCCTGCAAGCGCATCGGTCAGCGCATTCGCCACCGGCAACGGCGCCGCGCCGTCGGTGTCCGTGTCGAGGTCAGCCATTGCGGTTGCGCATCCAGTCGGCCGTTTCGAAAAACGAGCCGAGCAGCCGTTCTCTCAGCGGCTCGGCAAGCCCTATGTCTTCCATCGCCCAAGCCATGCAGCGAAGCCACTGGTCCCGTTCGCTGGACGCGATCGCGAACGGCAAATGCCGCGCACGCAGGCGCGGATGCCCGAACCGGCTGATGTAATGATCGGGCCCGCCCAGCCATCCGCAAAGGAACCAGAACAGCTTGTCGCGCGAGCCGTCCATCGACTCGGGATGCAACGCGCGAATGCCGGCGAACTCCGCTTCGAGATCCATCAGGTCGTAAAAACGGTCGACGAGTTCACGCACACGCGCTTCTCCGCCAACCAGTTCGAAGGCCGTAGGCTGCGCCGCCGACACTTCGTCATCAAGCTCACTCATAACAACTCATCAACAGAAATCGAGGGAAAAATCAGGCGTCCCGCAAAGACTGCAACGCGGGACGCGACAGCACATGCCGCAAGCTCAGCCAGCCGCCGACCGCTGCACACGCGACGCCCGCCGCGATTCCGGCGGGCAGCAGCCATGGATTGAACTCGAGATAGAACTGGAACACGCGAGTCGCGAGCACCCAGCCGATCACCTGCGCCCCGAGTGCCGCCATGAATCCGGCGAGCGCGCCGACCGCGACGAACTCGGCGATCTGCACCGTGCGAACCTGGCCGTGGGACGCGCCCAGCGCGCGCAACAGCGCGGATTCTCGCATACGCTCGTCGCGCGTGCCGGCGAGCGCCGCGTACAGCACGAGCACGCCTGCCGCGAGCGTGAAGGCGAACAGGAATTGCACCGCGCCGATCACCTGCTGCAACACGCGCTGCACCTGCGCGAGGATAGGACCGGTGTCGATGGCCGTCAGATTCGGGTATGCGGCGATCAGGCCGTCGATAGTCGAACGTTTTTCAGGCGGCAAATGGAAGCTGGTAATGAACGTAGCCGGAAAGTCCTGCAACGCGGCCGGCGGCATCAATACGAAAAAGTTGACCTTGAACGAGCCCCAGTCGAGCTTGCGAACGCTCGTGACCGGCGCGTCGATCTGCAGGCCGGTGACGTCGAAGCGCAGCACGTCGCCCGGCTTCACGTTGATCAGCTTCGCAAGACCTTCTTCGATCGAAATCTGCGGCGTCTTCGCGTCGCCATACCAGGTGCCGGCGGAAAGGCGGTTGTCCTCGGGCAACTGCGTCGTGTACGACAGATTGAATTCGCGGTCCACTAGCCGTTTCGCGTCGTCGCCCTTGAACGAATCGGGATTCACCGCTTTGCCGTTGATGGCGGTGAGCCGGCCGCGCACCATCGGCGAGAGCACCGTGTCCGGCACGCCATGCGTGTCCAGATAATGCGTGACCGCGTCGCGCTGATCGGGCTGAATGTCGATGATGAATTCGTTCGGCGCATCGGGCGGCGTCGATTTGCGCCAGCCGGCCACGAGATCGTTGCGCGTCATCGCGATCAACAGCAGGCACATGAGGCCGATGCCGAGCGCGGTGATCTGCAACGCGCTCGCACTGCTGCGCCGCTCCAGCGAGGCGAGCGCATAACGCCAGCCGATGCCCGCATTCACACGCTCGCTGCGCACCACGCGCGCCGCGCCCCACAGCGCAACGCGGGCGACGCACGCGAACACCAGCAGTCCGCCCGCGAAACCGCCCGCGACGATTCCGCCGAGCTTCAACTCGCCCGCCGCGACGATCAACAGTCCCGCGAAGAGCACGATGCCGAGCGCGTAAGCGGCCCACGCCGTGCGCCCTTCTTCGCCCCACTCGCGACGCAGCACGCGAACCGGCGGCACACGCGTGAGCGGCAACAGCGGCGGCAGCGCAAAGCCGAGCAGCAGCACCAGACCGGCTGCGATGCCTTCGAGCGCCGGCCATGCCGTGGGGTACGGCAACGCGACGTCGATGAGACTGCCAAGCCACGTCAGCAACGCCAGATGGCCGAGATACCCCAGCGCGACGCCGAGCGCGCCGCCCAGCACGCCCACGCCGACGAATTCGAGCGTGAACAGTGCCCGCAGCGTGCGCTGACTCACGCCGAGACAGCGCATTGCGGCGCATCCGTCGAGATGCCTGCGCATATACCGATGCGCGGCCATCGCGATCGCCACGGCCGCGAGCAGCGCGGTCAGCAGCGAGACGAGCGTGAGGAAATGACTTGCGCGGTCGAGTGTCTGGCGCACTTGCGGCTGGCCGTCCTGCAACGATTCGAGCGCGACCCCGCGCATCTTGCCGCCGTCCACCTTGCCGTGCGCGAACTCTGCAAAGCGCGCGACCGACGCATCGGCGCCCGCGACCAGCAGCCGGTACGTCACGCGGCTGCCGAACGTGATGAGCCCGGTGGACTGAACCTCGTCCGCGCGCATCATCAATCGGGGCGAAAAGTTGACGAACGAGAAGCCACGGTCGAGTTCGCGCGTGATCATCGCGCCGATGATGAAGCTGCGGTTGCCGACCTTCACCGTGTCGCCTATGCGCACCTTCAACGCGTCGAGCAGTTGCTGATCGACCCAGACGGTGCCAGGCGCGGGAATGGTTTGCGCGGGATGATCCGCCGCCGTGGGCGCTGACGCAATCCGCAACGCGCCGCGCAGCGGATAGCCCGGCGACACCGCCTTGATTGCGGCGAGTCGCGACACCGGCTGAGAGCCGGTCGAGTTGATCATGCTCGGAAAGATTGCCGTGGTCGCCGTGCTCAGCCCGAGCGCCGACGCCTGCTGCGCAAACTGCGGATCGACCGGATGATCCGCGCGCACGATGAAGTCGGCGGCGATCATGCGGCGTGCGTCACGCTCGAGCCCTTGATGCAAACGGTCGGCCAGAAAGCCGACGCTCGATAGCGCCGCGACGGCCAGCACCAGCGCGAGCAGCAGCATGGTGAGTTCGCCCGCGCGCCAGTCGCGCGCGGTCATGCGAATCGCCTGGCGCAGCAGATCGCCGCCGCTAAAGCGGCGCGTCGCGGACACGCCGACGCGTGCCGTGGAATGTGTGACCTTGTCGCTGGCTTCGTCGGTACCGCTGGTATCGCGGGTTTCGCTGGTATCGCGGGTTTCGCTGGTATCGCTCAATCGTGCCGGCTCCTCGCGAGGCGCGACACCATATGCGTAGCCATGCCGCGAAAGCCGCCCTGCACGCCGCGCCAGAGCCGCGGCAACACCCAGCCGGCCAGCACCAGGAAGCCGACGATCAGCACGAGAAACAGCAGCGGCAGGAAGAGCGCAAGCAGGATGCCGCCGAATACGAGGCCGTCTTCGGCGGTCGACGTAACGATATTCGACACCGGTTCCGGCGACAGATTAATCAGCGCGCGCGTACCCGCTTTCGTGAGATGCGCGGTGCCTGCGAGCGTGCCGCCCGCGAGCGCGGCTACCGTCAGCAGCGCGGGATCGGCATGGCCGAGTGCGCCGGCTGCGAGCATGGCGCCGGCCGGAATGCGGATAAACGTGTGAATTGCGTCCCACAAGGAATCGAACGCGGGAATCTTGTCTGCAAGAAATTCAGTGACGGTCAGCGCGCCCGCCACGCCGATCACCCAAGGCGAGGACAGCGCGGACAAGGTATCGGGAAGATGAACGAGGCCGAGGCGCTCGAACACGCCGGCCAGCAGGACCGTCAGATAGAGGCGCAGGCCGCTGCCCCATGAGAGCCCCGCAGCAAGCGAAAGTGATTCAAGCATGGCCGCCTCCAGGCGCGCGGTGCGTGCCGGGCGCTTCGGCAGGCCAATCACGAAGGAGCCGCCACACCGAAGTCGTCAGACCCGCGCCAAGCCGGCCGCGCCGGGCAGGCCGCGGGCAACTTCAGGTTGGTTTCAATCTCATTATAGCCACGTTAATTCGCAGAACGCAGAGTGGCTTGCAAAATGGCGGCATGTGCAGGGACTCAATGTCCCGACGACAGCTTGAGCCCGACCAGGCCGACGACAATCAGCGCCGCGCTCGCAACCCGTGCGACCGTGAGCGCCTCGCCCATCATCACGATGCCGAAGATGAACGCGCCGACCGCGCCGATGCCGGTCCACACCGCGTATGCGGTGCCGAGCGGCAACTGCCTCATAGCCATTGCCAGCAGCACGAAGCTGCCGACCGCCGTCACGATGGTGAAGACCGAAGGCCACAGCCGTGTGAAACCGTCCGAGCTTTTGAGACCGGCCGCCCAAGCGACTTCGAGCAAACCGGCGACGAATAGAAGAATCCAGGACATGGAACAGCTCCATTGATCAGATGGGGCCGTCCCCGTTTGTGAAAAGCGTAAGGCCGTCCTTACGGTTCGTAATTATAACGATCCGCTCGCCATCGCGCTGTGAGGCGCACGCCGCCGTGCTCAAGCCACGCCGACCAGCCGGTATCCGACACCTGTTTCCGTCACGATGTGCTCGGGTTGCGCCGGATCGCGCTCCAGTTTGCCCCGCAAATGCGCCATATAGATTCGCAGATAGTGATAGCTCTCGACATGCGACGGCCCCCACACGTCGCGCAGCAATTGCCTGTGCGTCAGTACGCGGCCTGCATGGCGCACGAGCGTTGCGAGCAGCCGATACTCGATCGGCGTCAGATGAACCGCGGCGCCTTCTCGCGTCACCTGGCGCAACGCCAGATCGACGCTTACCGCGCCAAAGCGCACCTGCGGCGACTCGTTCGCGCCGCCCTGATTGCGACGCCGCAGATGCGCGCGGATTCGCGCGAGCAGTTCGGACACGCCGAAGGGCTTCGTCAGGTAATCGTCCGCACCGGCATCGAGCGCCGCGACTTTCTCGCTCTCCTGCGTGCGCGCGGACAGCACGATCACCGGCAACTCGCTCCAGCCGCGCAATTCGCGGATCACGTCGAGACCGTCGGTGTCGGGCAGGCCGAGATCGACGATCACGAGATCCGGCTTGCGCGTCGCGGCTTCCACCAGGCCTTGCTTGCCGGTCTCGGCGTCATACACGGCGATGCCCTCCCCTTCCAGCGCCGTGCGCACAAAGCGGCGAATCTGCTTTTCGTCTTCGATCAGAACGACGGTGATGCTCGGCTCACTCATGAGTTGGTTTCGCTAGCTGGTCCAGGTGCGGGTTTGAATGCGAGTCCAAATCCGCGGGTGTTGAGTCTGCTTGTCCCGGATTGTGTCCCAGATCGTCGTCGGCTTCTTCGTCCATCGGATCCGGCGCGTCCGGCGGCGTGTCGACGGGCAGCGTGAACCAGAAGCGCGCACCGTCGATGCGGCCATCAACCGCTTCTGCCGAACCTGCCGAACCTACAGACCCAGCGGCCACGCGATTGAGCGCGCCGATGCTTCCGCCGTGCGCTTCCACGATCGCTCGACAAATCGCGAGACCCAGGCCCACGCCGGGCTTGGTCGATTCCTTCTCGCCGCGCGTGAACTTCTCGAACACTCGCGTTTCCATGCCGGCTGGCAGGCCCGGCCCATTATCGTCGACAGTGACGCGCACGAACGGCTTGCCGTCCGGCTCGAAGCGTTGCGCGCCGATGGTCAGCGGCGTACCGGGCGACGTGTATTTCGCCGCATTCTCGAACAGGTTCGAAAAAAGCCGCTCCATCAGTACAGCGTCCAGATGCAGCAACGGCAGGTCGGCCGCGAGATTGACCTGCACCGGGTGTCCGCTCAGCGCACGCTTGCAGGCGCGCAACGCCGCGCCCACGGTTTCTTCGAGCGGCGTCCACTGCCGGTTTAGCTGCAGGCTGCCCTCCTGCAAGCGCGCCATGTCGAGCAGATTCGTCACGATCCCGGTCATGCGCAGCGCTTCTTCATGGATCGCCTCGACGAGTTCACCGTCGCGCTCCACGTCGACATGAGTTCCCCGCGATTGTGCGAGCATCGACGAGAAGCCGACAATCGTTGTAAGCGGAGTGCGCAAGTCGTGCGAAATCGCCGACAACAGCGAGTTGCGCAAACGTTCGGATTCCATACTGACCAGCGCGTCGCGCGCAATATCCACATAATGCACGCGCTCGAGCGCGAGCGCGATCTGCGCGGCAAACGCGTCGAGCATGCGCTCCTGCTCGGGCACGTCCAGTTCGCGTTCGTCGCGCACCACCACCGCAAGCACGCCGCGCGTGCGCATCGGCGCCTTTAGCGGCAGATACAGAGCAGCCGCAGCGGGCAGCGTGTCGGTACCGTGTCCGGCCGGCTTCTGATGATCGTAGACCCATTGGCCGACATCGGTATCGAGCAGTTCGCCTTCTAGCGTGACTGCGGCGTCCGGGTCCTCGATTTTCTGCTTCACCCGGTCGGCGCTGTCCGGCAACAGGACCGCAACGCGCGCGCCGAACACTTCGCTCACGTGACGGCTCCCAATGCCGACGATCTGTTCGGTCGTGAGCGCGGCGGCCAGTTCGCGCGCCATCGAGTACATGGCGCCGGTGCGCTGCTCGCGGCGCCGCGCCACGCGCGCCTCGCGCCGCAAGCTCGACGTTAGATGACTGATCACGAGCGAGGTCAGCAACATGCCGAAGAACGTGAGCAGATATTGCGTATCCGACACCGACAGCGACAAGCGCGGCGGCACGAAGAAAAAGTCGAATGCGGCGACGCTCAGGAACGACAGCAGCACGCCGGGCCCGCGCCCGAGTTTCGCTGCTGTGAAGACCACGCCGAGCAGATACAGCATGACCAGGTTCGTCAGATCGATGTGATCGCTCAACTGGCTCGACAACGCGGTGATGCCCGCGCAGATCGCCAGTGCGAAGCCGTACGCGCGCGGCGGCGAGCGGCGTTCGCGCGCGGCGCTCAACGCATCGCGCCATGCGTTCGCAGTCGTGCTGAGCAAGCGGTGCTGCTCACCGCTGCCGCTTTCCGACGACGACGGGCGAATCAGCGTGAGATCGACGTGACCCGCCTTTTCCGCGATGCGTTCGCCAAGCGGGCGGCGCAGCCAGCGCGTTAGACCGGAGCGAGTCGACGCGCCCGCCACCAGTTTCGACACGTTGCGAGCCTGTGCGTAACCGGCCAGCGCCGAAGCCGCGTCGACGCCCGCGAGCGTCGCCGTTTCCGCGCCGAGTTCAGCGGCGAGCTTCAATGCGTTCAGCGTGCGTTCGCGCCGCGCATCGGGTAAGCGCTGCAGCGCGGGCGTCTCCACATACACGGCGATCCAGTCCGCCTTCAGACTTGTGGCGAGACGCGCCGCCGCGCGCACCAGCATCGGCGCTTCGGGGCCGGGACCGACGCATACCAGCAAGCGTTCGCGCGCCTGCCAGATCCGTTCGATCGAGCGGTCGGCACGATACTCCCGCATTTGCGCGTCGACCCGATCGGCGGTACGGCGCAATGCCAGCTCGCGCAACGCGATCAGGTTGCCCTTGCGAAAGAAATTGCGCACGGCGCGCTCGGCCTGTTGCGGCAGATACACCTTGCCGTCGCGCATGCGGTCGAGCAGTTCCTCGGCTGGAAGATCGACCAGCGTGACTTCGTCGGCGCGATCGAACACGCGGTCGGGGACTGTCTCCCACACGCGGATGCCCGTGATCTGTCCAACCACGTCGTTCAGACTTTCCAGGTGTTGAACGTTGACAGTCGTATAGACGTCGATGCCGGC
Organism: Paraburkholderia caledonica; assembly: GCF_000383275.1. Lineage (NCBI taxonomy): Bacteria > Pseudomonadati > Pseudomonadota > Betaproteobacteria > Burkholderiales > Burkholderiaceae > Paraburkholderia > Paraburkholderia caledonica. The sequence goes on along the minus strand of NZ_KB911041.1, from coordinate 264,078 downwards.
GTCGAGCAGTTCATACACGTCCTGCCAGCGCTTGAGATGCCGCGCGCCCTGCACATTCGAATGCGCGAGTTCGTCGACGAGAATGAGTTGCGGCTTGCGCGCCAGCGCCGCGTCGAGATCGAATTCGCCGAGCTTGCGCCCACGGTAGTCGAACTGTGCAAGCGGCAGCACGTCGAGCCCTTCGAGCAGCGCGGCGGTTTCGCCGCGTCCATGCGTTTCGGCGATGCCGACCACCACGTCCGCGCCTTCGTCACGGCGGCGGCGCGCCGCCTGCAACATCGCGTATGTCTTGCCGACGCCCGCCGACGCGCCGAAAAAAATCTTCAGCCTGCCGCGTTGACGCTGTTGTTCGTCGCGCTGCAGCTTGTCGAGCAGTTGATCGGGATCGGGGCGGTTCATGCTTGCATGTTCGATGGTAGGCACGCGGCGGTGCGTGCATGGTGGCACGGCGACGGCCCGGCCGCAAATCGTTCATGACGATGCACGGCCATGACCTGTGAAAAGATAAAAACCGCACTCTCGCGCGCCGCCTGTTCCGCCGGTTGTCCGGCCGCTTCCCGGTTAGCGCTGCGCCGGGCTCCGGTCAGGCGCCCTCACCCGCGCTTCATCTCGTCGAGCGCGAGGTTCAGTTGCAGCACGTTCACTCGGGGCTCACCGAGAATGCCGAATTGACGGCCACTCGTATAACGGTCCACTAGCGCTCGCACATCGTTCTCTCCGAGCCCCCGCGCTTTCGCGACCCGATCGATCTGATAAGCGGCCGCCGCGGGGCTGATCTCAGGGTCCAGTCCGCTTCCGGACGACGTCACCAGATCGACCGGCACGGGCTTGGACATATCCGTTCCCGCAGCCTTCAACGCGTCGATACGGCCTTTCACTTCGTTCAGAAGCGCCGGATTGGTCGGCCCGAGATTGGAGCCGCCCGAAGCCTGCGCGTTATAGGGCATCGGGCTCGTGGCCGATAGACGTCCCCAGAAGTACTGCGGCGCGTCGAACTGCTGACCGATCAGCTTCGAGCCGACCACCTTGCCGTCCTGCTCGATGAGGCTGCCATTGGCCTCATCGTGAAACAGCGTTTGGCCCACGGCGGTGACCAACGCCGGATAAGCGAGCCCGGTAACGGCGCTGAGCACCGCGAAAAGAACGATCAACGGACGCAAAAGATTTTTCATGACGATTGTTTCCTCGTAGGCTGCCGATTTTCAACAGCCGGACTCAAACCCAGCCAAACGCGGCGAGCACCATATCTATCAACTTGATGCCGATGAACGGCACCACGATTCCACCCAGCCCGTACACGAGCAGATTGCGTCGCAGCAGAACCGCAGCGCCGAGCGCCCGATAACGCACGCCTTTCAACGCGAGCGGAATCAGCAGCACGATGATCAGCGCGTTGAAAATCACCGCCGACATGATCGCGGATGCGGGCGTTGCCAGATGCATCACGTTCAGCGCATTCAGTGCCGGATAGGTGGTCGCGAACGCGGCCGGGATGATCGCGAAGTACTTGGCCAGGTCGTTGGCAATCGAGAACGTGGTGAGCGAGCCGCGCGTCATCAGCATCTGCTTGCCGATTTCTACGATCTCGATCAGCTTCGTCGGATTCGAATCGAGGTCGACCATGTTGCCGGCTTCTTTCGCGGCCTGCGTGCCGGTGTTCATCGCAACCGCGACGTCGGCCTGTGCGAGCGCAGGGGCATCGTTCGTACCGTCGCCCGTCATCGCCACGAGGCGTCCTTCGGCCTGATGCGCGCGGATCGTCGCGAGCTTGGCTTCAGGCGTCGCTTCTGCAAGAAAATCGTCGACACCCGCTTCTGCCGCAATCGCCGCCGCCGTCAGCCGGTTGTCGCCCGTCACCATCACCGTCTTGATGCCCATTTTGCGCAACTCGGCAAAGCGTTCCTTGATGCCGCCTTTCACCACATCCTTCAACTCGATCACACCCAGCACGCGCGCACCGTGTTCGCCTTTCTCCGCGACGACGAGCGGCGTGCTGCCGCGCCGCGCGACTTCGGCGACTGCGTCGCTGACTTCGTGTGGAAAACGGCCACCGTTCGCTTCGACGTAATGCTTCACCGCATCCGCGGCGCCCTTGCGAATTTCGCGGTTCGGCAGATCGACGCCGCTCATCCGCGTTTGCGCGGTAAACGCGAGGAACACCGCGTGCAGCGACGCCATATCGCGCTGACGGATGTTGAAACGCTGCTTCGCGAGCACGACGATGCTGCGTCCTTCTGGCGTTTCGTCGGCAAGCGACGATAGCTGCGCTGCGTCGGCAAGCGCTTCTTCGGTGAGACCCGGCGCCGGAACGAAGAGCGACGCCTGGCGATTGCCGAGCGTGATCGTGCCGGTCTTGTCGAGCAACAGCACGTCGACGTCGCCAGCCGCCTCGACTGCGCGACCCGACGTTGCAATGACGTTCGCCTGCATCATGCGGCTCATGCCGGCCACGCCGATGGCCGACAACAGGCCGCCGATCGTGGTCGGGATCAGGCAAACCAGTAGTGCGACGAGAGCGGTGATCGTCACGACGTGGCCCGCCGCATTGGCCAGATGCGCCGCTTCCACGGAGAACATCGAGAACGGCAGCAGCGTGGCCGTCGCGAGCAGCATCACGATGGTCAGTGCAACCAGCAGAATGGTCAGCGCGATCTCGTTCGGCGTCTTGTGACGCTTCGCGCCTTCGACCATCGCGATCATGCGGTCAAGGAATGCTTCGCCGGGATTTGCGGTGACGCGCACGACGATCCAGTCGGACAGCACGCGCGTGCCGCCCGTCACCGAAGAAAAGTCGCCGCCCGACTCGCGAATCACCGGCGCGGATTCGCCGGTAATCGCGGATTCATCGACGGACGCGACGCCCTCCACTACCTCGCCGTCGGCCGGAATCACGTCGCCGGTTTCGATCAGCACCACGTCGCCGCGACGCAGATCCGACGCGGTGACGATCCGGATTGGCGACTTCGGATGCGGCTCGTTCAACTTCTTCGCCATCACGTCTTTCTTCGCGCTGCGCAGCGATGCGGCCTGCGCTTTCGAGCGGCCCTCGGCGAGCGCCTCGGCGAAGTTCGCGAACAGCACCGTGAACCACAACCACAGCGTGACCGCGAGGATGAAACCCGCAGGCGCCTCCGCCTGACCGGCGAGCGCGGCGATCCACAGGATCGTCGTGAGAATACTGCCGACGTACACGCAGAACATCACCGGGTTACGGAACTGCGTGCGCGGCGTGAGCTTCCTGAAAGAGTCCGCGATCGCCGGGCGCAGCAGCGCCGGATCGAACATGGACCTCGTTGCATTGTGTTCAGTCATTGCATCCTCGAATTTCGCGTTGCTTTTTTGCCGACGCGTACGGATTCGCGTCTTGCCACGTCGTTGCGTATCAGTGCTGGCATCAGTTCGCGCCCATCATCATCAGATGTTCGACGCCAGGACCGAGCGCGAGCGCCGGCACGTAAGTGAGCGCACCGACCAGCAGCACCGTGCCGAGTAGCAGAACGACGAAGAGCGGCCCGTGCGTCGGCAGCGTGCCGCCGGTCACGCCGATGCGCTTCTTGGCAGCAAGCGAGCCGGCAATCGCGAGCACAGGGACGATGGTGCCAAAGCGGCCGAACCACATCGCAATTGCAGTGAGCCAGTTATAGAACGGCGTGCCCACGGTCAGGCCCGCGAACGCGCTGCCGTTGTTGTTCGCGGCCGAGCTGAACGCGTAGAGGATCTCCGAGAAGCCATGTGCGCCCGGATTGGCGATGCCCGCCTTGCCTGCGTCGCTCAGCACCGCGATCGACGTGCCGACCAGCACGAGCAACGGCGTGAGCAGAACGACGATGGACACCATCTTCATCTCGTACGCTTCGATCTTCTTGCCGACATATTCCGGCGTGCGGCCGATCATCAGACCCGCCACGAACACGGCGAGCAGCGCGAACACCAGCATGCCGTACAGACCCGAACCGACACCGCCGAAGATCACTTCGCCCAACTGCATCAGCAGCAGCGGATAAAGGCCGCCGATAGGCGTCAGCGAATCATGCGTGTTGGCGACCGCGCCGCACGAAGCCGCCGTCGTCGCGACAGTGAAGATGCCGGATTGCGCGATGCCGAATCGCGTTTCCTTGCCTTCCGCGTTGCCGCCAGACTGCATCGCGCTCGCGGACTGATCGACATGCAGCGCGGTGAAAGCCGGATTGCCGCCCTGCTCCGCTCCGATCTCGCCGAACACGCACACGCCGAACGCAATCGTCATTGCCGCGAGCACGGCCACACCCTGTTTGCGGTCCGCGATCATGCGGCCGAACACGAGCGCGAGCGCGGCCGGGATGATCAGGATCGAGAAGAGCTGCAGGAAGTTCGAGAACGGCGTCGGGTTCTCGTACGGATGCGCGGAGTTGCCGTTGAAGAAGCCGCCGCCGTTGGTGCCGATCATCTTGATCGCTTCCTGCGACGCAACCGGACCCATCGCGATGGTCTGCGTTTTGAGCGGCGTATCGACTGTCACCGCATTACCCTTCGCGTCCTTGACCGGATTGCCTTGCGCGTCGAGCTTCGGCGCGGCATAGGTCGTGGTTTGCAACGTCGGCACGTCCTTATACGCGTTGAAGTTCTGGATCACGCCCTGGCTCATCATCAGCGTCGCGACGATGAGCGACATTGGCAGCAGCACGTACAGCGTTACCCGTGTGAGATCGACCCAGAAATTGCCGATGGTTTGCGCCGTATGGCGGGCGAAGCCACGAACCAGCGCGATCACGACGACGATGCCGGTCGCCGCGGAGAAGAAGTTCTGCACCGTGAGGCCGAGCATCTGCGTGAGATAACCCACAGTTTGTTCAGGCGTGTAGTCCTGCCAGTTCGTATTGGTCACGAAGCTGATCGCGGTATTAAACGCACCGTCGACGGTCATGGCGCCGAACTGCTGCGGATTGCCGGGCAACCAGCCCTGCACACGCAACAGCAGATAAAGAAACACGACGCCCAGCGCATTGAACGCGATCGTGGCGATCGCGTAGTGCTTCCAGCTCATTTCCGTCGACGGATCGACGCCGGCGACGCGGTACAACAGCCGCTCGATGGGTCCGCCGATGCGCAGCACGCGCGAACTGCCGTCCATCACGCCGTGCAGATAGCGCGACACAGGCACCGCAGCGGCCAGCAGAACGACGATAAAGAGCGCCGCCTGCAAGACATTATTCGCGTTCATTCAATGTCCTCCGCGCGCAACAGCGCATAGACGAGGTACGCAAACAGCAGCGCGGTTGCCGCGCCGGAGAGCCACAACATCCAGTTCATGAGCGTGCTCCCTGGCCGCGACGGGACAGCATCAGCTTCTCGCAGCCGGCAATCAGTGCAAACGTCAGCGCGGTGAAAAGCGCGACGGCTACGACGTACAGCGCATCCATTTTTATTCTCCATTGACGGAATTCGGATAGCCGCAACGGTATGCGCATGCGCGTAAAGGGCTGATCAAAGCTGGGGTTCGCGATATAAAAATCGCGTAAACGCACAAGGCCGTTGCATCGCGAGATGCAACGGCCCTGGTGGCGGTCAACGGCTCGACCTGATTAGATGCTCAGGTCCGGGCTGTCAGGAAGGCGCGCGAACGCGCATGACGACTACGGTAACAGGATGGTCGACCCCGTGGTCTTGCGTGATTCGAGATCCGTATGCGCCTGAGCTACATCGGCGAGCGCGTAGCGCTGGTTGATGCTCGTCTTGACCTTGCCTGAAACCAGCACATCGAATAGTTCGGCCGACATCGCCTCGTAGTCGCTGCGTTTGCCGATATACGTGAACAGCGTGGGGCGCGTGAAGAACAGCGAGCCGCGGCCGGCGAATTCGGACGAGTCGATAGGCGGCAACGGTCCCGACGCATTGCCGAAGCTCACGAACATGCCGAGCGGCGCGAGGCAATCGAGCGAGCCCGTAAACGTATCTTTACCAATGGAGTCGTACACCACCGGCACGCCCGCGCCATTGGTGATTTCGCGCACGCGCTTCGTGAAGTTTTCACGCGTATAGACGATCGCGTGATCGCAGCCATGGGCCTTCGCGATCTCCGCTTTCTCGTCCGAGCCGACGGTGCAGATCACCGTCGCGCCCAGTGCCTTCGCCCACTGGCACACGAGCAAGCCGACCCCGCCCGCAGCCGCCTGAATCAGGATGGTGTCGCCGGCCTTGACACGATACGTGCGGCGCAGCAGGTACTGAGCGGTCAGGCCTTGCAGCATCACCGAGGCGGCCTGTTCATCGCTTACCGCGTCCGGCAACCTGATGACCTGTGCGGCCGGCAACACGCGCTCCTGCGCATAAGCGCCAGGCGGCCTTGCCACGTAGGCGACGCGATCGCCCGCTTTCAGATCGTTCACGCCGGCGCCGACCGCGATCACCTCGCCGGCTGCTTCCATGCCGAGGCCACCCGGCAGCGGCAGCGGATATAAACCGGTACGAAAGTACACGTCGATATAGTTGAGCCCGACCGCCGTCTGACGGATGCGAATTTCGCCGGCTCCGGGATCGCCCACCTCGACGTCGACCCATTTCATCACCTCGGGGCCGCCGGTTTTATCGAATCGGATTGCTTTGACCATTCGTGTCTCCTTGATTTGGAATGCGGGCTGATTGTCTGGCCGATGAGCCTCGCGTATGCAGCGTCAAACTTGTTGCGTGAGACGCAGCGTGAGGACGTCGAGAACCATGCGTGCCGTCGAGATGTTGGTCGCGCACGGAATGTTGTGTACGTCGCATGCGCGTACCAGCGCGTTGATATCCGGTTCGTGCGGTTGCGGCGTCATCGGATCGCGCAGGAAAATCACCATGTCCACGCGCCCTTCCGCCAGTTGCGCGCCGATCTGCAGGTCGCCGCCGTGCGGGCCGGACAGCATGCGCTCGACGGTCAGCCCGTGCGCTTCGCTAATACGCCCGCCGGTCGTGCCGGTTGCGACGACGTCGCAGCGCTTGAGCGTGTCGACGTATTCGCCGGCCAGTTTGACGATGTCGTCTTTCTTGTGATCGTGCGCGATCAGCGCAATGCGAGTGGTCATGACGTAAGACTCCTGGAACCGTTGTGATTGTCGTTGTTGTGATGTTGCTCGAAGTGCTGCCGTGGACCCACGGCACGCACCTACGTGAACGTATGCGTCTAGAACGTGCCGGGATAGGCGCCGCCGTCGATCAGCCAGTTCTGTCCGGTGATGTAACCCGCGTGGACGCTGCACAGAAAGGCACAGGCACGGCCGAATTCGTCGGGATTGCCGAAGCGTCCGGCGGGAATCGCCTTCATGCGCTGCGCGCGGGCTTCTTCGAGGGAAATGTTGTTCGATTTCGCTGCCGCCTGCATGGTGACGGCGATCCGGTCCGTATCGAACATGCCCGGCAGCAGGTTGTTGATCGTCACGCCGGTGGGCGCCATCTTGCGCGCGAGACCCGCGACAAAACCGGTCAGGCCCGAGCGCGCGCCGTTCGACAAGCCCAGCACGTCGATCGGCGCCTTCACGGACGAACTCGTGATGTTGACGATGCGCCCGTAGCCGCGCGCGCTCATCGAGTCGATAGTCGCCCGGATCAGCTCGATCGGCGTGAGCATGTTGCTTTCCAGCGCGCGGATCCAGTCGTCGTGCGTGAATTCGCGGAAGTCGCCGGGCGGCGGCCCGCCCGCGTTGTTCACCAGAATGTCCGGCTGCGGACAAGCCGCGAGCGCCGCTGCCCGGCCTTCGGGCGTGGTGATGTCGCATGCGACCGTCTTCACCTCGACGCCGGTTCGACGGCGAATGTCGTCGGCTGTCGCTTCGAGCGGGCCGGCAGTGCGGGCGACGATCGTCAGGTTGACGCCTTCGGCCGCGAGCGCTTCAGCACAACCACGCCCCAAACCCTTGCTCGCCGCGCATACCAGCGCTGTGCGTCCTGCAATGCCCATGTCCATGTGTGCGTTCTCCTCGCTGGCGTCTTGCTGAATGGTTGCAAAGTTTCCCCCGATTCTAGAAGAATCGGTGCCGGACTGCGCCGGGCTGTTGCAATCTCCGGTATCTTCCGGGGCCACTCTTTCGGTAAACTTGCGCCGTGGCGCGTGCGCCGGCCGTCGCAAGTTGATTGCGCTCGCCGCGCAATGCGCCGAACCGATCCCCGAATCGGCCCCGAATCGACCTTTTTGCCGCCGCTCGTGCCCCCGCCCATGACTCAGGACAGCCGTTTTCCCAACCTTTTCATCCTCGATCACCCGCTGATCCAGCACAAGCTGTCGCACATGCGTGACCGGGACACCTCGACGCGCACGTTCCGCGAACTGCTGCGCGAGATCACGCTGCTGATGGGCTACGAAATCACGCGCAATCTGCCGATGACCACCCGTCGGCTCAGCACGCCGCTCGTCGAGATCGACGCGCCGGTGATCGCCGGCAAGAAACTCGCGATCGTGCCGGTGCTGCGAGCGGGCATCGGCATGTCGGACGGCCTGCTGGAACTGGTGCCGTCGGCGCGCGTGGGTCACATCGGCGTGTATCGCGCGGAAGATCACCGGCCGGTCGAATATCTGGTGCGCCTGCCCGATCTCGAAGACCGCGTGTTCATTCTGTGCGATCCGATGGTCGCGACCGGTTATTCGGCGGTGCATGCAGTCGACGTGCTCAAGCGCCGCAACGTGGCTGGCGAGAACATCCTGTTCCTCGCGCTGGTCGCCGCGCCCGAAGGCGTGCAGGTGTTCCAGGACGCGCATCCGGACGTGAAGCTTTTCGTTGCATCGCTCGATTCGCATCTGAACGAGCACGCGTACATCGTGCCGGGCCTCGGCGATGCGGGCGACCGCTTGTTCGGCACGAAGAACTGACGAATAGAAAAATGGGGCCGGCGGCATCTCATTGCCGCCGCTGAACGCCGCGCACGCGCACTTTCTGTGCAATTCACGTCGACGTCTGCCTCTGCCGGCCCGTCCCGCCGTGATAAAATTCGAGTCCACTTAGAGGGCAGCCCCGCTTCCGGCACCTCGAGGCTCGCAGCGTGTCCTGGCGGGCAATGCACGCTGACCGGGCGAGCCAGCCATTATTTGCGGCGTTAGCCGCACGGCGCCTGCCGGCCGCGCCACAGTGCTTCGCACCCGCCAGCCGCGCCCGGCGCGATGAGACGAGACGCGGCGCGGCGCGACGCGACTTGGACTTGAGTAACGGCGGCTAAACGGACAAGGGCGCGAATTCAGCATCGAGGCGCAAAGCGGCAAGCACACGCACGAGCGCCCGGAATCGCAACGACAATTGCACAATGCGTGCGCCCCGCTGGCGCGCGCGACGGAGAAAGGTATGGCGGGTCATTCGAAATGGGCCAACATCAAGCATAAGAAAGCAGCGGCCGACGCCAAGCGCGGCAAGGTCTGGACGCGGCTCATCAAGGAAATTCAGGTCGCGGCGCGCATGGGCGGCGGCGACATCGACTCGAATCCGCGTCTGCGGCTCGCCGTCGAAAAGGCGTACGACGCCAACATGCCGAAAGACAACGTCAACCGCGCGATCCAGCGCGGCGTGGGCGGTGTGGACGGCGCGAACTACGAAGAAATTCGCTACGAAGGCTACGGCATCGGCGGTGCGGCGGTGATCGTCGACACCATGACCGACAACCGTACCCGCACGGTCGCGGAAGTGCGTCACGCGTTCTCGAAGAACGGCGGCAACATGGGCACCGACGGCTCGGTCTCGTTCATGTTCGATCACGTCGGCCAGTTCCTGTTTGCGCCGGGCACGCCTGAAGACAAGCTGATGGAAGCCGCGCTCGAAGCCGGCGCCGACGACGTCGTCACGAACGAAGACGGCAGCATTGAAGTTCTGTGCCCGCCGAACGACTTCCCGAAGGTGAAGGCCGCGCTCGAAGCCGCGGGCTTCAAGGCCGAAGTGGCCGAGGTGACGATGAAACCTCAGACGGAAGTCGAGTTCACCGGCGACGACGCGGTGAAAATGCAGAAGCTGCTCGACGCGCTGGAAAATCTGGACGACGTGCAGGAAGTCTATACAAACGCCGCGATCGCCGACGAGTGAGTGTGCTTAGGCACCGTTCGGGTTGGGCTCGCGTTGATCGACAAACCCGAACCCGCGACGGGCTGCCGGCGCGCCTTCTCGTTGCTGCTTGATTGCGGCTTGATTGCTGGTTTGCTGCTGCTTTACCGCCGCTTTATGCGGATCGTTGTGCTGAACGGGCGTTCTGGACCGAGGTGCAGGATTGTGCGCCCGCCACGTCATCGCCACTCGGGCTCGTCCCGGACTTGGTGCGCCGGCTTAAACGCCGGCGCGGGCCGACCCGGCGCGAATCTCGCTATTTATTGCACGGCTGCGCTCGCTGCTTCAGCCGTTTATCGTTTTCAAAGTCTCGGGGATTCACATGAAGTTACTCGTCGTCGGTTCCGGCGGTCGCGAACATGCGCTCGCATGGAAGCTCGCGCAATCGCCGCGGGTCCAGCTCGTCTACGTGGCTCCTGGCAACGGCGGCACCGCGCAGGACGAGCGTCTGCGCAACGTCGACATTACGGAGCCGGCCGCGCTCGCCGATTTCGTCGAGCAGGAACAGATCGCCTTCACGCTGGTTGGGCCGGAAGCGCCGCTCGCGGCAGGCATTGTCAATCTGTTCCGCTCCCGCGGCCTGAAGATTTTCGGACCGACGAAGGAAGCGGCGCAGCTCGAAAGCTCGAAAGACTTCGCGAAGGCGTTCATGAAGCGCCATGCGATCCCCACGGCCGAATACGAAACCTTCGCCGACGTCGCCGCTGCGCACGCATATCTCGAAGCCAAGGGCGCACCGATCGTCATCAAGGCTGACGGCCTCGCCGCCGGCAAGGGCGTGGTCGTCGCGCAGACGCTGGAAGAAGCGCACGCCGCGGTCGACATGATGCTGTCGGACAACAAGCTCGGCGACGCCGGCGCGCGCGTTGTGATCGAAGAGTTCCTTGCGGGCGAAGAGGCAAGCTTCATCGTGATGGTCGACGGCAAGCACGTGCTGCCGCTCGCGTCGAGCCAGGACCACAAGCGTCTGCTCGACGGCGATCAGGGCCCGAACACCGGCGGCATGGGCGCCTACTCGCCCGCGCCGATCGTCACGCCGCAACTTCATGCACGCGTGATGCGCGAAATCATCCTGCCGACCGTGCGCGGCATGGAAAAAGAAGGCATCCGCTACACGGGCTTTCTGTACGCGGGTCTGATGATCGACGCGCAAGGCAATCCCAAAACGCTCGAGTTCAACTGTCGCATGGGCGACCCCGAAACGCAGCCGATCATGGCGCGTTTGAAGGGCGACTATTCGAAGGTGGTCGAGCAGGCAATCGCAGGCACGCTGGATACGGTGGAGCTGGAGTGGGACCGCCGCACCGCGCTGGGCGTGGTGCTCGCCGCGCACAACTACCCGGATACGCCGCGCAAGGGCGACCGCATCAACGACATTCCTGCGGAGACGGCGGACTCGGTCACGTTCCATGCGGGGACCACGCTAACCGACGGCAAGCTCCTCACCTCGGGCGGCCGCGTGCTGTGTGTGGTCGGCCTGGCCGACTCGGTGCGCAGCGCGCAGTCGGTCGCGTATGAAACGATCAACCAGATCTCGTTCGACGGCATGCAGTACCGGCGCGACATCGGCTATCGCGCGCTGAACCGCAAGCACGACGCGAAGTCGGAAGGCAAGCACTGACGCGCGAGGCGCTCGCCGGTTCGCGGCGCCAGCGGCGCTACACTGCGGGTATGCGGGCGCGCCCGTTCGGCCGCGCCTTCGCGACGGCGTCTTCGAAACACAGCGCGGCGCCTCACGAGCAACCCGCGGCACCGACGTGCCGCCTTCAGCACCTGCATTGATGACCGATTCGAGCTACGACGCACAAGCCGTGCGCATCTGGCTGCAAAGCCTGCAAACGCAGATCGCGGACACGCTGGGCGCGTTCGACGGCAAGCCCTTCGCCACCGACGCATGGCAGCGCACGCCCGGCGAAAAGCTGCGCGGCGGCGGCTTCACGCGCATTCTGGAAGGCGGCAACTTCTTCGAACGTGCCGGCATTGGCTTTTCCGACGTCGCGGGCGACGCGTTGCCGGGCTCCGCGAGCGCGGCGCGTCCGCAACTGGCCGGGCGCGGCTTCGAGGCGATGGGTGTGTCTCTCGTGCTGCACCCGCACAATCCGCATTGCCCGACGGTGCATATGAACGTGCGCCTGCTGGTCGCCACCAAGCCCGGTGAAGAGCCCGTGTTCTGGTTTGGCGGCGGCATGGATCTGACGCCGTACTACGGCTACGAAGAAGACGCGCGGCATTTCCACCGCGTCTGCCGCGATGCGCTGGAGCCTTATGGCGCGGACCTGTACCCGAGCTTCAAGCGCTGGTGCGACGACTATTTCTTCCTGAAGCACAGGAACGAACCGCGCGGCATCGGCGGGATTTTTTTCGACGATTACTCGGCGCCGGGCTTCGATCAATCGTTCGCGATGCTGAGAAGCGTGGGCGAAGGATTCCTCAAAGCGTACCTGCCGATTATCGAAAAGCGCCGCAACATTCCGTACGGCGAGGCCGAGCGCGATTTCCAGGCTTACCGGCGCGGGCGCTACGTCGAGTTCAATCTGGTCTTCGACCGTGGCACACTGTTTGGGCTGCAGAGCGGTGGACGCACCGAATCGATTCTGATGTCGATGCCGCCTGTGGTGAACTGGCGCTATAACTGGCATCCCGAACCGGGCACGCCGGAAGCGCGCCTTTACACCGATTTTCTCGTGCCGCGCGACTGGGTGTGAGCGCTGCAGAATCCCGCAGACGCGCACTGCCCCGCTCCTGGCTACGACAAAGGACTTTCACCTGAAGCCGAACGCTCATCCTGTTGCACTGCCTCGCCGGATCGGTTTGCTCGGCGGCACTTTCGATCCGATCCACGACGGCCACCTTGCGCTCGCGCGGCGTTTCGCCGACGTGTTGCAACTGACCGAACTGGTGCTGATGCCGGCCGGCCAGCCGTGGCAGAAAGCGGACGTGTCGCCGGCCGTGCATCGCCTCGCCATGACACGCGCGGCGGCCGGTCAACTCGAGTTGCCGGGCGCGACGGTGCGAGTCGCAACCGACGAAATCGAACACGAAGGCCCGACCTACACTGTCGACACGCTGCAACGCTGGCGCGAACGGAAAGGCGGCGAGGTATCCATTGCATTGCTGATCGGCGCGGATCAACTGGTGCATCTCGATACATGGCGCGACTGGCGGCGCCTGTTCGACTTCGCGCACATCTGCGCGGCCACGCGGCCCGGTTTCGATCTCGCGTCGATTCCGCCCGCGGTCGCGAGAGAAATCGACGCACGCCGCGCCGGCGCCGACGTTCTGCGAGCCACGCCTTGCGGCCACTTGCTGATCGACACCACGCTTGCGTTCAACGTCTCGGCCACCGACATTCGCGCGCATCTGCGTGAACAGGTGAGCCAGCGGCTTGCCCATGTGGGCGGCGAACAACAGGGTGAGGCCGCAAGCCACGTCCCCACTGCGGTGTGGGACTACATTCTTCAACATCATTTGTACCACCGGTAAATTCATGGATATTCGCAAACTGCAACGCGTGATCGTCGACGCTCTCGAAGACGTCAAAGCGCAAGACATCAAGGTGTTCAACACCAGCCACCTGACGGCGCTGTTCGATCGCGTGATCGTCGCGAGCGGCACCTCCAACCGGCAAACCAAGGCGCTCGCTTCGAGCGTGCGCGAGGGCGTGAAGGAAGCCGGCGGCGACATCGTCAGCACCGAAGGCGAGGACATCGGCGAATGGGTGCTGGTCGATTGCGGCGACGCGATCGTCCACATCCTGCAACCGGCGCTGCGCCAGTACTACAACCTCGAGGAAATCTGGGGCGACAAGCCGGTCCGCATCAAGCTGTCTACGCCTGATCCGTTCGGCGGCGCGCGTTCGAGCGAGCCCGACGAGGACGAAGAAGACGAAGAGGCGCCGGCTGTGAAGAAGCCGGCGCGCAAGACGGCCGCGCGCCGCAAGTGAGCGGGCTTTGACCGCTCGCTGCAACCGCGTCCCAGCGGAACTGCGCGAGCGGCGCTCCTACGCATCATGAAACTGCACATCCTCGCTGTCGGCCACAAGATGCCCGACTGGATCGCTGTCGGCTTCGACGAATACGCGAAGCGCATGCCGCCGGAGCTGCGCATCGAGCTGCGCGAAATCAAGCCTGAGCAGCGGTCGTCGGGCCGTCCGGCCGAGAGCGTAATGGCCGCCGAGCGACTGAAGATCGAGGCAGCGTTGCCCAAAAACGCGCGCATCGTCGCGCTCGACGAACGCGGCAAAGACTGGACCACCATGCAACTTGCCGGCGCCCTGCCCGGCTGGCAGCAGGACGGGCGCGACGTCGCGTTTCTGATCGGCGGTGCAGACGGGCTCGATCCCGAACTCAAGGCACGTGCCGACATGATGCTGCGCGTCTCGAGCCTCACGCTGCCGCACGCAATGGTACGTGTGCTGCTCGCCGAACAGCTTTACCGCGCGTGGACCATCACGCAGAATCATCCCTATCATCGCGCGTAAGTGAGATCGATCGGGACGCCTGGCGTTTCGAGTCCCGCTGGTTTTGACGCGGGACGTTGCGACCACAGTTGCCAGCAATCGCCGGCAATTGCCTTAGTTCTTCGTTACGCTGCTGACGCGCTCCCGTAGCCTCGTGCTCGGGCGCGCCCGTTATCGCACGCCCACATAAACCGTTTGTTCGAGACAACTTCATGCCAACGTCCACCGCTTCGCTGCATCCATTCGTGTATCTCGCGTCGCAAAGTCCGCGCCGTCAGGAGTTGTTGCAACAGATCGGCGTGCGCTTCGAACTGCTGCTGCCGCGCCCCGATGAAGACGCCGAAGCGCTCGAAGCCGAATTGCCGGGCGAGCGTGCGCACGACTACGTGCAGCGCGTGTGCGTGGCCAAAGCCCGGGCCGCGCATGCCCGGCTCGTAGCCGGCAACCACGCCGCGCGACCTGTTCTGGTTGCGGATACAACCGTCACGATCGACGACGCGATTCTCGGCAAGCCGCTCGACGCCAACGATGCCGAAGCGATGCTCGCGCGGCTGTCTGGCCGCGATCACGAAGTGCTGACGGCCGTGGCGGTAGTCGATGCTTACGGCGAGCTACTGCCCGCCGCGCTGTCCACATCCACAGTGCGCTTTGCTGCGTTGCATCGAGACGCGATTCGCCGCTACGTAGCGAGCGGCGAGCCGTTCGGCAAGGCGGGAGCGTACGGCGTGCAAGGGCGCGCCGCGGAGTTTATCGAGCATATCGACGGGTCCTATTCAGGTATCATGGGTTTGCCGCTTTTTGAGACCGCTGCCCTCCTGCGTGCGGCGCGCATCGACTTCTAGAACAACACCATGAATGAAGAAATCCTGATCAATGTCACGCCGCAGGAAACGCGCGTCGCGCTCGTCCAGCAAGGCGCCGTCCAGGAACTTCACGTCGAACGAACGCTGTCGCGGGGCCGCGTCGGCAACGTCTATCTCGGCAAGGTCGTGCGCGTGTTGCCGGGCATGCAATCCGCTTTTATCGACATCGGTCTGGAGCGCGCGGCGTTTCTCCATGTAGCCGATATCTGGCACCCGCGCATTGCCGGCGAGCCCCAACATCAGACGCCGCATCAGCCGATTGAAAAAATCGTGTTCGAAGGTCAGACGCTGATGGTCCAGGTGGTGAAGGACCCGATCGGCACCAAGGGCGCGCGGCTTTCCACGCAAGTGAGCATTGCCGGGCGCACGCTCGTCTATCTGCCGCAGGAGCCGCATATCGGCATCTCGCAGAAGATCGAAAGCGAGGCCGAGCGCGAAGCCGTGCGCGCGCGTTTGACCGCCGTATTGCCTGCCGACGAGAAAGGCGGCTACATCGTGCGCACCATCGCCGAAGATGCGACGAGCGAAGAACTGGCCGCCGACGTCGCCTATCTGCGCAAGACATGGGCAACGATCCTGTCGCAAGGCCAGCGCATGCCGCCCACGAGTCTGCTCTATCAGGATCTGAATCTCGCGCAACGCGTGCTACGCGATTTCGTGAACGATGAAACATCGCGCATCCAGGTCGACTCGCGCGAGACGTATCAGATGCTTGCCGATTTCGCGGCGGAGTTCACGCCGGCGGTGTCCGCGAAACTGCATCACTACACAGGCGAGCGGCCGCTTTTCGATCTGTACAACATCGAGGCCGAAATCCAGCGCGCGTTGTCGCGCCGCGTGGATCTGAAGTCGGGCGGCTACCTGGTGATCGACCAGACCGAAGCAATGACCACCATCGACGTGAATACGGGCGGCTACGTCGGCGCGCGCAACTTCGACGACACCATCTTCAAGACGAACCTGGAAGCGGCGCATACCATTGCGCGTCAATTGCGGTTGCGCAACCTGGGCGGCGTGATCATTATCGATTTCATCGATATGGAAAACGTCGAGCATCGCGATCAGGTGCTGGGCGAGTTGAAGAAGGCATTGTCGCGCGACCGCACACGCGTGACCGTGAACGGTTTCTCGCAACTGGGACTGGTTGAAATGACACGCAAGCGCACGCGCGAATCGCTCGCGCATGTGCTGTGCGAGCCCTGCCCGGTTTGCCAGGGCAAGGGCCAGGTGAAAACGCCGCGTACCGTTTGCTACGACGTGCTGCGCGAGATATTGCGCGAATCGCGACAGTTCAATCCGCGTGAGTTTCGCGTGGTTGCGTCCCAACAGGTAATCGATCTGTTTCTCGAAGAAGAGTCCCAACATCTGGCAATGTTGATTGATTTCATCGGCAAGCCGGTGTCGTTGCAGGTGGAGTCGAATCTGAGTCAGGAGCAGTACGACATCGTTCTGATGTAGGTCCACCAGCTGAACCGGGAACCGCGCTCTCCATCGTTCAGAGACTCGACTCACGCCGATCGTGGCGCCGCCCTGCGGGCGGCGTCAGGCAATTGCGTGTCAGGAGCTAGCGCACTGGAAGCTCGCGGCCACATTGATATCTCCGCCAATGTACTTTGGCCATAGCGGATAACGGCAAAGCGGCCGCGTTCTACCGAGCGTTGCGGCGTTCAGATCGCTCATCGAGAGCGTTTCGGGCGCCTTGCCGGTCTCTACCCATTGATCGAGCGCGGAAAGGGAATCGACAGCCGGATGAAACGGTCCCGTGCCGTGTCCTACGCCCGGCATCAGGTAGAAGCGTACGAAACCATCCACCGTGCTCTGTCCGAAGCGCTGCACAAGGCCGTTGTAGTAATCCGTGCTCGAATCAGTGCTGACAATCTCGTCTGCAAGACCGTGCGTCATGATGAGCTTGCCGCCTTTCGCGACATAGGCGCTCAAGTCGGTGCTCGTCGCGTCCGTGAGCGCCGACACGGTTTGCACTCGCGACTGGTACGTACCGGGATTCAGCGGGTCGAATGTCAATGAATCGAAAGTCGGCACGCGTGTGACGAAGTACTTGACCCACTGGTCGCCCGTTACCCATTGGTTAGCGTCCTTCTTGCCGGCGGGATTCGCAGGGACTCTGGACTCGCCAAGATCGCGCGTGGTGTTCGGTCCGGCGAACACTGAACCGGCGAGAATGTTGTAGCCGGCGTAACGCGTCACGCCATTAGCGAGCGGATAAGGCAACTGCAGCGGTGCGGCAATGGTTTGCACCGTCGCGATCTGCGCGTCCGACAGACAGGTATCGCCCGAGTCCGCGCCGCTCGGGCAGCGCAGCGATGCCAGCACCGTGGCCGACTGCGCCTTGCACGCCGTCACGTTCGCGATGACGCCGTCGGCGACGCCGTCGAGCGCATCGCATGCGGTCATGACCGCGTTCTGCAGCAACACCGTTTTCGCCACATCGAGCCAACCCGCACCGCTATTCAGATACAGCGCCCGGCCGAGCACGACATTGCTCAGACGAAGCCCCGTATAGTTGAGCGCGGGACGGTTTACTACGATGCCCTCGTAGTCTTGCGGCCAGCGCTGCGCTTCGCTCAGACCATCGCGTCCACCCGTCGAACTGCCGAAGAAATAGACCTTGTCGGGCGCGCTCGCATAACGCTTTTTGATCAGGGTCATGGCGACGTCGTGTGTCTTCTTGAGGCTCAAGCCGCCGTAATTTGCAAGCGACTCGTCGTTGGCGGCGAACTTGCCGTCCGTAATGCTCGAACTCTGATGCCCCGAGTCGTCGCCGAAGGTCGCGTAGCCGTTTGCGAGCGGCGTGGATGTGCCGGTCGGGGCCATGTCGAGCGGATCGACACCGGTGATCAGCGTGCCGTCGAAACCGCCGCCGCCATAATGCAGCGCCTTACGATTCCACCTGGTCGGCAGATTGACCTGGAATTTGATGGAAGGCGCAGCCGGGTCGACCGGTGCGATTGCACCGTTCACCTGGCAGTATTCGCCGCTCGTTTCCACTAGCGTCGCGCTGGTAATCGTCGCGCCGCTGGTCGGTACAGCAATCGAGGACGCCGGAATCGACAGCCCGCTCAACCCGCTGCATTGCGTGGCCGCCGTGGGCGCAGGCGTCGACCCGCCCGGATTCTCGCTGGTCGGTCCATTGCCGCCGCATCCGCTGATGCAAAAGGTGAAGGCGAGCGCCCACCCGAGCGATCTTCTGATCATCTTCGTCTCCTGAAACGATTGGCTGGTTATGTTGTTGCTATGCGTCCGCGCCGCTGTCGCTATTCGAGCGCGCGGCCCTCGTGCACGACGCCGGTGTCGATAAGCCGTGCAGTTGTGCCGAAGAGCGCCTGCACACCTGCCTGCGACACGAACATCGCGTCACCGCTGTGCGCCGCGCCCGCCACCTCATACAGTTGATGACGCAACTGCGGATGCCGTCTGCGCAGATAGGCAAAATAGGCGCGGCCCCTTGCGAGTCGATGCGGGCCCTGCAGCATGGCTTCGCATGAGCGGTCGAGAGCCGGATGCGCCGGATCGTTGTCGTGCGTGCCGAGCAGATAAGTGACGTCGCGATCGACATAACGGTATTCGAGCTGTTGGACATCCAGTCCCTTCGCATAGCGCGGCAACCCTTCCGTGCCGTACTTCCATGCGTTGAACCCGGTGCAGGCGGCGCGTGCGTCAGCGCTCGATCCGTCTGCATAGTGCGGACGCCACGCGTCGAAGTACACATACGACGACGGATTCGCAATGACATAACGCACGCTCACTCCCGCCGCCCTGCAACGTGCGGCGGCGTCGCTGAGTATCGCGTGACGATGCGCGACCTGCGCCCCGCCGGAATGCCCGGCAACGATGATCTCCCGCACGTTCGGGTATGCGTCGTCACGCACGTAGTGTTCGATCAGCGCGTCGAGTACGTCGAAAGAGCTTAGCGGCGCAGGCCCAATCGCATCGAGACCGCCCATCCACGAGGTCCACTCCCAGTGCAGACAGTCGGCCGGCAACGAATGATGCTGGACATCGGCCGTCGCCAGAAACTGGGGTACGACGAGGATCACGCTATCGGGCTCAACAGTCGACGACGCCAGTGCGCACTGTGTGGATTGCAGGTACGCATCCGCATCACGAAGTCTTCCGTGCAGCATCACGACCACCCGAGTCGCTTGAGTGGGCCGCGTACTGCCGCCTTTGAAAAGCGGAACGGCTGCCTCACCGCGCGCGTTCGATACGATCAACCGTTCGCTGGCTATCACCTGCACAGGCACTTCGTTGCGTGGCCTTGCATCGCTGTCCATTACAAGATTCATCGCGCCGCTCATTGACCGTCGGCCAGCCAGAGATCGGGCTTGCGAACCAGGCGCCGCCCGGAGGCCGTCAGTCCAACAAGCAGCAGCGAAATGACGCCTGCGCAGATCAGATACCACGCCGGGACCAACCGCGAGCCGGTGACGTCGATTAACGTCGAAACCGTGAGGGGCGCAAGACCGCCGAAGAGCGTGACCGCCACGTTGTACGAGAGCGCAACGCCTGTGGAGCGCGTCGAGGTCGGAAAGAGCTGCGTGAGCATGCCGGGGTGCGCACCGGACATGAGGCTAAGTACGACAGTCGCAATCATTTGCGCGGTGAACACACGTTCAGCGGACGGCGCCGCGAGCACCCATGCAAAGAGCGGATAGGCAACGCACACCCACGCTATCGCGACCGGGAAAAACAGACGATATGCGCCGAAACGGTCGGCAAGACGCCCCGCCAGCGGATAGCCGGCAATCCCAATCAGGCCAGAGATGGCCGTTCCGAACAGCGCATTTTTCAGCGGCAAATGCAGCTGATGCTCGACATATAGCGGCATGTACGAATGCCACAGGTAATTCGTTGCGGCCCCAACGATGATGACGCCCATCGCGCACAGCGCCGCGTCGCCGCGCTCACGAATGAACGTGCGAAGCGACTGGCGCGGTGCGTGTCCGAGCCGCTCGCGCAGCTGAAGAAACTCCGGCGACTCACCCACCTTGTGCCGGATATAGAAGCCCACCGGACCGACGAGCGCGCCGAGCAGGAACGGGACGCGCCAGCCCCACGACACGAGCGATTCGTGCGAGAGCCGCGTGGTGAGGAGCAACGCGCAGAGCGACGAGAGCAGGAGCGCGACGGCCTGCGACGTCATTTGAAAACTACCGAAGAACATCTTGCGCCGAGGCGGCGCATATTCCGTGAGCATTGCAGCTGCGGTTGCGAACTCTCCGCCCACCGACAGCCCCTGCAGAATGCGCGCGACGATCACAATGAGCGGCGCAGCAATGCCGATAGTCGCGTAGCCGGGTGTCAGGCCCATCATCAGCGTACTCAGCGCCATCAGAAGAATCAGCAGCGACAGCGTCTTGCGGCGCCCGTAACGATCGGCGCACGCGCCGATAACAATGCCGCCGAGCGGCCGCACCAGGAAGCCAATTGCAAACGTGGCCAGCGTCAATGTGATCGACACAAAGCTGTTGTTCGCGGGAAAGTACACCTGTGCAATGACCTTGGCGAAATACCCGTAGATCAGGAAGTCGAACCACTCAAGACCATTGCCGATGACTGAAGCGAGCACCGCGCGGCGCATCTGTGAACGGCTGAGAGGTGGCGCGGCCGCAGCGGGCGTGACCGCTTGCATAACGGTTTGCATGTGTCTCCTTTGTATTCGGCTGCCTGCAAATAGAGAGTACGTGCGGCAGTCACCAATGTAAAATACATATGAGGCGCGGTTGCCATATCCAACACATATAGCAGGCCAACCATGGAACTGAGACATTTGCGCTACTTCCTCGCGGTCGCCGAAGAAGGCCAGTTCACCCGCGCCGCCGCCCGGCTGCACATTCAGCAACCGCCGCTGTCGCAGCAGATTCAGGAACTCGAACAGGAACTGGGCTTCGCGCTTTTCGTGCGACAGCCGCGCGGCGTCTCGTTGACGGCGGCAGGTGAAACGTTCGCAGCACGCGCCCGCTCCGTGCTGCTCGAACTGGACAACGCGGTCGTTCAGGCGCGCCGCGTTGCGCAAGGGCACATCGGCACCGTGCGCGTTGCGCTTACGAGTTCGGCTGCGTTTCATCCTCTGACGCCCACGGCCATCCGCAATTTCCGTGAGCTGTACCCCGAGGTCGCCATCGAAATGACTGAGGTCAACGCGGCGGACATCATCGAAATGATGGTAGAGGACCGTGCGGACGCGGCGATTCTGCGCAAACCGGTTCACACGCCCGCAGGTCTGCGGTTCGAACTGTTGGCCGAAGAACGAATGTTGCTGGTGCTGCCCGTCGGACATCGGCTTATAAGCAGCCGCGCCATAGCGCTCCAGAAGCTTGCCAACGAGTCGTTTATTTTCGTGCGTCGGCCTGGCGCCCCCGGTATGTACGCGGATTTTATTAGCGCCTGTCAGTCAAAGGGTTTCGAGCCAAACGTGGTCGAGGAAGTGCCGCGCATGGTAACGGCCATCAACCTCGTGGCAGCGGGCGGCGGCATCTCGCTCGTTCCTGCGTCGATGCATCGCTACCACCAGGAAAGCGTGCGCTACTGCCGCGTGGCGGGCGACCATGCTTTTCGCGCACCATTGCATCTCGTTACGCGAGATGATTCGCACAGCCCGGCGGCTTCCCACTTTCGCAAGACGCTGCTCGCTTTCGTGCATCAGCATCCGAGCCGCGAGTGAGTGTTGGGGCGGCGTGGTTTTGGGCGGAGGCGTGGGCAGTGCCGCTGTTTCTTGCGGCGTGTTCTGTGATGTATAAGAACCTGTTCTGTTGCCGCTAGAGCCGTCCGTTCTGTGGAGCAAACGTGTGGTTAAGATGGGCCCAAAACGAAAAAGGCCTTATGGACATGTATCCATAAGGCCTTGATTTCTTGGTCGGGGCGAGAGGATTTGAACCTCCGACCACCTGCACCCCATGCAGGTACGCTACCAGGCTGCGCTACGCCCCGAACAGCACAAAATTATAACAGACACTTCATTCGAATAGAACCGTTCGCACCAATAAAGCGACTAGCGATTCAACAGATCGATCACGTTCAGCAGTTCTTTGCGCAACTGCTCGACGTCGACGGCGTTCGCGGTTGCTGGTGCCTCCGGCGGAACGAAGCCCTCGACCTGCTCGCCCATTTCAGCCGGCGCATTGTGCGCACCGCCGCCATGTGAATCCAGCCGGTTGCGTGCACCGTTGATCGTGAAGCCCTGCTCGTACAGCAACTCACGAATCCGCCGGATCAACAGCACCTCGTGATGCTGATAGTACCGGCGATTGCCGCGTCGCTTGACAGGCCGCAACTGCGTAAACTCCTGCTCCCAATAGCGCAACACATGCGGTTTGACGCCGCATAGTTCGCTGACCTCACCAATCGTGAAGTAGCGTTTCGCCGGAATCGGAGGCAAGACGACTTTTTCCATCGTCGCTGTCATCGTCAGTTAGCCGTCGTGGTGGGTTGCGCAGGAACGCGCCAGTCGATCAGCGCGTGAAGCTCGCTTCGGCGCCGTTCTCGACCAGAGCCTTCAGCTTTTGACTTGCATGGAACGTCACAACGCGGCGCGCGGCAATGGGAATTGCCTCGCCGGTTTTCGGGTTTCTGCCGGGACGCTGCGGTTTGTCGCGCAACTGGAAGTTGCCGAAGCCCGACAGCTTCACACTGTCGCCGCTCTCCAACGCATCCCGGATCACCTCGAAAAACGCCTCCACCATGTCTTTCGCTTCCCGCTTGTTGAGCCCGACATTGTCGAACAGCAACTCGGCAAGTTCCGCTTTGGTGAGCGTCGGCGTTTCAGTTGAAACGACGGCGGGTGATGTCGGAATTTCTCGAATCATGGCGCTGCGTTGCGCCGTAAGAAGGGCTTCGAAATCACTCGAGTTCATTTCATTCATATCTATCAAATGGCGCGCCATGCAGAAAACAAAGGATGCGGAAACAGCCGCGCAATTGTTAAATGCGGGTTATCCGCGCAACCGTGCGCCATATACTCGAGCCAGACGTTCCACCAGAGTCTGAATGGCCAGATCGACCGTTTCGTCCTGAAGGGTCCCGCCAGTATCTTGCAAGGTAACACGGAACGCAAGGCTTTTCTCGTGAGCCCCCAAGCCACCGGAAGTGTTTGATTTTGGACGGAATTCGTCAAAAAGCACAACCTTCTGGACGGTCTTGCAGGCGGGCTCCGACTGAGCCTTCTGGAGCTCGTCCAGCAGCGCCTGCGCCTCGATTTTCTGATCGACAACTACCGCGATATCGCGGCGCACCGGCGGGAATTTAGACACTTCCGAGGGTGTGGGCAATACGCGTTGCATTAATGCGTCCGCTTCGACTTCAAACAGAATCGGCGCATTCGGTAAATCATATTTTTGCATCCAGCGCGGATGCAGTTCGCCGATCCAGCCAATCGCGCGGCCATTCAGTTCAATGCGCGCGCTGCGCCCCGGATGCAGCGCGGGATGTTCCGCTTTCACGAAGCGCGCGACTGCCGGCGAGAGCAACGCCTCGACGTCGGCCTTCACGTCGAAGTAGTCGACGGTACGCGACGGCGCGCCCCACTGCTCCTCAAGCGCGGGACCGTACGCGAGCCCGCCGATCATCTTCGGCTGGGCGAAGCCTTCGACCGTGAGCTCTCCGGCCTTGATCGACGGATCGTGCAGGAACACGCGGCCAGCTTCGAACACGCGTACGCGGTCGGCAGCACGGCGGTTCAGGTTCGTGCGCAGCACGTGAATCAGGCTGCCAATCAGCGTGGTCCGCATGACCGACAACTGGCTCGCAATCGGATTCAGCAGACGCACAGGCTTGTCATTGCCGGCGAAGTCCTGCTCCCACTCGGCATCCACGAAACTGAAGTTGACCGTCTCAGCGTAATCGCGAGCGGCAAGCGCGTGCCGGATTGCGTGGATCGAGCGGCGCGTTTCGTTGGTCGCGCGCATTTCGCTCTTAGCGACCGGCGGGCGCGCCGGAATCTTCTCGAAGCCGTAAATACGCGCGACTTCTTCGATCAGGTCTTCTTCGATCTCGATATCGAAACGGTACGACGGTGGCATGACCGAGAACGTGTCGCCTTCGTGTTCGAACGTAAGGCCCAAACGCGTGAAGATCTGCGCGATTTCCTCGGCGCCGATCGCGATGCCGATGATGCGGTTCGCGCGGGACACGCGCATCTTCACGGGCTCGCGCTGAGGCACATTGACGACCTGGTCGTCCACGGGACCCGCTTCGCCGCCGCAAATGTCGAGGATCAGTTGCGTGATCCGCTCGATGTGCTCAACGGTGGTCGCGTAATCGACGCCGCGCTCGAAGCGATGGCCCGCATCGGTCGAAAAGTTGTACCTGCGCGAGCGGCCACGAATGCTATCCGGCCACCAGAATGCGGCTTCAAGGTAGATGTTGGTCGTGTCGAGCGTGACGGCCGTGCTATCGCCGCCCATGATGCCCGCGAGGCTTTCAATGTGTTGCTCGTCGGCGATCACGCCAACCGTTTCGTCAACTTCGACGGTGTTGCCGTTCAGCAGCTTGAGCGTTTCGCCCTTGCGGCCCCAACGCACGTCCATACCGCCGTGGATCTTGTCCAGATCGAACACGTGCGACGGACGGCCCAGCTCGAGCATCACGTAATTGGAAATATCCACGAGCGCGGAGATGCTGCGCTGACCTGAACGCTCAAGACGTTCGACCATCCATTGCGGCGACTTCGCACGCGCATTCACACCGCGGATGACACGGCCCGAGAAACGGCCGCAAAGATCGGGCGCCGAGATCTTGACGGGCAGCGTCTCGTCGAGCTTGACCTGGACCGGCTTGATCTCGAGCGGACGCAACGGTGCACCGGTGATCGCGGAGGTCTCGCGCGCCACGCCGAACACCGACAAGCAATCTGCCTTGTTCGGCGTCAGCTTGATCTCGAAAATGGTGTCGTCGAGATTGAGCGTTTCGCGGATGTCCTGGCCAATCGGCGTATCTTCCGGCAGGATCAGGAGGCCGCTATGATCTTCCGAGAGCTTCAGTTCGCGCGCCGAGCACAGCATGCCCTGACTTTCCACGCCACGCAGCTTCGAGAGTTTGATCTCGAACGGCGCGCCGCCCTCTTCGGCCGGCGGCAGTTGCGCGCCAACCAGCGCAACCGGCACCTTGATGCCTGGCGCTACGTTTGGCGCACCGCAGACGATATTGAGCGTAGCGCCTGTGCCGGCGTTGACCTGGCAGACGTTCAGCTTGTCCGCATCCGGGTGCTTGACGACTTCCAGCACCTGACCGACCACGATCTTCGAGGTCGGTGGCGCAGCCGGTCGCAGGTCTTCAACTTCGAGACCCGCCATCGTCAATGCGTGCGACAGCTCGTCCGTCGTCAGTTGCGGATCGACAAAGGTTCTCAGCCAGGATTCCGGGAATTGCATGGTTCTCTGTACGTTCTGATCAGGTTAGGTCCGCGTGAGGCAGATACATCGCGCAATTCGGCGTGCGGCGCAATCGCCAGTTGCCATGAGTTACAGCGAGTCACTGCCTGTCACTGCCGGGACGCTGTGGCGGCATGCACTCGGTGCAGTACCGCGCTCTATGCTTGTCGCGCAACGCGTTCGTTCAAGCGAATTGACGCAGGAAACGCAGGTCGTTTTCGAAGAACAGACGCAGGTCTTGCACGCCGTAGCGCAACATGGTGAGCCGTTCGAGGCCGCTGCCGAAAGCGAAGCCGATGTAGCGCTCCGGGTCGAGGCCCATGTTGCGGATCACGGTGGGATGCACCTGGCCTGAGCCCGAAATTTCGAGCCACTTGCCCGCGTTCTTGCCCGTTTCGAACAGCATGTCGATCTCGGCCGACGGTTCGGTGAACGGGAAATACGACGGACGGAAACGCACCAGAATATCGTCGCGTTCGAAGAATTTCTTGAGGAAGTCCGTATAGACGCCCTTCAGATCCGCGAAGCTGATGTTCTCGTCGATCCACAGGCCTTCGACCTGATTGAACATCGGCGAGTGAGTCGCGTCGCTGTCGACACGGTAGGTGCGACCGGGCACGATCACCTTGATGGGCGGCTTGTTGGTACGCGCGTAACGCACCTGCATCGGGCTCGTATGCGTGCGCAGCAGCAGTTGGCGGCCGTCGGCATCTTTGCCGTCGACGTAAAAAGTGTCCTGCATTGAG
The DNA here is from genome assembly GCF_000383275.1 of Paraburkholderia caledonica. Classification (NCBI taxonomy): domain Bacteria; kingdom Pseudomonadati; phylum Pseudomonadota; class Betaproteobacteria; order Burkholderiales; family Burkholderiaceae; genus Paraburkholderia; species Paraburkholderia caledonica. The sequence continues at coordinate 237,594 of NZ_KB911041.1, read as the reverse complement.
CGCGCCGGATGATTTTCCGGGCTGTTCAACGAGGTGAAGTTGTACCAATCGGTTTCGATTTCGGGGCCATCGGCCACGTCGAATCCGATGCTGCCGAAAATCTGTTCAACGCGCTCCCAGGTCCGCATGACCGGGTGCAGGCTGCCCGTATTGGCGCCGCGGCCAGGCAGGGTGACGTCGATCGCTTCGGCGGCGAGGCGCTGATTCAGCAGCGCGTCGGCCAGCGCCTGGCGGCGAGCCGTCAGCGCGGCTTCAACCTGTTGCTTGACGAGGTTGATCCGTGCGCCTTCGGTCTTGCGCGTTTCGGGATCGAGTTTGCCAAGGCCCTTCAACAGTTCCGTCAGCACGCCCGACTTGCCGAGAAAGCGTGCTTTCTCGTTTTCGAGGGTGGTGACGTCGGAGGCTTCTGCGAAGGCTTTTTGCGCGTCCGCGACAATCTGGTCCAGGTCCATTGATCCCATCATTTCAACGTCAGTGTTCAATCGATGCAAAACTGGTTCTACCAACAAAAACGGGGCTCGGTGAGGAGCCCCGTTTTTGTTGCAGCGTCACCGAGACTACCGGATGTTCGCTGCAACGAACCACGCAGTGTTAATTGCCAGAAGCGCAATCAGGCTGCAACGGCGGCTTTCACCTGCTGAACGATCGCAGCAAAAGCAGCCTTGTCGAACACAGCCATGTCGGCCAGCACCTTGCGGTCGAGTTCGATCGAAGCCTTCTTCAGGCCGTTGATGAACACGCTGTACGTCATGTCGTGCTGACGCACCGCCGCGTTGATACGCGTGATCCACAATGCACGGAACACACGCTTCTTGTTGCGGCGATCGCGGTAGGCGTACTGGCCTGCGCGCATGACCGCCTGCTTGGCGATGCGATAGACGTTATTGCGACGGCCGCGGTAACCCTTGGCCAGCTTGATGATCTTCTTGTGACGGGCCCGTGCGGTAACCCCACGTTTTACTCGAGGCATGTTTCGCTCCTATGAGTTTCGGTTAAGGGTTAAGCGAACGGCAGCATTGCGCGCACGGAGTTCAGATCGGAATCATGAACTGCCGTCGAACCGCGCAGATGGCGTTTGTTCTTGGTGGTCTTCTTGGTAAGAATGTGGCGCTTGAAGGCTTGACCGCGCTTGACGGTACCGCCCGGACGCACCACGAAGCGCTTCGCAGCACTCTTCTTGGTCTTCATCTTCGGCATGACAACTCCATTATTAGATGGATATGGGTGTGCGGTCGGCCAGATGGCCATTACCCGCCCTTCGAAACCCATTCCACTTGGTATGCAGACCGCCAATGCTGCCGGCAGCCGCTTTTCGGAGACAGCGCGCATTTGCATAATCGCCGTCTCGAAACCTGCTGATGTCGCACCGGACACCCGGTGCGGCATCGTTCGACTTTTCACAACCAGAACACGCGCCACATGGCGCGTCGCAGCTCTGACCGCTTACTTCTTTTTCTTCGGAGCGAGCACCATGATCATCTGGCGCCCTTCCATTTTCGGCATTTGCTCGACCTGACCGACTTCGTCGAGGTCCGTGCGCAGGCGTTCCAGCATGCGCATACCGATTTCCTGGTGAGCCATTTCGCGGCCACGGAAACGCAACGTGATTTTCGTCTTGTCGCCGTCGTCGAGAAAGCGAATGAGGTTGCGCAGTTTGACGTTGTAGTCACCGTCGTCAGTGCCCGGACGGAATTTGACTTCCTTGACCTGAACGATCTTCTGCTTGAGCTTGGCCTCGTGCTGCTTCTTCGCTTCCGAGTACTTGAACTTGCCGTAGTCCATCAATCGGCAGACCGGCGGAACCGCTTGCGGCGCGATTTCCACCAGATCTACGTCTTGCTGTTCCGACATGCGGAACGCATCAGCAAGTTTCACGATGCCGAGCGGTTCGTTCTCGACTCCGACCAGACGCACCTCGGGTGCCGTAATTTCACCGTTGATGCGGTGCGCAGACTTATCAGTAGCGATGTTACGTTTCCTCTAAAAATTAAAAAAACGAGCCGCGCTGCCAAGTGGCTCAGTTGAACGACTGCACGTTCTGGCGCAGACGCTCAATGAAAGAATCGACAGGCATCACGCCTAGGTCGACACCACCACGGGCACGCACGGCTACCGTTTGGGCTTCACGCTCCTTGTCGCCGACCACAAGCAGGTACGGCACCTTCTCAAGCGTGTGCTCACGTATTTTATAGCTAATCTTCTCGTTGCGCAAATCGGCCTCTACTCTAACCCCTTGTTTTTGCAACGATTGGGCCAGAGACTGGGCGTATTCCGCCTGACTTTCGGCGATATTCATCACCACTACCTGCATCGGGGCGAGCCACGCGGGCATTGCACCAGCATGGTGCTCGATCAGAATACCGAGAAAACGCTCCATTGATCCGACGATTGCCCGGTGCAGCATGATCGGACGGCGACGGCTGTTGTCTTCCGCAACGTACTCCGCGCCCAGCCGCTCCGGCAGCACCATATCGAGCTGCAACGTGCCGCACTGCCACGAGCGGCCGAGAGCGTCCTTGATGTGATATTCCACTTTGGGACCGTAGAACGCCCCTTCGCCCGGCAGCTCTACCCACGTCACGCCGCAAGCCGTCAATGCTTCGCGCAAGCCCTGCTCCGCGCGATCCCAGGTCTCGTCGGTACCGGCACGGGCGTCGGGGCGCAACGAAAGCTTGATTTCGACGTTATCAAAGCCGAAGTCCTTGTACACGCTCATGGCCAGCGTGTTGAAGGCAATCGACTCGCTGATGAACTGGTCTTCAGTACAGAAAATATGAGCGTCGTCCTGCACAAAACCACGCACGCGCATCAATCCATGCAGCGCGCCCGACGATTCATTGCGGTGGCACGAGCCGAATTCCGCGTAACGCAACGGCAGATCGCGATACGAGCGCAGACCGTGGTTGAACACCTGCACGTGACCCGGGCAGTTCATCGGCTTGATCGCGTAATCGCGCTTTTCCGATTCGGTCGTGAACATGTTTTCACGATAGTTCTGCCAGTGACCCGACGCTTCCCACAACGACCGATCCATGATCATCGGCGTCTTGATCTCGAGGTAGCCAGCGTCGTTCACACGGCGGCGCATGTACTGCTCGACCTGCTGCCACAGCGTCCAGCCGCGCGGATGCCAGAACACCATGCCCGGCGACTCGTCCTGCATGTGAAACAGGTCGAGTTGCTTGCCGAGCTTACGGTGATCGCGCTTCTCCGCCTCTTCGAGCATGTGCAGATACGCGTCCTGATCTTCCTTCTTCGTCCAGGCCGTGCCGTAAATGCGCTGCAATTGCTCGTTCTTCGAATCGCCGCGCCAGTAGGCGCCGGCCACCTTCATCAGCTTGAAGACCTTCAGCTTGCCGGTGGACGGCACGTGCGGACCGCGGCACAAGTCGGTGAAGCCGCCGTGCGAGTACAGCTTGATTTCGTCCGTAGCCGGAATCGATTCGATGATCTCAGCCTTGTACTTCTCGCCGATGCTCTTGAAGTAGTCCACCGCTTCATCGCGCGATACAACGCGGCGCGAAACAGGCTCGTCTTTCTTCGCGAGTTCCTGCATGCGCTTTTCGATCTTCTCGAGATCTTCCGGCGTGAAGGGACGGCTATACGCAAAGTCGTAATAGAAGCCGTTGTCGATGACCGGACCGATCGTGACTTGCGCCTCCGGATAGAGATCCTTCACTGCGTACGCAAGCAGGTGCGCCGCAGAATGACGAATGATATCCAGACCGTCTGCGTCCTTTTCGGTGACGATGGCAAGCGCCGCGTCGTGATCGATCAGCGCGGACGTATCGACCAGTTCACCGTCGATCTTGCCGCCGAGCGCGGCCTTGGCGAGGCCGGGGCCGATCGACGCGGCCACTTCGGCGACGGTCACCGGATGCTCGTACTGTCGAACAGAACCGTCAGGCAGACGTATCGAAACCATTGCGTTCTCCGTGGTGCCGACCGGCGGCGGCATATACATCAATCAAACAAGCCAAAAAAAATGCGGCCCCGCTTTCGAGGGGCCGCATTCACATTTCCTGCAAACTACACTGGCGAAAGTGGTCCTCGACTAGCGTCGCTCCGAAGTGGTTTCGGTCAACGTTCGCGGTGTCATAACCGTATTCGCCTTTTGCGCCACAGGCGCTTACTGCAGTTTGCGAAACCCCGGCAGAACCGGAATTTCTCTTTCGTTGGTAGGCTCGATTGGACTCGAACCAACGACCCCCACCATGTCAAGGTGGTGCTCTAACCAGCTGAGCTACGAGCCTGAAGAAACGAGATTATATGGAGCCCCACACTGCTTGGCAAGTACTTTTATGCATCGACTTTAAATTGCGCTTACCCACATCATTCACTCGCTTGCGCATGAGCAAGTGAGCACATCGACTCAACATCGCGTCACTGGGTCAGCCTTTGCGCGACGCCCGCACGACACCTGTCACTTCGCCGAGCAGCGTGCAAGCGCGTTGAATTTGCGCGGCACTCGACACCTCGACGGTGAATTGCATGAACGCCGCGTTGCGGCGGGTTTGCGTCTTCACACCGATCACATTCATTTTTTCTCGCGCGAACACTTCGGAGATATCGCGCAGCAAACCCTGGCGGTCCGTCGCCTCGATCGAGAGGTCGACCGGATACACCGATTGCCCGCGACCGCTCATCACCTCCGCTGACCACGCCGTTTGCAACACACGCTCCGGCGAGCGTTCGGCCATGCGCAAAAACGTCGGGCAGTCGCTGCGGTGAATCGACATGCCCTTGCCGCGCGTCACGAATCCGCAGATGTCGTCAGGCGGCGCCGGACGACAGCATCGAGCAAGCTGCGTGAGCAATGCGTCGACACCGACCACCAGCACACCCGTCGACGCACCTCGCGCCACGCTCGCGCCACTACTGCGCTTTTCGAATTGCTCGGGTACTTCGACCACCGGTTCCGGCGGCGGCGCATCGTGCAGCGCCTGCTCGACGAGCCGCAGACTGAACTCTTCCTTGCCGACGACCGAGAACAGATCGTCGGTAGTCTTGAAGCCGAGTTTGGCCGCGAGCTGATCCAGGTTCACCGAGGTCTTGCCCTCGCGCTGCAGGGTCTTTTCGACCATTGCGCGGCCGCTCGCAATGTGCTCCTGTAACTCGACGGCATTGAACCAGGCGCGCACTTTCTGGCGCGCACGCGGACTATGCAGATAACCGAGCTGTGGATTGAGCCAGTCGCGCGACGGCCCACCTTCTTTTACCGCGACGATTTCCACAGTCTGGCCGTTCTGCAACTGGGTGTTCAGCGGCACCATCGCCCCGTCGACGCGCGCCCCGCGACACCGATGCCCCAACTCGCTATGCAGGTGATACGCGAAATCCACCGGCGTCGCACCATGCGGCAACGCGATCACGCGCGCCTGCGGCGTGAGCACGTAGATGTGGTCGTCGTCGAGCGTGGCCTGGCGTAATTGCTCCCACGGCTGCGCCGCGCGCTTCTCGCCGTGCTCGCCTTCGGAGACGTCGTCTTTCCACGCGAGCAATTGACGCAACCACGCGATCTTCTCGTCGTACTTCTCATTGGCGGCAAACTGCCCGCCGTACCCACGCGTGCCGGCTTCCTTGTAGCGCCAATGCGCGGCCACGCCGTACTCGGCGAACTGATGCATGTCGTGCGTGCGAATCTGCACTTCGAACGCACGGCCGTCGTCGCCGATCACCACCGTATGCAGCGACTTATAGCCATTCGGCTTCGGCCGCGAGATGTAATCGTCGAACTCTCGCGGCACCGGCTGCCACAGGTTGTGCACGATGCCGAGCACCGTGTAGCAATCCTTGATGTCCGGCACGATTACGCGAAACGCGCGCACGTCGTACAGTTCGGCGAAGTCGAGTTCCTTGCCGCGCATCTTGCGCCAGATGCTATAGATATGCTTTGGCCTGCCGCTTACTTCCGCGCGAATGTTCGCGGCGGCAAGTTCCTGCTGCAGCCGTTCAATGGCCTGCGCAACATAGCTTTCGCGTTCAACGCGTTTCTCGTCCAGCAACTTCGCGATGCGCTTATAAGTCACCGGCTCTTCGAAGCGGAACGCAAGGTCTTCGAGTTCCCACTTCAATTGCCAGATGCCGAGGCGGTTCGCGAGCGGTGCATAGATATCGAGCGTTTCGCGCGCCACATCCGGCGACGGCGTGAGCTTCGCCGCCGCGTAATAACGCAGCGACTGCAGCCGCGACGCGAGCCGTATCAGCACTACTCGAATATCTTGCGCGAACGCGAGCAGCATCTTGCGCAGCGCCTCGACCTGCGCGCGCCGGGCGGCCTGCGCATCACGCCCCGCTTCGGGCATGGCGTTCTGTGCAGCGCGCAAGCTCACTGTGCCGAGGCGCAGCAACTTGCGCACGTCGCCGACGAGTTGCGCGACTTCCTCGCCGAAGTTGTCGGCGATCACGCGCTCGGGGTCTTGCAAATGCGGCGTCAATGCAAACAACGCCGCCGCCAGCACGGCCGGCGGATCGACGTTGAGCGTGCGCATGATCGACGCGGTGCCCGCCGCATGATCCGCGAGAGACTCGCCCGACGACAGCCGCACCTCGCCCGCATGACGACGCACGAACGCCATTGCTTCGTCGAAAGACGGAAGAGGATTCGGCGTGCTCGTAGCGGTTTCGGTATTCATGGTGCGGCGGCCCACCGGGCCCTGGCAAATCAACGGAATTTCAACTGCAACTGCCTGGTTTTGCTTCGCTCAGCTCCGCTGCGCCGCGACCACGACGATCTCAACCAGGCACTTCGGGTTGGCGAGCTTCGCCTCGACGGTCGCGCGCGGCGGCGTCGCGCCTTGCGCTACCCACTCGTCCCACACCGCGTTCATGCCGGCGAAATGCTCCATGTCCGAGATATAGATCTGCACGGACAGCAAATGCGATTTATCGCTGTTTGCCTCGGCTAGCAGGCGGTCGATATGGCCGAGCACTTCGCGCGTTTGCCCCGTGATGTCCTGGTCCGCGTCTTCGGCGATCTGGCCGGCAAGGTAGATCGTGCCGTTGTGCACGGCAATTTCAGAAAGACGCTTGCCGACATGGTGACGAATGACTGCCATGAAGAATCCTGAAGTAGATAGAAGAAGATTGACTGGATGCGCTATGCATGACGCGTTAGAGCGCCACGCGCAACTGCATATTATGACGCGTCGCCGCCATTGCCGATAAAGAACCGCTTCGCAATGTCGATCTGATCCGCCGAAAGAAACGCCGGCGCGTGCCCCACACCGCTGATCTCGACGCTCGACACCGCATTCCCCGTCTCGACCATCCTGGCGACTGTTTCACGCGACAGCAGATCGGAAAGCTCGCCTCTCACCACCAGCACCGGGCCTTGAAACGACGCAAGCGAATGCCATAGTGCAGCTTCCCCTAGCTTCGCGGTTTCTTCTGTAGTCGCGGCAAAGGGCTGCGCAATGCGCGGATCGTAGCGGAACAGCCATGTGCCGTTCTCTTCGCGAATCAGCGGCGTATTGATCTCGCGCCATTCTTCCGCCGTGAGCGGACCGAAGCTGCGCGCGAGGAACGCCGCGTGATCGATGCCTTGCCGCAGCGAGTCGAAGCGCACGGGCTTGCCGAGATAATCGCCGATACGCTTGACGGCCTCCGGCTCCAGATGCGGACCGACGTCGTTTAGCAACAGCTTGCGGATAGGCGTATCCGCGAGACCCGCGAGGCCGAGCCCGATCAGGCCGCCCATTGACGTGCCGAACCAGTCGACCGTTTCCACATTCAGCCGCGCAATGAGCGTCACCATGTCTGCGACATATTGCGGCACGCTGTATAGGTTTGGGTTGGCGAGCCACGAAGACAAGCCCCGGCCCGCCACATCAGGACAGACCACACGGTAGGTATCGGCGAACTGCGCCGCTAACCGGTCGAAGTCGCGCCCCGAGCGCGTCAGGCCATGCACGCACAGCAGCACCCGCGGATTGTCCGGATGGCCCCACTCGGTGTAGGCAATGCGATGCAAGCCCGCGGCGCTCGCGCACTGCACATAACGTTGGCGCGGCGCGAGCCGCTCGCCGGCGAAAGCTGTCGTTGCGGTCATCTGTGGTCCTTGCAAAAGCGCTGTGCATGTGGCCCGTGTGCACCGTAACGCGGCGCGAAGAAACAGGCGACGAATCGTCAAGTGATTGCTTCGAACGATTGTAAACCGCTTTGCCGCGTGACAAGGATCGGCCAGAAGGCATAGGACGGGCGCGGCAAAACCGCGAGCCGCAAAAAGAAAAGCGGGCGAGACTTCCGCCTCGCCCGCCCCGCCCACCATTCCCGCCGTCTGGGCCAACGCACATGCGTCAGCCCGGCAGCAAACCCGACAACCGTGATCAGCTCACCGCGCTCACATCGAGCGGCGCGCCCGTCTTCGCCTTGATCTCGTCGACGCTCACGCCAGGCGCCAGTTCTGTCACCTTCAGGCCGTCGTCGGTAACTTCGATCACGCCGAGGTCGGTGATGATCTGATCCACCACGCCCACGCCCGTCAACGGCAGCGTGCATTCTTCGAGAATCTTGTGCTGATCGCCCTTCGCGACGTGCTCCATCAGCACCACCACGCGCTTGACGCCGGCCACCAGATCCATTGCGCCGCCCATGCCCTTGATCATCTTGCCGGGGATCATCCAGTTCGCGAGGTCGCCCTTCTTGCTGATCTGCATGGCGCCCAGAATGGCCAGGTTGATGTGGCCGCCGCGAATCATCGCGAACGAATCCGCCGACGAAAAAATCGACGAGCCCGGCAACGTGGTCACCGTTTGCTTGCCCGCGTTGATGAGGTCGGCGTCCACTTCGTCTTCGGTCGGCGACGGGCCAATGCCGAGCAGGCCGTTTTCCGACTGCAGCCACACTTCGACACCCGGCGGCACGTGGTTCGCCACCAGCGTCGGCAAGCCGATGCCGAGGTTCACATAAAAACCGTCCTGCAATTCCTTCGCCGCGCGCGCGGCCATTTCGTCACGAGTCCATGCCATGATCAGTCTCCTTTCGCGCGGACGACGCGTTGTTCGATGCGTTTTTCCGGATGCGCATTGAGCACGATGCGCTGAACGAAGATGCCAGGCGTATGAATCGCGTCCGGATCGAGCTCGCCTACCTCGACGATTTCCTCGACTTCCGCGACGGTGATCTTGCCGGCCATCGCGCACATCGGATTGAAGTTGCGAGCCGTGCGGCGATAGATCAGGTTGCCCGACTTGTCGGCTTTCCATGCCTTCACGAGCGCGACATCCGCCGTCAGCGAATGTTCGAGCACGTAGTGGTTTTCGCCGAACTGGCGGGTTTCCTTGCCTTCGGCGATCAGCGTGCCGTAGCCGGTATTCGTGAAGAACGCCGGGATGCCCGAGCCGCCCGCGCGCAGTTTCTCGGCAAGCGTGCCCTGCGGCGTGAATTCGAGTTCGAGTTCGCCGGCCAGATACTGGCGCTCGAACTCCTTGTTTTCCCCGACATACGACGAGATCATCTTCTTGATCTGGCGCGTCTCGAGCAGCAGACCGAGGCCAAATCCGTCGACACCCGCGTTGTTGCTGATGCAGGTAATGTTTTGCACCTTGGTGTCGCGCAGCGCAGCGATCAGCGCTTCGGGAATGCCGCACAACCCGAAGCCGCCGACGGCGAACGTCTGACCGTCCTTGACGATGTCTTTCAGCGCCTCGGCGGCGCCTGGATAGACTTTGTTCATCAGTATGTCCCTTCCTTTATGGAAACCTGAAACCGTTTTCTTGCGGCTCGTGTGACGCGCTCAGGCGCGGCCCGACACGTCATTCTAGTCATCCGGCGGGTGCCGTGCGCGAAGCCTGTGTCACGCTTTGCGCAAACGCCGCCATGGACGCCTCACCGCGTTCTCATGTGCCCGAAAGAGTACGCTGCGTGCGCCATACGGCACAATACGCAAAAATACATAAGTACTTGCCGCCAGCCCATGCCCGCACTGGATTACCAAACCGCTTTTCATCTCGCGCCGATCGGGCTCGTGCTGTCGCGTGAGCGCATTATCGAAGACTGCAATGACGAACTGGCGTCCATCTTCGGCTGTCCGCGCGAGGCGCTGCTCGGGCAGTCGTTCCAGATTCTGTATCCGTCGGCGGACGAATTCGAGCGGATCGGCGCACGGATCCCGCCCATCATGACCGCTCAAGGCAGCTATGCCGACGACCGCATCATGAAGCGCGCCAACGGCGAACTGTTCTGGTGCCATGTGACGGGCCGCGCGCAGCGGCGCACCGACCCGCACGCGGCAGGCGTCTGGACTTTCGAGGATCTGAGCGCGACGCGGCGCGTGGCGGTCGAATTGACGCCTCGCGAGCGGGAAATCGCCGCCCAACTGGTGACCGGCAAAACCAGCAAACAGATTGGACGGGCGTTGGAAATCAGCCCGCGCACCGTCGACGTTTATCGTGCCCGCTTGATGCGCAAATACGATACGGGTAACGCTACCGAACTGTTGCAGCGTCTGCTCGGGCATTGACGGCCGCAGCCGCGGCGCGCGACACCGCTTTGTGCGAAGTCGAGGCAAGAAGTGGAACGATGAAGCGAGGCCTTAGAGTTGAGGCCTCGCGCTGCGCGGTCATGCAGAAATAAACGGCGAACTTATGCGGCCGGCTCGGCCGCTTTCACGAGCGCGGCGCGCTCGATGGTCTCGCGCAACAAATCAGGAACCGGCACCGACTTGCCGGCGGCGTAATCGATCCATACGCAGCGGGCGGCGCCGCGTGCATAGACGGTGCTGGGATCGTCTGCACGCACGAGTTCGAAGCCCGTGTCGAAACTGCTGCGGCCGGGCGTCGCGACGGTCATGCGGCCGATCACGTCGCCGGGGTAATGCAGTTGCTTGAGAAACTCCATCGACGCGTTCACGATCACCGGCCCCTGGCCATCCGCATTGCTGCCGGCGAGGCCGAGTTGCTCGAACCAGGAGATACGCACCTGCTCCATGTAGCGGAAATAGACCGTGTTGTTCACATGGCCGAATGCGTCCATGTCGCCCCAGCGGATCGGCATCGACATCTCGAAAACTGCGTGAAAATCGCTCATCGTGCTTCTGCTCTTCTTACTTCTCAAAAGATTGCTCAAGGATCGAGTCGGGTAAAACCGTGGCCATTCAGGCCAATGCCTGCACCATAGCGCAGACGTTTCGTCGGCAGAAGGCCCGCGCGCGTAAAAGAGCTTCTTCGAAACTGCGTTAATCGCCTGGCGCGCCGGGACGAGTGCCAGGCGCACCTCGCCGGATTCCGGTGATCGTGCGCGCGTCAACTCATAAGCCGGCGATCAGGCCAGACCGAAGCCGTCGTCGGCGGCGATTACCGAGCCGTTGATGAACTGCGATTCGTCCGCCGCCAGCAATAGCAGCAATCCGTCCAGGTCCTCAGGCTTGCCGACGCGATGGCGCGGCAGCATCGACACGAGCTTTTGCCCCTGCTCGGTCGACCAGTGATGATGATTGATCTCCGTGTCGATATAGCCCGGGCAGATCGCGTTCACATTGATGCCGTGCTTGCCCCATTCGAGCGCCATGGCTTTCGTCATGTGGACGACGGCTGCCTTGCTCATCGAATAAAGGCCGATTTGGGGCAGTACGCGCAAGCCGGCCATCGACGCGATATTGATGATCCGGTACGACGGTTTCTGCGCGTTGTTGCCGCGCATGATCATGCGCTTGGCCACTTCCTGCGCGACGAAGAACGCGCCGCGGGTGTTGGTGTCGAACACATATTCGAAGTCGGCCGGCGTAACTTCCGACAGCTTCTGCGTGGTCGACACGCCCGAGTTGTTCACCAGAATGTCGATGGTGCCCGCCTCGGTCTCCGCATGGGCGACCGCCGACTTGATGCTCTGATAATCGGTCACATCCAGCGAAACGACGTGCGCCGCGCCGCCCGACGCCTCGATTTCGGCGCGCAGCTCCTTCAGGCGCTCGGTTCGCCGGCTCGCCAGCACGACCTTGGCGCCCGCCTGCGACAACACTTGAGCAAAGCGCTTTCCCAACCCGCTCGAGGCGCCTGTGATGAGCGCGACTTTGCCTTCCAGATTGATCGAACGGCCCATTGTCGTTCCTTGTTCGGTTGTAGTTACGAATACGGTTGTCGGTCGCGGTCCGACCCATGCTCGGGTCAATACCGTAGCATATAAATAGAACGCTCGTGCTAATCTCTGCTGATCGGGTTGCGGTGCAAGAGACCATCGCCCACAATACGATCCCGAAAAAAGCATTCTAACGGTAAGAGGAGCATCAATGACCCCCGCAAGTCTCATTGAGCAGTACGGCCCGCGCGAGTCGATGGAATACGACGTCGTGATCGTCGGCGGCGGCCCGGCTGGCTTGTCCGCGGCGATCCGCCTGAAGCAGCTGGCGGCCGACAAGGGCGTCGAGCTTGGCGTCTGCGTGCTGGAAAAAGGCTCGGAGATCGGGGCGCACATCCTCTCGGGCGCCGTCATGGACCCGCGCGCGTTGAATGAACTGATTCCCGACTGGAAGGAAAAAGGCGCGCCGCTGGACGTCGAAGTCACCGAAGACCGTTTCCTGTTCCTCTCGGAAACCGGCGCGAAGAGCGTGCCGAACTGGGCGCTGCCCGATAACTTCAAGAACCACGGCAACTACGTGATCAGCCTCGCCAACGTCACGCGTTGGCTGGGCCAGCAGGCCGAAGCGCTCGGCGTGGAGATTTTCCCCGGCTTCCCGGCTGCGGAGGTGCTCTACAACGACGACGGTTCGGTGAAAGGCGTCGCCACGGGCAATCTCGGCATCGGCAAGGACGGCCAGCCGACTGAAAACTTCCAGCTCGGCATGGAACTGCACGCGAAATACACCCTTTTCTGCGAAGGTGCGCGCGGGCATCTCGGGCGTCAGCTGAACGAGAAGTTCAGGCTGCGCGACGGCGTCGATCCGCAGGTCTACGGCATCGGCATCAAGGAATTGTGGGAAATCGATCCGTCGAAACACAAGCCGGGGCTCGTCATGCACACGGCCGGCTGGCCCTTGCAGACGGACACGTACGGCGGCTCGTTCCTCTATCACATGGACAACAACCAGGTGGTGGTCGGCTTCGTGGTCGGGCTCGGTTATACGAACCCGTATCTGTCGCCGTTCGAGGAATTCCAGCGCTACAAGACGCATCCGGCAATCCGTCATTTTCTGGAAGGCGGCAAGCGCGTGTCGTATGGCGCGCGGGCAATCACTGCGGGCGGCCTGATGTCGCTGCCGAAGCTCGTGTTCCCCGGCGGCGCACTGGTCGGCGACGACGCGGGCTTCCTGAACGCATCGCGGATCAAAGGTTCGCATGCGGCGATCAAGACCGGCATGCTCGCCGCCGATGCCGCATTTGAAGCCGTGCAGGCAGGCCGCACGAGCGACGAGCTCATGGCTTATCCCGAGTCGTTCAAGACTTCGTGGCTGCACACGGAGCTCTACAGGGCCCGCAACTTCAAGCAGTGGATGAGCAAGGGCCTGTACCTCGGCACGTTGATGGTCGGCATCGAGCAGAAGCTGCTCGGCGGGAATGTGCCGTGGACGCTGCACCATCAGCATTCCGATCATGAGATGCTCAAGCCCGCGTCGCAATGCACGCCGATCACCTACCCGAAGCCGGACGGCAAGCTGACCTTCGACCGTTTGTCTTCGGTGTTCATATCGAACACGAATCACGAAGAGAACCAGCCGCCTCACTTGACGCTCAAAGACCCCACGGTGCCGGTGAACGTAAACTGGCAGACGTATGCGGGTCCGGAGTCGCGTTACTGCCCGGCGGCCGTTTATGAATTCGTGAAGAACGACGACGGCAGCGAGCGGCTGGTAATCAACGCGCAGAACTGCGTGCACTGCAAGACCTGCGATATCAAGGACCCGACGCAGAACATCGTGTGGGTGACACCTGAAGGCGGCGGCGGGCCGAACTACCCGAACATGTGAGCGGCGCTTCGCCTTCGCAACATAGGCAGACGACCTCTGCGTTGCGAAGGCAAGCCGTGAGGGCCACCCACCAGGGCAACCCGCCAAGGCAACCCGCCAAGGCCACCGCTTAGCCGCGCACCATTCCTTCGATGCGCGCACACACTTGTGCCATCACCGGCGCCCAGGCGCCCACCGCCGGTTGCCGGAACAGTTCGATCGAATCGTACCAGGGCGTAACCAGCGCCCCCACTCCCCAGAACCACGCCGATACCCGATCGATCATCAAGCACGTCGGTACGCCGAGCGCGCCGGCCAGATGGGCGGGTCCACTGTCGATCGTTACCACCAGATCGAGATTCGCCAGCAGCGCGGCGACGTCGTCGAAGCCGGCTTCAAAGTACTGAGTAGGATCGACGACGTCGAAGCCCATTGCACGCCATTGCGCGACCGTCTCGCCGCGTCCTGGCGACAGCGCGAAATAGGTGACACCGGTCACGTTCAACAATGGCTCCAGTTGCTCGATCGGCACCGAGCGCCGCGCATCGCGGATATGGTCCGGATTTCCATTCCACACGAGTCCCACTTTGCGATTACCGGGCTTGCCGTCGACACAGGCATGCACCCACTGCTGCCACGGTTGCAGACGTTGCGGGTCCGCGCTCAGATAAGGCTCGCCCCAACCGGCCGCCTCGACAATGCCTAGACGCAAGGGCAAGCTCATCAACCCGCAATGAAAATCGGGCTGCGTTTCGAGGCTCGTTTCAAGCCGCAGGTCGGCAGGCAGCGTCCGTTCGAATAGATGCCGCAACGGCCCGTCGTGACCGAAGATCACCCGGCCGCCTTCACGCCGCGCACGCTCGGCGAGCAGCGGCAGAAAGCGCACCGCCCACAGACAGTCGCCGTTGCCTTGCTCGCCGTACACGACGAGCGTCTTGCCCGCCAGCGACTCTCCTTGCCACGGTGCGCTGATCGCGGCGAGCGCTTGCTGCGCGTTGTTCAGATCGCCGGCGAACGCAAGGCGCGACTCGTAGAGCGCCCAGCCCTCGGCGAAACGCCCGCTGCGGATCTGGAGTTCGGACAAATCGAACATCGCATGTGCGTTATCCGCGGACAACGCGAGCACCTCATGAAGGAGCGCTTCGGCTTCCGCAAAACGCGCCTGCTCCTTGATGCACAACGCCAGTTTATGAAGCGCGATCGGATTGCCCGGCACGAGGCGCACCGCTTCACGCAGCAAATTCTCGGCAGTCGCGAAGTCGTTACGATGTTGGACGGCGGCGGACCGCCAGATCAATGCGTTGGCATCGGCGGGGTTTTGTGAGAGCAGCAGTGCCGTGGCAGATTCGACAAGCGCCCAATCGCGCACGACGAAGGCCGTCTGCGCAATAGTGTGGAGGAGCGTCGGCTCACAGACTGGGTCGGCCTGATACGCGCGTACGAGCGCCCCGAGGGCTTCGCGTTGCAGCGCTTTGTCGCCGCCCGCGTGTTGCAGCAGTGTCTGGCCGAACGCGAGACAGTCGTGCGCGACCGCGTGCGGCGCCGCGGCGCGGGCCCGCAACGCCGGGAGAATGTTGTCCGCCGGCTGGCTGGAGAGATGATTCATGCGAAAAGCGCAGTTCGCGCAATGCGATTGAAACGCGCGAACCGCGCCCTTTACGGCGCGCTTGCTGCGATCTTCGGCGTACTCACCGAAACGTCGCCACATTGCGCGCGATGGCGCAACGCATGGTCGATCAGCACCAGCGCAAGCATGGATTCAGCGATAGGCGTAGCGCGAATGCCGACACACGGGTCATGCCGCCCGAACGTCTCGACCATTGCCGGTTGCCCCGCTTTGTCGATCGAGCGGCGCGGAGTACGAATGCTCGACGTCGGTTTGATGGCAATCGACACGGTAATGTCCTGGCCGGTGGAAATACCGCCAAGCACACCGCCCGCGTTATTCCCGACAAAGCCTTCGGGTGTGAGTTCGTCGCCATGCACGGAGCCGCGCTGCGCGACGCTCGCGAACCCCGCGCCGATCTCAACGCCCTTCACCGCGTTGATACCCATCATGGCGTGAGCGATGTCCGCGTCAAGACGGTCGAACAACGGCTCGCCGAGACCGACGGGCACACCCGAAGCCACCACGTTGATACGGGCGCCAATCGAGTCACCCTCTTTGCGCAGTGCGTCCATATACGCTTCGAGCTGCGGCACGATGTCCGCGTTCGGCACGAAGAACGGGTTCTCGCGCACATGCGCCCAGTCGACAAACGGCACGTCGATCTCGCCAAGCGCGGCCATGTAGCCACGAATTTCAGTGCCGAATTTCTCGCGCAACCATTTCTTCGCAACGGCACCGGCCGCGACCGTAGGCGCTGTTAAACGCGCCGACGAACGGCCGCCGCCGCGGTAGTCGCGAATACCGTACTTCTGCCAATAGGTGTAGTCGGCGTGGCCGGGACGAAACGTGTCCACGATGTTGCCGTAGTCTTTACTGCGCTGGTCCGTATTGCGAATCAGCAGCGCGATGGGTGCACCCGTGGTGGCTCCCTCGAACACGCCCGACAGAATCTCGACCTTGTCCTCTTCCTGACGCTGCGTGACGTGGCGCGACGTGCCCGGCTTGCGGCGGTCGAGTTCGAGCTGGATGTCGGCTTCGGTCAGCGCCATGCCCGGCGGGCAACCGTCGATCACACAGCCGATAGCCGGGCCGTGCGATTCGCCGAAGGTCGTGACAGTGAAAAGCGTACCGAGCGTGTTGCCGGACATGGGCGTCGTCCAAAGGAATGCGGGGAAGACGCTATTATGCCAGCCCCTTGCCGCCCGGGACGACGCCGCGCGCCGGCTTATGACTTCCGGACAAGGCCGCGCGCCTACTTCCGCGCGCCGCGCAAGTCCGTGACGATTCTCTGAAGCAACTCGGGCGTGGCCAGCGCCGGGTCGATAGGCTCGCCTACTGCCAGAGTCAGCCGACTCATCACGCCCTTTTGCACGGGGCGTGGCCAGTGTGCGTCGTCGGCGCGGGAAAACACGCTGCCCCACAGGCCACGCAACGCCATTGGAACGACCGGCGCCGGTGTGCGCGCGATGATTTCCATAACACCGCGACGGAACTCGTTCATGTCGCCCGTCCGGGTGAGTTTGCCTTCGGGAAAAATGCACACCAGTTCGCCGTCGGCAAGCGCCTGTGCGCAACGCTCGTACGCGCGCGCCAGCACCTGCGGGTCCTCATGCGCGGGCGCTATGGGAATCGCCTTCGCATGACGGAAGACCCAGCCGGCGAACGGGTTTTTGAAGATCTGATAGTCCATTACGAAGCGAATCGGCCGTGGACTCTCGGCCATGATCACGACCGCATCAACAAAGCTCACGTGATTGCACACGAGCACGGCCGCGCCCTCTTCCGGAATCCGCTCCGCGTGCACGAGGCGGATCCGGTAGAACGTGTGCACGAGCAACCATGCGATGAATCGCAACAGGAACTCGGGCACGAGCGAATAGATGTAGGTCGCCACCACGATATTGAGCAGCGCGGTCACGAGAAAAATGGCCGGAATGCTGAAACCCGCCGAGGTGAGGCCGACCGCCATCAACGCCGAGACGATCATGTACAGCGAATTGAGAATATTGTTCGCGGCGATGATGCGCGCCCGGTGGCTCGGCTGGCTGCGGCTCTGGATCAGTGCATAAAGCGGCACGCTGTAGAAACCGCCGAACATGGCAAGTAGAAACAGATCGGCGAGCACGCGCCAATGCGCGGCGTGCGCGAGGAACTCGCCGACGCTCAACAGATGACCGGCGGCCGGCAGCGCGTGGCTTGCGAAGAACAGGTCGATGGCGAACACGCTCATGCCGATCGAGCCAAGCGGCACGAGGCCGATCTCGATACGCCGCTTGGAAAGCTTCTCGCACAGCAGCGAGCCAAGGCCGATACCAACGGAGAAGGTGCCGAGCAGTACAGTCACGACGTCCGGGTTCGCGGACAGCACATCTTTTGCAAAGCTGAAAAACGACGACAGAAACGTCGCGCCCACGAACCACAGCCACGATATGCCGAGCAGGCTCAGAAACACCGTGCGGTTTTCGCGCGCGAGCTTGAGGTTGCGCCAGGTCTCGCTGACCGGGTTCCAGTTGATGCGCAAATCCGGCTGCGGCGCCACTGTTACCGGCACGAAGCTCGATACGACGCGCCCCGCGAGCGCAATGGCGACGCAGGCACAAGCCAGAACCAGCGCGCCATGTTCGACGAAACCTGCGCCCGCGCCGCCGACAATCGTGCCGACCAGGATCGCGACGAAAGTGCCCATCTCGACCATGCCGTTGCCGCCGACCAGTTCCTCGCTCGACAGATGTTGCGGCAGATATGAATACTTGACCGGCCCGAACAGAGTCGAATGGACGCCCATCAGAAACGTGCACAGATACAGCAGCGGCGCGCTATGCAGCAGGAAGCCCGCGCCGCCGACCAACATGACGACGATCTCGAAGCTCTTCACGAAACGCGTGAGCATCGCCTTGTCGTACTTGTCGGCGATCTGTCCGGACGTGGCCGACAGCAACACGAAAGGCAAGATGAAGATCGCCGAGATCATGAACGCGGCGGTCTTCGGATCGACGCCTGAGAACCGCGCCGCCTGAAACGTGACGAGCGACGTGAAACCTATCTTGAAGACGTTGTCGTTCATCGCGCCGAGGAACTGCGTCCAGAAAAACGGCGCAAAGCGGCGCTGGCCCAGCAGCTTGAACTGCGATTCGTGCTGGCCATGCTGGCGCGCGGCACGGTGGACGGCGGCCGGCGCAGACGCGGGCGGCGCAGGCGACGTGGGAGGCGTTGGGGGCAGCGGGCTTTGACTCATGAAGTTCGTTGAAACAGATTCAGTAGCAGGCGCCAGGAAAAGCGGCTAAAGGCCACATGAAGAACCATGACGGCGCGCACAAAAAAAACGCGCGCTCTCGCGCACGCCTTTCCTGGATGTTACGCCTTTACTGGACGTTCCCCGTCGCTGGCCCTCCCAAGCACCGCGGCGCCCTGTCCGGCCACTCACGCGGCAATACCAGCGGCTCCGCCAGCGGGCGGCCGCGCATCAACGCGCCGGCTGCTGCCCCTGCTCTTCCGGCCAGTCGCGGATGTACGCCTTCAGCATGCGGTTTTCGAAGCCCTGTTCCTCGACCACCGCCTTCGCGACGTCATAGAAAGAAATAACGCCCATCAGCGTGCGGCTCTCCATGACCGGCAGGTAGCGCACGTGATGTTCGAGCATCATGCGGCGCACTTCGTTGACGTCCGTTTCAGGCGTGCAGGTGAGCGGATGATCGTCCATGACCTTGCGGATTGTGGACGTGCCCACGCTCCCGCCGTTCTCGCTCAGCGTAAGAATAATCTCGCGGAATGTCAGCATGCCGACCAGGTCGCCGTACTCCATGACGACGAGCGAGCCGATGTCGTGCTCGGCCATGGTGTTGACTGCGTCGTGCAGCGTGGCGTCTGGCGTGACCGTGAAAAGGGTGTTGCCTTTGACTTTAAGAATGTCGCTGACTCGCATGATCTGTCTCCCGAAATACCCGCTAGGCATGGTGATGCATCAATGACTTTCGATCCTAGCGGAAAGGCCCATAAAAGGAAAGCGGCCCGCCCATCAAGGCACGGCGGGCTTACGCCGCCCTGCAAAGGCCTTGCGGCGCGCAGACGCATCGGGAAAACCGCGCTTGAAGCAGTTCATGCCGGTGATACGATGGCCGCCACTTTCACCTTTCGCGAGGCTGTCCGTGGCCTCGCCGACCAGCATGTCCGCCAACCGTTTCGATACGCTTGCGCTGCACGCCGGCGCCGCTCCCGACCCCGCCACCGGTGCGCGCGCCACGCCTATCTATCAGACCACGTCGTTCTCGTTTCGCGACTCGGACCACGCAGCCGCGCTCTTCAACATGGAGCGCGCGGGCCACGTCTACTCGCGCATCTCGAATCCTACCGTGGCCGTATTCGAAGAGCGCGTTGCCGCGCTTGAAAACGGCGCGGGCGCAATCGGCACGGCAAGCGGCCAGGCTGCCTTGCATCTGGCGATCGTCACGCTAATGGGCAGAGGGTCGCACATCGTGGCCTCGAGCGCGCTATACGGCGGCTCGCATAATCTGCTGCATTACACGTTGCGCCGCTTCGGCATCGAGACCACCTTCGTCAAACCCGGCGATATCGACGCATGGCGCGCGGCTCTGCGTCCCAACACGCGCCTGCTGTTCGGCGAAACGCTCGGCAATCCGGGCCTCGACGTGCTCGACGTCGCAACCGTCGCGCAGATCGCCCACGAGCACCGCGTGCCGCTTCTCGTCGACTCCACGTTCACCACGCCATACCTGCTGAAGCCTTTCGAGCACGGCGCCGACTTCGTCTATCACTCGGCCACCAAATTCTTGGGCGGCCACGGCACGACCATCGGCGGCGTGCTGGTAGACGGCGGCACGTTCGACTTCGACGCCTCCGGGCGCTTCCCGGAATTCACCGAGCCTTACGAAGGTTTTCACGGCATAATATTCAGCGAGGAAAGCACCGCCGCCCCCTTCCTGCTGCGCGCTCGCCGCGAAGGCTTGCGCGACTTCGGCGCGTGCCTGCATCCGCAAGCCGCGTGGCAGCTTCTGCAAGGCATTGAAACGCTGCCCTTGCGGATGGAGCGGCACGTGGCCAACACACGCCGCGTGGTCGAGTTCCTGGCCGGTCATGCGGCGGTCGAAGCCGTCGCGTATCCGGAGTTGCCGACGCATCCCGACCACGCGCTTGCGAAGCGGCTGCTGCCGCGTGGCGCGGGCGCCGTATTCAGCTTCAATCTGCGCGGCGACCGCGCCGCCGGCCGCAGCTTTATCGAAGCACTCTCGCTGTTCTCGCACCTCGCGAACGTGGGCGACGCGCGCTCGCTGGTGATCCATCCCGCTTCCACGACTCACTTTCGCATGGACGCCGCCGCGCTGGCCGCAGCCGGCATTGCTGAAGGCACGATCCGGTTGTCGATCGGCCTCGAAGACCCCGACGACCTCATCGACGATCTGAAACGCGGTCTGAAAGCGGCGCAGAAAGCGTCTGGCTCAACGGCGCCGCGAAGCGGGCAATCTGGTTCCACCGAACCCGGTGGCTCGGGTTCCGCGGCTACACGTCCCGGCAAGGAGTCCGCATGATCGTCGACGTTCAAGGCAAAGCCACCTACGCCTACACCGGCGGCAAACCGTTCGACGCCAGTCTGCCGACCGCCGTCTTCATCCACGGCGCGGAGCACGACCATAGCGTATGGGCGCTGCAGACGCGTTACTTCGCGCATCACGGCTTCGGCGTGCTCGCCGTGGATCTGCCTGGGCACTGCCGTAGCGCCGGCCCGGCGCTACGCACGGTCACCGCGATGGCTGACTGGCTCGCCGCATTGCTCGACGCCGCGGGCGTGCAGCGCGCATTCGTAGCCGGCCACAGCATGGGCTCGCTTGTCGCGCTCGACTTCGCGGGCCGCTACCCCGAACGAACCACTCACCTCGCTCTGCTCGCCACCGCTTTGCCAATGGCGGTATCCGACACCTTGCTGGAGGCCGCCCTGCACCGCGAGCCCGAAGCGATCGGCATGGTCAACCAGTGGTCGCACTCGACGCTCGCCGCGAAGCCTTCGTGCCCCGGACCCGGCTTCTGGCTGCACGGCATGAACCAGCGGTTGATGGAGCGCGTTTCAGCAAAGGGTGAAGCGAATCTCTTTCATACCGACTTCACCGCGTGCAATACGTACGCCGACGGCCTCGCGCGAGCCGCGCAGATTCGCTGCGCCACACGGCTCGTTGTCGGCCGGCGCGATGCGATGACGCCGCCGCGAGCCGCCAAGGCGTTGGCCGATGCGCTTCTGCAAGCAGGCGCACCGGTAGATACGGTGACGCTCGACGCCGGTCACGCACTGATGACCGAACAGCCAGATGCGACGCTCGACGCGTTGTTCAGCTTCGCTCGTACGCCGCCACGCGACGCGGGCTAACCGCGGCGCAATTTCGAAGCCGGTCGCTCCCGCTTTGCAAGCTGTGACAAGTTCTCAAGATAGCGGCTGCGGGACGCTGGCGCCATCGTCCGAACGGCCAGGTTGCGCGAGTCGCACGATAGCCGCACAATGGTTCGAGCGTGTCCTCGTCGAGGCGCCGCGGTCATGCAGGCGCGCTCAGCAAAAGAGCGTTCGCAGCGGCGGGCGTGCAATCGCAGCGCGTAGCAATCCGGAGGCGTTATGGCTCATACCGCGCACACCGACCACTTCGCGAACTTCGCGGAGTTCTACCCGTACTATCTGAGCGAGCATCGCAACCAGGTCTCGCGGCGGCTGCATTTCGTGGGATCGCTCGGGGTCATCGGCTGTCTCGCCATGTCGCTTGCCACCGGCGACTGGCTGTGGCTGCCGGCCGCCGTGATCTGCGGATACGGTTTTGCCTGGGTCGGACATTTTTTCTTCGAGAAGAACCGGCCGGCAACCTTCCGTCATCCGTTTTATAGCCTGATGGGCGACTGGGTCATGTTCAAGGACATCTGCGTAGGCAAGATCTCGTTGTAGACCAGGCGCAAGATCGCTCCGCCGCCTCGCGCGACGCCTACGCCGCCTGATGCGGCATCGAGGACGCGCCGCGCTCGTTCTCTTCGGCTTCCGATTCGCGTGCCGCGGCACGCGCCGCGAGCAGCGTCGCGAGCGTCACTTTGAGTTTGTCGTTCTCCAGCGCCGCGAGCAGCGTGGCGCCGTCCACGCGAGTAGAAGCAAGCTGAAGCTGATACTCCAGCTCTGCACGATCGATCACAAAGAGGTCGTAGACCTGCTGAACGGTGATCTGCGCCGGATTCGCCAGCAAGAGGAAGTGCGGGCGCGAGCCGTCTTCCTCCAGTTGCGCGATCCATCCGATCTGTTCGAGCCGTTGCAGCAGATTGATGGTGGTGTCCATATCGCGGCGGAGCATTCGTGAAAGCTCGGGCACCGTGTAGCCGCGCTTGCCGGCGTCGCGCGCTTCGCAAAGCCGTGCAAGCAGTTCGAGGGAATCAAAGAGATTGCTGCCCTCGAACGTCGGGCGATGAAACTGGCCGATCCGGATTGCAGGCAACGCCGACGCGATCATTGCACCCGCCAGCGTGATGAACCAGCACAGGTACATCCACAGCAGGAAAAGCGGCACTGCCGCGAACGCGCCGTAGACCGCGGTGTAAGTGGGAATGCGGCGCACGTAATAGCCAAAGCCGCGCTTGGCGAGCTCGAAGGCGATTGCCGCGGTCACGCCGCCGATCACCGCGTCGCGCCATTCCACGCGGCAATTCGGCAAATACACGTAGAGAATCGTGAACGCGAGCGCCGTCAACGGCAATGCCGCACCCGTGAGCGCCCACTCGATAACCGGTGTGATGCGCTGGGCGGCGCTGAAGGTCATTGACTGCGTGAACAGATACGACGAGATGGAGAGGCTCACGCCAATCAGAATCGGACCGAGCGTGATGATCGCCCAGTACACGAGGATGCGCTGCGCGATAGGCCGCGCCTTGCGCACGCGCCAGATCACATTGAACGCGGATTCGATCGTCATCATGGTCATGACGGCCGTGAGAAACAGCAGCACCATGCCGATGGTGGTCAAGCCTTTCGCCTTGGCGGCGAACTGGTTCAGATACCTGAAAATCTGGCTGTTCAGCTGCGCGGGCATCAGGTGATCCGCGAGGAAGAACTGCAGCGACTCCTGGAACGAACTGAAGAGCGGAAACGCCGTGAAGAGCGCAAACGCGACGGTGGCGAGCGGCACCAGCGCGAGCATGGTCGTGAAGGTGAGACTGCCGGCCACCTGCGGAATACGGTCCTCGCTGCTGCGCTTCGCGGCGAACTGCGCGAGCCGCTTGAGCGTGTCGAGATCGAAACGCACCCTGGACAACAAACCTGCCTCCTTGCTTCGTCGAACCGTGTTTCAGGACCGCATTACAGAACTGTGCGGAGTTCCTGGCGCGAGCCTGGCCGAATGGCCACCAATGGCTGTGAATCGCTGGGAACGGCCTGTAGAGCGGACCCAAGCCCTATAATACCCGTTCACCGATGAGGCCTATGAAAGACATTCTCGTGCTCTATTACAGCCGTCACGGCGCCACGCGCGAACTCGCGCTGGCGATCGCGCACGGCGTCGACAGCGTCCCCGGCATGCAGGCGCGCGTTCGGACGGTGCCGGCAGTTTCGACCGTCTGCGAAGCGACCCAACCCGACATTCCCGCTGAAGGACCACCGTACGTCGAACTGCGCGACCTGGAGGAATGTGCGGGTCTCGCGCTCGGCTCGCCGACACGCTTCGGCAATATGGCGGCTTCGCTCAAGTACTTTCTCGACGGCACGACGCCGCAGTGGCTTTCCGGCGCACTTTCCGGCAAGCCGGCCTGCGTGTTCACGTCAACCGGCAGTCTGCACGGCGGCCAGGAGTCCACGCTGTTATCCATGATGCTGCCGCTGCTCCACCACGGCATGCTGATCGTCGGCATCCCGTACACGGAGAGCGCACTGAGCACGACGCAAACCGGCGGCACACCATACGGCGCATCGCACTTCGCCCGCGCGGGCAGTGCCGCACAAGGCATTTCCGCGGACGAGAAAACTCTCGCCGTTGCGCTCGGCGCACGCGTTGCGCGCACGGCGGCATCCATGAGCGAACGGCCGTGAATGCTCCAACGCCGCAAAGACGCGGCGCCGCGTCAGGCGCGACCGCCGCCCTCGTTGCACTGATCGCGTTGTCGATCGCATGGGAATGGTGGCTGGCGCCGCTGCGTCCGGGCGGATCGGCGCTGGTGCTCAAGGCGTTGCCGCTGTTGCTGGCGCTGCCTGGCGTGTGGCGCCAGCGGCTCTACACGCTGCAATGGGCGTCGATGTTGATCCTGCTGTACTTTGCCGAAGGCGTCGTGCGCGGCTGGAGTGACCGTGGCTTGAGCGCGCGGCTCGGCTGGCTGGAAGCCGTGCTAACCCTGGTCTTTTTTGTCTGCACGCTGGCCTATATTGCGCCATTCAAACGGGCGGCAAAGCGCGCCGCGAAGCTGCGCCGCGAACATCCTGCAAGCGCGGATACATGAATTTCACGCGCCTCCACGGACATATGAACGTCACGCGCCACATCACGCAGTCCAACCCCGCTGATCGACCGACATGACCCAAACCGCTTTTCTCACTGCCTGCCGCGACGCCATCGGCGCCGCCCATGTGTTGACCGACGCACACGACACGGCGCCCTACCTCACCGACTGGCGCCGCCGCTACACCGGCGCGGCCTGCGCAGTGCTCTGCCCGGCCACGCCCGATGAAGTCGCCGCGCTCGTCAAGCTGGCGGTCGAACACGGCATCGCAGTAGTGCCGCAAGGGGGCAACACGGGTCTCGCCGGCGGCGCCACGCCCGATTCGAGCGGTGCGCAGGCGGTCGTCAGCTTGCGGCGTCTGAACCGCGTCCGCGACATCGATCCGCACAACAACACCATTACCGTCGAAGCGGGCGTGATCCTCGCTGAAGTGCAAAAGCGCGCGGAAGAAGCTGGACGTCTCTTCCCGCTGAGCCTCGCCGCCGAGGGCAGTTGCACGATCGGCGGCAATCTTGCAACCAACGCGGGCGGCACCGGCGTTCTGCGCTACGGCAACACGCGCGAGCTATGCCTCGGCCTCGAAGTGGTCACACCGCAAGGCGAGTTGTGGGACGGTCTGCGCGGACTGCGCAAGGACAACACCGGCTACGATTTGCGCGATCTGTTCATCGGCGCGGAGGGCACGCTCGGCATCATCACCGCAGCCGTGCTGAAGCTGCATCCGCAGCCGGCTGCACGCGTAACGGCACTCGCCGCGCTTGCGTCGCCGCATGCCGCACTCGACTTTCTGTCGCTCACACAAAGCGTCGCCGGACCGCTGCTAACCGGTTTCGAACTCATGTCGGATTTCTGCCTGCGGCTCGTTGGCCGGCACTTCGAACAGATGCGCTATCCGTTCGCGGAACCGCACGCGCAAATCGTGCTGCTGGAACTGTCGGACAGCGAAAGCGAGGAGCACGCGCGCGCACTGTTCGAGCGTCTGATGGAACAGGCGCTCGAAGACGGCATGGTGCAAGACGCGGTGGTCGCCGAGAGTCTCGCGCAATCGCGCGCGTTCTGGAATTTGCGCGAACATATTCCGCTCGCGCAGGCCGAGGAAGGTCTGAACATCAAGCACGACATTGCCGTGCCGATTTCTCGCATTGGTCACTTCATCGAAGAAACCGACGCGGCGATCGAGCAGGCGGCGCCGGGCGCGCGCATGGTGACATTCGGCCATCTCGGCGACGGCAACCTGCACTACAACGTGCAGGCGCCGGAGGGTGTCGACGCGAAGGCGTTCCTCGAGCAGTACCAGAGCCCGATCAATCGCGTGGTGTATGACAGCGTGCATCGGCATCGCGGCAGCATCAGCGCGGAACACGGGCTCGGTCAACTGAAGATCGACGAGGCGATGCACTACAAGCCGGACGTCGAGGTCCAATTGATGCAAGCTGTCAAACGCGCGCTCGATCCGCTGAACCTGATGAACCCGGGCAAGGTGCTACGCTCGAACTAAAGCTGAAACTTCACGCCGAAGCCTGGCCCGCGCATGTCGACGCGCGTCACTCGCAGGAGCCCTATCCGTGAAAATTCGCGTGCTGTCCGACCTGCATCTGGAAAACGACGAGCCTGAACTGATTCCGCACGCGCAGGCGGACCTCGTCGTGCTGGCCGGAGACATCCACAATCATGCGGCTGGGCCGCGCTGGGCCGCACAGGCTTTCGACGGCGCGGTGCCCGTGGTCTACGTGCCCGGCAATCACGAGTACTACGACGGCGAGTTCGGAGCGTTGGAAAGCGCACTTCACGATGCCGCCGCGCAGGTTGACAACGTGCACGTGCTGAACAATGCCGCGCTCGTCGATCCGCAGGGCCGCTGGCGCGTGCTGGGCACGACGTTGTGGACAGATTTCGCGCTGTTCGGCGCTGACAGCGCAGCGCTTGAAGAATCGATAGAGGCGTCGCGGCGCGCCATGCTCGACTTTCGCGGACTGATCCAGATGAACTGGCCGCAAGATTCGCAGAAATATGCCGAGGACTCATCGCGCGATTTCACGCCCGGCGACTCGCTCGCGCTGCACCGCCATGCGCGCGCATGGCTCGAACACGAACTCGCAAAACCATTTGCCGGCCAGACGATCGTGGTCACGCATCATGCGCCGCATCGGTTGAGTCTTGCCGAGCGCTACGCTCAAGACCGCGTGTCCGCCGGATTCGTCAACCACCTGCCGGAACTCGTCCGAACGCCGGTCGCACTATGGATTCACGGGCACACGCACACGCCGTTCGACTACACGGTCAACGGCACGCGCGTGGTTTGCAACCCTCGGGGCTATTTCGACCGGCGCAGCGGGCAGTGGGAAAATCCGCAATTCGCGTGGGACAAGGTCGTCGAGATATAGCCCGGCGGCAGAGGCCGCGGGTCAGCTCGCGCGGCCATGGCCGAACGCTCGAACGCATGCCCGAACCCACGCTGAAACGATTACCGCCCGCCTCGCTGCTTGCGCGTTTCCGGACGCTCGATCTTGATGGGTACAAGTTGCGGCTGCTGTTCGCGCAGGCGGCGCAGCAGGTCGCGAGATGCGGCAATGCCGATTAGTCCAAACATGACGGCCACGCCGATCATCAGGTGCGTATCCATGAAACCCTCGTCCTTCAGTGATTGCGATTGCCGAATCGTGGCGGCGAAATTAACGTGCCGGCTCGAGCAGCAGCGTCATCGACACGGTATCAAATCGATTTCCGCCCAGAAGTAAGGAAATGTTGCGGCGCGGCGTCCATGTAACAGGGCGTTATCCGAGTGCTGCGGGCGCTGCGAGCGCTGCTGTCGTGAAACGCGGGTCAAGCGCGCTGCCGGCGCTAACGTCATGTCCGCGCAAACTGCCGCAACTCCTCCTGATCGGCCGCAAGCGTCGCCGGAAGCTCCTCACGCAGATGCTCGATCCATGTTCGGATCTTGGCGTCCAGATATTGGCGCGACGGATACAACGCATAGAGATTCATTTCCTGCGATGTGTACTCCGGCAGCAGCCACACCAGCGAGCCGTTCCGCAAACCGCTGATTGCGGAGTAGATCGGAATCAGCCCAACGCCCATGCCGCTCGCCACCGCGACAGCCATTGCCTCCGCCACGTTCACCTGGAAAGTGGCCGGGCCGAGCGTAACGGTTTCCTCGCCGTTCGGGCCGTCGAACGCCCACTTGTCGGGCGGAAACACCGGCGTGACCATCTGCAGGCACGTGTGGCGCGCGAGGTCGCCGGGAGTTTGCGGCACCCCGTGCTTCTCCAGATAGGCCGGCGACGCACAAGTAATGCTGAACGCGCTGCCGAGCCGCTGTGACACCAGTCCCGAATCAGGCAAGCCGGTGGCGAGTGTCAGCGACACGTCGAAGCCTTCGTCGAGCAGATCCGGCATGCGCTGCGCGAGCGTCAGCTCGATATTCACTTCTGGATACCGCTCCTGATAGCGGCCCACGGCCGGCACGACGTAGTGCTGGCCAAAGCTCGTCATTGCGTGGACTTTCAGCTTGCCGGACGGACGCGCGTGCGCGTCGCTCGCCTCGGCTTCAGCCTGATCGACATACGCAAGAATCTGCTCGCAGCGCTGCAGATAACGCTCGCCGGCCTCGGTCAGAGCAATGCGGCGCGTGGTGCGGTTCAACAGGCGCGTGCGCAGATGCGCTTCCAGATCGGACACCGCGCGCGACGCATATGCAGTCGTTGTATTCAGGTGCTGCGCGGCACCCGTGAAGCTGCCCGCTTCGACGACGCGGACAAATACGCGCATGTTTTGAAGCGTATCCATACCTTTCCTTGAGAATCCGCAGCGATTGTTACACGGTTTGCAAGAACGATTATCTCAACGTCCGTAAGAATGCCTTGCATTTTTACCGGTTATTCCGCAATCGATCCAAAAATATAATTGGCAACTTGCTTCTATAGCGACTTTTGGAGGAAATCGTGCAGTCTCCGGTACCAACAAGGATCACCGCAGCCGCGGTTCTTACGATCCTATTAACAATCGCCGGCTGCGCAAATACCGGAGGCATCGCCCCCCAGGCGAGCGCTACAGACGCGGCGTCGCTCGACGCCGGCAACGCCATTCGCGCGGCGAACGCCGACGCGCAATGGCCTGCCGCCGACTGGTGGCGCGCCTACAACGACCCCCAACTCGACGCATGGATCGAGGCCGCACAGGAGAACAATCCGAGCCTCGCCGCCGCTCAGGCGCGCGTGCGCCAGGCCATGTCGATGGCGGGGGTCGCGCGCTCGGCACTGTCGCCGCAAGTGAACGGCCATCTGTCGATCCAGCGTCAGAAGTGGGCCGACAACCTCTACTACGGTCCCGGGCCGCTCGCGGGCGAGCAGTCGTGGAACAACACCGGCACGCTCGCGCTGTCCTATCACCTCGATCTGTGGGGCAAGGACAAGAACGCCGCCGAGCGCGCTCTCGACGCCGCGCATGCCAGCGCCGCCGATGCCCGCGCCGCCCAACTCGAACTCCAGGCCAACGTGGTGCGCACTTACATCGAGATGTCGCTGAATTACGCGCTCCTCGACATCGCTCGCGCCACCTTGCAACAACAGCAGCAAATCGCCGACCTGGCCCGCCGACGCATGAAAGGCGGCATCGGCACGCAGCTCGAAGTAAGCCAGGCCGAAACGCCGCTGCCGGAATACGAACGCCAGATCGACTCGATCGAAGAAAACATCGCGTTGAGCCGCAATCAACTCGCTGCGCTGGCCGGCAAGGGTCCCGGCGCGGGCGACTCGATCCAGCGGCCGGTGCTGTCGCTCAGCGCGCCTGCCGGCTTGCCGAGTGCCCTGCCCGCGGAATTGATCGGGCATCGGCCGGACGTGGTTGCCGCGCGCTGGACAGTCGCGGCACAGGCGCGCGGCATCGACGTCGCGAAAGCCGAGTTCTATCCGGATATCGACCTGCTCGCGTCGATCGGCGGTTATGCGGCAATGGGACCGCTGTTCCAGTTCCTGAAGAATCCTTCGCATAGCTGGAGCGCCGGACCGGCGCTGTCGCTGCCGATTTTCGACGGCGGCCGGCTGCGCTCGCAGCTTGGCGCAGCGTCGGCCGGTTACGACGAGGCGGTGGAGCGCTACAACCAGTCGATCGTCGGCGCGCTGAAGGACATCTCGGATCAGGTCATCCGCATGCGTTCGCTCGCGACCCAGGCGCAAGACGCCGACCGTTCGGTCGCCGCCGCGCGCAAAAACTACGACCTCTCCCGTGAGGGTTATCGACGCGGTTTGACCGACTATCTCAACGTGTTGATCGCGCAGAATCAGTTGCTTCGGGCCCAGGAAGGCGTGGCCAGGATTCAGGCCGAGCGGCTCGGCGTGCATGCGTCGCTGGTCACGGCTCTCGGCGGCGGGCTCGACGATCCGGCCAACGGTCCGCAAGCGGACCAGACCCTGCCGGAGCACGGTAAGGGCAAGGGCAAAGCTGCCGTGCAACCGTCGAACGCGACTGCCGCGAAAGCAGCGGTTGCACCAGCCGCGATAGGCACGGCAGGCGAGCGCAACGCAGAGCCCGCCGCGAACATGACGCCGAAGCGCGCGGCGGCGCCCAGCCATGCGGACACCGGCAACGCCGCATCGGCTGCCGAATAAGGAAGCCCGCCATGTCAGCCCCCTCTTCATGCGCTCCGCGCCCTTCGTCGTTCGCCGTGTGGTACTCGGCCGCCGCCGAATGGGCGCGCACCGACGGCCTCACGTGGATCTATCTGTTCAAGGCGCTCGCCGCGTGCTTCCTCGCGCTCGGTATCGCAATGAAGCTCGACCTGCCCCAACCGCGCACCGCGATGACGACCGTCTTCATCGTGATGCAGCCTCAAAGCGGCATGGTGTTCGCGAAAAGCTTCTACCGGATTTGCGGCACGCTCGTTGGCCTCGTCGTGACGCTTGCGTTGCTCGGACTGTTTGCGCAACAGCCGGAGATGTTCATCGTCGCGACGGCGATCTGGGTCGGCATCTGCACAGCGGGCGCCGCGCGTAACCGCAACTTCAGGTCCTACGGATTTGTGCTTGCCGGATACACGGCCGCGCTGATTGGCATCCCCGCTTCGCAGCATCCCGACGGCGCATTTCTGAGCGCGCTCACGCGCGTCGCCGAAGTCGTACTGGGCATTGTCTGCGCGGGCGCCGTAAGCGGCCTCGTCTTCCCGCAGTTCACCGGCTTGCAGATGCGCGGCACGGTGCGAGCGCGGTTCTCCGCGTTCGTCGAATACGTGTCGACGTCGCTCGCCGGCCGCAATGACCGCGCGCAGATCGAAGCGACCAATGCGCGCTTCGTCGCGGACATCGTCGGTTTCGAGGCGGCGCGCAGTGTCGCCGTGTTCGAAGGACCGGATTCGCGGATGCGCGGCGGCCGCCTCGCGCGGCTGAACAGCGAGTTCATGACCGCATCGACGCGCTTTCACGCGCTGCATCAATTGATGAACCGACTGCGCGACGCCGGCACGCACGGCGCGGCCATCGCCATCGACGCACTCGAACCGTACTTCAAGGAAATCGCACCGTTGCTCGCGAAGTCCGGCGAACCCGTGTTGAGCGCGGCCGACGCCGCTCACGCCGCCGCGCAACTCGACGCGTACAAGGCCGAGTTGCCGCGCCGCGTGCGCGCGACGCGCGCCGCGCTCGAAGCGCATCCCAATGCGCCGCTGCTCGACTTCGACACGGGCGCGGAACTGCTGTACCGCTTTATCGACGATCTGCATGCATATGCCGCCACTTACGCGTCGCTTGCCGTCGACACGCACGAGCGCGAGCGCTGGGTCGAGCGTTACCAGCCCAAGACGAACGCGATCGCCGCGGGCGTCGCGGGCCTGCGCGCGGCTCTCGTGATGATAGTGCTCGGCGCGTTCTGGATCGCCACCGCGTGGCCGAGCGGCTTGACGTTGACGCTGAATGCAGCGACCGTTTGCGCGCTGGCGTCGTCGTCACCGAATCCGAAACGCACCGTGTTCCAGATGGCGGGGGGCACGCTCGTCGCCTCGGTGATGGGCATGCTTGCGGTGTACGGCGTGTTTCCGCGCATCGACGGATTTCCGCTGCTGTGCGCGGCGCTCGCGCCGTTCCTGCTGTTCGGCGTTTTCATGACCACGCGGCCCGCGCTAGCCGGCTACGGCGTCGGCTACTGCATCTTCTTCTGCTTTCTTGCCGGTCCGGACAACGTGATGCACTACGACCCGAGCGCCTTTATCAACGATGCGATCGCGCTCGTGCTGTCGATGCTGGTGTCGTCGGTCGCGTTCGCCGTGCTGCTGCCGCCGTCCACGCCGTGGCTGCGCAACCGGCTGCTCGTGGATCTGCGGCGCCAGGTCGCGGTGGCGAGCCGTGCACGCCTCGGTCGCGTGCGCTCGCGCTTCGAGAGCGGCGCGCGCGATCTGATGTTCCAGATCAACGCGCTCGCGCAGGACGACGCGTCGGCGAAGCGCGACACGTTGCGCTGGCTCTTCTCGGTGCTTGAAGTGGGCAACGCGGTCATCGATCTGCGACGCGAAGTGGCGATGCTGCCCGCCGACCCGCGCTATGCGAAGACGATGCCGTGGCGGGTCTCGCTGCACGCAGTGTGCGATGCGCTGAGCGCTCTGTTCGAGCGGCCGCGCGCCGAGCGCTTCGAGCGCGCACTCGCCGCCACCGCAAACTCGATCGGCGCCGTCCAGTTGCTGCTCGCCGAGTTCACGCCGCCGCGCGAAGAGCGTCATCAGTTGCAGCGCATTCTAAGTCAGTTGCATTTCATTCGTACCGCGTTGCTCGATCCGCAATCGCCGCTCGAACCGTTGATGAGCGCACGAGCCGACGCGTCAGAAGGAGTTCCGCATGCCGCGTGACATTGCCGTTTTCGACGCCTACGTGCCGACGATCGTTCTGCTGTTCATTGCGGGCGCCGTGCTCACCTGGGTGCTGGATCGCGTCATCGCCTACACGGGCGTGTATCGCGTCGTGTGGCACCCGTCCCTATT
This sequence comes from Paraburkholderia caledonica, assembly GCF_000383275.1. NCBI lineage: Bacteria > Pseudomonadati > Pseudomonadota > Betaproteobacteria > Burkholderiales > Burkholderiaceae > Paraburkholderia > Paraburkholderia caledonica. The sequence goes on along the minus strand of NZ_KB911041.1, from coordinate 204,690 downwards.
CCGGGCCAGCCTGCTCGTGTGTGTTTGCGGCGTGCTGGGCCTCGCCGTTTACCGTTGATCAGAGTCGAAACATGACCATTCGAAATCTTGTTGGCTTCGTCGCGACAGCCATAATCTTTATCGTCGCGGTCCTGCTCGGACGCGTGCTATGGGTTCACTACATGGACGAACCGTGGACGCGCGACGGACGCGTGCGCGCTGAAATCGTCAACGTCGCGCCGGACGTTTCAGGCGCGGTCGTCGATCTGCCGGTGAAGGACAATCAAATGGTGAGGAAAGGCGATCTGCTCATGCAGATCGATCCGTCGCACTACGAGATCGCCGTCGAACAGGCCCAGGCCGCCGTGGCCGCGCGCAAGGCCGAATTGCAGATGAGGCGCGACGACGCAAAGCGCCGCGCGGATATGGATTCGCTCGTGGTGTCGAAAGAAAACCAGGAAAACGCGACGCATACGGCGTCGGCCGCCGAGGCTGCCTATCAGCAGGCGCTCGCCGCGCTAGATGCCGCGAAGCTCAATCTGGCGCGCACGCGGGTGGTGTCGCCGGTCGACGGTTACGTGACGAATCTGAATGTGTTTCGCGGCGACTATGCGACAGCCGGCGCGGCGAAGCTCGCCATTGTCGACAGTCACTCGTTCTGGGTCTATGGCTACTTCGAGGAAACCAAGCTGCCGCACGTGCATATCGGCGACAAGGCTGAAGTCCGGCTGATGAGCGGCGGCACACTCGAAGGCCATGTGGAGAGCATTTCGCGCGGTATTTACGATCGAGACAATCCGCAAAGCCGCGAATTGCTCGCCGATGTGAACCCGACATTCAACTGGGTCAGGCTCGCGCAGCGCGTGCCGGTGCGCGTGAAGATCGATTCGGTGCCTGACGGTGTGGTGCTCGCGGCGGGCATTACCTGCACGGTGGTGGTCAAGCAGAGTTGAGCGGCGCAGTGCGCGCCCGGTTCGTGCCGGGCGCGCTGCCATATCGATCGGCCTAACCCGTCCTAAGCCTCACAACCTGAACTTGCCCACCATCTGCTTCAGGCCGTGAGCCTGATCGTCGAGCGATCGTGCTGCGGCAGTCGCCTGTTCGACGAGCGCCGCGTTTTGCTGCGTGCCCGAATCCATCTGCGCGACGGCAAGATTGATCTCCTCGATACCTGCGCTCTGCTCGGAAGAAGCCGCCGAAATCTCGCCCATGATGTCGGTCACGCGCTTCACCGCCTTGACGACTTCGTCCATGGTTTGCCCCGCGTCCTGAGCGAGCGTCGAACCGTTGCTCACGCGCTCGACGGACGTGCTGATCAGCCCTTTAATCTCCTTCGCCGCGGCGGCGCTTCTCTGCGCGAGGTTGCGCACCTCGGCTGCGACTACTGAAAACCCGCGGCCTTCCTCGCCGGCGCGCGCTGCCTCGACTGCCGCATTCAGCGCCAGAATATTCGTCTGGAACGCGATCCCCTCGATCACGCCGATGATGTCGCCGATGCTGCGCGCGCTGTCGTTGATCTCGTTCATCGTCGCGACGACGCGGCTCACCACTTCGCCACCCTTCTCCGCGATTTCCGACGCGTTATTCGCGAGCGTGCTCGCCTGCTTCGCGTTGTCGGCGTTTTGCCGGACCGTCGACGTCAGCTGCTCCATGCTGGTCGCGGTGCGCTCCAGCGCCATCGCCTGCTGCTCGGTCCGTTGCGACAAATCGAGGTTGCCCATCGAAATTTCGCCCGAAGCGGTCGCAATCGCGTCCGCGCTCGATGCAATGTCGGACACAGTCGTCGCAAGACCGCTTTGCATGTCGGAGAGCGCGTACAGCACGCTCGACTTGTCCTTGCGTCCCAGCGTGATGTGATTCGACAGATCGCCCGCCGCGATCCGGCTCGCGATCTCCTTCGCGTATGCCGGCTCGCCGCCGAGCTGGCGCGCGAGACGCCGCACGACCCACTCGCTGATGCCGGCGGCCAGCACGATCAGTCCAATCGTCATGACGGCGAGCATGACGAACGACGACTGGTAAATGAAACGGGAGGCGTCGATTGTCGCCTTCGCGGCCGTGCCGCGCTCCGTGACCATTTCGTCGACGAGTTTTTCGAGCTTGCCGGTTTCGACCAGCAGCGACACGTCTTGCGTGCCGACCTGCCAGTTCATCTGCGACAGGTCGAGCGGTTGCGCCTTCACGAGCGTCACGAAGTCGCGCAGATGCGCGCTCCACACCGTCACAGCGGCGGAAAACTTCTTCTGATGCTCGACGGCCTTTGCGTCGGATTTGTCGACGTACTGTTGCAGCGTGCTCAACTCGCTAGAAAGGCCGTTCAAGCCCTTGTCGATGTCGGTGCCCAGTTCGTCGCGTTCTTTGGCAGTCGTCGCCGTCAACAGCATTTTTTGCGCGCGGCTTGCGCGCAACATGTGACCGCGGGCTTCTTCCGCGGCGCGGCTCGCAACGTGGCCTTGATCGTAGATGGATTGAGCCGACGCATTCAGGCGGCTGATCTGGGTGAGGGAGAACACGCCGATCGCCAGCGTGCCGATCAGAAGCACGGCAAACGCCAGACGCAACATCGTCTTGACCGACAGCCCCTTCAAGCTCACCGCCCGCGAGCGGCCGCTGTTTCCACCCTTTCCGCGCGACGGCGACGCCGCCGCTTTTCCATCCGGAACAAAGCCCGCGCCTGTCCGGCTGCCCAACGAAACTGCTTTCATATTCCCCGTCCCCACGTTTAGAACTGCCGCAAAGGTCTGTTCCGGCATTGCTTCTTATCTCTCCGGGTCTACGGCATCGACGTCCGCGATCTTTAGTGCGGTTCGTAAAAAGCCGATCGTGATCGCCCGGTCCTCGACGCGCAGCTTTGTGAGCGCGCGTCCGCGCCCGTTTATACATGGCCAAAAATCCCCATAGCGCTTTTATCGGCAGGCTTGCCAGACGCTTACTGGCGTGTCGGCCGCTCGCGACCGGGCACTGCGACGGTGCGTCAAACGCCCCATCGCTGCGCGCAGGAGGGCGTGGACCGCCCAGCCTGATGTCTCATTCGCGACAAAACTTGTCCTTACAGTTCCGTCGAGCCACACTAAACTGCGACAAATAGCTGGCCGCCCCGCGACGCCCCGTCGAAATGCCGAGACGACGTAGTACGCCGATCGCGATCTATCGCCAGCCAGGAATTGCCCCTTTCTCTTCCTTTGTCCAAGCGTATGGAAACCAGCCTCGATAAACGCGCACTTGCCGGCGCGTCAGCCGTAACCGGCACCACCGCCACTGCCACTCCGAACTCGACGGGCTCGAACGCGCAGCCGGCCGCGACCGTGCAGCGCACGGTTTATTCGGTGCTCGGCGCAATCAGTTTTTCGCATCTGCTCAACGACATGATCCAGTCGTTGATTCTCGCCATCTACCCGATGCTGAAGGACAACTTCTCGCTGTCGTTCGGCCAGATCGGTCTGATCACGCTGACCTATCAGATCACCGCGTCGCTGCTGCAGCCGCTCGTCGGCATCTATACCGACAAGCATCCGAAGCCGTACTCGCTGCCCGTCGGCATGGGCTTCACGCTGGCCGGCCTGCTGCTCATGTCGATGGCGCCCAATTTCGGCGTGTTGCTGGTAGCGGCGGCGCTCGTCGGCTGCGGCTCGTCGGTGTTTCATCCCGAGTCGTCGCGGGTCGCGCGCATGGCGTCGGGCGGCCGTCACGGACTTGCGCAATCGCTCTTCCAGGTGGGCGGCAATGCGGGTTCGTCGCTCGGACCGCTGCTTGCCGCGCTGATCGTGATTCCGCACGGCCAGCGCAGCATCGCGTGGTTTTCGGTGGCGGCGCTCGTCGCGATCGTCGTGCTCACGCAGATCGGGCGTTGGTACAAGCAGCATCCGTCGGTCAAGAAGGCGCGCAGCCAGACCGGTCATGCGACGCTGTCGCGCAACCAGGTCATGTTCGCAATGGGCGTGCTGATCCTGCTGGTGTTCTCGAAGTACTTCTACCTCGCGAGCATCAACAGCTATTTCACGTTCTATCTGATCGACCGCTTCCATTTGCCGGTGCAGGCCGCGCAGATTCATCTGTTCGTGTTCCTCGCCGCGGTGGCCGCGGGCACGGTGATCGGCGGTCCGATCGGCGACCGGATCGGCCGCAAATACGTGATCTGGGTGTCGATTCTCGGCGTCGCACCTTTCACGCTGCTGCTGCCCTACGCGAATCTGTTTTGGACCGGCGTGCTGACGGTGATCATCGGCGTCGTGCTGGCCTCGGCGTTCTCCGCGATTCTCGTGTACGCGCAGGAGCTCATACCCGGCAAGGTCGGCATGGTCGCCGGGCTCTTCTTCGGCTTCGCGTTCGGCATGGGCGGTATCGGCGCGGCGGTGCTGGGTGAACTGGCCGATGCGACCAGCATTGGGTACGTGTACAAAGTCTGCTCGTTCCTGCCGTTGATCGGCGTGCTGACGGTGTTTCTGCCGGACGTGGAAGGCAAGCGCGCGAAGGCGTAAAAGTCTGCTGTCGACGGATGAAAAAAGGCGCTGCGGCGCCTTTTTCTTTTGCGCGCGCCGCTCATGGTGAACCCCCGTTGTCCGGCGAGCCGCGCGTACTCTATGCTTGTGCCACACGCCTCGCTCCGGCGCCGCCCAACATGGCCGCAGCGCACGGCCTCTCCACCTGTTCGTCACCCAGCATCCGAAGGATCGCCGCAGATGACCCGCTACCGCGACTTCCACCGCCGTTCGATCGAGAACCCCGAGGCATTCTGGCGCGACGAGGCGCGGCGCATTCATTGGGAAACGCCGTTCGACACCGTGCTCGACCGCTCAAATCCGCCGTTCGCGCGGTGGTTCGTCGGCGGGCGCACGAACCTGTGTCATAACGCGGTAGACCGGCACCTTGTCGACCGCGCGCAGCAAAATGCACTGGTATATGTGTCGACGGAAACCGGCATCGAGCGGCGCTACACGTACGCCGAGTTGTACGCCGAAATCAACCGGATGGCCGCAGTGATGCGCTCGCTTGGCGTGAAGCGCGGCGACGTCGTGCTGCTCTATCTGCCGATGATCCCCGAAGCGCTCTTCGCCATGCTCGCCTGCGCGCGGCTCGGCGCGATCCACTCGGTCGTATTCGGCGGGTTCGCGGCGCCGAACCTGGCCGCGCGCATCGACGACGCCAAGCCGGTGCTGATCGTAACCGCCGACGCCGGCGCGCGCGGCGGCAAGGTGATCGACTACACGCCGCTCGTGGACGAAGCAATCGCGCGCGCAACCCACAAGACGGCGCGCGTGCTGCTGATCGACCGCCAGCTCGCGCCGGAGCGGCTCAACGCAACTTACCTGGTCGATTACGAACCGCTGCGCGAACAGTTCTTCGACGCGCACGTGTCCTGCGAATGGCTCGAGTCGAGCGAGCCTTCGTACGTGCTGTACACGTCGGGTACGACCGGCAAGCCCAAAGGCGTGCAACGCGATGTGGGCGGCTACGCGGTGGCGCTGGCGGCGTCGATGGAATACATCTTCGAAGGAAAGGCAGGCGACACGATGTTCACCGCGTCGGATGTCGGCTGGGTGGTCGGCCATAGCTACATCGTCTACGCACCGCTGATCGCGGGGCTGACCACGGTGATGTACGAAGGCACGCCGATCCGCCCCGACGGCGGCATCTGGTGGCGCCTCGTCGAACAGCACAAGATCAATCTGATGTTCACCGCGCCGACCGCGCTGCGCGTGCTGAAGAAACAGGACCCGGCGCTGCTTGAAAGCGCCGACCTGTCGAGCCTGCGCACGCTGTTCCTTGCCGGCGAGCCGCTCGACGAGCCGACCGCCTCATGGATTACCGGCGCGCTCGGCAAACCGGTGATCGACAACTACTGGCAAACGGAAACCGGCTGGCCGATGCTCGCGATTCCGCGCGGCGTCGAAGCGCTGCCGACGAAGCTCGGCTCGCCCGGTGTACCGTCGGCCGGATTCAATCTGACCCTGCGCAATGAGCTGACGGGCGAGCCGTGCCCGCCCGGCGAAAAAGGCGTGCTGACGCTGAATTACCCGTTGCCGCCGGGCTGCATGTCGACGGTCTGGGGGGACGACAAGCGCTTTATCAGTACGTACTGGTCGAGCTTTCCGGACCAGCAGGTGTATTCGACCTTCGACTGGGGCATTCAGGACGAAGACGGTTACGTGACGATTCTCGGCCGCACCGACGACGTGATCAACGTCGCGGGGCACCGGCTAGGCACGCGCGAGATCGAGGAAGCGTTGTCGAGTCACGCGGCCGTTGCGGAAGTCGCGGTGGTCGGCGTCGCCGACCCGTTGAAGGGTCAGGCGGCGATGGCTTTCGTCGTGCTGCGCGACGCGCAGGCTTACGCGGATGTCGACGCACGCACGAAGCTGGAGGCGGAACTCACGGCGACGGTCGACCGGCAACTGGGCGCGATTGCGCGACCGTCGCGGGTGGTGATCGTTTCCATGCTGCCGAAGACGCGCTCAGGCAAGTTGTTGCGCCGGGCTATCGCCGCACTGGCAGAAGGACGCGAACCGGGCGAACTGCCGACTATCGAAGACCCGGCCGCGTTGCAGCAGGTGCGCGAGGGGCTCAGCGAGTCGGCGCGCAACGAGTGAGGGCCGGGTTTCCGTCGGCCCGCTTCGACTCAACCCGCGCTGCGCGCGACCAGAAAGCGCGTGAGGATCGCGTTTGAATAAGCGCCCGCGATCTCGGTGAGAAACGAGACGAACGACGCCGGCGCGTGATCGTCGGCGGTATCGGAGATAGTGCGCACAACTGCGCACGGCACGCCGTATTCGTGACAGACCTGCGCGATCGCGGCGCCTTCCATCTCGACAGCAAGCGCGTCCGGCAAGGCCTCGCGCAAAGCCTTGACGCCCGCCGCGCTCGCCACGAACTGATCGCCGCTGATAATCAGCCCGCGATGCACGCGCGGCCGCATCGTGCCGAAACGCACCGCCGACGCAGCGCCTTCCTCCGCGACAAAACGCTCACACGCGGCGGCGAGTTGCGCGGCCAACGTGGCGTCGGCGGTAAAGCGCGACATGCCGAGCAACGGCACTTCGAAACGCGGAAAGAGCGGCGACGCGTCCAGATCGTGCTGCAACAACGCATTGGCAACGACGATGTCGCCAACGCGCACCTCGGCGCCCACACCGCCGGCGACGCCGGTGAAGACGACAGCTTCGACGTCGAATGCATGGATCAGTGCGCTGACCGTTGCCGCCGCCGCGACCTTGCCGACGCGCGCGAGCGTTACGACGCACGGCGCGCCATGGACGGTGCCGACGTGATAGTCGCGCCGGCCGTGCGTGACGGTGCGCACGCCGGATTCCGCGCGCATCGCCTCGATCAGGTCGCCGAGTTCTTGCGGCAAGGCCGCGAGTATGCCGAGCGGTCTCTTCGACGACGACGCGGCCAGCGCTGCGTCATGGCCCTGACTTGCGGCGCTCATTCGACCGCCTGCAGTTTCGCAACCGCGAGCGCGAGCCACTTCTCGCCGTGGCGCTTGAACTTGACTTGCGCCTTCGCGTCGGCCCCGCCGCCTTCCAGCGCGGTGATCGTGCCTTCGCCGAACTTGGTGTGAAACACCTGTTGGCCGACGCGGAAGCCCGCCTCCGCCGCACGCTGTTCGTTAGCGAAGGCCGGCAACGGCGCGGCTGCCGTGGACGCCCCGCCGCCGTACCCCTGCTGGCGGTCGGGCCGGGCGAACCAGTCTCGTCCATAACCGGCATTGTCCGAGCGGCCGCCCCAGCGCGCGCCCGCCTCGACTTTCGGCGTGAGCCACTTGAGCGTTTCCTGGGGCAATTCGTCGAAGAAACGCGAGCGAATGTTGTAGCGCGTCTGACCGTGCAGCATCCGGCTTTGCGCGAAAGACAAGTACAGGCGCTCCTTCGCGCGCGTGATGGCGACATACATCAGACGGCGCTCTTCTTCCAGTCCGTCCGACTCCATTGCGCTGTTCTCATGCGGAAACAGCCCCTCTTCGAGACCCGTAATGAACACGGCCGTGAATTCGAGGCCCTTGGCCGCGTGCACCGTCATGAGTTGCACGGCTTCCTGGCCGGCTTGCGCCTGGTTGTCGCCCGCTTCGAGCGACGCGTGCGACAGGAAGCCGGCGAGCGGCGTCATGGTGTCCGGGTTTTGCGCGGGATCGGCGATGCCGGGCGCGTCGAGCACTACGGTGTTCGGGTCGTCGGTCGCGACTGCCAGTTCGGGCGCCGCGGTGGCGCCCGGACGCAGCGGAATGGAGCGCGCGGGCGTGTCCATGCCGTAGCCCTCTTCGCTGACGAACGCGGCGGCCGCGTTGACGAGTTCCTGCAAGTTCTCGAGCCGGTCCTGACCTTCGCGCTCGTTCTGGTAGAAGTCCGCGAGACCGCTTGCACGGACAACGTACTCGACGGTTTCCGGCAAGCTCATCTGCTGCGTTTCCGCGCGCATCTTGCCGATCAGGTTCGCGAAGCTCGCAAGACTGGAGCCCGCCTTGCCGGCGACATACGGGATCGCCGCGGCCATCGAGCAGTTATACAGTCGCGCCGCGTCCGCGAGCTGTTCGATCGAGCGCGCGCCGATGCCGCGCGTGGGGAAATTGACCACGCGCGCGAACGCTGTGTCGTCGTTCGGATTGTCGATCAGACGCAGATACGCGAGCGCGTGCTTGACTTCCTGGCGCTCGAAAAAGCGCAAGCCGCCATACACGCGATACGCGATGCCCGCATTGACGAGCGTGTGCTCGATCGTGCGCGACTGCGCATTGCTGCGGTAGAGAATCGCGATTTCGCTGCGCGACGTGCCGGTGCTGATCAGCGCCTTGATTTCCTCGACGATCCAGCCGGCTTCCTGCGAATCCGTCGCCGATTCATAAACACGGACCGGTTCACCATGACCGGCGTCGGTGCGCAGATTCTTGCCGAGACGCCGCGAATTGTTCGCGATCAACTGATTGGCCGCGTCGAGAATATGGCCGTGCGAGCGGTAGTTCTGTTCGAGCTTGATCAGATGCCGCACGTTGAACTCGTGCTCGAAGTCGCGCATGTTGCCGACGTTGGCGCCGCGGAACGCGTAGATCGACTGGTCGTCGTCGCCGACCGCAAAGATCGAATTGGTCTGACCCGCGAGCAGCTTCAGCCACGCGTACTGCAGCTTGTTCGTGTCCTGAAACTCGTCGACGAGAATGTGCTTGAAGCGCGCCTGATAATGCGCGCGCAGCGGCGGATTGTGCGCGAGCAGTTCATAGCAGCGCAGCAGCAGTTCCGGGAAGTCGACGACGCCTTCGCGCTGACACTGCTGGTCATACGCTTCGTACAGTTCGACGAATTTGCGGTTGAAATTGTCGGTGGCGTCGACGTCTTTTGGGCGCAGTCCTTGTTCCTTCGCGTTGTTGATGAAGTACTGGAGGTTCTTGGCCGGGTATTTTTCGTCGTCGATGTTCAGGCCCTTCATCAGACGCTTGATCGCGGACAACTGGTCGGCGGTATCGAGAATCTGGAAGGTGGCGGGCAAGCCGGCGTCGCGATGATGCGCGCGCAGCATGCGGTTGCACAGGCCGTGAAAGGTGCCGATCCACATGCCGCGCGTGTCGATGGGCAAAAGCGCCGACAGGCGCGACATCATTTCGCGGGCGGCCTTGTTGGTGAAGGTCACGGCCAGAATGGTGGCGGGCGACGCAAGCCCGTGCTGGATGAGCCACGCAATGCGCGTGATGAGCACGCGGGTTTTGCCGCTGCCCGCGCCGGCGAGAATGAGCGCGGGCTCGTTGGGGAGTGTGACGGCGGCGTGTTGTTCGGGGTTGAGATTGGCTAGCAGATCGGGCATTTTTTCGGAGGGACGGCGGGGTGTTCGTCATTATATGCCCCGGCGCCCGCTTGCTTTTTTTGCCGGGCGAGCGCGGCGTTCCGTTCTGGCGGGTTCGAATCCCGACAAGCAAAAACCTCAAAACCAGAGCCGCGCCCCGGCGCCCTTTATAATCGAACATTCTCCGCATTTACCAGCCGATCGACCCATGAGCGACACCCCGAGCGACACCTCCTCTACCCTTGCCAAAAGCTTCGAGCCGCACACCATCGAAGCCCACTGGGGCCCCGAATGGGAAAAGCGCGCCTACGCGGCGCCCTCTTTCGACGGGAACAGGAAAGACTTCTCGATCCAGTTGCCGCCGCCGAACGTCACGGGCACCCTTCACATGGGCCACGCGTTCAACCAGACCATCATGGACGGCCTCGCCCGCTATCACCGCATGCTCGGCGACAACACGCTGTGGGTGCCGGGCACCGACCACGCGGGCATCGCCACGCAGATCGTCGTCGAACGGCAACTGGACGCGCAAGGCGTGTCGCGGCACGACCTCGGCCGCGAGAAATTCGTCGAACGCGTCTGGGAATGGAAGCAGGAATCCGGCTCGACCATCACGAACCAGGTGCGCCGCCTCGGCGCGTCGATCGACTGGTCGCGCGAATACTTCACGATGGACGACAAAATGTCGGCCGCCGTGCGCGACGTGTTCGTGCGCCTTTATGAACAGGGCCTGATCTATCGCGGCAAGCGCCTCGTCAACTGGGACCCGGTGCTGCTCACCGCCGTTTCCGATCTCGAAGTAGTCAGCGAAGAAGAAAACGGCCACCTGTGGCACATCCAGTATCCGCTCACCGACGGCTCCGGCCATCTGACGGTCGCGACCACGCGGCCCGAAACCATGCTCGGCGACACCGCCGTGATGGTCCATCCGGAAGACGAGCGCTACGCGCATCTGATCGGCAAGACCGTCACGCTGCCGCTGTCGGGCCGTGAAGTGCCGATCATCGCCGACGACTACGTCGACCGCGAATTCGGCACGGGCGTCGTCAAGGTCACGCCCGCGCACGACTTCAACGACTATCAGGTCGGCCTGCGCCACAAGCTGCCGCAAATCGAGATCCTCACGCTCGACGCGAAGATCAACGACAACGCGCCGGAAAAATACCGTGGCCTCGACCGTTTCGAAGCCCGCAAGCAGGTCGTCGCCGACCTCGAAGCGCTCGGCGCGCTCGAATCGGTCAAGCCGCACAAGCTGATGGTGCCGCGCGGCGACCGCACCGGCGTCGTGATCGAGCCGATGCTGACCGACCAGTGGTTCGTCGCGATGAGCAAACCGGCGCCTGAAGGCACGTTCAATCCGGGCAAATCGATCGCCGAAACCGCGCTCGACGTGGTTCGCAACGGCGAAATCCGCTTCGTGCCGGAAAACTGGACCACCACGTACTACCAGTGGCTCGAGAACATCCAGGACTGGTGTATCTCGCGCCAGCTCTGGTGGGGTCATCAGATTCCTGCGTGGTACGGCGAAAATGGCGAGATTTTCGTCGCGAAGACCGAGGAAGGCGCGCACGCGAAAGCGGCAGAAGCCGGCTACACGGGCCCGCTCAAACGCGACGAAGACGTGCTCGACACGTGGTTTTCGTCCGCGCTCGTGCCGTTCTCGTCGCTCGGCTGGCCGAACGAAACGCAGGAACTGAAGCACTTCCTGCCGTCGTCGGTGCTGGTTACGGGCTTCGACATCATCTTCTTCTGGGTCGCGCGCATGGTCATGATGACCACGCACTTCACGGGCAAGGTGCCGTTCGACACGGTCTACGTGCACGGTCTCGTGCGCGACGCCGAAGGTCAGAAAATGTCGAAGAGCAAGGGCAATACGCTCGATCCGATCGATATCGTCGACGGCATCGGCCTTGACGCCCTCGTCGCCAAACGGACCACCGGCCTCATGAACCCGAAGCAGGCCGCGTCGATCGAAAAGAAAACCCGCAAGGAATTCCCCGACGGCATTCCCGCGTTCGGCACCGACGCGCTGCGCTTCACGATGGCGTCAATGGCTACGCTCGGGCGCAACGTCAACTTCGATCTCGCGCGCTGCGAGGGCTACCGCAATTTCTGCAACAAGCTGTGGAACGCCACCCGCTTCGTGCTGATGAACTGCGAAGGCCACGATTGCGGTTTCGGCAAGCCGGAACAGTGCGGCGAGTGCGGCCCGGACGGCCACCTGAACTTCTCGTCGGCGGATCGCTGGATCGTGTCCCGCCTGCAGCGCGTGGAAACCGAGATCGCCAGGGGTTTCGCCGACTATCGCTTCGACAATGTGGCCAACGCCCTATACAAGTTCGTCTGGGACGAATACTGTGACTGGTATCTCGAACTCGCCAAGGTTCAGATCCAGACGGGTCAGCCGAACCAGCAGCGCGCCACACGGCGCACCCTGCTGCGCGTGCTCGAGACGGTGTTGCGCCTCGCGCACCCGGTGATTCCGTTCATCACCGAGGCGTTGTGGCAAAAAGTTGCGCCGTTGGCCGGGCGTTATCCCGAGGGCAAGGCCGAGGGCGAAGCGTCCATCATGGTGCAGCCGTACCCCGTTGCCGAGATGTCGAAGCTCGACGAAGACGCGGAGCAATGGGCGGCCGACCTGAAAGCAGTGATCGATGCGTGCCGGAATCTGCGCGGCGAAATGAATCTGTCGCCGGCGGTCAAGGTGCCGTTGCTCGCTACCGGCAACGCGGAGCGTCTGCGCACCTTCGCTCCGTACGCCCAGGCATTGGCCCGTTTGTCGGAAGTGCAGATCATTGCCGACGAAGCCGCGCTCGACGCGCAAGCGGATGGCGCGCCAATTGCTATCGTAGGCAGTGACAAGCTCGTGCTGAAGGTGGAAATCGACGTCGCGGTCGAGCGCGAGCGGTTGTCGAAAGAGATTGCGCGGTTGAGCACAGAAGTCGTCAAGTGCAACGCTAAACTGCAGAACGAAAGTTTTGTCGCCAAGGCGCCGCCCGCAGTCGTCGAGCAGGAGCAGAAAAGGCTGGCGGAATTCGAAGCGACTGTCGGCAAGCTGAAAGCGCAGCTCGCGCGCTTGCCGGCCTGATCGACGCTCCACGCCCGCCCGCGGGGCGGGCACGGACAGATAGCTAAACCAGAGGACTCAGGGTAATCACATGCTAAAAGTTACAAAGGCAGTATTTCCGGTAGCAGGTCTTGGCACCCGGTTCCTCCCTGCCACGAAGGCAAGCCCGAAGGAAATGCTGCCGATCGTCGACAAGCCGCTGATTCAGTACGCGGTGGAAGAAGCCATGGCGGCCGGCATCACCGAAATGATCTTCGTCACGGGCCGCAGCAAACGGGCGATTGAAGACCACTTCGATAAATCGTACGAAATCGAAGCCGAACTGGAAGCGCGCGGCAAGGACAAGCTCCTCGAACTCGTGCGCAGCATCAAGCCGAGCCATGTGGACTGCTTCTACGTGCGTCAGCCCGAAGCGCTCGGCCTCGGCCACGCCGTGCTGTGCGCGGAAAAGCTGGTGGGCGACAACCCGTTTGCCGTGATTCTGGCTGACGACTTGCTGTACGGCACGCCGCCCGTCATGACGCAAATGATCGAGGTGTTCGACCACTATCACAGCTCGGTGATCGGCGTCGAAGAGATCCCGGCGCAGGAAACCAAGTCGTACGGTATTGTCGACGGCAAGGAATGGGAAGACTCGATCATCAAGATGTCGGGCATCGTCGAAAAGCCGGAGCCGAGCGTCGCACCTTCGAATCTCGGCGTGGTGGGCCGCTACGTGCTCAAACCGCGCATTTTCGACCACATCCGCTCGATCAAGCCGGGCGCCGGCGGCGAACTGCAGCTTACGGACGCAATCCAGTCGTTGCTCGCCGACGAACAGGTTCTCGCGTACAAGTACCACGGCACGCGTTTCGACTGCGGCAGCAAGCTTGGTTATCTGAAGGCAACGGTCGAGTTCGCGCTGCGTCACCCCGAAGTGGCCGCGGATTTCGACGAATATCTGCGTACCCGTTCGCCGGTTCTGGAAGGCTAAAGCCTCTGCGAGATGCCTTGAATCGCGAGGCATCTCCCGGAAGTCAAAAAGGCGCTGTGCCCCGCTTTAGCGGGCACAGCGCCTTTTGTTTGGGAGCGTGCGTCTGAATCTGTGCGCTTCAGCGGCGCTTCATCAGAAAAGTAAAGACCTTGTCGTGCGCCGAACTCTCGACGATCTCATTGCCGGTCTGCTTCGCGAACGCGGCGAAATCGCGCTGCGAGCCGGGGTCCGTGGCGAGCACCTTGAGAATCTGACCGCTTTCCATATCGGCGAGCGCCTTCTTGGCGCGCAAAATGGGCAGCGGGCACATCAGCCCGCGCGCATCGACTTCCTTATGAATCTGAATTTGCATCGACGATGACCTTCGGGACAAGGCGTCGTTCGCGACGCCGGACAGAGGGTCAAATTCTACCGCAGCCTTCGCCGCCTTGCCGGCGCAGGCACCGCGCGCATCGCCGCCCGACCAGCCATATCGACGCTACAACGTCACAGCCTGCCCGCTTTGCAGCGACTGCCGCAGCGCATTGCCGATGCGGGTCGCTTCCAGCGCGTCGGCGAGCGTCGCGCCCGCTTGCACGGCCGATCCCGCTCCGCCCTGCACCGACGCGACAAACGCGCGCGCCTCATGCAGAAACGCCTCTTCGAAGCGATCGAAGAAGCCCGGCGTGCACTCGTTGCGAATGCCCGTCGCGTCGTAAATCTCGACGCGATTCGCGCGCGGATTATGGCCAATGGTCAGTCCGCCTGCCGTGCCGATCACCTCGCTGTGCGTGTCGTTACCATGTGCCTGGGTCCGCGACGCGTAGAACATGGCGAGCTTACCGTCCTCGAATTCGCAGATCGCCACGCCGTTATCCACATCGCCGAATTCACGCAGGCCTTCGTGCAGCGCGACGGCGCCCGCCGCGAACACGCGCTTTGCGCGCGGCTTTCCGAGCAGCCAGCGCGCGACGTCGATGTCGTGCACCGTGCAGTCAAGGAAAATGCCGCCGGAAGTTGCCGCGAAGCGCACGAAGAAGCCGTCGGTATCGTTCTTGTCAGTGGTTTGCGAGCGCACCAGAAACGGCCGCCCGATCGCGCCCGCTTCGATTTTGTCGAACGCGTCCTTGTAGCTCGGATCGAAACGCCGCATGAAGCCAATCGTCGCCTGCAGATGCGGATACTGCGCAGCCTCGTGCAGCACGCGCTCGCACTCGGCCAGATCGAGCGACAAAGGCTTTTCGCAGAACACGTGCTTACCGGCGCGCAAAGCGTCGACGATCTGCTGCGCGTGCAGCGACGACGGCGTGACGAGCCACACGGCGTCCACGTCTTTGTCGTCCAGCAGCCGCGCGTAGTCGTCGTAAAGGCGCGGCGACGGCAAAGCGTCGCGCGCCCACGCCCGCTCTTCTTCGAGCGGGCTGCAAGCAGCAACCAGTTCCGCGCCCGGCACGCGATACGCCAGATTTTCAGCGTGACGTTTGCCGAGCCGCCCGAGGCCGACCACGCCGAAACGCAGCCGCCGCGTTGACGCCGCCGCACTCATTGCGCGGCCTCGCCGAGCTTCACCGCACGCCCCTCGCGCCATGAGCGCGTGGCGGCCTCAGCGAGTTCCAGCGCTTTCAAACCGTCGGCGACCGTGGTGCGCACCGGCTTGCCCTGCGTGACTGCCTCGAAGAAATGCGCAATTTCGAGCGCATAAGCGGCGCGATAACGTTCGAGGAAAAACGCTTCGGGCACGTCGCTCGACACCTGCGTCCTGGAGTAAGCGGTGACTTCCGTAGGCCGCACGTTGCCCGCCTGCAGCATGCCCGCGCTGCCGAGCACTTCGAAGCGCTGGTCGTAGCCGTAGGCGGCGCGGCGCGCGGTGTTGATCTGGCACAGGCGGCCGCGCTTCGTGCGGATCGTCACCGCGGTCGAATCGATGTCGCCCGCCTCCGCGATTGCCGGGTCGCTCAGACAACTGCCGGTAGCGTGCAACGTGTCCGCTTCGTCGCCGAGAATCCAGCGGAAAATGTCGAAGTCGTGAATCAGCATGTCCTTGAAGATGCCGCCCGAATGGCGGATGTAGTCCACCGGCGGCGCGCCTGGATCGCGGCTCGTCACCACCAGCATTTCCGGGGTGCCGATCTCGCCCGCATCAAGGCGCGCCTTCAGCGCGGAGAACGTCGGATCGAAGCGGCGCTGAAAGCCGATCATGCATACCACGCCCGCGCGCTCAACGGCATCAGCACAGGCTCGCGCACGCTCGAGCGTCAGGTCGACCGGCTTCTCGCAGAACACGTGTTTTTTCTGAGCGGCCGACTTCATGATCAGATCGGCATGCGTGTCGGTGCTCGAACAGATCACCGTGGCGCCGACGGACGCGTCGCCCATTGCACCGTCGATATCGGCCACCTTGGCGCCATGCGCGGCAGCCAGCGCCGCAGCCGCCTCGCTATTCACATCGACCACATATTTCAGCCGCACGCCCGGTTGCCGCGCGAGATTGGCCGCGTGAATCTTGCCGATACGGCCCGCGCCGAACACTGCGACGTCGATCGGTTTTGCTGCGTCAGTCATCGTATCCTCCAGTGTCTTTCGATTCTTCTACGTTTAATTCGAGCTTGTACGCAAGCGCGATGAAGAGCGCCTGGCACAGGCAGATCGTGCTGGTCAGCGAGCGGAACGCGAACGCGCTGCCCTCTTTCACATACAGCTGGGTACTCGCGTAACGCGCGAGCGGAGATAGTTGGCTGTCCGTAATGACCAGCGTCTTCGCCTGATGATGATGCGCGACCCGCAGGCAATACTGCGTTTCCTTCGCATAAGGCGCGAAGCTGATCGCGATCACCACGTCGCCCTTTTTCACGCTGCGTATCTGCTCGCGGTACATGCCACCGAAACCCGATACGAGGTGCACGCGCTTGGGCGTGTGCTGCAACGCATAGACGATGTAGCTCGCCACCGGAAACGAGCGCCGCACGCCGATCACATAGATGTTGTCCGCCTGTTGCAGCATCTTCACGGCGGCGTCGAACTGCTTGTCGTCGAGCCCCGCTTCGAGTTCTTCGAGACCGCCGCGGGAAGCCGCGATGAACTCGCGCGCGACCGCGCCGCCAGACAACGCACCGGGCTTCTCGTCAATGAGCTTGCGAATGCGTTGCTGATAACTGGGCGACGACGCACCCTGCCCTGTATATGCCTGACGAAACACCGCCTGCAAATCGGAGAAGCCGGAGAAACCAAAGCGCTGCGCAAATCGCACGACCGCCGACGGATGCACGCCGCAACTCGCGGCGATGTCGCTCGTGCGGTCCACCATCACGCTCGAACGATGTTGCTCGATATACGTCGCGACGTTCTTCAACTGACGCGGCAGCGCCTCGTAGTTATCGGCGATGCGCTGCATCAATTCTTCGACGCTCGGCAATTCTTCTGTGCTCTCTTCCGCCATGGTTCTCTCTTCGGGGCTTTACTGCACTGCGGCAGGCGCTTTCGGACCGGCGCCGCAGAGGCTGCTGACGTTGCCGATTATAGGCAGCGCACCGCATAAATGGAACGTATTTTCCATTTTTATCTACGGTGAAATTTCCATTGCAAGCCATTCGAAGATGACCTAATCTTGGTCGTGAGCGATGGTGCTGCGGCGATCGTGCGACACCTCCGGTGCCGCGTTGCGTACCGTGCGCCACACGCTCCTTCAATAACGACAGACCGAGAAAGGTGGAGACATGAGACTTTGCAAGGGCAAGGCTACGCTCAGGATTCTGGTGACGGCTTTGACGTTGGCGACGGGATTCGGAGCGGCCTCGGCCGCCCGCGCGGCTGACGCTCATTTCGTGCTGATCAGCCACGCGCCGGACTCCGATTCGTGGTGGAATACGATCAAAAACGCCATCAAGCAGGCCGACGAGGACTTCAACGTCGAGACCGACTATCGCAATCCGCCGAACGGTGACATCGCCGACATGGCGCGTCTCGTCGAACAGGCCGCAGCGCGCAATTACGACGGTGTGATCGTCACCATCGCCGATTACGACGTGCTGAAAAGCTCTATCAACAAAGTCACCGCCAAGAAGATCCCGCTCGTCACGATCAACTCGGGCACCGAGGAACAAAGCGCGCAACTCGGCGCGATCATGCACATCGGCCAGCCGGAATACGTCGCCGGCAAGGCGGCAGGCGAAAAGGCGAAAGCAGCCGGCGTGAAGTCGTTCCTGTGCGTGAATCACCTCGCGACCAACACCGTTTCGTTCGACCGTTGCCGCGGCTTTGCCGAGGCGCTTGGCGTCGACTACAAGTCCTCCACGATCGATTCCGGCCAGGACCCGACCGAGATTCAATCGAAAGTCAGCGCCTATTTGCGCAACCATCCGAACACCGGCGCCATTCTCACGCTCGGACCGACGCCCGCTTCGGCCACGCTCAAAGCAGTGCAGCAAATGGGCCTGAACGGCAAGATCTACTTTTGCACCTTTGACTTCTCCGACGACATCGCGAAGGCGATCCAGAACGGCACGATCCAGTTCGCGATCGATCAGCAGCCTTATCTGCAGGGCTACATTCCGGTCGCCGTGCTGGCCATAGTGAAGAAAGAGCACACCACCGACCCCGCGAAGATTCGCCAGATTCTCGAAGCGAATCCCAAGTTCAAGGCACGGCTTGCCACTTACGGCCTTGCGCCCTCGTATGGCCCGAAGAATATTCGCTCCGGTCCGGGCTTCATCACGAAGGAAAACCTCGACAAGGTCATCAAATACGCAGGGCAGTACCGCTGATTCTTTTCTCTAGCTAGTCACGCGCGCGGCGGGCAACGCTCCCGCCGGGCGGCTTCGCTGCCAGCGCGCATTTCACCGGCTGTCGTTCCCGCAACGCATTCCCGCTTGCCCGGACACACAGCCGGCTCCAAGGAGACATCATGGGTGTAGCCGGCAAGCACTTTCCACCGCACGTCGACTCGAATAGCGCCGCTTCGCATAGCGCTGCGTCGCGCCCCGAAACGGACGGGCGCGACGAGCGCGTGCGCAAGGAATCATGGTTCGGTCATTTGCTGAACCGCCCCGAGTTCGCCGCGATCTCCGGCGCGGTGCTGGTGTTTCTAGTCTTCGCGTTGACGGCCGGCGGATCCGGCATGTTCAATCTCGACGGCGTGATGAACTGGTCGCAGGTGTCCGCTTATCTCGGGATTCTTTCTGTGGGCGCGTGTCTCCTGATGATCGCCGGTGAGTTCGATCTGTCGATCGGCTCGATGATCGGCTTTGCCGGCATGATGGTCGCGATTCCCACCGTGTATTTTCACTGGCCGATCTCGCTCGCGATTCTCTTCGCATTCGTCGGCTCGATGCTGCTGGGGGCGCTCAACGGCTATCTCGTGATGCGCACGCGCCTGCCGTCGTTCATCGTCACGCTCGCGTTCCTCTTCATTCTGCGCGGCCTCACTCTTGCGCTGTCGATCATGTTCGCGGACCGCACCATCGTTTCCGGCGTGGGCGATCTTGCACAGCAGGACTGGCTCGCCAACACGCTCTTTCACGGCGTTGCGCTGCAGGGTCTCTTCACGATGCTCGCGCATCACGGCATCGGCACCCTGCTCGATAACGGTCACGCGCTCGTGCCCGGCATTCCGAAAGTGATTCTGTGGTGGTTCGGTCTCGCCGCGATCTGCGCATTCGTCCTCGCGAAAACGCGCGCGGGCAACTGGATTCTCGCAGTGGGCGGCGACGCCAACGCGGCGAAAAACGTCGGCATTCCGGTGCGTCGCGTAAAAATCCTGCTCTTCGTGCTGACCGCGTTCTGCTCGTGCCTGTTCGCGGTCCTGCAAGTGTGCGACATCGGCTCGGCTGCCGCCGACCGCGGCTTGCAGAAGGAGTTCGAGGCGATCATTGCGGCCGTGATCGGCGGGACATTGTTGACGGGCGGTTATGGCTCGGTGATCGGCGCATGTTTCGGCGCGCTGATTTTCGGCGTGGTGCAAATCGGCATCACCTATACGAATGTCAGTTCCGACTGGTTCCGCGTATTCCTCGGCGTGATGCTGCTCATCGCCGTGCTGTTCAATCACTATGTGCGCCGTCGCGTCGCGCAATCGTAACGAGGAGACGCACATGTCCGATACGAACAGTGTGACGAACGAAATGAGCCTGACGAGTGCCGCGCCGCAGGACGACGTGATCCTCGCTCTCGAGAACGTCAACAAGTACTTTGGAAAAGTAATCGCGCTAAGCGGCGTGACCTTGCGCCTGAAACGCGGAGAAGTTCATTGCCTGCTCGGCGACAACGGCGCGGGCAAGTCGACCCTCATCAAGACTCTGGCGGGCGTACATCAACCGTCGTCGGGCCAGTATCTCGTCGACGGCAAGCCGGTGCTGTTCGAGTCGCCCAAAGACGCGCTGGACCTCGGCATTGCGACCGTCTATCAGGATCTCGCGCTGGTGCCGCTGCTCTCCGTCGCGCGTAATTTCTTCATGGGACGCGAGCCGCAAAGGAAACTGTTCGGGTTCCTGAACGTGATGGACCTCGAAACGAGCGCGACGACAGCTCGCGACAAGCTCGCAGAAATGGGCATCAACGTGCGCGATCCGCATCAGCCGATCGGCACGATGTCGGGCGGCGAAAAACAGTGCCTTGCGATTGCGCGCGCCATCCATTTCGGCGCGCGTGTGCTGATCCTCGACGAGCCGACCGCTGCGCTCGGCGTCAAGCAGAGCTTCAATGTGCTGAAGCTGATCCACAAGGCGCGCGCGAAAGGCATCTCGGTGATCTTCATCACGCACAACGTGCATCACGCGTATCCGATCGGCGATTCGTTCACGTTGCTCAATCGCGGCAAATCGCTCGGTACGTTCACAAAAGAAACGATCAGCAAGGACGAAGTGCTCGACATGATGGCGGGCGGTGCCGAGATGCAGAAGATGATAGGCGAACTCGAAGGCGCAACGATCTGATTCATTCGCGCGGCGGCTGCTGCCGTGGCACCGCTCGCCGCGCTCTGTCATTCAGGGACATTCATGGCTCAATCCAGTACATTCAGCGGCACGCCGGCGCAGCAACCGGGCGGAGCCGCCGGCAGCCGCTTCGCGCCGGGCCGCAGCCGCGACATCGTGTGTCTTGGCCGGCTCGCGGTCGATCTGTACGCGCAGCAGGTCGGCGCGCGGCTCGAAGACGTGTCGAGCTTCGCGAAGTATCTCGGCGGGTCGTCGGCGAACATTGCATTCGGCTGCGCGCGGCTCGGACTTGCGTCGGCAATGCTCGCACGCGTGGGCAATGATCACATGGGCCGCTTTCTCACCGAGACGTTGACGAAGGAAGGCTGCGATGTAAGCCACGTGCGCGTGGATCCCGAACGCCTGACCGCGCTCGTGCTGCTTGGCCTCAAAGATCGCGATACGTTTCCACTGATCTTCTATCGCGAGAATTGCGCGGACATGGCCGTTGACGAAGCGGATTTCGACGAGGCATTTATCGCGTCGTCGAAAGCGCTGCTGATTACCGGCACGCACTTCTCGACCGAACAGGTGAACCGCACGAGCCGCCGCGCGCTCGATTACGCGCGGCGCAACCAGGTGCGCACCGTTCTCGACATCGACTATCGCCCCGTGTTGTGGGGCCTCACGGGTAAGGCGGACGGCGAAACGCGCTTTGTTGCAAGCGAAGGCGTCACCGCGCATTTGCAGCGCATCCTGCCGTTGTTCGATCTCGTGATCGGCACCGAGGAGGAATTCCGCATTGCGGGCGGCAAAAGCGATCTTCTCGACGCCCTGGCAATGGTGCGCGCGGTCACTCCGGCCACGCTCGTGCTCAAGCGCGGGCCGATGGGCTGCCAGATCATCGACGGCGAAGTGCCCGCCTCGCTCGACGACACGCCAGTGCACGGCGGCGTGGAAGTCGAAGTGCTGAACGTGCTCGGTGCCGGCGACGCCTTCGCGTCCGGTTTTCTCTCTGGATGGCTGCGCGATCAACCGCTCGACGCCTGCGCGCGTGCCGCCAATGCGAGCGGCGCACTCGTCGTCTCGCGCCACGCGTGCGCGCCGGCCATGCCGACGCCCGCTGAACTCGACTACTTTCTGCGCGAGGCGAAGGCCGATCCCGAGCGTATGCGCCGCCCCGACCGCGACGCGACATTGGCGCGCCTGCATCGCGTGACACCTGCGCGCAAGCAGTGGGACGAGGTGCTCGGCTTCGCGTTCGACCATCGGAATCAGTTCTTTGAACTCGCGCAGCAGAGCGGCGCAAGCGAAGCGCGCATCGCCCAGCTCAAGGGCCTGTTCGTCGACGCGGTCGCGCAGACCGAAAGCGCATTGGGCCTGCAAGGCCGCATCGGCGTGCTGATCGACAGCCGCTATGGCCAGGACGCGCTGAACGCGGCAACGGGCCGCGGCTGGTGGATCGGCCGCCCGGTCGAACTGCCCGGCTCGGTGCCGCTCGTCTTCGATCATGGCCGCTCGGTCGGCACGACGCTCGTGTCGTGGCCGCAGGAACACGTCGCGAAGTGCCTCGTGCAATTCCACCCCGACGAACCCGTCGAACAGCGCCTCGAACAGGAAGCCCAATTGCGCGCGCTCTACGACGCGACGCAAGCAAGCGGCCACGAGTTGCTGCTCGAAGTGATTCCGCCGAAGCATGCGAACTTGCCGCAGGGTCCGGATATCGTGTATCGCGCGTTGAAACGGCTATATAACATCGGCATCTATCCCGAGTGGTGGAAGCTCGAACCGATGGACGCCGCGCAATGGCGCAACATCGACGCGCTGATCGCCGAGCGCGATCCGTATTGCCGGGGCGTCGTGCTGCTTGGTTTGTCGGCGGGCGTCGAGCAGTTAAACGAGGGCTTTCGCGCGGCGGCGCGCTCGTCGACGTGTCGCGGTTTCACAGTTGGCCGCACGATCTTCCACGAGCCGAGTCATGCGTGGCTCGCAGGCGAGATCGGCGACGACGAATTGATCGCGCGCGTGCGCCGGACGTTCGAAACGCTAATCGCGTCGTGGCGCGCGGCGCGGGACACCGCCGCCGCCGAACGAGGCGCCAGCAATCGTGTTCATCAGGAGCAGGCGGCATGAATCAGCGCGAGTTACAACATGGACACGACGAAGCGGCATCGGCGGGCGCGGTAGTCTCAGGTACGACCATCCGGCTGACCACCGCGCAAGCGCTCGTGCGCTACCTCGCCGCACAACGCGTCGCCACTGAAGATGGCTCGGGAACAGAACCGCTTTTCGGCGGCGTGTTCGCGATCTTCGGACACGGCAACGTCGCCGGCATGGGCGAGGCGCTGTATCAGCATCGCGACGAGCTGCCGACGCTGCGCGCCCATAACGAACAGGCGATGGCGCACAGCGCGATCGCTTATGCAAAGGCGCACTTTCGCCGACGCATGATGGCGGTCACCACGTCGATCGGACCAGGCGCTACCAATCTGCTGACGGCCGCCGCGCTCGCGCACGTGAACCGTTTGCCGGTGCTGCTGCTGCCGGGCGACATCTTCGTGTCGCGGGCGCCCGATCCTGTCCTGCAACAGGTTGAAGATTTCCACGATGGCGGCGTTTCCGCGAACGACGCGTTCAAACCCGTGTCGCGCTACTTCGATCGCATCATGCATCCCGCGCAACTGCTGAGTGCACTGCCCCGCGCACTGCGCGTGCTCACCGACGCCGCGTCGTGCGGGCCGGTCACGCTTGCATTGCCGCAAGACGTGCAGGCGCAGGCGTGGGACTTCCCTGCCGACTTCTTTGCGCCGCGCATTGTCACCTTCTATGCGCCGGCACCGCGTGTCGACGAAATCGACGCTGCTGTAGCACGTTTGCAGCGCGCGAAGCGTCCGCTGATCGTTGCGGGCGGCGGCGTGCTGTACGGCCGTGCGACCGATGCGTTGCAACGTTTTGCTGCCGCGCACGGCATTCCGGTTGCAGAGACGCAAGCCGGCAAGAGTTCGCTTGCATGGGACGATCCACTCAACGCCGGCTCGCTGGGCGTGACCGGCTCGCCCGCGGCCAACGCGCTTGCCCGCGATGCCGACTGCGTGCTCGCGCTCGGCACGCGCTTGCAGGACTTCACAACCGGCTCGAATACGCTGTTCACGCAAGCCGACGTGATCGGCATCAATGCAAATGCGTTCGACGCCCTCAAGCATCGCGCCCAAGTCGTCGAGGCGGACGCGCGTCTCGCGCTCGACGCACTCGCCGAACGTCTGCAGGACTGGCAGGCGGATCGCGCGTGGACCTCGCGCGCCCACGAACTGGCCGCAAGCTGGCGCGATACGGTGCATACGCTCACGCACGCGCCGCAACGAGAGTCCGTGCTCCCTTATGAAGGCGATGTGATCGGCGCCGTGCAACGTTCAAGCACGGATTCACCGGCGAACGACATTGTCGTGTGCGCGGCCGGCACCTTGCCCGGCGAATTGCACAAGCTGTGGCGCGCCGGAACGCCAGGTGCCTATCACGTCGAATATGGCTACTCGTGCATGGGCTACGAAATCGCCGGCGGACTCGGCGTGAAGCTTGCGCGGCCCGAGCGTGAAGTGATCGTGATGGTGGGCGACGGCAGCTATCTGATGATGAACAGCGAGATCGCCACGTCGGTGATGCTCGGCGCGAAGCTCATTGTCGTGGTGCTCGACAATCGCGGGTACGGTTGTATCAATCGCCTGCAACAGGCATGCGGCGGTGCGCCATTCAACAACCTGCTCGAAGACAGCATGCAGGGCCCGCTCGGCGCGCCGCAGATCGACTTCGCCGCGCACGCCCGCGCACTCGGTGCGCGAGCGGAACACGCGGCGAATGTGGCGGAACTGGAAGCCGCACTGCAACGCGCGCGCTCGGCGGACCGGACGTACGTGATCAGCATCGACACCGATCCGGCCCGCACGACGAGCGACGGCGGCTGGTGGTGGGAAGTCGCGGTGCCCGAAGTCTCGCCGCGAGCGAGCGTGCGCGAAGCGCGGGCCAACTACGACGCGCAGATCTCGGCGCGAGGGAAACCGCCCGCTTCGGCAGAGAACAGCGGCAATGGCAGCAACAGCAACGACCAGGCCAACGATTGAGGACGCTCGCATGACAGCTTTCAACGTACGCATCGGCATCAACCCGTTGTCGTGGATGAACGACGATCTGCCTTCGCTCGGCGGCGAGACGCCGCTCGAACTAGCGCTGACCGAAGGCCGCGAGATCGGTTACCAGGGCTTCGAACTCGGCAACAAGTTTCCGCGCGAACCGCAGGCATTGAAGACGCTGCTCGCGCAGTACGATCTCGCGCTCGTGTCCGGCTGGTACTCGGGACGTCTCGCGCGGCGCAGCGTCGAAGAGGAAATCGCCGAGGTCGGCCCGCATCTCGAACTGCTCGCGCGAAACGGCGCGACGGTCATGGTGTATGGCGAAGTGGCGGATTCTATTCAGGGCGCGCCAAGACCTTTATATCAACGGCCGCGTTTTTTCAGCGATGCACAGTGGGCCGCCTACGCCGCACGCGTCGACGAATTCGCGCGCTATACGCTAAGCCGCGGCGTGCGGCTTGCGTACCATCATCACATGGGTGCTTATGTCGAAACGCCGGCCGACGTCGATCAGCTGATGTCACGCACGAGCGACGCTGTCGGCCTGCTGTTCGACGCGGGGCACATTACCTTTGCAGGCGGCGATCCGCTCGTCGTGCTCGACAAACACATCGGACGGGTGTGTCATGTGCATTGCAAGGACGTGCGCCCTGCCGTCATGAAACTCGCGCGCAATCGCAACTGGAGCTTTCTCGACGCGGTGATCGCCGGCGCTTTCACGGTGCCCGGCGACGGCGCAGTCGATTTCCCGTCGATCATCGCGCGCCTGAAGCGGCATGGCTATTCGGGCTGGCTCGTCGTGGAGGCGGAACAGGACCCGGTCGTGGCGCCGTCTTTCGAGTATGCGCAGAAGGGCTATCAAACATTGCGTGCGTTGGTCGATGCCCCGCTCGACACGACGTCTGCCGGCACTCGGGGCGACAGCCATGGCACCACGCAGGAGGCAGCATGACTTTATTAGTGAAGGCGCAGCGCGAAGGCCAGACAATCGCGCGAGTTACACCGGCATCGGCGTGCTGGCGCTATGTCGGTTTTGCCGCTTACCGTCTTGGCACGAGTGAAGTCGTGCACGTGATGGAGCCGTCGCGCGAAGTGTGCATTGTCGTGCTCACGGGCGCGGTGGATATTGAAACTGCGGACACCCGATGGAGTTCGCTCGGTTCGCGCGACAGCGCATTCGAAGATGCCGCGCCTTATGCGGTCTATTTGCCGCCGGGCGTGCGCGCCACCGTGCGCGCATGCCGCGATGCAGAGGTCGGCGTAGCGAGCGCGCCTGCGAAAGGCGAGCTGCCCGCACGCCTGATCGAGCCGTCTTCAATGAAGCGCTCGACGCGCGGGAAGGGTCTCAATACGCGATACGTATGCGACATTCTTCCGCAAACAGACCCGGCGGAATCGTTGCTGGTGGTTGAAGTGAGAACGCCTGGCGGACACGCGTCGAGCTATCCTCCGCACAAGCACGACACCGATAACGTGCCCCACGAGAGTTCGCTCGAAGAGACGTACTACCATCGGTTGAATCCGCCGCAAGGCTTTGCGTTCCAACGCGTGTACACCGATATGCGCGACATCGACGAATCAATGGCCGTCGAGGACCACGATGTCGTGATGGTGCCGCGCGGCTATCATCCGGTCGTCGTGCCGTATGGCTATGACTCGTATTATCTGAATGTCATGGCTGGTGCCCAACGCGTCTGGCATTTCCGCAATGACCCGGCGCACGAGTGGATCATCAATAAGGAAGATTGAGCCGAGCGAAGTTGCCTCGTGCGAAGTTGCTTCACGCGAGGAGCGAGGCAACTTCGCGTAACACCACACAACCCCGCGCAGGCGACTCCCGCGATGCCAAAGCCGATCATTTGCCTCGCGCGGCGAGATCCACTTCGAGCCCCCCGTTGGTGTCCATTTTCACCGTGCCCTTCGAAACGTCCCTGCGATAGCCGTATAAATCGAACTTCATCGCGCCGGCGTTCGAGCTGTCCTTGATGAACGTCCGCGCATTCGTGACGAGCGAATTGAACATCTTCACGTCGCCGGATTCGATCCACACATAACTTTTTGCCGCGTTGACCATGTTTGCCGGCGGCCGCGCGGGCGCAATCCCGGTCTCGCGCCTGAACTTCAGTAGAAGACCTTCGTCCGTCACGGCCGCGCTTGCAAGACGCCCTTGCAAGACGGGCGGCGGAAACACCGTGTACTGATCGAACACGAGTTCGTTGCCTTCGAGCGCGACGCCTTTGCGCGCAAATGGCGTGAGTGAAGCGAGCGGAATGTCGAGTGCGTGCAGCAGCCCGGCCTGCGGTATGCCAAGCACTTTCACCGACGAAGGCTCATACACGAGATGCCGATCGTCTCTTGCGACGATGGTGCCGCTCATCGTCGTGGGCAACCACACGCCGGGAAAGTGATTCCACAACTTGATGCCGCCCGTGACTTCGAGCTTGCCGTCCACTGGCTTCAACTGCAGATCATTGAGCGAACGCGGCTCGTAATCGAGCAGGTAGTCGTTGAAGAGCGCCGCCATTGCCGGCCAAGGCTCGGCCACTTCCCCGCCGATAATTCGAATGTCGTACTGTCCCGGATCGTCGAGGTCGACAGGCTCGCCCGGCGTCTTCGGAATCATCTGCGCGTCGAGCGAACGCACATGAAAGCCGATGCGACCCGCTACATAGAAGTCGACGTTTTCGACATGGATCAACGATGCATGGCCGGATGAATGACGTTCGTCGCCGGGTGTAGGGGTTCGAGTCCCCTCCCTGGCACCGGAAAACGCCCTCCGCATGCTGACAGGAACAGCACGCGCCGCCGACGCGCTTTGCAACTCCTGCGGCACGCGTCGCCATTCGAGCCGCGCCTGAGCAAGCGAGGCCTGCTGCGCGCGAATCAAACTGTCGTTAAAGCGCGCGTTAGCGCTGCCGATCTGCAATGGCGGCTCTTTCGCGGCACCCGCAAGCGTCGTGTACGAAGGCAGGTGTACGGCAAGCGCGCCCGCTTCGTCGAAGGTGAAATATCCCGCGGCCATCTGGTCGCGATAGTGGTACAGATCGAGCACGAACGGCGCGTCCGCGTCGATAGGCGTGAGCGCCATGTCGATGTTCATCGGCATCGAGCGCATGAATTTGACGTCCCCGCCTTCCATCAGCATGCCGCGCGCGGGCATGTTCGCAGGCCAGTCGATCTTCGGCACGGAGCCGTCGTCGAGCATGAAGCGCACGCCGGCCGCGCTCGTGTCGAGCTTCGTTATCGTCAGATGCAGCGCAGGCGGCGGCGTCAGTTTCGCGACCTGCATGACGACGTCGTCGCCGTCGAGACGCGCAATCGGCGTATCGACCTTCAACAGATCGGCCATCCTGACATGCGCGGCCTGCATCAACCTGTCGGCCGCCACGCCTGCGACCTCGACGTGATCGGCATGGAACACGAGTTCGTCGGCACTGCGCATGGACAGTGAACCAGACAGAACGATCGGTACCCACGTATCGCGACGCATCTCGCCGGTAATGCGCAAGCTGCCATCGTCTTGCGGCACAACGTGCATGTTACGCAGCGGCGAACCTCGATACTGGAATAGATAACGGTTGAAGATCGCGGTGAGCTTTGCACTGTCGAGCATCACCTCGCCGCGATGAACGTCGATGCTCAGGCTAGTCGGGTCGTCGAATACGATCGGCTCTCCTGGCCGCGAAGGAACCAGCGTCGCGGCCATGTCGTGAATCATGAAGCCAACGTCGCCCGTCACGCGAAAGTCGACGTTGCGCGCGAACATCAGCGAACCGTCGATGCCCGAGTCGCGCAGTGTGAGCGCGCGGCTGCGCTTCGTGCTGAGGCCGCTTGCCGCAGGCACCCGCGCGGCGATGCTTTGCTCGATGGCGAATTGGTGGGCCTTCGCGCTCTCGATGGCAGGCAGCGACGGGGATGCGGCTTGTGAGTCGTAACCCGTTTTGTCCTGCGACGCCTGCATGGTCGCCGGCGCCGCCTGGTTCGGCGCTTGGTTCGCCGACGAACTGGCGTCGGCACAAGCGCACATCAGCAGAGCCACGGTGAGCACTGTGGCGACCGCGCCTGTCTCGTTCATGATGTCTCCTCCTGAAGCCGCGACGCGTCTTCAACGCTCACGTCGACGTCGCTCGTCTTTCACGTGATTGTCTTCATTTGTACGCGCGCTGCCGACAAGATTTCTGGAGGACGCTCACCAAACGATCAAGCGTTTGAATCGCTTTGACGAGTCGACGCAAAGCCGTGCGGGCTCGGGATAAGCGGCACAGTCGGAACGGAGATTCAAACGCTAATACCGCTGCTCTCTTCAGCGCGCGGAAAGATTGGCATTCGACAACAGCACACGCGAGGTTGAGAACCGCACGCAGGGACAGGGTTTAATCCACACCCAGGGATCAACCCACACCGAGCCATTCACGCATGACGTCCGGACGCTGCAGGAACGCGTTAAGTTCGCCGTCGAACACGATCTCGCCATGACCCATTACCGCGACGCGGCTCGCGATGTCTTGCGCGATCACAAGTCGCTGCTCGATCAGCAACATCGCCATGCCGCGCTCGCGCAGCACGCGCAGGCATTGGGCGACCTGCTGCATCACGAAGCCCGCGAGGCCCTCGCCGGGCTCGTCGACCAGCAGCAGATCGGGATCGCCGAGCAGCGCGCGGGCGAGGCTCAGCATCTGCTGCTCGCCGCCGGACAGCGCGCCCGCGCGCGTGCGCCGTCGTTCGTGCAGCACGGGGAAAAGCGAGTAGGCGTCGTCTATGCTGAAGCGCGGCGTGCGCCCGCGATTGCGCGGGGCTACGCCGAGTTCGAGGTTTTCGCCGACGCTCAGCGTGGGAAACACATCGCGATGCTCGGGCACATAGCCGATGCCGAGCCGTGCGATTTCAAAGGTGCGCAAGCCGGCAAGTGAGTGGCCCGCGAAGCGCAACTCGCCTTCGGCATGCACGAGGCCCATGATCGAGCGAACGAGTG
The DNA here is from genome assembly GCF_000383275.1 of Paraburkholderia caledonica. Lineage (NCBI taxonomy): Bacteria > Pseudomonadati > Pseudomonadota > Betaproteobacteria > Burkholderiales > Burkholderiaceae > Paraburkholderia > Paraburkholderia caledonica. The sequence goes on along the minus strand of NZ_KB911041.1, from coordinate 174,926 downwards.
TCGAGCGTCCCGAACCGTTGCGCCCGACGAGCGCGAGCACTTCGCCCGCGCCGATCTGCAAATTCACGCCGTGCAACGCCTGGCTCGGCCCGTACCAGGCATTCAGTCCGCGAATGTCGAGCAAGGATGTCATGCGTCGAATCCTTCGCCGAGATAAGCCGCGCGCACCGCGGCATCCGCGCGAATCGCCGCAGGCGTGCCGGTCGCAATAATGCGCCCTTGCACGAGCACTGAAATGCGATCGGCGATGGCGAACACCGCGTCCATGTCGTGCTCGACCATCAGCAGCGTGCGTCCCGCTGTGGTCTCGCGGATCAGTTCGATTGCGCGCGCCGCCTCCGCGCGGTTCATGCCGGCAGTCGGCTCGTCGAGCAACAACGTATGCGCGCCGCCAGCGAGTGCTATGCCGAGGTCGAGCGCGCGCTGCTCCGCGTAGCTCAGCGCGCCGGCCAGAACATGCGCGCGCGCGTCGAGGCCGACTGCTTCGAGCACCTGCGCCGCGCGTGCATCGACCTCCGGTGCGCCAGAGAATCGCTGCCACCAGCGTAGGCGATCGCGCTCGGCGAGCGTCGCCGCGCAGCGCAAATTGTCGTACACGCTCAACCGTGCAAACACGCTCGTGTTCTGGAAACTGCGCGCGAGACCACGGCGCGCAATCGCCGCCGGCGCAAGGCGCGTGATCTGAGCACCGAAGAGGTCGATGCGCCCAGCGTCTGGCCGCGTGGCGCCGGCAATGAGATTGAAGAGCGTGGATTTGCCCGCGCCGTTGGGGCCGATCAACGCGTGCCGCTCGCCCGGTTCGATCGCGAGATTCACACCGCGCAGGATGCGCGTGGCGCCGAAGCGCTTCTCGACGCCGTAGAGCGCGAGCGCGGGGATCACTGCGGACCTCCGGCGTTTTGCATCGTGCGTGCATGGGCCGCGAGACGGGTTTGCGCGCGCGACGCGGACAAAGCCGCCAAGGCGCCCAGTGCTGCGAGCACGAAGATCGTCAGCCCGAGCCGCAACGGCGACGCAACGACAAACGATAGCCACGACGACTGACCGCCGACGCGCAGCGCAGCGCCCTCCTCGACGCCGAACTGGACGGCGTAAGCCCACTGCACCGCGAGCACGGTGGCAACCGTCCACAACAGGATGGCAGCCGTGCCGCAGACGTAGACGGCGCGGCATGTGCGCCAACCGTCACGCGCGAGCCGCGCCGTATGCCGCTGGATAAAACCGGCGAGTCCGTCCGGCGCAGCGACCACGATCACGATAAAGAAAAGGCCCAGATAAAAGAGCCAGGCCCGCGTGACGCTGGCCACGGCCACGCTAAAAAACGTCAGCACGACCGCGCCCGCGACCGGTCCGAAAAAGACACCCGTACCGCCGATTACCGTGGCGATCAGCACCGAGCCCGAGCGCACCATGCTCACACTATCGGTCGACACCAGCTCGACGTTGATCAGCGCAAGTGTGCCCGCGATGCCCGCGAAGAACGCCGACATGACCACGACGCCATAGCGGACGCGGCGCGGATAGCAGCCGATCGCCGCGGCGCGCGCCGGGTTGTCGCGCACCGCGTTGGCGAGCCGCATGAACGACGTGCGTGACAGGGCGAACATCGCGGCGCTCGCGAGCAGGCACCACAGCGCGATCAGCGTGTAAGCCTCGCGTGCCGGGCCGAACGTAAAGGCGCCGAGCATGGGCCCACTTGCGCGGTCTATGGCAACACCCGCTTCGCCGCCGAACCAGTCGGGTAAGGTCCACGCGGCGGCCGCGACGAGTTCGCCGATGCCTAGCGTGATCATGGCAAACGCGGTCCCGGCACGACGCGTCGAGATAAAACCGAGCAGCGCCCCGCACGACGCGGCGCCCGCGCCGCCGACCAGCGGCAGCAGCGCGAGCGGTGCGCCGATACGGTTGAAAACCTGCGCGGCAATCAGCGCCCCGAGGCCCGAATAGGCGGCATGGCCGAACGACAGCAGTCCGGTCTCTCCGAGCAACAGGTTGTACGAGAGCGCGAAGACGATCATCGTGGCGGTCTGCGCGAGATAGACGAGCAGCCAGCTTTGACGCCAGATCAATGGCGGTGCCGTGAGAAGGACAATGAGCGCGAGCCACGGTGCGAGACGACGCCACATCGCGTGAGAACGCTGGGTCCCGGCTACGGGCGACGCTTGCGCGGGCTCCGGCTTGAGCAGTTCACGCATGATCGTCGCGCCGGCCGGAGAGTCCGCGCGGGCGCAGCGCCAGCATGCCGACGAGCAGCAGGTACGGAATCAGCGGCGCAAGCTGCGCGAGCGTCAGCGCATCCCATTCGCGCGGCAGCGAAGCGTCGAACGTAGCGAGCACGTCGCCGAGCGAAACATCGCTCGCCACCGCCAGGGTCTGCACACAGCCGATCAGCAGCGACGCAGCCAGCGCGCCGCCCAGCGATCCCAGCCCGCCTATCACCACGACGACGAACACAATCGAGCCGAGCGATTCGGCCATAGCGGGTTCGATCACGGAAAGCGGCGCGCCGATCACGCCGGCCAGCGCGGCGAGCGCCGTGCCCGCCGCGAAGACGCCGGTGAAGACGCGCGGCACATTGTGGCCGAGCGCTTCGACGGCGCTCGGGTGCGTCAGCGCGGCCCGCACGATGAGGCCCGCCTTCGACACGCGCAGCACCGCGTACAGCGAGAAGAGCATCACAAGAGAGACGAGCATCATGAACGCTCGATAACGCGCGAAGGTCGCGTCGTAGAGCGTGAAAAGCGGACCGTCCAGCGCGGCCGGCACGCTCGCGCCGAGCGGACTCAAACCCCAGCCGAGCTTCACGAGTTCGCCGAGCACATAGGCGGCGCCGAACGTCAGCAGCAATTCCGCCAGATGGCCGTGGCTTCGCACCCGGCGTAACAGCCAGCGCTCCAACGCAGCACCGATCAAACCGACGACGAGCGGCGCGATCACGAGCGCGCTCCAGAATCCGGCCCGCGCGGCCACCGAATAGCCGACGTAGGCGCCAAGCATGTAGAAGCTCGCATGCGCGAAGTTCAGCACGCCGAGCATGCTGAAGATCAACGTCAGCCCGGCCGACAGCATGAAGAGCAGCAGTCCGAAGCTGAGCCCGTTAAGCAGGTTGATGGCTAACGACTGCACGTGCCTAATCCGCCGCTGTGCCGGTGACAACGCGGATCGGCTCGAGCGCCTCGCGCAGTGCATCTGGCAGGCTCACTGGACGGCGAGTGACGCGATCCACGTACACATGCACGAAGTGGCCGTGCGCGGCGGCTTCGTCGCTGCCTTCCTTGAAGAGTCCCACTTCGTAACGCACACTCGACGTGCCGAGCCGCGTCACTCGCAAGCCCGCTTCGACGCGCTCCGGGAACACGAGCGGCGCGAAGTAGTTGCAATGCGTCTCGACCACCAGCCCGATCGTTTCGCCGCGCTCGAAATCAAGCACGCCGGCGCGGATCAGATACTCGTTCACCACCGTATCGAAGTAGCTGTAATAGACGACATTGTTCACGTGACCGTAGACGTCGTTGTCCATCCAGCGCGTGGTGATGGCGAGAAAGTGCGGGTATGAGCTTCGTGACGCGGCGGCGGGTTTGGACATTGGGGTGGCTGGGTCGCTTGAGTGGTGGTGTCGGGGTGCGGTCGGGTTTGGGGCGATGCCTGCCGTTGCCGTATTTGCGGCGCCGCTGTCCGGCTCGCCGACGTTACCGGCGATCGGGCCGCTCACGACTATTGCCCCGGCTTGTCGACGAATTCGAACGGCAAGCCGCGCCGCCGCATCCATTCGCCGAGCGCCTGCCCGGTGCCGGCGCGCCATGGCCGCAGCTTCGCCGGCTCGACCAGCCGGTACTCGAGCAGTTCCGGCGACAGAGAGATCGTGCCGTTTGCCTTCACGTGATACGCGATGATCAGTTCGTTCTTGCGAATGAATTCATACACGCCGATCAGTTCGACCGACTCGGCATGCAACGACGTCTCTTCAAGCACCTCGCGCGCAATGCCCTCTTCCGGCGTCTCGCCGTTTTCGAGGAAGCCCGTGATCAGCGCAAAGACGCCCTCCGCCCACGCAGCATTGCGCGCGAGCAGAATTTTGCCCTCGTATTCGACGATCGCCGCGACCACCGGCAGCGGATTGTTCCAGTGCACGTAGCCGCATCCGGCATCGGGACAGGTCTGGCGGATGCGCCCGCCTTCGTGCTCGGCGTCGGCGCGCTCCGTCAACGGCGTCGCGCAGCGGGGACAAAATCGGTATTCGGTCATGGTGAGGTGACTTGGAGGTTCGGTCTTTGCCGGCGCGGCGCGCTGGCGGCGTTGCGGTGTTGCGGCTTACACGGCTTCCCGGCTTCCCGGTTTGCACAGCGGACGAACTTTACGCCGCGCACAACTCGCGGACTTCGGTCGCGAAACGCTCGACCGTTTCGGGTTGCGTGTCCCACGCGCACATCAACCGGCAGCCGCCCGCGCCGATAAACTCGTAGAACTTCCAGCCGTGCGCACGCATGGCCTTCGCGGCTTGCGCGGGCAACTGCGCGAACACCGCGTTCGACTCGCGCGGGAACATGATGCTGACGCCCGGAATTTCCTGCAACCGCGTTTGCAGCAGTTGCGCCATCGCGTTCGCGTGACGCGCGTTGCGCAGCCACACGTCGTTATCGAGCAGGCCGAGCCACGGCGCAGAAATGAAGCGCATCTTGGAAGCAAGCTGGCCCGCCTGCTTCAGTCGGTAGGCGAAGTCGGCAGCGAGCGCGCGGTCGAAGAACACCACCGCTTCGCCCACCGGCAAGCCGTTTTTGGTGCCACCGAAACACAGCACGTCGACGCCCGCGCGCCAGGTGATCTCGGACGGATGCACGTCGAGCGCGGCGACCGCATTCGCGAAACGCGCGCCGTCCATATGCACCTTCAGATGACGCCGCTTGGCGATTGCAGCGATCGCGCGCACTTCCTCGACGGTGTAGACGGTGCCGACTTCGGTCGACTGCGTGAGCGTGACGACCTTGGGCTTCGGGTAATGAATGTCGGCGCGACGCGTGACGACCGCCTCGATCGCATCGGGCGTGAGTTTGCCGCCGATGCCGGGCGCCGTGAGCAGCTTCGAGCCGCCAGAAAAGAACTCGGGGCCGCCGCATTCATCGGTCTCGATGTGCGCGAGTTCATGGCAGATCACTGAGTGGTATGACTGGCAAAGCGACGCAAGCGCAAGCGAATTGGCCGCCGTGCCGTTGAACACGAAGAACACTTCGCAATCGGTCTGGAACAGTTCGCGCAGACGGTCGCATACCTGATTGGTCCAGGAGTCGTCGCCATAGGCCGGTTCGTGGCCGCTGTTGTTGGCGGCGATCAGCGCATGGAGCGCTTCGGGACAGATGCCGGCGTAGTTGTCGGACGCGAAATGTTGCATGGTGAGCAGCGCGGCCGGCGACAGACGCGCGGGGATGACGGAAAGCCGTCATTTTAGTGCTAGAGGGCGGGATTTGTTTTTTGAGGGGGTGCGGTTTTGGGGTTGAGCGTGGGTGGTTCGAGCTTGGGGGGCAAGCGTGAGGTTTTTGCGTGGGATCGCGGAAGGGGGTTGTTCGAGGATATTCGCTGGCGAGAATGCAATCGGAGCACGCGGGCAGCGCGTTGTCCGGTCACCGGTCTGCGCGACCGTCGGCAGATTTACCAAGTTATCCGACGCCGGTGTCCAAGGACAAGTATGCAACCGAAGGGCGCGACGGCGCGTTGTCTCGTCACGGGGCTGCGCGACCGTCGGCAGAGTTACCAAGGCGTCCGCCGCCAGTCTCCAAGCGAGAGTATGCAACCGGAGGACGCGACGGCGCGTCGTCTCATCACCGGGCTGCGCGGCGGTCGGCGAACTTACCGCAGGTGTCCAACCGCGGCTTTAACCGCAGCCGCACTCCGGCATGCGCCCTCGCCCGCGAGGCATTCTGGCGACGGCTACAAGACCGCCCGCCCCCAGCAACAACACGCCGGCCGCCAGCCACAAAGCCGGCGAAAACGAGCCGGTATGCGCGGCGATCGGCGCGGCGACGAGTGGTCCGATGATCTGGCCGAGGCCGTAGGCGGCAGTGGCATAGCCCATGAGGCCGGCCGCGTCGTCGCCGCGCAGACGCCGTGCCTCGCGCATCGCGAACAAGGTAATTGCAGTAAAGGGCACGCCGATCAGAATGCTTCCGAGTGAGAAGCCGCCCGCGGTCGGCCAGACAATGCCGAGCGCGATACCGCAGGCTTGCAACACGTAACTGCCGGCCAGCAACACGCGATTGTCCAAGTGCAACGGCAGCCGCGCGGCCAGCAATGCACCGACAATCAACGCGGCGCCGAACATCGGCCAGAACAGATCGGGCCACGGCGAGCCGGGCAGCGCATGGCGGGCGATAACCGGCAGAAACGTCGCGGTAATGATGTATCCGAAGCCGGGCACACCGTAAAGGACGACGAGCCAGAAAGCGTCCGCGGGATGGCTGCGACGCTCGTTGCTCACGGTCGGGCGGGTTGCGTGGCCATAGTCGCTTCGCGCGGCGGCGTTGGGCGTTGCCGGGGCAGGGCTGGGCGCTACTGTTGCATGTGCGGTTGCAGCGGCGGTTGCAGCGGCGGAGACGTTTGCTTCGATGGCGTCAGGCGCGGCGGTGGCAAAACTCTTTGCCGTAGTTACGCCGGAGTTCGCGGCAGCCAGACCCTCCGGCGCCGCCGTTGGGCCGCGCGTCGCCGAGCCAAAGCTGGATGTACGTGGTTGGCCGGTGCGTTGACCGGCGCCTCCTACCGTTCCAGTGAACGATCCGCTAGCCGGCCTTTCTCCCATCGCCTTTTCATTGACTAAAGGCGCAGAGCGGCGATGCGCATTCTCAGCACCCGAACCGGAAGCGGCCGACGCGCCGAACGCGGACCAGACCACCACCGTGAGAACCGCCGAGATCAAGCCAAAGCCGATCCAGCCCACCGTCGCGCCATAACCGCCCGCCGCGCTGACCAGCAAGCCGGTTCCAACGATGCCCACGCCCGGCCCTGTGTAAATCACGCCGCTCCATGCAGGCTGACCAAGTTCCGCGAGCCGCCGCAGGCCCCATTGCGACGCGAACACGAAAGTCCAGGCGCTCACCGCTCCGGCGATGAACCGCACCGCGGCCCACACCCAGAACTGACTCGTGACGCCCATTGCCAGTGTCAACAAAACGGTCAGTACCAGCCCCGAGCGCACCATCCGGGCGGGCTCGACGCGCAACGCCGCGCAGGTCAAAGCGCCGACGAAATAGCCCGCGTAATTGAACGACGCCAGCCAGCCGCCGTGCTGGATGTCGATCGGCGGCTGACCGAACACGCCGCCGCCGTGCAGCATCAGCGGCAACAGCGGTGTGAACGCAAACCGCCCGACTCCGAGCGCGACGGCCAGCGTCACCATACAGGCGAGCGCTGCGCGCCGGGCGGCATGGGGTTCCGCGGACATGAATTGGGCTTGGGAAGCAGAATCGTTCATGGATGGCCGTTGAAGGAAACGCACGCGACATGCAGGAAGCCGCGCGGCAGCTCACATGAGCTGCGGCGCGGTCGGCCCCATGCCGACCAGCATGCGGGCGGCGCCTGAGCCGAAGCTGTATCCATATTAGCTTGACGATTTGATCATGGAAAATGAATAATTTGGATACCATCCATCGCGAGGAGAGAATCGTGGACCTGGCAGCCTTGACGATTTTTCGGGCAGTCGTGCGCGAAAACGGCGTGACCCGCGCCGCCGCGAAGCTCAATCGCGTGCAATCGAATGTCACCACCCGCATCAAACAGCTTGAAGAGCAGCTCGGGGCGGATCTCTTTATCCGCGACGGGCGACGCCTCGTGCTGACGCCCGCCGGGGAGACGCTGCTGCCGTACGCCGAACGGCTGCTCGCTCTTGCCGACGAAGCACGCCACGCGGTGCGCGCCGACCGTCCGAGCGGGCGGCTGCGTCTGGGCACAATGGAAAGTGTCGCGGCAACACGTCTTCCCGGGTTGCTCGCCCGCTATCACCAGCAATGGCCCGACGTCGCACTTGAACTCGAAACCGGTACGACCGGCAAGCTGATCGAACGGGTGCGCGAATTCGAAGTGGACGCCGCTCTCGTGGCAACACCACTGGACCCGGCGGCGCTTGGCGACTTGTTCGAGACTGTGCCGGTGTTCAGAGAGGAACTGGTGATGCTGACGCCGCGCGGCCATCGGCCCATTCGCGGAGTGCGCGACATCGCGCTATCGACGCTCGTTGCGTTCGAGCGCGGCTGCGCCTACCGGGCCTACATCGAGAAATGGTATCTGGAGCACGGCGTGAGGCCGGCGCGGGTGCTGGAACTCGGCTCGTATCATGCGATCGTGGCTTGCGTGGCCGCGGGCGCCGGGGTGGCCGTTGCGCCCCGCTCGGTGCTGGGACTGCAAGCGGACGCGAGCAACATCGCTGTGCATGACTTGCCCGACATCGGTGTGATCGAGACATTGCTCGTTTGGCGACGTGGGCATTTTTCGTCGGCCCTCAACGCGCTTAAGCAGACTCTGGTCGCGCAGGAGAGCGCTGGGGTTGTGACGGTGGAGGTGGCTGCGGGTGCAGGTTCAGATGCTGATCCAGGCGTGCGCGCTGACATGAGCGCTGGCGTCGCCTGATTTTTCGCTACAACGCTGGACACTCAGCGAGTATCTGAAATTGGCCGGTAGACGCGTCACGCCGCCGTGTCTCGCTCCCCCAACGGTAGGCCCGAAACGCTAACCGAACGCCGACGCAGCCAAAAAAATTGGGTCACCCGCCACGCCGACAATCCGGCGCACCGCGTGACCCACTTCAGATCTTTTCAACGAGGTTCGGCTCGATCCAGCCCATAACGGCCGGATCGAAACCCGATCAAAGCTGCGCTTCGACCCACCCCTTCACACCAGCAAGCGCTGCGGGCAGATTTGCCGGCTCGGTCCCGCCAGCCTGCGCCATATCCGGCCGACCGCCGCCCTTGCCGCCCACCTGCTGCGCGACGAAGTTGACGAGCTCGCCCGCCTTGACCTTCTTGCTCGCGTCCGCGGTGACGCCGGCGATCAGGCTGACCTTGCCGCCTTCGACTGAAGCCAGCACGATCGCCGCGCTCTTCAGCTTGTCCTTGAGCTTGTCCACCGTTTCGCGCAGCGTCTTCACATCTGCGCCTTCAAGCGTGGCGGCCAGAACCTGCACGCCGGACACTTCGATCGCCTGACCGGCGAGTTCGTCGCCCTGGCTCGACGCCATCTTCGACTTGAGCGCGCTCAGTTCCTTCTCAAGCTGCTTCACCTGATCCTGCACCTGGGTGATGCGCTGCGTCAGTTCGGACGGTTGAGCTTTCAGCACGGCCGCCGCGGCATTGATGCGCGCGTCGAGATCCTGCACGAAGCGCACGGCGTTGTCGCCCGTGATTGCTTCCACGCGACGGATCCCTGCCGCCACACCGCCTTCCATCACGATCTTGAAGAGACCGATGTCGCCGGTGCGTTGCACGTGCGTGCCGCCGCACAACTCGCGGGAGAAGCCGAGGTCGAGCACGCGCACTTCGTCGCCGTATTTCTCGCCGAACAGCGCCATGGCGCCGCCCTTCACCGCTTCGTCGAACGGCATGACGCGCACGATGCCCGGTGCGTTCGCCAGCACTTCGGCGTTGACGATTTCTTCGACGCGGCGGATCTGCTCGTCTGTCATTGGCGCGTTGTGCGCGAAGTCGAAACGCGTCTTGTCCGGATCGACGAGCGAGCCTTTCTGCTGCACGTGGGAGCCGAGCACTTCGCGCAACGCCTTGTGCATAAGGTGCGTGGCCGAGTGGTTGCGGGCCGTGCGGGCGCGGCGCACCGCGTCGATTTCAGCCTTGACGACGTCGCCCACCTTCAGCGTGCCCTGTTCGAGGGTACCGTGATGACCGACCACGTCGGCCTGCACTTTCAGCGTGTCGGATACCGCAAAGCGCACGCTCGCGTTGGCGAGCAGGCCCTGATCGCCAACCTGGCCGCCCGACTCTGCGTAGAACGGAGTATGGTCCAGCACGACAACGGCCTGCTGCCCGTGTGTGACTTCCTGCACCGAAGCACCATCGACATAAAGCGCGACAACCTTCGCGTCGTCGAAGATTATTTCTTCGTAGCCGTGGAACGTGGTTTTCGCGCCCGAATATTCGAGCCCTTGCGCCATCTTGAACTTGCCCGCTGCGCGAGCCTGTTCGCGCTGACGCGCCATGGCTTCATCGAACGCTGCTTCGTCTACCGTCACTTCGCGCTCGCGACATACGTCGGCGGTCAGGTCGAGCGGGAAGCCATACGTATCGTGCAGCTTGAACGCAAGTTCGCCGTCGAGTGTCTTGCCGCCCTTCTTTTCGAGGTCGGCCAGCGCGTTTTCGAGAATCGACATGCCGTGCTCGATCGTCTCGAAGAAGCGTTCTTCTTCCTGACGCAGCACGTCGGTCACGCGCTGTTGTGCGTCCTTCAGTTCCGGATACGCGCCGCCCATTTGCGCGACGAGATCGGCCACCATGCGATGGAAGAACGAGCCCTTCTTGCCGAGCTTGTAGCCATGACGGATAGCGCGACGCACGATACGGCGCAGCACGTAGCCGCGACCTTCATTGCCGGGAATCACGCCGTCGACGATGAGGAACGAGCACGCGCGAATATGATCGGCGATAACTTTCAGCGAGTTGTTCGTGAGATCGCTCACGCCGGTTTCGCGCGCGGCAGCCTGGATGAGCGCCTGGAACAGGTCGATCTCATAGTTGCTGTGCACGTGCTGCAACACCGCGGCGATACGCTCGAGACCCATGCCTGTGTCGACGCACTGCTTGGGCAACGGCGTCATGTTGCCTTGCGCGTCGCGATTGAATTGCATGAACACGAGATTCCAGATCTCGATGTAGCGGTCGCCGTCTTCTTCCGGCGATCCCGGCGGGCCGCCCCACACGTCCGGGCCGTGGTCGTAGAAAATTTCCGAGCACGGACCGCACGGGCCGGTGTCTGCCATTTGCCAGAAGTTGTCCGACGCGTAACGCGCGCCCTTGTTGTCGCCGATGCGGATGATGCGCTCTACCGGCACGCCGACTTCTTTCGCCCAGATGTCGTGCGCTTCGTCGTCTTCGTGATAGACGGTGACCCACAGCTTGTCTTTCGGCAGCTGGTACACGCCCGTCAGCAGTTCCCACGCGTAGTGGATTGCGTCACGCTTGAAATAGTCGCCGAACGAGAAGTTGCCCAGCATTTCGAAGAACGTATGGTGGCGCGCGGTATAGCCGACGTTTTCCAGATCGTTGTGCTTGCCGCCCGCGCGCACGCTGCGCTGCGCGGTAGTGGCGCGCGAATACGGACGCGACTCCGCGCCGAGGAACACATCTTTGAACTGCACCATTCCCGAATTGGTGAAGAGCAGCGTCGGGTCGTTGCCGGGCACAAGGCTCGACGAGCGAACGATCGTATGGCCCTTCGATTCGAAGAACTTGAGGAATTTCTCGCGGATTTCGGCGGCTTTCATAGCGTGCGGGGGACGGTCCTGACTGTTTCCAGACTTTTACCGGCGGCATCGGAAGATGCGCCAACTGTTTGTTTCTTAAACGACTGATTATACGGGATCGGCGGCCTCGCGCGGCGCGCTGCCGCGTGGTCAGCCGTTCGGCCAGGTCGCACCGGGTAGTGTGAGACACAGGACGCGCCAAGCCGCGCATGGGTCCTCGCGTGGCTCTTGGAGCGCTTGTGAGAATTGCGCGTCATTCGTCTTATGACGTTTGGCCGACTGCGCCGGCGCCCGCGAATCGCTTAAGATTGCCCACATACACGGTGCCTTGCGCGCCGGCCGCTTACATAGGAGACATCGACAAACATGGGCGCTCTCAGTCATATCCGCGTGCTGGATCTCACCCGCGTGCTCGCCGGCCCCTGGTGCGCGCAGACGCTTGCCGATTTCGGCGCAGACGTGATCAAGATCGAACGCCCCGACGTGGGTGACGACACGCGGCACTGGGGCCCTCCGTACCTCAAGACGCCCGAGGGCACGGACACGCGCGAGGCGGCTTACTATCTCGCCGCGAACCGCAACAAGCGCTCGGTGACCATCGACATCGCGTCGCCGGAAGGTCAGCGGATCATTCGCGAACTGGCCGCGCAAAGCGACGTGGTGCTGGAGAACTACAAGGTCGGGCAACTGAAGAAATACGGCCTCGATTACGCGTCGCTGAAAGAAGTGAAGCCGGATCTGATCTACTGCTCCGTGACGGGATTCGGGCAGACCGGACCGTATGCGCAGCGGGCGGGCTACGACTTCATCGTACAGGGGATCGGCGGATTCATGAGTATCACCGGCGAGCGCGACGGCCAGCCTGGCGGCGGCCCGCAAAAGGCCGGGGTGGCGATTGCCGATCTCATGACCGGCATGTATTCGACCATCGCCGTGCTCACGGCTCTCACGCACCGCGACCGCACCGGGGAAGGCCAATATATCGACATGGCATTGCTCGACGTTCAGGTCGCCATGCTCGCCAACATGAATTCGAACTACCTCGCGAGCGGTCAGCCGCCAGTCCGCTGGGGCAACGCGCATCCGAACATCGTGCCGTACCAGACGTTCCAGACGAGCGACGGCTGGATCATCGTCGCGGTCGGCAACGACGGCCAGTTCCGCAAGTTCGTCGAGGTGGGCCAACGCCCGGAACTTGCCGAAGACGAGCGTTTCGCGACCAATCCCGCGCGCGTGCGACACCGCGACGTGCTCGTGCCGATCCTCGCAGAGATGGTCCGCTTGAAGGGCAAGCAGGACTGGATCGCGGCGCTCGAGGCAGCCGGTGTGCCGTGCGGTCCGATCAACGATCTCGCCGAAGTGTTCGAAAACGAGCAGGTGGTGGCGCGCGGCATGCAGGTCGATCTGCCGCATCCGTCGGGCGGCACCGTCAAGCTGGTGCGCAATCCGATCAATATGACGGGCACGCCGCCACAAGCGCTCACGCATCCGCCCACGCTGGGAGAGCATACGGAAAGCGTTCTGCGCGACGTACTCGGTTACGGCGACGAACGGATCGCGGCGTTACGCGGGCAATCCGTGATTTGAGAAATGCCCGCTTCCGCGCGGGCTGGCTCTCGTCCCGCGCTCAAGCGGAAGCGCGCAGCGCAGCGAGCCAGCCGCGCGCGTCGTCCCAATCGCCGAGCCCGCTGTCGGCATTGATATGTCCGCGGGGACCCACGTCGATCCAGCGGCTGCCCCACGCGTTTGCGCAGGCTTGCGAGAACGGCACGCCGCCGTACGGATCGTCGCTACTCGCAACCACGATGCTCGCAAACGGCAAACGCTCAGTCGGCACCGGCGCGAATCCGCTCGCGTCCTGCGGGAAGTTCGCTCCAGCGGGATCGGGAACGGCGACAAGCAACGCGCCCGCCACTTTGCCGAGCTGCGCGACGCTCGCATACTGCGTGGCCCAGAACGCGGCCGTCAGGCAACCGAGGCTGTGGGCAGCGAAGACGACCGGACCATCAGCGGCTGCCACCGCTGAGTCGAGCGCGCGGCACCACGCATCGCGCACGGGATAATCCCAGTCAGGCATCTGCACCCTCGCGAATGCGGGATCAAGAGCCTCCCAGCGCGTCTGCCAATGCCCTGCGCCGGAGTTCTGGTAACCCGGCAATACGAGTACGCCCGGCTGTCGTGCGTTCATTGTGTTCCCCGTAGATTTTGTTTTAGCGTGCAATCGCGGCCGACCGCTATCAGCGGTGGCCAGCTGCAACCCGTCGAGCGCTCAACGTATCACACGTCCTGTTCCCATGCCACGTGGATCGGCGGCCGGCTCGGGCGTCGTGCCGTCGATGCGGATCATCTGCACGTCGCCGTTGAACGACTGCCCTTCCAGCGTGTAGCCCAGGTCCTGCAGCGCGGTGGCGAGTTCGCCCGTAATGGGATGATACGGCTCGAAGTAAATCGTCTTGGGCGGCAGTAACTGATGATGAAAGCGCATCGCGGCGAGTGCATCGCCGGGCGGCATATTGAAGTCGTAGAGATCGGTCATGACCTGGAAGATCGACGTGAGAATGCGCGATCCTCCGGGCGTCCCGATCACAAGCGACACCTTGTTGTCCTTTAGCAGGATGGTCGGCGTCATCGACGAAAGCGGGCGGCGGCCCGCCACCACCGTGTTGAGTTCCGCACCCGTGGCAGCCGTGGCACCCGTGGCACCGGTCGCAGCCGTCGCACTGGTCGAGCCAGATGGGCCTGCGGCGCCGGCCTTCGTCACGAAGTCGTCCATCGCGTCATTGAGCAGGAAACCCGCGCCGTCGACCACCACGCCCGAGCCGAATTCGCCGTCGAGCGTCGTGGTGTTCGACACCGCGTTGCCCCACTTGTCCACCACAGAGAAATGCGTGGTCTGCGCTTTTTCGGGTACCGCGTCGCCAAGGCCGGGTTTGACCGGCGTCGCGCCTGGCACTTCGTCCGCACTGACTTCGGAGGCGCGCTGGCTAAGATAGGCGTCGTCGAGCAGCTTATCGACCGGCAGCTTGTACGAATCCGGGTCGCCCAGGTACTGCTGGCGATCGGCGAACACGCGGTCTTCGATCTGCGCGACCAGATGGATATACGGCGCAGAGTTCAATTCGAGCCCGTCGAAAGCCGGCTTCAGATCGGCCTTCATTTTCAGCATCTGGATCAGCCCCACGCCGCCCGAACTCGGCGGCGGCGCCGTCAATACCTGATAGCCGTTCCAGTTTGCAGTGAGCGGCTGACGCCACACGGCCTTGTATTGCAGCAGGTCACCCTTCGTGACGAAACCATGCCCGTACATCTGCTGCGCGAGCAGATCGGCGGTGCGCCCTTCGTAGAACTCACGGCCGCCGTCGCTCGCAATCCGTGTGAGCGTTTGCGCCAGTTCCGGCTGCCGATAAGTGGCGCCGGCTTTCATGCCCGAGAAATAGGCGTCGAAGTTCGTCCTGCCGGCGAAATTCTTCGCCGCCGCGTCACGCTGCTGCTGGAGCCGGGGATCGACCTGAAAGCCTTCAGTGGCGTAGCGGATGGCGGGCGCGAGTACCTGCTTCCACTTCAGCTTTCCAAAACGCTGCTGAGCCTGCCACATACCGTCGACGCTGCCCGGCACAGCCACCGCGCGATGGCCGATGGAACTCATGCCCAGCACGACGTTGCCTTTGTCGTCGAGATACATGTCGCGCGTCGCCTGTTGCGGCGCGCGCTCGCGGTAGTCGAGGAAATACGGCTTGCCGTCGACGAACAGCGTCATGAACCCACCGCCGCCGAGGTTCCCGGCGTCCGGCCGCGTGACGGCCAGCGTGAACGCGATGGCCACGGCGGCGTCCACCGCGTTGCCGCCTGCGGCGAAGATTTGCTGCGCGGCGTCGGCGCTGTAGCGATCCGGCGCGGCCACCGCGGATGCATCGAACACGGCTTTAGGCTGCGGCGTTTTGGCGAACACCGCGGCGGGCGCGACGATGCACGCAGCGAACGTGGCCGATAACGTGGCGGCCGCGATCAATCGCGCAAACGAAGTAAAGGCAAAGGGCGCGCAAGGCGCGTCGTGCGTCAAGATTGGCATCCGAGAAACTCCGGCAACTTAGGGCGCCATGTTGCACGAACGGAAAAAGTCCGAGCAAGGCGAGACGGAACGTGCGGCTTGCGTGAGCGCAGCGCGAGGCGGATGCGCCGCCACGGCGCATCCTGCACCGTTCTTGAATGATCGGCAGGCGCCGACGTGGCCGCCCGGGGCGGCGCGCGGCGGCCTGACGGCAAAGCGCGTTTCTTGCGCCCGCGCAGACCCGCGCCGACCGGCATGCTAAGTCGCTGTCAGGCGCGGAACAAAACGATTTACCTCCTGTTACAGCCGGTCTGCGCATCGAACTGCGCCCGAACTGCCGCGCGAGTCCCCGCATAACTCGCGGCGCGGCGCGCCATGAAAGCCGCTCGAACGTCGGCTGCGCGCCGCACTCGCCTGCCGCATCGTGCCTCGTCAGGTAGAATTGTCGGATAAGTGGGCGTATTGCGCGCCCCCGACAGACTTTCACCATCTCGCATGAATACCGAACGCAACGACGCGCCAGCGGCATCCAATTTCATCCGCAACATCATTGACGACGACAACCGTACCGGCAAGTGGGGCCAGCGCGTCGAAACGCGCTTTCCGCCCGAGCCGAACGGCTATCTGCACATCGGTCACGCCAAGAGTATCTGCCTGAACTTCGGCGTGGCGCGCAGCTATGGTGGCGTATGCCATCTGCGCTTTGACGACACCAATCCGGAAAAGGAAAGCGTCGAATACGTCGATTCGATCATCGACGCCGTGCGCTGGCTCGGCTTCGAGTGGCAGAAAGACGGCAAGGAACACCTCTACTACGCGAGCGACTACTACGACAAGCTGTACGAATTCGCCGAGTTGCTCATTCAGCGCGGCAAGGCGTATGTCGACAGCCAGTCCGCCGAGGAAATGCGCGCGAACCGCGGCTCGGCTACCGAGGTCGGCACGCCCTCGCCCTTCCGCGAGCGTTCGGTGGAGGAAAATCTGGACCTGTTCCGCCGCATGAAGGCGGGCGAGTTCAAGGAAGGCGAGCACGTGCTGCGCGCGAAGATCGACATGTCGTCGCCGAACTTCAACATGCGCGATCCGGTGCTTTACCGGATCCGCTTCGCGCATCACTACCGCACGGGCGATAAGTGGTGCGTGTATCCGATGTACGACTACACGCATTGCATTTCGGACGCACTGGAAAACATCACGCATTCGCTGTGCACGCTCGAATTCGAAGACCACCGTCCGCTGTACGACTGGATTCTGAACGAGCTGGCCGAAGCGGGTATCTTCACGCGCCCGCTGCCTCAGCAAATCGAATTCTCGCGTCTGAACCTGACGTACGCGATCACCAGCAAGCGCAAGCTGCTGCAACTCGTGAACGAAGGCCACGTGGATGGCTGGGACGATCCGCGCATGCCGACCATCGTCGGCGTGCGGCGTCGCGGCTTCACGCCTGAGTCGATCCAGTTGTTCTGCGAGCGTATCGGCGTGACGAAGGTCGATTCCTGGATCGACATGAGCGTGTTCGAAGGCGCACTGCGCGACGATCTCGACGAAAAGGCGCCGCGCATCGCCGCCGTGCTCGACCCGCTGAAACTGATCATCGACAACTTCCCTGAGGGCCTCACCGAGCCGTGCAGCGCGCCGGTGCATCCGCATCATCCGGAACAGGGCATGCGCGAGTTTCCGATTTCGCGCGAGCTGTGGATCGAGCGCGACGACTTCACCGAAACCCCGCCGAAGGGCTATTTCCGCCTCTTCCCGGGCAACAAGGTGCGTCTGCGCTACGGCTACGTGATCGAATGCACGGGTGCGGAGAAGGACGAGAACGGCAACATCGTCGCGGTCCATTGCAACTACTTCCCGGACAGCCGCTCGGGCACCGAGGGCGCGAACAACTACAAGGTCAAGGGCAACATTCACTGGGTCAGCGCGGCAGCCGCGTGCCCGGCCGAAGTGCGAATTTACGACCGCCTCTTCAAGGAACCGCAACCGGACGCAGGCGGCCGCGACTTCCTCGAAGCGCTGAATCCCGACTCGAAGCGCGTGGTCAACGCCTACCTCGAACCTGGCGCGCACGGCACGTTGCCCGAACAGCGCTATCAGTTCGAGCGTCACGGTTACTTCGTCGCGGACCGTGTGGACTCGCAGCCGGGCAAGCCCGTGTTCAACCGGATCGTGAGTTTGCGCGACAGTTGGGGCAAGCCGGCGTAAGCGGCGAAGCCAACGGCTAACGGCTAACGGCTAACGGCAAGTCGCCGCTTCAGAGGGCGTTAGCCGCGCACCAATGATCGACCAGGGCGTGCATCTGTTTCATCGGATGCACGCCTTTTTCTTTGTGCGTGCCTTCTCGCGTCGGGAATCGTCAGCAGAAGCGCTGCCGCGCCGCTATAGCGACCGATGCAATTCCGTCAGTGAAAGCGTGGTTTGAAAGAGCCGCGCGAGGCTGCGGCTCGCGTACTTTTCCACTTCGTCGGGCGCGGTCCAGCGATAGGCATCCATCTCGGGAATCAGCTTACCGTCCGAGCGGCGCGGAAAAAGCGACGTGCATGTGTAGGAACTCAGGTCGAGTTCATCGACGGTGGCGCGCGCTGCGAACAGATGCAGATCCTTGTCGCGCCGGTAGACAAAGAGGCCCAAATCCTTCAGACGCTCCGGCCCGATTGCGACTCCGGTCTCTTCGACCATCTCGCGCAGCGCGGTGACGTGCGGGGCCTCGCCTTCCTCGCCATGACCTTTCGGAATGTCCCAGTGCGATGTCTCGGTGGCATGCGCGAGCAGCACGCGGCCTTCGGGATCGAGTAGCACGATTCCGCACGAGACGATCCGCGGACTCATCGCCGCCCCGACCCAGTCCGACTCACCGCATCCGTGCGGGCTCGCGAACGACCCGCCGGCATTCCAACGACTGGATGCATGCCTAGTTCTTCTTCTGCAACTGCCACTTGCCGCCGCCCTGCTTGCAGAACTGCGGGCGCAGGTTCATGGACTGCCCTTTTGCATTGAGCACGACACCGAGGTCGCGACACGTGCGCTCGCCTTCTTTCGACGTGCTCGCGATCGTAATGGTCGCGTCGATCTTCACGCTGTTGCGCGTGCCTTCATTGACCCAAGTGATGCTTTCGCCGTCCTGCTTCTGATCGAGTGCGGCGAAGACCGCCTGCTTGATCGACTCGACGTCGCGCTCTTTCATGTAGCTGATCGGCGTGTCGTTGAGGAAACCGAGATTCGCCGCTTGCGCGCCGATGGCCGCTCCAAGCAGGAGACCGGCGGCGGTCAGTTGACGGAGTGCACGAGTTCGCATCGACATGAAGGGGCTCCTCGGATACGTTTTACTGCGTTTTTGGGCGGTCTCGAGCGCACTGATGGCCGCTGTTGATCTGGACCCCAAAAGCATAGCATGTCCGTCGCGACAGCTTGGGCGCGCTGCGCCGAGGTGACCCGTTCCCCTTCCACGCAACGATCGCCCGTGGAAAACGATGCGCGATGCGCGGCTACGGCCCGCGGCCCGCAGTCGCTCTCATTTAGCCGCTCTTACCTAATCACTCTGATTTAGTCGCTCCTATTTTTAGGATGGCTCCCATATCACCGTGCGTCACGCTTTCCTAAGATTGGCCGTATTGCGCTTTCGCACTGCTCCCTTCAAACGCCCAATCATGGAATTCACCGTTGCACTGGAAACCTTTGCCGTCGCACTCGCGCTGCTTTGCGTGGCGCTCGTGCCGGTCGCTATCCGACGCGATCCCGGTCTCGCGCGGCCCATCATCCGGATCGACGGACTGCGCCGTCCCCGCTGGCCGAACCTCGTGACGCGCGCCGGCATCGCATGCGTGCTCGTTTCTTTTGCGCTGCTGCTCGCCGCCTGTTTCTGCATCGTCGCCGGCGCATCTATCTGAAGCGCCGGATCACCTCGGGCGCGCCGCTCCCGAAGATTCTTCGTCAGTTCCCCACCTTGTAGCCATCGGTGAGCGTATTCAGAAACGCCACCATGTCCTTGATCTCTGCGTCGTTCAGCGCAGGTTTGTCGCCCGGCTTGCGGTCGAACGGCGGCTCCGTATTCAGATTCGCCCAGTAGCGCTGCGGCAGATCGTCGAACTTCTGGACCTTCCCCTTCGACACCGGATAAAACTTCTCCGGGTTCGTGTCGCGTTCGGCATAAAAGTGCAGAACCTGTTCGAGCGAATGATAGATACCGTTGTGGAAGAAACTCTTCTTCAACGCGACGTTGCGCAACGTCGGCGTGCGAAAGATGCCGCAGAACTCCGCGCGTCCCTTCAGGTCGGTGCGCTCCGGGCCGCATGCGCCAAGATCGTAGAAGCGCGGATCGCGGTTCACGGGCAGCGCGCGATTGCGCGGCACGCCGATCGCAATCAGCCCGAAGTCGCTGAACTGCGGCGGCGCCCCGTCCAGCGTCCGTTGACTAATGTGACAGCTCGCGCAGTTGCCCTTCTTTTCGTCGTTGAAGAGTTGCAAACCGTGCAGCTCGGCTTTTGTGAGCTGCGTTTTTCCCGCCAGATAAGCGTCGTATTTGCTGGTGTACGGGTAGAACACTTCGGGCGTTTGCTCGAAGGTTTCGAGCGCTTGCAGCACGGCTTTGAAGGTCGCGTCGTCGCTATCGAAAATATGTTCGCCGAACGCGGCGCGGAAGGCGCCCGCGTATGGCGCAGCCTTGATCGCGGCGGTGACTTTCGCCGGCGAGCTGCCCATTTCGAACGACGACAACAACGGAATGCGCGCCTGGTCGCTGCCGCGATCCACCCGGCCGTCCCACGTGAGGCCACCGGTTGGACCGGCATCGACGCTTTCGTCGCCTTCGTCGTCGGGCTCGTGATAGTGCTCGGCGAACGCCGGCACCGATTGCAGATATTTGAGCGTCGGCGCGGCGCGCATGCCGGTGCGGTGCATGTCGCCGCCGCCCAGTTGCACGGACAGCGAGTTGGCCGGCGAAAACGCGTGGTCCGGACTGTGGCACGACGCGCACGCCAGCTTGCCCGAACCGGATAGCGACGGGTCGAAGAACAGCTGCTTGCCGACCGCGGTCATCTGCCGCACGGATTCGTAGACTTGTGCGCGCGATTGGCCACCGCCCGACGTCGCCTGCTGCGGCGTTGGTTGCGTCACCTCATGTGCCACCTCATGCGCCGCGACCCGCACGACGGCCGCAGCGGAATCCACCGAAGCATGGGCGGCACTCGCACCCGCATCCGCGGCAGCGGCCGGCGCGCCCGCGTCGCAGCCAGCGAGACTCATGCTCACCGCCATTCCCGCAACCACGAACGAAAACGCTATCGCGTGACCTCCGCGGTTGACCGCCGGCCTCGCGCGCGACAACGCCACGTCGGGCGCTACTGTTTTCCGGATCCCCGTCAGACCGAGTCGCATGTGAATGATGTGAATGTGCGATATGAAGTCCGCGAGCGTATTTCATGGATATGACGTTCAAATGACATTCGCCCCACAGCGAATCGCCGCGCCGAAGCAATTCGTAATGAATACATCTTTCTGTCAAATTGCATCGCCACACTTTCGCGGGCGGTCATCGAGCTATCAAACGCACGCGGCCCGTCCCCAACGCGAGAGAGAGAACT
The DNA here is from genome assembly GCF_000383275.1 of Paraburkholderia caledonica. Taxonomy (NCBI): domain Bacteria; kingdom Pseudomonadati; phylum Pseudomonadota; class Betaproteobacteria; order Burkholderiales; family Burkholderiaceae; genus Paraburkholderia; species Paraburkholderia caledonica. The sequence continues at coordinate 153,850 of NZ_KB911041.1, read as the reverse complement.
TACAAAGATGAACAAGAAACTGATCTGCGCGGCGCCGTTGGCGATCGCTGCAGCGTTAAGCCTTTATGCATGCGGCGGCAACGAGGTTACGCAACCGGACATCACGTCGATCAAGAACGTTGTGGTGATCTACGCGGAAAACCGCAGCTTCGACAACCTGTACGGCAACTTCCCCGGCGCCAACGGTCTGCAGAACGTGAGCGCGGCGAGCGCGAAGCAGTTGGATCGCGACGGCTCCACGCTCGCGACGCTCCCGCAGGTCTGGAACGGCCTCACGCAAACCGGCGTGACGCCGGTCGTCACGCAGGCCATGACGGCCAACTTGCCGAACAGCCCGTTCGCGATCGACGACCCCAACGGTTTCAACACGCCGATCACCGCGACGACGCGCGATCTGTATCACCGCTTCTATGAGAACCAGATGCAGATCGACGGCGGCAAGAACGACAAGTTCGCCGCATGGGCCGATTCGGGCGGCCTCGTCATGGGCCATTACACGCTCAATGCGGACAAGCTGCCGCTGTGGAAAATCGCGCAGCAGTACACGCTTGCCGATAACTTTTTCATGGGCGCATTCGGCGGCTCGTTTCTGAATCACCAGTGGCTCGTGTGCGCGTGCACGCCGACCTATCCGAACGCGGACAAGAGCCCGGCGGCCGGTTCGATTTCGGCCGTCGAAAGCGACGGCGTGACGCTCAAGGTTGCGTCCAATTCGCCGGCTTCGTCGCTCAATGGGCCGCCCAAGTTCGTGCTGTCCGGCAACCTCACGCCTGACTTCTACGCGATCAACACGATGCAGCCGCCGTATCAGCCGAGCGGCAACAAAGCGGCCTCGGGCGGCGACGCGAATCTCGCCGATCCGGGCGCAGCCACCACGTTGCCCGCGCAGACGCAGCAACACATCGGCGATCTGCTGAACAATGCGAAGGTGTCGTGGGCGTGGTACGGCGGCGCGTGGGGCGCGGCATTGAGCGCCGCCCAGAACGGCACGTCGAACGTGATTTACGGCGCGAACCTGACGGCGCCTAATTTCCAGCCGCATCATCAGCCGTTCAACTACTTCGCGGATCTCGCACCGGGCACGGCAAACCGCTCGCAGCATCTGCTGGACGGCGGCCTCGGCGGCACGGAGTTCATCAAGGCGATCGACAGCGGCACGCTGCCGCAAGTGACGTTCTACAAGCCGCAAGGCAACCTGAACGAGCACCCGGGCTATACCGACGTCGCGTCGGGCGACCAGCATATCGCGGACGTGATTTCGCATCTGCAGAAGAGCCCGCAGTGGAACAACATGCTGGTGGTCGTCACTTACGACGAAAACGGCGGCTTCTGGGATCACGTCGCGCCGCCCAAGGCCGATCGCTGGGGTCCGGGCACGCGTATTCCGGCGCTGATCATCTCGCCGTTCGCGAAGAAGGGTTTCGTCGATCACACGCAATACGACACGACTTCGATCCTGCGCTTCATCACGCACCGTTTCTCGCTGCCGACGCTCCCGGGCATCGCGGCGCGCGACTCGGCGCTCGTCGCCAACGGCGGCAAGCCGATGGGCGATCTGACCGCCGCACTGAACGTCAGGCAGTAAGCGCGACAGCGCAGCGGCACTGGTAAGCAACAGCCGGCCTTGCGGCGCGGCTTTCGACGGGCAGCTTCGGCTGCCCATTTTTATTGGCGCGATTTATTGGCGCGATTGATTGGCGCGACGCATAGACCCGCAGCCGTGATATGGGCGTGATGGCCGGTGACCTTCGGCGCGGCGCATCGGACTCGACGAGCGTATGCTGCGCTACAGGCTCGACGGTTTGCGTCGACGTCATTTCGCCCGATCATCAGGAGTTCGACAGCATGACTGAAAGAACCATCAAGGTCCCCGGCGCCGATCATCCGATTAGCGTCGAGCCCGCGCGGGCTCGCGTTGTCGTGACGGTGGCGGGCCGCGTGATCGCCGACACGGAAAAGGCGCTCGTGCTGCGCGAAGCGTCTTATCCGGCGGTGTATTACATTCCGCGCAACGACGCCGACATGAACCTGCTCGCGCGTACCGACCACACGACCTACTGCCCGTACAAAGGCGAGTGTGCGTACTACAGCATCACGCCGGGCGGGGAGCGCGCGGTCAATGCAGTGTGGACCTACGAGTCGCCGTATGCGGCTGTGAAAGAGATAGCTCAACATCTCGCGTTCTATCCGGACCGCGTCGATTCGATCGACGTGCAAGCGCTGTCGTAACGCGGGAGAACGCGAGGCAATAAAAAAATCCCATCACCGGATTCGGTAGATGGGATTCTTGACATGCGGGCAATGGCGCGGCGGGCGAGGATCGAACTCACAACCTCAGGTTTAGAAGACCTGTGCTCTATCCAATTGAGCTACCGCCGCAAAGGTCGGCCCGGATTATAACCGATCGCCTCATGCCCGCCAGAACGCGGCGGGCACATCGCACATTATCAGACCGGCTGCGGATGCAGCGCAAACCAGCCAAGGAACACGATGCCCGCGATCACGCAGTACACGCCGAACGAAGCAAGACGTCCGCGGCCTTCGAAATAGCGCATCAGAAAACGCACGCTCAGATACGCGGCGATGGCGGTCAGCACGCCGCCGAGCAGTGCGTCCGCGAGTTGGCCCGGTGCATGGAAAAGCTTCGGTACCTCAAGCAAACCGGCTGCGAAAATGATCGGCGTGCCGAGCAGGAACGAGAACTCCGCGGCTTTCTCCGCCGTGAGGCCAGCGGCATTGCCGGCAATCATCGTGAGGCCGCTGCGCGAAAATCCGGGAATCAGCGCGCCGACTTGGGCGAGGCCGACGAGGAACGCCTGGCCAAAACCCATTTTCTCCGGCGCCTGATGCGCGCGCGAACGCTGCAGGCGATCGCCCAGCCACAACAGCACGCCGTTGACGATCAGCGCGATTGCCACGATGCGCAGGTCGTGGAAAATCCGTTCTAGCCGCTTCTCGAGCAGCAGGCCGACGAGCCCGGCCGGAATCGTGCCGATGATGAGCGCCCACATCATGTGAGCATCGTCGTTACGGCGGCCGCCAAACGACGCGAAGAAGCCGCGTACGAGTGCGCACCAACGTTCGCGGAAATACCACAGCAGCGCGAAGGCCGTACCGAGGTGCAAGGCGACGAGAAACGGCAGCAACTGCGGCGCGTGTTTATCGATATGCATGCCGAACAATGCTGGCACGAGCAGCGTATGACCGAGGCTGCTCACCGGGAAAAGTTCGGTCACGCCTTGCAGCACGCTCAGGAAGATAAGAAACGACAGATTCACGCGGCAGTCCTTGTAAGGAAGATGTCGGGGACAGCGCGCCGCACAACGAATTACCCGGCGCGTTAAAAAGCGCACCGATTATGCCTGGCTGGCAAGTCAGCGCCAAGCGTTTGGGCCACATTCGGGGAGATATTGACGCGCTGCGTCACGACATAAGACTGTCGCTACGCGAAACGCAAACGAAAAGGGCCGCAGAGAGACCGCAGCCCTTTCAATCGCCTAACGGCGAACGCGGGATGAGCGCGTTCGAGAAGTCGTCAAGCTTACGAAATGCAAGCCGCTCGCATGGGCGACGCGACGCATCGTTTGAAGCGAGCGAGCAAACAGCGGGCGAGCACCCAGATCAGCGATCGAGCTTGTAAAAGAAGTAGACGGTGCTTGCAGTGAACATGCCGAAGAGAGCGACACCCATTGCCATTGCGAGATCCATAACCCCTCCTGAGCGATCTCGCCCGGCGGTAGATATCACCGGGCAGTGAGACGGATTATCGGCAACGATCGGCCGCTTGCGACACCCGCAATTTCCCCAGAAGGGTTTCCCCGTAGCGTAAAGCAGAGCAAAATCGTCGTTTCCGCCGGTACCGGAAGTCGCGGCTGCTGCGGCTGCCGCGTCCGGCGCGTCTACCACTTACTCCATCACACCATCGACCATGCCTCTTTCACCGCAGCAGGACATTCTCGAAATCGCTCAGGACGCCTCCGTGCTCCGCTTCGCGCCGCAAGCCGGCGGCCGTCTGCTTTCGTGGATCATCGACGGCGAAGAGGTGATCCATTGGCCCGAGCACGCCGACTGGAGTCAGCCCGCGCGCATCCGCGGCGGCAATCCGCTGCTGTTTCCGTTTCTCGGGCGTCATCGCGTGGACGGCAAGATCGGCTACTGGCGAGACGCGCAGGGCACGGTCCGCGAGCTGCCCATGCACGGCTTTGCACGCGACCTTCCGTTCGACCCTCACGCCGACGTGCACGGCGCGGGCCTGCGCCTCGTGCTCACCGATAGCGACGCCACGCGCGGCGGTTATCCGTTCGGCTTCCGCTTCGGGGCGGCCTACACGCTGATCGACGCGCACACGCTCGAAGTCACGCTGACGACCACCAACACCGGCGACGCACCGCTGCCCTATTACGCCGGCCATCACTTCTACTTCACGCTGCCGCACCGGCAACGTGCCGAGACGTCGCTCGAATTGCCGCGCACTGAAAGGCGCTTCCAGCAGGCAGACGGCTCGATCAGCGCGGCCGAGCCGGGCGAAGCGCGTTACACACTCGACGAAGCACGCATTCACGACCGCTTCCATTGCCTCACGGGCGCACCGGAACGACCAGTACGGTTGATCGCGCCTGGGCTCGGTCGGGTGGTCACCATCGATCTGCAGCGGCCGAACTCCGTGCCCTGGTACGCGGTGACGACATGGACGGAAGCGGCCGAGTCCGACTTCTACTGCGTCGAACCGTGGCTCGGGCTGCCCGACGCGATTCATAACGGCATGGGCCTGCGCTGGCTCGATCCGGGCAAGACCGAGGTTGCCGCGCTGCGCATCAGCGTCGGAAAACTCGACTAATTTCCGGTCACACGGGCGGCAGCGGTCACGTGCGCGCGGCTCGATTGCGCGAGATGCCGAGCGCGCCCAATGCCCGTTTTTCCGATGCTGCAACGCAAAACCGTTAGAATCGGACGCTTTGTATCTACCTGCCGCGTGATCGGGATCGGCGCGCGGCAGCGCTTTGCGAGGTCCAATGTCTGAAACAACAAGAATTATCAAACGACTCGCGTGCGTGTCGTTGGTGGCGCTCATCGCCGCGTGCGGATCGGCGCCGGTGGGGCCGGGCTTTTATCGCGTCGAACGGGGCGACACACTGTCGAAGATCGCGCGTAGTCACCACCAGTCGGTGCAAAGCATCGTGCGCTGGAACAACCTGACGAACCCGGACAGCATCGAGGTCGGGCAAGTACTGCGTGTCGATCCGCCCAACGGCGCGGCTTCGACGAACGGCGCCGTGCGCAGCAGCGGCAACGGGAGCGCGAGTGCTTCGGCCGCGCCGCGTTCCGCGCCGGTCGAGAGCGCGCCCTCTTCCCCGCCGGCGTCGTCGATCTCGCTCGTGTGGCCGACCAACGGCAATGTCATTCGCGGCTTTGACGGCGGCAATTCAAAGGGCATCGACATCTCCGCTCCAGCGGGCACGCCTGTGGTTGCGGCGGCGGCGGGCACAGTCGTCTACGCGGGCAACGGGCTGCGCGGCTACGGCAATCTGCTGATTCTGAAGCACAACGCGGAGTATCTGACCGCCTACGCGCACAATCGCGTGCTGTTCGTGAAGGAAGGCGAAACCGTCGCGCAAGGCCAGAAAATCGCCGAGGTGGGCGACACCGATACCAATCGGGTCATGCTGCATTTCGAGCTGCGCTATCAGGGCCGCTCGATCGATCCGTCGCGTGCGCTGCCCGCACGTTAGACGTGACGTTAGACGCGACGTAGGCGTGGCGACAGCCTGCTGCTGGCGCGCCGCCTGGCTCGCGGCGCTACAGTCCGCGCATCCGGAGCACCGCGTTACACGGACTGACAGGGGAACCCTGCGTGCTATAAACGCTCAATCCGACACGCGTGGCTTCATGCCACGTCTTTCATGTCATCTGTAAGGGAATCTGCAATGAAGAGCGCATTTGCGTCCGTGGCGACGGCCGCAGCGATCAGCGTGGGCCTGCTGACATTGGGCAGCCTCAGCGGCTGCTCGACCACCACCAACATGACTTATCTGCCAAGCGGCGACACCGGCTTTGCGATCAACTGCAGCGGCAGCGACGCCAGCACGAGCTGGGCCGAATGCTACAAGCGCGCCGGCGAAGTCTGCGGCAATTATGGCTACGACGTCGTATCGAAAGATGTCGACAACGGCGCGACTTCGGGCGGCACCGTCGGCGGAATTTTTGGGGCGAACGTGAAAAACCGCTCGATGGTGATCCGCTGTAAGCAGTAAGGCATGCGTACCACGCTGCCGGGTTGCACGAAGTGCAGCCGGCCGCGCACCCAACGCCCCGACCGCGGTTCGATGCGTGCGGCGAACGCCAGCAACGCTCCGAATGCAATTGGCCACGCGGCAACGAATATGATTACCCAAGTCATAACCTAGGAAAGAAAAGGTAAGCTTTTATGATCCACGCGTGGTGTGTAATCGCGGTGACGGCAATTAAAGGTCTGCCCAAAAAAAAGCCCGGCGCGAGGCCGGGCTAACGGGGGTTCGGCGCATATCGGCAAAGGACCGGTTCACCATGCGCCAGAACGAAATTTAACAACCCGGTTTTACAAGCGCAATATCTTAATTTCGACAGCAATGTGATGCGACGCACGGATTTCGCATTATGTGAACCGAAAACATAGGCAATAACCGCCTAATAAATCAGGCCAGCCCGGCAGACGGCAGGTTATAATCCCGGCGGTTCAAACATGTTAATACGCCCGCAAACCCTTTCGCAGCAAGGCTCGGGATCACTCCGCCTCAGCAAGGCTGACAAATAAGGCGCCTCTCTTTCCAGCGCTGGCGCCTCGCCTTATTCGCGGACCGTTGGTGTTAAAAACGCTAGGTGCGCCACCGCACCAATTCAATTAAATAATCGGAATCAGCACGCGCTGCTCACGTCCAATAACCCCTCATGAGAATCCGCGAATGGCGAAACTCTAAACTCGCCTCAAATCCACCGACAAATAAGCCGCTTAAAATCCCAGGTTTCAGGCGTTGAATAAATCAGATGTTAGTCATTCGTGCGGTTCCGCACAAGTCGGCCGAAAGTCATAATCCGGCCGGGTTGCGCGGTGGCTTTACATGACTCGCAATCCCAGCTCGGTGATGAGCACCGCAGCCTGTAGATGCGAAATTGTCGCGCCTTTGAAGAGGGCCGCGTCCACCAGCCGCACGCCGCTCAAGTCAGCCTCGCGCAGATCGGCGCCGTCGAACCGCGCGCCCTTCAAGTGTGCGTCCTTGAGGCTGCCGCCATCGAAAATCGCCTCGCGGAAATCGACGCCCGCGAGGTCGGCGTCGGAGAAATCGAGCTGATGCAGCGTCGCCTTGCGGAACGACAGTCCGCGCAAGTGCGCGCCGACCAGCAGCGTTTCGACGAAGCTCAGGCCCAGCGCCGTGCACGCCTCGAAGTTCGCGCCGGTCAGCTTGCAGCTGCTAAACGACGCGGACGCGAGCTTGGCGCGCCGCCAGTCCGTGTTGTTCAGATCACTCGACTGGAATGCAGCATCAACGAGATCCGCCGATGCGAAATCGGCCTGGCGCGCCCGGCAACGAACCCAGCGTGTCTGCGCAAGCGCTGCGCCGAAAAACGAAGCCTCGGCAAGCGCGCAGCGGTGGAACTGCGCGCCGCGCAAGTCGAGCCGCGAAAGATCGGCGCCTTCCAGATCGCAATCGTTGAAGACGAGCGGCGCGGCGCTCGCCTGCCTGTTCGCGACGGCGCTTGCCGCGATCAGTTGCTCGACGTCGGCGCGGGTGAGCGTGGCGTCGGCCACTTCGTGAACTGGCGCGCCCGGAGCCGGCGCGGTTGAATCGAGTGACATGAAGGTTCAGAATCGGACGAATTGCGAAGGGCTTAAGCGTACCGGAATGCGTGCCGCGCCGGCTGCTTGCGCCGATGGTTTATAGTATCGACCCCCGCCAGAACCCGCTTACGATGACTTCCAACGACGCCGCCCATAGCCCCCTGTACGCCAAGCTCCTCGCCGAAACAGCGAAAATCGGCTGGCCGGAACTGGAACGCTTCTTCGCGCGCGGCATGCTGCTACGCGTCGCTAGCGACCTGGATCTCGTGAGCGTGGCCGAAGCCATCGCCAGCGACGACACCGCGCAGATCACGCAATGGCTGTCGGCGGGACTTGTCGAGCGAGTGCAGTCCGAAACCGCCGCGGACTTCGCCGCGCGCGACCCTGACCTTTGGGCCGTGGTCGTTTCTCCGTGGATTTGCGTGCAGGAACGCCATTGAGCGAAGCGGCGTCAGGCGTCGAACATACGGCGCCCGCGCTGCCGGTGCGCTGGCATCGCCGCGTGCTTGCGCTTGCATTTCCAATCGTTCTCGCCAATCTGACTCAGCCGATTCTCGGTGCCGTCGATACCGCCGTCGCCGGTCATCTGGACGGAGCGGCGTATCTCGGCGGCGTCGCGCTTGGCGGACTCTTCTTCAACTTCGTGTTCTGGGGCTTCGGCTTTTTGCGCATGGGCACGACCGGCCTCGTCGCGCAGGCGCACGGTGCGGGCGACCACGCGGCATTGCGCGATAACGTCGTGCGAGCACTATTGCTCGCGGCCGCGATCGGCGCCGCAATACTCGCGCTACAGGTGCCGCTGATCGATTACGCTTTGCGCGCCATCGGCGGAAGCGACGCCGTGCAGCGCAACGCACGCCTCTACTGCCACGCGCGCATCTGGGCCGCCCCGCTCGCGCTCGGCAACTACGTGGTACTCGGCTGGCTGCTCGGCACGCAACGCGTGCGTCTCGCGCTGTTGTCGCAGGTGTTTATCAACGGCGTGAACATCGTCGCGGTGTTCCTGTATGTGTATGTGTTCAATTGGGGCGTTGCGGGGATCGGCGCGGCTACTTCCACCGCCGACGCGCTCGGCTTCGTGCTCGGCGCCGCGCTGCTGTGGCACGGCAGGACGCGCGGCCTGCCCGCCCTCACTCGGCAGGCGCTCTTCGACGCCGCGGCGCTGCGGCGCCTGATCGTTCTCAATCGCGATATCTTTTTGCGCACCCTGTGCCTGCTGCTGTCGTTCGGCTGGTTTGCGCACCTCGGAGCGAAACAGGGCGACGCGACGCTCGCCGCGAACGCGCTGCTGCTGAACTTTCAGACCTTCATGGCTTACGGGCTCGACGGCTTCGCACACGCCGCTGAGGCGTTGGTCGGCGCGGCAATCGGCGCGCGCGACCGGCACGCGTTTGTCCAGGCCATCAAGGTTACGGCGCTATGGTCGGCGCTCGGCGCGCTCGGCTTCGCACTCGTTTATGCCGGGCTGGGTTCGTGGATCGTCGAGCGCCTGACCGATCAGGCAGCCGTGCGTGCCACGGCCGAGCGTTATCTGCCTTGGGCGGCGCTCTCGCCGGTGGTGTCGGTAGGCGGATATGTGCTCGACGGCGTGTTTATCGGCGCAACACGCACGCGAGAACTGATGACGTCGATGGTCCTGTCGTTCGCGATTTTCGTCGGCGCCTCGTGGCCGCTGCTCATGCTGTACGGCAACCATGGCCTGTGGGCCGCGATGCTTGTCTTCATGGCCGCGCGTGGCGTGACGCTTGCGCGTCATCTGACGAAAGTGGTGGCGAGCGTGGGGGCGTAGCGGCGAGGGCCCGTCGGTTTTCCGCTCGCGTTCAACGCGCCACGGGCGCGGGCACCATCGCGGGCGGGCGGGTGTCGGTGGGCACACCATGATAATCGGCAGGATCCTGCGGCGGGGCCGCGTGGTGGCCGGATGGTTCGTTTGCACAACCCGCGACACTGGCACTCAGGAACAAGGCAATCATCGAAACACGGAACATGGACGGTAGTCTCTCTTCTGGGAAGGAACGCAAGGCGTGAGCGCCGGAGCTGCGGAGCTGCGGAGCTGCGGAGCTGCGGAGCTGCGGAGCTGCGGAGCTGCGGAGCTGCGGAGCTGCGGAGCGCGAGAGTCTACCCGCAACGCTCGTTCCATGACGCGGCGCGCGCAGTCCGCTCTGCCGTTTCGCGATGCGTGACCTACTATAAAGTCACAGCAGAACGTCAAAGGAGACTGCCATGGACGCTGAATCGGTTGCCGGTCTGGTCGGACTCGGGATCGGCCTCGCCGTGCTGCTCGCACTTTCGATTTTTGAATCGAAGACATATCGACGCGAACACGGCGAAGGCATGCTGCATCACTGGCTGACTCATCAGCACGTGCACATGCCGCACTGGAAGCGCCGCCGGCACTGAAGGTTTTTGTGCCTCGCTCGATTGCAGGTTGTCCCGCGATTGCGGGAGGGGCGCTGTCGTGTCGGTCGAGGTGCGTCGTCTGCTCATGTTGCGATTGAGGCGCCACGGCTGGCCGGGTTGCGCCTGAGCCTGTCACGCCCAGATCTGTCCCGCCTTGAGCCTTTCCCGTCAAGCGCCGATCCTGACCTTCCGTGTCCGGCCTTGGCCTTCGTCTGGCCTGCTCCCGCGCAGCCAGCACTACAAGCTTAGGCACACGCATTGCTGATTGGCTGGCTGCAAGCAGCGCACGTTGCAGGTCGCTCATCGCGACGGGCAATTTGCGTCGGATCAACGAACCATGCGGCCCGGCATTCGTCGGAGCCGGACAGGGAGAACTCAAATGACAATCGGAACCATCCTCCTCATCGTGCTCATCCTGCTGCTGATCGGCGCGTTGCCGACCTGGCCGTACAGCAGCGGCTGGGGCTACCGCCCGACCGGCCTGCTCGGTGTTGTGCTGATCATCGTCATCGTGTTGCTGCTCATGGGACGCATATGACGCGGCTAATTTCACTCCGACGCAATTCGCGATTGACTCTGGCACCTAAAGCCACGTAGAATCTCGGATTCGTCGGAGCGTAGCGCAGCCTGGTAGCGCATCTGATTTGGGATCAGAGGGTCGAAGGTTCGAATCCTTTCGCTCCGACCACGAAAAAAGCAGCAACGGCATCACAAAAACCCGCGTCGCCTCCGGCTTCGCGGGTTTTTGCTTTTTGCATCCGAATGAATGCAGATGAGCCCGAGGCCGGGCTCGCGATCTGCTAAAACAATTGCAACCGAAGCGCGATTCAGCCGACGGAGCAAGCTGCCCCGCTAGACTTCAAGCCCGCGCCCCAGCGTTGGAACCGTGCAGCGCGCCGTGCAAAGCACTGCAACACCCGCATCCAGACTCGAGGAGCCACGCATGAATCTGATTCTCTGGCGTCACGCCGAAGCCGAGGACTACGCCGCCACGGATCTCGCCCGCGCACTCACCACTCGCGGTCGCAAGCAGGCGCAACACGTCGCCAAGTGGCTGCGCACGCGTCTGCCCGACGACGCCGTGATCCTCGCCAGCCCCGCGGTGCGGACCATCCAGACCGCGGAGACGTTGAGCGATCAATACCGTGTCGTGCGCGAGCTGGCGCCGAATGCAAGCGCGCAAGACGTGCTCACCGCATCCGGCTGGCCGAAGGGCATCGCCGAAACGGTGGTGATCGTGGGTCATCAGCCGACGCTCGGCCACGTTGCCGCAAAGCTGCTTGCGAACAGCGACGCCAGCTGGCCGCTCAAGAAAGCGGGCCTATGGTGGATCGCCAGCCGCGAGCGCCACGGCGACGACCAGGCGGTGCTGCTCGCAGCGATGACGCCCGAACTCGTCTGATCCGAGCGGCAAACGGCGCGCCGCCAACGTCCGCAAGCCCGGCGCGGCGAGTACGAGGAACGCGGCCCGGCAAGCGACGCGGCACCCGCCGCTTTCATACAGTCATCCAATCGTCATGGCTTTGCCATGCGAGCGTCACCGGGCGTTACTACATTGGCGAAAAAAGACTCATCCTTTTTTCGACCAGGACGCCCCAATGCGAGAACTGCCGACGCCTACCCTGCCCCTCGCTTCGATCTTCGAGTCGCGTCGCCTGCCCCGCGCCGAAGAGACGGTCACCGCCCAGCACCGGCTGCGAGTCACGTGGGCTCGCACCGACGAAGAGCTTCGCGAGGCGCAGCGCCTGCGTTACCGCGTGTTCGCCGACGAAATGGGCGCTCGCCTGAGCGGCCCCGCAGGCCTCGACGTCGATCCGTTCGATTCGTACTGCGATCACCTGCTGGTGCGCGATCTCGACACCCTGAAAGTGGTTGGCACCTATCGCGCGTTGCCGCCGCACCAGGCGGCGCGCATCGGACGTCTATACGCGGAAAGCGAGTTCGACGTCTCGCGTCTCACTCACCTGCGCGCGAAGATGGTCGAAGTCGGCCGCTCGTGTGTGCACGCAGACTATCGCAGCGGCTCCGTCATCATGTCGCTGTGGGCCGGACTCGCGGCTTATATGAAGCACAACGGCTACGAGACGATGCTCGGCTGCGCGAGCGTCGCGATGGTGGACGGCGGGCACTATGCAGCGAACCTCTATTGCTCGCTGCGTGATAGCGCGCTGACCGCGCCGGAATATCGCGCATTTCCGCACACGCCACTGCCCGTCGACGAACTGCAGACCGGCGCGAATGTCGCACCGCCACCGCTCGTCAAAGGATATCTGCGACTAGGTGCGAAGATTTGCGGCGCACCCGCATGGGATCCCGACTTCAATACCGCCGACTTTCTGACGCTGTTCCGTCTGTCGGACATCAACGCCCGCTATGCGCGCCACTTCCTCGGCGATGCACTGCCGCGCTGACAACGCTCGAGCGAGCTTGCAAGCAGAAACAGAAAAGCCCGGTAAAACCGGGCTTTTCTACATGTGCCGCTTGCTCTGTCTACGTACTGACAGAACCGGACATCGACACGTCACTCGTCCGTATAGACCACTCGATACGGAATCCCAACCTTTTCCCACTCCGCGGCTTCCTGAATCAGGCTGTAGTCCGTAAGCGGATTATTGGCGACCCACTCGTTAGGCAAACGCACCTCATATCCGCCGTTGGCCTGCGCGACCGTGATGCCAGGCAGGCCGACATCCGCACGCCGGCGGCATAGCAGTGCGGCGAGCCGCAAACAGAACAGCAGCGGCCACTCCACTTCGCGCGTTTGCGACAGCTTGCCGAGCTTGCCTGCATGACCGAGCACGAGCGCTGCAAGCCGCGCCTGGTCGGTGCGCGAAAACCCGGGCATGTCTGCATTGCTCGTGATATAGGCCGAATGCTTGTGATAGGCGCTGTGCGAGATCGACAAGCCGATTTCGTGCAAAGCCGCCGCCCAGCCGAGAAACATGCGGTTCTCCTGGCGGCGTTCTTCGTCGGGCTCCGCGAACTGATCGTAAAAGCGCACCGCCAGCTCGCCGATGCGACCGGCCTGCGGACGATCCACGCCATAGCGGCGCATGAAGCCTTCCACTGTGACCGTGCGCATGTCTTCGTGTTGCGAACGACCGAGCAGATCGTAGAGCACGCCGAGTCTCAAAGCGCCATCTGTCGTATCGACGTAATCGACGCCCAGTTCGTCGAACACCGCGATCATGATCGAGAGGCCGCCCGCGAGCACCGGGATCCGGTCGCCCTTCAACGCAACCAGCTTAAGACGATTGACGTTCTCCGCCTTGATCAGCGCACGCTTCAAACGCTCGAGGCCCCCGCGCGAAATGCCGTGCGTGATGCCTGCATCGTTAAAGCCGTTTGCCTCGACGAGTTCCGCAAGGGCCCGCGCCGTGCCGGACGAGCCAATTGCCTGCTCCCAGCCGGTTTTCTTGTATTCGGCCGAAATGATCTGGATTTCGCGGCCTGCTGCAAGCTCGGCCTGACGCATCGTGTATTCGTCGACGTTGCCTGACGGGAAAAACGCCCGGCTGTGGCTCACGCAGCCGATGTACAGGCTTTCCATCTTGATCGGCGTGTAGTGCGAGCCGATGATGAACTCCGTCGAGCCGCCGCCGATATCGACCACGAGCCTCTTACCCGGGCTCGCGGGCACGGAGTGTGCTGCCCCGGCGTAAATCAGCCGCGCTTCCTCGCGGCCGGCAATCACCTCGATCGGAAAGCCTAGCGCAGCCTGTGCTTCGCCGAGGAATTCACCCGCATTCTTCGCGATTCGCAATGTGTTGGTCGCGACCGCGCGAACGTGGTCGGGATGAAAGTCGCGCAGCCGCTCGCCAAAGCGCTTCAGTGCATCCCAGCCGCGCACCTGTGACGCGCGATCGAGCATCTTGTCGCGCGACAGACCGGCGGCGAGCCGCACGGGCTCACGCAATGCATCGACCTGATAAATCTGGCTGCCCGCGTCGGTTTCCTCGACCCGGCCGACGATCAGCCGGAAGCTGTTCGAACCAAGGTCGACTGCAGCAAGGAGTTGTGGGGTATTGACCATCGGGTATGCGGACTCCATGCGCGCGAGCGCGGCAGCGGTGGATGTGAGCAAGGCGGGACCGTCACGCGAGGTTCCCTTCGTCTTGCGGCCGGCCGCGCTGTTCAAAGACGCCATTCTAAGCGTACCGGAGCTCACGATGTCACCTCGCGGAGATGGGGGTGCCCCATGGTCCCATACGGACTGCGTCATATTGACGACAGGCGAGGAATACAGCGTAGAATTTATAACATTGAGAATGTCATAACAACGTCATCATACTGTGAGAATTTCCGAGCGTCTTTCTGCCTCCATATCTGACATTCCATTCTCGCTGCCGATGTCCATCCGCTACCCCTTATTGAATCGCGAGCTGGGCATTCTGGGTTTCAACGAGCGTGTGTTGGCGCAAGCCGCCGACCCCGCCGTCCCTTTGCTCGAACGCCTGCGCTTCATCTGCATCACCAGTAGCAATCTCGACGAATTCTTCGAAGTCCGCATGGCCGGACTGCAGGAGCAGATGCGCGACAACCCCGGTGCGCTGTCGCCCGACGGCATGTCGCTGCAGCATGTCTACGACCTCGTGGTCGAGCGGGCACAAAAGCTCGTGCATCGGCAGTACACCATGCTGCACGACACCGTGTTCACCGCGCTGGAAGCAGAAGGCATCTACTTTCACGGCACCGAAGCCTGGAGCGAAGCGCAGACCGAATGGGCGCGCAACTACTTCTTCGACGAACTCCTGCCCGTGCTCACGCCGATCGGCCTCGATCCGGCGCATCCGTTTCCGCGCGTGCTGAACAAGAGCCTGAACTTCGTCGTCGAACTCGAGGGCAAGGACGCGTTCGGCCGTCAGGCGATGATGGGCATCGTGCAGGCACCGCGTGCGTTGCCGCGCCTCGTGCGGATGCCGCAGGCACTGTCGGGCTATCCGCATGGTTTCGTGCTGTTGAGTTCGCTATTGCAGCGCTTTGTCGGCGAACTGTTTCCGAATCTCGTCGTGCGAAGTTGCAATCAGTTTCGCATTACGCGCAACAGCGAACTGTTCGTCGACGAAGACGAAATCACGAATCTGCGCGTCGCGCTACAGGGCGAACTTCCCGCGCGGCACCTTGGTAACGCGGTACGCCTCGAAGTATCCGCGGAGACACCCGCGCATGTCGTGCGGCGCCTGCTCGACGAGAGCGGCCTGTCGAACAAGGACTGCTATTACGCGGACGGCCCCGTCAATCTCGTGCGTCTGATGCAATTGCCGGAGATGGTGGATCGGCCCGATCTGAAGTTCGTGCCGCACATTCCCGCGATCCCTTCCGCCATTGCCAACGCAGCGAGCATGTTCGACGTGATCGATCAGGGCGACGTGCTGCTGCATCATCCGTACGAAAGTTTTCAGCCGGTTCTCGAACTGCTGCTGCAGGCTGCGAAAGATCCAAACGTCGTCGCCATCAAGCAGACGATTTATCGCACGGGCACCGACTCGCCGCTGATGGACGCGCTCATGCAAGCCGCGCGCAACGGCAAGGAAGTGACGGTGGTGGTCGAACTGCTTGCGCGCTTTGACGAAGAGACGAACATCAACTGGGCCTCGCAGCTCGAAGCTGTCGGCGCGCATGTGGTGTACGGCGTGGTGGGCCACAAGTGCCACGCAAAGATGATGCTGATCGTGCGGCGCGCAACGGTGGGCGGCAAGATGACGCTCAAGCGCTACGTGCACCTGGGCACCGGCAATTATCATCCGCGCACTGCACGCCTTTACACCGACTTCGGCCTGATGACCGCGGATCAGAAAATCTGCGAGGACGTGCACCACGTTTTTCAGCAACTGACCGGCATTGGCGGCGAACTCAAGTTGCACGAGTTATGGCAGTCGCCGTTCACGTTGCATCCTAAACTCGTGGAAGCAATTCGCGCCGAAGCGGAGCATGCGCGCGCCGGCAAGAAAGCGCGCATTGTCGCGAAGATGAACGCACTGCTCGAACCCACGGTGATCGCAGAGTTATACGAAGCATCGCAGGCAGGCGTGAAGATCGACTTGATCGTGCGTGGTGTGTGCTCGTTGCAGCCGGGCGTGCCGGGCCTGTCGGAAAACATCACGGTGCGCTCGATTGTCGGGCGCTTTCTCGAACATCATCGCATCTACTATTTCTATGACGACGGCCGCGAGCAGGTGTATCTGTCGAGCGCGGACTGGATGGATCGCAACTTCTTCCGCCGCGTGGAAGTCGCGTTCCCCATCAACAATCGGCGGCTCAAACGGCGTGTGATTGCAGAAGGCCTGTCGGCGTTTCTCGGCGACAACCAGTCTGCGTGGCTGATGCAAAGCGATGGACACTATCGTCGGCGGCGTCCCGGCAAGTCATCGCGCAATGCGCAAATGAGTCTGTTGACTAAGTTCTGTCCGTGAGGGCCGGCGCACTCCGCGTCGAGCGGGTGAACGCTGCTACGTATATAAAAAAAGCCCGCTTTCTAGCGGGCTTTTCTTTGAAGCGAGTGCTTCTCACGCATGCGCCGGTTGCCGCCGTGTCGTGCGGTACACCGGGAATCTCACGGTAAAAGTACTGCCGCGCCCTTCCTCGCTTTTCACGTCGAGTTGCGCATCGTGCCGTTGCAGCACATGCTTCACGATCGCAAGTCCGAGGCCCGTCCCGCCGGTGTCGCGCGAGCGACTGCGATCGACACGATAAAAGCGCTCGGTTAGCCGTGGAATGTCGGCAGCCGGAATACCCAGGCCGCTATCCGTCACGGAGAACACGGCAGCGCCGGCTTGCGCCTGCCAGCTGACCTTGATCGCGCCGCCGTCGGGTGTATAGCGAATGGCATTGGTCACCAGATTGCCTAACGCGCTCAGAATCTCGGTTTCGACGCCGGTAACCGTGAGCCCCTCGTCGGCGTCGAATGTAATCTTGTGATGGTCGCTCGACAGGCTCTCCGCGTCGTCACGCAAGTGCCGCAATACGGCGCGCATGTCGATCATCTGATCGCTCGGCGGCTTGTTATCGCCTTCGAGTTTTGCGAGCACGAGCAGATCGTTCACGATATGGCGCATGCGAGACGCCTGCTGCTCCATCAACTCCAGATAACGCGCGCGCTCGGTTTCGGCCAACGGCAACTCGCGCATCGTCTCGAGAAAACCGGAGAGTACCGTGAGCGGCGTCTTCAGTTCATGAGACACATTGGCGACGAAGTCGCGCCGCATCGCGTCGGTGCGCTCAAGTTCGGTAATGTCTTGCGACAGCACGAGCTTGCGGTTCTCGCCATAAGGGAACACTTGCACAGAGAGCACGTTCTGCCGCTTCTCGCCCATGCCGCGCATGATCAGCATTTCTTCGTAGTGGTGCGAGTTCAGATAACGCACGAAGTCCGGCTGACGCACCAGATGCGTGATGTGCTGACGCAAGTCGCGCTTCGCGTCGAGCCCGAAATGCACTTCGGAAATGGCGTTACACCACTCAATCTGATCGTGGTCGTCGAGCATTGCGACGCCGTTCGGCGACGCCTGAATTGCCTGAATGAAACGCGAATGCTGCTGCTCGACCTGGCGCACCTGTGCATGCCAGCGCTTCGCGAGCTTGTGCAACCGGTAATAGATTTCGCCCCAGATGCCGGGCGCACTCGGCACTTCGCCGTAAACCGGCGCGTCGAGCAAACGCCACAAGCGCTCTTTATGGAAGGTACCGAAGAAGCTTTGCAGAAGCAGCATTACGACCGCGAGGATCAATGCTGCCTTCACATTCACCAATGCGCCGACCACCACGCACAGTATGGCGAGCAGCACGATCGAAACGATGGAGCGCGCCCAGATGATGTTCATGGTCTAAACGTTCGAAGAGAGCGGCGAGCGCGCCGCTACCCATTGATCAAGCGATCAAGCGATCAAGCGCTTTTGGCCAGACGGTAGCCGCTGCCGCGGACCGTCTCGATCATAGCATCGCAGCCGGCCGGCTTGAGGGCCGCGCGCAGACGCTTGATGTGCACGTCCACCGTGCGCTCTTCGACGAACACGTGGTCGCCCCATACCTGGTCGAGCAGTTGCGTGCGGCTGTGCACGCGCTCGGGATGCGTCATGAAGAAATGCAGCAAACGGAATTCGGTCGGGCCGAGATCGAGTTTGATCTCGCTGCCTTCCGCGTGCGCCGCGACACGATGCGTTGCCGGATCGAGCTTCAACCCATTGATCGCGACGACGTCTTCGGTCAATTGCGGCGCGCGGCGGCGCAGAACTGCCTTGATGCGCGCCATCAATTCTTTCGGGGAAAACGGCTTGGTGACGTAGTCGTCGGCGCCGATTTCGAGGCCGAGCACCTTGTCCTGTTCATCGCCGCGCGCGGTCAGCATGATGATCGGAATGTGCTTGGTACGCTCGTTGTTGCGCAGGTCGCGCGCGAACGCAATACCCGACTTGCCCGGCAGCATCCAGTCGAGCAGGACGAGGTCGGGCAATACGTCGCTGATCAGGTTCTGCGCCTGCTCGGCGTTGTACGCGCGAATCGGGCAGTGTCCGGCGTGTTGAAGATTGACCGAAATCAGTTCGGAAATCGCGGGCTCATCTTCAATGACGAGAATGCTGCTGGGCATCGGCACCTCTGGTCCTTATCTCTGGATTAACTGAGTGCTTCGCGTTCGAGCGCGTCGCGCGACTTGTGCCGCACGTCCGTACCCTTCACGATGTAAATGATGAACTCGGCGATGTTCTTCGCATGGTCGCCGATCCGCTCGATGGCTTTCGCGATGAACAGAAAATCGAGGCCCACCGAAATGGAGCGCGGATCTTCGGTCATGTACGAAATCAGCTTACGCACGAACGCGCGGAATTCTTCGTCGATCGCTTTATCGTCACGCACGATCTGCGCAGCGGCGACCGTGTCGAGACGCGCGAACGCGTCGAGCGCGCGGCGCAGAATCGACACCGCCATTTCGCCCGACAATTTGATCTCGGCGATATTGATGGTGCGCGATGCGCCGTCTTCCATGAGACGCTTGGTGCGCTTGGCGATTTTCTCGGCCTCGTCGCCCGCGCGCTCCAGATTCGTGATGGTCTTCGAGATTGCGATCAGCAAGCGCAAATCACGTGCGGCCGGCTGACGGCGCGCGATGATGTTGCTGCATTCCTCGTCGATCTCCACTTCCATCGTGTTCAGGCGGTCTTCGGCCGCGATCACTTGCTCGGCGATGTCGAGATCGAACTCGTTGAGCGCCTGCATCGCTTTGACGATCTGCGATTCGACGAGGCCGCCCATTTCGAGCACCTTCGAGGAAACCAGATTCAGGTCGGCGTCGAACTGGCTGGACAGGTGTTTATCGGACATGTCGTACTCCGTTGTTTTTGCCCGGCCGATTAGCCGAAGCGGCCCGTAATGTAGTCTTCGGTTTCCTTGCGGACCGGCTTGATGAAGATCTTTTCGGTGTCGCCGAATTCGATCAGCTCGCCAAGGTACATATAGGCAGTGTAGTCCGAACAGCGGGCCGCCTGTTGCATGTTGTGCGTGACGATCACCACCGTGTAGTCGCTCTTCAGTTCGGCGATCAGTTCTTCGATACGGCCCGTCGAAATCGGGTCGAGCGCCGAGCACGGTTCGTCGAGCAACAACACCTCCGGGCGGATCGCGATGCCGCGCGCAATGCACAAACGCTGCTGCTGGCCGCCGGACAAACCGTAGCCGCTCTGGCCGAGCTTGTCCTTCACTTCGTTCCACAACGCGGCCTTCGTGAGCGCCCATTCGACGCGGTCGTCCATTTCCGAACGCGGCAGCGTTTCGAACATCTTCACGCCGAACGCAATGTTGTCGTAGATCGACATGGGAAACGGCGTCGGCTTCTGGAACACCATGCCGATGCGCGCGCGCAGCAGCGAGATATCGCGCTTCGAGGTCAGCAGGTTTTCGCCGTCCATCAGGATTTCGCCCTCGGCGCGTTGCTCCGGATAGAGCGCGTACATCTTGTTGAACGTACGCAGCAGCGTCGACTTGCCGCAACCCGACGGGCCGATGAACGCGGTGACCTTGCCTTCGGGAATCTGCAGATTGATGTTCTTCAGCGCGTGATACTTGCCGTAGAAGAAGTTCAGGTCGTTGACCTCGATCTTCGGGCGCGACGGCGACGGCTCCTGGCCGCCTTGTGCGGGATCGAAACCGGCGGGCGCAGTGGGACGCGAGATCGGATTGAGTTGAGTTTCTGCCATATTCATCGGATTACACTCCGCCCTTACTTGTTCGTGAAGATCGTGCGCGCGAGGATGTTCAGTCCCAACACCGCGAGCGTGATCAGGAAGACGCCGGCCCACGCGAGCGATTGCCACTGCGCGAACGGGCTCATCGCAAACTTGTAGATCGTGACCGGCAGGTTCGCGACCGGTTGGCCCAGATCCGCCGAGAAGAACTGGTTCGACAACGCGGTGAAAAGCAGCGGCGCCGTTTCGCCGGCAATACGCGCGACGGCGAGCAGCACGCCGGTGACGATGCCCGCAATGGACGCCTTCAGCGTAATCGACAGCACCATCTTCCACTTCGGCGTGCCGAGCGCGAACGCCGCCTCACGCAGTGCGTTCGGCACCAGTTTGAGCATGTTCTCGGTAGTGCGGATCACGATAGGAATCTGCAGCAGCGCGAGCGCGAATACGCCGGCCCAGCCGCTGAAGTGCCCCATCTTCGCGACGACGAGCGCGTAGACGAACAGACCGACCACGATCGACGGCGCCGACAGCAGAATGTCGTTGATGAAGCGGGTGACGCTCGCGAGCCAGCCTTTCTGTCCGTATTCCGCGAGATACACGCCTGCAAGAATGCCGATCGGCGTGCCGACGAACGTTGCAAGCGCAACCAGCATCAAGCTGCCGACGATCGCGTTGGCGAGACCGCCGCCATCGGTGTTCGGCGGCGGCGTGGACTGCGTGAACAGCTCGATCGACAAACCGCCGATACCGAGGCGCAGCGTCGTGTAGAGAATCCAGATCAGCCACAGCAGGCCGAAGGCCATCGCAGCGAGCGACAACGTCAGCGCCATCGCGTTCTTCATGCGCCGGCGTCCTTGCAGACGCACGCGCATTTTTTCGAGCGCGGCTGCGTCGTTCGAACCCGGCATGTTCAAGGTGGACTGGCTCATTTGGCGCCCTCCCCTTTCTCGAGACGAAGCAGCATGATCTTGGAAATCGCCAGCACGATGAATGTAATCACGAACAGAATGAGGCCGAGTTCCATCAGGGCCGACGTATGCAGGCCCGGATCCGCTTCGGCGAATTCGTTGGCGAGCGCCGACGTGATACTGTTGCCCGGCGAAAAGAGCGACACGTTATCTAGCAGATTCGTATTGCCGATCACGAAGGTCACGGCCATGGTCTCGCCGAGCGCCCGGCCGAGGCCGAGCATCACGCCGCCGATCACGCCGCTCTTCGTGAAGGGCAGCACGATCTTCCACATTACTTCCCACGTCGTGCAGCCGATGCCGTAAGCCGATTCCTTGAGCAGGACCGGCGTGACTTCGAACACGTCGCGCATCACCGAAGCGATGTACGGAATGATCATGATCGCGAGAATCACTCCCGCGCACAGAATGCCGATGCCGATGGGCGCGCCCTGAAACAGCGCGCCGACCACCGGAATGCCGCCGAGTACCGCGCCGAGCGGCTTCTCGAACCACGTCGCAAAGATCGGCGCGAACACGAGCAGGCCCCACATGCCGTAGACGATGGACGGAATCGCGGCGAGCAGTTCGATCGCGATGCCGAGCGGCCGGCGCAGCCACGCGGGCGAGAGTTCCGTCAGAAAGAGTGCGATGCCGAAGCTGACCGGCACCGCGATGATGAGTGCAATGATCGATGTGGCGATCGTGCCGTAGATCGGCACGAGTGCGCCGAACTGCTTGCTCGGCGGATCCCATTGCGCGCTCCACAGGAAGCCGAGGCCGAATTGTTTGATCGACGGCATGGACGCGACGATCAGCGAAACGATGATGCCGCCGAGCAGCAACAGCGTGACGATAGCGGCAAGGCGCGCGAGGCCGCCGAAGATCACGTCGCCGGCGCGGCTGGGCGCTTTCTGCTGGGACGCGCTGCCGGGCGGTGTCGCCCGCGAAGCGCCTGACGCGAGTTGGATGTCGGACATAAGAGCCTGATGGACCTTTTCCAGTTGCCGTGCGACGTATGCCGCGCGGCCGGTAATGCGTGAGTACCGACTGATGTTGCCGGGTGCCGGGACGTCGCCGGGACGTGCCGTCAATGCCATTGGCCGTCCTCACGCGAGGACGGCCAATGTGTTACGTACAGCCCGTTGCCTGCTACTTCTGGGGCAACGCTTACTCGGCGAGCGGCTTGCCCGCTGCGTCCTTGACCTTCGACTTCCACTGCGTGCGGATTTCCGACACGACCGATTCCGGCAGCGAAATGTAGTCGAGATCGTTCGCGGCTTGCGTGCCGTTCTTGAATGCCCAGTCGAAGAACTTCAGCGTCTCGGTGCCTTGCGGTGCCTTTTCCTGCGTCGTGTGCAACAGCACGAACGTCGCGCCGACGATCGGCCATGCGTTCTTGCCCGGCTCGTTCGTCAGGATCTGGTAGAACGATTTCGACCAGTCCGCGCCTGCTGCCGCTGCCTTGAACGTATCCGTCTTCGGCTCGACCACCGTGCCCGTCGAATTCTTCAGCGCGACGTAGGTCATATGGTTCTGCTTGGCGTAGGCCCATTCGACGTAGCCGATTGCGCCCGGCAGACGTTGCACGAATGCGGCGACGCCGTCGTTGCCCTTGCCGCCCGTACCCGTCGGCCAGTTGACCGTCGAGCCTTCACCGACCTTCGACTTCCATTCCGTGTTGACCTTCGACAGGTAGTTCGTCCAGATGAAGCTGGTGCCCGAACCGTCGGCGCGGCGAACCACGGCGATGTCCGTGTCCGGCAGCTTGACCTTCGGGTTCAGTGCAACGATCGCGGGATCGTTCCACTTCTTGATCTTGCCCAGATAGATGTCGCCGAGCACTTCGCCCGACAGGACGAGTTCAGCCGGCTTCACGCCCGGTACGTTGACGACCGGCACCACGCCGCCGACCACCGTCGGAAACTGGAACAGGCCGTCCTTGGCGAGTTCGTCGTCCTTCAGCGGAGCGTCGGAGCCTGCGAAATCGACGGTCTTGGCAACGATCTGCTTCACGCCGCCCGACGAACCGATACCCTGATAGTTAACCTTGCCGCCGCCGGACTTCTGATAGGCGTCGGCCCACTTCGTATAAATCGGTGCTGCGAAGGTGCTGCCCGCGCCGGTGATGTCTGCGGCTTGCGCTGCGATCGCGAAGAACGCGCCAGCGACGCCAGCGAACACGGTTTGCATCAATTTCATCGAAACCTCCAAGGTGTGAGCGGTGTGAGCGAGTAAGACGAACACCGCGAAGCTTAGGGTCTCTTTGTGACAGTAACGTGACTTACCGTGAAACGTACGTGACAGTGGGTTTACGAAGGTGAAAGGCGTTCTGGTGGGTAAATCACGGAGCGGGCGCATCGTTGCCCGGTGCCTGTATAGATTAGGCGAAAAAGATGGGGTGGGGGTTTGCGGTGGAGCGTGGGGATCTAGCGATGCGGGAGTGCGCATCGGCTCGCCGCAATGAAACTCGGGCATGCGCGGGCTGGGCCGTCGATGGTCGGCCCCGCCCGCGCATTGAGGCGCCCGCTTAAGCTGTCGCCTGCTTCACCGCAGCAGCGATGGATTCGGCATGACGAAGCGCATCGTCGGCATGTTCCGCCTCCACCATGACCCGCAACACCGGCTCGGTGCCCGATGCGCGAATCAGCACGCGTCCGCGGCCATTGAGCGCGTCTTCAGCGCTGGCGATAGCGCGCCGGATCGCGTCGCTGCCCTTCCAGTCGGCGTCCGGTTTCATCCGCACATTGATCAGCTTTTGCGGGAACAGCGTGACGCCGTCGAGCAGTTCGGCCAGCGTCTTGTCGCTGCGCTTCATGGCGGCGAGCACGAGCAGCGCCGACACGATGCCGTCGCCGGTGGAATGGCGGTCGAGCGACAGAATGTGGCCCGACCCTTCAGCGCCAAGCTGCCAGCCGTGCTCCCGCAACTGTTCGAGCACGTAGCGGTCGCCGACTGCCGCGCGCACGAACTTGACGCCTGCCGCCTGCAACGCGACTTCGACCGCCATATTGGTCATCAAGGTGCCGACCGCACCTTCGACCTTGCCGTCGGTCGCGATACGATCTTTCACCAGCACGTACAGCAGTTCGTCGCCGTTATACAGGCGCCCTGCCGCGTCGACGACCTGCAGACGGTCAGCGTCTCCGTCGAGCGCAATGCCCAGGTCGGCGTGGTTGGCCCGCACCGCCCGCACGAGCGCATCCGGCGCGGTCGCACCGACGCCGTCGTTGATATTGAAGCCATTCGGCGCAACCCCGATCGGGATGATCTCCGCGCCGAGCTCGTGAAAGACGTGCGGCGCGACGTCATACGCGGCGCCGTGCGCGCAGTCGACCACCAGCTTCAGTCCCCGCAAATCGAACGCCGCGGGAAACGTGCTTTTGCAGAACTCGATGTAGCGGCCGGCGGCGTCGTCAAGACGCCGCGCCTTGCCGAGCTGCTCAGACGAAGCACAGGCGAGCGGCAGCTCAAGGTGCTCTTCGATCTGCGATTCCACCTCGTCGGGCAACTTGTTGCCGTCGGCGGAAAAGAACTTGATGCCGTTGTCGTAATACGGATTGTGCGACGCGCTGATCACCACGCCGGCCGCGAGCCGCAACGCGCGCGTCAGATAGGCGATGCCCGGCGTGGGCATTGGACCGGCCAGCATCACGTCGACGCCTGCTGCGGAAAAACCGGCTTCGAGCGCAGCCTCGAGCATATAGCCGGACACCCGCGTGTCCTTACCGATCAGCACGGTTGGCCGCGTGCCCGTGCGTGCCCAACGGTCTGCACCGACCAGCACCTTGCCGGCCGCATAGCCGAGCCGCAAAACAAATTCCGGCGTGATGGGCCCTTCACCGACCTTTCCCCGAATTCCGTCCGTGCCGAAATAACGACGTGCCATCTTTTATGTTCCTCCTTGGCTGTGGGTTCAACCCCGCGGGCCGGCGTGATTCGCCGCGTTGCGCAGGGCTACCCAGACTTTCAATGCGTCTACTGTTTGTGCGACGTCGTGCACGCGGAGAATCGCGGCGCCGCGTTCCGCCGCGCAAACGGCTGCAGCGATGCTGCCGGCGACGCGCTCCGGCGCCGCCCGTCCGGTGACCGCGCCGATCATCGATTTGCGCGACATTCCCGCAAGAATGGGATATGGCGGCTCGCCGCGGGGCGCCGTATCCGGCAGAGCCGCGAGCAGCGCGTAATTATGCTCGACCACTGCCTTACCAAAACCGAAACCGGGGTCGACGCTGATGCGATCCCGTGCGATGCCCGCCTGTCTGAGCGCGTCCACCCGTTCTTCCAGAAACTGCCGGACTTCGCTGACGACGTCGCCGTAAGCCGGTTCACCCAGTTGCATGCTCTGCGGCTCGCCGAGCATATGCATGACGCACAGACCGCAGTCGCTTTCGCGGACCGCGTCGACGGCGCCGGGCATGCGAAAGCCCCAGATGTCGTTGATCAGATCGGCGCCCGCGGCGAGCGCGTGGCGCATTACTTCGGGCTTATAGGTGTCGACGGATAGCGGCACGTTGGCGCCGCGCAGTTGCTCGACAAGTGGGATCACACGTTCTAGCTCTTCGTCGAGCGGCACTGGCGGCGCGCCCGGACGCGTGGATTCGCCGCCGATGTCGATGATGTCCGCGCCGTCAAGCAGCATGCGTTCGGCTTGACGCAACGCATCGCCGCGCATCGCATACTGGCCGCCGTCGGAAAAGGAATCTGGTGTGACGTTCAGGATGCCCATGACCAACGGGCGTTCAAAGCTCAGCCTGAACCGGCCGCATTGCAACGGCTCCGGGATACGGGGAAAAGGAATAGCGACTGTGGCCACGTAGCGTTACATCACTTATGACGGATAAATGCAAAACGGGCCGGTGTGAAACACACCGGCCCGCACTTTCTACTGATAGCCGATCAGGCCGGAGCGGTCGCGCTGCCCGGCTTGACTTCGGTGCCGGGGCTGCCGCCCGACGAAGCGTCGCTTGCCGACGGCGGCGAGCTCTTAGGCGAGCGCGGCGGACGGCCTGCCATGATGTCGTTGATCTGATCGGCGTCGATCGTTTCCCACTCCATCAGCGCGGCGGTCATTGCTTCGACCTTGTCGCGGTTTTCGTCCAGCAGGCGCTTCGCGAGGTTGTATTGCTCGTCCAGCACGCGCCGGATTTCGGCGTCGACCTTCTGCTGCGTTGCTTCCGAAATGGTACGCGTGAAGCCACGACCAAACGGCGTTGCGTCGTTTTCGTCGTCAACGTAGACCATCGGGCCCAACGCGTCCGTCATGCCGAAACGGGCCACCATGGCGCGCGCGGTTTGCGTGGCCTTGTTGAAGTCGTCCGACGCGCCGGTGCTGATCAGGTTGAGGAACAGCTCTTCTGCAACACGGCCGCCGAACAGAATGGCGAGACGATCGAGCAGATAGTCTTTCGAGTACGTTTCGTTGTCATGCTCCGGCAACTGCCACGTGACGCCCAACGCACGGCCACGCGGAATGATCGTGACCTTGTGCACCGGATCGGCCTTCGGCAGCAACTTGGCGATGACCGCGTGACCCGACTCGTGATACGCGGTGGCACGCTTCGATTCTTCGCGGATCACGGCCGACTTGCGCTCCGGGCCCATGAAGATCTTGTCTTTCGCGTCTTCGAAGTCCGTCATTTCGACAATACGCTTGCCGCGGCGCGCCGCGAACAAAGCAGCTTCGTTCACGAGATTCGCCAGATCAGCGCCCGAGAAGCCCGGCGTGCCACGCGCGATCACCGCTGCGTCGACGTCGTTCGAAATCGGCACCTTGCGCAGGTGAACCTTCATGATGTGTTCGCGACCACGAATGTCCGGCAGACCGACATAGACCTGGCGGTCGAAACGGCCCGGACGCAGCAGAGCCTTGTCGAGCACGTCCGAACGGTTGGTTGCAGCGATCACGATCACACCCGAATTCGCCTCGAAGCCGTCCATCTCCACCAGCATCTGATTCAACGTCTGCTCGCGCTCGTCGTTACCGCCGCCCATGCCGGCGCCGCGATGACGGCCGACCGCGTCGATTTCGTCGATGAACACGATGCACGGTGCATGCTTTTTCGCCTGCTCGAACATGTCGCGCACACGCGCCGCGCCGACACCGACGAACATTTCGACGAAGTCCGAACCCGAAATGCTGAAGAACGGCACCTTCGCTTCGCCAGCAATGGCGCGCGCGAGCAGCGTCTTACCGGTTCCCGGCGGGCCGACCAGCAATACGCCACGGGGAATGCGGCCGCCCAGCTTCTGGAATTTCTGCGGATCGCGCAGGAAATCGACCAGTTCGGAGACTTCTTCCTTCGCTTCGTCGCAACCTGCGACGTCGGTGAAATTGATTGCGTTGTTGTTTTCGTCGATCAGACGCGCGCGAGACTTGCCGAACGAGAACGCGCCG
This sequence comes from Paraburkholderia caledonica, assembly GCF_000383275.1. Classification (NCBI taxonomy): domain Bacteria; kingdom Pseudomonadati; phylum Pseudomonadota; class Betaproteobacteria; order Burkholderiales; family Burkholderiaceae; genus Paraburkholderia; species Paraburkholderia caledonica. Next base: position 126,115 of record NZ_KB911041.1, on the reverse strand, counting down.
CCTTTCCCGCCCCCCTGCATCTGTCGCATCATGTAGAACCAGAAACCGATGATCAGGATCGTCGGCCCGAGGTAATACAGCGCGGACACCAGCGCATTGGGTTCGTCGTCAGCCTTGCCGCTTACCTGAACGCCATACTTCATCAGATCGCCGACCATCCAGATGTCGCCGGGCGACACGATCTGGTACTTCTGGCCGTCTGCTGGAGTGACCGTGAGGTTCCGCCCCTGGACAATGACGTTCTTGACTTTGCCGTTCTTCGCGTCGTCCATGAACTGCGAATAGGAAACGCCTTCCTGGACACGGGGCTTGTCGAACTGCTTGAACACCGTAAATAGCACCAGTGCGATAACCAGCCACACTGCTGCTTTCGAAAACATATTGTTGTTCAAAGCACCACTCCTTCACTTAGACGGGCGCCTACATTTGCCTTGCGGCACCACGAAAGCATTCTAATCCAGTCCGCAGACCCCTGCCATAAGGTTTCGCTACCACAGAAATAGCGTAGCGGGCTGTAACGGTGCAAATTTCCACCGTCATCAGCGCATTTATGGACAGACTCTGAACCATTCTGCAGGCCCTGCGAGAGCCGCCCTATGTGGGCCGCCCTATGTGGGCCGCCCTACGCGGGGCGCTTCAAATGCTTACCCAAAATAAACGTTTCTGACGACTTGTCCCGCGAAGCCTTCGGCTTGCGGGCAGCCACCACCTTGAACTGGCGCTTGAACTTTTCGACAATCTGGCTGTAACCACTGCCGTGAAAGCATTTGACTAAAAGGGCTCCATCCGGTTTCAGGTGATTCTGCGAGAATTCCAGCGCGAGATCGCACAAATGCTCGATCCGCGCCGCATCCGCCAAGGCCACCCCTGACAGGTTGGGCGCCATATCCGAAATTACAAGGTCCACTTGGCGCTCTCCCACTAATTCTTCCAACTGGGCCAGCACCGAGTCTTCGCGAAAGTCGCCCTGAATGAAGTGGACGTCGGCGACCGGCTCCATTGGCAGCACGTCGAGCGCGATAATTGTGCCGTCGATCCCGCCTTCCCGCTCGGCGTCGCGCCGCGACCCTTTGGCGAGTTTGTTGCGCGCATACTGGCTCCAGCTGCCCGGCGTGGAGCCCAGATCGACGATGACCTGCCCCGGGCGGATCAGCTTGTCCTGCTCATCGATTTCCTTCAGCTTGTACGCTGCGCGGGCGCGATAGCCTTCGCGCTGCGCCATCTTTACGTAAGGATCGTTGATGTGGTCATGCAACCACGCCGTGTTGAACTTGTTTTTTGCCATTAAACGTTGAACTCTTGCTGCGTCATGTCACGCTTTAGCGGATAATACGCGGTTAATTCGCGCGGCGACCGCCAAAAACCGGCAGTTATCCGCGATTCTGTTGTTCTGACGCGCCGCCTGCCGTACTGTCCCACTCGTATCCCGATTGCGCCCAAACCGAATCAATCGAAAGACGGGATAGGCCACGCAGGCGCTGCCATTTTAGTCGAGTCTCCCACTTCACATGCCCGCCCTCAAAGTCTCTTCCGACCAACGCGCCGAGTTGCGCTCCCAGGCACATGCGCTCAAACCGGTCGTGCTCGTCGGCGCCGAAGGTTTGACCGACGCCGTGCTCGCCGAGATCAAGGTCCACCTCGCCGCTCATCAGCTGATCAAGATCCGTGTGTTCGGCGACGAACGCGAAGAACGCATCGCCATTTACGAACAGATCTGCGACACGCTGAACGCCGCGCCGATCCAGCATATCGGCAAGCTGCTGGTTATCTGGAAGCCGGAGGCCGCAGCGCAACCTGCGGTAAAGAGCAAGCGCGGCGCATTGCCGAGCGCCCGCGAAGCCGCTGTCGAAGCCAAACCCGGCAAGGGCCGCGCGCCGCGCGTCGTCAAAGTCGTGAAGCCTAGCGAAGTGCCCATGCGCAAACCCAAGGCGAAAGCAGTGCTGGTGCGCGGGAACGAACGCGTCACGCAAGGCGGCAACATCAAACGCGCGAAAAAGCGGCAAACAAGCGCCAAGCGCGCGCATCAGTCGAAATAAGCAAACGTATGAAAGGTGCGGCGAACTCCGCGCCTATTGCGTGCGGCCAGCTTTGACTTCAAGGTTTGGCCGCGCTCTTCGCCTGGCGCGCTGGCAGCGCAAGCGAGCGCCACACCACAGCAGCAGCCCTCCAGCCGGCGCTTTAGCCTGTCACTTTTCCCGAAACATCGGGGGCGCCCTGCTGTACTGAACCAGCGCCCTCGCCCAGCGGCAGCTTCCAGACCAGAACCAGGCCGAGCAGGCTTTCAATCAGATAGAACAGGCTGGAAACGCCGTGCAGCATGCCGAAGCGCGCAGCATAGGTGGAGTGCCCGACATCGGTGCCCGCTTCGACCGCGGCGATACGCATCGCATTCATGAACGGCTGCAGCGCGAAATAACCAACCAGCACGCACACCAGCATTCCCGCGACAAGCCAGCGCAACCGGCGATACGCGTTCCCGCCGCGCCGGATCACCACGTTCGCGAGGCCGAGCAGCAAAATGCCGCACACGGCGCCGAGCACCCCTTCGATGCGAAACAGCTGCGCGGCCACTGCGCCCGCCGTTGTCCGGTCGAGCGAAGTGAACAGCACAGGCGCAACGGCATAGCCGATAGTCAGCAGGCTGCCGACCCACACCACCGTCAGCAGACGGAAAATCCGATGCGGCATCAGGGACACCGGAGCGGCCCTCAAACGTAGCTAACTGCGATGATTTCGTACTCGCGCACGCCGCCGGGCGCCTGCACCGACGCCACGTCGCCTTCCGACTTGCCGATCAGCGCGCGCGCAATCGGCGAGCTGATGGAAATGAGGCCGTGATCGATATCCGCTTCGTCGTCGCCGACGATCTGATATTTGACCGAAGCGCCCGAGGCGAGATCTTCGAGTTCGACCGTTGCGCCGAACACCACGCGGCCATCCGCGTCCACTTTGGACGGATCGATCACCTGAGCGCCGGCGAGCTTCGATTCGATTTCTGCGATGCGGCCCTCGATAAAACCCTGCTTTTCCTTCGCTGCGTCGTATTCTGCGTTTTCCGACAGGTCGCCCTGCGCGCGCGCTTCCGAGATCGAGTTGATCACGGCGGGACGCTCAACCGATTTCAGGCGCTGCAATTCGTCGCGCAACATGTCTGCGCCGCGCTTAGTCAATGGAATAGTGCTCATAAACAACTCTCGTGAAAACGCCGGGCCGCTTCCGGTTCGCTGAACCCCGCGCCGCATCTGAAGCGAAAGAGCCAGATGCGAGGAGTGCTTTGAAACAAAAAGCGGCCGTAAAAAAACACCGCGGTTAAGTGCATTCCGTGGGAGCCGGCGACCCGGAAGAAACCGGGACACAGCACCTGCGGAACGCCGCTTAACCGCGGCACTTACATCTTGGACAGGAACTCGAAGCCTTAGTTTAGGCGAGCGTGCAAGCCTTGTAAATCATAGACTTCCAGATCCTTCAGGTAGCGCAAGCCTTCGACGGCCGCGCGCGCGCCCGACATGGTCGTGTAGTACGTGACCTTGTTCGCCTGTGCGCTCATGCGGATCGAGCGCGAGTCGGCGATCGCGGCGCGCGTCTCGTCGACGGTCGTGAAGACCAGCGCAATTTCGCCGTTCTTGATCATGTCGACGATGTGCGGGCGGCCGTCCTTCACCTTGTTCACGACCTTGACCGGCACGCCGGCCGCTTCGATCGCAGCCGCAGTGCCCTTGGTTGCGACAATCGGATATCCGAGTTCGTGCAGCATGCGCGCGACTTCGACGGCCTTCGGCTTGTCGGCGTCCATCACGGTCAACAGCACCGTGCCCGACTCCGGCAGACGCGAGCCCGCCGCCAGCTGCGACTTGAAAAGCGCCTCTCCGAACGTTTGGCCGACACCCATCACTTCGCCGGTCGAACGCATTTCCGGCCCGAGCACGGGATCGACAGCCGGGAACTTGACGAACGGGAACACAGCTTCCTTCACGCTGAAGTACGGCGGATCGATTTCCTTCGTCACGCCTTGTGCCGCAAGCTTTTGACCGACCATAGCGCGCGCTGCGATTTTCGCGAGCGGCAGGCTGGTCGCCTTCGACACGTACGGCACCGTGCGCGAAGCACGCGGATTCACTTCCAGCACGTAAATGATGTCCTGCTTCGAGCCGTCCGCCTGCGGAACTTGCTGAATCGCGAACTGCACGTTCATCAGGCCGACCACGTTCAGCGCCTTTGCCATTGCACCGGTCTGACGCTTCAGTTCAGCAATGGTCTCGCCCGACAGCGAGTACGGCGGCAGCGAGCAAGCCGAGTCGCCCGAATGCACGCCCGCCTGTTCGATATGCTCCATCACGCCGCCGATGAACACCGCTTCGCCGTCCGAAATGCAATCCACGTCGCATTCGATTGCGTCGTTCAGGAAGCGGTCGAGCAGCACCGGCGAGTCGTTCGACACTTTCACGGCCTCGCGCATGTAGCGCTCGAGGTCGCGCGGCTCGTGGACGATTTCCATTGCGCGGCCGCCCAGCACGTACGACGGACGCACCACCAGCGGGTAGCCGATTTCGTCGGCGAGCTTGAGCGCTTCGTCTTCGGCGCGCGCGGTGCGGTTAGGCGGCTGGCGCAGGCCGAGGTCCTGCAGCAGTTTCTGGAAACGCTCGCGGTCTTCGGCCGCATCGATCATGTCGGGCGACGTGCCGATGATCGGCACACCGTTCGCTTCGAGATCGAGCGCGAGCTTCAGCGGCGTCTGGCCGCCGTATTGCACGATCACGCCGACCGGCTTTTCCTTGTCGACGATTTCGAGCACGTCTTCGAGCGTCAGCGATTCGAAGTACAGACGATCGGACGTGTCGTAGTCGGTCGAAACCGTTTCAGGGTTGCAGTTGACCATGATCGTTTCGTAGCCGTCTTCGCGCATGGCGAGCGCGGCATGCACGCAGCAGTAGTCGAACTCGATGCCCTGGCCGATCCGGTTCGGGCCGCCGCCCAGGACCATGATCTTCTTGTTGTTCGTCGGATTAGCCTCGCACTCTTCCTCGTAGGTCGAGTACATGTAGGCCGTTTTCGTGGCGAACTCGGCCGCGCATGTATCGACGCGCTTGTACACCGGGCGCACGTTCAGTTCAATGCGGCGAGCCCGCACTTCGGCGGGCTTCGCGCCGACGAGCTTGGCGAGACGCCGGTCCGAGAAACCGCTTTGCTTCAGATACTTCAGTTCTTCCTTCGAGAGGCTCGCGAGCGTACGGCCGGCCAGCGCCTTTTCCTTCAGGATGATCTGTTCGATCTGCGCGAGGAACCACGGGTCGATCGACGTCTCTTCGAAAATTTCCTGCGCCGTCATACCGATACGGAACGCGTCGCCGACGTACCAGATACGGTCCGGACCGGCTTCGCCGATCTCGCGGATGATCTCGTCGCGGTTATCGGTCTTTTCGTCCAGACCGTCGACGCCTACTTCAAGACCACGCAGCGCTTTCTGGAACGACTCCTGGAAAGTGCGGCCGATCGCCATGACTTCGCCGACCGACTTCATTTGCGTGGTCAGGCGCGAATCGGCTTCGCGGAATTTCTCGAACGCGAAACGCGGAATCTTGGTGACGACGTAGTCGATCGTCGGTTCGAACGACGCCGGCGTCTGGCCGCCGGTGATTTCGTTCTTCAGCTCGTCGAGCGTGTAGCCGACTGCAAGCTTGGCCGCGACCTTGGCGATCGGGAAGCCGGTCGCCTTCGACGCCAGCGCCGACGAACGCGACACGCGCGGGTTCATTTCGATCACGATCATCCGGCCGTCTTTCGGATTGATCGAGAACTGCACGTTCGAACCGCCGGTGTCCACGCCGATCTCGCGCAGCACGGCGAGCGACGCGTTACGCAGAACCTGATATTCCTTGTCCGTGAGCGTTTGAGCCGGCGCGACGGTGATCGAATCGCCGGTGTGGATGCCCATGGGGTCCAGGTTTTCGATCGAGCAAACGATGATGCAGTTGTCCTTCTTGTCGCGGACCACTTCCATCTCGTACTCTTTCCAGCCGAGCAGCGATTCTTCGATCAGCAATTCGCGCGTGGGCGACAGGTCGAGACCGCGCTTGCAGATTTCCTCGAATTCTTCACGGTTGTACGCGATGCCGCCGCCCGAACCGCCAAGCGTGAACGACGGGCGGATCACGACCGGATAACCGCCGCTGCCGGTTTCAACGGCGATGCGCGCCTGAACCTGCAGCGCTTCTTCCATGGAATGCGCGGTGCCCGACTTGGCCGAACCGAGACCGATCTTGGTCATCGCGTCCTTGAACTTCTGGCGGTCTTCCGCCTTGTCGATTGCTTCCGGCGATGCGCCGATCAGCTCGACCTTGTACTTTTCCAGCACGCCGTGCGCGTGCAGATCGAGCGCGCAGTTCAGCGCGGTCTGGCCGCCCATCGTCGGCAGGATCGCGTCCGGGCGCTCCTTGGCGATGATGCGCTCGACCACTTCCCACGTGATCGGCTCGATATAAGTCACGTCAGCCGTGTTCGGGTCGGTCATGATCGTCGCCGGATTGCTGTTGACGAGGATGACCTTGTAGCCTTCCTCACGCAGCGCCTTGCATGCCTGCGCGCCCGAGTAATCGAACTCGCACGCCTGGCCGATGATGATCGGACCCGCGCCGATAATGAGAATGCTCTTGATGTCTGTCCGCTTGGGCATAACGCTCTCGCTAATGTATTCCTGAATTCTTTCCGTCAGCGCGCGCCGCCTGGGCGTTGCGCGCGCTTTACCTCTCGCTGCTTCTGGCCGCGCTCGTTATGCCGCCGCGGTCTTGCCGGCCTTCTTCGCGTCCATCAACGCGGTGAAGCGGTCGAACAGATAGGCGATGTCGTGCGGGCCCGGCGACGCTTCCGGATGGCCCTGGAAACAGAACGCGGGCTTGTCGCTCAAAGCAAAGCCTTGCAGCGTGCCGTCGAAGAGCGACACGTGCGTGACGCGCGCGTTGGCCGGCAGCGTGTCGGCGTCCACAGCGAAGCCGTGGTTTTGCGACGTGATGATCACGCGGCCGTCGTCCAGATCTTTCACCGGATGGTTGGCGCCGTGGTGGCCGGTTTTCATCTTCACGGTCCTGGCGCCGAGCGCGAGGCCCATGATCTGGTGGCCGAGGCAGATGCCGAACGTAGGAATGCCACGCTCGATCAATTCCTTCGTGGCCGCGATTGCGTAGTCGCACGGCTCGGGATCGCCCGGGCCGTTCGACAGGAAGATGCCGTCCGGATTGAGCGCGAGCGCGTCCGCGGCCGATGCCTCTGCCGGCAGCACGGTCACGTGGCAGCCGCGCTCAGCGAGCATGCGCAGGATGTTGTACTTGACGCCGTAGTCGAACGCGACGACGCGATACTTCGGCGCATTCTGTTTGCCGTAGCCGCTTTCCAGACGCCATTCGGTCTGCGTCCACTCGTAGGTTTCTTTCGTCGACACGACCTTCGCGAGGTCCATGCCCGCGAGGCCGGGGAACGAGCGTGCGAGTTCGATAGCCTTGGCCTCGTCGTCCGAGCCGGCGAGAATCGCGCCGTTCTGAGCGCCCTTGTCACGCAGAACGCGGGTCAGCTTGCGGGTGTCGAGACCGGCGATCGCGACCACGCCTTCGTCCTGCAGATACTGCGTGAGCGTGCGCTCCATGCGGAAATTCGACGCGAGAACCGGCAGGTCGCGAATGATCAGCCCGGCGGCATGGACTTTCGTCGCTTCGACGTCTTCGGCGTTCACGCCGACGTTGCCGATATGCGGGTACGTGAGGGTCACGATCTGGCGCGCGTAGCTCGGGTCAGTCAGAATTTCCTGATAGCCGGTGATAGCGGTGTTGAACACCACTTCGCCAATGGTATGCCCGGGGGCGCCGATCGAATAACCACGAAAGACCGTGCCGTCGGCGAGCGCGAGCAGAGCGGGAGAAAATGACGGCAACACGGGAGACTCCTTGGGGGAACACCCTGTTGCCGACCTGCCTATCCGGTTTGCGAGCCGCAGCGGACAGCATCATGCGATGCGCGCGCAGACTCGCTCGCGTACTGCCGTTGACGTTGCAAAGCGCGCGCGGGGTGTCCAATGTGTCCATTTTGTGGACGGATCGGCTTGGTGCGGGCTGCTTGCTACGCCAGTGGCGCGCGGCGGATGAACGGTATGGAAGAGGTAGGCGCTAGGGTGCGGGTTGATAAGCTCAAACCTCGGAATTATAGCCTGAGACTGCCCTTCCCTCCAAATCCGAGATGGCATGCCGACACCTCCGCGACCCACGGCAATCCGGTTAAAGCCTTATTGGGCGGGCTCGCACGGCAAGCCGGCAAGTTTTACGTTGCCGGATTCGGGATAGTACGAGCCGTAAGGTGCCGGTTCAGCGGCTTCCCGGAAAATTGCCGGGGAAGGCTCATGCGTCCTGCCGAGCGTGGGCCGCGGCGTGCACCGGCTTGCGCCCCGGAATCACGTACCAGACTGCGCTGAGCACCTGAAACGCGATGAGAATTCCCCACGCCGCGAGATGAGCGGCCGCTGGATAATGGCCGCCGCTCGCCGGCCAATGCGACAACACGGCGCCCACGCCGATCTGAAAGCCGAAGATCAGTAGAAAAATGATCAATGTCAGCGTGGTGTTCACGCGGCCGGTCATCTGCGCCGGAAAGCTGCGCGCCATGACCGCATACGTGAGAATGCCCGTGCCACCGAAGATTCCGTAAGCCGCCCACAGCAAGCTCGCCGGGAGCGGCGCATTGAACACGATCAGCAGCTGGGTCAACACATACAGCGCCATGCCGATGCCGCAGAACGCATACAGCGATACGCCGCGCCGCTCCAGACTGCGAGCCGCTGCGCCGAAACCGACGCAACCGGCCATCATCGCGAAACCAAGAATCGACACCAGCGCAGCGGCTTCTTTCGGCGCGAAGCCTTGAACGTCGCGCAGCCACGCGCCGACCCATAGCGATTGCATTGCATAGAAAACGCCCTGCGTGACGACCGAAAACGACGCGATTTTCCAGAAGGTGGCGCTCCGTAGAATATGCAGCGTGCCCTGAAACTGCGCGCCGATACTCGCCTGATGACGGGTCTCATTTGTCTCCGGGACGAGCATCCACTGAGCGAGCGCAACGGCGACCGTCATCAGACCCAGGCCGACGCAAACCGAGCGCCAGCTGCTGAAGGTGAGCACCCATGTGAGGGGCGAGCCGACCATGACTCCGCCGAAGCCGCCGATCGCCATCACGAGACCGTTCATCAGCGGCAGACGCGCCGATGCGAAATGCTGCGCCAACGCCTTGAATGCGGCACCGAGGCACACGGACACGCCCACGCCGATGAGCAACCGCCCCGCCATCATCATTCCGAGGCTGTGGGCCGCTCCGAACACCCAGATCCCCGCGGCGGCAAACAGCAAGGTGACTGCCGTCACGCGCCGCGGGCCAAAATGGTCGAGTAATACGCCGGCCGGGATTTGCGCGCCCGCGAAGCCGAGAAAGTACAGACTGGTCAGCACGCCAAGATCAGCCGCGGACAGCCCGAGGTCGTGGGTGATAAACGGCGCAAAACCGAGATTGACGCCCCGGAACACATAGGACACGAAATAACCGGCAGAAAACAGCAGAAAGACGCGCAACTGGGTCGACGACATACGCTCAATATCCGGTTGGCCGCAGGCCAAATGACGAACGATATCGGAATTCGGCTATGTCCGCCGCCGGCCCCGCAAATGGAAAACGCCGTCACCACAGGGTGACGGCGTCAATGAAACGGAAATACGTTCGCAGCGAACCGGCTGGGTGAGCCCCAAAGGCAAGGGGCCCAGTCAGGGCCCCGATTGCCACCGCCGTGCTTACTTGCTCTTCTTTGTTTTGCTCGACGTGGAAGCCGACACTTTGGTCACTTTGCCAGCAGGCGCGACAGACGCTTTCGATTTGCCGGCCTTGGCAACCGGCTCGGACACCTTCACTACAGCGGAGTGGCCGCGTCCCTTCTTTGAGTCGTTGTGCGATTCGCTTTTCGAGCCGCCCACACGCGTGCCGATCTTCTGGACACCGCCGCCCTGGACGTCGGTCGCGATACGCTCGGGACCCGGTTCGCTCGGAACAGTCCTGCCGACTGGCACGTGCAGCACGATGACCTGCCCGCGCGTCACGCTATCCCGATGCGTGCGGTTCCACGACTTCAACTGCCCGACGGATACGCCATAACGCAACGCGATAGCCGCCATGGACTGATTGCGGCGTACGCGGATCAGCATTTTGCGGGTGTCGGGAACGTCGGGCTCCATAGCGAGCACGGCGCTTTCGGCGACGTCCGCGCTGATGTCCTCGTCGTCATCGGAACCGCGCGGCACGACGATGGTTGAACCCGGCTTCAGACGCATGCCGACCGGAATCTTGTTGACTTCCATAAGGGTGTCGGCATCGACACCGATCTTTTGCGCGATGGCCGCCGGCGCCGAACGCTCGGTGACCGTGTACGTGGTCCACGACGACAGCGAACCCGAGTACGTTTTCAGATTGCGCTCGAACGCGCTCGCGTTGTCGAACGGCAGCAGGATTTGCGGCTGCGTAGCACCCAGAATCACCGGCTTTCTGAACGACGGGTTCAACGAACGGAATTCGTCGAGCGAGAGATTAGCCAGTTTGGCGGCCATGTCCACGTCGATATCGTGCGACGTGGTGACGGTCACAAAATACGGGTGGTTCGGGATCGACGGCAACGCGAGCCCGTACATTTGCGGGTTCGACACGATGTTCTTGACCGCCTGCAGCTTCGGCACGTAGTTGCGCGTTTCGTTGGGCATGCGCAGGCTTAGATAGTCTGTCGGCAAGCCCGCCGCTTCATTGCGCGCAATTGCGCGCTGCACGTTGCCCTCACCCCAGTTGTACGCAGCGAGTGCCAGTTGCCAGTCGCCGAACATGTCGTGCAAACGTGACAGATAGTCGAGCGCGGCACTGGTGGACGCCAGCACGTCGCGGCGCTCGTCCTGCCACATATTCTGCTTGAGGTTGTAAGTGCGGCCGGTGCCCGGCATGAATTGCCACATGCCGGCCGCTTTCGCCACCGACAACGCCTGCGGGCTATACGCCGATTCGATGAACGGCAGCAACGCGAGCTCGGTCGGCATATGGCGCGCCTCGAGCTCTTCGACGATGTGATACAGGTATTTCTGCGAGCGCTCAGTCATGCGCTGCACGTAATCCGGACGCTGCGCGTACCAGTTGACCTGCATGTCGACGAGGTCCGTTTGCAGATCCGGCATCTGGAAACCACGGCGAATGCGGCCCCATAAATCGGCGTCGGCGCTCGTCAACTGCGTGACGGAGCCCTGGTCGACATTGATCGTTTCCTTGGCGGTGGCTGTCTTGCGGAGTGCGTCGGCTACGGCTTGCTGGCTGGCGGGATTTGTTGCGGTGGTGGGGCTGCTCGTCGTTGGTCCCTGGCTCGCGCAGGCGGCGAGCGTCAGGACCAGCAACGCACTAAAGATAAATCGCATGAACGTCTCGGCTTCCACAAGGGCTGGAATTTGCAGCCGATAGTACGAAACCGTAACGTCTACGTCAATCGGAAATTGACCAAAATATCAAGCAAATCTAGGGCTTGGCGAATTCTTCCGATTCTTCGCTTGAGGAAGCGCCCAACTCGAACCCGGTCACCGGAAGCGGTTTTTCCACTCGCGCATCAATGTAAACGACGCCAGCCGGTCAGGTACGTCGGCATGCAACTGCTCCCGCAAGGTCGTCTGAATGGCGGGGTTGTCGGCACGCAGGAACGGATTCACGGCGCGCTCGTGAGCGATCGTCGTCGGCAGCGTGGGCACCTTGCGAGCCCGCAGATCGCTCGCCTTGTCTCGCCAGGCAAGCAGTTCGTCGTTGTCCGGATCGCAAGCGAGCGCGAAGCGGATGTTGGACAGCGTGTACTCGTGCGCGCAGTGCACTTCGGTCGCGCCGGGCAACGCTGCGAGCGAGTCGAGCGATGCGAGCATCTGGCTCGGCGTGCCTTCGAAGAGCCGTCCGCACCCGCAGGCGAACAGCGTGTCGCCGCAGAACACATGCGGTGTGCCGCCCGGGTCCGCCGCCTGAAAATAAGCGATGTGGCCACTCGTGTGGCCCGGGACCTCGAGTACGCTCAAATCGAGCGCGGGCGCAGCGATCGTCACGCGATCGCCATGTTTGAGACGGTGCGTGAGATGCCCGATCGCTTCGCCAGCGGGCCCGTAGACGGGAACGGCCTGGCCATTCAGCAGATCGGCTACCCCGCCGACATGGTCTTGATGATGGTGCGTGAGTAAAATAGCGCTCAGTCGCCAACCGCGCCTCGCCAGATAGGCGCGAACGGGAGCGGCTTCACCCGGATCGACGACTACCGCATGGTATCCGTCGGAAACGACCCAGATGTAATTGTCTTCAAACGCCGGGACCGGTACGTACTCGAGCGCATTCATAGGCGACGCATTCTTTGATATGACTGACCGAGCGATTATAGACTGGCCCGCCTGGACGGATTCGCCGCCCGGCCGCTACGTGCTGGAATGGGAACAGACGCAGCTCGACCGTGTGGTGTCGGACGTTTTCGGCTACCACGCGCTGCAACTCGGCCTGCCGCAGCTCGACGCGTTGCGCGAAAACCGCATGCCTTGCCGCGGGCTCGTGCTCGATGCCGCGAGCGGTGCGAGTGCACCTTATAGTTTCCCGCGCGCTCAGGCACTTGCCGGGAATGGCTCGATGGACGGCTTGAGAGACGGTTTGAGAGACGGATTGAGAAGCGCCCCGGGCAACGGCCCCATGCGCGGCGGACCAGCGCCGGCACCGCTGCCCTCGCCCGCCGGACGCAGCGCGGTCTGGTGCGATCTGCTCGATTTGCCGTTCGAAGCCCAGAGCGTCGATCTGATCGTGATGCCGCACACGCTCGAATTCACGAGCGATCCGCACCGCCTGCTGCGCGAAGCCGAGCGCGTGCTGATGCCCGAAGGCCAGTTGATCATTCTCGGCTTCAACTCGCTTTCGCTCTGGGGCGCGCGGCAATCGGTCGGCAAGATGACGGGCCGGCCGTTCGTGCCCGCCGCTGTCGATCTGATCGCCTTCACGCGTCTGAAAGACTGGATCAAGCTGCTCGGCTTCGACCTTGAACGCGGGCGCTTCGGCTGCTATCGTCCGCCGCTCGACAGCGATCAGTGGCTCTCCCGCTACGGCTTCATGGAAGCCGCCGGAGACCGCTGGTGGCCGATCTTCGGCGCGACCTACATGATCAAGGCGATCAAGCGCGTGCGCGGCATGCGCCTCGTCGGACCACTCAAGGTGAAAAAGCCCGTCCTCGCCGCGGGCCTCGCGCCCGCCGCTACACCGAACACACGCAACCATACTCAATGACAGCAAACATCATCGACATTTATACCGACGGCGCCTGCAAGGGCAACCCCGGCCCGGGCGGCTGGGGCGCGCTGCTGCGCTTCGGCGATCAGGAAAAAGAGCTGTTCGGCGGCGAAGCGAATACCACCAACAATCGCATGGAACTGATGGGCGTGATCTCCGCGCTCGAGGCGCTGAAGCGTCCGTGCAAAGCCGTTGTGCACACCGACTCGCAGTACGTGCAGAAAGGCATCAGCGAGTGGATTCACGGCTGGAAAAAGAAAGGCTGGGTCACCGCCGCAAAGCAACCGGTGAAAAACGCCGATTTGTGGAAGCGGCTCGACGCGCTCGTCGCGCAACATGAGATCGAATGGCGCTGGGTGCGCGGACATAACGGGCACCCCGAAAACGAACGCGCGGACCAGCTTGCGAATCGTGGCGTCGCGTCGCTCGCGGAATTGTGACCGTCGGCCGCCAGGCCGCGCGACCACCTTTCTCCCCGCTAATTTGCGGCTGCAATTTCTGAGGCAAAGCTAACTCAACATGCGTCAACTTATCCTCGATACTGAAACAACCGGCCTGAACGCCCGAACCGGCGACCGCATCCTCGAACTGGGTTGCGTCGAACTGGTGAACCGGCGCCTCACCGGCAACAATCTGCACTTCTATATCAACCCCGAGCGCGACAGTGATCCCGGCGCATTGGCCGTCCACGGGCTGACCACCGAGTTCCTGAGCGACAAGCCGAAGTTCGCCGAGATCGCCGACCAGTTTCGTGACTTCATTCAGGACGCGGACCTGATCATTCACAACGCGCCGTTCGACATCGGGTTCCTCGACGCCGAGTTCGCGTTGCTCGGCCTACCGCCCGTCAGCACCTATTGCGGCGAGATCATCGACACGCTCGCGCGTGCGAAGCAGATGTTCCCCGGCAAGCGCAATTCACTCGACGCTTTGTGCGACCGCTTCGGCATCAGCAATGCGCATCGCACGCTGCACGGCGCGCTGCTCGACTCGGAACTGCTCGCCGAAGTCTATCTGGCGATGACACGCGGCCAGGAAAGCCTTGTCATCGACATGCTTGGCGAATCGCACGGCAGCGGCGAAGCGCATGCGCCGCGCGTGGCCATCGACTCGCTGGACCTCGTCGTGATTGCCGCGAGCGACGAAGAACTCGCCGCACACCAGGCGGTTCTGGATGGCCTCGACAAAGCAATCAAAGGCACGAGCGTGTGGCGCCTCGAACCCGTGCCCGTGTCGGATGAGCAAGCTGCTTAAAAAGTGCTGGACGAGCTCTCAAATCCCCGGCATAATCTTGCTCTCTTCGGGTGGTTAGCTCAGCGGTAGAGCACTGCCTTCACACGGCAGGGGTCACTGGTTCGATCCCAGTACTACCCACCAGAATTTTGGTGTGTCGATCACCGAAGAAAAAAGGGCTTACGCAGCAATGCGTAAGCCCTTTTCCGTTTTGTGTTTTCCGTTTCGTCACGTCCGGTTTGCCTCGTCATTGTATTTCTCGCTGCTTGCATGTCGATATCTGTCGTCGGCACCACGGTGTGCGTGCGAGTCAACAACGAAACGTCGTCGATTGCGGCGGCAAAACAGTGCTGATATAGTCGGCTTTCGGGCATTTGCCCCGTCTACTCTCTCCACCTCATTGACTACAGGGAGGCGTCACATGTTCGCAGTGCATATGGCCATCCCTGACATGGTCCCACGACGTTGACTCGTCAACCGCGCAAGTCGGCCTGAAAAGGCGCTCTGCGCAATCCCAGATAGTTCGCAGCCGAGTCCGCAGGCTTATTGCCAGCAGTTTCATTGCCCTTAAGCGGCGCGCTTCGACTGTCTATCCACCTCGCTTCTGACTGGAACCCCGGTGCGCCATGCGCGAACGGGTTGTCGCAAATGACCAGAAAAAAACTCGACTTTCGCGGGCAAGCGTTCAAGGATGTCCTCGGCTTCACCTTCCGGCACTGGGCTCAACAGCCGTGGCGCATTGTCGTCATTTCTGCGCTTGTCATGCTCTCCGCCGTGGCGGACGTGCTCACGCCGATGTTCGCCGGCCATCTCGTCGACGCCATCGCATCCGGCCCGGCCGCACGTGCGAGCGCGTGGCATGCAGCCATCACGGCCTTCTGCGTTCTGGCCGCGCTGGGACTGGGCGCGACTTTGCTTCGGCAGGCCATGTACTTCAACATCATCAAGCTGACGTTGAAGATGATGAGTGAGATCGCCGCCAACGCATTCCATCGCGTGCAACGCTTTTCAACCGACTGGCATGCCAACAGCTTTGCCGGCTCCACGGTGCGCAAGATCACGCGCGGTATGTGGGCGCTCGATCTGCTCAACGACACGCTGCTGATCGCGCTGTTTCCGTCGCTGATCATGCTGGTGGGCGCGACGCTGCTGCTCGGCTGGCGTTGGCCGATGATGGGCGCGGTGGTCGGCGTCGGCTCGGTGCTTTATATCGCGGTGACTGTCGCGCTGTCGCTCGGCTTCGTGGCGCCGGCCGCACGCCTCGCCAACGCGTGGGACACGCGCATGGGCGGCGCGCTCGCGGACGCGGTCAGTTGCAACGGTGTGGTCAAGGCTTTCGGCGCCGAAGAGCGCGAGGAGTTGCTACTTGCGCGTGTGATCGGCAAGTGGCGCAACCGCACGCGCCGCACGTGGATTCGCGGCACGATCAACGGCGGCGTGCAAGGCGCGATGCTGGTGGCGATTCAGACCGCGATTCTCGGCGCCGCGCTGCTACTGTGGTTGCGCGGCGAGGCGAGCGTCGGCGACATCACTTTCGCTTTGACGATGTTCTTCATGCTGCAAGGCTACCTGCGCGAGGTCGGCATGCACATCCGCAACTTGCAACGCTCGGTCAACGACATGGAAGAACTCGTCTCGCTGGAGCGTCAGCCGCTCGGCATCGAAGATCGCCCGGCCGCCGGTCCGATCGTCATCGGCAAAGGCGAGATCCGCTTCGAGCACGTGACGTTTCATTATGGCGCGGACGCCACGCCGCTTTATCGCGACTTCTCCGTGCGCATTGCGCCCGGAGAACGCGTCGGGCTGGTCGGCCATTCGGGTTCGGGAAAGACCACCTTCATCAAGTTGATTCAGCGTCTTTACGACGTGTCAGAAGGCCGCATCACGATCGACGGTCAGGACATCGCGCAAGTCAGGCAGACGTCGTTGCGCAGTCAGATCGCCATCGTGCAACAGGAGCCGGTGCTGTTTCACCGTACGCTCGCGGAAAACATCGCGTATGCACGTCCGGGCGCGAGCCGCGCCGAGATCGAACACGCTGCGCAACTCGCGAACGCGCACGACTTCATCAGCGCGCTGCCCAATGCTTACGACACGCTGGTCGGCGAGCGCGGCATCAAGCTTTCGGGAGGCGAGCGCCAACGCGTGGCGATCGCGCGGGCGTTTCTGGCGGATGCACCCATCCTGATTCTGGACGAAGCCACGTCGAGCCTCGACAGCGAAAGCGAAGTGCTGATCCAGCAGGCGATGGAGCGGCTGATGCAAGGCCGCACGACGCTCGTCGTGGCGCACCGCCTTTCGACTGTGCGCGCGCTCGACCGCTTGCTCGTGCTCGACAAGGGCAAGGTAATCGAAGAAGGCAGCCACGAGACGCTGATCCGACTCGAGAACGGACTCTACCGGCGTCTGTTCGAGCGTCAGGCGCTGGAACTGATCAAGGGCTTGAATGAAGCGCCGGCATCGCACGAACGGCCCCGCGCGCGCAGCCACGCCGTGGACGATTCAAGCCTGCTGGTCAATGACTGAAGAGGGAAAGATGCGGCGTGTCTTGCGGAATATGTCTTCGTACAAGGCATATTCCGCCGGCGCGCCGCTATCGTTACACCGCGCCCGAGGGCAAACCGATGCCGCGGGCCATGCCGGTTGCCGCAAAGACCATCAACACGAGCAACACAGTCTGAATCACGCTCAAATGCGCATAGCGACGCGCGTTTTGCAGCTCCGGCGCAGCGCCTTTTCGTATCGATGCCCGCCAGCGCATTAACGCCAGCATCGACGGAACTTCCAGCACGAGGATTATCACGAGCAGCGTCATCTTGACGTGAAAGAGCGGCTCGTGGAGATAGTAATCGGCGCCCTTCTCATACGTGCCGAAAACGCGCATCAAGCCGGTGACGATCAACACGAGTGCGGAGAGGCCCCAGCGTGTATCGGCCCGGAATACCGAGCGGAGCGCGGCTGGCACCGCGGCACGGCGCAGCGCCCACGTGCGCCGCAGAATCGACGCAAGTGCGAAGCCATAGGCGAGCAGATGAAGAGCGGCAAGCAACCAGCGAACCAGCATAGCGACTCCTGCAAACGACACGGCACATCGATTGTTGTTTCACTCGCCCGCCGTCAGTACGGGCGGCATCGTTGTTTCATTATCGACCACGGCTTACTTTACAACGCGCGCAACCGTCGCTGCATGTGACCGACTGCACAAAACCTCTGCCTCAGACTTGCCGCAACGTGCTGTCGAGCGCGCGTGCGGCGACGCGATCCCCTTCGGTCGTCAGGGCCGCGCGAAATACGGTTTGCCGGTTGTGACCGGCCGCCGCGGGCGAATCCCACAGCAACTCGATTTTCGGACGCCGGCCAAACGCGGCTCGAGCAAGCGACGGAGCGCCGCTCGGGCCTGACGACGCAACGCCGGCGCCAGTGTCACCGGCGACGTGGAGCGCGATGACCGGCGTGGGCGCCGTCGCAGAGCGCGTGCCTGCCACGTCCGCCCAGCGCACGGAGAGTTCGCGCGCGTCGTACTGCCCCACCTTGCGACGCTCGGCCCATACGCTGACTGTGCGCGTAAGCGGATCGAGCGAGACGGCGTAGCGGCCGATCGCAAAACGGCGCGCAGCAATGTTGGTGCGCCACAGCGCGCGCGGACGGCAGATCCACAGAACGGCCGCGTACAGCGCGGGCGCCGCCAACAGCCAGCCGTTGGTCGCCGCCACGGCTTGCGCGGCACGGCGCCAGCCGGCGCTTACCGCAAAGGCGCTGACCGACCACATCGCGAACAGAAATCCCAGGAATGCGAAGAGCCGCAGCGCTTGCCGCAGCCATTGCGGCAGCGGATGAAAAGGACGCTCTGCGACCGCGCGTGCGCCAGGAAGAAAAATGAGCAGGAACAGGAAGACCAGGTTGATGCACGCCCACGGCGAGGACGCCATGGCCGACAGCGACGCGGTCAGATCCATCTCCGACATGGAAAACAGCCAGCGGGCGAGAAGCACGAGACCGATAGCGCGTAACGCGAAAATCGTTCCGGCGCCGGGCGCGGCATTCGCACGCGTCTCTTTCGTTCTCGCCAAGGCATCCTCCTGTCGTCGGCGGCGCCGCAGCCAATTTCGCGGCACGGCCATTATAGGGATATTACGAAGCCCGGCTCGCCGCCGCGTGCCTGAACCGCTTACTTTGCATCGCGGAACGCGAAAAACGCGGCGTGGATGCAACAACGCCCCGCGAGCGGCTTGCGCGCGGGGCGTTGCCGGGCGCTGACGAGACGCGTAGAAGACGCTCCTCCCAGCAAGCCCGTTCTCGGACCGGAGCTACCCGGCCCGGCTCAATCAGTTCGCGTTGACTTCACGCAGCACGGTACGGTGCTTCCGACGCAGCAGCTCTTCGTACGTAGCGACGTAGTTCTGCGCCATGACCTTCGACGAGAAGCGGGCTTCGAACGCCTTGCGCACCGTTTCGCGCGGCAGCGTATGCAGACGCTTGACCGCTGCGACAGCGCTGATTTCGTCTTCGACGACAAAGCCCGACACGCCGTTTTCGATCACTTCGGGCACCGAACCGCGATTGAACGCGATCACCGGCGTACCGCAAGCCATTGCCTCGATCATCACGAGACCGAAGGGCTCCGGCCAGTCGATCGGGAACAGCAGCGCGTGCGCGTTGCCGAGGAACTCGGTCTTCTCCGCTTCGCTGATTTCGCCGATATATTCGACGTGCGGCAGCGCCATGAGCGGCTTGATGACTTCGTCGTAGTAAGCGCGGTCAGCCTTGTCGAGCTTGGCCGCGACCTTGATCGGCATGCCGACCTGTTCGGCGATGCGGATCGCACGGTCCAGACGCTTTTCCGGCGAAATGCGGCCAAGGAACGCCAGATAGCTCGGCTTCACGTCCTTGATCGGCGTGAGCAGGTTTTCCGGCAGGCCGTGATAAACGGTTTGCAGCCAGTGAGCCTGCGGCAGCGGAATGCGCTGGTTGTCCGAGATCGACACGACCGGCACGTCCTTGAACGTGTTGAAGATCGGCTGCAATTCCGGCAGGTCGAGACGGCCGTGCAGCGTGGTCACGAACGGCACGGGCTGGCGTGCAAACAGCGAAAACGGGTAATAGTCGATGTGGAAATGCAGCACGTCGAATTCGTCCGCGCGGCGGCGCACTTCCTCGAGCAGCAGCATGTGCGGCGCCATCACGTCGCGAATGGTGGGGTCGAGGCGCAGCGCCTGCGGCCAGAACGCTTCGAGCTTCGCCGAGGTTTGCGAATCGCCGCTCGCAAAGAGCGTGACGTCGTGGCCCTGCTCGACCAGCGCTTCGGTCAGATAGGACACCACACGTTCCGTACCACCGTACAGCTTGGGAGGAACCGCCTCGTGCAACGGAGCGATTTGTGCGATTCGCATAATGAAGAACTCCTCGTAAAAAACCGGCAAAAGTACTGCGTTTGGTAAAAGCGACTCGCTTGCTCGCCAGGTCAGCCGGGCTGGACATGCCGGCGCGGGCCTTATTCTTTCGAGAAATCCTGCGATAGATCGCTTCGGGTTAGAGAGCCCGAACGGTGCTCACCGTTCATGCCTGTGCGGTAAACGCACAAACAACACGGACGTTGACAAACTGTCAGAAAATTCCGCGTGGGGCACAGAGCGCATGCATTATCGATGCCGAGCTTCACGCTGCACCACAACATTTCAAAGTCTTTACGTTGTTACAAAGGGGATACACTTTGCAAACCCTTGTTTTACAAGACAGTTCTACAGTAGCGACTGGCCGCCATCTGCGGCTGCCCCTGGTTCGCCCGCGGGATCTTGTAAGTTCTCGCATCAATCTTGCCGGTACCCGTTGAAGAGAATGCAAAGTCCCGGCTGAATGCAATTTGTAATTATATCTCGAAAACATTCCCCGACCGCGTGAACCACTGCCGCTGCAGTGAGTCGAGCAAGAAGTAGGTCGCGGACGTCCATCGCGACATCTATCGCGCCAAAAGCCCGGTTACACAGGGCGCAATCGCTTTTGCATGTTTACAATGCGAAGCATTGGCTTCGCCGCGAATCTTTTCGCGTGGCCCACGCTTTGCATGCACACCCCCGAACCTTATCAACCTCACGATCAATTGGAACATTTGACCATCGCCCAGCGCAACGCCCAGAACGCCAAGCTCGCGAGCTATGCGCATCGGCCCCTTGCGTTCCTTTTCCGCTTTATCCGCCGTCACCCGCTCGCTCACGCGACCGTGCTGTGCAGCGTGATAGCGGCCGTGGGCTGTGCGCTCGCTTCGCAATATGCGATCAAGCATCTCATCGACGTGCTCGGCGCTGGCCGGCATCATCCGGGGCCGCTGTGGGGCGCTTTTGCGATCCTGGTCGGGCTGATCGCCGCTGACAATCTGCTGTGGCGCGTCGGCGGCTGGGTTGCAGCCCACACTTTTGTCGCCGTGACCGGCGACTTGCGGCGCGACCTGTTCCAGTATCTGAGCGGACACTCGCCGACCTACTATTCGGAGAAGCAGCCCGGCATGCTGGCCAGCCGGATCACCGCGACGTCGAATGCGGTCTACACCGCCGAGAACACCACCGCCTGGAACGTGCTGCCGCCGTGCATCGCCGTGCTCGGCGCGATCTTCATGATCATCGCGGTGAACCCGCTGATGGCCGGCGGCCTGATGCTGTGCTCGGCCATTCTGTCGGTCGTGCTGTACAAGCTTGCCGGCCGCGGCTCGGCGCGCCACCACCATTTCGCGACCAAGGCGGCCTCGGTCGACGGCGAACTGGTCGACGTCATCAGCAACATGGGCCTCGTGCGCGCCTTCGGCATGACGTTTCGCGAACAGCAGCGCTTCGGTGCGACGGTCAAGGCCGAGATGGACGCGCGTCAGCAAAGCCTGCTTTACCTGGAAAAGCTGCGTCTGCTGCACGCCGTGATTACCGCGCTGCTGTCGGCCGGCCTGCTGGGCTGGGCGCTCGTGCTGTGGGATCAAGGTAAAGCGACGTCGGGCGACATCGTGCTCGTCAGCTCGCTCGGCTTCACTATTCTGCACGGCACGCGCGATCTCGCGGTCGCGCTGGTGGACGTCACGCAGCACGTGGCCCGTCTCGCGGAAGCCGTGCGCACCTTGCTCGAGCCGCATGGCATGCCCGACCGCGACGGCGCGACCGAGCTCGTGCCGCAGGGCGGCCGCGTCGACTTCGAAAGCGTGACGTTCGCCTATCCGCGCCGCCGGCCGATCCTCGATCATTTCGACCTGCATATCGAGCCGGGCCAGCGGGTCGGGCTGATCGGCAAGTCGGGCGCGGGCAAGTCGACCGTGCTCGCCTTGCTGCAGCGCTTCTACGAAACGCAAGGCGGCTCGATCAAAATCGACGGTCAGGACATCAACACGATCACGCAGGACAGCCTCCGCCATGCGATCGCGCTCGTGCCGCAAGACATTTCGCTGTTCCATCGCACGGTGTACGAGAACATTGCGTATGGCCGCCCCGAAGCGAGCCGCGAAGAAGTGCTGGCTGCGGCGCGCGAGGCCCGCTGCACCGACTTTATCGAAGCCATGCCGGAAGGCTTCGATACGATCGTCGGCGACCGCGGCGTGAAGCTGTCAGGCGGACAGCGTCAGCGGATCGCCATTGCACGCGCGATCCTGAAAAACGCGCCGATCCTGCTGCTTGACGAAGCCACGTCGGCGCTCGACAGCGCATCCGAAGAAGCGATCCAGAAGGCGCTCGACCGGCTGATGGTAGGCCGCACGGTGATCGCCATTGCGCACCGCCTGTCGACGCTCAATAACTTCGACCGCATTATCGTGATGAGCGCCGGCAAGGTGATCGACGACGGCAGTCCCGAAGAGTTGCGCCTGCGTCCCGGTCTGTATCGCGACCTGCTGTCGAAGCAATACGGCAAGGGCGCCACGCTGCATGTGGGCGGAAAAAAAGTCGACGAACAGCACGTTATCTGAGCCGCGCGCCGTCGAGAGAAACGCGTTTAGTCAAAGAAAAAAGCCGCTTTATCAAGCGGCTTTTTTTCGTTTTCCCGATCAGAACCGGCTCACCGCAGCTAGCCCGCGAGAACCTCGCGCGCGGTCTTCTTCCCCGAAGCGGTACGCGCCCGCCCGCTCCTGGTGCGGGTTGCACCACTGCCGCTCTGCAAGTCACGCAGAAAATTGTCGCGCCAGACCGAGACATTGTTCTCCCGCAACTGCGCCATCATGTCGCGATGACGCGCCTGGCGCTCCGCGAGCGGCATGTCGAGCGCTCTGGCAAGCGCATCGGCCATGCCGTCGATATCCACCGGATTGACGATCAGCGCACCGTCCAGCTCCTGCGCCGCGCCCGCGAAACGTGACAACACAAGCACGCCCGGATTCTCCGGGTCCTGCGCCGACACGTACTCTTTGGCGACCAGATTCATGCCGTCGCGCAGCGGCGTGACGTAGCCAACATGCGCCGTACGAAAGAGCGCGGCGAGCACCGAGCGCTCATATTGCTTATGGATGTACAGGATCGGCGTCCAGTCCAGCTCCGCGAAACGTCCGTTGATGCGGCCCGACTCCCCTTCCAGCTGCAGACGGATGTCCTGATAGGCATGCATGTCGGCGCGTGTCGGCGGCGCGATCTGGAGGAACGACACCTTGTTGCGTTGCGCGGTGGCGTGTTCCAGCAGACGCTCGAACGCGCGAAAACGCTCGACCAGCCCTTTCGAGTAGTCGAGACGGTCCACGCTCATGATCAGCTTGCGCGAATGCAGCGTAGCCTTCATCGTGCGCACCGGCTTGCCGCGCTCACCCGCCTTGGCCAGTTCGGCGATCTCGTCCGGATAGACGCCGATCGGGTAAGCCGCTGCACGCAACGTGCGGCCAAACGCATGGACTGCGAGCGGCCCGGCGGCCGACGCGTCGACTGTCCCGTTCGCCTCGTTGACGATGTAATCGCAAAACGCGCGCAGGTCAGGCGCAGTCTGAAAACCGAGCAGATCGAACGAACACAACGCCTGTACCAGTTCGCGATGCGGCGGCACAGCCAGCAGAACCTGCGAAGCGGGAAACGGAATGTGCAGGAAAAAGCCGATGCGATTCTTCACGCCCGCCGCGCGCAGCGCCTCGGCGAAAGGAATCAGGTGATAGTCGTGGACCCAGATTACGTCGTCTTCACGTAGCAGCGGCACGAGTTGCTGCGCCAGCCACGCGTTCACGCGGCAATAACCCTCGAAGTCATGCCGGTCGTACTGCAGCAAGTCGGCGCGGTAGTGAAAGGCCGGCCACAGCGTCGCGTTCGAGAAGCCGCGATAGTACTGGTCGTAGTCGCGGCGCATCAGAGCGATGGTCGCAAAAGTCACCGGGCCGCGCTCTTCGACCTTGATTTGCGGCTGGCCGGAGCTCAGCACGTCGCCGCTCCAGCCGAACCACATGCCGCCGGTCTCCTTGAGCGCGTCGTACACGCCGACCGCCAGACCGCCCGCCGCCGGACCGCCCTCCGAGATCGGCGCAACCCGGTTCGAAACGATAATCAGTCGGCTCATGAAACGCTGTCCCCGATGTAATGCCTTGTTGTCGCACTATGTCGTGTGCGTTGTAAATGTCCTGCGCCGCACACCGCGCCGCTCATCCTGCACGCGCTGCCGCAACGACCGTCTCGAGCCAGTCGAGCAGTGCGGAAACGGATTCGACGCGCGTTTGCGCGATCGTCTCGCCCGCGCCGACCTTGATCGACAGTCCGTTGCGCTCGTTGACGACGGCGAAGCCCTTCTCGTCAGTCAGGTCGTCGCCGGCAAAAACCGGCTTGCGTCCGACGAACGGCGGCTCGTCGAGGAACGCGCGCATGGCGCGGCCTTTATCGACGTCCTTCGGTTTGATTTCATAGACCATCTTGCCCGGCTGCAACACGTACGAGTTCGGATAATCCGCGACCAGCCGCTCGGTCGCCTCGCGCGCCGCCTGCTCGCGATCCGGCGCGTTGCGGTAGTGCAGCGCGAGCGCGGCGCCCTTGATCTCGAGCAGCATGCCAGGGTTGGCGTTGACCACCTCGGCCAAAACCTGCTCCATGCGCAGAAGGCGTTCATCGTGAAAGCCGATGCGTTGCGTGTCGCCGTTCGCATCGCGCCGCTCGGCGCCATGCAGACCGGCAATCGGCAGATCGGGCATGCCGAGAAAAGCGTCGATACTGTCGATGCCGCGCCCGGACACCACAGCGACCGCTCCATTGGTCAAGCGCCGCAGTTCGGCGAGTAGCTCGATGACGCGAGGTTGCACCTGAACGCCGTCCGGCGTGGGCGCGAGTTCGACGAGCGTGCCGTCGAAATCGAAGAAAAACGCGGTCTCGCCAGGAGACAGGAAAGCCGGAAGTGGTTGCATCGGGTATTTTGCCTTTCGGCCTTTCGCAGCCGGAAAAGTGTGCGCATCTTACCGCGCATCCATCAATTTTTCGAGAAAGAGAGCCGGGCCGCAAGCCGGATGGAGCAGCACGGCAGCGAGGTCGCGCCCCGTTCGCTGGCATTGCGTTCAAAACGGAAACGATCGGACTTCAACGGGCTTTCAGCCATGTGCGTCATATTGCCTCGCAAACGCTCTGCCCGTGGGCGATGAGCGACGCCTTCCGTCATTTTGCGATACAGTCGCAGCCAAACGGGACTTTGGCGTTACGACGATTTTCGTCCACTATCGCGAACCGCTCGCCGGCACAAGTTTGAGCGCGCGCACGCGAAAGCGTGCGCAATGCCCCGCTCTCCAATCGAGTCATTGATACCTGCTTTGTTCCCGAACATCTCACTGCAACGCTTGCAAGCGCACCCGGGGTCGCGGCCTCGGGAGAGCCGCGCGCGCCGGTTTCGCTCGACGATCACGACCGGCGCGCTCCTCGCCATGATCGCGCTTGCCGGCTGCACAAGTCACGCGGAGCCATGGCATCTGACGAACGTGGCGGGCCATTTGCCCGACCTCGACTTCACGCTGACAGGCGACGACGGGCGTCCGGTTAGCGGCGATTCGTTCAAGGGGCGCGCCTCGCTCGTCTATTTCGGCTACACGCATTGCCCGGACGTCTGTCCCGAAACCATGGGACGGCTGATGCAGGTGCTGGAAAAGCTCGGCCCCGACGCGCAGAAGGTGCGCATCCTGTTCATCACCGTCGATCCGGCGCGCGACACGCCGCAAGCTCTGCACGATTACGTCGGGGCGTTCGATTCCAAGCATGCCGAAGGACTGACGGGCAGCGACTGGCAGATCGAATCGCTCGCCAAGCGCTACAGGGTTGCGTATCAGATGGAAAAGCGCGACCCGAACGGCAATTACGAAGTCACTCATAGTTCCGCCGTCTACGTGTTCGACGCGCAAGGCCGCGCACGCCTGCTCGCCACCGACCACGACACTCCAGATGCGATCGCGCAGGACTTGCGCCGCATCGTCGATCAACGCTCCTGACTCAATCCATGACACAGATCCCAACGTCCAGAATGCGTACGCTCTCCGCCGTCGCCGGCGCTTTTGCCCTTTCGTTTGTTTTCGCGGCGACTGCCCACGCCGCCGGTGCGCAGCCGATCACCGCACAGAATGCCTGGGTCCGCTGGCTGCCGAACAACCTGCCGGCAGCGGGTTATGTGACGCTCGTGAATTCAGGCGACAAGCCCGTGGACCTCGTCGATATTTCGAGCCCCGACTACGGCGACGCGATGCTGCATCAGACAGTCTCGAACGGTTCGTCGCAGAAAATGGTGATGGTCGACAAGCTGACGGTTCCCGCGCACGGGCAGGTTGCAATCGCACCGGGCGGCTATCACGTGATGCTCGAAGGCGCGAAGCACAAGATCGCGCCGGGCGACACGGTACATCTGATGCTGAAGTTTTCGGACGGCGCAACGCTCGACACACCGTTCGCGGTGAAGTCGCCCGCGCAGACGAAGTAAGCACGGCAATCCGCGGCAATGAACCTGCTCTACTGGCTCGATCCCTGGGAATTTTCACCGACGGTCGTCCTCGCTCTGCTGCTGCCCGCAATCCTGTTCGTGCGCGGCGCGAGCAAGGCAAAGGTGTCGGTTGCGCGCCGCGTTTCCTTCTGGTTCGGGCTGGTGGCGTTATACGTCGCGTTGCACACGCGGCTCGATTATTTCTTCGAGCACGAGTTTTTCATGCATCGCGCGCAGCACCTCGTGCTGCATCATCTCGGGCCATTCTTTATCGCGCTGTCGTATCCGGGCGCGGCATTGCGCGCTGGCATTCCGTTCCGCTGGCGGCAGCGCTTCGTGCGGCCCGCGCTCGCGCTGCCGTTCGTACGAAAGCTGCTCGACGTCGTCATGCATCCGGTCGTCGCGGTGACATTGTTCGTCGGCCTGATTTACTTCTGGCTGATGTCGCCGGTCCATTTTGTCGCGATGCTCGACTGGCGGCTTTATCGCGTAATGAACTGGAGCATGGTGGTCGACGGCCTGCTGTTCTGGTGGCTCGTGCTCGACCCGCGTCCCGCGCCGCCGGCGCGCCTGTCGCCCGGCAAGCGTGTGCTGGTTGTGATCGCCGCGATTCCGCCGCAGATCATCCTCGGCGCGTTCATCTTTTTTTCGCCGCGAGAGCTATATCCGATCTATTCGATCTGCGGGCGCGCATTCACCTGGCTGAGCCCGATGCGCGATCAACAGATCGGCGGCCTGCTTCTGTGGATCCCAGGTTCCATGATGAGCGTGATCGGCGCGCTCGTGGCGTTGCGTCACTGGATGCGCCTCTCCGCACGCGGACGCGTGCGCAGCGAACGACGTGCGATGCCGGCAAACCCCACGCAAGCCGATGTCGCGAACACGGCTTCATCGACTGTCGGCTCTCACCGCTGACGTCTCGCCGATACCCCGCTAACGCCGCGCCCGCCTCGGGCAGGTGCGCCGGATCACCCCCGCACGCCGATGCACGCTCACGCCGAACGCATCCACACGTGGGGAATGCCGTCCTCTTCGTGAATCTCGGACACTGGCGCAAACCCAAAAGCGCCGTAGAAGCCTTGCAGATGTGCCTGCGCGTGCAAGCGGATCGGCGTGCCAGGCCACTGCGTGCGGATATGCGCTATCGCGCGGTCGAGCATCGCATTGCCGAGACCGATGCCGCGGAATTCCGCCGTAGTCAGTACCCGGCCGATTCGAATATCGCCGTCGTCGGCGTCGGGTAGGAGCACGCGCAGATAGCCAGCGAGCGGCGGTCGCGCGGCGCCCGTGGTTGCATCGTCCGTTGCGCCGAACGCGAGCAGATGCCATGCGTCGAGATCGAGACCGTCGATATCGCCATACAGGCAGTTCTGCTCGATCACGAAGACAGCGCTGCGCGCGGCGAGCATCGCGTAGACCTCGGCGCTCGTGAGTTCATCGAACGCCTTCCAGCGCCATTCGAGTTGCGCGAGCCTCGCGGCAGCGGTGTGTTGCGGTTCGGTCATGACAGGCTTTTGGAATGAAGCGCGCCGTCACCGACGGCGGCGAATGCACAATGATGCCGCGCGTCGCGGCACCGGAATAATCAATTGCTTACGCGCCTCGCGCGGCGCGCACTTTCGACGCCTGCTTGTGGCTATACATCGCGGCGTCGGCTGCGGTGAGCAATTCGGCGATGGAACCGTGCCGCCCGGCGTCGTACTGGATCTGCCCAACGCTAAAGCGAATCCGATAGCCGCGCTGATCCTGCGCATTGCGCTCGTCGAGCAAGTGCGTAAGACGCTCCGTCACTTCGCGCGTGGCGGCTTCGTCCGCGTCGCTGAGCAACGCGACGAACTCGTCGCCGCCGAGCCGCCCGATCACGTCGCTTTCGCGCAGCGCGGTGCGCAGTATGTCGGCAAAAGTCTTCAGCGCACGATCGCCCTCGGCGTGACCGAACGTGTCGTTGATTTGCTTGAAATCGTTGAGGTCGAAAAACAGCAGCGACGCCGGCTTGTTCAGGCGCTTGCAGACATTGAGCGCATGCTGGGCGAGCGCGGAGAATCCACGCCGGTTGGACAGCAGCGTGAGGTCGTCCAGCGTGGCGAGCTGCACGGCCGCCAGTTCCTGTTCGGCCATGCGCGCGAGATCGCGCAGCAGTTCGCGCTCTTCATCGTCGAGTTCGCGCGGCTTGACGTCGATCAGACACAACGTGCCCAGCTTGCTGCCGTTGGGCACCGTCAGCGGACAGCCGGCATAGAAGCGGATATTGGGCGATTCGGTCACGAGCGGATTGTCGTGGAAGCGGTCGTCGGCCAGCGTGTCGGGCACCGTGAGTATCTCGTCCGACACGATTGCATGCGCGCAGAACGAGACGTCGCGCGACGTCTCGCTCGCCGACAGGCCCACGCACGACTTGAACCATTGCCGGTCTGCATCCACGAGGCTAACCAGCGCGATCGGCACACCGAACAGACGCTTCGCGAGTCGCGTCAGGCGGTCGAAACGCTCTTCGGGCGAAGTATCGAGAATATTCAGCGCGCGTAACGTCTCCAGACGCGTGCTTTCATTGCCGGGAATGGGTGGCAGATGCATGGGGTGTCCTCTGAAACCATCGCGTGAAACAGCGAGTAGTGATCTGGTGATTGCTGAGTAATTTTTTGAGCGATTCGAGGCTTCTCGATCTGCGATTTTACGCGTGCGCACAAGTTCCCCATAGCGCCCCTGCTACTCGCCGGCAAACACCGGCTCGACGGATCGCGCAAGACGTTCGACGAGGTTGCCCGGTCCGCATAGATGAAGCGCGCCGACCACGACCAGAGTTCGTTCAGGCCGGTCGAGCAACTCGTTTATGCGCGCGGCCCACATGTGATTGCGCCCGTCCAGAATCGTGCGTCGGATATCGGGCAGATTGAACATGGGTGATTCGACGGCGATGCGGTGCACGGCTGACAGATCTCCGTCGAGCCACGCTTCATGCATGCGCTCGACCGTGCGCTGCGGCTCGCTGAGGTCGGCCATGAGCAACTCGAGTGCCGCGGCGACTGCATCGAGCGGAATCGATTCGAGCGCGCCGGCGACTTCCTGCGCTGTCTCCAGGTACTCATAGGCTTTGCCCTCGCCTGTCGCCCAGCGCAGCATGCGCGGCTCGACGCCCTCGACGAGCTGCTGAAACAACGTGGGCGCAATGATCAGCGCGGCCCACGGACGCAGATCGGCGAGCGGCGTGAGCGGGCCGTCAGCGGGCCAGGCCGCTTGCAGACGAGTCCAGGTGTCGGCGGAAAGGAAAGACGCGAGGCTTTGCGCGCCACGCTGCGGATCGGCTTTGAGAAAAGGAAGAATGGTCGGCGCGTCGGATTCGAAGACGAGCGCCTCGGCCCAGTCATAAGCTTGCTCGATCCACGGCGGCGTTCTGCGGCTCGACGCGGGAAAGAGATGCATGGAGCCAAGGAGGCGCACATTCGTGCCGGTGATGTGTAGGTACATGCACGTTGTGTGACAAGGAACAAACGTGCATTGTGCGCCATATCGTCCGCGCGGCGCAGCACGTCCGCAGCACGTCGATACGCACGAGCCCGCACTGGAATGCGGACGCAGAAAAAAGAAAAGCCCCGACATGGCGGGGCTTTTCTGCACTTCAACTACTGGAGGCGCGAGCCGGAGTCGAACCGGCCTAAACGGCTTTGCAGGCCGCTGCATAACCGCTTTGCTATCGCGCCGCAAGCGGATTGGAATCTAGCTGCAGATTCGCTGATTTGTCTCGTGGACAACCATCAGTCCACCAAACAAAAAGGGAAGCGCTGCTTCCCCTGATGTATGGAGCGGGAGACGAGGCTCGAACTCGCGACCTCAACCTTGGCAAGGTTGCGCTCTACCAACTGAGCTACTCCCGCATTGCACTGCTTCGCAACGCCTTGCACTTCTGAACTACATTACTGACCAACGCGCTGCTTCAAAAATCTGGAGCGGGAGACGAGGCTCGAACTCGCGACCTCAACCTTGGCAAGGTTGCGCTCTACCAACTGAGCTACTCCCGCGTATTGCTGCTTTTGTGCTGCTTAAAAAGGCCTACTGCGCCTTTCTTCCTTCTACTGCAACCGACGTTTCGAACTGCGTGCATCGGAGAAACGAGATTATGGAGAAACGACCGAAACGTGTCAACCCCTTTTGCCAATCTCTTTAACTGAACAGATTTCACTCATGACGTTCCCGCGAATCGCGTTCAATGCGCGCGCGCACGGCGCTCAGGCAGCCCCGCTGCGCTCGCGAATTTGCGGCCATGCGAGCTTCATGTAATACAGCATGGACCAGATCGTCAGGAATGCCGCGAGATAGATGAGCCACAAGCCCCACGTTCGTGTGTCGATCGTCACGCCGCCGCCGAAGGACAACGGACCGTTGAACAGCAGCATCGGAATAGCCACCATCTGGCAAACGGTCTTGAATTTACCGAGCGAATTCACGGCGACGCTCTTCGACGCGCCGATCTGCGCCATCCACTCGCGCAGCGCCGAGATCGCGATCTCGCGTCCAACGATCACGAGAGCAATCGCGGAGTCGATTCGGGCGAGTTGCACGAGCACCAGCAAGGCGGCGGTCACCATCAGTTTGTCCGCGACCGGATCGAGAAACGCGCCGAACGCCGACGTCTGATTCCATTTGCGGGCCAGGTAGCCGTCAAACCAGTCGGTCAGCGCAGCGAGCACGAAGATCGTTGCCGCCGCGAGATTACGGTGCGGGGGACTCATCATCATGTCGGGCAAATAAAACACGCCGACGACCAGCGGAATCAGAACAATCCGCAGCCAGGTCAGGAAAATCGGGAAATTGAACGGCATGGGCAGGCGCAGCGTCTGACGGGAGAGATGCAATTGTGCCGTGTCGCAGTGCGTGCCACAAGCAAAGCGGCGCCGGGAGCGACGCGCGCACCGCTTGCGCGACCCCCGCACCGCGATTCAGTGCAATTGCCGGTAGATCTGCTCGGCGAGCGCCTGGGAAATTCCTTCGACGCTCGCAAGATCTTCGACGCTCGCCGCGACCACGCCGCGCAGTCCGCCGAAGCGCGCCAGCAGCCGCTGACGCCGTTTCGCCCCCACACCTTCGAGTTCCTCGAGCCGCGACGTCTGACGCGTCTTGCCGCGTTTCGCGCGCATGCCGGTGATCGCAAAACGGTGCGCCTCGTCGCGGATCTGCGCGACCAGCATCAACGCTGCACTTTCCTTGCCGAGTTCGAGCGGCGTGCGGCCGTCCGCGAAAATCAGCGTTTCGAGGCCGACCTTGCGCCCCTCGCCTTTCGCGACACCGACCAGCATGCCCGTATCGAGCCCAAGCTCGGTGAACACCTGCCGCGCGATTTCCACCTGCCCCTTGCCGCCGTCGATCAACACGATGGTCGGCAAGATACCTCCCGACGCGACCGGTTCAGCGGCCTCGGGCGCGAGCGACGGGTCTACCGCCGCATCGCTTTGCAGATCGACGGCCTCGTCGGCGGCATTCGCAGCGGCCTGCGCGACCATTTTCTCGTAGCGGCGCGTGAGCACCTGGCGCATCGCCGCGTAGTCGTCGCCGGGCGTGATGCCGGTAATGTTGTAGCGGCGATATTCCGATGACTGCATCTTGTGATGGTGATACACGACGCACGACGCCTGCGTCGCCTCGCCCATGGTGTGGCTGATGTCGAAACATTCAATGCGCACGTGCGCGAGGTCGTCGCACTCCATGCCGAGCGTGTCGGTAAGCGCGCGGGTGCGTGCCTGTTGCGAGCCTTGCTCGGATAACAGTCGTGCGAGCGCGAGCCGCGCGTTCTGCTCGGCCATCGCGAGCCACGCGCGTCGTTGCCCTTGCGGCTGACGCAGCACGGTGACCTTGTGGCCGGCCTGCTCGATCAGCACGTCGACGAGTTCTCGTGTGGCAGGCGCGTGGCTGACCACCAGCACGGGCGGCACGCGATTGCCGAGATAATGCTGCGCGATGAACGCCTCGAGCACTTCCGACTCGATGCTGCCCGACGCGCTGTTCTTGCGCGGCTTCGCCGGTTCAGAACTGGAATCGGGGTTGGCATCCAGCGCGGCTGCGTCGCCCGCGTCACTTGCGTCGTCCGCGAGGTCGTCGTCATCTTCCGGCGGCAGTTCCTGTGCGATTGCAAGCGCGTCCGCGGTGTCCGACGATAGTTTGTCGCCGCTTATATCGCCGAGCGCGTTTTCCGCAGAAACCGAGCCTGCATCCGACGCGACGTCGACCAACACGTCGTCGTCGCCGTCCTCTTCGAGACCACCCTCTTCCGCCGTCAACGCACTTTCAACGTGCGCGGGGAAATACGCCTTGTCGCCGAGGTGCCGGCCGCCGCGCACCATCGCGAGATTCACGCAGACGCGGCCGCCCAGTGCGACCACCGCGAGAATATCGACATCACTATCGCTACCCACCTCAATGGCCTGCTGATGCAGCACCGTCGACAGCGAACTCATCTGATTGCGCACGGCCGCAGCCTGCTCGAACTTCAGCTCGCTCGCGAACGCATGCATCTTCTGCTCGAGTTCTTTCATCACTTCGCCCTGACGGCCGAGCAGAAAGCGCGACGCATTCGCGACGTCGCGCGCGTAATCTTCTTCGCCGATGTTGCCAACGCAAGGCGCCGTGCAACGGCCGATCTGATGCAGCAGGCACGGCCGCGTGCGATTGTTGAACACGGAGTCTTCGCACGTGCGCAACTGGAATACGCGCTGCAGGATCTGAATGCTCTCGCGCACCGCCCACGCGCTCGGAAACGGACCAAAGTAC
Source organism: Paraburkholderia caledonica (assembly GCF_000383275.1). Lineage (NCBI taxonomy): Bacteria > Pseudomonadati > Pseudomonadota > Betaproteobacteria > Burkholderiales > Burkholderiaceae > Paraburkholderia > Paraburkholderia caledonica. The sequence goes on along the minus strand of NZ_KB911041.1, from coordinate 92,908 downwards.
TGGTTCTTGCGATCCACCGAGCCTCGGTAATAGGCCATGCGCGGAAACTTGTGGCCGGTCAGCTTCAGGTACGGATACGACTTGTCGTCCCGAAACAGAATGTTGTAACGCGGCGCGAGCGCCTTGATCAGATTGTTTTCCAGCAACAGCGCTTCTGCCTCGGAGCGCGTCACGGTCGTCTCGATGCGCGCGATGCGCGTCACCATCATCGCGATGCGCGGTGACAGCTGCGTCTTCGTGAAGTAGCTCGAAACGCGCTTCTTGAGATCGCGCGCCTTGCCGACGTACAGCACCGCGCCGTGCGTGTCGTAATAGCGGTAGACGCCAGGCAGATGCGGCAACTGGGCGAGCACTTTTTTCGGCTCGAAAGCGATGTTTGCTTCGGGTTCGGTCATGCAGGATCGGCTGATGGAACTGTCTCGCGGGCGGTCGCCCCGTTTGGCCTCGAGTGGCCGCATCGGTTTCGCGCTCAAAGAAGTCCGGCGCGAGGAGATCGAACGGGTGCTTGTCGGGTAGCCCGACTTTCTTGCGAAAGCCGGGCCCCCCGAGAACCGTACGTGCGAGTTTCCCCGCATACGGCTCAAATCTACAAACAAAGTTCTGTCTACGACAGAACCGGCTTAGTTACAACCAGCTTACCAGCGTGCACTTGCTGGTGACAGTGCGGGTGGAGCAGCACCCGATTCGACAGAGCGTCGGTACCACCATGCATCCGATATTCCAGATGATGGTCGTGCCAGCCCGTCTCGTCCGTCAGCGCACAGCCACAATGCGCGCATAAGCCGCCTTGTGACATATACAGCGTCGCCCACTGCTTTCGGTAGCGCATTTGTTCCCACATACGCCCCTGCCGCAAGGTTTCGCCATATTGCTCCCATGTCGGATCAAAAGGGTTGAACTCGCCCTTGATCCGCGTGTGCCGTTTGATAGCCATACCACTAAGCTGGTACAGCTCATTCAGCCCCCAACTGCCGTCTTCGCGTTCCGTACGAACCGCAAACACCCAGTGCCGGGCACCGATAGAGTGAAAGTACTTCTGTTTCACCCACACAGCGCTCTTTTGCGGGTGCCTCCGCTTCGACCACCGCCAGAGCTTCCGAAAAATCAGATGCTCCATGCGGCTGTACGTCTGCTTGGCTGAGACCGGACGGTGATACTGCGCCCATCCGCGCAACATCGGGTTCAGCAGTTGGATTAGATCCCCCTGCTTTGCCGTTTTGTTGCCGCTGATCGTTTCCGCTACCTTGCGATAGAACGCTTGCGCGTTCTTCTTGCTCGGCTTGACGAGCAGTTTTCCCGAGTACTTCCGGAAATTCCACCCAAGGAAATCGAAGCCGTCATCAATGTGAGTGACGCGCGTTTTTGCCTCAGACAGTTGCAAGCCCCGAACAGCGAGGAACGCTTCCACCCAAGGCCTGACCACGCTTTCCAGTATCTCTCGCGAGTCGCCGGTAATCACGAAGTCATCCGCGTATCGCACCACATTGACCTTCAACTTCTTGGCCTTGACGATCCCGAATTTCGCACCGAGGTGCGCAACCAGTTCACGTTCCAGCCCGTTCAGCGTCACATTCGCCAGCGTCGGGGAGATGATCCCTCCCTGCGGCGTACCGGCCTCAGTCGCCTGTAGCTGACCCTTGTAAATCAGGCCAGCCTTCAACCACTTCCGGAGAATTTCCCTGTCCATGGGGACATGGTTTTCCAGCCAGTCGTGGTTGATGTGGTCAAAGCAGCCTTTGATATCCGCTTCCAGTACCCATCGGGACGAATCCTTCCGGGACGTGCAAGCACGTACCTGACCCATAGCATCAGCCGTCGAACGGTTTATCCTGAACCCATAAGAGTTCGGGTCGCTCGTCGATTCCGACACTGGCTCCAGAGCCAGCAGATACAGGGCTTGCATCGCCCTGTCCCGCATGGTCGGGATGCCCAGCGGGCGCTCCTTTCCATTGGCTTTGGGGATAAAGACTCTCCGTAATGGCAGAGGCTTGTATCCGCGCCGCTTCAACCCACCGATGGCCTCCCACCGGCTTTCAGGCGAATCCCACAGCTCGCGATCGACTCCCGCCGTTCGCGCACCCTGGTTCTGCGTAACACGTCGTACCGCATACAGCTTCGCGGACAACGTGCGAGTCAGCATCCGTTGCAGAGCTTTCACCCTGCGCCAGTCACTTTCCCGCGTCGCCTTCGCAATTCGAATCTGCATCCCTCTCACGTTCCGTTCAACCCGACGCCAATCGACAGCGTTCCAGTTGTCCGGCGCATGGGAAAGCGCAGACCCGGTCTTTCGACCAGATACTTTCATGCTGCTCTCCTACTTGGAAGAAGTCCCCAAGCAGAAGGCGCATCTCCCCCAGAGGGGCAGACACACCCCGCTGGGGAACAACAGACACCTAAACAGGAGCGCATGCGCCCCTATCTCGGACAAACACCTCAGTACGAACGAATGCGCTCGCACCTGACCAAGTTACTGAGGGTAGTCAGCCGCCTTGCGACGGTAGACCAGACGGAAGTCTGCCCGCTTTCGCGTGAGGTAATGTCTCAACCCCTATCCGGGCCATTACAGCCCGACATTCGCTTTTTCCGTCCTCCCATACCTGCACAATCATCAGCGTCCCTTACGGTTCGCCTGCCAGCCACAAAGACAGCTGGCAACCGTACAGGCTTACCACGTTCCCGGCATGTCACACGACCGACGTAGGTTCTGCCTATCCCCCGGTGGCTTAACAACGACGTAGCCCAAATTCTAAGTGGACTAACCAGCCACGTACCTTTTGGTTAGAGCCCGGTGTTCAAAGCAGCTTTGGCTCCTCACTGGTAACGAGGTTTATCAGCAGTTCACATACGTTAACCCTATCGGCCAGCCTAGCTCCTCGACCCCTTTGCTGCTAGGAGTGTCCAGACCAGTCCCTCGCGGGAATGGCCTGCCCGAAACATCCGGAGGCTACATTGTCAGAAGAGCTTCACACCCCACCGTTGCCAGTGACGCATGTCTTCCTAGGCTACTGCTGGTCGTACAGCAGGTTCACTATCCTCGCCTTACAGCTAACGAGGCCAAACAATGACACACCGAGCTTCCGCTCGTATCGGTTCGCGAATCCATTGCCAGTGACGGCGCAGGAATTGCATACATCACTCCGCCCAGTCGGCGGAGATGAAGCCGCTGACGGGGCGGAACCTGATGGTAATCAGGTCAATGCAATGCGAGCTCTCGGAGAATGTGCTTCACCGAGACTCGTATGGACGAGACCCAGCAAACCTCTACCGGCTCTCGCTTCGCTACAAGAGATACCCCGCTTCTGAGCAGTTGCGTCGAGGGACTCGCGCCCCTTCCCGATGCTCCGCGTGATATCTTCGCGACTGGTTAGGCTCATATAGACGCCTCCTTTGCCGCTAGTCGATGCCCCTTACGTTGGGGCTACCCGGACACGAGCGTGCGTGTCGCACTAGAATCGCCAGTTTAGAACATTCCGCGTCCGCCCGAGCCCGCCGATGCCCTCCACCGCGCCGCCATCCGACCCAACCGCCGACCCGACCGCCGACGCAGCCGCCGATCCAAGCGCCGCTGCGCCTCGCGAACCGTCCGCAGCGATCGCGTGCGATATTTTCTGCGCGGTGATAGACAATTTCGGCGATATCGGCGTGTGCTGGCGCCTCGCGCGTCAGCTTGCGAGCGAGCACGGGTGGCAAGTGCGAGTCTTCGTCGACGATCTGCATGCGTTTCAGAAACTGTGTCCGTCGCTCGCGCTCGATCGTGCACGGCAGACCATCGACGGGATCGTCGTCGAACACTGGCACGCGCCGACACACGCCGGCGACACGCTCGAAGTGGCCGACGTGGTGATCGAGGCGTTCGCCTGCGAACTGCCGCCCATTTACGTGGCTGCGATGGCGCAGCGCAAGCACCCGCCTGTGTGGATCAACCTCGAATATCTGAGCGCCGAGGACTGGGTCGCGGACTTCCACCTGCGGCCGTCACCGCATCCGCGCTATCCGCTCGTCAAGACGTTTTTCTTTCCCGGTCTCGGGCCGGGCACCGGCGGCGTGCTGAAGGAGCGGAGTCTGGATGCCGAACGCGCGGCGTTCGAGGCGTCGCCCGCGGCACGAGAAGCGTGGTGGCTGCGAGCCGTGGGACGCGCGCCGCCTGTCGGGGCGACTGTCGTCTCGCTTTTCGCCTACGAGAACCCGGCAGTCGACAACCTGCTCGAGCAATGGCGCGACAGTGTCGAACCTGTGGTGCTGCTTGTGCCCGAGGGCCGCATCTCCGGCGCGGTCGCGCGCTTTTTCGGAATGCAGTCGTTCAGCGCTGGCGCCCATGCGGAGCGCGGCGGATTGAGCGCTCACGGCCTCGCGTTCACCGAACAATCCGGCTACGACGCGCTGCTGTGGGCAAGCGACATCAATTTCGTGCGGGGCGAGGATTCGTTTGTGCGCGCGCAGTGGGCCGCCAGGCCCTTCGTCTGGCACATTTACCCGCAAGCGGACGACGCGCATCTGCCGAAGCTCGACGCCGCGCTTGAACACTACGGCCGCACGCTTCCCGTCGATGCCCGCGCCGCGCTCGCGCGCTTCTGGCACGCCTGGAATGGCGCCGGCGAGCCGGACTGGGCAGCGCTGCGCGACCACTACCCGGCGCTGCAGCGACGCGCGGTCGAGTGGGCCGGCGAACTCGCGCGAGTCGGCGACCTCGCTGGAAATCTGGCCTTGTTCACAAAAAGTCAGTTAAAATAAGCGGTTATCCAACGGCCGACGACGCAAGCGCGGCCCGATCGCAGCAAAAATCCTGGATTCAGTTGGCCTCGGTAGGCCTCAGTTGGCTTTTAGTCTCCGGCTGTTAACCGGTTCCCCCGGCATCGAAAGATGCAAATGCGATGCGTCACGCAAGCCGCATGTAATCGGTGGAGAAACGGCGGAGTAAAGCGCACTTCAGGAAACACGCTGCCGACCGGCGCCACTCGTGTACACGCCCGCATCGGGTAAAAAGCAGGTAACGGATTTGCGGGAATTGCGGAACGCGTCGCATCGGCTACGCCACTGGAACCCTCGCAGCAAGTCAACCGCGCTTCATGCACCGCTTCTCGCCGGGCCGTCTCATCGCGGCGCGGCGTAAAGCGCAGGAAACGTCGAAGCCGCTTGCGCCGTATGCCGTTGAGCACAAGTTGAAGCTACTTATTTCGTACAGGACAGTTTTATGAAGACCGCACAGGAACTCCGCACCGGCAACGTCGTGATGATCGGCGCAGACGCAATGGTCGTGCAAAAGGCCGAATACAACAAATCGGGCCGCAACTCCGCCGTCGTCAAGATGAAGTTCAAGAACCTGCTGACCGGCGCAGGCATGGAAAGCGTGTACAAGGCAGACGACAAGTTCGACGTCGTCGTGCTCGAGCGCAAGGAAGTGACGTACTCGTACTTCGCCGACCCGATGTACGTGTTCATGGACGCCGACTACAACCAGTATGAAGTCGAAGCCGAAATGATGGGCGACGCGATGAACTACCTCGAAGACGGCATGACTTGCGAAGTCGTGTTCTACAACGAGAAAGCCATCTCCGTCGAACTGCCGACCACGCTGGTCCGCGAAATCATCTACACGGAACCGGCTGTCAAGGGTGACACGTCGTCGGGCAAGGTGCTGAAGAATGCCAAGCTGAACACCGGCTTTGAACTGCAAGTGCCGCTGTTCTGCAACATCGGCGACAAGATCGAAATCGACACGCGTACGCACGAGTATCGTAGCCGCGCATAACCGCCGGCAAGCTGCCCCGCCAGCGCGACACAACGCGCTGGCAAAAATGAAAAGCGCCCAATTGGGCGCTTTTTCTTTTTTGTGCCGCCGAGTATCGTTGAGGAAAACTTTACCGGCAATTTTGTCCAAATTTCCGGTTGCAGCGTTCGATGTTGCCGTGTGGGCCGATGTAAGCCCTTGATATGCCAAGTCAAAGCGCGTTGGCATAGCTCATGCTAGAGACCCCATACCCAATACCTCTCGACTCCGGAGATACGAAATGAATAACGACATCGCAGAAGGCAAGTGGAAGCAACTGGTCGGCAAGGCAAAGGCTGCGTGGGGCGAACTGACCGACGACGAACTCACCAAGGCCGAAGGTCGCGCGGACCGTCTCGCAGGGCTGATTCAGGAACGCTATGGCAAAACTCGCGAGGACGCGGAGCGCGAAGTACGCCGCTTCTTCGACAGCAATCGGGATATCTGACAGCAAAAACAGCAGACGCGAAGTAAGCGTCGGCGTCCTTGCAGCGTTGCATAGTGACCGCAGGATGCCGGCGAATAGAACCAGGCGGGCCGCAGCGCTAACCAGCGCGCGGCGAATCGCCCGCTCAGATACAGAAAAGGACCAGAACTACGTGAGTCGACTCGCCGCCCGCTTCGCCCGGCGTCATGAATGCCGGGTATCGCGGTCATGCCGACCGGGAGGCCGCTTGCGCGCCGCCCGGCTGATGCTGACTTGCGTGGCGACGCATCCGACCGACAGTACCGGCCAGCCATCGTGCCCGCTTCGCCGCGCTGCGGTTCAGGCGCAGAAAAAGCGGCTATTTCATCCATTTATAAAGTTGCGCTCGCCATGCCACACGCTCTGATTGTTGAAGACGACCCCAATAGCCTGTCGGGCCTATCCGCGATTCTTGCCGCGGATGGTTTTTCCGTCGACACCGCGACGACCATCGCCGAAGCGCGCGCTGCGCTGACGCGCTTCATCCCCGACGTTGTTCTGGTCGACCTGAATCTCCCGGACGGCAGCGGGCTCGATCTGTTGCAGCATCTGCCCGCGCATCCGCCAGGCGGCGCACTGCCCGTGATCGTCATGACCGGCAATGCGACCGTGGAAAGCGCGATCGAAGGCTTGCGGCATGGCATCTGGGACTATCTGCTGAAGCCGGTCAACATTCCGCGCCTGCGCAGTCTGCTGGCGAGAATTCCGCGTCCGTATGAGTTGACTGAAGAAGTGCAGACGCTGCGCGCATCGTTGCGCCAGCTTGGGCGCTTCGGCTCGGTACTGGGTCGCAGCGCCGCGATGCAGCACGTGTACGACACGATCGAACATATCGCACCGACCGAAGCGGCCGTCCTGATTTCGGGCGAAGCCGGGACCGGCAAACAGGTGGCCGCCCAGACGATGCACGATATGAGCCGGCGCCGCAAAGGCCCGTTCGTCACGCTCGATTGCCGAAACGCGGCCAGTTCGCAGTTGCGGTCGCTAGATAGCGTGCTGTTCGGCCACGAACGCGGCGCGTTTAGCGGCGCCGATCAGCGCGAGCCTGGCCTTTTCGAGCAGGCGAGCGGCGGGACGCTTTTCATCGACGAGATCGCGGAGTTGCCGCGCGCGCAGCAGGAGGCACTGCTCCGCGCGCTGGATTCGCAGACCTTCATGCGGGTCGGCGGCACGAGTCAGGTCGTGACCGATTTCCGGTTGATCGCGTCGACGCGCAAGCCGCCGCGCGCGGCGGTCGCGGACGGCAGCCTCCATGAGGACCTCGCGCTGCGTCTCGAAGCCGCAGCGGTGACGCTGCCGCCGTTGCGCGAGCGCGACGAAGATCCTGCGCTGATCGCGCAGGCGATTGTCGACGACCTGAATCACGACGCCGCCGCGCGCGGCGTGTCCGACGTCGCGAAGCAGATTGGGCCCAACTTCCTGCGCGAATGCCTGACATACGAATGGCCGGGCAACGTGCGCGAGTTGCAGGACCGCGTGCGGCGCGCGTACCACGCGTCGGGCGACGTGCTGGAGTCGTTGCGCGCCGACGAAGCGGGCTCCGTCAACGGTCGCGATCTGAATGGCAGCCGCGTTCAGGTTACGGTCGGCACCCCGCTCGCCGATGTGGAAGAAATGCTGATTCGCGCGACGCTCGACGCGGTAGGCGGTACACGCCATCGGGCGGCGTCGCTGCTGGGCATCAGCCCGAAGACGCTGTACAACAAGCTGCAACGGATGCGGCTGAACTGACCGCCCGCTTCGCTTTGCAAGTCGAACCACTCGCAAAGCGGATCCGGGCGGCGCACATCGCATGCACGCGCGCAGATGACCAATGAACAACGGCGCCTCAAGCGAGGCGCCGTTTTGGTTTATCTACTGTCTTCGCGCGTCGCTCAGGCGAACACGCTGCGCAGCAAAGCCTGCGCTTGCAGATATCGCGGCTCCGCCACCAGCTTGCTCCACTTCAGCGCCTTGTCGCGCGGGCGCATGCGCTTAAGCCGCTGCTGCGATTCCTTCGATGGCGTAAAGCGCAATTCGTCGAGCACCTGTTCAGCTTTTTCAGGCTGATTGCAGATCAGCGCCATGTCGCAACCGGCCTGCAGCGCGGCAGTCGCGCCTTCGGTGAGCGTGCCGCCCTGGCGCGCGGCTTCCATTGAGAGGTCGTCGCTAAAAATAGCGCCTTCGAAGCGCAGCTTGCCGCGCAGGATGTCCTGCAGCCAGATGCGTGAAAAACCCGCCGGCCTGGAGTCCACCTGCGGATAGACGACGTGCGCCGGAATGACCGAGCCGAGCGACAGCCCAAGCCAGTCATATGGCGCTACGTCGTCGCGCAGAATCTCGTCGAGCGAGCGTTCGTCGACGGGCATCGCGACATGCGAGTCCGCGTGCGCGAAACCATGCCCCGGAAAGTGCTTGCCGCAGTTGCTCATGCCCGCGAGCGCAAGACCGTGGTTGAGGTTTTTCGCCAGCATCGCCACGACGCGCGGATCGCTATGAAACGCGCGATCGCCGATTACCTGCGACTGGCCGTAGTTGAGATCGAGCACCGGCGTAAAGCTCATGTCGATGCCGCAGGCGCGCAACTCCGAAGCGAGGATATAGCCAACTGCGGTCGTGACCTTGGTGGCATGCATAACGTCGCTGTCCCACAGCGCGCCGAGCTTGCCCATTGCGGGAAGCACGGTGAACCCGTCGGTTCGAAAGCGCTGCACACGTCCGCCTTCGTGATCGACCGCGATCAGCAAGTCCTCGCGAATCGCGCGAATCGAGTCGGTCAGCGCAATCAGTTGCGCCCGGCTCTCGTAGTGGCGCGCGAACAGAATCACGCCACCCGTCATCGGATGGGCGAGACGGCGCTTGTCGTCGTCGTTCAGCGTCTTGCCGACGACGTCGAGCATCACCGGTCCGGGATTGGTTTTCATTGATTTCCGCTTGAAGATTGCGTGAAGCAAGGAGAGACGCGACCGCGCGGGGCCGCGTTCACAATTATTTCTGGTTAGCCGCAGCTTAAGAGTCGGAGCCGTTCGCCTCTTGCGCTTGCGCACTTTCGGCAATCACGAACGACACGGCGTAATCGCGCTCGTCGGTGATCGTGACGCGCGCCGTGATGCCGCGCGCCTCGAGCCATTCGGCTAACTCCCCGGACGCGACCACCATCGGCTCGCCGCTCGGCTTATTGAGCGTTTGCAACGCGCGCCATGTCATGGGCCAGTGCATGCCGAGACCGATCGCCTTCGAAAACGCCTCCTTCGCCGAGAATCTCGTGGCGAGGAATGCGAGCCCGCGCGCGGCAGAACGGGCGTTGCGCGCGTGGTAGACACGCAGTTCGTCCGGGCCGAGTACCTTCTCGGCAAAGCGGCCGTTGGTGCGGGTCATGACCGCGGCCACGCGACTCACCTGAACGATGTCTGTACCAATACCGTAGATCGCCATAGGGGGCCGGCCCTTACGCGTTACGCACGTGCGCCGAGACGGGCGGCGACCATGATCGCCTTCATCTCGCGCACCGCGTTGTCCCAGCCCGCGAAAATCGCATGGGCGACGATCGCGTGACCGATATTCAGCTCGACGATGCCGTCGATCGCCGCGATCTGCTGGACGTTCGTGTAGTGCAGGCCGTGGCCCGCGTTCACCTTGATACCGAGCGTCGCGCCAAATTCGACCGCGCGAACCACGCGCTCGAATTCGCGTTGTTGTTCGGCTGGATCGTGCGCCTCGGCATAACGTCCGGTGTGCAGTTCGATTACCGGTGCGCCGGCTTCGTGCGCTGCGCGGATCTGCGTCTCGTCCGGATCGATGAAGAGCGACACGCGTGAGTTCGCGTCGGCCAGTTGCCTGCACGCAGCGCGCACGGCCTCGAACTGACCGGCGACGTCCAGACCGCCTTCTGTCGTCAATTCCTGGCGCTTTTCCGGCACGAGGCAAACGTCATGCGGTTTGACTTCGCAGGCGATGTCGAGCATCTCCTGCGTGACCGCGCATTCGAGGTTCATCCGCGTCTTGAGCAGCGGGCGCAGCGCGCGCACATCGGCGTCCACGATATGGCGGCGATCTTCGCGCAGATGCAGCGTGATGACGTCGGCGCCGGCTTCCTCGGCCATCAGCGCGGCGCGGATCGGGTCGGGGTACGAAGTGCCGCGCGCGTTGCGCAGCGTGGCGACGTGATCGATGTTCACGCCGAGATCAATTACATTCGGCGACGTTAGAAAGAAGCTCATAAGTTCTGCAAGTCGATCAGGATCTGGCGCGTCGCGAGCGGCGTGCCGCCAAGATAAGTGTTGAGCAGAAAGCGCATCAGCGTTTTGCTTTGCGCCACGGTCTGCGCGCGATGGTAATCGTCCTTTTCCATATCGAGCAAGGTTTGACCTGCAATCACCGGCCACTGCGACGGCAGATCGTCGGATGCTTCGCGCACGCCGCGCTCCGGATCGAACACATAACGGCTGCCGGCTTCCACCGCTTTGCGCGCGACGGTGCGATCGAGCGCCATCGCGTAACCGGTTTCGCGCAGCAACACGCGCTCGAACGAACGCAGCACCTGGACCGGCGGCTCGTCGTGCGCGAGACGCGTCATGGTGACGACATAGTGATGGAACAGTTGCGGATGCGGATCTTCGCGCGCGCAGAACTTCACGAGGAGTTCGTTCACGTAGAAGCCGCACAGCAGCGCGTCGCCTGTCAAAGGCAGCATGCCGCCGACCCATTCGGCGCCGGTCAGCGTACGTACCTCGCCTCTGCCGGACCACGACAGCGCGAGTGGCTGGAACGTCTGCAGCACGCCGCGCAGCGCGGAGTGCGGACGCTTCGCGCCCTTGGCGACGAGCGCGAGGCGGCCGTGATCGCGCGACAGCACGTCGATGATCAGACTCGTCTCACGATACGGATAACTATGCAAAACGAAGGCGGGTTGCTCGGCGATCCGGTATTCGGAAGCCGATGCGGAACCGCGCGAGGACCGGCGAGCCGGCGCCTTGCGAGGCGCGTCGTCGGGGCCTGTGTCGGAGGTACTTTTAGTGGAAGATTTGCGGCTGGCGCGAGCCGGCTTTGACGGTTCGCGCGACGGCGCAGCCGGCCCCGAGTCGTCCGGATCCGTGTCGGAATTCAGCGTGACCCACGCGTCATTCGTACCCATACGCACGGAGTCCTGCTTCGTTGTCGGCCCAACCGCTCTTCACCTTGATGAAGGTTTCCAGATAGATGGGTCCGTCGAACAGCTTCTCCATGTCGAGGCGCGCCTCGGTGCTGATCTGCTTCAGCTTCGCACCCTTCTGGCCGATGATCATGGCCTTGTGCGTGTCGCGCTCCACGAGGATCGTCGCGAAGATGCGGCGCAGGCGTCCTTCGGTTTCAAACTTGTCGATCAGCACGGTGCTCGTGTACGGCAGTTCGTCGCCGGTCCAACGGAAAACTTTCTCGCGCAGAATCTCTGCCGCGAGAAAGCGCTCGCTGCGATCGGTGAGATCGTCTTCGCCGTAAATCGGTGCGCCTTCCGGCAGATACGGCTTGACGGTGGCCATCAGGCGCTTGATGTCGTCCGGGTTCTTGGCCGACAGCGGCACGATCTCGCTGAACTGGCGCAGCGCGCTCACCTGCTGCATGAACGGAAACAGCGAGTCTTTATCCGACACACGATCGAGCTTGTTTGCAATCAGCAACGTGGGTACGGAAGGCGGAATCAGGTCGAGCACTTTCTGGTCGTCCGGGCCGAAACGGCCGGCTTCGATCACGAACAGGATCGCATCGACGGAAGTCAGCGTGGACGTCACCGCGCGGTTCAACGAACGGTTCAGCGCGCCGCTGTGCTTGGTCTGAAAACCGGGCGTGTCGACGAAAATGTACTGGACGTCTTCGAGCGTATGAATGCCGGTGATGCGATGGCGCGTAGTCTGCGCCTTGCGCGACGTGATACTGACTTTCTGGCCGACCAGCGCGTTCATCAGCGTGGATTTGCCAACGTTAGGGCGACCGACGATCGCGACCATGCCGCAGCGGAAACCAGTGGGAGTGGGAGCGTTCATATTGGGCTACGGCAGGTTCGGATCGACGCGCTCGGGTGGCGCACCGGGGCAATCAATGGCCCGCGTCGGCGACGCGCGTTTGTACCGCGTCGGCTACGCCGGGTTCGTTTTCGGTGGGGGCCGCGGTGTTCGTCGCGGGCGATACGGCGTCGGACGCCGGCTCGCGAGTGCGGGGCGGTTTGTCTACGTTGCGGACGGCGGCGGACTCTGCTTTTGGTTCGGTGGGCCTTGGGTCGACCGGCTTCAGGTCTGCGGACGAGGCGTTGGCGGCTTTTGGGTCGGCGGCTTTCGGGTCGGCGGTTTTTGACTCTGCTGGCTTGGCCTCGGCCGACTTCGCGTCCAGTTTGTCCGCCGGCTTGTCCCCTGCTGATCTTTCCGCCGATTTTTCGCCAGATGGCGCTACGGCTCTGTCCGATTTCTCGAACTTTTCCGCCCTATCGGCTTTCTCCAGCCGCTCGCCCTTGTCGCCACGTTCGACTCTTTCCGGGGCGCTGTACTCGACGTGCGCCGCGCGAATCACCGCCAGCGGCGCAGCCGCAACGGCAGTCGCCAACGCGCTGCGCTCCGCTGCGGGCTCTGTTCCGGACGTTACCCGCGGTTCTCCCCTCGCCGCTCCACGCTCGCTCTTACGATCCGGGCTGCGCAGGTCAAGCGCGGTCTGAACGCCAGTCACGCCGGGAACGATCTCAAGCTCGACGTTTTTCGCGGCGCGGGCGCCTTTTGAGCGCTTCGACTTGCCGACGACTGCCGGCGCGGCGGCGAGGACCTCGTCGAGCGCTTTTTTGGCCGCGGCCTGCTCAGCCGCGCGCCGACTGGCGCCCGAGCCAGAGACCTTCACGTCCAGCTTCGGCACCGTACACTCAACTTCGAATTGCTGATTGTGCGCTGCACCATGCGTAGCCACGACGGTGTACGTGGGCAACGCGATCTTGTGACCTTGCAGATATTCCTGCAAAAGCGTTTTCGCATCTTTGCCGAGCGTACGCGGGTCGATGTGATCGAGGATCGGCACGTAGAGCCGCTTAATGACTGTCTGGGCGGCTTCGAAACCGCCGTCGAGGAACACTGCACCCAGCACCGCTTCGAGCGTGTCAGCAAGGATTGACGGCCTGCGGAAGCCCCCGCTGCGCAGTTCGCCCTCCCCGAGCCGAAGTCCTTCGGAGATATTCAGGGCCTGAGCGATTTCGTAAAGCGATTGCTGTTTGACCAGATTAGCGCGAACGCGAGACAGGTCGCCTTCGTCCAGCTTCCCGAAACGTTGGAACAAAAGCGCAGCCACCGCGCAATTCAGAACGGAATCGCCTAGAAATTCGAGCCGTTCGTTGTGCGTGGAACTGTGACTGCGGTGTGTTAAAGCCTGGCGCAGCAATTCCGCATTGCGAAATTCGTAGCGCAGACGGCTTTCCAACGGAGATGAGGGCATGGGCAGAGTATAACGCGGGCGCCGGGCCGGGCGAAAACGCGGCCGGCCCGACGGGAAAAGCGTGGTGAAGCGACGTTAGAGGACTTTATGTAGCGATAACGCGCGGGCGCCCGCAGGGTCGTTCACGTGATCGCTGACTTCGATAAGCGATCACGTTCGCAGCGCGTCATGCAGTCGGCGCAAAACTTACTGGAACGAGCCGATGCGCTTGAGATTGCTGAAGTTCATCCAGATGAAAAACGCGCGGCCGACAATATTCTTGTCCGGCGCAAAACCCCAATAACGGCTGTCGGCGCTGTTGTCGCGGTTATCGCCCATCATGAAGTAATTGCCCGGCGGCACTTTGCAAATCACGCCGCGCGCGTTGTATGTGCAGTTGTCACGATACGGATAATCTTCCGCGCCGACGATAAACGGCGGCACCGCGGGATTGTTCAAAATTGCGTTCTTGCGGCCGTCGAGATTTTCCTCGAACTGTTTCGCGTAGCCAAGACGCTCCTCGTCGAGATAGTCGGGCAGCGGCGTTTCAGGCACCGGTTTGCCGTTGATGGTGAGCTGCTTGTCCTGATACGCAACCGTGTCGCCCGGCAAGCCGATCACGCGCTTGATATAGTCGACCGACTCGTCTTTCGGGTAGCGGAACACCACGACGTCGCCGCGCTGGAGCGGCCGGCCCTCTGTGATTTTCGTATTGACGATCGGCAGACGGATACCGTAATCAAATTTATTCACGAGGATGAAGTCGCCGACCAGCAGCGTTGGCACCATTGAGCCGGACGGAATCTTGAACGGCTCGACAACAAACGAGCGCACCACGAAAACCACCAGAATCACCGGGAAAAAGCTCGCGGAATACTCGAGCCACCACGGTTGGCGCAGCTTGTCGTCACGCAGACGCGCGCGCGTCTGCGCGGCGTTTTCGTCGGCGAAACGCTCACCGATACGTGCCTGCTGACGGTCGAACTCAGCGACCGCGGCTTCCGCCGCGCGCCGCCTTTGCGGCATGAACACCAGTTTGTCTGCGACCCATGCGACGCCCGTCAAAACGACGAGCACAAAAAGAATCAGCGCAAAATTCATAGGGTTCCGTTGTTCGTCTTATTTGTCTTCGACACGCAGGATGGCGAGGAAAGCCTCTTGCGGAATCTCGACGGACCCCACTTGCTTCATTCGCTTCTTGCCTGCCTTCTGCTTTTCCAGCAGCTTCTTCTTACGTGAAATATCGCCGCCGTAGCATTTTGCCAGCACGTTCTTACGCAATGCTTTAATGTTTTCGCGCGCGATGATATTCGAGCCAATCGTGGCCTGGATCGCAACGTCGTACATCTGGCGCGGGATCAGTTCGCGCATTTTCGCCGCGACTTCGCGGCCGCGGTACTGGCTCTGCGAACGGTGCACGATGACCGACAGCGCGTCCACCTTGTCGCCGTTGATCAGCATGTCGACCTTGACGACGTCGGACGCGCGATATTCCTTGAATTCGTAATCCATCGACGCGTAACCACGCGAGATCGATTTCAGCCGGTCGAAGAAATCGAGCACGACCTCGCCCATCGGGATCTCGTAGGTCAACTGCACCTGACGGCCGTGATACTGCATGTTGATCTGGTTGCCGCGCTTTTGCGTACACAGCGTGATCACCGACCCGACGTAATCTTGCGGCATGTACAGGTTCACGGTGACGATCGGCTCGCGCACTTCTTCGATCTTCGAGGGCTCCGGCATCTTGGCCGGATTTTCGACCATGATGGTTGTGCCGTCGCGTTGCAGGACTTCGTACACGACGGTCGGCGCCGTGGTGATCAGGTCCATGTCGAACTCGCGTTCGAGACGTTCCTGCACGATCTCCATGTGCAGCAGACCCAGGAAGCCGCAACGGAAACCGAAACCGAGCGCCTGCGAAACTTCGGGCTCGTATTGCAGCGATGCGTCGTTCAGCTTCAGCTTTTCAAGCGAGTCGCGCAGCGCGTCGTACTGGTTCGCTTCGACCGGATAGAGGCCGGCGAACACCTGTGGCTTCACTTCCTTGAAGCCCGGCAACGGCTCGGCAGCAGGCGCGTTCACCAGCGTGACGGTGTCACCCACCTTCGCCGCAGCCAATTCCTTGATGCCGGCGATAATGAAACCCACCTGCCCCGCCGACAACGATTCGAGGTTCTTGGACTTCGGCGTGAACACGCCAATGTGTTCGACCGGATACTGCGCGCCGGTCGCCATCATGCGGATTTTGTCCTTTGGACGCAGTGTGCCGTTGACGATACGCACGAGCATCACGACGCCGACGTAGTTGTCGAACCACGAGTCGATGATCAGCGCCTGCAACGGCGCTTCCGGATCGCCCTTCGGCGGCGGCACTTTCGCGATCAACGCTTCGAGCACGTCTTCCACGCCCTGGCCCGTCTTGGCGCTGCAATGCGTGGCGTCGGTTGCGTCAATACCGATTACGTCTTCAATCTCCGCGATTGCGTTCTCGGGATTCGCGGCCGGCAGATCGATCTTGTTGAGCACCGGAATGACGTCGACGCCGAGTTCGATTGCCGTGTAGCAGTTGGCGACTGTTTGCGCCTCCACGCCCTGGCTCGCGTCGACAACCAGCAGTGCGCCTTCGCACGCGGACAACGAGCGGCTGACTTCGTACGAGAAGTCGACGTGCCCCGGCGTGTCGATCATGTTCAGGTTGTAGACCTTGCCGTCGCGGGCGCGATAGGTCAGGGCCGCAGTCTGTGCCTTGATAGTGATGCCGCGCTCGCGCTCGAGGTCCATCGAGTCGAGCACCTGAGCTTCCATCTCGCGGTCGGACAAACCGCCGCAAATCTGGATGATGCGATCGGCAAGCGTCGACTTGCCATGGTCGATGTGCGCAATGATCGAGAAGTTACGAATATGATCCATTCAGTGCCGATCAAGCAAAAAAGGCGCGCTCGGACAATAGCGGAGCACGCCTTGTAAGTAGGTGAAAAACTTATCTATTTTAGCCGAAAAGGCCGACGCCCGGCGCATCTTGCAGGGCCTGGATGCAGAGACCGTCGACGAAAGACCGGCTCAGGAGGCCGCAGCGGTGCGGGCAGCCAACGCTTCACGCACCCGCGATTCGTCGAGACGGTAGTGACAAAGCTCGATTCCGTCGCACAACAGAACGGGTACCAGTTCGTTGTAGCGGGCTTCGAGCGAGGGGTCGCTGTCGACGTCGATGACTTCTATTTGCGCGCCGAACTCGGCCAGCAAGGGCTCGAGCGCGGCGCGCATGTCGTCGCACAAGTGGCACCACGCGCGCGAATAAAGCGTGAGCGGCGCCACCGTTGTCATTTCTGAGCGCTGCGCGGGCGAATCGGCACGAACTGAGTGTTCTCGCCGCGACGCACCAGCAGTGCGACCATCTTCTGCGAGTCCAGATGCGACGTCAGTTCGTCGAACTGCTTCGCGCTCGTGATATCCGTGTCGCCCACACGCAGGATGATGTCGCCCTTTTGCAGGCCGACGCGTGCCGCCTGACCGTCCGCGGCGTCAATCTGCACACCGTTGCGCAGTTTCAGCGCCTTCAGCTGATCGGACGGGATGTCGCTGACGGCCAGGCCGAGCGCATTCGTGGCCCGCTGCTTCGGCGCCTGTGGCTTGCGCTGATCGGCCTTTGCAGTCTTGTCCGGCTGCATCTCTGCGATCGTGACCGGCAGCTCGCGCGTTTGGCCCTTGCGCCAGACCGTAATGGTCGCCTTCGTGCCCGGCTTGGTATCGCCGACCATGCGCGGCAAGTCAGTAGCCGTATCGACCGAATGACCGTTGAACTTCAGGATGATGTCGCCTGGCTGCACGCCTGCCTTGTCCGCCGGACCGCCCGGCTCGACGCTGCTGACAAGCGCGCCCTGCGACTTCGGCAGACCGAGCGAATCAGCGACGTCTTTGGTCACTTCGCCGATCGCCACCGCGATGCGGCCGCGCACCACCTTGCCGGACGCTTTCAACTGATCGGCTACGCGCATCGCTTCGTCGATCGGAATCGCGAACGAAATGCCCATAAAGCCGCCGGTACGGCTGTAGATCTGCGAGTTGATGCCGATTACTTCGCCCTGCATGTTGATGAGCGGTCCGCCCGAATTGCCCGGATTGACGGCTACGTCGGTCTGGATGAACGGCAGATAGTCGCCCGTGTCACGCCCTTTCGCGCTGACAATGCCGGCCGTCACCGTGTTCTCGAGCCCGAACGGCGAGCCGATTGCGACCACCCACTCACCCACGCGAACCTTGTTCGAGTCGCCGATGGTGATGGTCGGCAGATTCGCCGCGCTGATCTTCACGACCGCGACGTCGGTGCGATCGTCCACGCCGATCAGTTTCGCCTTGAATTCGCGCTTGTCGGTGAGCGTGACGTAAATGGTGTCCGCGTCGTCGATCACGTGCGCGTTGGTCATCACGTAGCCGTCCGCCGACAGAATGAAGCCCGAGCCGACGCCGCTGTTCTGTTCAGGATCGTTGCTGTCCGGCGTGTCCTGGCTGCCACCACTACCGCCGCTGCCGCCATGGCCGCCATTGTCCCCGCCGCGCGGCGCGCCGGGAGATTGCGGCGACTGCGGCATCGGAATGCCGAAAAAGCGCCGGAAGAACTCGGACATGTCGCCGTCGTCCATGCCGGGCGGCAAACCGCCGCGCGCGCCACTGTTCGTCACGCGCGTGGTCGTGCGAATGTTGACGACCGCCGGACCGACTTTGTCGACGAGGTCGGTGAAGTCGGGCAGATTGGCTGCGGAGGCCGCTGACGCCGTATGCGGTGCGAACGGCAAACATGCCGCCACCACCGCGGCCGCGAGGAATTTGCGCACCGAGAAAGTCGTCATATCGTTGGAAGCCGAGGGATTCAGGATTCGGAGGATTACTTCGGAGCCTTGTATTCTATGGCAGACGCGAATTGCTGCAACGTGGTCTGGGGCACTTCTCCGAGCAGGGTAATCCAGAAGTCGCCGCGGCGCTTGACTAGTACGTGCGTAGCACCGGTACTGCCCGCGCCTTCCTTGCGCGTGTTGTTTTCAACCGGCTCGATGAACACCGAGATCGCGGCGAGGCCGTCGGAGAACACGGCCTGATCCACAGGAATGGTGGGCTGGCCTGCTTCGCGCGCCGCCATTGGGCGGCGCAGTTCACGGATCTTGCGAAAGCCCGGCACCGTCACGCCAAACTGCCAGCCCTGCGCGGCCATATCGACCGGTTCGATGGGCGGATGCACCACCGTCCAGCCCGCGGTATTGCGAATACCGTTGACAATGCCCGCCTTGTCGACGGGCACGCCGATGCGAATCTGCGAGAACGACAGTTGTTCGAGCACCTGACCGCTTGGATCGAGCGTTTGTGCGCGCAGCAGCAGGCCGGTTTTCTTGTCGGCCCACAGTTTGTAAGCGAATCGGTAGGCGTCTTTCGGATCGAGCTCGATCACCTGACTTTCGATGCCCGCAACGCGGTCGTCGCCGAGCAGTTTCGGCTCGTACACCGACAGGACCTGCTCGCCGCTTACGGCAAGCAGCGCCGGGAACGAGTCTTTGTTCTGGCGCTTTTCGACAACGCACAAATGCCGTTCCGGCACGAACGTATACAGCTCCTCATTGTGACGAAGCATCTTGCGTGGCTTGCCGTCGAGGCTTTCCAGCTGCTCGAATTCGCCGTCTGCCTTCGTCGCATAGTGCGCGATCCGCGACGTCTGGACGAAATTGCCCCGCTGATAGACAAACGCGCCTTCGTAGTTCTGTTGCTGCGCAGCCTGATGGATGCGATCCAGCAGATCGGCAGCGGTGCGGCGGGCGACGAGCGGGTCGTCGGTTTGTGCAAAAACCCGCGGTGTAGCGGACAACAACACAGCTGCGC
The DNA here is from genome assembly GCF_000383275.1 of Paraburkholderia caledonica. Taxonomy (NCBI): domain Bacteria; kingdom Pseudomonadati; phylum Pseudomonadota; class Betaproteobacteria; order Burkholderiales; family Burkholderiaceae; genus Paraburkholderia; species Paraburkholderia caledonica. Next base: position 73,406 of record NZ_KB911041.1, on the reverse strand, counting down.
AGAACAGAAATGCCGGCAGCCGCCCCCAGATAGTCGTTATATTCAACCGCGGAGTCTGCATCAAACTATTGGCCTTGCGTGGAGACTGCAGCAGCGCGGATCAGCGGCATTGAGCCCGGCATGACGGGTTGCTGCGCGAACTGCTGATGAGCTTCGAGATACTGGTCGAGACCCGCGTCGCGAATGATGTTCGCGTCTTGCGCCACCGGCACGGACGCCATGGCAACCTTTTGCACCGCGTCGCCGTGGGAGGAAACCGAAGCGACCTGCGTCGAGCCCGGCCCGCCGGGTACGCCCTGCAGTTGCGGCACGACGATCCACGTAAGCGTGGCGGCCGCGGCGGCCACCGCGAAGGCCGGCACCACGCGGCGACGCAGCGCTAGCAGACGGCGCGTAACCGGTATGGCTGCCGGCGCGAGCAAATGCGGCTCGCTTTCCAACCGGGCGGCGAATCCGCTGAGGAATGCGCTGCTCGCCGCGGCACCGACGGCGAGATCGTCGGAACGCAATGCGTCGCCGATCAGGTGATAGCTGGACCACGCGGCGCGATCTTCGCCGTCCAGCTCGGACAGAAACTTGTCCAGATTCAGATGCTCTTCGCCGAACAGCTCACCGTCGACAAAAGCGGACAGACGCTCGCCGCGCGAGCTGGCTTGCGATTGCATCGAGACCGACCCCATGATGCTCCCCATCTTACAAAGACCCCGTAGTGACACCACTAATCCAGATATTGCACCCGCGCCCCATTCGGCGCGCTAGTGACTTACCAGCGCTTGCCTTCAGGTGTGTCAAGCAACGGACGCAATTTTGCCGCAATGGCTTCGCGAGCGCGGAAAATTCGCGATCTGACGGTGCCGATTGGGCAGCCCATCATCTCAGCGATTTCCTCGTAGCTCAAACCTTCAATTTCACGAAGAGTAATGGCGGTACGCAGCTCTTCCGGTAAAACCGCCATCGCAGCATTGACCGTCTCAGCGATCTGCTTGCTCATCAACATCGACTCAGGCGTGTTGATATCCCTTAGTTGGTCGGCGTCCGAGAAAGTTTCAGCTTCTTCAGCATCTGCTTCGGTCGAAGTCGGCGCGCGCCGGCCTTGGGTCGCAAGGTAGTTCTTTGCCGTGTTGACCGCAATCCGGTACAACCACGTATAAAAAGCCGATTCCCCGCGAAATTGCGGCAACGCCCGATACGCCTTGATGAAAGCGTCTTGCGCAACGTCTTCTACTTCGGCGGGGTCGCGCACGAGGCGCGAGATTAGCCGGAGAATTTTGCGGTGGTATTTGGAGACCAGAAGCTCGAAGGCGGCCTTGTCGCCCTTCTGGACGCGCTCGACCAGCACCTGATCAATTTCTTTTTCGCTCACCTGATAAATCCGTTAACTTTGGGGCGCATGACGGGGGCACCATTGTAGCGTTCCCGTCGACGAGGCACGTTACGGAGGTCATGACGCGCGGTAACAGCGGTTACTTTCGTTACAGTCACGCGCCGGCGCGGCGCCGCCCGCGCACCGCGAGTTCGCGGAAAACGGCCGTCGGCACAGTGTCGGCGGGAACAAGAAGCGTTTGACGGCGACCTTCGTCTGGCGTCACTTCGAGCACCAGCAAACGGTCGCTCCAGTGCGCACAGCCGGCGATTCGACCGTAAACGAGCAGATTTCCGGCCCGGCCCCAGACAGAAATGCCCTCGCGTCCCATTCTGAGCGCCGCTGGCTGCGCCCGGTCGTGCCTGACCGCGCAAAGCGTAAGGAGCGCAAACACCGCAAGCGTCAACGGAACCGCCTGCCATGCGGTGAGCCACGACGCCATGCAGCTATACACCGCACACGACGCCGTCACCACGAAAGCAGCCAACGCAACGCGCATCGCGAAGGAACGCCGCAGCACGATTTAATGCGACGTTCCTCCGAAGCTGGCCGTATCACGGAAAAGCGCCGGCAAAGCCGGCGCCGTTGGCTGGCGCGTCACCCGTTGCGAGAGATCAGGCGCGCTTGAAGACGAGCGTACCGTTCGTGCCGCCGAACCCGAACGAGTTCTTCAGCGCGACGTCGATCTTCATCTCCCGTGCAGTGTTGGCACAGTAGTCCAGATCGCACTCGGGGTCCTGGTTGAAGATGTTGATCGTGGGCGGAGACACCTGATGGTGAACAGCCAGCACGGTAAACACCGACTCAAGACCGCCGGCGCCGCCGAGCAGGTGACCCGTCATCGACTTGGTCGAATTCACGACGATGTCTTTGGCATGGTCGCCGAACGCCCGCTTGATGCCGGTTGTCTCAGCCAGATCGCCGAGCGGCGTGGACGTGCCGTGCGCGTTCAGGTAGTTGACCTGATCGGCATTGATGCCGGCGTTCTTCATGGCCGCAAGCATGCAGCGGCGCGCGCCGTCACCGTCTTCGAGCGGTGCGGTCATGTGATAGGCGTCGCCGCTCATCCCATAGCCGCCGACTTCGGCGTAAATCTTCGCACCGCGAGCCTTCGCGTGTTCGTACTCTTCGAGCACCATCACGCCGGCGCCTTCGCCGAGCACGAAACCGTCGCGATCCTTGTCCCACGGACGGCTTGCCGTCGCCGGATCGTCATTGCGTTGCGACAGCGCGCGGGCCGCTGCAAAGCCGCCGATTCCGAGCGGCGACACGGTCGATTCCGCACCGCCCGCGATCATCACGTCTGCGTCGCCGTATTCGATCAGGCGCGAAGCCTCGCCGATACAGTGCAAACCCGTTGTACACGCGGTGACGATGGCGAGATTCGGACCCTTGATGCCGAACTTGATCGACAGGTGCCCGGAGATCATGTTGATGATCGACGCCGGCACGAAGAACGGCGAAATGCGGCGCGGGCCGCGATTGAGCAATTCGGTTTGCGTGACTTCGATCATCGGCAGACCGCCGATGCCCGAGCCGACCACGACGCCGATACGCTCCGAATTCTCGTCGGTGACTTCCAGGCCGCTGTCCTGCATCGCCTGGATGCCGGCAGCCACGCCGTAATGGATGAACGTATCCATGTGGCGCGCTTCCTTACCGGGGATGTAGTCCTCGATATTGAAGCCCTTCACCTCGCCGGCGAAACGAGTCGAGAAGTTCGACGCATCGAACTTCGTGATATTGGCAATACCCGACTTGCCGGCGACCAGATTGGCCCAGCCGTCGGCAACATTATTGCCAACAGGCGAAATCAGCCCCAGGCCTGTAACAACAACACGACGGCGGCTCACGGTAACCCCTTTTTCATAGATGACAAAAACAAAAGCCACAGCGGCCACAGGAACCTGACCTGTGTACCCTGTGGCTGTTAAGTCGGCAATCGCGCTGAAGAATGCGCTGTCAACATCGCTGGCTCCTGCACGGCACACCTCACGGCAAAAAATGGCGACCCCGCTGGCGTCGGCAACCGACACGGCAGGGCGTCATACGCCGCTAACGCATAAACGCAGGCGCGAATGACCTTAGGCCTTGACGTTTGCGCGAGCGTAATCGATCGCTTGCTGAACGGTGGTGATCTTCTCGGCTTCTTCATCCGGAATTTCCATGCCGAATTCGTCTTCGAGGGCCATCACGAGTTCAACCGTGTCCAGCGAGTCGGCGCCGAGGTCGTTCACGAACGAAGCTTCGTTCTTGATTTCAGCTTCGGCCACGCCCAGTTGTTCTGCGACGATCTTCTTGACGCGCTGTTCGATATTGTCCATTACCCCTCCAAGGGAAAGAAGTTCAAAAATACAGGTGCGCGCATTTTATCAGGTTTGACCCGGCAAAAAAGCGGCGCATCAGGTTGCTGTCAAGGCATGCGCCTTACGCGTTTGCAAACGCATCAAGGCGCGGATAGTAACCGAATTTGGTTACGACATGTACATTCCGCCGTTCACATGCATCGTCGTGCCGGTGATGTAGCCTGCTTGCGGCGACGCGAGGAATGCGACGGCGTGTGCGATATCTTCCGGGCTGCCGAGACGGCCCAGCGGAATCTGCGTTTTCAGCGCCGTTTGCTGCTCTTCCGGCAGCGTGCGCGTCATATCTGTATCGATGAAACCGGGCGCCACGCAATTCACGGTAATGCCACGGCTGCCGATCTCGCGTGCAAGCGCGCGAGTCATGCCGGCCACACCCGCTTTCGCCGCGGCGTAGTTGATCTGCCCAGGGTTGCCTGCCGAACCGACCACCGACGTGATATTGATGATGCGGCCGCCCTTCGCCTTCATCATTGGACGCAGCACCGCGCGCGACAGACGGAACACCGACTTCAGATTGGTGTCGATCACCGCATCCCAGTCGTCGTCCTTCATACGCATGGCCAGTTGGTCCTGCGTGATGCCGGCATTGTTCACGAGCACATGCAGCGCACCGAATTCCTTCACCGTGCCTTCGATCAGCGCTTCGGCAGCAGCCGCGTCGTTCACGTCGAGCACCGCGCCGCGCCCGCTTACGCCGGCCGCGTTGAACGCTTCGCTGATTGCCGCCGCGCCGCTTTCGCTGGTCGCCGTGCCGATCACCGTTGCGCCTTGGCGCGCGAGCTCCATAGCGATGGCGCGGCCAATGCCGCGCGAGGCGCCCGTTACGATTGCGATCTGCTTATCGAGATTCTTTTCCATCTGTCGGTCCGAATGCCCTTCGGAGGGCTGATTGATTGCTGATGCCTGTTGCTGTCTTTGCGATGCAGCGCTCAGCCTGCCGTAACGAGCTTGAGCGTTTCTTCCAGCGAAGCGGGATCGAACACGGACGCGCCGACCAGATTGCCGTCGATACGCTTCGTGAGGCCCGCAAGGACCTTGCCCGGCCCGCATTCGACGACGTGCGTGACGCCTTGAGCCGCCATGGCCTGAATGCATTCGACCCAGCGCACGGCGCCGGCCGCCTGGCGCACCAGTGCATCTTTGATCTGCGCCGGCTCGTTCACGATCGCGACGTCGACATTGTTGATGACCGGAATCGACGGCACCTGAACGTTGACGCTCGCCAGATACTCGCGCAATTGATCGGACGCCGGCTTCAGCAGCGACGAATGGAACGGCGCCGATACCGGCAGCGGCAGCGCGCGCTTTGCGCCCTTCGCCTTCGCCACTTCACAGGCTTTTTCGACCGCTGCCTTGTGGCCCGCGATCACGACCTGAGCAGGCGCGTTGAAATTGACCGCTTCGACGACGCCCGTGGCCGCCGCTTCGGCGCAAACAGCGCGCACAGTGTCGTCGTCCAGACCGAGGATCGCCGCCATGCCGCCTTCGCCGACGGGCACCGCCGTTTGCATCGCCTGCGCGCGGAAACGCACGAGCGGCACGGCATCGCGAAACGCGATCGCGCCAGCCGCGACGAGCGCCGTGTATTCGCCGAGACTATGACCCGCGACGATGGCCGGCGCGGGGCCGCCCGCCTGCTGCCACGCGCGATAAATCGCGTAGGCCGCGGTCAGCATGACCGGCTGCGTGTTCGTGGTGAGATTCAAATCTTCGGCCGGGCCCTCGGCGATCAGCTTGCCGATGTCCTGATTCAGCGCGTCGGACGCTTCCTGAACTGTCTCGCGCACAACCGCATGGTCGGCAAATGCGTTGAGCATGCCGACCGATTGCGAACCCTGTCCGGGAAAAACGAACGCAAATTTCATATCGTCCCCAAAATCGATTTAGTCAGATGTGAGGTGCGCGCGGCTCGAAAGCACGCGACGCATGGGCGCATGAAGAGCGCCGCCTGAAGTCGGCCCGCTTAGTAGCAAATGACCGACGCGCCCCACGTGAAGCCGCCGCCGACGCCTTCGATCAGCACGTTCTGGCCGCGCTTGATGCGACCGTCGCGGACCGCGACGTCGAGTGCGAGCGGAATGGACGCAGCCGACGTATTGCCGTGCTCGCCCACCGTGACGACCATGCGTTCCTGCGGCAAGCCGAGCTTGCGGCAAGTGCTCTGCATGATGCGGATGTTGGCCTGATGCGGAATCAGCCAGTCGATCTGATCGGCGGAAAGATTCGCTTTTTCGAGTGCCTCGACCGCGACCTTTTCGAGTACGTTCACGGCCAGCTTGAATACCGCCTGCCCGTCCATATGCAGGAACGCGCTACCGGCGATCACACCGCCGTTCACGTTGCCCGGCGTGCACAGAATGTTCGAATGACTGCCGTCTGCATGCAATGCGCTCGCAAGCACGCCCGGCTCGTCCGACGCCTGCAGGATCACCGCGCCGGCGCCGTCGCCAAATAGCACGCATGTGGTGCGGTCATTGAAATCGAGAATGCGCGAGAACGTCTCGGCGCCGACGACGAGCGCCGTGCGATGCTGGCCGCCGCGAATCAGACTGTCGGCCATAGCCACCGCGTAAGCGAAGCCGGAGCAGACGGCCTGCACGTCGAACGCCGCGCCGTGATTCTTGATGCCGAGCTTGTTTTGCAACAGGCACGCCGTGCTCGGAAACACGAAGTCCGGCGTGGAAGTGGCAACAATGATCAGATCGATGGATTGCGGGTCGATGTCCGCCGCTTCGATCGCACGCAGCGACGCGAACTGCGCGAGGTCGCTGGTTGTGACATCAGGATCCGCGAAGTGACGTGCATGGATGCCCGTGCGGGCCACGATCCACTCGTCGCTCGTTTCGACGCCTTGCTTCGCCAGACGCTCAGCGAGGTCCTGATTGGTGACGCGCGCGGGCGGCAGATAGCTGCCGGTACCGAGGACGCGGGAATAAATTGTCGATTGAGCCATTATGCCTTCGAGGATTGCGCAGCGTAGGGCTCGGCCGGCTGGCCTGCGATGGGGCTTGCGTGACCCGCACCGCTTGCGTCGCGCGCTGCCTGTTCAAGAGAACCCGCGTTCTCTTCCATCGCTTGCGCAAGGCGCTCCAGCACGCCGTTTTTGACGGCATCATACCCGCGTTTGATAGCCCACTCAAACGCGTAGGCATCGGCGGAACCGTGGCTTTTGATCACCAGTCCGCGCAGCCCGAGCAGCGCAGCACCATTATATTGCCGATGATCGACGCGCTTCTTGAAGCGCATCAACACGGGCAGCGCGAGCACCGCCATCACTTTGGTGAGCCACGAACGCCCAAACTCTTCCTTGATGATGTTCGACAGCATTTGCGCGAGGCCTTCAGAGGTCTTGAGCGCCACGTTGCCGACGAAACCATCGCACACGATCACGTCGACCGTGCCCTTGAAGATGTCGTTGCCTTCTACGTTGCCGTGAAAGTTAAGTGTGCTCGCGCGCAGCAACTCCCCGGCACGCTTAATGGTGTCGTTGCCCTTGATGACTTCTTCGCCAATATTCAGGAGACCAATGGTGGGCCGCTCACGGCCTTCCAGCGCCGACACGAGCGCGTGCCCCATCTCCGCGAATTGCAGCAGATGCTGCGGCTCGCAGTCGACGTTGGCGCCCAGGTCGAGCATCATGGTGTAGCCGTTCGGGTTCGGCAAAGCGGACGCAATTGCCGGGCGCTCGATTCCCGACAGCGTTTTGAGCACATAACGCGAAACCGCCATGAGTGCGCCGGTATTGCCGGCGGAAATGCAGGCTTGCGCCTCGCCTTCCTTGACGCGATTCAGCGCGACGCGCATGGATGAATCTTTTTTCTTGCGCAGCGCGACCTCGACCGGGTCGTCCATTGCAACGATCTCGGAAGCGGATACGACCGTCAGCGCCGGCAGGTCCTGAGCCTTCAACTTCTTCAGCTGCGCACGAATCGCAGTCTCAATGCCGACGAGCAGCAATTGCGCGTCGGGGTGCGAACGAACGAAGTTGACGGCAGCGGGAACGGTCACGGACGGGCCGTGGTCGCCTCCCATGCAATCTATCGTGAGCTTTACTGTCATGGAGTGCGGCGAATTTCAGGCGCTCTGCATGAGATCGCAGTAAGCGCTGAAGCTGCAACTGCGATCGACACAAAAAAGCGGCAAACGAATGCCGCCTTTTTGCCGAGCCGGGAAAATGTCAAGCGAGCTGATCGCCACGCGAAACGCCAGTTGGCGCAACGCAGTGAAACGATTAGTCGTTCTTCGTCTTGACGACTTTCTTGCCGCGATAGTAGCCGTTCGGGCTAACGTGGTGACGCAGATGCACTTCGCCCGTGCTCGGTTCCACGGCCAGCGGCGCTGCCGTCAGGAAATCGTGCGAACGGTGCATGCCGCGCTTCGACGGCGACTTCTTATTTTGTTGAACTGCCATGACTAACTCCTAAAAATTTTCCGAATTCTAACACAGCCCGACCCGGTGTCCGCCATTGGCCGAATGGCCAATGCGCCCGTATCGCGCTCCCATGCAACTGTTCAATGCTTCTTGTCGCCCGGCTCGCCGCGCTTGAGACTTTCGAGCGCGGCGAACGGATTCGGCCGCTCGGGCTCATCGCCCTCGCCTGCTTCGTCCAACGCGGCTTCGTCACCTTCGCCTTCGGCACCGGCCACACCCGAGACGAGACTTTCGTGCACCTCGGGACAGACCTCATGCTTGGGCACGAGCGGCAAAGAAAGCAGCAACTCTTCTTCGATCAAGTCGATGAGATCGAACTGGCGTGAGCCCACGATCACTTCGACTTCATCCTCGTCGAGCGGAAACTCTTCGGCTTCCGCCTCGGTGTTGACGATCCGATAAGTTGCGTCGACGTTGAACGCCTGCGAATACGGTGTCATGCATCGCTGACATTCGAGCCATGCAGCGCCGTGGATCGCCAACCTCAGATAAGGTTGAGGGCCCTCAGTGCCGTCGTCCTGCAATTCCGGCTGCGTCGCCCCTTCGGCTTGCCACGTGAACGCGGTGTCGCGCTCTAGCGCTTCTGCCGGGACTTCGTTTAACATGCGCGGCAGTTGCGAGACGCGCACGACACCCGCGGCCTGCCGTCCACTTCGCGCGAATTCGAACAGATCGAGTTCATGCGGGTCGGACAGACCTGCAGGTTTGCCAGGATGTTGAGTCATGTGCGCTCCTGCGTCGGCAATGATTTCGCCGGTTGCTTTCGTCGGCTAATTCGTCGGCTAATTTCGCCGGTTAAACACCGGCAACTCACGGGTCAATCAAGGGTAAATCACGGGGTGAATCGGTCCGCGAGAAGGCCGCGAAACTTGAGCGATGCACGATTGTATTGCCGCTAAACTGCATGACCGCAGCGACACCGCAGCCCTGCTTGCAGCTACCCTTCCGGCTCTCACCGCGTCACGCCCGGCGAGTCACGCCTGACGCAAGCATACCGATGAAAAGCCCAAAATCATATCCGCTTTGTCTTTTCGAGTCAAACACTTAAGCTCGTACCAGCGCGGCCTCCGCGCAACGTCGTACGTCCCGCCCTTTTAGCCGTTGATCGCCCATGCCAGACTCCCCACAAAGCCCGCCACGCGTCATTCTGGCGTCGAGTTCGCCCTATCGACGCGAGTTACTTGAACGCCTTCGCATTCCATTCGACGTTGCGGTGCCCGCGATCGACGAAACCACGCACGCCGGCGAAGCGCCTGACGCCACCGCTTTGCGGCTCGCCGAGGCGAAGGCTCGAGCGGTTGCCAGCGCGCTTCCCGCCGACGAAGCCGCCCTCGTAATCGGCTCCGACCAGGTCGCCACTTACGACGGCCTGCAAATCGGCAAGCCGGGGACTCACGACAAGGCGCTCGCACAATTGCAAGCAATGCGCGGCCGCGAGGTGCTGTTTCATAGTGCGCTGTGTCTTTTCGACAGCCGCTCGCGAACCGCCCAGAGCGTCGACGTGATCACCCGCGTGCGATTCCGCGAACTGCCGGACGCAGCGCTCGAAGCCTATCTTGTGGCCGAAACGCCGTACGACGTCGCCGGCAGCGCCAAGTCCGAAGGGCTCGGCATTGCGCTGCTCGAAGCCATCCATTCCGACGATCCGACTGCACTCGTCGGCCTGCCGCTGATTGCGCTCTCGGACATGCTGCTGACGGCGGGTTATCCGTTATTGGGGGCGCAATGAGCGGCACGCTTTATCTGATTCCCAATACGCTAGGCGAAGGCGATGCCGACGCGCTCGACGCCGTCCTGCCGGCCCCGGTGCGAGCCCGCGCCGCGGCGCTTCGGTACTACATCGGCGAAAACGCCAAGACCACACGAGCATTTCTGAAGAAGGTAGGCACCGAGCAGCCCATCCAGGAAATCGAGATCCGCGAACTGAACGTCAACACGCCGGCCGGCGAGATCGACAGACTGCTCGCGCCGGTTCTGGCCGGCACGGACGCCGGCCTCGTATCCGAAGCGGGTTGCCCTGCGGTAGCCGATCCGGGCGCGCTGCTGGTGCGGCGGGCGCATGAACGCGGAGTCAAGGTCGTGCCGTTCGTAGGGCCGAGCTCGATCCTGCTTGCGCTAATGGCTTCCGGGCTCAACGGCCAAAGTTTTGCTTTCCACGGCTATTTGCCGGTCGACGCGACCGAACGGGCCAAACGCCTGCGCGAGCTCGAACTGACATCGCGCAAAGGCAAGCAGACGCAGATCTTCATTGAAACGCCGCATCGCAACCGCGCACTGCTGGACACCTTGCTGGCAACCTGCGCGCCGTCGACACTGGTTTGTGTCGCTGTGGATCTGACGCTGCAAACGGAAACGATCCGCAGCCACACGGTGGCCGACTGGAAGAAGAAACCGGCACTCGATCTGCATAAACGGCCGGCGATTTTTCTGATACTGGCCGCTTGAACGAATCGGCCTCCCAGCCACTTCGATGCAAAAAAGCCCCACCCGGTCCGAACGACCGCGCGGGGCTTTTGCGACAGGCGGACCTCGTTTCGGTCAGCGCAAGTTGAGCTTGCCGCCCAGCGCCATCGCGTGCACGGCGCCATTGCCGACGGCCGCGCCGAATTTGCGCGCGACGCGGTCGGTGATGCTTTCTTTGACCGTGTAGTCGACGATCTCCGGCGCCTTGATAATCTCGCGCGCCACAAAGTTGGCGTCGCCAAAACCATCCGCGAGACCTAGTTCGACGCTCTTCTGACCGGTCCAGAAGAGCCCGGAGAACATATCGGGCGTTTCGTGAAGGCGTTTGCCGCGACCTTGGCGAACTGCGTCGATAAATTGCCCGTGGATCTGATCGAGCATTTCTTGCGCATGCTCGTCCATCTTCGGCGTTTCGGGCGAGAACGGGTCATAAAACCCCTTATTCTCGCCAGATGTATGCAGGCGGCGCTGGATGCCCAGCTTGTCCATGAGACCGGTGAAACCGAAGCTGTCCATCAGCACGCCAATTGAGCCCACGATGCTCGCCTTGTCGACATAGATCTTGTCGCCGGCAGCGGCAGCGTAGTAACCGCCCGACGCACACATGTCGCCCACGACGACGTAGAGCGGAATTGACGGATGTTTGGCACGCAATCGACGAATTTGGTCATAAATGATTCCCGCCTGCACGGGACTGCCACCCGGGCTGTTGCAGCGAAGAATCACCCCGGCCGTGCCCGCGTCGCCAAACGCACTTTCGAGCGCCGCGCCAACATCTTCGGCGTTTGCGTTCGTATCTGCGGAGATTTCGCCGTCAAGCGCGATCAATGCCGTATGACGGCCCGTAGCCGCCAGCTTGTCGCCGGAAAATATGAACACCGCCCAGATCACCAGTCCCAGCAAGACAAGAAACAGCAGACGGAAGAAGATTTTCCAGCGGCGAGCGGCACGCTGTTCGTTGATTGCAGCAAGCGCTATGCGCTCGAGCGCCGCGCGTTCCCAGCCGGGCTCGTCGGCGGAGACGCGGCTATGGCCACTCATAGCCGGTTCTTTCGTTTCAGGCGTCAAATTATCGGACATGCGTGCAGTGGAATTTTCGAGGAATACAGATCAAAACGCGGATCAGGACGCGGCGGGTTGCAATTCCCCGTCGGGAAGCCAGAAGACAGCGCGGCCCTCGGGCGTATCGCGCTCGTCTACTTTCAGGGCCCGCAGCCTGCCGCCGCGGCACGGACCGCCTACGCATTTGCCGGTATCCGGCGCGTAAATCGCCCCATGTGTGGCGCACATCAAGTATAAACCGGACGATTCGAAGAACTGACCCTCCGCCCAATCCAGTTCCATCGGAACGTGAGCGCAACGGTTCAGATAGCCGTGAGCACGTCCCTCGTAGCGCACGAAAAACACCACGACTTCATCGGCACCGATTCTGGCGGCACGCCGCACCCCCATTCCGCCGTCCACGAGTTCCCCGGATGCGCACACCCGCACCGCCTGAACAGTAGCCTCGCCCCCGCCCTCGCTCACGCCGGTGCTCATGCGTTCTCCCTCAACCAGGACGACAGCGCACCCACGCTGGAGGCGACATATTTCGGCGACAGCGCGCTCAACGACCCGGCCGGATGCGCGCCGTACGTCACGCCGACACCGGCGACGCCAGCGTTGATCGCCATCTGCAGATCATGCGTGGTGTCACCGACCATCACCGTGCGTACCGGGTCCTGCCCCAATTCGCGCGTCAATTCGTGCAACATGGCTGGATGCGGCTTGGAAAACGTCTCATCCGCGCAGCGGGTGCCGTCGAACAGACTGGTCAGCCGCACCTGATCGAGCGCGCGGTTGAGTCCAACGCGACTTTTACCCGTCGCCACTGCCAGCAGATAGCCCTGATCGCGCAACTCCTGCAGCATTTCGCGAACGCCGACGAACAACTCGGTGGTCTGATCTTTCACCAGATAGTGGAACCGGTAGCGCTCGGCGAGCCGCGGGTAGTCGCTCGGATCGAGCGTGGGCGCGGCGATTTGCAGCGCGTCGCGCAAGCCGAGGCCGATCACATAGCTCGCGGCTTCGTCCGCTGGAACCGGCAGACCGAGATCACGGCACGCTGCCTGGATACTGCGCGTGATGTGCGCGGTGGAATCCATCAGCGTTCCGTCCCAGTCGAAGACGATCAGGTCAAACTGCTCTCTAGCCATGCGGTGCCGTCTCCGGGTGTGACCCATTTCGTAATTCGTTGAGCTGCGCGATGAAATTGCGGCATTCGGCCGGCAACGGCGCCTCCAGTTGCAGCGGCGCGCCGGTTGCCGGATGCGTCAGCTTCAGCCGGTAAGCGTGCAGGAACATGCGCTTGAGCCCGGGCTTGGCATTTGCACGAGCCAGCGCCTTGTTCAGCGCGAAGTCGCCGTATTTGGCATCGCCGACGATCGGCAGTTCCAGATGCTGCAGATGAACGCGGATCTGATGCGTGCGGCCCGTCTTCAACTCTGCTTCGAGCAATGCGTAGTCGGGCCAGCGGTCGATCAGATTGAAGACCGTGTGCGACGCCAGACCGTCGGCCTGCACGCGCACGCGCCGCTCGCCGTCTGCGGTCAGGTATTTGTGCAGCGGTTCCTTGACGGCGCGGCGACGCCCCCAGTCGCTCGCCCATTCGCCATGAACGCACGCATAGTAGCGCTTATCCATCCTGTTCTCGCGAATCTGGTCGTGAAGATTCACGAGCGCCGAACGCTTCTTGGCGAGCATTAGGATGCCGGAGGTCTCGCGATCCAGCCGATGCACCAGTTCGAGGAATTTCGCCTGCGGCCGCGCCTCGCGCATCTGCTCGATCACGCCGAACGCGACGCCGCTGCCGCCGTGCACCGCGACACCCGCCGGTTTGTCGATGACGAGCAGGTGTTCGTCTTCGAAAATGGTCCGGAACTCAGCGCTCGGCACCGGCGCGTGCGCCACCGCCTCGTTGGGTTGCGCGACCCGGATGGGCGGCACGCGCACGAGATCGCCGAGTTCGAGCCGATACTGCGCGTCGATCCGGCCCTTGTTCACACGCACTTCCCCGCTGCGCAGGATGCGATAAATGTGGCTCTTGGGGACGCCTTTACAGACTCGCAACAGAAAGTTGTCGATGCGCTGTCCGGCCGCGCTGTCGTCGATCTCGATCACTGAGACCTGATCGCTCGCGACCGCGCTTGTCACCGATTTCTGGGATATTTTGCCTAACTCTTTCATTCTGAATATAATTTGCCCAGCAGTCTGCGGCGGCCGGCGCAGTGTCCGGAATTCGGGCGGATTGCGCAGGTGCAAGCGTAAATCGTTATTTTACTTGTGCCGGGGTCTGGTTGCTCACCCTGAAAATGAGATGCAACAAGTTGCACGCACGAAGTCAGCACCCGGCAGGGACGGCGCCCACAGGCGCGTTCGGTCAAGGTCGGCTTCGACGGTAACGGAATTTTGGTAAAAAAGAATTTAACTCTCAGCTTCGGTATCGGGCGTCTTACGTCCTGCTGTACGAAGCTGCGAGTTGCGAAAATACGGCGTGCGCCCATGGCGTCTTGTAGAAAGTACAAGACTTGGCGACGTCAAAATGAGGCGAGACACCCCCAGCAGGAAAAGACGCGCCGCTTGCGCGAACTTCCCGTTGCGGCACGACCGCAGCCTTCGACCCTCCGGTCACGCGCCCAGTTGGCGCACCGGCGAGAGGGGACGAAAGGCTTATGAAGGTCTGCCGGCAGAACCCGCGGCGTGTCGGGTCGTTATTTGAAGCCGTGTTCGCATGTGCCCTGCGGCACCGCGCTCCTTCTTTATGGAGCCGGGCCCCCTCAGGCAATTCTCCCGCCATTTTTCCCGCTCCAGCGTGCTTGTGAAAACACAATAAGGCGCGGCATGCCGCTGCCCGCTTCGCGCTCGCGACTGACAACCGCGAAGGCGACGCGCGCCGGCCGAGCCGCACTGGAGCCGTTCCATGAAACGCATGTTGTTCAATGCGACGCAGCAGGAAGAACTGCGCGTTGCCATCGTCGATGGGCAAAAACTCATCGACATCGACATCGAAACCGCCGGGCGCGAACAGCGCAAAGGCAATATTTACAAGGGCATCATTACCCGCATCGAGCCGTCGCTCGAAGCCTGTTTCGTCAACTACGGCGAAGACCGTCACGGTTTCCTGCCGTTCAAGGAAGTCGCCCGCCAGTATTTCCGCGACGGCGTCGACATGCGCTCCGCGCGCATTCAGGACGCGCTGAAGGAAGGTCAGGAACTGATCGTCCAGGTCGAAAAGGAAGAGCGCGGCAACAAGGGCGCAGCCCTCACCACCTTCATCTCCCTCGCCGGCCGCTATCTCGTTCTGATGCCGAACAACCCGCGCGGCGGCGGCGTGTCGCGCCGGATCGAAGGCGACGACCGCCAGGAACTGCGCGAAACCATGGCGCAGCTGCAATTGCCGGAAGGCATGAGCATCATCGCGCGCACGGCCGGCATTGGCCGCAGCGCCGAAGAGCTGCAGTGGGACCTGAACTACCTGATGCAACTGTGGCGCGCGATCGAAGCCGCGTCGCAAAGCGGTTCGAGCGGCCAGCCGATGCTGATCTATCTCGAATCGAGCCTCGTGATTCGCGCGATCCGCGACTATTTCCAGCCGGACATCGGCGAAATTCTGATCGACACCACCGAGATTCATGACCAGGCACGCGCCTTCATGGACATCGTGATGCCGGACAATGTCAGCAAGGTGAAGCGCTACCACGACGACGTGCCGCTCTTCTCCCGCTTCCAGATCGAACATCAGATCGAAACGGCGTACTCGCGCACGGTTCCGCTGCCGTCGGGCGGCGCGATCGTGATCGACCACACTGAAGCACTCGTCGCAATCGACGTGAACTCGGCCCGCGCCACGAAGGGCGCAGACATCGAGGAAACGGCCGCGCGCACCAACCTCGAAGCCGCCGACGAAGTCGCGCGCCAGTTGCGCCTGCGCGATCTGGGCGGCCTGATCGTGATCGACTTCATCGACATGGAGTCGGCCAAGAGCCAGCGCGAAGTCGAGCAACGCCTCAAAGACGCCCTCAAGCACGACCGTGCGCGCGTCCAGATGGGCAAAATCTCGCGCTTCGGCCTGATGGAACTGTCGCGTCAGCGTCTGCGTCCGGCCCTGTCGGAAGGCAGCCACGTGACGTGCCCGCGCTGTAACGGCACGGGCCACATCCGTGATACCGAATCGTCCGCGCTGCAAGTGCTGCGGATCATTCAGGAAGAAGCCATGAAGGAAAACACCGCGGCGATCCATTGCCAGGTGCCGGTCGAAGTGACCGCCTTCCTGCTGAACGAAAAGCGTTCGGAAATCAACAAGATCGAATCGCGCTTCAAGGTGAACGTCGTGCTGGTGCCGAACAAGCACCTGGATACGCCGCACTACAAGCTGGAACGTCTGCGTCACGACGACGCGCGCCTCGACGAACCGCGCGCTTCGTGGAAGATGGCCGAAGAAGCGGCTCGCGAGCTGGAGTCGGAAACCGGCTACAGCAAGCGGACCGAAGAAGTGAAGCCGAAGCAGGAAGCGGCGGTCAAGGGCATCACGCCCGAGAAGCCGGCTCCGAGCGCGCCGGTTCGACCGGTCGCAGCGCCGGCGCCCGTCGCTGTCACACAGGCGAGCGGCGGCTTCATCGGCTGGCTGAAGAATCTGTTCGGCATGCAGCCGGCGGCGCCGACGCCCGTTGCGCCTGCGGCTACCGAAAAACCCGCCCGTCCGCAACAGCGTGGCGAGCGTTCGGAGCGCGGTGAGCGCACCGGCGAACGCGGCGGCGATCGCAACCGTAATCGTCGCAGTGGCGCGGGTGGTCGCGATGCGGCAGCCCGTGGCGAAGCGACGAACGGCGGCCGTCAAGGCCAGCAGCCTTCGCAGCGTCGCGAGGAACGCGAGCCGCGCGAAGGCCGCGAGGTGCGTGATGCCCGCGAAGGCCGTGAGCCGCGTGAACCGCGCGAGGCTCGTGAACCTCGCGGCAACCGCGAAGCGCGTGAAGGCCGTGAACCCCGCGAAGCACGGGAACCGCGCGAAGGGCGTGACAACCGCGAGCGCGACAATCGCGGCGAGCGTGCTGAAACGGCCGAAGGCGCACAGCGTGGCGAGCGTCAGGAACGCGGCGAGCGCCGCGAACGTGGCGAACGCGCTGAGCGCGGCGAGCGCCGCAAGCCGCAGGCAGAAACCGCCGATGCGATGACCCAGGCCGAGGCGCAAACCGCGGAAGAACTGGCACTGGCGCAAAACCAGACGGCCGTTACTGACAACGCTGCGCCGGTCGATCAGGAAGCTGTGGCGCGTGACGGCGAAGAGCGTCGTCGTCGCCGTCGCGGCCGTCGCGGCGGTCGTCGTGAGCGTGAGGAAGACGTGAACGGCAACCTGGCGGCAGATGTCGCGGAAGCGGAAGGCGACAACGTCAACGTCAGCGACGACGCACCGGTGCGCACCGCGCATCAGCCGGTCCAATCGAAGCCCGAAGTGAGCGAAGCCCGGGAAGTGAAGGAAGTGGCGCCGGTGGAAGTCGTAGTTGCCGCCGTTGCAACCGAGACAGCTGTCGTCACGGAACTCCACGCTGCAACCGAAACGCCGGCACTCGCTGTCGAAAAGGCAGCGAAGACGGAAACGGTCGTGCCGGTCGCCGAAGTGCCGGCTGCTCCGGCTGCCGTCGAACCGGTCGTGCAGGCGCCTGTTGCACAAGCTGTGGCGCCGGTCGAACCGGCGCAGGCTGCACCGGCTGCGGCGGAGACGGTATCGCTCGTGGAACCGGTCGTTCGTGAAGAGGCTGCGGCTGTTGCGCCGGCGGCGGAAGCGCAAGCCGAGCAGGCTCACGTCGAACCTGCGGCCGCCGCTCCGGCGGAAGTGATCGCAGCTCCGGCCGCCGAGCCGGCACCGCAACCGCAGATCGTCGAGCAGAAACCGGTCGTGGCAGCAGTCGCACCGGCTGCGGACTCAGCAGCGGTCGAGCCGGCGCCTGTCGCCGCCGCGCCGCAAGCCGCCGAAGTCGCCGATGTGGCCGAAGCCACGCAGGCATCGCAAGCGCCGTCGGCGTCGCGCGCGTCGTTCAACGGCGGCGTCTCAGCTGAAGCCTTGAAGCCGGTGCTGGAGCAAGCCGGTCTTGTCTGGGTCAATACCGACGCCGACAAGCTGCGCGCAGCACAAGAAGCCGCTGCGCAAACGGTGAAACCGCCGCGCGTGGTGCGTGAGCGCAAGCCGTTGCCGCCGGTCGACTCGGCACCGATGCAGCAAGTGGAAACCGGGAAGCATCCGCAGTAAGCTTGCAACTCGCTTCGAAAAGCCCGCCCTCTCCGGCGGGCTTTTTGTTTTTTGCGCATGCGAATCGCATCCCCTCGCGAACTCCCTACCCTCCCCGTAAACCCCGACAGGGGTTGGCATCGCCCAGCCGTTTAAGGCATTTCCGATAGAATGAAGGAATCGCCCTATCCGTTTGGCACAACGCAAGTCACTCATGTCCCGACGCATCATCCCTGTTGCCGACCTCAGCGCGGCGCCGGTCATTTCCGGCCCGGTGCAGACGCCTAGCGGCGAACTGCACGATACGCTCGCGCGTCCGTTGCGAGACTTGCGCATTTCGGTGACGGACCGTTGCAACTTTCGCTGCGTCTACTGCATGCCGCGCGCCGTGTTCGACAAGGACTATGCATTTCTGCCGCACAGCGCGTTGTTGAGCTTCGAGGAAATCGAGCGGCTCGCGCGGCTTTTCGTCGCGCATGGCGTCGAAAAAATTCGCCTGACGGGCGGCGAGCCGCTGCTGCGCAAGAATCTCGAATTCCTGATCGAACGCCTCGCGCAACTCACTACGCCAGCAGGCCGGCCGCTTGATCTGACGCTCACCACGAATGGCTCGCTGCTGGCCCGGAAGGCGCGCAGCCTCAAGGATGCAGGCCTCACCCGCGTAACCGTCAGCCTCGACGCGCTCGACGACATGCTGTTTCGCCGCATGAACGACGCCGATTTCGCAGTGGCCGACGTGCTCGACGGAATCGCCGCCGCGCACGCCGTCGGCCTCGCGCCGGTGAAGGTCAACATGGTGGTCAAGCGCGGTACGAATGACAGCGAAATCGTGCCGATGGCGCGCCATTTCAAAGGCTCGGGCGCGGTACTGCGCTTCATCGAATACATGGACGTCGGCACGTCCAACGGTTGGAACATGACCGAAGTGCTGCCGTCGGCGGACGTGATCGCGCGCATCGACGAGCATTTCCCGCTTGCGCCGCTCGAAGCGCACAGTGCAGCCGAGACAGCGCAGCGCTGGGGCTATGCCGACGGCAGCGGCGAAATCGGTGTCATTTCCAGCGTGACCCGCGCGTTTTGTGCGAGCTGTACACGGGCGCGCCTTTCGACCGAGGGCAAGCTGTACCTGTGCCTGTTCGCATCGTCGGGCCACGACCTGCGCGCGCTGCTGCGTAGCGGGGCAACCGACGCCGAAATCGCAACTGCCGTCGCCGAAATCTGGCAAGGCCGCGGCGACCGCTATTCGCAATTGCGCGGCAGCAACGCGGCCGAAGCACGCGAGCAGGACGCACGGCGCGTCGAAATGTCGTACATCGGCGGCTGATCGCTGGGATGGGTCAAGCCGCGACGCCGACGCGCGAACAGATTACCGGCCTGCTGCTCGCGGGCGGTCGCGGTACACGCATGGGCGGCGCCGACAAGGGTTTGCAGACCTTGCACGGCGAGCCACTCGCCGGTCATGTGCTGAAGCGCCTTGCGCCGCAGACGGGCGCGCTGCTGATCAGCGCCAATCGCCACCCGGACGCTTACGCAGCACTCGGTGCGCCGTTCGGCGCAGAGATTGTCGCCGACACGTTGCCCGAATTCCCAGGGCCGCTGGCCGGTTTGCTGGCCGGTCTTCTCACTGCTCGCAGCGAATACCTGCTAAGCGCGCCGTGCGACACGCCCTGGCTCCCCGCCGACCTCGCCGCGCGCCTTGCTCAGGCCCTTGCTGCAAACGCAGCTGACATCGCCACCGTTACAACCGTTGACGCCGACGGAAATCGCTCGCTTCACCCGGTTTTCGCGCTGCTGCGAACCGGTGTCGCCGACGACCTCGCCGCCTACCTGGCCGCCGGCGAGCGGAAGGTGCGCGCGTGGTACGCGCGCCACAAGACCGTGGAAGTCGTCTTTACCGACGAGCGTGCGTTTTACAATATCAATTCGTTACAAGAACTCGCCGACCTCGAGCGTGATCGGGGCCCCGGCTGAATCCCGCTCCGCCGCACGGCAAGCGCCACCTAGCCGCCAGCCGCGACGTCCAGCTCTTCATGACCACGCATAACGAATTTTCCCGCTGCGTCGCGCAGTACGATCCTCATGCGCTACCTGTTTCGGCTGCCCAGGCGATTACTCGCCAGTGGGCGACGCCGGTTACGGCCGTCGAACGCGTGGCCTTGCGCGACGCCCTCGACCGCGTGCTGGCCGCAGACATCGTTTCGCCGATCGACGTGCCGTCGCACGTCAATTCCGCAATGGACGGCTATGCGTTCAACGGCGCCGCATTGCGAAGCGGCGCGCAGCCGGTCGAACTGACCGTCGTCGGCAAAGCTTTGGCGGGACATCCGTTTGCTGGCCACGTCGGAGCAGCGCAATGCGTGCGCGTCATGACGGGCGCATGCGTTCCGGAAGGCTGCGACACCGTGGTGCCGCAGGAACTGGTCGAGCGCAATGCCGACTCCGCTTCGATCAGCTTTGCAGCCGACGCGGTCGAGGCCGGTGCAAACCGGCGGCTAGCCGGCGAAGACCTCGCTCGCGGCCACGTTGCGTTGCATGCGGGCCGCATTATTCGCGCATCCGACCTCGGCCTGCTGGCTTCGCTCGGCATTGGCGAAATCAATGTTCGGCGGCGCTTGCGCGTCGCTTTCTTTTCCACTGGCGACGAACTGCGCTCTCTGGGCGAGCCGCTCGACCCGGGCGCGGTCTACGACAGCAACCGCTACACGCTCTTCGCCATGTTGCGGCGCCTGAACGTGGAAGCGCTGGATCTGGGCGTGATCCGCGACGAACCTGCCGCGCTCGAAGCCGCGCTGCGCAGCGCCGCGGAGAGTGCCGACGTGGTGCTGACCTCCGGCGGCGTTTCAGTCGGCGAGGCGGATTTCACAAGGCAGTTGTTGCAGACATTCGGCGACGTCGCGTTCTGGAGCCTCGCCATGCGCCCGGGCCGCCCTCTTGCGTTTGGCCGCGTATGGTCCGGCGAGCGGCCGGGTCTTGGACGACCTGCGTTATTCTTCGGTCTGCCGGGCAATCCGGTGGCCGTGATGGTGACGTTCTATCAGATCGTGCGCGAAGTGCTGCTGCTCATGTCGGGCGCCGCGCCGCAGCCGCTGCCGCTGATTTACGCGGCGAGCGTGCGGCCAATCCGCAAACGCGCCGGACGCACGGAGTTCCAGCGCGGCATAGCTTGCCAGGCCGCGAACGGCCAGTGGCAGGTCACGCCGACAGGCTCGCAAAGCTCCGGCGTATTGAGTTCGATGAGCGAGGCCAATTGTTTCATCGTGCTCGGCCATGAAGAAGGCGACATTGGCGAGGGCGAACGCGTCAGTATCATGCTGTTCCACGGCTTGATCTGACGTATCCGCCTCGTGGCGCTTTCATCCACGGTCATATTCAGCTTTACCCATTACCACTACGACATGCGGGTTTGACTTACATGAAAAAACAGATCTCGTTCATCGCACCGGGACAGACGGCCAAAGCACTTATCCTCGTCTATCTGACGTTCTCTGTGCCGATCGTGCTGCTCGGCGTGCTCGTCGCGTTCGTGCGCTACGGTTCTGTCGAACTGAGCACGGTGTTCAGCGCGCTGCTGTTGAATGCGATTCTTGGCTTCATCCTGCTGTGGATTGCATGCCACGCATACAACTGGGTTGCGTCGCGATTCGGCGGCATTGAAATCCAGTTGACCGACGCACCGGAAGAAGCCTGATGCGTGCCCCGCTCCGCGCCACTGCCGCCGCGCTCGCGGACGCGGCAGGCGCGGACTGCTGACGCGCACGCGCCGCGCCAGCGTTACTGCTCATTGCTTGTTGCTCATTGCTTGTTGCTTACTGCTCGTCGGGATCGACGCCCGGCAACGCGCCGCCTATCAGACCACTCGCCTCCTCTCCGGGCAGCGCCTCGACATCGCGCAGTTTGCGATTCATCACGCGGGTGCGCGTCTCAGCGGCTTCAATAGAACGCGTGACTGTTTCGAGTTGCGCTTTGGTCTTCGCCAGCACGTCGCCGAACTTGCCGAACTCCGTCTTAACCGCGCCGAGCACTTGCCACACTTCACTTGAGCGCCGCTCGATGGCAAGCGTGCGAAAACCCATCTGCAAACTGTTGAGCAATGCAGTCAGCGTAGTGGGGCCCGCAATCGTCACGCGGTAATCGCGTTGCAGCAGATCCGACAAACCTGGCCGACGCAGCACTTCCGCGTAGAGACCCTCGGTGGGCAGGTAAAGCAGCGCGAAATCGGTGGTGTGCGGCGGCGACACGTATTTTTCGGCGATGGCGCGTGCCTCTGCACGAATCCTGGCTTCCAGTGCACGCGAGGCTTCCTCCACTGCGGCGGGGTCGGCCCGTTCTTGCGCGTCGATGAGCCGCTCGTAATCTTCGCGTGGAAACTTGGCGTCGATGGGCAGCCATACCGGAGTGGCGGCACCGCCCGCCTCCACCCGTCCAGGCAGGCGGATAGCGAACTCGACGCGATCCGCGCTCTTCGGCACGGTGGCTACGTTTTTGGCGTATTGGTCGGCGGTGAGCAGTTGTTCAAGCAGCGCTTCGAGCTGCACTTCGCCCCACGTGCCGCGCGTTTTCACGTTCGTCAGAACCTTCTTCAGATCGCCGACGCCGGCCGCGAGCGTCTGCATTTCGCCCAGGCCGCGATGTACCTGTTCGAGGCGGTCCGACACGAGCTTAAACGACTCGCCAAGGCGTTGTTCGAGCGTGGCGTGCAGTTTTTCGTCGACGGTACGGCGCATTTCATCCAGCTTGCTGGCATTGTTCGCCTCGATGTCCTTCAGCCGCTGTTCGATGGTCGCGCGCACCTCGGCGAAGCGGCGATCGTTCACCTCCGTGAGTTGCCCAAGCTGCAGGCTGAGGGTATCGCCGAACTGCTTGAGCGAGCGTCCCTGTTCGTCACGCGCCTGCTGCGCCTGCTGCTGAAGGCTGTGACGCACTGCGTCCAGTTGCTGCGCGAATCCGTCGATCTTGCCGCCCTGCACAGTGGTCATGCTGCTGAATTGCGCGGCCAGCGTTTGCTGGAAATGCGCGAAGCCGCTGCTCTGCTCCGTACGCGACACGCGCGCGGTCTCGGTGATGTCATTGCGCAATTGCCGCTCGAGGCGCTCATAGGCATGTGCCTGCGCGTCGGCTGCGGTATCGATGCGATCGCTCAGCATTTCGAACTGCTCGTGCTCATTAGCGCGACCGTGGACTCGCATCATCAAGACCACGGCAAGCACGAGCGCGACCGCCAGCACCGCGACGGCCGCGACAAGAATCATCGTCATGCACGCGCCCGGCCGATAACTTCGGCATTGATCGGATAGGGTGGCCGACCGGCGCGCGGACCTTCGCCAAGGCCGGCAATCAGATTGTCCGCGGCGAGATTGGCCATTGCACGGCGCGTCGCCTCGGTTGCGCTCGCAATATGCGGCGTCAACACGATGTTCGGCACGCTCAGCAGATCGGGATTCAGATTCGGCTCGCCCTCGAAGACGTCGAGGCCGGCCGCGGCGATCTGCCCTGAGCGAAGCGCCTCGACGAGCGCTGCGTCGTCGACGATGCCGCCGCGCGCGATATTGGTCAGCGTCGCAGTGGGCTTCATCAGCGCGAGTTCGGCAGCGCCGATCGTGTGATGATTCTCCTTCGTATAGGGCAGCACGAGCACGACATGATCGGCGCGCCGCAGCAGGTCTTGCTTCGACACATATTCGGCATTCAGCTCGGCTTCGATCTCGGGCGCGACCCGGGAGCGGTTGTGATAAATGACCTGCATGTTGAAGCCCTTCGCGCGCCGTGCGAGCGCCTGGCCGATCCGGCCCATGCCGATCACGCCCAGCGTGGAGCCGTGGATATCGCCACCGAGAAAGCCGTCGTACGCCCACTTCTGCCACTTGCCCGCGCGCAGCCAGTGCTCCGATTCCGCAATGCGTCGAGCCGCAGCCATCATCAACGCCCAGCCAAAGTCCGCGGTCGACTCGTTCAACACGTCCGGCGTATTCGTGCCGAGCACGTTGGCTGCGTTGAACGCCGCCATGTCGAAGTTGTTGTAACCCACCGCCATATTCGATACCACGCGAAGGCGCGGCGCGGCCGCGAGAACCTCCGCGCCGACAGGATCGCCCGCGGTGAGTGCGCCGTCCTTGTCAACGAGACGGCGCTTCAGTTCTTCCGCGGACAGCACGTCGCCC
Source organism: Paraburkholderia caledonica (assembly GCF_000383275.1). Taxonomy (NCBI): domain Bacteria; kingdom Pseudomonadati; phylum Pseudomonadota; class Betaproteobacteria; order Burkholderiales; family Burkholderiaceae; genus Paraburkholderia; species Paraburkholderia caledonica. Next base: position 49,363 of record NZ_KB911041.1, on the reverse strand, counting down.
TGGTTCCAGTCGACGTCGAAATACTGTTTGAGCCGTTCGATCACATCGGGAAAAATCGGACGGGCGACGAGGATCTTCTGCATTGCAATTCTCCGTATAGCGTGTCGAGTTCGACGGCCTCGGCTTCAGACTCGGTGTCAGAAAAACAGCCAACCAGTGACAAGAAAAAGCGGCAGCAACACCGCACCGGACCACCCCAGGTAAGCGAAAAAGCTCGGCATGCGAACACCGCGCGACTCTGCAATCGCCTTTACCATGAAGTTGGGCGCATTGCCGATATAACTGTTCGCGCCCATGAACACCGCGCCCGCCGAAATCGCCGCGAGCGTGGTGGCGCCGGTTGTCATGAGCGACGAAGCATCCCCGCCGGCCAGGTTGAAAAACACCAGGTACGTCGGCGCGTTGTCCAGAAACGAAGATAGCAGGCCCGTCGCCCAGAAGTACATCGCGTCGTGCGGTCGTCCTGCGGAATCGTTGACGAGATGAACCACGCCAGCAAACGCACCGGCTTCGCCCGCGCGCAGTATCGTGATGACGGGTGCAATCGTCACGAAGATGCCCGCGAACAACTTGGCCACCTCTTCGATCGGCGCCCAGTTGAAGTCGTTGCCCTTGCGAGCCGCACGCGGCGTCAATGCGAGTGAAAGCAACATGACGACGACGAGCGCGACATCGCGTACGGCGTTCTGCAAATCTACATGGGTTCCGAGCACATCGAAACTGACGCCGGGTTTCCACAGCCCGCTCATCAGAACGAGCCCGACAACCGCGCCAAGTAGCAGGAAATTCACCTTGCCGTCGATGCCGAGCGGCGAGTCGGGCGTAGGGTCAAGAAAACGGGAACGCTCTTCTTCACGCTGATGGAAATAGTGCGAGTCGAGGAAATAGAACGCTGTCAGTAGAACACCGCAAACGAACAACATGGGCAGCGCGAGATGCGTGGTAGTCCAGAAAAAGCCGACGCCCTGCAGGAAGCCCAGGAAGAGCGGCGGGTCGCCCAGCGGCGAGAGCGAGCCGCCCGCATTCGCGACCAGGAAAATGAAGAACACGACCACGTGCACCACATGCCGGCGATTGTCGTTGGCGCGCAGCAACGGACGGATGAGCAGCATCGCCGCGCCAGTCGTGCCCATTACGCTCGCGAGCAACGTGCCGAGCGCGAGAATCGTTGTGTTCAGGCGCGGCGTGCCGTGCAGATTGCCGCGCACACAGATGCCGCCCGCAACCGTGTACAGCGCAGTCAGCAACACGATGAAGGGAATGTATTCTTCGAGCAACGCATGCACTAGCGTGCCTAACGCGATGCCCCAACCGAATGCAAGCGCGAACGGCACGAGAAACACCAGCGCCCACGCCGCCGCGATCTTGCCAAAATGGTGATGCCAGAACGTGGGTGCGACGAGAGGAAAGAGGGCAATGGAGAGCAGCATGCCCGCAAACGGCAATCCCCAGAGCGCGGAAAGCGAAGCGCCTTCGAGTGTGGCGGCGCAGGCCACCTGGGGCCAGCTCGTCAGCGTCAGTGCAGCCACGAGCACCATGCACGTCGGCACGGCACGTCTAGTCATATGCCGGAGGTCCTTCTTTGTTGAAATGACTTGAACACCGCGGACAGTTACGCACGCGTGAAGACAAGCGTGGTTTTCACTCAGGCGCCGAGTACGACGATCACATGCACGCGATACGGCCCATGAGCGCCGAGCACGATGGTCTGTTCGATATCCCCGGTGCGCGAAGGTCCAGAGATGAAGTTGACCGCACGCGGAAGCTCGCCCCGCTCGCTGCGGATCAATACGAACGCTTCTTCGTGTCCCGCCACGATGCGCGAAGCCGGCACGATCGCGATATGCGTTTCCGGCAGCAGACCGGCTGACGCATAAGTGTCCGGACCGGACAGCAACACGAGCGAGCCCGTTTCGGCAGTCGCACAAAAGCAGCCGGTCAGGCCCACTACGTCACCGTCTTTCGGCTTGCGAAATTCAACTGCGAGGCCTGCGTCGTTCCAGCGCAGATCCTGCAGCGTTCCCCAGGCAATGGCTTGCAACGGCAACGCGTGATCGGCGAGATAGCGATACGCCGCGGCCGGCACGTCGCTGAGCGACGCTACCGTGTCGACGGTGGTCGCCATTTTCTGCGCTTCTTCAATGAACCGCCCGGTCAGGTCCGCAGGCATATCCGGGCGCGGGCCAGACGGATGGCGCGCCAGATAGTCCGCCGCCGCTTCCCGCTCGGACGGGGACGGCTCTGGTTCCCGGCCTTGCGCCGCGCGGATACGCGCCAGCATGTTGCGGCGGGCAATCGATGTGTCCATATGCGAAAGTCCTCGTGTCGATAGCCGTGCGATATGTCGGAATTATACCGGCCACCCTCCGCGCGAACACCCTGGCCGAACGGCATAGGAACTCTTCAGACGCGCGGAAACACGCGTGCGCAAGCCGTTAATTCGCGGACTCTTCCTCGGGCTGCGCGATGCCGAAAACCTGCCGCAGATACGCGAGATACGCCTTGTCCTCGCACATGTTCTTGCCCGGCGAATCGGACAGCTTCGCCACGGGCTGCCCGTTGCAGCGAACCATCTTGATCACGATCTGCAGCGGGTTATAGCCGAGGTCATTGGTCAGATTCGTGCCCACGCCAAAGGCGAGCTTGCAGCGTCCGCGGAAGCGCTCGTAGAGCTGCAGCACCTTGGGAATATCGAGCGCGTCGGAAAACACCAGAATCTTCGTGCGCGGATCGCAACGGTTCGCCTCGTAGTGCTGGAGCAGGCGCTCGCCCCAATCGAACGGGTCGCCCGAATCGTGGCGTGCGCCGTCGAACAGCTTGCAGAAGTACATGTCGAAGTCGCGCAGAAACGCCTGCATGCCATAAACATCCGACAGTGCAATGCCAAGGTCGCCGCGATATTCCTTCGCCCACATTTCGAAGCCGAAGATCTGCGAATCGCGCAGCCGCGGGCCGAGCGCCTGGCACGCCTGCAGATACTCGTGCGCCATGGTGCCGAGCGGCGTCAGGCTGTGCTTCATTGCGTAAAACACGTTGCTCGTGCCGGCGAACTGTTCGCCAAGGCCGTCTTTCAGCGTGAGGATCACTTCTTCGTGCCATTGCTTCGAAAAGCGGCGACGCGTGCCGTAGTCGGCAATCTTGCAGTCGGCAAATTCTGGCCGCGCGCCCAGAAGTTTCATCTTGTCCACCAGGCGCCCACGGCCTTCGCTGTAGTCCGGTTCCTGCTGCGTATTGCGGAAGTAGACCTCGTTGACGATGGCGAGCATCGGGATCTCGAACAGGATCGTGTGCAGCCACGGACCTTTGATCTCAATGTCGATCTCGCCGTTGTTCTTCGGCGACGGCTCGATCGAAATGTACTTCTCGTTCAAATGAAAAAGCGCGAGGAACTCGATGAAGTCGCCCTTAATGAAGCGCATGCGCCGGAGGTAGTCGAGTTCCTCGTCGGTGAAGCGCAGCTGGCAGAGCTTGCGCACTTCGTCGCGTATCTCGCCGATGTAAGGCACGAGGTCGACGTTCGGCGTGCGGCAACGGAAGCGATACTCGACGTTGGCCGCGGGGAAGTGATGCAGAACCACCTGCATCATCGTGAACTTGTACAGATCGGTGTCGAGCAGCGAAGTAATAATCATGATGGTGCGAACTGGACCGCAGGAAGTACGGAAGGCCTGACTCAACCCATGCATCGGGGCGCCTCGTGCGCGCCGGCTTGACGCATGTTACCCGAATGCGCCGTCATTCAGGCGCGAGCGCGGCCTGCCCTCGCGCCGCCGAGCGTGAACCCGTTACTCTTCGCGCACGCAATAAACTAATCACGAAAACATATAAAAGGCGTTGTGCGATGCTGCATGCGCCTCTTGACGTTACGTTACAATACCGCTTTTGGCGTTTGCGCCTTCCCTGATTCCGCATGCAGGAGCTGCCTGAATGACTCACGTTGTGACCGAAAGCTGCATCAAGTGCCGCTATACCGACTGCGTCGATGTGTGCCCGGTGGACTGCTTTCGCGAAGGTCCCAACTTCCTCGCGATCGACCCCGATGAATGCATCGACTGCGCAGTGTGCGTGGCCGAGTGCCCGGTGAACGCCATTTATGCCGAAGAAGACGTGCCGGGCGACCAGCAGAACTTCATCGAGCTGAATGCCGATCTCGCCAAGAACTGGCCGAGCATCACCAAGACCAAGGCGCCGCTGCCGGAAGCCGACGAGTTCAAGGACGTTAAGGAAAAGCTCGCCCTGCTCGCGCGCTGAGCGTTTGAGAGCCCGTCATACCTCCCGGTAGTTCGGATCAAATTGAGATGAACACAAGGTATTGACAGGCGCCAACGCTGCTTCTACAATTTCGCTTCTCTGCTGTTGTTTTTCTGTTCCTCGATAGCTCAGTCGGTAGAGCGCCGGACTGTTAATCCGTAGGTCCCTGGTTCGAGCCCAGGTCGAGGAGCCAAGAATTGCAAAAGCCCGTTAACCAAGACGGGCTTTTTTATGTAGATCAAGTTGTACTGCTGTTCCTCGATAGCTCAGTCGGTAGAGCGCCGGACTGTTAATCCGTAGGTCCCTGGTTCGAGCCCAGGTCGAGGAGCCAAAATTTTAAAGGCCCGCATCCGTGCGGGCCTTTTTGTTTTTAGCCTTCCTTCAGTTCCAGTCTTCCTTCAGGGCGCGCACCTCATTCGCGATCAGCGCGTCGCTCCCCGCTCATCAATTCACGGCGGATTTTCCAAGACTCGTCTGCCGAGCCGTTGCCGAACGTCTCGCCAATCTTCCCGCGGTATACGATGACAGCTTTGCGGCGCACACCGCGCCTCCAACGCTTCCTGCTCAATCCGGCCATCTCATGAAAATCACCACGTTGCAAATCGCGCTTGCAGTCGCCGCCGCCGCTGTGCCGGTCGCGCACGGCGAAGAAGTCGGCAGCGTCAATACGAACTTTCACATCACCGGTTCCGACCGGGTTGTCGTCGAGGCCTACGACGATCCTCTCGTTCAAGGCGTGACCTGTTACGTGTCGCGTGCGCGCACGGGTGGCGTGAAAGGCACGCTTGGCATCGCGGAAGATCCCACGGAGGCGTCGATCGCCTGCCGTCAGGTCGGAGCAATTCATTTCGCCGGTCCGTTGAAACAGCAAGCCGATGTGTTTTCGGTGAGCATGTCGCTAATCTTCAAGGCGTTGCATGTGGTGCGCGTGGTCGACACAAAACGCAACGCGCTCGTGTATCTCACCTACAGTGACCGGGTCGTCAGCGGCAGCGCGAAAAACAGTGTGAGCGCCGTGCCGATGCCGGCCGGCACCACCATCCCTGTGAAGTGACCAACCGCGGGTCAGCGCGGGCGACGTCCTACGAAAAAGCGCACGGCGCGCGCCGCCGAACGAAGCGCGCCGCCATGCCCGCAGCCGTCGCTCCGCGCTAAACTGACTGGCTGTACGAGAGCCATGCAATGACCGCCGTCCATCGTTTTCAGAATTCAGCCCGTTACTGGCGCACGCCGCTTCTGCCCGGTGCGGACCTGCTCACGGCTGAATATCACGACCACGAGTTCGCACCGCACTGGCACGATGCGTACACGATTCCCGTGATCGTCGCGGGCGCCGAAGGCTATCGGTATCGCGGTTCGGACTATGTCGCCGAAGCCGGAGGCGTGCCGATCATCAATCCGGGCGAACTCCACACGGGTTCGAAGGCAGTCGAAGCAGGCTGGCGCTATCGCGTAACGTACGCGCCGGTGCAGTTCATCCACGAACTCACTGATCAGATCGCCGGCAAGCCGCAGCCTTTGCCTTGGTTTGCACCCGGCGTGATCCACGATCCCGACCTCGCCGTGCGACTCGCGAACGCGCACCGTATGCTCGAAGCGGGCAGCGACGCGCTGGCGGCCGAAGCCGCCATGCTCGACGCGCTCTCCACGCTGCTCGTGCGCTATTCGCAAACGCTGCCCGAGCCTTCGCGCATGGCCGCCGACGACACCCGCGTCGCCGTCATGAAAGAACGTCTGGCAGGCGACCTGCTCGAACCGGTCACGCTCGCCGACGTGGCGCAGGCGGCCGGACTCTCGCCATTTCACGCCGCGCGCCTTTTCAACCGCGCGACGGGTCTGCCGCCCCACGCCTGGCGCAATCAGATACGCCTGCAACGCGCGCTTGCCCCGTTGCGGGCAGGCGTCGCGGTAACAGACGTGGCGGCCGCCAGCGGCTTTACCGATCAAAGCCATTTCACGCGGCACTTCCGCCGCATGTTCGGCGTGCCGCCCGGACGCTGGCAGGGACAGTGATCGTACGCAAGAACGTACAAGCCCGGCTCTGCCTGCCCCGTTATGCTTCCCGACTCATAGGAGGCAAGTTTTGACCCACTCAGTCCGTTTAAAGGAAGTCACCACGGGCGCGCGCGACATCATCCCGATGATGGTCGGCTCGGCGCCTTTCGGCGTCATTTTCGGCACGCTTGTCGCGTCCGGGCCGCTGCATCTGTGGCACGGCCAGTTGATGTCGCTCATCGTTTTCGCGGGCTCCGCGCAATTTATCGCGCTTGGGCTGATCGCGGGCCATGCGAGCTTCGCGGTGATCTGGGCCACCACGCTCGTGGTCAATCTGCGGCATGTTCTGTATAGCGCGACACTCGCGCCGCACGTCGCGCATCTTCCGGCCCGCTGGCGCTGGGCCCTCGGCGCGCTGCTCACGGACGAAGTATTCGCAGTCGCGTGGGAGCACTATCGGAATCGCGAGCCGGGCACCGTGGGTCCGCACTATTTCTTCGGCGCCGGTCTCGCGATGTATCTGAACTGGCAGCTCTGGACAGTCGCCGGCCTGCTGTTCGGCGCTGCCTTCCCCGGACTTCAATCGCTCGGACTCGACTTTGCGATGGTCGCCACTTTCATTGCGATCGTCGTACCGCAGCTCACCGCGTTGCGCTACATCGCGGCCGCGGTAACCGCGGGCACGCTGGCCTTCTTCTGGCAAGCGTGGCCATACAAGCTCGGACTGCTCGCCGCCGTCTTCGCGGGCGTCGTGGTCGGCGTACTGCTTTCCACGCCGGGCTTCGGCTTGCGGCGTGCGCGCCGGTCGGCGGAGGGATCGCGATGAACTACGTCGTTTTGATACTCGGCATGGCGCTCATCACGTGGGTGATCCGCGCCGCAGTCTTCATGCTCGGCGACCGGCTGGTGTTTCCGCCTCTGGTACGCACGGCGCTCGGCTTCGTGCCGGTCACCGTGCTGACGGCGATCATCGTGCCGATGGCGGTCTCGCCGCATGGCGCCGACACCGGTGCCGAACTGACGTGGCGCAATCCGCAACTGGTTGGCGCACTGGCCGCTGTAATCGTGAGCGCGCTGACGCGGCGGCCGCTCGTAACCATCGCCGTGGGCCTCACGGTGTTTTTCGTCTGGCAAGGCGTGATGCTGCGATAACGCGCGTGCGCTCCAGCACGTAAGGGCTCACTCACGCGGAAGCCGCCGGTGGCGAGGCTTCCGCGTTCAACGTCGGCTCCGGACGAGCGTCGCAATACCGTCCAGGCAGCGCGGCAAAGCCTGCCTCATATCCGACAAAACCCTTAAGTTTCCCGTTGATCCGCCGATATGCAGTCGAGGTCCGCTCGTCGGGATACGTCCCGCCAGACGCGGCAACAGGCAGGAATCAAACGCGCAGCCATTGCACGTCCAGTCTTCCGGGTCCGCTTGCGACCGGACGAACACGACGAGGCCGCGCGGCAGGACCAAACGGGATAGACACATGGGTCAAATTACCCTCACGCTCAAAGACGAGACGATTGCGACGCTGCGCAAGGATTTCGATGCATTTCTGCGCGTATCGCTGAAGCTCGATCCGCAGTTCGCGACGCCTTCGTTCGAGGACTTTTTGCGAGCGAAGCTGCTCGACAACATGGTGCCGCTGACCGAGCACGCCGTTCAGCGGATGTTGCAAGGCGGCCAGTATGCATGGGCGAAACGCACGTTGGACAAGGAGTTTCCTGACGTCGTCGCGATTCTGATGCGGCAGGCCGGGGAATTCGGTTTCGGCTTTGCAGCGCGCTCGGAGTGGACGCCGGAAGAGTTGGCCAAGCAATGTCGCGACTGGGCGGCGGCGATCGTCAAGGAAGCCGAAGGCGACGCGGTGCTGGTCGACCCGCTCTCGGCACAGATCAAGAGCGCGGTGCAGGATATCCAGGCGCTCGAGGAAATCATGCAGACGCCGGCATGGCGGCTCGTGGAATCGCTGCGTCAGCGCGTTTATGAAGCGAAGGTGGCGTGCGAAACGAGTGTGGGCAGCACCGCCCGCGAAAAGCTGGGCGAACTGCGCGGGCTGCTGCGGCTCGGCATTTCGCACGGCTCGTTCCAGAAGCAGGAAGCGCAACAGATCATGGAATATCTGCGCCTGCTGAAGCCGGAAATCTTCGTCGAAGAACCGTACGACGTGTTTTCGCGGATGGCGGCGTGGCTGCGCAACTTCTTCGTGCCGCCCCGCCCCGCCCCGCAACAGCAGCAACGGCAGTCGCGCTAACTCGGCCCAGCGTCTGCCCACCAGCAGCAGCTAGCGTGTAAAGCACGCTGCCTGCTGCCGAAAGCGATCCAGAGAGCCCTCCGGGAAGCTTCCGCACGGCTCCCAGCCCGTGCGGCATCGAGACCCGCCTCGCCGCCCAACTGAGCCGCGCTCAGTCCCACATCTTCCTGAGCCTTGCTCCGATTTCGATCTTTGCCTGCGCCGCCGCGGCAAGCCCCGCGGCCGTCGGCGCCCTGGGCACCGGCACGCGCGGCCATGCATACGCGTCGAACAAGGGCATCAGGTGCGCAGGGATAAAGCGCGTGCGCGACGCCCACACGTGACGATCGCCCATATGCGTCTGGTTGTGCACGTAAAAGCGCTGCGGCACGACGATATGCAGGTCTTCTTTTGCGCGCGTCATCGCCACGTAGAGCAGACGGCGTTCTTCGTCGATTTCCTCTTCGCTGCCGGTACCCAGATCGGACGGAATGCAGCCGTCGACCCCGTTCAGCACGAACACGTTGCGCCATTCCTGTCCCTTTGCCGAATGGATGGTGGACAGGATCAGATAGTCTTCGTCGATGAGCGGCACGCCCGATTCGTCGCTCGTGGCATCGGGCGGATCGAGCGTCAGTTCCGTCAGAAAGCGCTCGCGCGACGCATACGTGCCCGCAATGCTTTCCATCTGCAACACGTCGGCATGACGGATTGCGGCGTCCTCATGATTGCGCTCCAGATGCGGCTCGTACCAGCGCCTCACCATCTCGAACTCCGCAGGCCATGGCGTCTGCCGCCCATACACGCTCGACATCAGCCTGACGAAGGGATGCCAGTCCTCCTGCGCGCGAGGCGGCGGCGCGAACGCGGCGAGCGTGCCGCCCGCGGTGTCGGCGGGATTGCCCACGCCGGCTCGCGCGACGATTTCGTCGAGCACTCTCGCGGCCGTGGCCGGCCCCACGCCGGGCAATAACTGTACGACGCGAAAACCGGCCACCCGGTCGCGCGGATTCTCAGCCCAACGCAGCACCGCCAGTACGTCTTTCACGTGCACGGAATCGAGGAACTTCAGGCCGCCGAACTTCACGAACGGAATGTTGCGGCGCGTGAGTTCGATCTCGAGCGCCGCGCTGTGATGCGCGGCGCGAAACAGCACCGCCTGCGACTTCAGTGTCATGCCCTGCTCGCGCGCTTCCAGCACCTGCTCGACGATATAGCGAGCCTGGTCGGCCTCGTCCGCGACGGTGACGAGCCGGGGCCGTTGCGCCGACGACTTGTCGGTCCACAGGTTCTTCGTATATCGCTCGCTGGCCAGTTCGATCACCGCGTTCGACGCGGCAAGAATCGGCTCGGTCGAGCGGTAATTGCGTTCGAGCGTGACCTGAACCGCAGGCGGATCGAAATGCGCCGGGAAATCGAGAATGTTGCGCACGGTGGCGCCGCGAAACGAATAGATCGACTGCGCGTCGTCGCCGACCACGGTCAGGCCGCGTCCGTCCGGCTTCAGCGCGAGCAGGATCGACGCCTGCAGCCGATTGGTGTCCTGATATTCGTCGACCAGCACGTGATCGAAGCGCGCCGACAGATCGGCGGCAATTGCCGGCTCCGCGGCCATATGCGACCAGTAAAGCAGCAGGTCGTCGTAGTCGAGCACGCTCTGCTTCTGCTTCGCGTCGACGTAGGCCGCGAACAGCATGCGCAGATCGGCTTCCCACTCGCGGCACCACGGGAACGCGCTATCGAGCACCTGCCCGAGCGACGCACCGGTGTTCACGACGCGCGAGTAAATCGCGAAACAGGTTCCCTTAGCCGGAAAGCGCCGTTCTTTCGCCGACAAACCCAGTTCATGCCGCACCAGATTCATCAGATCGGCGGAATCCTCACGGTCGTTGATCGTGAAGGCCGGCGCAAGACCGATCAGTTCTGCATATTCGCGCAAAAGCCGCGCGCCGACGCTATGGAACGTGCCCGCCCATGTCAGCCCTTGCGCGAGCGCGGCGCGCGTGCCGAGCGCCGTCGTGGCAATACGTATGACGCGGCGTGTCATTTCCAGCGCCGCGCGACGCGAAAATGTCAGAAGCAGAATTCTGCGCGGATCAGCGCCCTTCACCATCAGATTGGCTACACGGTGTGCAAGCGTGCTGGTCTTGCCGGAGCCCGCGCCCGCAATGACCAGCAAGGCGCCCGGCGGTGAATGAGGCGTATCGGTGCCGAATTCGACGGCCTCGCGCTGCGCGTCGTTCAACTTCGCAAGCCAAGGGGCGGTATCGGACGGCGACGGCGTTTCTGCGACGGAAAGCACGGTGTTTTAAGGGCGTTGGATGGATCGGGAACGGCGACGCATACTGTATATCCATACAACCCGCGCTCACAAGCGCCCTTTTTTAGCGTGGCTGCTGCGCAGTCACGCGCACGCCGCCCCGCACGCCTACGAGCCGAACAAAAGCAACGGCCCGTGTGCTTTACGCAAACGGGCCGTTTCGTTGAGCAGGTCGCACCTGCTCATGAGGAAGCAGGAACCTACTGCTTCTTCGCGTCCTTCAGAGTGGCCTCGGCGTGCGCCTTGTCGGCGTCGGCTTGGGCTTCGGTCTTTTCCTTGTCGGCCTTGGCTTGCGCGACAGCCGCCTTCTTGTCTGCCTTGGCTTGCTGCTTCGCCGCCTTCTGATCGGCGTGCGTGACCGGCGCCGCGGCCGGATCGCTTGCCTGCGCAAATGCGGCCGACGACAGGCAGCCCGCGATCAGCAACGCGCAAAGCCGCGCGGTCGGGGATTTTGCGGAATTAGTAAATCGAGTGTTGCTCATGCGATTCCTCCTTACCAGTCTCATCAGGTCGAGTCGGGTTCGACGCCGCGGGCTAACCTGAGCCCGCGGCTCCGCCTGCCATTAGTGCTTAACTTCGCCGCCGTCGGTCTGGGCGCCTGCCTGACTTTGCAGGTTCATCTTCATTTCGTTGTCAGCGGCTTGCTTGTCCGCCTTCTTGTTGATCTTTGCGTCGCGCACCTGCTCCTTGTATTCGGACTTGGCAGCCTTCTGCTGTTCCTTCAGCTCGGCCTTCGACGCCTTCTTCGACGCGCGGTACTCCGCGTTAGCCTTCGCGTTGGCTTCGCGCTTTTGTACCAGCGGATCGGGCGAGCCCGAGGCCGTCAGGCGGGTCGGTGCCGGCGTTACCGGCTGCACGCCTTGGGCGGCAGGAGCGGCCGGCGCGACGTCGGCGCCGGGCGACTGAACCTGTACATGGGTATTCATGCCCGCAGCCGGTTGAACGGGCTGCGTGGTCTGCGCAACTGCTGCCGTAGCGGCGAATGCGGTCATGGCGGTACCGATCAGGAGCGTACGAATCTGGGTCATGGCAAATTCCTCTCTAGAGTTGTTGTGGCCGGGTCGAAACGCCCTGCATCGCGCTGCGGCGCGCTGGACGACCTCCCGGTCTGCTCATAGCCGAACTAGATCCGGCAAGCTTTCCTGCTGAGATGAACTTTACGAGTGAAGTCGTGTTGTGACGACCGGTGTTACGCAACGTTTCACTTTCCGACAAACGGATAACATCTGCTTGCATTTGCTTGCGATGCGTTCACGAAACACTGCGCGAGACAACGCGACTTCTTAGGGGCAAGCTTGTGCTTTATGATGCGAACCCCTTGCCTGAAGGTGCAATGCCCATGCCCAACCTCGATTTCACGCTCACCGGCGACTACGTCGAACTTCACAATCTGCTGAAGATCACGGGGCTCGCGGACAGCGGCGGCTCGGCGAAGATGATGGTGGCGGACGGAGCCGTCACTGTGGACGGCCGCGTCGAAACGCGTAAAACGTGCAAGATCCGCGCAGGACAGGTGGTACTGCTCGGCGACACGCGAATCGCGGTCCACGAAGCCTGACGTCCTGCCGCGCTGGTCCCACGAGATTCCGCAGGAAACTCGCGCACCAAAAATGTGCTTAATCCATCGACTTTGCAGCGGTCACGCAATAAGCTGTTGGTTTCGCTAGACGAACGGCCCCGCTGACATCGCCGACCGTGGGCTCGCCGGGAAACCCTGGCGAGCCGCCTCGATCGGCGTCATTACGAGGCTCGTGAACCGCCATGCGACCGCGAGCCCACGCGTCTCTCGTAGAGCGCGCTTCCGTTGCCTTCGGTGCTTCCAGTGCCGCGGCGGTCGCCAGCGGTCACGGCGTCGTCATTCCGTCAACTTTCACACGCTCCATGACTCAATCCGGCTTCACCCGGGTGGCCACCCGTCCGCCGACCTTGTCCCGCCACGCCGCCGACACCGCGCGGCTCGCCGCGCCGCTCGCCATCGCGCAGCTGTCGCAAATGGCCATGGGCGTCACCGACACGATCCTGCTCGGCTCTCTCGGACCGGACGCGCTCGCGGCCGGCGGTCTGGGCGCCAATCTGTTCTTCGTGGTCGTGACGCTGCTGCAGGGCGTGCTGACGTCGGTCAGCGTGAGCGTTTCGCATGCGCGCGGCGCGCAGGACGAAAGCCGCGTGCCGCACATCTACTGGACCGGTTTTGTGTTGTCGGTGTTGCTGTCGGTGCCGGCGTTTGCCTTGCTGTCGTTCGCGACGCCCATCCTGCTTGCGTTCGGCGAACCGGCGCTGCTCGCGCATAACGTCGGCGAGTATGCGGCGGTGCTGCGCTGGGGCGCGCTGGGCAGTCTGATCGGCGTCGGTCTGATGCGCTCGTTCCTGCCGGCGATCGGCGCGGCGCGGCGGCTCCTGTGGGTGTCGCTCGTCAGCGTCGGGGTGAACGGTTTTCTCAACTACGGGCTGATTCACGGCGCGTACGGGCTGCCGCGGCTCGGCTTCCTCGGCTCGGCGGCTGCGACGTCCATCACCGTCTGGCTGACCGCGCTCGTGCTGATGGCGCTGTTGCACCTGCGGCCGCGCTATCGCCATTTCGTGGTCGCCACGCGTCCCAACGTCCCGCTGATGGGCGAGCTGTTCGGTATCGGCTGGCCGGTGGCGATCACCTACGGCGTCGAATCGACGCTCTTCCTCGCGACAGGCCTGATGGTCGGGCTGCTCGGCGAGTCGCAACTGGCCGCACATCAGATCGCGCTGAACGTCGCGTCAGTGGCATTCATGGTGCCGCTCGCGATCGGCCAGGCGGCCAATGTGAGAGTCGGCTTCTGGTCCGGCGCCGGGCAGCCGCTCGCCGCGCGTCATGCGGGCTTCGTCGCGCTGGCACTCGGCGTCGGCTTCATGACGTTGTCGGGAATCGTGCTGATCGCCGCGCCGCATTGGATCGTCGGCCTCTATCTGCACCTGGACGACCCGGCCAATGCGGCGACGGTTACGCTCGCGAGTTCGCTCCTCGGCGTGGCAGCGATTTTTCAGATCGTCGACGGCATGCAAACGGTCGGATCAGGCTGCCTGCGCGGTTTGAAAGACACGCGCATACCAATGATCGCCGCTGCATTCGGTTACTGGGTGATCGGTTTTCCGACCGGCTATACGCTCGCCTTTCATGCCGGGCTGGGTGCTCGAGGTTTATGGTGGGGCCTCGCGGCCGGACTCGCGAGCGTCGCGCTGCTCATGACGCTGCGCTTTCACAAGCTAAGCTTGCGGCGCGTGCCGGTTGCGGCGGACGCGCCGCCTGCCGCATCGGTCTGAACGCGGGTAGCGGACTCGTCGTTGCAGGCACGCCCGCGCTGCGTGACAGGTCCGCTTGCGGACGGGAAATCCGCTCGGGCCCGGCGGCCGGTCTTGCCGCAAATGGGACAATGGCACAGCAAACCAACGTCGCGGTAAACCCGTTGCACGCGCAACCATAGAGCCAGCAAGCTGCCGCCCACAACGCTAAAATGCATGACTTCTTCGGTGCGTGTCGCGAACCCGCGTCCATCCACCGAAGCTCCGCTTGCGCGCCTCACAAAGGACCGCGCTGCCAGCAGGTCCACCATCCGCTGACAACCTGCCGTTCGCTTGCGACTCAACTGCAGCAACCGCGACATAGGGCGCGTCCCGCTCACAGGCACTCGCTGCAGTCCGTGAGGCGCCGCACCCGGCAGAGCGTCGCCGCCTTCAGCGCTGCGCCCGCTTGCGAACGACCAACCTCCGCTTCTCGCTATAAAACATAACCAAGGACCTTGCCCCATGCTTGCCCGCATCACCCGTCTTTTTCCCGTTTGGGCCGTGCTCATTTCGGTTGCAGCGTATTTCTCGCCGGCTTCGTTTACCGGCATCGCTCCGCACGTCACCACGCTTCTGACCATCATCATGCTGGCGATGGGCGTCACGCTGTCCGTCGCCGACTTTCAGCGCGTCTTCACACGGCCCGCGCCGGTGATCGCAGGCATCGTGCTGCATTACCTCGTGATGCCGCTCGCCGCCTGGGTCATCGCGAAAGCCTTGCGCATGCCGCCCGATCTGACCGCCGGCATGGTGCTGGTGGGCAGCGTGGCGAGCGGCACGGCATCGAACGTGATGATCTATCTGGCGCGCGGCGACGTCGCGCTGTCGGTGACGATCAGTGCGTTGTCCACGCTCGTCGGTGTCTTTGCGACGCCGCTTCTTACGCGTCTTTACGTGGATGCGTCGATCGCCGTCGACGTCCACGGCATGTTGATGAGCATCCTGCAAATCGTCGCGCTGCCGATCGTGGTCGGCCTCGTGGTGAATCACCTGTTCGGCAAGACGGTTCGCAAGATCGAGCCGGTGCTGCCGCTGGTCTCGATGGTCGCGATCCTGCTGATCATCGGCGCGGTGGTGGGCGGCACGCAGAAAAGCATTGCGTCCGTCGGCCTCGTGGTGATGCTCGGAGTGGTGCTTCATAACGGCATCGGCCTGCTCGGCGGCTATTGGGGCGGCCGTCTGCTAGGTTTCGACGAAGCCGTTTGCCGCACGCTTGCGATTGAAGTCGGCATGCAGAACTCGGGCCTCGCCGCGACGCTCGGCAAGCTCTACTTCACGCCAATTGCCGCGTTGCCCGGCGCGCTGTTCTCCGTCTGGCACAACCTGTCGGGGTCGCTGCTCGCGGGTTATTGGGCAGGGCGCCCGGCGAAGGGCTCGACGTATGCCGAAGGCGAACGCGGGCTGAACACCGAACGCGTCTGACGGTTTCGAGCCACCGCTCATCGCGGTCCCAGACGCCGCCGGCGTGCCGCGGTGCACAGTCCGGCGGCGCGATTCCCCTTAGAATGGATTTCTCGGCAGCGCGGCTGAAGCATCTGCGCTGCCGTTACGAAAAGCCTGAACAACAAGGGGAAAAAGCGTGCAGTGGCATACAGAACAAAAGCAGACCGCGACGCAACTTAAGCGCGCAATCCGCTCCGCCAGACATTTTTTCTTGCTGTGCTGCACGTCGGCATTTCTGACTGCGTGCGCAACCAAACCTCCCGCCACCGCGTTCGACCGCCCGGTCACTCACGCGTTATCACCGACCGAAAACACGCCGCTTCGCGCGGCGCTTGAACCGCTCGAAGCCGCTCATCCGGGGGAATCGGGTTTCCGTGTGCTCTCGAGCGGAACGGACGCACTGCAGATGCGCATCGCGCTCGCCCGCGCGGCGACGAAAACGCTCGACATGCAGTACTACATCGCGAACGAGGACACCACCGGCAAGCTGCTGCTCGGCGCCGCGCTGTACGCGGCGGATCACGGCGTGCGCGTGCGCATGCTGGTCGACGACCTGAACTTCAAGGACATCGACCGCATCATGGCGGGGCTCAACTCGCACAGCAACATCGAGATTCGCGTCTTCAATCCGTTCGGCAGCGCGCGTGAAGGTGTGTTCGAGCGCACTACGAATGTCTTCACGCAGATCGGCCACTTCACGCGCCGCATGCACAACAAGGCGATGATCGCAGACAACCAGTTGGCGATTGTCGGCGGCCGCAATCTCGGCGACGAATACTTTAACGCGAGCGAAGTCCTGCAGTTCCGCGACATCGACGTGCTCGCCGCCGGCCCGATCACCGCCGATGTCTCGGCGAGCTTCGACGATTACTGGAACAGCAGTGTCGCGTATCCTCTCGGCGTGCTGAACAAGCAGAAATTCGATCGCGAGGAACTCGATCAGACGCGCGACGACCTGCGCAAGCACTGGCGCACCAACGCCGATCCATACAACGCGAAGCCCTTGAACGCTACGCCGCTCGCCACGCAGATTGCGGGCAAGCAACTCGGCCTGACCTGGGCGCAAGCGGAGTTCAAGGCGGATCAGCCGGAGAAGATCGAGAGCCCGTCGCCCGACTACGTCAGTCCACCGATGAAGCGACTCGGCGAGCTCATGAAGGACGCGCACAAGGATTTCCTCGTCGTGTCGCCCTACTTCGTTCCGCACGACGCCGGCGTGACGGCGCTCGGCGCACTCACGCACCGGGGCGTGCGCGTAGCGATCCTGACGAATTCGCTCGCCGCCACCGACGCGGTCGCGGTGCAAGCGGGCTACAGTCCGTTTCGCGTGCCGCTGCTGCAACAGGGCGTCGAGTTATACGAGTTCAAGCCGCGCCAGGATACGCCCACGGCGGGAATCGCCGGGTCGCGTTCGCGCGCGAGTCTGCATGCGAAGACTTACGTGATCGACCGCCGGATTCTGGTGATCGGCTCGATGAACCTCGATCCGCGCTCGGCGCATCTGAATACCGAACTCGCGCTCGTGATCCACAGCCCGGAACTGGCTGCGCAGGTCGCCGACATTTTCGCCACCGCCACGGCGCCTGAGCGAAGCTACCGCGTGACACTCGCCGACGGCGCGCAGCTCGCCTATCTTCGTTCGATCGGCGCGCCGCTGTCCCCGCTCGTGTGGACCGATGTCGAAGACGGCACGCGCCGCACCTACATTTTCGACCCGCAGGCAGGGTTATACCGGAACGCGCTAACAGGGCTATTCTCCCTATTGCCGGTCAACGCAGAACTTTAAAAGCGGAGCTCAACCATGACTGAAGACGTACGAATGGAGCGCGATACGTTCGGTGAAATCGCTGTGCCGAACGCTCATTTGTGGGGCGCGCAGACGCAGCGCTCGTTGCAGAATTTCCGCATTTCCACCGAGAAGCAATCGCCCGAATTGATCACCGCGCTCGCCGTGATCAAGCGCGCCGCCGCCGAGGTCAACCTGGGCCTCGGCGTGCTGGACGAGACGAAGGCGCACGCGATCATGCAGGCGGCCGACGAGATCATCGCAGGCAAGCATCCGGATGAGTTTCCGCTCGCGGTCTGGCAAACGGGCTCCGGCACGCAGACCAACATGAATCTGAACGAAGTGATCGCGAATCGCGCGAGCGAGCTGCTCGGCGGCGAGCGCGGTGAAGCGCGCAAAGTGCATCCGAACGACGACGTGAATCGCGGCCAGTCGTCGAACGACGTCTTCCCCACGGCCATGCACGTGGCCGCCGCGCATGGCATCGTCAAGCATCTGCTGCCTGCGCTCAAGACGTTGCGCGACACGCTCGACGGCAAGGCGAAGGCGTTCGCCGGCATCGTCAAGATCGGCCGCACGCACTTGCAGGACGCAACGCCGCTCACGCTCGGTCAGGAGTTCTCCGGCTATGTCGCGCAACTCGACCACGGCATCCGCCATGTTGAATCGACGTTGCCGCATCTGTATGAACTCGCGCAGGGCGGCACGGCTGTCGGCACCGGTTTGAATGCGCATCCGCAGTTCGCCGGCAAGGTCGCGGCTGCCATCGCGAAGCTCACCGGCGTGCCGTTCGTGTCCGCGCCCAACAAATTCGAGGTAATGGCCGCAGCCGATGCGCTCGTCTTCGCGCACGGCGCGCTGAAAACGGTGGCCGCGAGTCTGAACAAGATCGCCAACGACATCCGCTGGCTCGCGAGCGGTCCGCGCTGCGGCTTGGGCGAACTGTCGATTCCGGAGAACGAACCGGGCAGCTCGATCATGCCGGGCAAGGTCAATCCCACACAATCCGAAGCCTTGACGATGCTGTGCGCGCAAGTGTTTGGCAATGACGTCGCGGTGAACATCGGCGGGGCGAGCGGCAACTTCGAGTTGAACGTGTTCCGGCCCATGATCGCGCACAACGTGCTGCAGTCCATCCGCCTGCTAAGCGACGGCGCTCTGAGTTTCAACGACAACTGCGCAGTCGGCATCGAACCCAACCGCGAGCGGATCGACGCGCTGCTTAACGAATCGCTGATGCTCGTGACGGCGCTCAATCCGCACATCGGCTACGACAAGGCCGCGCAGATCGCGAAGAAGGCGCACAAGGAGGGCACCACGCTGAAGGCTGCGGCGCTCGCGCTCGGCTATGTCACTGAGCAGCAGTTCGACGAATGGGTGCGGCCGGGCGATATGGTGGGCCATTCGGTGCCTTGATTGGCACCTGCCCGCTCCCACGCCTGACGCGCTGGGCGACTCGCGGTGAGTCGCCCAGTTTGATTCGATGCGTGTTTGATTCAGATTAGCCCGGACGGGAAAATCGGGCGCTTAGGCGGCAAAGGATCGCCGCCTGCAGTTTTGCCAGTGCACAGGTCAGGTCCGGCAAGGGTCGTTCAAACCTTGCCCTGCGCCACTTCTTCCGGCTTCAGCTCGACGATCGCGTCGAGCGCTTCCTTCACGTCCATCGCATACTTTGCGAGGCGCTTCTGTTCGTCGGTTTCCGGCACGAACGACGGCACCTGCACCGGGTGCCCGTTTTCATTGACCGCGACCATCACGACGAGACAATCCGTGGTTTGCAGCAACTCGCCGCCCTTCGGGTCGCCAGCCTGCACCGACACATGGATGTGCATGCTGGTGCGCCCTGTCGCCACCACGCGCGCGCGCAATTCGACGAGGTTGCCCACCAGAATCGGTCGACGGAAACGGATATTGCCGACGCTGACCGTCACGCAATAACGCCCCGACCACACCGCCGCGCACGCATACGCGGTTTCGTCGATCCACTTCATCAGCGCGCCGCCGTGCACCTTGCCGCCGAAGTTGACCGAGCTGGGTTCGGCGAGAAAGCGGAACGTGGTTTCGGAACGTTCCAGCGGCGCTGAGAGATGGCTACTCATCTTGACTCCGGTCAATCGGATGCATTGAAAGGAGGCGATTATACGAGCGCAATATTGACAGCGTGGCCACTTATCGGGCGGAAATGCGTGCAACGTCCATGCGCGCAGCCGGTTTCGGCGCGCCATCCGATCAGCCGGCTCATCGCTGTGGCCGCTGCAAGCTCGTACAGTGCCGCGGCGCTGGCCTGTTCTCCGGCTCGAACGGTCGCTTCGCGCGCAGTCGTTCAGCGCGCGTCGTCGCCGGCGCGGACAGGCGCCTCTCGATGGTTCGCCGACGCAGGCGCAGTCGCGGACATGAACCGTTCACGATACTCGAGCGGGAGCACGCCGAAGCGCCGCACGAACGCGCGCCGCAGATTCTGCTCGCTGCCGAAACCGCAATCGAGCGCGATGCGCTTCAGCGGCCGGCGCGATTCGGCCAGTGCCCGCGAAGCCGCTTCGAGGCGTAATGCGGACACGGTTTTCGCCGGCGTACGCCCGACCTCGTCGACGTAGCGGCGCGCGAAGGTCCGCGGGGTCATTCGCGCGTGCTCGGCGAGTCGCTCGACCGTGAGGTCCTCGCGCAAATGGGCGACCATCCAGCTATGCAAGGCCTCGAACGGCCCTCCCGCCGACGCCTGTGCCGCGAGCGCCGCGCTGAATTGCGACTGCCCGCCGGGCCGCTTCATGAAGACGACGAGGCGCCGCGCGGCTTGCATCGCGACGGCGTGGCCGAGGTCTTCTTCGATCAGCGCAAGCGCGAGATCGATGCCCGCCGTCACGCCCGCCGACGTCCAGACCACGCGTTCGCCGTCACCTCGGGCTCCCTCGGGGCCTGCGTCGCGGATAAAGATCGGATCGGCATCGACATGAACATTGGGAAAGCGGCGCGCGAGATGCGGCGCATCGCGCCAGTGTGTGGTCGCGCGGCGGCCGTCCAGCAGGCCGGCCGCCGCCAGATAGAACGCGCCCGTGCATACCGAGCACACGCGCCGCGCGCGCGGCGCATTGCGCCTGATCCACGCGACGAGTTCCGGCTGCAGCGTGCAATGCTGATCGACCGGAACGCCGGGGACGATCAGCGTGTCGATCGGCTCGGCGTCCAGTGAATCGAGTCGTTCGGTCACGACTGGCAGGCCCGGAAAAGTCTGCAAGACGCCGCCGTCGATCGAAGCGACTGTCGTGCGATAAGCGATCGGGCGTGCGGGCGAGTGCGTGGATGCAGGCACGGACGCATCCGCATGCGTGGCCGGGTTCGCCGGTATCGGCACCCGCCCACCGCCATCGCTCGCACCCTGCGCAGCGGCCATCGTCAGTTCGGCGCGCCAGAAGGCTTCCAGCGGGCCGCACGCGTCGAGCAGGACCAGATCGGGTGCGACGGCAAATACGATATGACGCACGCTCATTACGCGACCCCTCCCATCGCGCGCCGTCTGGACGACCGCGCATAGGCGAGCGTGGCGAGCGCCGCTGCGGCAAGCAGCGGAAAGATCGCCGCATTGATCGTCGCCCAGCCGAAGCGCGCCAGCAATTGCCCTGCGAATAGCGAACCGAGCGCGGAGAACGCGAACGTCGTGAATTCGCTGGTGGCCTGCGTCTTCGCCCGTTCCGACGGCCTGTACGACTGCGCGAGCAGCGTGGAGCCGCCCACGAACATGAAATTCCAGCCCACGCCGAGACACGCGAGCGCGGCGTAAAAGTGCGGCAGATCGGTCGAACGCAATGCGAAGACACCGCATAGTGCCGAGAGCGCAATGCCCGCGCCGATCACCGGCAGCACGCCGAAACGCTTGATGAGCCGCGCGGAAAAGAGAGACGGTGCAAACATGCCGACCAGATGCCACTGGATGATCGACGCGCCGTCGCCGATGCTGTGCCCGCACGCGACCGCCGCGATCGGCGTGGCGGTCATGACGAACGTCATCACGGCATAGCCGAGCGCGTTGTTCGCGAGCGCCGCGGCGAAGATCGGTTGCCGCACGATCTCCCTGAGCGCCCGTGCGGCGTCGTGGGTACTGGCCACGGCCGGCGCAGGCGCCATGTCGCGATAAAGCAGCATCAACAGGACAATCGACGCGAGTCCGAGTCCGGTGACGAGCGCGTAAGAGCCCGCGAACGTCACCGGCGCGAGCCAGTCTTTGCTCCACGCGGCGAGAAGCGGGCCGCAGACGGCCGCGACCACGCCGCCCGTGAGAACCGTCGAAATTGCGCGACTCTTGGCTTCGAGACCGACTGCGTCTGCGGCGGCGAGCCGGTAGTACTGCGCAAACGCCTGGAATACGCCGACCGTCGCGGTCCCCGCGCAAAAAGCCCAGAAGTCGTGATGAAAGATCGCCCACACGGACACAGCGCCGCCCAGCGCGCCGACGCTCGCGCCCAGCACGAAACCCGCGCGACGGCCGATGCGCGCCATCAGAAACGACGCGAAGATCGTCGTGAGCGCCGCAGCCACCGTGATCAGCGAGAAAGGCAGCGTGGCTAGCGCCTTGTCGTCGGCGAGCGTGTAGCCAACGAGGCCCGTCAGCGTGAGATCGATCGACACCGACGAGGTGTACAACGCCTGGCACACAGCCAGCACACGCGCGTCACGGCGTCCGTGCGGGCCGGAGCCGCGCGGATCCGCGGAAACGGCAGTGAAGGCAGAAGCGGCGGCGGATCGAGAAGACGAAGCTGGTGCGGCAGGCGGCATGGATCGGTCCCGGCAGCGAAGGTGGTCGAAGTGGTCGAAGTGGCAGGAGCGGCACAAGCGGCACAAGCGGCCCTCACACGCCGCCACGGCCTTAAGTCGCCTGACTGGCCTGACTGAGCCGAGCCGCCGAGTGCTCACTTGGCGAAAACCACATCGTCACATGACTGCGCGTGGCAGCAATGACAACGATGTATCAGTTTCTGCCAATTCGATGCTTGCCGAAAGGGGCAACGAGACCGACGACGCCTCTATTTGCGGAAGGTGATGCCTTCGTCGATCGTGCCGTACATGGTCACGCTGCCGGTACCCGCGCCCGCTGCCGAGCCGGAGCCGCCCTGAGCGCAGGCACCGAGCAAGACAATGCAAACGACAACGGCCAGAACTGTTTTCATGACTGCGTATCCTGCAAAGACAGGCTCCGATTCTAGCCTGGCGCTTTAGGCGCATGCGCCGCGCTGCAATCGACGGTTCACGTCAGGGTGAAACATCGAATGCATTTGCCAGGTAAAGTGGCTGCATCGTACGTTGCGCCCCGCGCATCGAAGACCGACAGATACGGAGACGCGTCATGCCCGCCAGCCTCGCAGACGAACAGAATCATTTTCCCGGCCTGAGCCGCATTGGCGCGCTCCTCGCCGATCCCGGCCGCGCAGCCATGCTGTGGGCGTTGATGGACGGCAGCGCCCGCCCCGCCGGCGAACTGACGATGATCGCGGGACTGTCGCCATCGGCGGCCAGCGCTCATCTCGCGCGCCTGACCGAGGGAGGCCTGCTCGCGCTCGAGGTGCGCGGCCGGCATCGCTATTTCCGCATTGCGTCGGCCGACATCGCGGCGTCCATCGAAGCGCTCGCCAACGTCGCGCAAGTCAGCGCGCCGCAGCGTCCGGTGCCGCGCCCCGTGCGCACCGTGCCGACCGACATGCGCTACGCACGGACCTGCTACGACCATATGGCCGGCGAGTTGTCCGTACGCGTGTTCGAGCGGCTCGTCGGACGCGGACTGCTGGCTTTGAACGGTGCGTCGCTCGAAGCCACACCGGAGGGTGCTGCCCGCTTCTCCGACTGGGGCATCGACCTGTCCGCGCAGCGCAGCCGCCGGCGCCGCTTCGCGTGCACCTGCCCGGACTGGAGCGAACGCCGTCCGCATCTCGGCGGCGCGCTCGGGGCGGCGCTGCTCGACTCGTGGGCCGCGCACGGCTGGGTCGAACGGACCGAACGGCCGCGGATCTTGCGCATCACGCCGGCCGGACACCGGCACTTCGACGCCTTCCTGGCCGAGTGACTGACCGCGCGCTCGGAGCCCGACGCCGCCTGATAGAGACCTTTTGTTACCAGTCGCCACCAGGCTTTACAAAAGTGGGCGTCTTGAAACAAACGGCGCGGGTACAGTGGTTCACGGATGCTGCACGTGCATCGTCCGTCGGAGAACAATCATGAGAACCACGACCTCACCATCGCCAACCTCGTCAACCCGTCGCACCATCGGCTACTCGCTGATCGCCGCAGCCGCCTTCCTGTTCGCCGCGCAGGCCGCGCTCGCGCAGCAAGCCGCGCCGGCGCCGCAGGGCGTCGCTACGGACAGCGATCCGCCCGGGCGCGTCGCGCGGCTGAACTACATGGCCGGAACCGTGACTACCGAGCCCGCCGGCGCCGCCGACTGGTCGTACGCGCAGATCAACCGGCCGCTCACCACCGGCGACCAGTTGTGGAACGATCAGAACGCGCGTTCCGAACTGCATATCGGCTCGACCGCCGTGCGTCTCGGCCAGTCGACAAGCCTGGATATCCTCGGTCTCGACGACAACAGCGCGCAGTTGAAGGTCGCGCAAGGGACGTTGTCGGCGCATGTGCGGGAACTGCCGCCGGGGTCGTCGTATGAAGTCGACACGCCGAATCTCGCGCTCGGCTTGAACGGCCCGGGTGACTACCGCGTCGACGTCGCGCCGGACGGCAGCAGCACCACCGTCACCGTTCGCAACGGCAATGCGACGGTTTATGGCGACGGCGCCCAGGTGCCGATCGCGGCCGGCCAGCAGATCCGCTTTGCCGGCACTTCTTTGCAAACGCTTGCCGACAATGGCGCGCCGGGCCCCGACGGCTTCGACCAATGGGCCGCAAGCCGCGACGCCGCCGAGAACCGCTCGGTATCGGCGCGCTATGTGTCGCGTGAAATCCCCGGTTATCAGGATCTGGACGCCAACGGTACGTGGCGCAGCAGCCCGCAATACGGCGAGGTCTGGGTGCCGCGCGCGACGCCCGCCGGCTGGGCGCCGTACCACGACGGACATTGGGTATGGCAGGCGCCTTGGGGCTGGACCTGGGTCGACGACGCACCGTGGGGGTTCGCTCCGTATCACTACGGCCGCTGGGCCTACGTCGACGACTCCTGGGCATGGGTGCCGGGCCCGGTCGTGGTCAGCGCGCCGCCGGTCTATGCGCCGGCGCTGGTGGCGTTCGTCGGCGGCGGTGGCGGAGGCGGCGGAGTCGACTGGGGCGTGAACCTGGCGATTGGCGGTGCGATGGCCGCGGGCGTCGCGTGGTTCCCGCTCGGACCGGGCGAACGGTGGCATCCGCACTGGGGCGACCACGATCACTGGAGCCCGCGCTACTACGAACGCGTCAATCAGACGACGGTCATCAACAACTACAACCGCAATATCACCAACATTCACAACACGTACGTCAACTACCGGGCGCCGCGCGCTGTGACGGCGGTTCCGGCGACGGCTTTCGTGCATGGACAGCCCGTGGGGCGCTTCGCGCAGAAGGTCGATCCCGCGCAGTGGCGCAATGCGCGGATCAACCCGGGAGCCCCGGGCATCGCGCCGGTGCGCGAGAGTTACGGGCCGGGTCTGCGCAACGCGAACTACCGGCCGCCCGCGGGGGTGATGACGCGTCCAGTCGTCGCGACGCGTAGTCCGTCGATGCCGCCCGCCTACCGCGATGGCCTCGCGCAGCGTTTCGCGCAAAGCGGTGGACGCGTGCCGGGCGCCGGGCAGCCGATCGTTCGGACGTCGGTCCCGGCGCGCATGTCGGGTGGGCCCGGTGCGTCGCCGGTGCAGAACGTGCGGGTCGTCCAGTCGCATCTTCCGGGACGAATGCCGGGGGCGGCGGCGGGAGCGCCAGTTCTTCAGCCGGGACCGGGCGGACAGGCCGCGCCGGGCACCACGGGCCAACCGCAGAACAACGTGCCGCAGGCTGGGCGCCGGCCAGGCGACGCGCCTGTCGCCGTTCAGCCGGGGCGCGCGGGTGCCCAGCCGGAGCGTCCCGGCGCGCCCCTGCGGTGGAATGGGCAGCAGGTTGGCGCAGCAGGTGCGCCGCCGAACGGCGTGCCGCGGCCGCCGCAGGCGAACGGCGGCAACCCGGGCGTGGCACAACAGCGGGGAGTGGTAGAGCAACCGGCTCGACAACCGGCTCAGCAGCAGGGCCAGTCAGTTGCCGCGGATGGACGTCACCAGCCCGCCTGGACGCAGCCGCATACGCCTATGGCCCAGCAAGCGCAGCAGGGTCGTCAGCGAGGCGGTGAACAGGCGCAGACGCCAAGGCCGGAGTGGTCGCAGCAGCCAGGAGGTCAGCGGAATCCAGCGATGCAGTCACGCGAGGTGCCGCGCCCCGTGGAGAATCCGGCGATGGGGCAACAGCCGCATGCGGCGCAAGATCAACGGCAGCCCGCACAGCACGCCGAAGCGGTCGAGCGGCCGCAGGTCCAACAGCAGCCACGTCCTGAACCACGTCCGCAACCGCAAGCCCAGCAGGCGCCTCGTCAGGAGTTTCATCCGCAGCAAGTGCAGCAGCCGCGTCCTGAGCCGCGTCCGCAACCGCAAGCTCAGCAGGCGCCGCGTCAGGAGTTTCATCCGCAGCAAGCGCAGCAGCCGCGTCCTGAGCCGCGTCCGCAACCGCAAGCTCAGCAGGCGCCGCGTCAGGAGTTTCATCCGCAGCAAGTGCAGCAGCCGCGTCCTGAGCCACAGCAGCACGGCGAGCAGCGCTCGGCCGGTGGCCACGACGAGCATCACAAGGGCTAAGCGCCCTTCCCTACGAGCAGTCTGCCGTCGGCAGAAAACAAAAAGCCTCCGCGATGGGAATCGCGGAGGCTTTTTCGGTCAGACGCGTCAGACAGCCATGGGTGCCGTGAGCGGCTCGTGATGCCGGTAGCCGACCAGCGAGAAATCCGACGGCTCTATCTTTTCCAGCCATTCCGGTTCGTACACGTGGGTCTTCGCGTAGTCCGGCACCCGCTCGGAAATGACGAGCTTGGGGCTTTCATACGGCTCGCGCGTGAGCTGCTGCTTCAGCATGTCCAACTGGTTCTCGTAGATGTGCGCGTCGCCGATGAAGTACGTGAACCACCGCGGCGTGTAGCCCGTCAAGCGTCCCACCAGGTGCAGCAGGGCGGCGCCTTCGGTCAGATTGAACGGCGTGCCGAGCCCGACATCGTTGCTGCGGATGTACAGGCACAGCGAGATTTCGCGCTTCGCCACATTCGGCAGGAACTGGTAGAGCAGATGGCAAGCCGGTAACGCGATCTGATCCAGAACCGCAGGATTCCACGCATGAAACAGGATTCGCCGGTCCGACGGATTCTGCATGATGGTGTCGAGGCACTGACGCAATTGATCGATCGCCTTGTACAGCAGCACCTTGCGGCTACCGTTCTCGTCGAATTCAGTGATCACCTGGAAACCGCGCGCGGTCGCATCCGCAAGCTGCGCGCTCGCACTGGCGTCGAGCACCTTGTAGGCCGGCCACTGCCGCCACTGCACGCCGTACACGTCGCCCAGGTCGTCGGGGCCCTCGCGATATGGATTGGCAAGCCACTGCGGATTCTGGTTGGCGTTCGCGTCCCACACCTTGCAGCCGAGGTCGCGGAAATCGGCCGCGCTGCGCGACGCGCGCAGGAAACCGACCAGTTCGCCCACGGCCGACTTGAATGCCAGCTTTTTCGTTGTGACCGCCGGGAAGCCCTGCTGAAGATCGAAGCGCAACATGGCGCCCGGCATGCTGATGGTACGGATGCCGGTGCGATTCTCCTGCCACGTGCCAGTGTCGAGAATCGTGCGGACGAGATCCAGGTATTGTTTCATGCGGGTTCCTTCGACGCGGTCCGCAAGCGGTGCGCCGCGAGATTGAGCGGAAAACCCGATTTTACCAAGCGCGGCCGGCGGGCGCCGACCGCTTGCGAGAGACTATGGAAGCAAGGCGGCCTGGTGCGACGAGCCCCGCGCGAAACCACGCGGAGGGCGACGCGTCGCGGGCCGTCCGGTCTACCGGCCGCTGCGGAGCGGCCAGCTCACAACAGTTGCGTGTGGCCGCGTTTCAGAGATGCGGCACCGATGCGGGCAACGTGCCGTGCGGCGACGCAAGCGGCTCGCTCTCCATATGACGCATGCCGTGCGAGCACAGCAGCCGGTACAGCGTGACACGCGAGATACCGAGTTCCTGGGCTGCGTCGCCAAGACGTCCACGGTGACGCAACAGTGCAAGCTCGATCGCCTGGCGCTCGGCCGCTTCGCGCGCCTGCGCGAGCGACACCGGCACGATCTCCACGTACTCGGCGAGTTCGAGATCGCGCGCCGTGATCGCGCGTCCTTCGGACATCACAATTGCACGACGCACGCGGTTGATGAGTTCACGCACGTTGCCCGGCCAGCCGTAGTTGTGCAAAGCGGCGATCGCGTCGGGTGCGAAACCGCGCAGACGCCGGCTCGCGTCTTTCTTGAAACGCTCCAGCATATGGCGCGCGAGCAGCTCGATGTCTTTGCCGCGCGCGCGCAGCGGCGGTTCGTCGATTTGCAGCACGCACAGGCGGTGATACAGGTCCGAGCGGAAACGTCCTTCGATCATGGCAGCCGTCATATCCACGTGCGTTGCGGAAATGATCCGCACGTCGACGTCGATCGCGCTATGGCCGCCCAGCCGCTCGACTTTGCGCTCCTGAAGGAAGCGCAGCAGGCTCGCCTGACTTTCGAGCGGCAGATCGCCGATTTCGTCGAGGAAAAGAGTGCCGCCGTTGGCCGCTTCCACGCGGCCGATCTTGCGCTGATTCGCACCGGTAAACGCGCCCCGTTCGTAGCCGAACAGTTCGGACTGCAGCAGATGCGGCGGAATCGCGCCGCAGTTGATCGGTACGAACGGCGCGTTGCGCCGCGCCGAGCGTTCGTGAATCGCAACAGCCGTCAGTTCCTTGCCCGTGCCCGACTCGCCCGAGATAAAGACCGGCGCGTCAGTCATCGCGACTTTGCGGATGGAGCGGAACAGCGCCAGCATTGCGTCGCACGACCCGACCATTTCACCTTCGGCGCCCTGCGATGCATCGTTCGAAGCGGGTTCGCCGAGCGAGATCATGCCGTATGCGTGACCGACGGAATCGACGATCCGGTCGCCGGAGTAAGGGACGGTCACATAGTCGAAACAATAATCGCGTACCAGACGGCGCAGCGCTGCGTCCTGGAGTTGCCCAGGCATGGTCGCGGCGACCCAGCCGACGTTCGGCATGGTCAGGCAGGATTCGAATGCTGCAATTTCATGCGGCTGGAAATGGCTCGATAAATCGAGCAGGCCACCCGCTGCCGAACCGGCGCGTACGGCCCGGCGCGCGTCGCGCGCCGATCCCACCACTTCGACATTCCAGCCACGCTGGTGGAAGCGGGTGTTCAGTTCCGCGCTTGGCTCTCGCGAAACGTAAATCAGTTGCCGCGTTGCGGGTTCCATTATTCAGATCCTCTCGTCAACGAACGTTAAGGATGATGCACGCACCTGAACCGCAATTCAGACACGCTGGCACATTCGGGATTCGCAAATAGCAAAAACCGAACGGCCATTCCATTCCGTGCGGACAGCTGATCCCCAGAAAGCGGCGTGTGTGTTTGAGACGGCCCGTTAGCGGGCTTTTTTTAAAATTGAAGCTCTTTCCGAGAGCTTACTATACGCGCGCGGCTTGGAAAACAATTATGCGAATTTAATCCGCCCGCCCTTGCCCAGCAAGGCGTCCACGCCGATAAATAAGTAATCAACTTACGAATTACGAAATGTGGAAGCGCTTTTCTCATACGTAGGAACGCAGGTAGATCGTACCGTTTCAATTAGCATCTAATAGGTATTTTCTTCTGGCGGGTTCAACCTGCATAGTTTCCTGTGCCACTACTTTATCTGATTGGTGACGGGAACGTTGTTCACCAATGCACCAATGGTTTGCGAGCGGTCCAAGATGTTCGCCAATCGCTATGTATAGGAAGACTCGCCACTCAATCGGCTTTTATTGCGCGGATTCAGCCGATGTCGCAGTACGCGCGGCATTTTTCGGCCGGTGCCGCTGGGCGTCGCCGCTCGATGGATCACGCCAGAGCGGCGGCCGGAGCGTGTGCGTCAGGTAGAATCAGGCGGGTTATGTTCCCTCTTCCATTCGATGACGACGCTCACCCTGATCGTTGCTCGCGCCAATAATGGCGTGATCGGCCGCGACAACCAGTTGCCCTGGCGACTCCCCGAAGACCTCGCGTTTTTCAAGCGGACCACCATGGGCGCGCCCATCATCATGGGCCGCAAAACGCATGAGTCGATCGGCAGGCCGTTGCCGGGACGCCGCAACATTGTCGTGACTCGCGATGCCGGTCGGCGCTTCCAGGGTTGCGACGCGGCCACCACGCTCGGCGAAGCACTCAAGCTCGCCGCGCAGGACCAGGCGCCCGAAGCGTTTCTGATCGGCGGTGCCCAGTTGTATGTGGAAGGGTTGCGTCTTGCAGACAAGATGATCGTCACGGAGATTTCCGCCGATTTCGACGGCGACGCGACGTTCCCGGCGGTCGATCCGAACGAGTGGGAAGAAGTCGCACACGAAACGCATCGCGCGCATGCACCGAACGATTTCGATTACGCGTTCGTCACATACAAGCGCAAAAGCCGGTGACGTAAGGCGCCCGAGCGCAGTGAAGCGCGCTGACAAAAGCGGAACGAAGCACGCCGAAAAAGCAGGACGCCACGCAAACTTGCGTGGCGTTTTCGTCTGTACCGCTACAACGCTGGAAAACCGCTTACTGCCCGGCGATCGTCATCCGTTCAATCAGCACCGAGCCCGTCTGCTTGGTGCCCCGAGTGATCGTGTCCGCGCCGATTGCTACGACATGGCGGAACATCTCCTGCAAGGTGCTCGCGACGGTGATCTCCTCGACCGGATACTGGATCTTGCCGTTTTCGACCCAGAAGCCGGACGCGCCGCGCGAATAGTCGCCCGTCACGTAGTTGACACCCTGGCCCATCAGTTCGGTCAGCAGCAGTCCTGTACCGAGCTTCCGCAGCATTTCTTCGAAGTCGTCTTCCGCTCGCGTGTTCGAGCTGAGCAGCGACAGGTTGTGCGAGCCGCCCGCGTTGCCGGTAGTCTGCATGCCGAGCTTGCGCGCCGAATAGGTCGAGAGGAAATAGCCTTCCACGACGCCGTCCTTCACCACCGAGCGCTGCCGCGTGCGCACGCCTTCTTCGTCGAACGGCGCGCTGCCCATGGCACGCGGCACGTGCGGATCTTCGACGATCTGCACATGCGGCGCGAACACCGGCTTGCCGAGACTATCGACGAGAAACGACGTCTTGCGATACAGCGCGCCGCCGCTCGTAGCCTGCACGAACGCACCGAGCAGACCCGCGGCGAGCGGTGCTTCGAACAGCACCGGCACCTTGCGCGTGTCGAGGCCACGCGCGCCGATGCGCGCAAGCGCGCGCTGCGCCGCGTAACGACCGACCGCTTCCGGGTCGGCCAGTTGCTCCGCGCTGCGCGTAGACGTGTACCAGTCGTCGCGCTGCATGTTGCGGCCGCTGCCGGCAATCGGCGCGCAGGCGATGTAGTGACGCGAGTACGGATAGCCGGCGAGGAAACCGCGCGACGTGGCAAGCACGAACTGCGAGTGCTGCGCCGACACGCTCGCGCCTTCCGAGTTCTTGATTTGCGGATCGGTGGCGAACGCGGCGTCTTCCGCGCGACGGGCGATTTCCACGGCTTCGTCGGCGGACAGATTCCACGGATGGTAGAGATCCAGGTCGCGCGGCTCGGTCTCGAGCAACTCGGCTTCGGCGAGACCCGCACAATCGTCTTCCGCCGTGAAGCGGGCGATGTTGTACGCGGCCGCGACCGTGTCCTTCAGCGCTTGTGACGAGAAGTCGGAAGTACTCGCGTTGCCGCGCTTGTTGCCGATGAACACAGTCACGCCGACCATCTTGTCGCGGTTATGTTCGATCGTCTCGACTTCGCCGCGCCGCACGGAGACGGACAGGCCGTCGCCTTCGGAAATTTCGGTTGCCGCGTCGGTACCGCCGAGCGACTTCGCGTGACGAAGGATGTCCGAGGCGATTTCCTTCAGTTCATCCTGGGTATGCGGAAAAAAGCGCTGCTTGACGTCCATGTCTGCTGCCATTGTCGTTGCCGTCCTGTTCGGGGCCGAGCGGCCCTTGGGTGTTCGCACATGCCGCGCTGTTCAGTGCGCCTCATATGCGCTGCTCGTATGCGCGTCAGTCTGCGTTTGCCGTGCGTTCGAGCGCACTCACGCATCCCGCGATCATATCAAGCTAAGCGCTGCTGCACCTGGCATTCGCTGCCCGCTTCCGGCGATGTCGGTCGCCGTTCACGGCGGCGCAGCCGGTTCGTCGGGCCTGGCACGCTACAATATCGGCATGACACGCAAAACCCGCATTCAACCCATCGAATCCGCCGAGCCGGAAGTCGACGAAAACGGCTACGACCGTCCGAGCAAGTCGCAGCTCAAGCGCGAAATGCACGAGCTGCAGGAACTCGGTTCGGCGCTGATCGCGCTGCCCAAAGACGCGCTCAAGCGCATGCCGATGCCCGAAAAGCTCGACGACGCCGTGCGCGAGGCGCGCCGCATCACCGATCACGAAGGCAAGCGCCGTCAGGTGCAGTACGTCGGGCGCGTGATGCGCTCGTTGCTGGACGAAGAAACCGCTGCGCTGCGCACCGCGCTCGACACGTATAACGGTGTCAACAAGGCGGAAACGGCCAAGCTGCACTGGATTGAGCGCACTCGCGAAAAACTGCTTGCCGACGACGCCGCGCTGACCGATTTCATCCGCCAGCATCCGAATGCCGATCCGCAGCAGGGCCGCACGCTGATCCGCAACGCCCGCAAGGAAGCCGAGCAGAATAAGCCGCCGCGTTACTTCCGCGAGTTGTTCCAGTGGATCAAGAACGCGGACGGACCCGCAGCGGCGAGCGATTCCGATGCCGGCGACGCCCTGGAAGACGACGATGACGACCGCGACGCCTGACACCAAGCTGAAGCGCAATCACCCCGACGAGATCCTGATCGGCCTCGTGTCGATCAGCGATCGCGCATCCACGGGCGTCTACGAGGACAAAGGCATTCCGGCGTTGCAGGAGTGGCTCGGCGCCGCGTTGAGTTCGCCGTGGCAGGTGGTCACGCGCCTCATTCAGGACGACGCGCCGACCATCTCGGCAACGCTCACGGAACTCGTCGATGAAGTCGGCTGCGATCTCGTGCTGACTACCGGCGGCACGGGCCCGTCGCGGCGCGACGTGACGCCCGAGGCCACGCTAGCGGTCGCGACGAAGGAAATGCCGGGATTCGGCGAACAGATGCGGCAGATCAGCCTGAATTTCGTGCCGACCGCAATCCTGTCGCGCCAGGTCGCGGTGATCCGCGAGACGGCGGATCACGCGGCGCTGATCGTCAACCTGCCGGGTCAGCCGAAGTCGATCAAGGAAACGCTGGAAGGCTTGCGCGATGCCGATGTCGAAACCGGCGGCACGGTGAAGGTGCCCGGCATCTTTGCGGCGGTCCCCTACTGCATCGACCTGATCGGCGGGCCGTACGTGGAGACCAACGCGGAAGTGGTGAAGGCGTTCCGGCCGAAGAGCGCGGTGCGCGCCCCCCGGCAGGCTTAGCTTATTCCGCGTTGAGGGAGGCGTCCGGCGTCGGCGGAATCAGGAAGTGCTCCCGGTAGTACTTCAGTTCGTCGATCGACTCGTGAATGTCGGCAAGCGCCGTATGCAGCGCGCGCTTCTGAAAACCCTTGTAGATTGCCGGCTGCCAGCGTCGGCACAGCTCCTTGAGCGTGCTGACGTCGAGATTGCGGTAATGGAAGAAGCTCTCCAGTTCCGGCATCCAGCGTGCCATGAAGCGGCGGTCCTGGCAGATCGAATTGCCGCACATCGGCGACTTGCCGGGTGGCACATGTGTGCTGAGAAAATTGCGAATCTGTTCGGTGGCATCGGCTTCGCTCACCGTAGATGCCTTCACGCGGTCGATCAGTCCCGACCGGCCGTGTGTGTTCTGATTCCATTGGTCCATTTTGGCGAGCGTCTCGTCGCTCTGATGAATCGCCAGAACCGGGCCCTCGACCATTCTGTCTAGTGTCGAATTCGTCACCACCACCGCAATTTCGATGATGCGGTCCGAATCCGGGTCGAGTCCGGTCATTTCCATGTCCAGCCAGATGAGATTCATGTCGCTGCGCACGAGCGGCAGCGGTTGCGCGGATTCGGGAATGTCGGTCATGAAGGGAGTCCTGATGGCCGGGCAGGAAGCTTGCGGGAAGCCCCATTGCTGCGGCGGTTGGTCGTTTGAGATGGTTTGAGCATGTCCCCGCTGCGAGGCGGGAAGAAACATATAATTCTCGCATAGATACCACGGAATCCACGGATGCCTACCCTGTACTTCACCGTTCTGTTCGTCGTCGCCGTCGTGGCGATGGTCGGCACCAAACTCTGGCTCGCGTCGCGGCAAATCCGCTTCGTCGCCGGCCATCGCGAGCAGGTGCCGAGCCAGTTTGCCGGCACTATCGCGCTGAGCGCGCACCAGCGCGCCGCCGACTACACCGTCGAGCGCACGCGTCTCACGATGATCGAGATCGTCGTCGGCGCCGCCGTGCTGATCGGCCTGACACTGCTCGGCGGCGTGCAGGCACTCGATCTGGCGATCACAGACTGGCTCGGCCGCGGCTACGTCGGGCAGATCGCACTGGTCGCGGCCGTGATCGCGATTACCAGCGCGATCGACCTGCCGTTCGATTACTTCCGGCAATTCGTTATCGAGCAACGCTTCGGCTTTAACCGGATGAGCAAGCGCATTTTCATCGTCGACCGGTTGAAGGGCGTCCTGCTAGGTGCCGCGTTCGGTCTGCCGTTGCTGTTCGTCGTACTGTGGCTGATGAACCAGGCGGGCAGTTTCTGGTGGCTGTGGACGTGGATCGTCTGGGTCGTCTTCCAGATGCTCGTGCTGGTGCTGTACCCGTCGTTCATCGCACCGCTTTTCAACAAATTCGAACCGCTCAAGGACGAAGCGCTGAAAAGCCGCATCGAGGCGCTGATGAAACGCTGCGGCTTCGCGGCCAAAGGCCTTTTCGTCATGGACGGCAGCCGCCGCTCCGCGCACGGCAACGCGTATTTCACCGGCTTCGGCGCGGCCAAGCGGATCGTGTTCTTCGACACGCTGCTGGCGCGCCTGTCGGGCAGCGAGATCGAAGCCGTGCTCGCGCACGAACTCGGCCACTTTAAGCGCCGTCACGTGATCAAGCGGATGCTGGTCACGTTCGCGCTCAGCCTCGCCATGCTCGCCTTGCTCGGCTGGCTCACGCAGTCCGTGTGGTTCTACGAAGGGCTGGGCGTGCGGCCGTCGCTAGTCGGCGGTAATAGCGGACTCGCGCTCGTGCTGTTCTTCCTTGCACTGCCTGTGTTCGTGTTCTTTGTGACGCCGCTCGGCAGTCTCACGTCGCGCAAGCACGAGTTCGAGGCCGATGCATTCGCAGCCACGCAAACCCGCGCGCAAGACCTCGTCAACGCCCTCGTCAAGCTGTATGAAGACAATGCGTCCACGCTGACGCCCGATCCGCTCTACACCGCGTTCTATTACTCGCATCCGCCTGCGTCGCAGCGGATCGACCGACTGTTGCGCCACGCATGAGCGGCCGCCCTCAGAAAGCGCCGCGCGCGCCGTCCAGCACGCGCGTAGGCGGCCTCGTGGTGGCCGCGCATGGCCGTCACTATCTGGTCGCGCCCGAAGACGGCGGCCCGATGCTCCAATGCTTCCCACGCGGCAAGCGCAGCGAAGTCGCGGTAGGCGACCGCGTGATCTACGAGCCCACTTCCGCCGACCAGGGCGTGATCGTCGAAATCGGCGAGCGGCGCAATCTGCTCTATCGTTCGGATCAGTACAAGTCGAAGCTGTTCGCCGCGAATCTCGACCAGTTGCTGATCGTGCTCGCGACAGAGCCGCATTTCAGCGAAGACCTGCTCGGCCGGGCGCTCGTCGCAGCGGAAGCCAACGAACTGAAGCCGTTGATCGTGCTGAACAAGATCGACGTGACCGATGCGCTCGAAGGCGCTCGCAAACGGCTGGAGCCGTACCGCGCGCTCGGCTACACGGTGGTGGAAGTGTCGATCAAGGCCCAACCCGAGGCCGCTCGCACCGCGTTGATCGAACATTTGCGCGGTCATTCGACGCTGTTGCTCGGCCAGTCCGGCATGGGCAAGTCCACGCTCGTGAATCTGCTGATTCCGGACGCCGAAGTCGCCACGCGCGAGATCTCGACGGCGCTGAACAGCGGCCGCCATACGACGACGTTCACGCGTCTCTATCCGCTGCCGCACTTCGCCCGCAATGACACAGCGGACAACGCGCACCATACTCGCAGCGTGGATGGCGAAGGCGGCGCACTGATCGACTCGCCGGGCTTCCAGGAATTCGGCCTGCATCATCTGACCGAAGGCCGGCTCGAACGCGCGTTTCCGGAGTTCCGGCCGCTCTTGCCCAATTGCCGCTTCTACAACTGCCATCACCTGCAAGAGCCGGGCTGCGCGATCCTCGAGGCGGTTGCCGACGGCCGTATCCGGCGCGAACGCCATGCGCTGTACGCGCAACTGGTGCACGAAGCCAGTCAGATCGTTCGCTGATATGAGGCTGATGCGCGCGCCGAACCTCATCATCGGACAGCATTGGGTCAATGTGCTGGCTGCGGCCGGCATTCCGTGTGAGTTGCACAACCGCTACCTGAACGGCGCGCTCGGCGATATTCCCGCCGATCAATGCGCGCCTGAGCTATGGCTCGTGGACGATCGCGACGAGGCCGTGGCGCGGCGCTTGATCGATGCGGCGTCGCAAGGTCCAGCGGCCGGTGCGCCGGGCTGGCAGTGCCGCCATTGCGGTGAGAGGCTCGAAGCGCAATTTACCGTGTGCTGGCAGTGCGGTACGGCGCGCGATCCATTGGACGGGTGATTCGCGCCTCCACAGTACGGACATGAGCTGATGCGCTTGATGCGCTTCATGCGATGCTGTTCAGACTGACGCGACGTGGTCGATGCTCGGTCTCAGCGGACCCTAGCTTTCAAAGCGCCCCTGAGCCCGGAGAAGGACGTAAAAAAAGCCGGGGCGACCCGGCTTTTTTTGTTCGCATGCGTGTGCGGTCAAGCGAGCCACACGGCGATTGTCAGCATGAGCAACAGGATCATCCACAACACGACTGCGCGCCACACCAGCCCGACGGCCGACTGCAGCGTGCGCGGCGTGCAATCGTCGCCGACTTGCATGGGACCGCCGTCGCCGGTGGCGAGCGCGTCGAGACTCGACGGCTCTGCGAGCGGCCCGCTCAGACGCGCGCCAAGCGCGCCGCTGCCGGCGGCCAGCAACACGCCGTCATTCGCATCCGGCCACTGACGCGCATGGTTACGCCATGCATAGATCGCGTCTTCGAAATTTCCGACAATCGCAAAGCCCAGCGACGTAAGCCGCGCCGGCACCCAGTCGATCACGAAAAATGCGCGCTGCGCAAAACTTGAAAACGCGATGGTACGGTCGTCGACCGGACGCGCCCACGTGCGCGACAAATATTCGGCGATGCGATACAGCACCGCGCCCGCCGGCCCGACCGGAATCAGGAACCAGAAGAACACGCCGAAAACGTGGCGATGCGACGCGACGACTGCGTGAATCAGCGTATGGCGCACGATTTCGCTGACCGGCATGTCGAGCGTGTCGAGACCGGTCCATTCGTTCAGAATTTCACGGGCGCGCGGCACATCGTCGTTATTGAGCGCGAGATGAATGTCCGTAAAGTAGTGGCTGAACTGGCGAAAGCCCAGCGTGAAGTACAGCACCGCGACGTTCCACAGGAACGCAAGCGCGAAATGGATGTTGTACAGAACGTAGTAGACGAGCGCGACGACGAGCGTCCACGGCACCACTACGACGAGCCACGCAAGAAGGCCGTGCTTGGGCTTGCCTGCATCGAATCCGTGCGCCGCCGACTCCGCGTGGTATTGAAGCAGCGCGGATACTGGATTGTTCGGCGACAGTGCGCGCACCTGTTCAATGATCAGAGCCAGCAATACCGAAAAAAAAGTCATGCGATGCGCCGTGCTTTTCGAGTTTTACGATTGTTTCATAACGATAGCACAGGGTCGGATGCCGCTGAGCGAGGTCGTTGCCAAACATCGGGCGACCGTGCGCGTCACCTCGCCTCAAGCCATTAGAAAGCGATAGAAATTGCGCAGCATGGCGGCCGTCGCGCCCCAGATGAAATAGTGGCTGCCCGTGCCGTCGTCTCTTTCAGCCGCTTCCAATGATGCGCCGCGCGGGTACGGCATCGCGAAGAAACGCCGTTCGCCTCCTTCGTACCGGAACACGCGTTCTTCGTGATGCGCCGGGTTCATCAGAAATGCGAGCGGCACTTCGAATACTTCTGCGACCTCCAGCGCGTCCGCTTTCAATGCGAACGGCGGATGCACGAGGCCGATTACGGGCGTCACGCGGAAACCGGTGCCTGTCAGATAGTCGGGCAGCGCGCCAAGCACTTCGACACGCGACGGCGCCAGGCCGACTTCCTCCTGCGCTTCGCGCAAAGCAGTGGCTGTGGCGTCTGCGTCGAACGGTTCCTGCCGGCCACCAGGGAAGCTGACCTGGCCTGCGTGATCGTTAAGATGGTCGGCACGCTGCGTGAGCAGCACCGTCAGGCCATTTGCGCGGATTACCAGCGGGACCAGTACAGAGGCGACACGCGGATCGCCCTGAGTATTGCGCCACGGCGCCTCGACGATCGGCTCGGGTGTCCAGCAAAGATGCTGCTTGAAACGGCGGCGCAGGCCATCGGGCGTAAGACGCTCCGCGGGCACTGGCGGCAAGTGGGCGCCGGTCGCTTCGACAGGCAACGTTTCAGGTTCAAAGGCGGGGCGGATCAACGGATCTCTCGAGTGAGCGGTAGAGGCGATGCCGCTATTTTGACCTGGCAAACAAAAAAGCACCCGCGAGGGGTGCTTTTTCTTACAGCATTTACGCCTGGGAAGCAGCGCGGTCTTTCGAGACCAGCTTTTCCTTGATTCGAGCCGACTTGCCCGAACGGTCGCGCAGGTAGTACAGCTTCGCGCGACGCACATCGCCACGACGCTTCACGACGATGCTTGCCAGCAGCGGCGAGTATGTCTGGAACGTACGCTCGACGCCTTCGCCCGACGAAATCTTACGGACGATGAACGACGAATTCAGACCACGGTTACGCTTGGCGATCACGACGCCTTCGTAAGCCTGAACACGCTTACGCGTACCTTCAACCACGTTCACGCTGACAATCACCGTATCGCCAGGAGCGAATTCGGGAATGGTCTTTTCGCCGAGGGCGCGCGCAATTTCTTCCTGCTCGAGTTTTGCAATCAGATTCATCACTGACTCCTAAGTCCATCTTGTCGGCGTTCGTACCTGCCTCGCATGAAAATGCCCGGCTACGGCCCCGATAGAGGATGGGTTCACATCAGGCGCCGTACACGCATGTACGGCGCCGCCTGGTGTCCGCTCGAAAGACCGAAGCTTTACGCCTTCGGCTCTTCCTTCGCGAGACTTGCAAGCCATGCCTCGTCGGCACGGCTCAACATCTTGTTTTTTCTAGCCTTGACGATCAGGTCAGGCCGCTTGTGCAACGTGTTTCGCAAGGCCTCGCGCCGACGCCACGCTTCGATCTCCGCGTGATGGCCGCCAAGCAGCACATCGGGCACGCGCACGCCTTGGTATTCCTCGGGCCGCGTGTAGTGCGGACAATCGAGCAGCACGTCGACAAAACTGTCCTGCACCGCCGACTGCGAATCATTGAGCACGCCCGGCAGCTGGCGCACGACCGCATCCATCAAGGCCATGGCGGGCAACTCTCCGCCCGACAGCACGAAGTCGCCAAGACTGACTTCTTCGTCCACAACGCGGTCAAGCAAACGCTGATCGATCGCTTCGTAGCGCCCGCACAGCAGAATCAGCCCCGGCTGCGCGGCGAACTTCATGACACGCTCGTGATTCAACGTGGCGCCTTGCGGCGACATCATCACAACGCGCGGCGCGCCGATGCCCTGCTCCGCCTGCGCCGCCCTGGCTGCGCCAATCGCATCTTCCAGCGGCTTGGCCAGCATGACCATGCCGGGGCCGCCGCCGTATGGGCGATCGTCGATTGTGCGGTAGTTGTCGGTTGTGAAATCACGCGGATTCCACGTTCGCAACCCATAGCGCTCCTGCTTTGCTGCCCGGCTGGTTATACCCCAGTCGGTCAGCGCACGAAACATTTCGGGAAAGAGCGTGACGACATCGAACTGCATCGCTCTCTCCGTTTTAGCGAACTCGATTTGCTGAACTATCAATAATCAGCTTCCCAGTCGACGATGATCTGCTTTGCCGCCTGGTCCACCGTTTTGACGAACACACCGACGAACGGGATCAAACGCTCGGCGGTGACCGGCTTGCCGACTTTGTCGGCTGCCGCATATTCGACGCGCAACACCGAATGCGCACCGTTGTCGATCATGTCTGCCACCTTGCCCAAGTTGACGCCGGCAAGGTTCACCACATCCAGGCCGAGCAGGTCGACCCAGTAGAATTCGTCGGCTTCCAGCGCCGGAAATTCGCTGCGGCTGATATAGACGCGAGAGCCGCGCAGTGACAACGCCGCATCACGGTCAGTGACGCCGCCCAGATGGGCCACCACACTGTCGCTATGCGTTTTCGCCTGCAATGACGGCGCCGACTGACGCTCGCGGCCTTTCATCAGCCACCAGCGCTTTGCACTGAGCAAAGCGTCGCCGCCATGGCCGGCATCCGCGTGAGCAGCTACCTTGACCCAGCCTTTGAGACCGTATGCGTCGACGATTGCGCCGACCTCGACCGCGTCGGCCGGCCAACTCTCCGCCGTTTCCGCGCGCATTGCTGCTGCCTCGGAACCGGCGTTTGCAACATTGGCTTTCGCCTTGCCTTCGGTCCGCTCGACCGGCTTGCGGACGAATGCACCGAATGGCGCCTGACCAGACGTCTTCGCACGTGAGCTCGCACCTTTCGGCGGCTCTTGTGTCGGCTCTTTGGTCTTTACGCGACCTGAACTGCCGGAATCACGCTCGGACATGATTGAGCCTCACAACGAACTTCGACGCCTGCTTCGGCAAAAAATCTTGCGTATCGGACTGCTCATGCGAGTTGCACGAGCCGCCGGGCAAACCGACGACGATCCGCATGCGAGCTACCATTAAGCAGCCGGCTGCGCCTTTTGCGCTTCTTTCACGAGACGCTGGACGGTCGGCGACAGTTGTGCGCCAACGCCTTGCCAGTACGTGAGGCGGTCTTGAGCGATACGCAGGGCTTCGCCCTTCGTAGCGACCGGGTTGTAAAAACCAACGCGCTCGATGAAGCGGCCGTCACGACGGTTACGCGAGTCGGTTGCGACGATGTTGTAGAACGGGCGCTTCTTGGAGCCGCCACGAGCCAAGCGGATGATGACCATACTAGAATCCTTGAAAACCGGGGTTCGGAACGACTGAAACACGCGATTATAGCGGGAAACTGACGCCATAACAAACACTTACCGGGATAAACTGAGCAGCGCGGTTGCGCCGCCCATACAGCGCGGGTGGTCGGCGGCGCCCAGAAGCCCAA
Organism: Paraburkholderia caledonica; assembly: GCF_000383275.1. Lineage (NCBI taxonomy): Bacteria > Pseudomonadati > Pseudomonadota > Betaproteobacteria > Burkholderiales > Burkholderiaceae > Paraburkholderia > Paraburkholderia caledonica. The sequence continues at coordinate 8,360 of NZ_KB911041.1, read as the reverse complement.
ACAACCTGACGGAACGCCTTGTGAAATCACTGTCCCGAGCCGCTCTCGTACTCGTCTACTTCGCCCGTCGGACCGCTAACGCCCCGCTCTGTCGCGGTTTTCGCACGGTGGCGGCGGCACTCCTGGCCTCCTTTGCGTGCAATGTGTTTGCCGCGCTGCCTATTGAACGCATCAAGCTGCCGGCCGGTTTTCGCATTGAGGTCTTGTCGGACACTGTACCGAGTGCTCGCGCCATGACGTTGTCGCCGAAGGGCGTTCTATATATAGGCAGTCTCGACGGCCATGTGTACGCGCTCCAGCTGCAGGACGGACGCGCAACCGCGCGCCATGTGGTGGCCTCGGGGCTGGAGACTCCGGTCGGCGTGGCCTGGCACAACGGCGCGCTGTACGTCTCCGCGGTGTCGAAGATTTTACGCTTCGACTCGATTGATACGCGCCTTAATGCGCCGCCCAAACCAGTCGTAGTGACGGACAAACTGCCGGGCGAGACTCATCACGGCGCGAAATTCATTGCTTTCGGGCCGGACGGCAAGCTTTACGTGCCGCAAGGCGCGCCCTGTAACGTCTGCGAGAAAGACCGCGACCGCTACGCGATGATCGGCCGCATGGACGCGGACGGCAATCATTACGAAGTCGTGGCGCGGGGTGTACGCAACACGGTCGGGTTTGCCTGGCATCCGGCGACGCACGAGCTATGGTTCACCGATAACGGTCGCGACCTGCTGGGCGACGACGCACCCGACGACGAACTCAACCGCGCCCCGCGCGTCGGCATGGACTTCGGCTTTCCGTACTGCCACGCCGGCGTCATTCCCGACCCGGAATTCGGCGAGGGTCACCCATGCAGCGCGTATACGCCACCCGTCGCCAAGCTAGGTGCGCACGTTGCCGCGCTCGGCATGCGCTTCTATAGCGGCTCCATGTTTCCGCCCGACTACCGCGCAAACATTTTCATTGCCGAGCACGGTTCCTGGAACCGAAGCAAGAAGTCCGGTTACCGCGTGATGCGCGTCGTCACGGAGCCGGACGGCAGTCATGCGCGTCAGGAAGTGTTCGCCGAAGGATGGCTCCAGCCGGGAGAAACCGTCTGGGGCCGCCCGGCCGATGTCCTGCCGCTGCCCGACGGGTCCCTGCTTATCAGCGACGACTACGCCGGCGCTATCTATCGCGTCACTTACTCTGCGCCTTGAACGCCCGTCTGGCCGCTCCACGTTTCAGTGGGTCAGCAGTCAATCTCGTCCCGCGGTGCGCGACACAGGAACCAGCAAGCCAGACGGCAACATGCCCGCGCCCCCTGAGGCCGTACGCCGCGTGACCGGCCGCACGCGAGCGGCGTAGAATGCGCGACGGTCCGCGGCAACGGTGTGCCCGCTCCATTGACCGCTCCTTCGGCCCGCGTTACTGACCGCCCGTTACTCTGCCCTCGCCTACATGTCCAAGCCAGTTCCGACCTCGACTTACTTTCGATCCAAAACTATCACCGCCGCACTGGCATTTTTCCTGGGCACCCTCGGCGCACATCGCTTTTACCTGTACGGACCGCGCGACCTTTTCGGCTGGGCTCACCTGATCGGCACGCTGATCGGCATTCCAGGCGCGATGTTGCTCGCGGCGAGTGAACGCACTTCAATGCTCGGCTGGGTCCTGGCGTTTCCTGGCGCGGTCTCGCTTCTGGCTGCATTCCTCGCCGCGATCGTCTACGGCCTGCGCCCTGACGAAAAATGGGACAGGCAGTTCAACGCGCACACGCAGCGCACGAGCCGATCTGGCTGGACCGTAATCTTCGTGGTGATCTTTTCGCTGCTGATCGGGGCCTTCCTGTTGATGACCGGCCTCGCCATTTCCTTCCAGACCTACTTCGAAGGGCAAGTTCAGGCGGCCAAAGCGCTTTCGCAATAATCCGGCGCGCCGCGCAATCCGCTAGAACAGATCGAGTTGCGGATTGTCGCGAACTGCCGCCGGAACCCGCTGCGCCTCGTTTCGCCGGAAGTGGGACATATCCAGAATGCCCCGGTCGCGCTGGTTCAGGCCTAAACGGCGCACCGCTTTGTGGAAACGCTGCTTGAGCAGATCGGCCCACAAACCTTCGCCCTTCATGCGGGCAGAAAAAGACGAGTCGTAGTCTTTACCACCGCGCATATCGCGCACGCGCGCCATGACCCGTTCAGCGCGTTCGGGAAAATGCGCAGCGAGCCAGTCTTTGAAAAGCGGTGCCACCTCCCACGGTAAGCGGAGCACGATATAACTCGCATTGCTGGCGCCCGCTTCCGCGCACGCCTCGAGCACGCGCTCCATGTCGGGCTCGGTGACAAACGGAATGACGGGCGCAATGCTCACGCCGACCGGAATGCCGGCCTCGCTCAATGCGCGGATGGTTCGCAGCCGCCGGGAGGGCGTAGCCGCGCGCGGTTCCAGCGTACGAGCGATATCCGCGTCTAGCGTAGTGATCGTGATCGCTGCCATAAACTGGCCCCGAGCCGCCATAGGCGCAAGCAGATCCAGATCGCGCTCGATCAGCGACGACTTCGTGATCGCTGCAAATGGGTGATTCCGCTCGCTAAGCACCTCGACCACGCGACGCGTGAGCCGCCAATCGCGTTCTGCGGGCTGCCAGGCGTCGGTATTCACGCCGAGCGCGATTGGCTCGGGCTCATACGATTTCTTCGAAAGTTCGCGCTCCAGCAATTCAGGCGCATTGACCTTCGCATAGATCCGGCTTTCGAAGTCGAGTCCCGGCGAAAGCCCGAGATAACTGTGCGTGGGCCGCGCGAAACAATAGATACAGCCGTGTTCGCAGCCACGATACGGATTGAGCGACACGCTGAACGGGATATCCGGCGAGCTATTGCGCGTGAGGATGCTCTTCGCCCTTTCCTCGAAAACCTGCGTACGCAGAACCTTCGGTGCTTCCTCTTCGTCCGGGACCCCAAGCCAGCCGTCGTCTACGGCTTCGCGGTGGTCGACTTCGTAGCGTCCCTGCAAGTTCGTTACCGCGCCGCGCCCTTTGCGAGGCGCTGGCGGTGCGATTGGAAACTCGCGGACGGAAGAGACGTGGGATTTGGTCACGGCTAGCAGGAGACTAATAAAAAACGGCGCAAAACACCTGTATAAATATACAGTGTTTACGCCGTTTGTCGAGCCCTGCGGAAAACTAGCGCGTGGCTTCGTCGCCGACGGGAATGGTCAGCGTTTCCTTGATTTCTTCCATCACGACATAGCTTTTCGACTGCACCGCGCCGGGGAGTTGCAGCAGGATGTCGCCCAGCAGCTTGCGGTAGTCGGCCATTTCGCCGATCCGCGCCTTGATCAGATAGTCGAAGTCACCTGACACGAGGTGGCATTCGAGCACTTCGGGGATTTTCTGAACTTCACGCCGAAACTGGTCGAACATGTTGCCGCTTTTGTGGTCCAGCGTGATCTCCACGAATACCAGCAGTGCCGCGCCCAGTTCCGCCGGATTCACGCGCGCGTAGTAGCCGGTAATGACGCCGTCGCGCTCCATGCGCTTGACGCGCTCGATACACGGCGTGACCGACAGTCCGACCTGCTCCGCGAGGTCTTTCATGGCCATGCGACCGTCCTGCTGCAGCAGACGAAGAATCTTGTGATCGAGCTTGTCGAGAGCTCGGACCGGCTGGCGCTGCGTACGCATAGTGTTTCTTCTGAAAATCGCAAAAATACAATAACAAAACCTGCAGGCTCGACCATAGTATAGCGGTTAACACTGGGCGAACCGCGTTACACCTCGTTAATCGCACGAATCCACGAACTAGCGAGCGCACCGCCCCCGAATTTTTGCGAATTTTCCGGAGCAGCTATGCGAGTCGTCGTTTTGGGCAGTGGCGTCGTCGGCGTGACAAGCGCGTATTATCTGGCACGTGCGGGTCATGAAGTGACCGTTATCGATCGGGAAGCCGGCCCGGCGCTCGAAACCAGTTTCGCCAACGCCGGGCAGATCTCGCCCGGTTATGCGTCGCCATGGGCCGCACCGGGCGTGCCGCTGAAAGCCGTCAAGTGGATGTTCCAGAAACACGCACCGCTCGCAATCCGCCTCGACGGCACGCAGTTTCAGCTGCAATGGATGTGGCAAATGCTGCAGAACTGCACCGAGTCGCGCTATGCGGTCAACAAAGGCCGCATGGTCCGTCTTGCCGAATACAGCCGCGATTGCCTGCAGGCGCTGCGCGCCGAGACCGGCATCCAGTACGAAGGCCGCACTGGCGGCACGCTGCAGGTGTTCCGCACGCAGCAGCAATTCGACGGCGCGGCGAAAGACATCGCGGTGCTGCGCGAAGCCAATGTGCCGTACGAACTGCTCTCGGCCGCCGAACTGGCGCAGGCGGAACCGGCGCTCGCCGCCGTCTCCCACAAGCTGACCGGCGGTCTGCGCCTGCCGGGCGACGAAACCGGCGACTGTCAGATGTTCACCACGCGCCTTGCCGCGCTGGCCGAGCAGCTGGGTGTCAAATTCCGCTACAACACGCCGATCGACGCACTCGCCATGGCCGGAGACCGCATTGCCGGCGTGCAATGCGGCAACGAACTGGTGCGCGCCGATTCGTTCGTGGTCGCGCTGGGTTCGTACTCGACGAAATTCCTGTCCGGTCTCGTGAAGATTCCGGTGTATCCGCTGAAGGGCTACTCGATCACGGCGCCGATCGTCAATGAAGCGGCCGCGCCCGTTTCCACGGTGCTGGACGAAACCTACAAGATCGCGATCACCCGCTTCGACAACCGGATTCGCGTGGGCGGCATGGCTGAGATCGTCGGCTTCGACAAGTCGTTGCGCCAGGCGCGCCGCGAAACGCTGGAACTGTGCGTGAACGACCTGTTCCCGGGTGGCGGCGATACGTCGAAGGCGAGCTTCTGGACCGGGCTGCGGCCTATGACGCCGGACGGCACACCGATCGTCGGCCGCACGCCGGTGGCGAATCTGTTCCTGAATACCGGCCACGGCACGCTCGGCTGGACCATGTCGTGCGGTTCCGGCCAATTGCTCGCCGACGTTATCTCGGGCAAGCAGCCTGCCATCAAGGCAGACGATCTGTCGGTACATCGCTATCTCGGCGACACCGGCAGCGCGCATCGTCCGGCTTATGCGCGAAGCGTGACTTCGAGAACTCGCGAGATTTGACGCATACCGCGTCGCCAGCCGGTTCGTGACTGCGCGAAGCGACTCGTCAAAAAACAAACGGCGCCTTTACAAGGCGCCGTTTGCATTTAAAGGGCACTGTCTAATGACAGACCGTGTCAGAACTGGTCCGCCGACAACGCGAGCACGCCCTCGTCGCCCTTCGCGCTGACAATCGACGCTTCGAGCGCGGACGCAAGCGGCAACACATGCTCCGCATAGAATTGCGCGGTCGCGATTTTCGCGCTGTAGAACGCCGGGTCTTCGTCGCGCTTCTGAGCGGCGACGAGCAGTGCGCGCGCCATCTGCCAGCCGCCGAGCACAATCCCGGCGAGCTTCAGATAAGGCACGCTGCCGGCAAATACGGCGTTCGGATCCTCTTTCGTGTTCGCGACGACGAAGTCGATTGCGGCGCTCAACGAGCGCTGCCCGTGCCCCAGATACTTTTTCATCGACTCGAACGCAGGCCCTTGCTGCGCGCCGAGCGATTCGACGGTCTCAGCGACGCCCGCGAGCAGCGACTTTGCAACCTTGCCGCCATCACGCACCGTCTTGCGGCCGATCAGATCGTTTGCCTGAATCGCAGTCGTTCCCTCGTAAATCGGCAGGATGCGGGCATCGCGGTAATACTGCGCGGCGCCCGTCTCCTCGATGAAACCCATGCCGCCGTGCACCTGCACGCCGAGGCTCGTCACGTCGATCGACAGCTCGGTACTCCAGCCCTTCACGATCGGCACGAGAAATTCGTAGATCGCCTGGTGGCTTGCACGCGTCGCTTCGTCCGGATGACGATGCGCGATATCGCAATGCCCTGCCGCGACGTAAGCGAGCGCACGCGATGCTTCCGTGAGCGCGCGCATTGTCGACAGCATGCGACGCACGTCAGGGTGCTGAATGATCGCGACCGGCTGTTTTGCAGAGCCGTCGACGGGACGGCTTTGTACGCGGTCCTTCGCATACGCGACCGCCTTCTGATACGCGCGATCCGACACGCCGACGCCCTGCATGCCCACGGCAAAACGAGCAGCGTTCATCATGATGAACATGTACTCGAGGCCGCGATTTTCCTCGCCGATCAGGTGCCCGATCGCGCCGCCGTGGTCGCCGAATTGCAGTACCGCTGTCGGGCTGGCCTTGATGCCGAGCTTGTGTTCGATCGACACGCAGTGCACGTCGTTACGCTCGCCGAGCGAACCGTCTTCATTGACCAGAAACTTTGGAACGATGAAGAGCGAAATGCCCTTCACGCCTTCAGGCGCGTTCGGCGTCCGTGCCAGCACGAGATGCGCGATGTTCTTCGCCATGTCGTGCTCGCCCCACGTGATGAAAATCTTCGTGCCGAAGAGCTTGAACGAATCGTCGCCTTGCGGCTCTGCGCGCGTGCGCACGAGCGCGAGGTCGGAGCCCGCTTGCGGCTCGGTGAGGTTCATCGTGCCGGTCCATTCGCCGGATACCAGCTTGGGCACATAGGTCTGTTTCTGCGCGTCGGTGCCGGCGGTCAGCAGCGCTTCGATCGCGCCGTCGGTCAGCAACGGACACAACGCGAACGACAGATTCGACGCGTTCAGCATTTCGATGCACGCGGTCGCGATCAGCTTGGGCAAGCCCTGACCTTCATAGTCGACGGGATGCTGCACGCCCTGCCAGCCGCCTTCGCCAAACTGGCGGAACGCTTCCTTGAAGCCCGGCGTCGCGGTGACCACGCCGTCTTTCCAACTGCTCGGATTGCGATCGCCTTCCACATTCAGTGGAGCGAGCACTTCGCCGCATAGTTTCGCCGACTCTTCCAGCACGGCCTGGGCGGTGTCCAGATTCGCGTCCTCGAAGCCTGGCAGCGTCGCGATCTGCTCGAGATCCGCCAGTTCTTTCATCACGAACAGCATGTCCTTGATAGGCGCCGTATAGCTCATTGTGTTCTCCTCCTGCCTTGATGGAAAAAGGGCGCCGGACTTGTTGGTCCCGCGCCCTTTATATGTCGCCTAACGCCTTTGAATGGCTTTTATACGGCGCCCGGACGCTTAGCCGAGTTCGCTGACGAGTTCCGGAACGAGCGTAAACAGATCGCCAACAAGGCCATAATCGGCAACGCTGAAAATCGGCGCTTCCGGGTCCTTGTTGATGGCGACGATCACCTTGCTGTCCTTCATGCCCGCCAGATGCTGGATCGCGCCGGAGATGCCGACCGCCACATACAGTTGCGGCGCGACGATCTTGCCGGTCTGGCCGACCTGATAGTCGTTAGGCACAAAGCCCGCGTCCACTGCTGCACGCGATGCGCCCAGCGCCGCATTCAGCTTGTCGGCCAGCGGCTCGAGAACTTTGGTGTAGTTCTCGCCGTTGCCCAGGCCGCGCCCGCCCGAAACGATGATCTTCGCCGACGTCAGTTCCGGACGATCCAGCTTCGTCACTTCACGGCTGACGAACTGCGAGATGCCCGCGTCCGCGGCTGCTTCGATCTTCTCCACCGTCGCATTGCCGCCTTCGGCTGCAACTGCGTCGAAGCCCGTCGTGCGTACGGTAATGACCTTGATCGGATCGGCCGACTGCACCGTCGCGATGGCGTTGCCCGCATAGATCGGGCGCTCGAATGTGTCGGGGGAATCGACCGCGGTGATATCGCTGATCTGCGCGACGTCGAGTTTCGCTGCGATACGCGGTGCGATGTTCTTGCCGTAGGCGGTGGCCGGCGCGAAGATGTGCGAGTAGTCCTTCGCGATGTTCAGCACCGTTGCTTCGACGTTTTCCGCGAGCCCTTCGGCCAGTTGCGGCGCGTCGGCCAGCAACACTTTGGAAACACCCGCGAGCTTCGCCGCCGCATCCGCTGCAGCCTGCGCATTCTGACCTGCGACCAGCACGTGAATATCGCCGCCGACTTTCTGCGCGGCTGCGATCGTATTCAGCGTTGCGCCCTTGATCGACGTGTTGTCGTGTTCTGCTATTACAAGATTCACCAGATTCGTCATTTCATTCGTCTCCGTGCGCTGCTCACAGCACCTTGGCTTCGGTCTTCAGCTTCTCGACCAGCGTCTTCACATCCGGCACCTTCACACCGGCGGAGCGCCTGGGCGGCTCGACAACCTTCAGCGTTTTCAGACGCGGCGCGACATCCACACCGAGGTCTTCAGGCCTGATCGTTTCGAGCGGCTTTTTCTTCGCCTTCATGATGTTCGGCAGCGTCACATAGCGCGGCTCGTTCAGGCGCAGGTCGGTGGTGACCACTGCGGGCAGC